>CAVVCH010000001.1:0-76118 GCA_963746605.1 uncultured delta proteobacterium
AGAACAGGGGGGAGGCCGACAGCCAAACCCACTGTTTCACGATACGGTCACCCGATTGACCTCCACGGACCCTTTGTTCTGGAAAATCGAGCCATCCGAATACTACAGCGAATCTGAAGGGAGTAGCCTATGGAAACGGAAGATTCCAGGCCGAAACCTCGCACCTTGAGGCGCACAAGGAACCATTGGGGGGGTAATCTGATCCGTGGGCCCGGTTTTGGCTGCTAAGGGTAAGGGTAAGGCTTTTTCTTAGCTATTGCGAGCAGAATAGGCAGGCAGAAATAGAACAGGTTTTAGAATTTGGATCATATGTGAAAGGGTTTAGACAAGAGTTTTGGGCGGAAAGAGTATTACACTGCGCTGAGCTCTGAACATTGGCAAGTTGGCAATCTAAACTGTTAGAAGCGGTGTCACCTCCCGAGGAGGAACCGTTGCAGCCAATCATCAGGAGGGCGCCGCAAAGGATCACCGTTCCAAAGAAAACGATCACGAGAAGACGAATTGATTGCATAGAATAACCTCCTCTTAATAGTAATACTCCGCTGGGCCATTTTTCTGAAGGTCTTTTCAAACCCTTCCGCTAATGTTGCCCAATCAAGGTTAACAAGAAAAAAAAGGGTGTCAAGGAAAAATTAATTTTAACGTTCAAAAATTTTGGCGTTGCATTCATGAGCGCCGGTTCCGTCAAAAAGAAGCGTTTGGTTTTAATGTGCTAATTTTCGGCCGGGGATTATTACCGTGGTAATTGCCGAGGCCGTGGAAGTGGGAAGAGGCCGGTTTTTGAGAAAATAGGGAGAGGATAGGAGAGATTTTAAAAAGCCGAGCAAAGAAGAGAAGAGGTCAAGGAAAAAAACTAATAATATCAATGGCGCGCCTGGCAGGATTCGAACCTGCGGCCTACGGATTAGAAGTCCGTTGCTCTATCCACTGAGCTACAGGCGCTTAGGTGGAATATTAGCACATCCTGTAAGGAAGATAAAGCGGGAAGGGGGGATGGAATCGCGGACAACTCAGGGGTGTCAAAAACGTTTTGCCCGTCAGCCCGAAAGCCCTCTGTCCGAGCCGGTCGGCGCAGGTGGCCCAAGCCTCCAAGAAAGCGAACACCTCTTATAGCGATACCCTTTCCAATACCAACAGACCCGTCGAACCCATAGCTCATATTTTTGTCAGGGCCTTGCGCATCAGCTTCTCGGCGCCGGCTTTCTGCGCAGTTTCGGTGGCACCCGGCACCAGCATCGTGATGATCAGGTACTTGGAGCCCTTGAAGGTATTAAGCTGGAGCATGCCGTAGCCCGGACTGGAGAAAAACGAGCGGTCGCCGATGCCCGGGGCGTCAGAGACGGCGATCTTCATTTTCTTGAGTTCCCCCATCACCTTATCGGCGGTTTCGCCTGGGCCGACCGCCTTGACCAAAAGGCTGAAGACGCCGGAGGAGCCGATCACATATTCGCAGGGGAGCCCGACTGCCGGGTTGGCGCCGGCGTTCAGTTTTCCGTCGCCCACGTTCTGGCCGATAACGGCCTGGATCTCGGCCTTGGTCAGCAGGGTGCAGGCGTCGATTTTACGGACCCCTTGCGCGGCGGCCACGGCGGTGAAACAGAAAACTATCGCCACTACCATCAGAACTGTTTTTGCCCTGCGGATCGGTTTGATCATTTGGTTCCTCCCAGGAATTGATTAGAATTTTATTGGAGCAGGGGATCCGAATAGCATATGAAAAGCAAACTATCAATACAAAGATCCGGGGAAAACCTCCGACGGGCGTTAAAGAGCAGCCGTACTTTAACCCGAATGAATAGTCTGAATTGTTTCATCCTTGCCCCCGCCAAATCCCTCCTTTAATCAGGGAAACCCCAACAGAGAAATATTTGATTCTTTTCCTGATAAAATGGGTATGAACAACGGCAAAGACTACCATCGGGGGATACAGAGCGATGATAATTCTAAAGACATGGTTAAGGGCGCTTTCTCCGGGAGAATGGGTATGGAGGCTCAATACGCCATAAAGTCCGAAAATCGTCGGCATCAGGGTTCCCACATATTTTCCGATCATTTTAAGCTCCTGATCCCTCCGGTTATGGTACCGAATCCCAAGGTCGTCTAAAGTCCAAAGGGTAGATAGAAGGAGGGAGATCCCTATGGTAATGCCGATACCGACAAAAAGCCTCCCCGTCTGAAAATGGCCGGGAGTAAAAGGTACAGGCGAGTTCGGAGAGGGTCCGGAGATTATTTGGATAACGGCCAACAATTTAGTGGCGAAAAGAAAGGCTATCCCGATTCCTTGAAAAGGCCGGAAGAGCCAATGCTTAATGCGGCTGACATTCAACACCCGCGCGGGCTCAACTTGGACAAAAGACCGGACCCCTTTCTTAAGGATGGAGTTATAAGTCGTTTTTACCAGATAGAGCGGAAGGCAGAGGAAAACCGCATAGCGAAAGAATCGAAGAAGTACGCGGTAGACCACCCACCAGCCGTCCGTGGAAGGGTGATTACCCCAAAGGAGTTGGAAAATAAGGGAGAAGGCCAAGACGAGAATGGCCGGGACCAAGTCTTTACACCATTGCCGGGCGGTCTCCCTTATCTCCTGGTGATCCATTTCCTTTAAATAGTAAAATGCGTGGCTAGGCGCCCAAGTCACTAAAAAGATTCTATTCCAGCACCAAACCCAACCATTCTTCCATCTCATCTATTTCCCGGCCGAAGAGTTCCCGGATGGCCTCAAAAACCCTCTGGTACCCGGCAATTTCCTTCTCCATTTCCTCGACCCGTTTCGTCAGTTCGAGCGAATAGAGGAAGGCGCCCTCTCCCATTTTGAGCAAGTCTGTTTTCCTCCCTATCAAGCCGGGTTTCTTGACGGCAGGCTTTCTCCCAGGGGTCTTACGGGCTTTGGGTGCCATTTCATTCTTAGATTTTGACCCAATTTTTTTCTTCGGGAGAGCGGATTTTTGGCCAACCGGCTTTACGGCTTTCATGTTAACCGGTTTCTTAGCCGGTTTCTTTTCCTTCGGCACTTTTGGCTTTTTGGCCGCCGGTGGTTCGGCTTTAGCTTCGACTGGCTCGGGCGGTTGGCCGGGTTCCGTGAATTTGACTTTCTTGTAATTTGACGTCAGACACTTATCGAGAACACCGGGGGTTATTTCCCGGGTGATCTCTAAGGGGGACCCGGCGAAGGTTTTTCCTGTTTTTCCGGCCAAAAAACCATTTTCGTAAAGGTTGGCGATGATGGTTGCATTGTACCGCTTCATGGTTGTGGCGGACAATGCTCCCTTAAAGCTTTTCCCGAGAAATTCGGCCAAGGCTTTTGGGTCGATTCGGGTTTTCCCTTTCAAATAAGTCAACCAGGTTTTTAGATATTGGTCGCGGTTATTCTTTTTCATGGGGCCTCCTTTTAAAACGATTAATGGGATCAGCTCTTGCAAGTCATTGAACTGCTCCAATAAATATCTCCGGTTTAGGGATTAAGTCAAATAGTTTATTTTTACGTCTAAATGATTCAACCGACCGCCCAGTGGAATTATCCACGAAGGTATTCCCTTTTTATTTTTGAGGCGCGGTTAAAAGTTCGGTAATACCCATAATAGATGTTGACTTTTGGGGGCGGACTGGTTACAAAAGAATTCACCAGAAGCGGCTCGTTAGTACCTCTTAGTTCCATCCGGGACAGGTTCCCGAAAAAATAAAAACAACAAAAAAAAGATACGACATGACCGATATAGGGGATGTCATCCTGGTCTATATCGAGGATAATCCGGCCTTTTTCGGCCGGGTGGAAGATGTTATCCCGGATATCAAACCGGGATGGGTGCGTTTAAAATTCTTAATTCTCCAACTCCCCCCAACTGTAGGAGAATGGATAGTAAGGCCGGAATATGTCCAGGGAAATGAATTTTCCATGGGGGGGCGGAAGATTAGAATCGAGAAAGTCGTCGCCCCGATCGAGACGGAGGGGCCGGAGCCCGAACCGGAATCGACTGGTTCAAATAAAGTTATCCCGTTGCGGAAACAACGAAAATCTTGAGGGGCCTTTGAATATCCCATGAGAGACCTAACCGAACTGACCAAAATATTCCGGCATACCCTGGGAATTAAATCCGGACCGGTAGCTATCCGGATCATTACCAACCTGGAAGAAACACCCGTGGTCTTTAGGAAGCCGGAGAAAACACTACCCAGTATTTGTTTCGCGGTCATGGAAGCCTTCAAAGGAAAAGGTTTATGGGTCGGCAAGGGCGATATCGGTTGCACCATGGGGCTGACGGCCCTGGGATTCAAAAAAGAATCGGAAAAGGTTTCCCGTAAACAGACCGTCCAGATGGGGGTCTTTGGGAACCAGGAGGCCGCTCAGAAATATTTTTCCGAAGGATACCAGGTTCCCCCCGGGCGGACACAGGCCCTGGTCCTGAGCCCCTTGGAAAAGGCCGTGCTGGGCGTGGATGTCTGTTTGTTCCGAATCACTTCCGATCAGGCGAAGTGGTTGCTGATGGCCAACCAATATCTGACCGGCGAACGTCACAATCTGAAGGTCGGTTCCGGTTACCAGGGGGTCTGCGGAGATGTCATTGCCTATCCCTACCTGAAAAAAAAGATCAACCTCACCTTGAATGGAGTAGGGGATCGCGTTCCTCAGGTTTTGGGAAGAAACGAGATTTTTGTGGGTGTGCCCGGGGAGTTGTTGGAAGCTATCGCCGTCAATCTGACGGAAATCTATAAAAAGCCGATTTTTAAACAGCGATTGTCGAAGATTCCTCCGAAAAACGTTTCTTCCCGTACCGTGCCCCGCTCTTAAGGGCCTTGGTATTTTTTTCCAATCCTTCGTCCTTAAAATAGCGGGCCATGGCAGTCGCCAGGGATCGCAGGGAGACTTTGCCGGTCAAGGCGGCCAAGGCGCCTAAAGCTACCATGTTGGCTGATTGCGGATGGCCGGTGCTCTCCTTGGCCAATCGGGTCAGGGGGAGGCCCACATAGGGGACCGGAGGAACTTCCTTTACCATATCGGAATCGATGAGAAGCAAACCGCCTTCCTTGAGGGCCGGGAAGTTCTCATCCAGGGCCGTCTGATTCAGGGCCAGCAGGGCATCGAGGTCCAGGGCCTTAGGGTAGTCGATTTCCTGATCACTGATAATAATGTCCGAACGACTGTTGGTTCCCCGGGCTTCCGGACCATAATTCTGCGACTGGACGACCTGTTTTTTTTCGCCGAAAGCGATCGCCTCGGCCAAAATCATCCCGGCCAGGATCAAACCCTGCCCGCCCGTGCCGCTCAAACGGATTTCATATCGGGAATCCATGGGCTATCCCCCCCCTCACCTTGTTAATCCTTGTTTTCATGCTTCGGGGTGACCGCCCCTACGAAAAACGAAAAGGTTAACCAATAATTCAACTGTTTTTGGTTTTGGCGTATTCCTTCACCTTGTCGTATTCGTCCAGAAAGTTCGGCAATTCCTTATCCACCAGCACCCCGATGGTGAATTTATCGATCAACTCCTCCGGTTTAAGTTCCCCGGCCTTCTCCACCACAACCGCCTGATCCCGCTGCCACTCCATCATCTCCACCGCCGAGCCCAGGCGATTCTTCCGGCCGTAGTAGGTCGGGCACTGGGTAATGATTTCCACCAGAGAAAAACCTTTCTTGCGCAAGGCCTTTTCGATCAATTGATGCAGCAGTTGGGCGTGATAAGCCGTTCCCCGACCCACGAAAGACGCCCCGGCGGTGACCGCCAATTCGGAAATATTGAAAGCCGGTTCGATATTATGCAGGGCCGTGGTGGTGGCCTGCATCCCGGCCGGCGTGGCCGGGGAATGCTGGCCCCCGGTCATGCCGAAAATGCTGTTGTTGATGATCAGGGCGGTTAGATCGATGTTGCGGCGGGCGGCGTGGATAAAATGATTGCCGCCGATGGCCAGGGCGTCCCCATCTCCCATAATGACGATGACCTGCAAGGATGGTTTGGCCAGTTTGATGCCGGTGGCAAAGGTCAGCGCCCGGCCGTGGGTGGTATGCAGGGTATTGAAATCCACGTAGACGCTCATGCGGCCCGAGCAGCCGATTCCGGAGACCAGGACGATTTCATCTTTGGCGAATTTCAGGTCGTCAATAGCCCGGATCAGCGCCCCCAGGACAATCCCATTTCCGCAACCCGGGCACCAGAGATGCGGGAATTTTTTGTCGTGACGCAGGTAGTGGTGAATGAGCTTGGTAATATCCGCCATCGTTAGTCGCCGATAATCGTTTTGAGGATTTCCTGGGGCGTAATCAAGGTCCCGTCGAACTTATTAAACGTCAGCACCCGGCAGCGTCCCCGGTTCACCCGTTTCACTTCCCGGGAAATCTGACCCCAGTTCATTTCCGGGCAGATCAGGGTCCGGGCGGTGGCGGTTATCCGCTCCAGGGCCGCCCGTGGAAACGGGAAGAGGGTGATGAGTGTCAGGAGCCCGGCCTTAAGCCCCATTTCCCGGGCCAGGCGGACGGCATGAAGGGCGGACCGGGCCACCGATCCGTAAGCAATAACCACCTGCTCGGCATCGTCCACCCGATAGGACTCCACCCACTGGATATCCGGGAGATTTTCGCTGATTTTTTGTTGGAGGCGCATTTGAAAGGCCGTTATCTCATCGGGCCGGTTGGTAGGAAAGCCCCGGACATCATGGATCAGCCCGGTCACGTGGTAGCGATAGCCGTCCCCGAAAGAGCTCATGGCCGGTACCAGTCGTCCCTTGGTTTCGTAGGGGATAAACCATTCGGGGGGTACGGTAGGTTTCAAACGTTCCTCCACGGGAATTTCCTCCGGGTGGGGGAGAGCGAAGGTTTCCCGGGTATGGGCTACCACCTCGTCCGAAAGGATGATGACCGGAGTGCGGTATCTTTCCGATAAGTTGAAGGCCTGGAGCGTGACCCGATAACAGTCCAGAGGAGTGGAGACCGACAAGACAATAATGGGATGATCGCCGTGGGTCCCCCAACGGGCCTGGAGTACATCCCCCTGGGCCGGGCTGGTGGGGAGTCCGGTGCTGGGACCTCCTCGCATGACATTGATGATCACGCAGGGCACCTCGGCCACGCAGGCGAAGCCCAGGTTTTCCTGGATCAGGGAAAAACCGGGACCGCTGGTGGCCGTCATGGCCTTGACCCCGGCCAGAGAAGCCCCGATCACCGCCCCCAACCCGGCAATCTCGTCCTCCATCTGGATGAATACTCCGTCCAAGGCAGGCATTCGCTGGGCCATCCGTTCCATGATTTCCGTGGCCGGGCTGATCGGGTAACCGGCGAAGAAGCGGCAGCCGGCGGCCAAAGCGCCCTCCACCATGGCCTGGTTTCCCTGCCAGAAGACGGTCTTAGGAGGCCTGTTTTTTTTTGTCCGGTTCGGCAATATCTTGGACCTCGATGGCAAAATCGGGGCAACGTAGTTCACATAACCGGCAACCGATACAAAGGGCCGGATCGGCCACGTAGGGGAAACCCTCGGCATCCTGCTGAAGCGCCCCCTTGGGGCAAAAAGCAGTGCAGATCCCGCAGTTCTTGCACCAGGATTTATAAATATTCACCCGGTGGGGTTTGATTTTTTGTTTCGATTCGTTGGTGGTCATGGCACCCTTTTTAAGTAAGTCTATGAGGATTGGAAATGGAAGTCAATACCGCTCTTCTTGAAGAGCGACTTCTGTGTCATCTTGGGGAACACTGTAACCTCAAAGTCATTCCGGTTCTCTCCCCAGCAGGCCTATCCAGTTATGTAAAATCAATAAGTTATCTTTGTTAGTTTTTGGCATTGAATTTGAATAGAAATTTATATTCTGATGGTCTCGCAAAAATTCTGTCAGAGGAGTTTGTCATTCTGAGTCCCGCGATATCGCGGGACGAAGAATCTAGTTTTTTAGCTAGTTCAGAGATCCTTCTCGGAGTTTACCGTGAGCCGAAAGACGAGACCCTTCGTTTCACTCAGGGTGACAGAAAGGCGAAGGGCTCAGGATGACAGTTCGGAATTTATTGCGAACATATATTTTTAGGGTTGTGCGGCCGGCAGCGATGATAGTTCCGCTTGACTTCGGATGCTTAACCATACTATATTCCGGCCCAAATAGGTATGACCTTTAATACCGGAGGGGGGAGGTGGTTTTGGGAAGATGCTAAAATAAGATAATTATGAAAGGGTTTGTTTACTTAAATATCAGGAAAGATTAATCTTAACAAGGAGAAAAGAGACGATGAAAAAAACTTTACTTTTTGCCTTAGTCTTGGGCTTGGCCGTAATGTTTGCCGTTCCGGCTTTGGCTTTCAAGATTGAAAGCGGCAAAGACACCAGCTTTTATTTTGGCGCCCTGGTCCTGACGGATCTCGGTGCTTGGAATCGCAGTAAGGAATTAGCCCCGGGGGGGAAATCCGAGAGAACCGAGTTGATCTTAAACCTTTCCAAGAATTCCCGGATTCGTGGAAACCTGGACGTCGGCAATGTGGGCGCCTATTGGGAAGTCCGTTTGGGTGGCGACCAGCAACTATCCAACTCCGGTAATGCCGCTTTCTCAGCTCCGGTTACTATTTTGCTGAAAGCGCTAAACTTTATGGGTATTTTAAATTCGGGAATTGCACCTTACTGGCCGGCAAGACCGATGGCCATGTATTATCGGTGGTCCCTTATCAGAATTTAGGGAAACTTAACAATGATCACAATGCCGGTTACGGCTGGGGCGCCATTAATGACCAAAGGAACGCCCAGGTTCGTTTCTCCCAGGATATTTCCAAGGCCTTCGGGTACGACTTTTCTTTGGTCCAGCCCATGTATTATCAGGATAATGGAACCGGGACAGTTGCCGCTTCAGCCGCTGGCGCCCAACAATCCCTGGGCACTTTTCCCCTGACCGCTCTTAAATTGCGGATGAATTTTGGCATGGTCTCCCTGATGCCGGCCGGCTTTGTCCAATACGTCAAATGGAATGATTTACCGAAAGTCGGCGGCAATAGTCCGGATGACAACATGACCTCTTGGGGCGCGGTGTTACCGGTCGTGGTTAAGGCCGGGGCCTTTACGGGCACCATCCAGGGTATGTATGGACAAAACCTGAGTTCCGCTCTTTCGACGAGTGGCGGCCCGCTGAGCGGGCAGAGCATCTATTGGGGTTATCGGCGATCGACTAATGGGGCCATCAAAAATACCACCGGCTGGTCCGGTTTTATCGACCTGGCCTTCGCCTCCGGACCGATTACACCTCACATCTATGCCGGCTATGATAAGGCCCAGAATGACGACATCTATGTGGGCGACAAGTACAATGCCCGCCAGATGTACGGTGCGGCCGTCAACTGGAAGATCGCCGACAGCTTCTATGTCGTTCCGGAATTCACCTATTACGATTGGGGTAAGAACCCGCTCGTCAAAGGAAACCCCGACCTGGGCAAGGAATGGTTGGCCGGCGTGGAGTTCCAGTTCGTATTCTAACCTGACTCGTAAACCCGGGGGAGGGGAGGCTTTTCGGCCTCTCCTTCCCCGGAAAACCAAATCTAAAAACTATGAGGTGATATGATGCACGGAATCAAAAAGCACACGCTGTTACCGGCTGTATTGTTGGTGGTATTCCTCCTGATTCCCCTGGTGGTCAACGCGGACACGATCAAGGGAAAGCTGGAGGGTATTACTTGTCTCCTGAAAGGGTACATCTGCCCGCTGGATAAAGCCGATCCGATGATCAACCTGGAAAACGATTTTGTGTTGGTTACGGCCGACGGGAAATACTATTATCTGTCGAATATCGGCCTGGGCCTCAAAGCCCGGCATGCCCTGGAAGTGGTCGAGGCAACCGGAAAGGTTAACGAGAAATACATGAGCATGATGGTCGAAACCCTCAGCGTAGGCGGCAAGGTCGTTTGGAGCAAACAGGCTGAAGAAGAAATGATGAAGGAGATCCAGCCCTAATTGATCCAAGATCAATTGACCCTTAAGGCGGCGGGTTACCCCGCCGCCTTTTTTTCTCCTTTTTCCCCCGCCTTGCAGGGCTTCATTTAGTTTTGGTGATCTCTTCCGCTACCCCGTTTTGCTCGGCCAGGACACCGGCCACCTTGGCCCAGTCCACCTGAGCGGTCAATCCCTGTTTTTGGGCCAGCGCCTGGGCGTGGTTCCAATAGGAGAGTTGCTTCTGGTAGACGTTGGGATGCACTTCCAAAAATATTTTTTTATCCGGGGTTTGAGCCAATTTGATCGGCTCGTAGATAATGGAAATGGGGGTTCCCGGCTTGATATAGGGGAACAGCTCTCCAATGTCCTCGGGGAGCATCCGGATGCAGCCGTGCGAAGTGGAGTGACCGATGCTTTCCGGCCAAATGGTGGAATGAATCCCATAACCGGCCGCGGAAAGAGGCAGCCAGTACTTGCCCAGGGGATTATCCGGCCCCGGGGGGACCTTTTCCACCACCAACCTGCCTTCTTTTTGCATTTCTTCCTGGATGGATTGAGGAACGGTCCAGGTGGGATTCTTGAATTTACCCATAATCGTAAAAGTGCCGTTCGGAGTCTGCCAATCGGGGCGGCCGATAGCCACCGGGAACCGTTTAACCAGGGTTCCATTGGCGAACAAGTAGATCATATGGCCCGGAAGGTTCAAAAGCAGCCCCTCGCTAACGGAGGACTGGGGGAAAATATGGCGGTTGTTTATCTGCAGGGTCTTGCCTATGGAGAGGGCAAAGGGAGGTTGAAGGTCGTTGGTTCGGGCCAGGTATTCCCAGCGCTGCCCCAACCGACCGGCGATGGCGTATAGGGAGTCCCCGTTCCGGGTCCGGTAGGACAATTCCCCCCCTGAATCTGGGACCAGGGAAAGGCCGTATTCCCGTAGGCGAGAGGCAGGCCCGGGCCGCCAAGAACGATAAAGCAGAAGATTAAGCAAAAATAATTGAACTTCTGGATAGAAATTCGATCTGAAATCCGCCGAGCCCCTGTTTTCCAATTTCCAATCATATGATTAATTTAATAAAACCCTTTTCTTTTTCTGTCAAGCTCCTAATATCCATTTGACCGCCAGATCGATCTCTATTACTATTATTAATCGGAAACAAACGCCACCGCTTAACCCGGAAATGATCACCCCTAAATAATTTTGAGAGGAGTCGGCGGATGAGGATCTTTGAAGACATAACCCGGACGATCGGAAATACTCCCCTGGTTCAATTGAGGCGGGTAACCCAGGGTTGCCTGGCCGAAGTGGTCGGGAAACTGGAATCTTTTAATCCCTTGGGCTGCGTCAAAGAACGGATCGCCCTCTCCATGATCGAAGCAGCGGAAAGGGAAAACCGGATCGGCCCCAAGACGGTGCTCATCGAACCCACCTCCGGCAACACCGGGATAGGCCTGGCCTGCGTCTGCGCCTCCCGAGGATACCGGTTGATCCTGACTATGCCCGAGACCATGAGCATCGAGCGGCGCAAGCTGCTTAAGCTGCTGGGTGCGGAAATGATCTTAACCCCGGGGACCGAGGGGATGCGCGGAGCCATTCAGAGGGCCCAGGAATTGGCCCGGGAATATCCGGATTCCTTCATCCCGCAGCAGTTTCAAAACCCCCATAATCCTGAAGCCCATCGCCTCACCACCGCCCGGGAAATCTGGGATGACACCGAAGGACAGGCGGACATCCTGGTCTCCGGGGTGGGAACCGGCGGCACCATTACCGGCGTGGCTGAGGCCCTGAAGGCCCGCAAGCCTTCTTTCCGGGCCATTGCCGTGGAACCCCGGGATTCACCGGTTTTGTCCGGAGGGAAGCCGGGTCCTCACAAGATCCAGGGCATCGGGGCCGGATTTATCCCGGAGGTCTTAAACCTCGACCTCATCGATGAAATCATCCAGGTCGGCAATGACGAAGCCATCGATACCACCCGCCGCTTGGCCCGGGAGGAAGGAATAGTCTGCGGCATATCTTCGGGAGCCGCCATGTGGGCGGCTCTGCAGGTGGCCCGGAGACCGGAAAATCAGGGCCGTTTGATCGTGGTCATTTTTCCGGACACGGGCGAACGCTATTTAAGCACCGCCCTGACGGAATTCGATTGACCGCGACCACTAATAAACAGTCTCAGAATGACAAAAAAGACAAGCGGGAAGGCCTAATCCATTCCCAAGAAAGAACAACGTGGAAACATTCTTCTATCCCAAAAGCGTGGCCGTGATCGGGGTTTCCAACACCCCCAACAACCTGGGTAAAAACATTGTCAACAACCTGATGGAATTCCAGTTTTCCGGGGAGATCTATTCGGTAGGACCCAAGGGGGGGGTCCTGTTCGGGCAAAAGATCTATCCCGAGATCAGCCAGATACCGGGGAAGATCGACTTGGCCGTCATTCTGACCCCGGCCCCGACCGTTCCGAACATCCTCGATCAATGCGGCCGATTAGGCATTCGCTTCGCGATCATTGAATCCGGGGGGTTCCGGGAATTTTCCCGGGAGCGGACCCAATTGGAAGGAGAGATCTTGGCCGTAGCCCGGAAATATGACCTCCGTTTTATCGGTCCCAACGGCATTGGCAACATCAACATGGAAAACGGTCTGTGCCTGCCCTTTATGCATTTAAACCGGGAAATGCGGCTGGGCCATATTTCCATCCTGGCCCAAAGCGGCGGAGTCGGCTTGAGTTATCTCGGATTCCTGGCCAGTGAGAATATCGGGATCAACAAGTTCGTCAGTATGGGGAACAAACTCAATGTCGATGAAAACGACCTGCTCGAATACCTCATCCGGGATCCGGGGACCGAGGTGATTTGCCTGTACCTGGAGGGTTTGAGCAACGGGCGCCGGCTGATGGAACTAATCAGCGCCTCCCCGAAACCGGTGCTCATCCACAAATCCAATACCGGTCCCAGCAGCGCCCGGATCGCCTTTTCCCATACGGCCGCCATGTTGTCGGATAATAAAGTGGTGGATGCCGCCTTCCATCAGGCCGGGGCCATTCGGGTACAGGATTTTGAAGAGGTCATCAATTACCTGAAGATCATGACCTTGCCCCGTTTGCGGGGCAATCGACTGGCCGTTATTTCCCGCTCCGGAGGCCACGCCGTGGTGGCGGCCGATGCCTGTTCCAAATATGGATTTCACCTCCCGGCCTTCCCCCGAAGTTTTCTGGAGGAATTCGAGAAACATTTTCGGGCCAGCGTAATTACCTTGTCCAATCCCCTGGACTTGGGCGACCTCTTTGACCTGCCCGTGTATGTGCAGATCATGGAGGAAACCTTGAAACGGGAGGATATTGACGGCGCTCTGCTGATCCACGGGTATCGGGCCGAACAGGAAAAAGAAGATTCCCGGAAGATGATCCAGAAGGCGGAGGAACTGAGCCTGCGATTTCAAAAACCGGTGGCGGTCTGTATCTTTGCCGAAGACCTGGAAATCTCCTACCTAAAAAAACATTATACCATGCCGATCTTCTTGTCTCCCGAAAAGGCCACCCAGGCCCTACACCTCTCGCTGCGCTTCACCCGGCAAAAAGTGCAGGGGCTAAGAGCCGAACCCGGGAAGCGGACGGTCGACCGGGAAGCAGTGGCCGCCGTTTTAAAACGGGCCCATGAGGCCGGTCGACCCCTGTATCTATACGAAGGCCTGGAGGTTTTGCGGCACTACGGCTTTCCGGTCATTCCCCACGAACGCGCCCGATCGCTGGACCAGGCTTTGGATCAGGGGCAACAACTGGGTTACCCCCTGGCCCTTAAGCTGGCTATTCCCTATGTGGCCCACAAGTTTGATGTGGGCGGGGTCCATTTAAACCTGAAAAACCCGGAAGACCTTAAACAAGCTTATTATCAACTTCAAGACCTGGCCCTCAAAGAGCCGGCTGTCCACGAGGGTTTTACCGTGGTCCTCCAAAAAATGTCCCCCCGGGGACGAGAGATCATCCTGGGCGGCAAACAGGACGGCAACTTCGGACCGGTTATCGTCTTCGGTATCGGCGGTCTTTATGTAGAAGTGATCGGCGATGTGGTGTTGCGGGTGGCCCCGATCAATCGCATCGAAGCACAATCCATGATCCAGGAAATCAAGGGCATCAAACTGTTGCAGGGTGTGCGGGGTCAGAAGAATTCCGACCTGGAGACCATCGTGGATGCGGTGATTCGGCTTTCCGATCTGCTCACGGACTTTCCCCAAATCGCCGAAATCGATATCAATCCCATCATGGTTTACGAAGCCGGGAGCGGAGGCCAGGTATTGGACGCCCGGATGGTCCTGGAAAAATAGGGTTGGGAGAGTGAAACGAAACACAACTCTAAAAAACTGAACATCGAACATCGAACGTCCAACATCGAACATCGAATGTGGAATAGGAAAAGATAAAGAAATCCTGCCGAGGCGGGACTGGATGTTCGGTCTTGGATCTTTTGCCTTTTATTCAATGTTGGACGTTCGATGTTCAATGTTCGATGTTCATTGGTTTTGGCAAATTGGGTTCCTGCCCGTGCGGGGGGATAATACGATAAAATATCCGGACCCCGAGCTACCTGAGGCGAAGCCTCAACAATAAACCCGATGGCGATTGGAATCATGCCCCTGTCCCCCGAGAAGAACAGCATCAGCCTCGAAGGTCATGTAGAACGGATCACCTACAGCGACCAAGAGAGCCATTTCATCATCGCCAAGCTGAAACTGAAAGGCCAGCGGGAGCTGGTGACCGTCATCGGTAACCTGATGGCCGTCGGCCTGGGTGAACGTCTTAAGATCCAGGGGGTTTATGAACGCCATCCCAAGTACGGCCTGCAGTTGCGGGTGGAGCGATACGAATCGATGGCCCCGGCTACGGAGATCGGCATTGAAAGGTATCTGGGCTCCGGTTTGATCAAAGGGATTGGACCGGAGATGGCTAAACGGATCGTCGGTCGTTTTGGTCTTAAGACTCTGGAGGTTCTTGATAAAAATCCGGGACAATTGTCATTGGTGGAGGGGATTGGGCCTAAAAGGGTCAGCCAGCTTAAAAAGTCCTGGGAAGCGCAAAAAGAGGTCCGCCAGATCATGATTTTTTTGCAGGGACATGGGATTACCACCGGATTGGCCTCCAAGATCTTCAAAAGCTATGGACGGGAGGCAATCACCCGGATTCAGGAAAATCCCTTTGATCTGGCCAGCGACCTCTTCGGGGTGGGTTTCATTACCGCCGACCGATTGGCGGAAAAGCTGGGCATGGCCAGAGAAGCCCCCCAAAGAGTGGAAGCCGGTATAACCCATGTATTGCAGCAGAAGGCCGAAGAAGGACACACCGGCTTTCCCCAGGAGGAATTGGTTAGACAAGCCGCTGAACTGTTGAAAGTCGAAGTCGATCGGGTTGACCGAGCGCTTTCAGACCTGTTGCAACGGCAGCAACTTCAGGTTAGGCCGGACCCGGAAGGACCGCCGCTCATTTTCCTGCCCTATTTGAGTCATTGTGAGGAGGGGCTGTCCCAACGGATCAATGAATTCCTGTCCCAAAAAAATCGCCTGCCCAGCAGTCGGATTCGACAGGCGGCGGGGGTGGAACAAACCTTCGGACTTCATCTGGCCGGCCGGCAGCAGGAGGCCTTCGAAAAGGCGCTGACCCAAAAACTGCTGATCATCACCGGAGGACCCGGTACCGGAAAAACCACCCTGGTGCGATCGATCCTGGAAGCCTTCCGGCGATCTGATCTGAAATGCATATTGATGGCCCCCACGGGCCGGGCGGCCAAAAGGCTTTCCGAAGTTACCCACTACCCGGCCGCCACCATCCATCGCACCTTGGGCTACAGCCCTCACCAGAAGCGATTTATCCGGGACCGCGGCCATCCGCTGGAGGCTGATCTGATCATCGTCGATGAGGCCTCGATGATCGATACGGTCCTGATGTATCACCTGTTTAGGGCCGTTCCGGATCGGGCGGTATTGATCCTGGTGGGAGACGTTTACCAGCTACCTTCGGTCGGCCCGGGTCAGGTTCTGGCTGATCTGATCGGGTCCCGTCGAATCCCGGTGGTGGAATTGGACCATATTTTTCGACAGGCCGAAGGCAGTCTGATCGTCTCGAACGCCCATCGCATCCACCTGGGGGAGCTGCCGCTGATTCCACCGGAAACACAGGAGAGAAAACAGGAATTCTATTTTATTCACCAGGAGGATCCGGAAAAGGCGGCTCGTTGGATCCTGGAACTGGTGGGGAAAAAAATACCGGAACGGTATGCCCTGGATCCTTTTGGAGAGATCCAGGTCCTGACCCCCATGTACAAGGGGGCCGTGGGCGCGGAAAACTTGAATCAATTGCTGCAGGAGGGCTTAAATCCCGGAACGACCGGACTGCAGCGGGGTCCCCGTTTCTATAAGGTGGGCGACAAGGTGATGCAGGTACGCAATAATTACGACCGGGAAGTCTTCAACGGGGACCTGGGACGGATCGCCAAGATCGATTCCGAGCAACAGGAAATCGTGGTGAATTTTGACGGCCAGTTTGTGACCTATGATTTCAGCGATCTGGACGAATTAACCCTGGCCTACGCCATCTCCGTTCATAAATCCCAGGGAAGCGAATACCCGGCCGTCGTCCTGCCGGTGATGACCCAGCACTATATTCTGCTGCAGCGGAACCTGATCTACACGGCCGTTACCCGGGCCAAGCGCTTGATCGTTCTCATCGGCACCAAAAAGGCCCTGGCCATGGGCATCAAGAACAACAAGACCCAGGCCCGGTATACGGCCCTTCGGGAGCGGTTAAGCCAAGGGATGGGGTAAAGCCCTTTCGCCGAAACCCAACCGCTGATGAACAATTTGAAATTGGATCATTTGAATTTGTTTCGAGTTTCGATATTCGGATTTCGGATTTGAAGCTTTAAGGCGCCTTAAAATCGAATCCCCGGTAGCGGAGACAATGATAGATCTTGAATGTTCTTAAGGGGTATTCTCCCCGATAGACGGTGAAAGGCTCCAGGGGTTCCACTTTTTCAAAAAAACGGGTTAGCAGATCAGAGCTCTCATAAGAAAAATTTTCAAAAGAACTCCAGACGAAAAGGGCATCCTTCCCTTTGAGTGGGGCCGGGTCGAACCAGAAATCGTAGGCCAGGGCCTTTTTACCCAGCGCTGTCTGGGCGTACACGGGAGGATGCCCTTTTAATTCGAACCATAATTCCGAGGCCGTTTTATGTCCCCAGGCCAGGATAAAGGGTAGCTGGTTCGAGCCGCTTCTCGCTTGGATCTTTTGCTGTTCATCCTGCAGGTGACCGGCCAATTCCCGCCAGCCGGTCAGGGTATCCATAGAGCCCGAAACCTTGATTTGGGGAACAAAGGGCCAGAGGTGCAACAGGATAAAAAACGCCCCCACCGTCACCCAGGTCCAGACGGCTATTCCTCGGTAGACCCATCTCCAGGTAAAGATCTTTTCTTGATAGTAGCCCATCATTAGAATAATCAAGGGCAGGTAAGCCGGGATTAACCAGTTCATCTTGACCCATTCCCGGGTGGCCACCAGAGTGAACAGGCCGATCATGGGCAGGCTCAAGAATAAAAGGTAATTCTCCTTCCAGCTTGGCCGCCGGAAAAATCGTTTGACCGCCAGTCCCATAGCGACCGCCATTCCGGCAAAGACCAGGGGAGAGACGACGCCGGCCTGAGAGGCCAGAAAGGCGCCCAAGTCAGCAGGGGAGAATTTACCCAGCTCCCGGGCCCGGTCGGTGGATTGAAAGGCGAAGGAGGCCCAGTGGTGGTCTGCGTTCCAGAGGAAAACCGGTGAAAAAATCAGCGCCGCCAGGACCCAGCCTCCGTAGAGCTCCCAGCGCTTCAGGTGGTGTCGTCGATCCGGGGTAAAAAGGAAGAAAAGCAACAGGGAGGCCGGGAATAATAGGGCTGTGTATTTCGATAAGAGGGCACATCCCAGGGATATTCCGGATAAGAGGTGATAGGGGTATCGGTTGTTTTGAATGGCTTTCAGGGTCAGAGCCCCCGACAGGGTCCAGAAGAACACCAGAGGACTGTCCGGAGTAATGATCAGGGCGGTCATGGCGTAAGAGGGCAGTAAGGTGGAAATCGTCCCGGTCCAGAAGCCGACCCGGGAATCGAATAGTTCTTTTCCCAGGAAATAAGCCAACAGGGAAAAGCCGAAGGAGAAGAGCAGGGCGCCCAAGCGGATGACGACCGCCTGATCACCCAGGAAATAAGTGAAAACCCCGATGACGTAGGCGGTCAGGGGGGGATGGTCAAAATAGCTCCAGGCCGGGTGTAGGGAAAAAACCCAGTAATAGGCCTCCTGCGGGCTCAAGGGCAGGAGGGCGGCTACCGCCAATCGTCCTCCCAGGAGCAAGGCCAGCAGGAGCAGAAGCTTTCTTAGATAGGAACGATCCGTGCGAGGGTGGCATTGGATTTGGATGCTAATGGATCTTGATCGGGGGTGCAAGAAAAAATGAACGTCGCAACATTGAACATCGAACGTCCAACATCGAATGAAAAACGAATCTCCATCGAAAGGGATCGACCTATTTCTGCTTCTTAATCTTTTCCATTAAACCCCCATGCCCGGGGCGGGCACCCCGAAGATGAAATAATTGGCCATCAAAGGGTCGTCATTCCGGCTACAGCCGGAATCCAGGAATGATCAGCTGCCTGGATCCCGGATCGAGTCCGGGATGACAACGAAAAACAAGTACTCGAAAGCGCTGGTCGATCTTACTTTCGCATTAAACATTCGATGTTGGACGTTCGATGTTCGATGTTCATTTTTTTTTAACCCGTTCACGGTCCATCCAGCGCGAAAATATACTAACCTGCCTCCAAAAAAAAGAAGTCTGGAACCCGCTTCGATTCTGGGTTAGACTCGAATTATGGAAATGCCGGCGGTCGACAAAAAAATATTCAAAAAGTTAGGCCGTGCCATTCGACACTATGAATTGATCGATGGGGGGGAGCGCATCGCCGTGGCGGTTTCCGGAGGGAAGGACAGTCTCTCCCTCTTATGGCTGCTGCGGGAACGTCTCCGTTGGATCCCCAAACCCTATGAGCTGATCGCCGTTCACCTGGACATGGGATTTCCCGGGTCCCGACCAGCGGCGGTGGAGGCCTTTTGTCGAAGCCTGGGGATCCCCTTTCATTTCGAGGAGACCGATTACGGGGTCCGGGCCCACGGTCCTGAAAATCGGGAGAACCCCTGCTTCCTTTGCGCGCGGCTTCGCCGCCGGCACCTTTTTGAAATGGCCCACTCCCTGAAGTGCGCCAAGCTGGCCTTCGGACATAATCAGGACGACATCATTGAAACGTTTTTCCTGAATATTTTCTTCGGCGGCCAAATAGGCACCATGGTGCCCCGCCAGGTCTTGTTCAAGGGGGCTTTGACCCTGATCCGGCCGCTGACCCTGCTCGGGGAAGGGGAGATCAAGGAGTTGGTCAAGAGGCGGGCCTGGCCGGAAATTATCAATCCCTGCCCCAGCGCCGGACGGTCCTCCCGGGAGCAGCTAAAAAGAATGCTGACCGAAGCCTACGCCCTCAACCCAAAAATCAAAGGCAATATCTTTAATGCCTTGAGTAATGTGCGCACGGATTACCTGTTGCCGCCGATCCCGCGAGGAAAGAGGGGTTTGTGAGAAGGGTATTTAACTGTTTGGTGCAAAAATCGAAATCCGAAGCACGAAATCCGAAACAAGCACGAAGGTCCAAAATCCAAATGATCAAAAAAAACGCTTCGAATTTAAAGATTAAATCGGTCCCAATCTTCAAAACAAATTCTGGGACTGGGTAAAGAGTAATCTAATTGACACCTTCAAAGGACTCTTGGAGTTTCGATCCGGCCGTAGGGCGGTATCGAAAAATTTTTGCTCTGCTGGAAGCCCGGCAGGCAGAGGTATTGGCCCGCCTGGAAGTATCTTCCTGGATCCACGGCTCCGTCCGGCTCGGGAACTCGCCCGGCGTCTATGGGAGAAGGCTTGGGCTCGGGCCAATTACCGGGGGTCCGAACCGAAGGAAACCCGGATGGCCGATCTTTACGAATATGCCTTTATCCTGGCTCTTAGACAACAAGGAATCGGCCCGCCGATCCCAAAGGATTGGCCCGAAGCCCCTATCCGCGACCTGATGGGGGATGTTTCCTGATGATGTATTTGCGACTCTTCGGGCGTTGCCGGATTTATCATGATCCCGTCAGCCCGGTATTAGTCGCTCCGGCCCAGATCGGCTGGGAGGCCTGGTTCAGGACCATCGATCTGGTCACCCCCCGTCGATTAAAGGGACGGGAATTGCTGGATCGCACCCGGGGCTGGTGGACCGTCGAGCCCGATGATGTGGCCGAAACGGTAGCGCCTTTTGGGCGACTGGTGGTGGGAGAAAAAGGAGAGCTATTCGTTGAATTGACGGACCTGGCTGCTGCGGAATCCCTGAAAAAGGCCCTGGCCGAGCGATTTGAGGATCAGGTCCTGCTTGCGCCTTAATACGTAATTAGAACTCGACGGATTCAAAGAAGCCGTTAACAGCTCGAGCGGTATTAATTAAATGTAAGCGAAGTTATTCCAGATTTATCCTCCGGGGCTGGCAATAGTTTGGGGGTTCCCGACTCCAACTGAAAGAAAGCCATGTCCGTGGCCATTTCTTCAGCCCCTTCGGCGTTCTTCTGGGTGACACCCTCGATCTGGATAATGGCCTGGTTGATCTGATCAAACCCCTGGGACTGTTCATGACTGGCTTCCGAAATTTCGTTGATCAGATTTTTGGCCTTCTGGGTCCCGACTAAAATCCGATCGAACAGCTCTCCGGTCTTATTCACCAATCCCGATCCTTCTTCTATCCGGCTGAGGGTGTTTTTTATCAGGTCGGCCGTATTCTTTGAGGCCTCGGTCGATTTTAGAGCCAGGCTCCGGACTTCATTGGCCACTACGGCGAACCCGGCGCCGGCCTCCCCGGCGCGGGCGGCCTCAACGGAAGCATTCAAGGCCAGTAAATTGGTTTGAAAGGCGATTTCGTCGATCGTTTTAATGATCTTTCCGATCTGCAATCCCGCCTCCGATATATGTTTCATGGATTGTTCCAAATCCTGCATACTTAATCGGCCTGTTCCACCAGGCTGTTGTTTTCATTGATCAACTGGTTGGCGAAACCTGCATTTTCGGCATTGTGTTTGGTCATAGTGGCGATTTCGTTGATCGAGGCCGAGGTTTCTTCAAAGGCGCTGGCCTGGTTAGAAGATCCATCAGCAACCTGGCGGGAGAGGTGCGTCACCTTTTGAATCACCCGGCGCAATTGGCCGGTCATTTGAGTGAAGGAGCGATTTAGTTGACCTACCTCGTCTTCCGTGTCCTGCAGGTCTTGGCCTTGCCATGGATAAATCACCTTGGGCCAGTTGCTCGGCTCGCTGGGCCACCGCCCGGATCGGCTGGACGACGAAGCGGTTTACGAGGAAAAACACCAGCAGGACAATGCCGACGATCCCCAGACTGCCGAAGATCAATCCGAACAATCGGGTTCGGTTCAAGGCCGAGACCACTTGCTCACTGGCCTGCCTGACCAGCAATCCGCCCAGAACCGTATGGCTCTGTCCGTGGCAGTGATAACAGGCCGGCTCATTCCGGATCGGCTGGACCACCGAAAAAAACGGCCGTCCGCCCACCTCTTCTTCGAAACCGCGTGTCTTCGGCCGCCCCGCCCTTTAATAGTTTTTTCACTATTTCCAGTCCTCGGGGATTGGCGACAAAGCTGGCCAGCGGTTGATCGATCTTGGCTTTTTCGGTGGCGAAGGAGACCTTCTGGTTGAAGTCAAAGACAAAGACCTGGATAGCCTTCATCTTTTCCTGCATATGGGACAGTTGGTTCTTTACGGTCTCATTATCGCCCCTGGAAAGCGGGTAAATGATTCCGTTGAATACCGATCCGCCCAACAGGTCGCCTGATCGTTTCATTTGATCGAGAATGCTATTCTGTTGGCTGGCCATGGTGAAATAAAGCAGGAGACCCACTACCAGCACGGAAATGACCGACAAGGTCAGCAGCAATTTCATTTGTAAACTGGATGCCATTTTTTTAAGACCGGGCAGATGAAAGATTTTTTCGGAATTGAACATGGTTAGTGCGCTCCGGCATGGATTAAAGGCTTGAATTTGAACGATTGAATCCGCTGGTTGGTGTGGCACTCTTCACAAACCTTCAGGTCCATTTTACGGCGGATTTTTTTGCCGTTTTGGGCCTCGGCGTGGTCGCCGCCGGGACCATGGCAGACCTCACACCCGGCGTTCTTAAGTTCCGGGTTTTTGATCGGATCTTGAAAACCGCCCGGTTTGCCGTATCCGGTGGTATGGCACTTATAGCAGTCCTTGATTTCCTGGGCGGACAACCCTTTTTTCATCCTTTCGATGCTCTGAAAGGAATGCGCTTTTTTGGAATATTTCTTAAAATTATCGAATTGCTCGGTATGGCACCCCCCGCAGGTTTCCGATCCCACGTACCGATTGATCTTTTCCTCAGTCTGGCCCGGCGCACCCAAAAAGGCCAGAAGACCGTAAAGGAACAGGCCCAACAAAGCCCGACTGATTCCTCTTCCAATCACACTGCAAACCATCCACTTCTCCCTCCCTTGAAAGGCTTTTAATGCGTTATCGACCTTTACGAGCGAATATTAAATCATTTTCTTTGAATTCAGTTTTTTCTTAACATTCGATGACCAGGCGAAGGGGGCGGAGTGGATAAAATATTGGCCCTTCGGCCGGAGAAATGATAAGTTAGTGCCGATGGACGAAAAACCTGAAAGGGGATAACCGATGAAGAAAAGGTCCAGGAAACACTGAACAAGGTCCGTCCACAATTGCAGGCCGATGGAGGAGATGTGGAATTGGTGGAGGTAACCGAGGGGGGCTGTAAAGGTACGATTGACCGGAGCCTGTAAGGGCTGTCCCATGTCCCAAATGACCTTGAAAATGGGGATTGAAAAGTTTTTAAAGCAGCAAGTTCCGGAAGTGACGGCGGTAGAGGCGGTTTGAATGCCTTGAACCTGTGAATGGGGACGGACTCACAAAAAGTCCGTCCCCCAGAATATGTGCGAAATAAGCGCCGAGCTGGGGCTTATGGTGGAACCCTTGAATTCACGTCCAATGGCGAGGGAGTCCAGCCTAAGGCGGGATCCCTCTACCTGAGGATGTGGGGTAAATACAGTTTATATCCCACCTGTTGCACAATCCCCGGTCCGCCCTGGTCAATAACGATACCGTCGGTTGTCAGATCGTCATCTCCACGCAACCCGTCAACGAAATGCAGCGTAATGACATTCCCCACGATCACGGCCCCGGTCTGACCGTCATACAGAAATTCATACCAGTGGGAGGCGATGTTACCAGGTGTGGGGCCATACTTGTAATAGGTGTTGGGAGCGACTCCGGCGGGGAGATAAAGGGTCACGGTGGTGGACCCTCCCGGAGTCAGGCCGTTTACGGTGAAATCAAAGAACCCGCAGGGAAAAGTCACCCCGGATGGGGAATCTCCGGGAGAGGGATTGTCCTTGGCTTGAGCATTGGTCAGCGTTGTGCCGTTCGGAGAGGCCAACGTGACTAAATCGAGCCCGCTGAAGGTAGTCATGGAGGCCACATTCGGCTGTTGGTAATCCGGTATGCCATCCCCATTGCCATCATAGGTGTTGGCCAGGGTCGTCAGGCTGAAGGTATCGCTCACCCCGCCGATGGTCAGGGTGGCATTCGTGGTCGTGGAAAAGCTGCCCGAGGAGGTTTGACGGACCGTGACCGTATTTCCGTCGTTGAGCGTCCCGGGGGACGACGTGTAGCTCCCGGCCCCGATCTTATACTCACCCCCGGTGATCGAAATCGGCGCGGGGGCTGTGATCCCGGCCACCGTTATCGAATTGGATTCCCTCAGAGTCTTTCAAAGGAACCCCGGTCTGATCCGTTAAGGTAAAGGCATTGGGGGTGGTGTCGTCCAGCGTCATCAGGCTGAAAGTATCGCTCACCGCGCCGATGGTCAACGTGGTATTCGTGGTCGTGGAAAAGCTGATCGAGGAGGTCTGACGGACCGTGACCGTATTTCCGTTGTTAACCGTTCCCGGGGACGACTGCAGCTCGCGGGTCCGATCTATACTCACCTCCCGTGATCGAAATCGGCGTAGGCCCGGTGATCCCGGAAACTGTTATCGAATTGGATTCCCGGAGAGTATTCAAGGAACCCCGGCCTGGTCTACAAAGAAAAGGCGTTGGGAGTTGTGTCGGAAGGTGTTGCTTTTTCGTAGGCTCCCATATCGACTATCACCGACCCGTTATAGCCGCCGTCGGCAATTCTTGGAGTTTCCCTCCAGGTCCGTAGAGGAATGCCTGAGACGCTGTTGTTCCCCTGTGTCGATGCAGAGAGAACCTGCGGCGAGACGATAACCGATGCCCCGACAAAGGATGGAGGATTGTGGATCACCCCTGTCCCCGCGTCGCCCGCGTCCTCGATGCCGCCGTCGCTGTAGCTGATGGCAAAGTTTCCCCGTTATATCCAAAGAGATCGTCATGGCCTGGTGTGCCAGACGATGCTGTTGGACATCGTAACGGTTTCCCGAAGTCGAGGTTGACTCCCACCCCTCCGATTTGGTGACGTGAGCCGCTGTGTTGTTCGCAATCGTACAGTTGAGAATCTTCGGGTTGTCGGCGGGTGAGAGGCCATCATCTGGGATCCCGTTCAATGACAATCCTCCGATCCGAAGAGGAAGGTCGAGGTATCCGAAGAATTGTTTCCGTATATGAGGTTATTGACCAGTTCAAGCCTAAAGGAGCAATCGCATCAATAAGGATGGCCCCCGCACCAGGGCCGGTATTATTCCTGATGATAGAGGCTTCAATCCTGAGGAGACTCGTTGAAGGTTCATAGTACAAGGCCATCGCGTAGATTCCGCCTACCCACCCACTGCCCGTGCTTGTGTTGTTCTCGATAATGCAGTTCTTGATTGTCAGGCCCACGGAATAGCTTTCAATCCCGGCACCGTAGGCCGTGACTTTTTGATCCATTTTTAATAGTGAATCCATCGATGACAACGCCGCTGTAGCCAACGTTCGTGGTGAAATTACCTGGAATGGAAATCACGCTTCCGGTAAGGCCTGCGCCACTGATGATGGTCTGATTGGTCCAAGGTACCCTTGTCCCGCCGCCAGCGGCTGGATATCCCCCCAAGAGCTGATTGCTGTTTGAGGCGTGGAAAGTGATTCTTTCATTATAGGTGCCTGCTGCAACGTTAATGTTATCGCTTCCATTGACCAGCGCCATGGCCGCCGTGATGGTCGCTTTGGCCGTGGCCCAGGACAATCCATCATTTGTGTTACTTCCACCATTTGCAGGTGTCTTTACATAGTAATCGGTAGCCAGAGCATTGGCTGACAGGATGAAGAGAAAAAGAATGACCATCCCAATTTTTTTCATACCTTGCCTCCTTGAAAAGATGATTTGGTATTCGGCTTAGGTCCAGAGCAGGGTCCTCTTCCCTCAAAAACTTGGTCTTGCTTTGTATTTTTAGAAAACGGATTTAGGAACGAGGAGATGATAAAAAACATCTATTTAAATCAGCAAGATCTATGCCGAAGCCTACCCAGAAGGACAGTCCGCAACCTTAAAAAAATTGGTAAGAATTCAATGGGTTAAGGAGAAAAACCCGTGCGGACAGGAAGGCGGC
Organism: uncultured delta proteobacterium; assembly: GCA_963746605.1. Classification (GTDB taxonomy): domain Bacteria; phylum Desulfobacterota; class RBG-13-43-22; order RBG-13-43-22; family RBG-13-43-22; genus CAVQSS01. The sequence goes on from CAVVCH010000001.1 coordinate 25,562, forward strand.
TGGATAGGGTGGGGAAGGGTGGTTGAAATCAACCAGATTGATCAGGCCGATGGTTAAAATCAACCAACGATTTGGTTAGAAATTTAGATCAGGTCGGGCAGCAGTATCCGGGAGCGCAGGTGGCAGCGGCGGATCCCAGGATACGGTCGGCCCGGCTCTTGTTGCCATTGCGGCGCTCCAGGACCCGGCGGATCAGATCCCGCTCGGCCTCTCCATGTGGGGAGGGAAAAACGGGCCGGTCGGTCCCGGAACGGCCGGGTCTTCCGGCGTCGTGGTTTTTGGGGATCAGCGGCAGATGCCCCTGATCAGGTTTTTTCCCTAAGGCCGCAGTATGAGCGGAAGCCAAATGAACCAGGGGGAATTTGAACCAATCCCCTGTCCTTTCAAATTTATCGAGGCCGGATCCGGATCATTCGAAGGGATGGAAAGGGACCCATCTTTCTGGCCGATGGAGAGGGGTTGGAAGGCCACCTTCACCGTGCAGTTCTGAGACGGCCCTAAACTTTTCCCTGAACATTTGTCCTTCTATAATTATGTAGTTCGCGCTATTCACACCGGTCAATGAAACCGTTCCCATGATCAAGTTTGAAACTCCGGTATTGATCAAGGAAACCGTTTTGGCCGGAGAGAGGGCGTTAACCGTCAGAGACCCAAAATTAAGCTCCGGTTCTCCCAAAGGCAAGGTCACAACCATATTGGCAGGGCTGCCGGATGCGAATTGCCAACTGTAGGGGGACATGGCGTTCCCCATTTTGTCTTTGATCCCGGCGGTCAATTGCGCCGTGTAGGATTTCGACGAAACTAGCGGGCTGAGAGGCATGAATACCGCGGTTTTAGTCTGCTCATCGTAAAAGACGGACCCCGTTAAACCAACCACCTTGAAGGTCGACGTGTTAACCGTCGAGGGATCGAGGGCTTCCGAGAAGGTGGCGGTAATGGCCGGACTGTAGCGGGGCGGATTCTGAGCAATCGGGGCGGTGACGACCGGCACGTTGGCGGCTCCGGCAGCAGGTGACGTGCTCACCACAGTCGGAGACTTAGTATCAGTATGGGTTAGGTCCCACATTGAGGAACGACTGTTGCCGGCCGGCTGTCCGATCCGCCGTTGCTGACCACAAAATCGAGCCGGTCCTGGCCGACGAATTCACCCATGGATTGGTAGGTCAACGAAGGGGGCGTTCCGGTCAGGGTTCCATAGCGCGGTGCCGCGGTAATCCGATAGCTGAGCGAACCAGTCGGTCTCCCGGTCAGCGCGATGGGCTTAGCAGTCCCTGAGGTGGTCGTCAGGCTCTGCGGGTCTGCTGCCAGGGTGCTCACCAGGTGAACGACCGGATTGGTTGGGGTGATTTCATTGGAGCTCGGAAAGTAGACCTCGGCTCTATTGACAATCTGGGTCCCCACAGCCGCATCGGATCTTACCTGAACGCTGAAAGAAACGGCTTTTTATTTCCAGGCCCCGGGTAGGGCGCCAGCGTTCCGACATCCCAGCTCAAAAGCCTGCCGGTCGCCAGGTAGGTCCCGCCATCATTTATGACTCGCGTAGATTCATCCAGGGCTGGATCGAGCTCGTCCAGGAGAAGACCCCTGTAGGCGTCCGTGCCCAGGTTTTCGGACTGATGGTAGGAGGTCATTCTTTGCCGGGAGGATCCCCCCTTTTAAATCTGCGGATTTGATGTTCGGGTTCGGTGGTCGGGATTTCGGAATTTTGGAGGCGCAGGAGGGTGGGGGGCAGACGGCCTTTTGAAGCTACACGATTTCCGTTGCCGCATATTTGTCGATGGCGTACAGATCGCTACCGGTGCTCCGTAAATTCCGCCCAGGTGGTGTTGCACTTCTGATGAAATGACACCTCTTCGAAGAGGGTTTACGAGATCGACCTCCAGAGCCCATTCGGGTCGCACTCTTTCTTTTCATTTCGTAGAATATGGGAATCAGGATTATCGTTACATTCTTTGCGCACGGAAGCGTATCCACATAATCCTTTAATTTTCCCCAGCCTCTCGTCGAGCGTAACGGTGCATTTGGCGCAGACGTCGGGCTCCTGGTCCGGGCGCAGGCGACGCAATCCAGGGTATCACCGGCGTACTTCAATAGTTTCGATGTACTTACCCGATGACATAAGAAGGAAGCCCTTCGACCGCGCAATTGAACATGCACTGGTAAAAGGTGAGACTGTGACTCTCGGCCCACGTTCCCCAGGGGATTATGGAGCCGTCGTTTCGATTGATGGTCAGGCCGCCATTGGTATCGAAGAGAGTGTACTTGTCCTTTTGAACTTTCTCGATGTGGGCGCGACCGCCGGTGCTGTAAGAAACATGGGGGCAAAATCGGCAAAGTCAAACAATACCAGCCGAACTAAGGTAGTCCCGTCGTTAAAGGCAACCTGTTGGCCTACGTTATAGAATTGAAACCCCAAGGACAACGCCTGGTTGAGAAGATTATCCAGGGGTTGGTCCTGAAGGCGTAGGGTGGCGATCTCCTGGGAAGTCAGGGTTTTATTCTGGACGAGTTGAACCGTACCATAGGTACAGGTACTCGGCCACATTAAGGTTTCCCGGATAATTTACAGCGCCCATATTGACCATCAAGTTCACCTTCGAATGCAGGGGCAGTCCCCAGGGAACGTTGACCTTTACATAAAGCTGCCCTTTGCCTCCGGGGGTCACATTCCCAGCTTCCAGAATACCTGATTGGCATCGCTCCGGTAGATGGCGCCGCTGGTCCGGACAGATAAGTGAAAGCTCCCGGAAGGTCGAAAACGACCACGGCGTTCTCGAGGGTAAAACCAAGGACATTTTCGTATTCGATCAGAAAAGTTCCCTCCGCGCCCGGGCTGATGTAGTTGAGCCCATATACATATACCAGGCTGGCCGGAGGAAATTTGGTCTGTACCGGCGTCGAAGTGGGCACGTTTCCCGAGAATGCACCGGTTCCAAGTTGCCCCAGAGTTATAACCGCAGCCCCAGATTGTGCCGTCGGCTTTGAGCATCAGGTTGAATTCCCCTCCGGCGGCCACGTTGGAAACCCCCGTCAGAAAAGTCGTCGGGTCGGAAGGATCTTTCATCTTTAGGGGGGTGGCTTGTTGTCCGTGGTGGGGTCGCAGAGCTTGCCCCCGTATTCCACCCCCATCCGTACACCGTCCCATTCTGTTTCACTGCCACCGCATGCCGGTCATTCGCACCGATGGCCGATTCCGGACAGGTGTCCGGTGGGTCGGTTGGATCGATGACTTGCACAAATAACTTCAGAGGCGACAGAGAGGATCCGATCGGGGTTCCATCTCCAAGCTGACCCTCCAGGTTACGGCCGGCGGCCCAGACTGTGTTATCCCCTTTGAGGACCACCGTGTGTTCCCATCCTCCTGCGATGGCTATGACATTCGTTATGCCTGCTACCTGGCCGGCCACATTCTGGGGTGGAGAAGCCCTGTTCCGTCCGATCCGCACATACGCCTGGCTTCCCCATGTCCACACCGTCTTGTTGTTTTTTAGAGCGATCGAATGAATCGATCCGGCCGCGATGGCTTTTACCCCGGTCAGAAATCCCGAAGGATCCGTCGGGTCCTTCACTCGGACCGGTGTCAGTTTCCCCTCGCACGTACTATCTCCCAGTTGGCCATTAGCATTGTACCCCCAGGCCCAAACCGTTCCATCGGCTTTTAGGGCGAGGCTATGTCGTCTCCCGCTGCAACCGCGATCACTCCAGTTATGAACCCGGTAGCATCCGATGAGTCCTTCACCTGGACAGGCGTAGGCTGGCTCGTCGTAGTTCCATCGCCCAGTTGGCAATTGTCCATTCCAGCCCCATGCCCACACGGTCCCGTCCGCTCGGACGGCCAGGGTATGGCTTGTACCGGCCGCGACCGCAATCGATATTTCGGAGCATGGCTACCCGGGTCGGAACGTTAGAATTCGTCCAAGACCCGTTACCCAACTGCCCGCTCCCATTCTGGCCCCACGTCCACACCGTCCCGTCAACTCTCAACGCCACGGTGTGGTCACCGCCGGATGCAAGGGTGATGATGTCCAGGCTGTACCCCGGAGAAGCCCCCAGAAAATTCAAACCCGTAAAAACCAAAAGCAGTATCAGACCCATTTTGATTTTCATAAAACGAACCTTTCTAACCTGCAAATTATTTGCCAAATCTCAGGAAAAGAGATAATTGCTCTTGTTCCAGAAGGTATAGCAAATCCTGTACCCAGCCAATAAGAAATTGGCCGGTTGAGAATGATTACTATTAAATGAAAAGAATCAAATGCATTATAAGTGGAAAGGCTGATCGAATTCCGGTTCAGGATTGGAGAAGGAAGGAGGCAGCGATGGTTGAAATCAACCAATAAGAAATTAATGGCTGGTTGATTTCAACCGCTACTAGGATATCACAGGTCATGCAGCATCATCCGGTAGCGCAAATGGCTGCGACTGATGCCTAGCGATGTGGGCGGCCTGGCTTTTGTTTGCTTTGCAGTGTTCTAGAGCCCGGCGGATCAGTTCCCGCTCGGCCTCGGCCAGGGTGGGGAGGGATCCGGCCGGATCGGATTTGGCGGGAGGTCGTTAGCGTCAGTCTTTTCCCATATCCCGGGGTAAGCGGCCAGGGCCTCCAGACCGACGGTCCCCCCTGGTTCAATAGGGCCACCGACCGGAGGACGTTCATCAGCTCCCGTACGTTGCCCGGCCAGGGGTAGGCCATCAGCGACGCCGCTGCCCCCGTTCACCGAGGCGCAGACCGGTCAGGCCCAGCTCCTTTCCGAATACTTGAAGATAGTGTTCGGCCATGGGCGAGGATATCTTCTTTCCGCTCCCGAAGCGGAGGAAGCTGAAGGGGAAAGGACATGAGCCGGTGCAGCAGGTCCGGCCGGAATTTTCCCTGCTCGGACAATTCCTTGAGGGGTTGGTTGCTGGAGGCCACGATCCGGCAGTTGACTTCGGCCAGCTTGCTGGAACCGACCGGATAGAAGCGCTTGTCCTCGATGGCCTGCAGGGTCTTGGCCTGCAGGGGGAGATCCAGTTCGCTGACCTCATCCAGAAAAAGGGTCCCGCCCTGGGCCAACTGGAATTTCCCCTTGGCCCGGGCGACGGCCCCGGTAAAGGCCCCTTTCTCGTGCCCGAAGAGCTCGCTTTCCAGGAGCGTGGAAGGGATGGCGGCGCAATTGATCTTGACGAAGGGGCCGTCCTTGGAAGGTCCCAGGCGGTGGATGATTTGGGCGATCAGGTCCTTGCCGGTGCCGGTTTCCCCCAGGAGCAAGACGGTGTAATCGGTGGGGGCCACGGTCTTCACCCGCTCCAGCAGGGTTTGGATGGCTGGGGATTTCCCGATAAACAGGGGGTCGCCCAGACTTTCTCTTGAGGAGTTGCCGGAGGTTGCGGTTTTCTTCGGCCAGGGCCCGGACCTTCAGGGCGCTGCGCACGGCGGCCAGGAGGGTTTCTTCCTGAAAGGGCTTGGCCAGGTCGTCAAAGGCCCCCTCCTTGATCAGCTCCACGGCCGAGGGGATGGACCCGAAGGCGGTCAGGGCGATAAAAGGGACCTCCGGAGAAACGGCGTTTCGGTGCCGCAGGAGGTCGAGACCGCTGAAAGGCTCCATGAACAAATCGGAAAGAATCAGGTCGAAGGGCTGTTCGTCCAGCAGGCGGGCCGCTTCTTTTCCCTCCGTTGTCGTCACAACTTCATACTGTTCGGCCGCAACATCAGATTAAGATCTGACAATACCGGCTTTCGTCATCCACGACCAGGAGACGGGGCATCAAAGGACTCCTTTCGGACGGGAAAGCCCAACATCTCGCCGGGGGAAAAACAAGGTGACCGGGTTCCTTCCCCTTCCAGAGGATTTTATCCGGATAGAACCCCCGTGGGCCTCCATTACTTTCTTCGCTAAAGCAAGACCCAGGCCAAGTCCGGACTCCTTGGTGGTAAAAAAGCGATCGAACACCCGGGGAAGATCTTTTTCCGGGATTCCCTTGCCGGTGTCCTGGACGGAGGCCCAGGCCATCCCGGAAGGACTGATCCAGTCCGGTGGCCAGAAGCAATTCGCCTCCCTCGGGCATGGCCGCTTCGGCATTGGAGAAGAGGTTCAATAAGACTTGATAGACCTGCCGGGAATCGAGCGGGACTTTTCAGCCGGGAGGTCCAGTTGAAAACGGATGGTCAGCGGCACCGGATTTTTCCGCCTGGATTCCCAGAGGTAGGCGACGGACTGGACCAGGTCGTTCAAGTCGGTATCGGTCTTTTGGGGCGGGGCTATGCGGGCGAATTGCATGAACTCGTCCACCAGGGCCGTCAGGCGGTCGGTTTCATCGAGTATGAAATGCAGCACTTCGGCATTGCTGGCAGGGTCTTGATTTTTAAGGAGTATTTCGGCGGAACCCCGGATGATCCCCAGCGGGTTCTTGAGTTCGTGGGCCAGTACGGCGGAGCCTTCCCCGAGATTGGCCATCTGTTCGGCCTGCATGAGCCGGTTGGTCAACTCGCTCAGGGAGAGGTTGGTCTGCTGGAGTCCTTCCAGCAGCCGGGCGTTGCCCACCTGGTGGGCGGCCTGGGTAACCAGGGTGCGGATCACGTGGACCTCTTCAGAGTTCAGCAGGCGGTTGGTCCGCTTCCCGCCCAGCAGATAAAAACCCCATAGTTCGTCGCCGCTCATCAGGGAAAAAACAGAGGCCACCCCGATCTTCTTTAAGGAGTCGACCGAGGCGTTTCTCCGGGGCCGGTGGATTCTCTTCGGAGTCGATGATATCCCAAAACGTTTTAAGCGGTTCCCCTTTTACCAGGTTCTCCAAGGTGGGTTATGACCTGAGGAGTTGCCGCCAGCCATCGTCCGGGGTTCGTCCGGAGTTCCCAGTCTTCCGAAAAGGGCCTCCGTAAATACAGGGCCGCCTGATCGATCGCCAGTTTCTGGGGCAGGCTGCTGAGCAGCACCGCGGCCAGATCATTCAGATTGAACGATCGGGATAATCGATCGCTCTCTTCCAGCAACAGCGCCGGTAGGGCGATGCGTTCCGGAAAGAGGGCCTTTCAATTCCCCGCTGGATCTGGTTTTTCAGGGGATTGAAGCCGAAGGCCAGCCCGATGAGGATCAAGAAGTCCGAGCGAAACCAGGATCCCGTTGCCATTCCGGCCAGGAATTCTTCTTTCAACAGCCATAAGGCGGCCAGATAACCCAGCGAAAGAAGACCGACGGAGATGGCGTACACCAGGCTCCCTTCCAGGACCCGGTCCACATCCATTAACCGGTAACGGTACAAGGCGAAAAAATAGGAAAAGACGATCAAGGGCAGCGAGACCAGGCTCAAACCGTAACTGATCAGAGGAGCGCCTGCCAAAGCGATCGGCAGGGAATAAAAGAGGATATAGGGGGACATGCCGAGCAGATGTCCCCAGATGAGCCACTTGAGCTGGGCCTTCAGAAGGGCATCCCGGGTGGTATAGAAAGAACGGAGAAGGATGGTGAAGGTACATCCGATGATGAGTCCGGAGGTCAGGTGGAGCAAACGCAAAGACCGCTCATAACCGAAGATGGCTTCCCCACCGGATAAAAAGGCGGCGCCCAGGGCTGAAGCGGGGGGGAGGAAATAGACCACCCAGGGAACCCAGGAGCGGATTCGAAAATGTTCCCGGACAGTCAGAAAAATAATGATCAGGTGCAGCCAGGCCGAGAATATGAATGACAGTGCCCCGAACCGGACGGCTGTCAGCAGCGGCAGACGGGGACTTATTTCAATGGCCAGGTGACGGCCGGAATGATTGAAAACACTTAAGGCCGCCACCAGCAGCAGCAGGGAAAGGAGACGGACTCGGAGTTGATCGGGATAACGAAAATAAAGAAAGGCGCCGCTGAAAAAAATAAACCAGGCCAGAAACCAGATCCAGAAAGGGCCCCAGAGGTCCTTCGCCGAAAAAGACCTCAAAGACAGGATGGCGGCCCGGCTCCGCCTTTTTGATCCGTCACGGTGATCGACACCGGCCGGTCCAGAGACCAGGAGGGACCCGGTCCCGGCGGGAGTTGCAGGAGCGATTGAAACCAGGCGGAGACGGGGATTCCGTCAACGGCGGTGATCCGCTGCCCGATCTTCACAGGAGGGAAAGTCCGGGCCTCGGCGACGGTTTGGATGGTGTATCAGTATCCTCCGGAACGGAAGACCCCATAGATGCCGGTTTGGGGGGCCCTGACAAAGAGGAGGAGCCGATCAATGCCATACACGGCGATGGCCAGGATAAGAAAGAAACCTGCCCAGTGGACCAGGCGCTGGGACATCTTCAAGGCGTGAATTCGCGGTCCCATAGCGCGTCGAGGAAAAGGCGATAGGGGAGTATTCGGACCACCCCCACCTGCCGCGCCCGGTCTTCCAGGCTGACACAGAGAAAGTGCTTAAGGTTTTTCTCTTCCGCTAGGGCGTTCAGAGATTTCAGGTCCTGAATGGTTACGGTTTTCTTGGCTTTGATTTCTAGGGCGGTGTGATCGCCCAGGATAAAATCGACCTCGAATCCTGAGTTGGAACGCCAATAGTTGACCGGCTCGCCGGAGAGATAGTCCCGGTAACTCAGCAGCTCATGAAGGATCCAGGTCTCAAAGGCCAGCCCGAACTCGGGTGTGCCTGGTTTAACCAAGCGGCCCTGTAAGGCTGAAGCTACGCCTACATCGAAGAAATAGTACTTGGAAGATGTCAGTGGCTTACGTTTCTGGGAATGGCGCCAAGCCGGGACTTCGTGCAGGAGCAGGGTATCCTTTAATATTTCGAAATACTCATAGACCGTGGTGCGGGGTACCTGGGCATCATTGGAAACATTGGTATAGTTGACGACCGTCGCATTACACAGAGCGGCTACGTGCAGGAATCGGCTGAAGGCGGGTACGTTTCGGGTCGCCCCTTCCGCAACGATTTCCTGTTGCAAGTAGGTGCCGGTATACGCGTCCAGATCCGCTTGGGGATCGTCGGAGAAATAGACAGACGGCAGTAAACCTCGGGCAATGGCCTTTCCCAGATCGAAACGCGTCCCCAATTCCCGATAGGTCAAGGGATGCAGGTATCGGGTACGCGCGCGACCACCGAGCAGGTTGACGCCACCCCGCCTCAATTTGCGGGCGCTGGACCCTGTTAAAAGAAATCGAATCCTTCGTTTCTCGATAAGGCGATGGACTTCGTTGAGCAGTTCAGGAAGGCGCTGGACTTCGTCAATTACCACTACCTTATTTTCTGGTAACAGTTGCTCTTCCAGAAGACCGGGATTTCGGCTGAGGGCCAGGTAAACGGAACTATCGAGTAGATCGTATAATTGGATCCCGGAAAACAGCCGATGAATCAGGAAGGTCTTTCCGGTCTGACGCGGCCCGAAAAGAAAGTGTGATTTCGACCCCATCCAGTCGACAAGGTCAGGAAGACGATCGAGGGCAGGCGGCTCGTGGCCTTTTTCAGGCTTTGACGCTTTCATCGTCAAATATTATGTCAAATGACGAAACCGCCGTCAATAAAAAATCAATCCGGGATGACAGTTTAGGACTTTTGGCCAGGTTAGAACCCGTCAAGAAATAAGCTGTACAATGCCGCGGTATCTCCGTTCATGCTGAGCCTGCCGAAGCATGGCCGTATCGTTCACCCTTCGACAAGCTCAGGGCGAACGGTTGTAGTGTCGCTTTGTCAAGATTATTTGTTTACAGATCCTTATCACCGGTGATATTTCTCGCCGGCCTGAACCGTCAGGTAACGGTAGAGCTGTTCGCTGAAAACCAGGGCGCTCATTTCATGGGTCAGGGTCAGGGAAGAAAGGGAGAGTATTTGATGGGCCTCGGATAGAGCCCGCGGGGAAAGCCCTAGCGGCCCTCCGATAAAAAAAAAGGTTTTCTTGATTCCCTGTCGACCTAAATCGGTCAGGAAGTCAAACCACTGTTCCGAGGCCAAGGGCTTTCCCTGTTGATCTAAAGCCACCCGGTAGCCGTCCGCTGAGATTTTTTCGAGGATCCTGTCTCCCTCTCTCTGCTTGATCAAAGATTCGTTACAGCCGTGGTTGATTTTTTCCTCTTTAACCGGGATGACCGAAAACTCCGTGTAGCGGGTAATGCGCCGGCGATAGAGGTCCATCCCCTCCACAATAAAAGGCGCCTTGAATTTTCCAACGGTGACCAGCACATACTTCATGAACGATCCGTTACCCAACCATACGAAAACTTACATCTTTAGAATCCGGGCCACCTGAAGGGCGGCGGACTCGATAAACTGCCCGTATTCCCGGTCCGAGCGGCCGGAGGGCAGGGGGGTGTTCACGCTGACCGGATAATTCTGCAGCCTTTTTCGAGGATGAATGCCGAAGTCCGGGGGAAAACTGTTTTCAAAATACATATCCTGAAAGCCCGAAAATTTGAGGGCATGGGCCGTGGCGTCCAGAATGGCCCTTTCCCGGCGGGTAACCTTCTTTTCCTTCAGGGCCTGCGCCAAACCGGCCAGGCTTTCTCCGCCCTGGGTGCAGGCAATGTGCCCGTTCCGGTTGGCGGTCAGCATATGGTCCATGATGGACTGTTCGCTCACTTCCACCACAAAGACCCTTTGACGGTCATGGATTTGATTGTATTGTTCCACCAACTGAATTACCCGGGGCATGGATACCGGGTTGCCGATCATGGCGGCCTGGGCGACGCTGGGCTTGACCTTGACCGGCCGGAAGACCCTTTTTTTAGGGGAAGGCTCCAGGTAGTAGCGATACACCGGGTTGGCATGGCGTGACTGGACGCCTATAATCTTGGGCAAGGCGGTGATGAGACCGTAGCGATACAGTTTTAGAAACCCGGAGAGGATGGCGGTAATGTTGCCGGCATTGCCGATGGGGACCAGTAAGACCAGTCCCTCCAGATGATAATCCAGGGCCTGGGCAATTTCGAAGGCATAGGATTCCTGCCCCAGGATCCGCCAGGCGTTTTTGGAATTTAACAGGGCCACCGGGTAATGGTCGGAAAGGTACTCCACCACCTTCATGCAATCGTCGAAGACCCCGGGATTTCAATGACGGTGGCGCCGCTGCCCAAGGGTTGGGACAATTGCTGCGGGGTGACTTTCCCTTGGGGGAGTAAGACGGCGGAGCGGACGGATTCCCCCAGATAGGCGGCATAGAGGGCGGCGGAGGCTGACGTGTCACCGGTCGAAGCGCAGATGGATAAGACGCCCTTGAGCTTCTTTTCTTGAATGAGAAAGTTCAGATAACTGAGGGCACAGGCCATGCCCCGGTCTTTGAAGGAGGCGCTGGGGTTTTGGCCGTCGTTTTTGTAGTAGAATTCCAGACCGATCTCCCGGGTCAGTCCGGGATTGGCTTTGATGAGCGGGGTGTGGGCTTCTCCCAGATAGAGGATGGAGGGCAGGGGGATCACCGGGGCAATTAGTTCATGAAAACAGAAAATACCCCGAAGCGCCGGTTCGGTCAGCATGCGCCGGAAATCGAACACCTTTTGCCAATGGGCCCCGGAACGCGAAGTAAGCGCCCCGTCGTTCCTGTTTTCAATCATCAAAACTCCGCCACAGGTCGGACAAGTGTAGAGCAGGGTATCGATGGAATGGGTCTCGGAACAGTTTAAACAGTTGTATTCCAATCGACCGCCGATTTTCGGCAGTAAGTGGGGTTGTATTTTTTTGGGGAAGGCCTGAAGTTCCATAAGCGCTCCTTAGTAAGTATATACTGAATAAAGACAAAAAACCTCAAATCGCCGTTCAGATTGAGACGGCTTCAGCTTTCATTGTCATTCTGAAGGAGCAAAGCGACTGAAGAATCCCGGGCAGGCTCTGAGCTGGAAGACGAGATCCTTCGCTTCACTCAGGATGACAAGCCAACGAAGTCACAGGATGACAATAAGAGATTAATTTTTTTTATGATATTATTGTGAAATAGGGTAGGGTGTCAAATTAAATTGAAATCGGTTTTCCAAGGGAGGATTATGTGTGCAACCAATAAAAATTTGAAAGCTATTTTATTTGATATGGATGGTGTTTTGGTGGATAGTATGAACTATCACATGCAATCATGGAAACAACTACTTGAAATATATGGTATATATATAACTGAGCAATTTATCTATGAACATGAAGGCGCCATGGGCATTGATATCATACGGACTTTATTCGATAAAGCAGGGTCGGCGGTTGATGAGGATCAGATACTGGATATCTATGATCAGCAGAATCGGATCTTTCGAGAAGAGTACTTGGGTAAAGTCCGTCTTTATCCGGAGACCCTGACTCTGATCGAAGGATTTCAGCAGCGCGGGTGGCGTCTAGGGTTGGTAACCAGTTCCCGGATGAATTTGGTTGAACAGATCTGGGAGGATCATCACTGCCTGAGTCGTTTTGATACGATCGTCACCGCGGACGATGTAACGCGGTTTAAACCCAATCCCGATCCATATCTTAAAGCGTTGGAAAAATTAGAACAGGAATCAGAAGGCTGTCTGGTTGTCGAAAATGCCCCGGCCGGGATTGAGGCCGCCAAGGCCGCCGGTTTAATCTGCTATGCTGTTACGACCACCTTGCCCCGAGAGAGTCTTTGCCGGGCCGACAAAATATTTCCGGATTTAGGATCCCTGGGGACCTATCTAAATTCTTTGTAATTTAATTAACGTCTGATAAGATATATTATGTAAACTAAAACAAGAAAAAAATATTATTGAAATATGGCCTGAACAAATTCCCTCGGGTTGAAGGGTTGTAAGTCATCTACTTTTTCCCCTATCCCGATCTGGGCGATGGGAATTTTAAGTTCCTGGCAGATCCCTACTACAATCCCTCCTTTGGCGGTTCCGTCTAATTTCGTTAAGATAAGTCCGGTAATCGGCATGGCCTCGTTAAATAGTCTGGCTTGGGAAATGGCGTTCTGCCCCATAGTGGCATCAAGGACCAGTAAAGTCTGATGAGGCCCTTCCGGGAATTCTTTTCGAATGGTTCGATGAATTTTCTTTAATTCCTCCATCAAATTCACCCGGGTGTGGAGCCGTCCGGCGGTATCGATCAGCACGATATCCATTCCCCGGGCTCGGGCGGCCTGAAGGGCGTCATAAACCACAGCCGAAGGATCTGAGCCTTCTTTCTGGCGAATGATTTCTGCCTGGGAGCGGTTGGCCCAGATCTCCAACTGTTCCCCGGCTGCAGCCCGAAAGGTATCCCCGGCGACCAGCATGACTTTTTTTCCGGCCCTTCGGTATTGATGGGCCAGTTTTCCAATCGTGGTAGTCTTTCCGACCCCATTGACACCGATCACTAATATAATTAAAGGCTTAGATGCTTGATCGGAGGTTTTGTCCGGCACCTCCAAGAAACGCACTATTTCCTCCTGGAGGGTTTCTCTCAGGCGTTCCGGGTTATCCAATTCCCTCCGTTTCACTTTTTGTTGAACCAAAGCGATCAGGGCCTGGGTGGTGTCCACCCCTAAATCCGAAGTAATCAGAATCTCTTCCAGATCGTCCAACAGGTCTTCGTCGATCTCCTTTTTTCCGAGGACCAGTTGATCGACTCGCCCGACAAAAGATTCCCGGGTCTTGGTCAGACGTTCTTTAAGTCGCTGAAAAAATCCCTTGTGATTCTCTTGGGGCTCTTCCCCCTGATCGATCGCTTCGGCGGATACCGGCCCTTCCGCCGGGGCCCCGGCTGGAGAACCTTCTGGAGGTTCATCTTCTTTTTTGCGAAACCATTTCAACATATTAATTCAACACATGATCCAGGCGGACGGATACTAATTTGGAAATGCCCGGTTGTTCCATGGTGACCCCGTAGAGCGCGTCGGCCATCTCCATGATTCTCCGATTGTGGGTGATGACAATGATCTGGGAGTTATCCACCAGCCCGTGGACGAATTTTTTGAAACGCTCCACATTGGCTTCGTCCAGAAAGGCGTCAATTTCATCCAGCAGGCAGAAAGGGCTCGGCTTAACCAGATAGATCGAGAATACCAGGGCCAGGGCGGTCAGGGCTTTTTCCCCGCCCGAGAGCAGTCCCATGCTGGTCAGACGCTTTCCCGGGGGATGAATAATGATATCGATTCCCGCTTCCAGCGGATCTTCTTCATTCACCAAAGAAAGCTTGGCCGTCCCGCCGCCAAACAATATGGGGAAAACCAGGTCCATTTTTTCCTGGATGGCCTTAAAAGTGGACAAAAACAATTCCTTGGAGGTAGCGTTGATTTTTTGAATAGCCCGTTTCAAAGAATCGATCGATTTCAACAGATCCTCTTCCTGGGACTGGTAAAAATCATGGCGCTCCTTGAAGGCCTGGAATTCCTCAATGGCCGTCAAGTTAACCTCCCCGATCTGGTCTATTTTTTCCCTCAGTTCCCGCCTTTTCTGCGAGAGGGCTGAAAATTCTTCTTCGCTGGGACGAGGCCTTTCCAGGACTTCCTCCAATTCACACCCGAACTGTTCTCGGGTCTTCTCTTGCAAGTGTTCCAGTTTAAGCGCTACCTGAGCGGTCTGAAGCTGCAAGGCATGGAGCCTGGTTTCCTGTTCGCTGATTTGGGACCGTTTCTCTTGGGAATCGGCCTCCACCCGATCTTTCTCCTGCTGCCCCTGTTCCCAGGCCTGGTTCGTCGCTTGAATCAAGGCTTCCAATCTTTCCAGTTCGGCTCTGGAAAGGACCAAGGAGCGTTGGGCCTCGGCCACTTTATGGGACAGATCCTCCGTACGCCGATCTCCGGCGGCCAGTCGGTCCGTTAATTTCTGCCGTCGGCTTTGCCTGTCCGCCAAGGCTTCCTGAAGGCGGAGCGCTTCTTTGGTCAGGTGATCCCCTTTTTCCTTCAGTACCGAATACTCGGTGTAAATTCGAGTCAAGACCTCCCGGGCCTCCTCCAGTCGTTTCCCCAGCGTTTTTCCCGTTTCTTCATCGTCATGAAGCCTGTTTCTCAAGACGGCCACTTCCTCGTTCAGGGCTTCTTCCTGGGTCCGGTGGATTTCCTCCTCGGAATTTTCGGAAGCCACCAGGGAACGGGTCTCTTCTTCTTCGATGGCGATCAAGGTTAGACGGCGTTGCAGGGGTTTGGTCTCCTCCTGATAGCCGAACTGGATTTTCTCCAGTTCCGATTTTCTCTTTTCCGATTCCCCTATGTGGGACTCCAAATCGGCCAGTTGTTTTTCCAGATCCCGGAGTCTTTCGGTGTGGCTATCCAGCGCGGCTCTTTTTTCACGGAGCGTGTGTTTCTCCGCTCCGAATCTGCCCTTCCAGCCGGCGGATCAGATTTTTCTGGAAAAGGATCCCGGATTCCATTTTTCCGGAGCTGCCTCCGGAGATCACCCCGAGCCGACTGATGACATCCCCTTCCGGCGTAACCAGGGCGTTTTTTCCACCCCGGTCTTCCCAGATTTTCCACCCCTTTTCCAGGTCGGGAACCAGCAGAAACTCTCCCAACAGGTGCTCCACCCAGGATTGCAGTTCGGATTTCACAACCACTTTGGAAATCAGAGGCTGAAAGCCATTGCCCGATCCATGGGCGGAGGCGCCCTCTTCCGGGCTCGCCGGCTGGGATTGATTCAACAAGAGAAAAGTGGCCTTTCCGGCCTGGGAGCCCCTGAGTTGCCGGATGCCCTCCAGCGCTTCCCCGTGATCCTGAACGATCACGGCTTGCAGGCTTTCACCCAGGGCCGCTTCCACGGCGGCTTCGAACCCGGGCTCGGTCTCGATCCCTTCGGCCAGCAGGCGAATCCGCTCCTTTCCTTCTTCTCCGGCTGGCCGATCTTTGTGCAGCAGGGAGCGGACGCCGTTCTGATAACTCTGATAGTTATCCCGAATTTGTTGGAGATTCTTGATCTGTCCCTGGTCCTGGAGAAGAAGCCTTTCCTGTTCCTTAAGCTCCCCTTCCAACTTCTGCCGGATGATGAGCCAGTTCCCCCCGCCCTCCCCTTTTTTGCTCCAGATCCGCTCGCAGGTCGGCGACTATTCTCTGTTCCCGGTTGATTTTATCGGCGCCTTCCGCAGAGAGGCGATTCAGGTGGTCCAGACGTTCATTCAACTGATCGCGCTCTTCTTCCTGCCGGGCCAGCCGAAGGTTTCGATCCTCTCGGAGTTTGATCAGTCCCAGACGGAGATTACGAACGCGCGTCTGTTCCGACAAGGCGTTCAGCAACTGGTCTTTATTGGTTTCCAATTCCTGCTGGTGGGAACCCTGTTCGTTTTTCAAGCGGTTCACCGTCTCCTCTTGGACGGTCACCCGCTCTTGTTCGAGTTGCACCCGCTCCTGAAAGGATTGCAAGGTTTCCCTCAGGGTCTGCGCTTCGACCTCCTTATCCTGCAGCCAGGCCTGGATTTCATTAAGCTCCTGCTCGGTCTCCGAACGTTCCCTTTCCAGGCCTGCTTGTTCCTGTTGAAGCTGTTGGAGCAAGCCTTCCTGCTTTTCTTTGGAAACCTTTTGCTGGGTATCCTGTTCCTGGAGGGATTTCAGGCGCCGATCGGTTTCGCCTAACTGCGCTTGAATTTGCTGAAGGCGATTTTGAACGGCCGTTATTTCGTCCTTCGAGGCCCGCAATTGCCCCTGTTGGAATTCCAACTCCTTTTCCAGGCGGGTTCTTTCTTCCTCGATGTCACCATACTCCCGCAGGGTCAGCGTCAGTTCGATTTCTTTCAAAGCCTGGCGGGCTTCCTTGAAACGTTCGGCCTTTTTGGCTTGGCGGTAAAGGGAATTCATCTGCCGCTTGACCTCGGCGATCACATCCCCGACCCGTAAGAGGTTTTGCTGGGTCAACTCCAGCTTGCGCAGGGTTTCCTGTTTGCGGTGTTTATATTTGGAGATGCCGGCGGCTTCTTCGATCCAATGCCGGCGGTCCTCCGGTTTGGAATCGATAATGGCCCCGACCCGGCCCTGTTCGATGACGGCGTAAGCCCGACTGCCCACTCCGGTACCCATAAACAGGTGGGTAATGTCCTTCAGACGGCAGGCTTGATTGTTGATGGCATACTCGCTTTCTCCGTCCCGGAACAGCCGCCGGGTAATGACCACTTCGCTGAAGCCGGCCATTTCCGGGGGAAAGGAGCCATTGTCATTATCCAGAACCAGGGAGACTTCGGCCATGCCGACCGAAGACTTGCCGTTGGAACCGGCGAAGATGACATCCTCCATGCCTTTCCCTCGAAGCTGCTTGGGGCTTTGTTCCCCCATGACCCATTTAATGGCGTCCACAATATTGCTTTTGCCGCAACCATTTGGGCCAACCACCCCGCTGATCCCCTTGGGAAAAGGGATGATCGTCTTTTCGGGAAAAGACTTAAAACCGTTCAATTCAAGTCGTTTGATTTTCATGGGGCCTATTGTAACGGGAGCAATCCGGACTTGTAAAGAAAAAAATACTATAGGGGGTATTCGGATAGTAGGTAGCTACTATATGTGGTGGCCAGTCTGCGGGTTATTCGGGGGCGGTAAAAAATGATGGATTCGCAAAAAGTCCGTCAGAGAGAGTTTGTCATTCTGAGCGAATACTAATAATATAGTTTTTTAATCTAGTTAAGCGAACATTCCCAGAGTTTACCCTGAACGAAAAGCAAGACCCTGCGCGGAGTTTATCCTGAGCTGGAAGACGAGATCCTTCACTTCGTTCAGGATGACAAAGCAAGCGAAGGACTCAGGATGAGGGCAGGCGAAGGGTTCATGGTGACAGAAGGTGAAGGGGTCAGGATGGGCCCTGTTTTATATCAATGAAAACAAGGCGAACTTGTTAAAAAGAGAGGTCAATTCCAATAGCAGGGCCAGTCGATTGTTTTTTATTTTTTCGTCCGGCGACATGACCAAAACCTGCTCAAAAAAACGATCGATATGCTCCCTTAAATCAGCAAGATTTTGTAAATAATCGCTATAGGATCTTTTTTCTAGAAGTTGGTTCAATTTTTCTTTGTTTTCATTTATTTTTTCAAATAATTTAGTCTCTGCTTCTTCCTGAAACAGAACATCCCTGACGGCTTCTATTGTGGAGGAATCAATACCTTTAAGTATGTTTAACGCCCTCTTACACCCTATAGTTAATGAAGAAAATTCACTATTATTTTGAAACTGATTTAGCGCCCGGGTACGAAGACGAACCTCGTTGAGGTCATTCCAGCCGGCGGCCAGGACGGCCTCGACGACTTCTTTTTTTCTTCCTTCGGAAGTTAACAAATATTCCAGGCGAAGGCCAAAAAACTCCATAAGGTTCCCTTTGACCCTACCGGGTTCCAAGACCGAAAGCCCACGGTAGGGGAAGATAGCCCGGTCCAACGCCTCTTCCAGATTAAGATAATACTCCCTGGCCCACGTGATCAGGATGACCCCCTGGGCCTGACGGCGCAGGGCGTAGGGATCGGCCGATCCGGTGGGAATCTGGTTCAAGCTGAAGAAGCCGGCCAGGGTATCGAGCCGGTCGGCCAAACCGACTAAAGCCCCCGTATCGGAATTGGGAGGAAGGTCTTGGGCGGATAGTGGGAGATAATGTTCAAAAATGCCTTGAGCGACTTCGGGGTCTTCTCCTGAAAGCCGGGCATACTCTCGGCCCATGACCCCCTGCAGACTGGGAAATTCACCGACCATGTGACTAGTCAGGTCGGCCTTGGCCAGACGGGCGCATCGTTTGACCCGGGCTTCCTTTTCCGGGACCAGGAGACGAGCCAGATACGAGGCCAGTTCGGTTACCCGTTCCATCTTCTCGTAGGAAGTGCCCAATTGGGAATGAAAAACGACTCCCCGAAGTCGTTCGACTTTCCCTTCCAAGGGTTCCTTGGTGTCCTCCTGATAAAAAAAACGGGCATCGGAAAGGCGGGCGCGAAGGACCTTTTCATGCCCGCGGATAACCCGTTGCTCGTCGCTAACCTGGGTATTGTTGACGGCAATGAACCGATTGATCAGCGTGTTCCCTTCGTCGACCAGCGGAAAATAACGCTGGTGCTCTTTCATCGAGGTCACCAGAACCTCGGCCGGGAGCTTAAGAAAATCCGGATCGAATTGACCGGTTACGGGCACCGGCCACTCCACCAGGTTCGTCACTTCTTCCAGGAGTTGTTGATCGATCAAGACCTGCCCCCCGGCCTGGCGGGCCTGAAATTCCAGTTCCCGGGTTAAAATGGACCTTCGTTCCTGAGGGTCGACGACCACTTTCCCGGAGAGTAGACGCTCCGGATAATCACCGGCCTGTTCCAGGGAAATGGGGGCGGGAGCCATAAAGCGGTGCCCATAGGTTTGGCGGCCGCTGGCGATTCCCTCCAGGCGTGAAGGGGATAACCTCGGCGCCGTAAAGAGCCACGATCCAATGGATGGGCCGGGCGAAGCGTAAGCTCGACGTACCCCAGCGCATATTTTTGGGGAAAGACAGGTCCAGGATGAGTTGGGGGAGCAATTCGGGCAGAACAGTGGAGGCGCTTTGACCGGTGATTTTTTTCTTCAACCCCAAGTAGACCCCCTTGGGGGTTTCCAGGAGGCTGAGATCCTCCACGCTTACCCCTTTGGCTCGGGCGAAGCCCAGGGCCACCTTGGTCGGACTGCCGTCGTCTCCGAAGGCCGCCGAACGGGGCGGGCCGATAATGATTTCCTCCCGGTCGGTCTGAAGCGGTTCCAGCCCGCAAACCAAGCAGGGCCAGCCTCCGGGGGGTGCCGACGGTCTTTATTTCCCGGTAGGGCAAGCGGGCCTGCTGGAGACGCTCCTCCGCCAGCCGCCGCAAAGATTCCAAGGCCCCGAGAACGAAACGGGCGGGAATTTCTTCGGTCCCAATTTCCAAAAGCAGATCTTGACCCATCATTTCCTCTTCTTCCTGTCTTTTAATTCAATCCCCTTATGCCAAGGGGGCACTCGCGAAGGACAAAATAATTGACCTGGTGGGGTCTTTCGTCGGGCCGGGTTCATATTACACTATTAATGTGTCTAGTTTTAACCATTTTCGTCTAAGCCAGCAAGGGAAACCCCAGGGCTTCCCTTAACGCCAGATAGGCCTGCGCTACCAGGCGAGCCATGTCCCGGACCCGGGCGATATAGCTGGTCCTTTCGGTGACACTGATGGCTCCCCGGGCATCCAGGATATTAAAGGTGTGGGAACATTTCAAACAAAAATCATAGGCCGGCAAGGGCAATTTCAAACCCACCAGGCGGTGGCATTCCTGTTCGTACGATCGAAAACTCTCCCGGAGTTGTTCCACGTCGGCCTGGTCAAAATTATAGGTGGAAAATTCAAATTCCGAACGATGATGGATTTCCCGGTAGGTTACCTCCCGGTTCCATTTTAGGTCATAGACATTGTCCACATCCTGGAGGTACATGGCGATCCGTTCCAGGCCGTAGGTCAATTCCACTGAAATGGGAGCCAGGTCGATCCCCCCGCACTGCTGAAAATACGTAAATTGTGTGATCTCCATGCCGTCCAGCCAGACCTCCCACCCTAACCCCCAGGCTCCCAGGGTGGGTGATTCCCAATCATCTTCCACAAAACGCAGGTCGTGGTCTAAGGCTCGAATGCCGAAACTCTCCAGGCTTTTCAGGTAAAGGTCCTGCACTTCCAGCGGTGAAGGTTTGAGCAGTACCTGATACTGGTAGTAATGCTGCAAGCGGTTGGGGTTTTCCCCATATCGTCCATCCGTGGGCCGACGGGAGGGCTCCACATAGGCCGCCTTCCAGGGTTCGGGTCCCAGCGACCTCAAAAAAGTGGCCGGGTGAAAAGTGCCGGCCCCGACTTCGACATCATAGGGTTGCAGGAGCAGGCAACCCTGGTCCGCCCAATACCGGTTTAACGATTGAATAAGATCCTGAAAGGTCAGCACGCTACCTCCTTAACCATTCTAACGGTAGGGTTCCTGGATCTCCCGGAGGACCCGGGCAGATCCCAGTTCCCGGCCCAGAACTTGTAAACGAAATTTTTCCAACAGCGTTTCAATCTCCGCCCGGGTGCCGGACGTGAAACGCAGGCGCACGGCCTGGCGCAGTTCCATCCGATTCGCCTGCCTCAAACTTTGGAGGGCTCCCGGCGACAGCGCTATTCCGCTTTGCCCGTTCGCGCATTCCCGGCACCGGATCATTCCCGGACCCGGTAAAAATACGGCCTGGTGCAAATCCGGCCCCCTTTTCCCGCAGGCCTGGCAGGCCTCAAAAGACAGTCCGTACCCGGCCAGTTGGAGTAGCTTCAACTGAAAGAGCGGGCCAATTTCCGGATCCCCCTTTTCCCGGTCCAGAATCTCCAGCGTCTGGCGCAAGAGCGCATAGGTCTCAGCGGTTGGGGTCTTTCACCGGGACCAGCCTCTGGATCAGTTCACAGGCGAAGGCCGCCAACCCCCATTTTCGGAAATCCCCGCGAATGCCGTTAAAGGGTTCGATCAATTCTCCGGAGTCGATTCGAATCCAGACATTGGAGGGCTTTTCAAAAAGTTCCAATCGGGACCGGCTGAGCGGTTCCAGACAATGGATAAAACGTTTTTTACTTTTCTTGGCCCCTTTGGCGATCCCTTTCAACCGTCCCAGCGAGGGACATAGAAAGTCCACCACCAGATCCGACTCGCCGGCCGGTTTATTCTGGAGGACGATGGCCTCACTGGACAGGGCGGGCATGGCTTGATTTTTACATCCCTATTTGAGAATTTTATTTCAGCCAAAAATTTCAAAAATTTTTGGCTAGGGGTAGATCCGATAAAGGGTTCGAGGGAAGGGAATGGTTTCCCGGACATGCTTCAATCCGCAGAGCCAAGCCACCATCCGTTCCAGACCCAGGCCGAACCCCCCGTGTGGAACCGAGCCGAAGCGGCGAAGATCCAGATACCAGTCCAGGTCCGTTTCCGAAAGGCCGTGTTCGGCCATTCGCCGGGTCAGAAGTGAGAGGTCCTCCTCCCGCTGCGAGCCGCCCACCACCTCTCCGTATCCTTCCGGGGCCAGGAGATCCATGTTTAAGACCAGTCGATCATCCTGGGGATCTCGTTTCATATAAAAAGCTTTACAGGCCGCCGGGTAGCGGTGAATAAAAAGAGGACGATCATAACAACTGGAAAGCGTCGTTTCGTCATCCGCCCCCAGATCCTCCCCGAAGGCCAAGGTCGTTCCCTTTTCCTGCAGCGTCTTCAGGGCTTCCTGATAGCTCAGTCGGGGAAAGGGTCGGGCCATCCTTTCCAGGAGCCCCACGTCGCGTTCCAACTGCTGCAGTTCCTCACGGCGGGTCGAAAGCAGTCGCGCTACCAGGAAACAGACCATTTCTTCCACCAGTCCCATCAATTCTTCCAACTGAACGAAAGCGATTTCCGGTTCCACCATCCAGAATTCGGTCAGATGGCGGCGGGTTTTGGATTTTTCCGCTCGAAAAGCCGGCCCGAAACAATAGACCTTTCCGAAAGCCATAGCTCCGGCTTCCATATACAGTTGGCCGCTTTGGGACAAATAGGCCGGCCCCAGATCAAAATACGGCGTTTCAAAAAGGGTGCTGGTCCCTTCGCAAGCCGCACCGGTCAAGATCGGGGCGGTCAGTTCAATGAATCCCCGGTCGTTCAAGAAGTCCCGAATGGAGCGGGAGATTTCATGCCGGATCTTTAGAATGGCCTGTTGCCGGGAAGAGCGTAGCCAGAGATGGCGGTGCTCCATCAGGAAGGCGGTTCCATGGTCCTTGGGAGTGATGGGATAATCCTCGGCCCGCTGAAAAATAAACAGGTCCTCGATTTCCATTTCCACCCCTCCCGGGGCCCGGTGATCGGGTTTGAGCGTACCGGTGAGTCTCAGCGAGGATTCGATGGTTACCTGATCAAAGCGGCGAACAATCTCAGGGGCCGCCCGTTCGGTAACCAAGACCCCCTGCAATAGCCCGGTGCCGTCCCGCAACACCAGAAAACGAATCCGCCCGCTGGATCGTTTATGGGTCACCCAGCCCTGAACACTTACGGTTTGATTCAGGTACTGCGGTCCCTGAGCGATGGAAATGATCATGGCCGAAAGGGATCTCAGAGCAGGATTTGGATGGACGAACGTTCCCGCAATTTGAGCAGCCACTGACCCGCCCGGGCCTCGACTTCCTCCTGGTAAAGCTTTTCCTGGATTTGGTCCCGGGCTTCTTCGAGGCTGACGGCTTTGCTGGTCTCCCGCTTCACCAACTGAACCAGCCTCCAGCCCTCGGGAAGATCCAGCGGCGGGGTGGTCTCGCCGGGTTTAAGGGCCGCCAGGGCCTGCGCCAAAGAGGGATCGATTTCCGCTAGAGGGAAAAGACCCAGATCGCCCCCCTGGGAGGCGGAAGGATCCTTGGAAAATTTCTTGGCCAGGGAGGCGAAGGATTCCCCTTGCCGGAGGAGGGCGGCGATTTCCTCGATTCTGATCTTGGCCGCCTCCGGGCTGGGATAATCGGAGTTCAGGATAACGATCTGGGCCAACTGGAGCCGCTCGCCTGCTTCAAATTTGGATCTATTTTTCTGGTAGTAGTCGTTGATCTGGGCTGCGGGAAAAATGATTTTACTGCCGATTTCACGACTGATCAGTCTGAAACGCAAAATCTGATCTTTCAGTCGCGCGCGCAGGTCGTCCTCCTTCATTCCCTCCTTGGCCAGGGCGGCGGCGAATGCCTGGGGGTCACTTAATCCCTGATCGTTTCGAATCCGGTCGATAGCCTTGTCGACATCTTCCTTGCTAACCTGCAGATTGAGCTTGCGGATCTGATCGGCCATTAATTTTTCGTCGATCATTTGAAACAGGACTTGTTTTTGAAACTCCGGGCCCTGGGGGGGCGTTCCCGGTGGAAGGATCTGTCCCATCTTTTTTTCCAGTTCCACCCAGGTAATGATTTCATTGTTGACCACCGCCACGATGCGATTGGCCACCTCGGCCTGAACGGCAACGAGGGATCCCCACCCAATAAGCAACACCGCGGCCAAAGATCGGATGGGGAGCATATTCCTTTTCCGGCGAATGGTCAAAAAGGAAGGGCTAACAGATCCGGGCCTTTCCCGGGTGGCCTGCCTGCGCCGGCAACTAATCCGCAATCTCATAACCCGCCTTTTTTAATTCCTGAATGGCCTCTTCCCGCTGCCCGGATTTGATCCGGATATAAACGCGCAACAGGTCCGTGGTTCTCCGCGGCAAAGAGAACATGCTGATGATGTTGATCCCTAATTTTTCCACCAGGGTGACGATTTTCCCAAAGGTCCCCGGTTGCAGATCCACGTTTTCCAGGGAGATGATCTCGTTTTTGGCATCGGTCCCGAAAAGCTGGATCATGGCCCGGGCGATCTGGGTCTCGGTGACGATGCCCACCAGCCGTCCCTGGTCGTCTACCACCGGAAATCCCCCGATCCCCTTTTCCACGCCCCGAACGATGGCGTCGATCACGGTATCTTCCGGGGAAACGGTGATCACGTTCTTTTTCATCAGATCCTTGATCTTGATTTTCATGATCAGATAATTCAACTCGTGAATACTCAGCGAGGTAGCGGAGGAAGGGGCCGCCTCGATGAGGTTGCGAAAAGTTACCATCCCCACCAGTTTCCCTTTTTCCACCACCGGCAGTCGCCGAATTTTATTTTCTTTCATGATCTTCTGGGCTTCTACGGCCAGGGTTTCCGGGGAAACCGTAATAGGGTCTTTGGTCATCCAGTGTTTTACTTTCATCTATTCCCTCCTTGGTGTCGAATCTTCGGGCCTTTTAGATTCTTACATCCATTGTTTGATGTTCTGAGAACTTGTCTCTAAAAATGGATGTAAGAATCTAAAAATATTTCAAATTATTTTTGGCTAGCAACTTTCCTTGAATTTTCTTTTAGTTATTAGCAAAAAAACCAAATTCGGTCAACAAAAATGACAGACTCGCAAAAAGTCCGTCAGTTTCGTAGGGGAGGGGTTAACCCCCTCCCGAGCTTGGGAATTCAAGGATTCAGATTTCGTGCGGTCGTCTTGGTGGTGTGGGAGGGGATTAACCCCTCCCCTACTCTTTGAACCCTGCTTTTGGCTATTTTCGTTTCAAACGGCGTAGAATTTGACGGCCGGCAACTCGAGACAGGTCAGACGGTTTCCGTAGACCGCTCCCGTGTCAATCCCGATCCGCTGGTTGTGGATAAACGGCTGCGGAAAAGGGGTATGTCCGAAAACAATCTTCTTCCCAAAGTCGTAATCGGAATAAAAGAATTCCTCTCGAATCCAGATTAAATCGAAAAGATCCTGGTTCTCCAAAGCGATACCGCTGCGTAACCCGGCATGGACAAAGACATAATCCTCCCATTCAAAATAGGGGCGCAGGGATCGATAAAAGTCCTGGTGGGCGTCGGGCAGCCAGGATTTATGCGTTCCCGAAAAACCAGGGGACTGAGATCCCACGTAACTGCGCAGGGTTTTTTCTCCGCCGTTATAGAGAAAGGCATCCGGATTCAGGCCGTCGATGTATTCCAAGAGCATCTGTTCATGGTTGCCCAACAAAAAAACCGATTCCGGGAGTCTGATTTTCAGATCGACGAGGTAATCCACCACCTCCCGGGAGTGATCTCCGCGGTCGATATAATCACCGATAAAAACCAGCAGGTCCTGATGGGGATTGATTTTTATCATGTTCATCAGGGGAACTAATTTATCCAGACAACCGTGGATATCCCCGATAGCAAAAACGCGTTCCATAGTTTTCTATTAACCTTGCCAAGTCCTTTACGCCGCCCTTCCCCGCTGACACATCGCAAGTCGACCATTTAGGCGACCCAAGTAAGCAGACGAATAAAAGGCGCCACACCCAAACCGCGCTGTCCGGAGGGGCTCCTTCGCCGAAACGGGAGGTATAGGCCGGCTTCGATCGAATTAATCTAACACAATTTGCCGAACCGGAAAAGAGGAAAGGCCTTTTCCCTTTTTTATTAATGAGTTAATGGAAAAAAGGCCGGCCTTTTTGGTTGATTTTTATTTCGAAGGGATTATAATCGGGTCCGTTCAGGTATCAGCGCTCCCTTTGAATGTGAGGATTGGAGGATGTTGAATGGGTAAGGGCAAGATCAGGACGGCCATCTGCGGTTTGGGAAACTGTGCCAGCGCGCTGATTCAAGGCATCGAATATTATCGCCAGAATCCCACGGTTCATCTGGGGTTGATGCACAAAAACCTGGGGGGGTACGATCCGGAGGACATCGAGGTGGTTGCCGCTTTTGACATCGATCGCCGAAAAGTGGGCCGCCCTCTCCAGGAAGCCGTATTCGCCCCGCCGAACTGCGTCATTTCCATCTGGAAAGACCTTCCCGATTACGGGGTCACGGTCCAAATGGGCCCTCCTTTGGATGGAGTGGCCCCGCATATGCTGGAATATCCGCCGGAGCGGACCTTTCTGCCGGCCGACGAACAACCGGTGGAGGTCGAACGGGTCCTGAAGGAAACCCGGACAGACATCCTCGTTAATTATCTGCCGGTGGGTTCCCGCGAGGCCACCCGCTACTATGCCCGTTGCTGCTTGGCGGCCGGGGTTAGTTTAGTCAATTGCATTCCTGAATTTATTGCCTCCAGCCCGGAATGGGCCAATCAATTCGAGCAAAAAGGGATCCCTCTGGTGGGAGATGATATCAAATCCCAGGTGGGGGCAACCATCATCCACCGGGTCCTGGCCCATCTCTTTGAAGAAAGGGGCGCCCGGATACTGCGGACCTACCAACTGAACACCGGCGGGAATACGGATTTCCTGAATATGTTGGAACGATCCCGTTTGAAAAATAAAAAAATATCCAAAACCGAGGCGGTGCAATCCCAACTGAACATCCCGCTGGCCGATGACAATATCCACATCGGTCCTTCCGATTATGTTCCCTGGCAGGGAGACAATAAAGTCTGCTTCCTGCGACTGGAAGCCGTCAATTTCTGCGGAGTGCCCTTTGAATTGGAGGCCCGCTTGTCGGTTCAGGATTCCCCCAACAGCGCCGGCGTGGTCATTGACGCGGTGCGCTATTGCCGGCTCGCCCGGGACCGGGGAGAAGCCGGTGTGTTGCTGCCGGCCGCCGCCTATTTCATGAAACATCCCCCCCTTCAGATGGAGGAGGCGAAGGCGCAGACGCCAATTAGAAGATTACTTGACCAGGGACTTCACCGTTGCTCCGGGAAAGTAAACTGGGTCAACTATACCTCCAATGGGTGGAAGCCTATCCGACCGCCCTACTCCACCGTAACTCCTTCCGCCCCAACCAGTTGACCTTTTCGGCCCTTTTTCTCAGTGTCTTGGCCATTCCGGCCTTCATCCATTCCTTTTGGCTGGGAGGGCTGACCGTTTTGATCGCCGGCGTCCTGGATACCCTGGACGGGGCTCTGGCGCGAAAAGCCGGGCAGGCTTCTCCTTCAGGGGCCTTCCTGGATTCCGTCTTGGATCGTTGCGGTGATTTTTTTATCTACCTGGGCCTCTGGGCGGCCGTGGGCCTTCGGGTTCCTCGCTTTTTTTTATGGACTACCCTGCTGATTTTTTTCTGCATCCAGGGGTCGTACCTGGTCAGCTATGCCCGGGCCCGGGGAGAAGCACTGGGGGTATCCACCTCCGCTGGATTCTTCGCCCGGGCTGAACGTCTGGTATTCCTGGGAGTGGGTTCGATAGTCAACGACCTTTTGCGGCTGGTCTGGCCCCATAGACCCTGGATCGAGGAGCAGGGATTCATGGTCGGATTGCTTCTGCTGTTGGCCCTGGGCGTCCATCTTTCAGCCCTGAAGCGGATGGTCGAGGTCTTCAGGCGTCTGAAGGCTGGTTGAGGATAAAAGACCGGATCAGCCCATACCCGCTGAAACGGAATTTTCTGACCGGTCCATGCTGCATGCTGATCGATTTGAATCATAAGTACCAGCCCTTCACTTATATGTCAATAAAGGCATAATAGGTTAATTTTTCATCATAATTTTTTATTGCAATCGACCGAGGGATCAGATATACCACCTTTAAAAGCCTTATAAATCAATCCATCCTATTAGTCTAAATTATAACACTGAACGATCGGAGGTGAGGTTGAATTCTGACGTTTGGCCTACTTTTCTAAGTTTCTTATAGTTACGGATCAACTAAATAATTTAACCATAAAACCAGAAAGGAAGGTGAGTGAATATTATGGGCGTAACCCGAAGGGATTTTATCAAGATTAGTGGTGCCGGCGCTGCCGGACTGGTCCTGACCCAATTGGGTTTTGACCTTTCACCCATCGAAACCTATGCCCAGGAGTTCAAACTCAAAGGGGCCAAGGAGACCACCACCGTCTGTTGTTACTGCTCAGTCGGTTGCGGGATGATCGTGCATACTGACAGCCGTGGTCAGATCATCAACCTGGAAGGCGATCCCGAACACCCCATCAGCGAAGGCGCCCTTTGTGCCAAGGGGGCGTCATCCTACCAAATCGCTGTCAATGAAAATCGGCTCAAGAAGGTCCGCTACCGGGCCCCTTTCAGCGATAAATGGAAGGATGTCTCCTGGGAGTGGGCATTGGAGAAGATGGCTGCCAACATCAAAAAGAGCCGGGAGGCGAGCTTTCAGCCCAAAAATGCTGCTGGCCAGGTGGTCAACCGGACCAACGGCATCGCCTCGGTGGGCAGCGCGGCCATGGACAATGAAGAGTGCTGGCTGTACGCCAAGATGCTCCGGTCCCTGGGGCTGGTTTATATCGAACACCAGGCCCGTATCTGACACAGCGCTACGGTAGCGGCTCTGGGAGAGTCGTTCGGACGCGGCGCCATGACCAACCATTACATTGATTTTCGCAATGCCGACGTCATCCTGAACATGGGTGGCAATGTGGCTGAAAATCATCCTGTTTCCTTCAAATGGATTCAGGCCGCCCAGGAGAAAGGGGCCGTCTTCATCCATGTGGACCCCCGCTATACCCGGACTTCCACCAAAGCGGATATCTTCGTCCGCCTTCGTTCCGGGTCGGACATCGCTTTCCTGGGGGGCATGATCAAGTATATCATCGACAATAAACTGTACGATGAATTCTATGTCAAGAACTACACCAATGCCGGGTTTATGGTTAACCCGAAATACAACTTTAATGACGGCCTTTTTTCAGGCTATGATCCTCAGAAGCGGTCCTATGACGCCTCTACCTGGGCACTGGAAAAGGACGAGGCCGGGATACCCAAACAGGACCCAACCCTGGCCGGCGACCGCTGCGTTTTTCAGCTTCTCAAAAAACACTATGACCGCTATACCCTGGACAAAGTGTCCGAGATCACCGGTACCCCGAAGGATGATTTGCTGAAGGTCTATCAGGCCTATGGGTCCACCGGAGCCCCGGACAAGGCCGGCACCGAACTGTACGCCATGGGCTGGACCCAGCACACCGTGGGGGTGCAGAATATCCGGGCCATGTGCATTATCCAGGGCCTCTTGGGAAACATGGGGATCGCCGGCGGCGGGGTCAATGCCTTGCGCGGGGAATCGAATGTCCAAGGTTCCACCGATCAGGCCCTTTTGTTTCATCTCCTGCCCGGTTATCTGCC
Source organism: uncultured delta proteobacterium (assembly GCA_963746605.1). Classification (GTDB taxonomy): domain Bacteria; phylum Desulfobacterota; class RBG-13-43-22; order RBG-13-43-22; family RBG-13-43-22; genus CAVQSS01. The sequence goes on from CAVVCH010000001.1 coordinate 54,898, forward strand.
CAATGCCAGGGCCCAGTGGGCTACGCTGGCCGACTATAACAAAACCACGCCGAGTTCCAAGGATCCCCGAAGCGTCAACTGGTGGAAGAACCGGCCCAAGTATGTGGCCAGTTATTTAAAGACCATGTACGGCGACAAAGCCACCAAAGAAAATGACTTTGGTTACGGCTGGCTGCCCAAGCTGGAACCCACCCAGGACGCTTCCTGGCTGAACCTGTTCGACGAAATGTATAAAGGGGCCTTTACCGGTTTCCTGGCCTGGGGGATGAACCCGGCCTGTTCCGGAGCCCACGCCGGAAAGGTACGCCAGGCCATGGCCAAGCTGGACTGGATGATCAACGTCAACGTCTTTGACAGTGAAACCGGCTCATTCTGGAAAGGCCCGGGGATGAATCCCAAAAAGATCAAGACCGAGGTCTTTCAGTTGCCCTGCGCCGCCTCCATGGAAAAAGAAGGCAGCATCAGCAACAGCGGCCGCTTGATGCAATGGCGTTACAAAGCGGCCAATCCCCCCGGGGAGGCCAAGCCGGACGGCGACATCATGTATGAACTGTTCAAAAAGGTCCGGAGCCTTTACGCGAAGGATAAAGGAGTCCTGGCCGATCCCATCGTAAATCTCAAATGGGACTATGAAACCAACGGCCATTTCGATATCCACAAGGTGGCCAAAGAGATCAACGGATATTTTCTGGAGGACGTGCCGGAACATCCCGTGGACAAGAAAGCCTACAAGAAGGGGACGCTGGTTCCCAGCTTTGTCTACCTTCTCGATGACGGCCGGACCTCCTCGGGCAACTGGGTTTACTGCGCCAGTTACACCGAGGCCGGCAACATGGCCGCTCGAAGGAAGAAGACCGATCCTACCGGCTTGGGCCTTTACCCCGAATGGTCCTGGGCCTGGCCGGTCAACCGCCGGATCATCTACAACCGGGCCTCGGTGGATCTGGAGGGGAACCCTCGAAATCCCAAACGGGCCTTGCTGAAATGGGACGCTGAAGGGAAGAAGTGGGTCGGGGATATCCCTGACGGCCCGGCCCCGCCCATGGGCGATAAGGGGGTCTATCCCTTTATCATGAAGCCCGACGGGCTGCTGGCGCTCTTCGGTCCCGGTCTGAAGGATGGGCCCTTTCCGGAACACTACGAGCCCCTGGAATGCCCCATCGAGAAGAATCCCATGTCCGGCCAGATGATCAACCCGGTCGTTAAACTGTTTAAGGAGGGCATGGATAAGTTTGCCTCTTGTGATCCCAAATATCCCTTCGTCTGCAGCACCTACCGGGTGACCGAACACTGGCAGACCGGGGTTTTAACCCGCTGGCTTCCCTGGCTGATCGAAGCCGAACCACAATGTTTTGTGGAAATGAGCCTGGAACTGGGCAAGCTGAAGGGGATTAAGAACGGCGAAATGGTGATGGTTTCGACCCAACGGGGAGCGGTAGAGGCCGTGGCCATCGTCACCAGCCGCTTGAAACCCTTTCAGGTGGCGGGACAGACCATCCATCAGATTGGCCTGCCCTACCATTTCGGCTGGCTTCATCCCAAAAAAGGCGGGGACAGCGCCAACCTGTTGACCCCGACGGTGGGCGATCCCAATACCATGATTCCCGAATCCAAGGCCTTCATGGCCAATGTAACCAAGTTAGCCAACCGACCGGCCCCCAAGGCCGGGAAGGCGTAGGGAGGTGAACCCGAATGGCAGATAAATCTTTTTTTGTAGATACATCCAAATGCACGGCCTGCCGGGGATGTCAGATGGCCTGCAAGCAATGGAACAAGCTGGGGACCGAAGACACGGTCAACTGGGGAAGTCACCAAAACCCCCCGGATCTGTCTTCCACCTGCTATAAGGTCGTTCGCTTCAACGAGACCGAAGTGGCCGGCCGGCCGGTTTGGTTGTTCTTTCCGGATCAATGCCGGCATTGTTTGGAGCCGCCCTGCAAAGAGGCGGCCGACGCCCAGGTCAAAGACGCCATCATCAAGGACGAGGCCACCGGCGCCGTCATTTATACGGATAAAACCAAGCAGCTCAAGGCCAAGGACATCCTGGATGCCTGCCCCTACAATATCCCCCGTGCGGACAAGAAAACCAAACTCCTGGTCAAATGCACCATGTGTTTTGACCGGGTGAAGAACGGGATGCTCCCGGCCTGTGTCAAGACCTGCCCTACCGGGGCCATGAGCTTCGGTGACCGGAATGAATTGGTGGACAAGGCGCAGAAGCGTTTGACCGAGGTGAAGAAGAAATTTCCTCAGGCCAGCCTCCTGGATGCCGACGATCTTCGGGTCATCTACCTGGTCTTGGAAGACCGTAAATTGTACCACAAGTTTGCGGCGGCCGAGGACCGGGGGATCTCCCGCCAGGCGGCCCTGCGGAAGCTTTTTAAACCCTTGACGACTGTAGCGGCGGCTACGGCGGTTTTCGGAGGAATAGTCCAGGATACCCACCGCTGAGTCGTTTGCCGTTGATAATCCTTTGATCGGCAGGGCCGATGTTCGCATCGGCCCTTTTTTTATCGGATTTTAAGTTTCTTTTTGAGTCCGATTGGTTTACACTCGATGCCATCGGATTTGTTTCGATGCTACCTTAATGGCTTGGGAGGATTTTATGCGCGCTTATCAACGATCGATCATCTGCTTCACCTTACTTCTGGTGGGTTGTTTTGTTGCGGGCACGGTCCAAGTGTCCGCTCAATGCCCAACTCCTGATAAAATTCATGGTTCCCTGAAGAAGCTCTTTCCCAATGTGGAACCGGGTGTCATTCAACCAACAGAAATCAAAGGACTTTGTCAGGTGCAGGTCAAGCTGGGGGCTCAGATCCGTCTTCTTTACGTGGACGGTTCGGGGGATTATTTTTTGGCCGGCAACCTGATCGAAGCCAAGAGCGGACGCAACCTGACCATGGAGGCCACGCAACTCTTGAATCGTCTGGGGGCCGACGACCTCCGTCAATTGGAGGCCTTGACCGCCTTCACTCTGGGGAAGGGAGACAAGGTCCTCTATTTCGTTACCGATCCCCAATGCCCCTATTGCAAACAGGCGGAAGCCATTCTTAAAAAGATCGCCGATAAAGGGGAACTGACGATTCGATTCATCTTCTTTCCCCTACCCTCCCATAAGGGCGCCAAGGAACAGTGTATCTCGATTATCTGCGACAAGAAAGGTTTGGAAGGACTGGAAAAGGGATATAAATCGGAGAACCAGTGCGCCGAAGGCCTAAAAAAAGTAGACGAGAGTTTGGCCTTTTTGCAGAAAAAAGGGATTTCCTCGACCCCGACTTTTATATTTTCCGATGGGATCGTCAATCCCGGCCTGATGCCGGAAGAGGCCCTGCGCCAGCGGCTTGGCCTCTCTCCGACCGCTTCCAAAATGGAAAATAAGACCTCCAGGCAAACCAAAAAATAACCAGGCAAAAAGTTCGCCAGTTTTCACCCGAGCGAAGCGGGTCCAGCCCTTTGAAGTAGAGACCGGTGTAGGGGAGGGGTTAATCCCCTCCCGAACCTATACCGGGCATGATAACGGCTTGGAAGAAATTTGAATCCTTAATTCCCAAGCTCGGGAGGGGATTAACCCCTCCCCTACTTTGATTCTATCCCGTCCCCCATGTATTAAATCGTGAGAAGCAGGAGTCACGGCCTGGGAGGCGTCAAAAGACTCGGAGAAAGGGCCGCTCAAAATAACTTATCTCATAGGCGGGGCGGCGGGGCGTACCCCCGGTTTTCGTCCCAGAAACGGTTCCTGGGATGCGGGGGGCTGCAATCGATGATCCCTTTGCGGCAAAGGGCCTCGCGCCATTCATATTTCAGAAAATGCCTTTCCGCGGCCACCGGTTCCGGTACAAAATCCACCCGGATGACCGGTGAATATTTTTCTTCCCCGTACCCGGTTCCCGGCTGGCTCTCGATCCTGGGCCTCATCGCCTGAGGGGCGCTTTTCTTAGGCATTTCCTTCAAATCCCTCTGGTCATAGGAGTCCCGCCGTTCATATACCGGCGGTTCCGGGGGTCTCTGCTCCAGGAAGGACGCCACCGCGATAACCCCCATGGCCGAATAATCTCCCCAGGCGCCGGCATAGGATCCTCCGGCTTCGGTAAAATAGAAAGTATTTACCTGTTCCTTCGAACTGCGCCACCCATCATAGTAACCCCAACCGTAGGGGTCCAGGATATACATGCGTTCCTGGGGTTGAAGCATGGACTTTTTCCCGGAGATGATGTTCCTGCCATCAACGGCAATGACCAAACCCACCCGGTAAGGAGAGTGATTCCGGACCCGAATACTGTACCGTTCCCCGCGGATGGCCTCCACATAGGCCCGAAGAGTATTCGGCTGCCCGGAAGCTACGGCGTACAACGGGAGACCGGCTCCCCGCTCCGTCACCACGCTGACCTCGACCAGGGGTGAGTACCCCAAAACTGTCCCCGCGGACAGCATCAGGACCAACCAGACGACCAGCAAAAGCATTCGTTTCATTTATTACCTCCTCTTGGTGACAAATCGGTTTTTTGTGAAGAGTTGATATGTTAAGAAAAAGTCCCGCACTGTCATCCTGAATCCTTCGTCTGACTGTCATCCTGAGCCCTTTCGCCTGCCGTCATCCTGAGCGAAGCGAAGGATCTGGGTTCTCGGCTCAGGGTAAACTCCGCGAAGGATCTCTGAACAAGCTGAAAGAACTAGATTCTTCGCATTCGCTCAGAATGACAAACCTTCTCTGACAGACTTTTTGCGAGACCATCAAGAATTGACTATTAGACCTTCGAGTCTCTTTATAGTTAAATCGACGCGCCCGGGTTTTGACGGAAAGTTCCAGGAAATCCGGCGGAAAGAGGGCGGGCCCGATTTTCATTGAAATGCAGGTCCCTAAAATGGTAACTATATGGATTATAAATTATTTTCGAAAAGGATTCCATGCGCAATCTTTCCCTTTTAGCCGATATGTACGAATTAACCATGCTGGGTGGTTACATCTCCAGCGGTAAACAGCATCAGCAGGCCAACTTCGATTATTTTTTTCGGAAAGTTCCGGATGCCGGCGGGTATTGCGTCACCGCGGGTCTGGAGCAGTTGATCGGTTATATTCAACAGATCCGTTTCTCGGCGCGCGATCTGGCCTATCTGGAAGGCCTCGCCATTTTTCCGGAGAAGGTGCTCCGCTACCTGGAAGATTTTCGCTTTAACGGGGACCTTTACGCTGTTCCCGAGGGCACCTTGGTTTTTCCCGGGGAGCCCATCATCCGGGTGACGGCCTCCCTGCCCGAAGCCCAGTTTATTGAATCGGCCCTTCTAAATATCATTAATTTTCAGACCCTCATTGCCACCAAGGCCGCCCGGGTCTGTATCGCCGCCGAGGGTGACCCGGTGATAGAATTCGGGCTTCGCCGAGCCCATGGTCCGGACGCGGCCTTAGGGGCCGCACGGGCGGCCTTCATCGGCGGCGCCCAGGGGACCTCCAACGTTCTGGCCGGGAAGCTGTTCGGGATCCCGGTTCGGGGAACCATGGCCCACAGTTGGGTGGAATCTTTTCCATCCGAACTGGAGGCTTTCCGAACCTATTGCCGCCTTTACCCCGAGGCCAGCCTCTTATTAGTGGATACCTATGACACGCTGAAAAGTGGGGTCCCCAATGCCATTAAGGTGGGAAAGGAAATGAGATCTCAGGGCCTGGGTGAGCTGCGGGGGATCCGCCTGGACAGTGGTGACTTGGCCTATCTCAGCCAGGAGGCCCGGAAGATGCTGGATAAAGAGGGCCTTCCTCAGACCAAAATTTTCGCCTCCAGCGATCTGGACGAATGGATTATCGAGAGCATTAAAAAACAGGGCGGCCGGATCGACACCTGGGGCGTGGGGACCAAACTGGTGACCGCTTACTCCAACCCGGCCCTGGGCGGCGTTTATAAACTGACCGGCATCGAAGAAGCGGGCCGAATGGTCCCTAAAATAAAGCGGTCCGACAATCCTGAAAAAGTGACCAACCCCGGGATGAAAAAAATTATCCGTTTTTTTGATCAGAACGGTTTCATGCGAGGGGACGTGATGTTCCTGGAGGAGGAGGCTGTGCCGGAATCCAAGGCGCTCCGGGTTTACCACTCCACCATTGCCCACCTCAGCAAAATGTACCCCGCTCGTTTTTTGCGTTCCGAAATCCTGGTCCCGATTTTTCGAAAAGGAGTCTTGGCTTACTCCAAACCCTCCCTGCCGGAAATTCAGAAAAACACGCGTGCCAATTTAGAACGGTTGGGACCGGAATATAAACGTTTTCAAAACCCGCATATTTACCATGTCAGCCTGAGCCAGAAGCTGTTGCGGACCAAGCAGACATTGCTTAAACAAACGTTTCTGTACTAAACCCCCATGCTCGGGGCGAGCACCCCGAAGCATGAAAATATTCAAGCTCTTCGTTTTTTGTAGGGGAGGGGTTAATCCCCTCCCGACCTTGGGAATTAAGGATTCAAATTTCTTCAGGAGCACGATTTATGCCCGGTTGGATGCGGGAGGGGATTAACCCCTCCCCTACACCCGAACCCCTCAACCCTTACTCTTGGTTATTTTCGTTTTAAAATGTCCGGGAACAGGCGATCGTTTCGTGCTCTTTTCCCCTCACGGAAAGAATGGGCACCGGGCACCGGCGAAAGACTTTTTCCGCGGTGGAACCGAACAGGGTGTTGGCAATATTGGTTCGGCCCTTGGTCCCCATGACCACAAGATCCACTCCCTGATCCTTGACGATCTCCAGCAGTTCCACCCAGGGAACCCCGACGCGAAAAACCCGTACAACTTTCAGGTCCTGACAACTGCTCTCCTTCAACAGTTGCTCGGTCTCTGTTTCTCGGCCGTGTTTTTGATCGGCAATATATTTTTCCACGGTAACCCCTACCCCCTCCACCTCGACTTTGCGGATGGCTTCCACGTCTCGTTGGTTGATGACGTTGGCCACCACCAGCGTGGCGTTTACGGAACTGGCTAAAAGGGCCGCGTACTTAAGGGTAGCCTTGGAATAATCGGAAAAATCGACAGCCGCCATTATTCTATTAATCGGTCCCATACCTACCTCCATGATTGATTTGTTGGTTATGCCTTGACTAAGAATTTGGGTGGAAACGGTTCGCCCGGGCTCAAGGCCAACTCGGACAGCACCATCAGGGTAGCGGTGCCGTGGGCCAATAGGCGACCGTCCTGGTCACGGATCTCGGATTGTCCCAAGGCCAATGTTTTTCCTAACTTGAGGCATTGCCCCTTGGCCACCATCTTTCCTTTGATGGCCGGAGAAAGGTAGTTGAGTTTCATTTCCACGGTGGTCAACCCCAGTCCTTCCTCGAGCAAAGGATACACCGCCCAGTAGGCGGAAGCATCGATCAGGGAAGAAAAAACACCACCATGAACCATCCCAAACGGTTGAAGGTGTTTCTCTTCCAGAAGGATCTCCATCAGGGACGTTCCTTCCCCCAATGTGGTGATCGACATCGAGATCAATTGAAAATACGGACACTGGTTTACCGTCCGGCAAACGGCGGAAACATAATCCGGATTGAGTCGTTTCATCTTCCCCTTTTTACTCCTCAAACTCTCTATATAACCAATCTGATCGATTTAGAAAAGAACTAAATACGAACACAGACCGGGTCGCCGTTCCGCCCTGCTTCCGAGGCCAGGACTTTCCCTGTCTGAAAAGCCGCCTCCAGGTTTTGTTCCCGGATAAAATCGTCCTTCACCAGCAAATAGGTGCCCTTTTTTATTTCCTCCGGGTCGAGACAGGCGGCGGCGAGTATTTGTTCCAGGCCCAATCCGGCCTTTTCAAAAAGCGCCAGTTCCTCTAAAAAAGAACGACCGGGCGAGACATCCTGGGAACCGCTGTCGGTCCCGACTACCAAAGGAACCCCCAATTGGGCCGCCCGAGATAGGGATTCCAGGTGTCCTTCCACGATATTTTCCACCGCCCGTTGCTGTTCCGCAGGGAGGCTTTCTCGTAAATGGTGCAAGGCATAGACAGTGGGGGTCCAGGAAATGTTTTTTTCTTTTAAAAGGTGAAGCGTCTCTTCGGAAATAAAAAAACCGTGCTGAACAGAAGAAATCGGAAAGGAAGCCGCCTCTCGAATGGAGCGGTCGGAATTCACGTGGCAGTGAACCGGCAGTCCGTATTGGCGCGCCTCTTCGACGAGGCAGCGCAGCTCTTCCCGGGTGAATCCTCCGGAGGTGATTCGCCCGGGATTTTTCAAGGATACGATTCCCGAATGAACAACCTTTACAAAATCTCCCCCCTCTTGAAAAATACCGGCTACCGCCTCCCGGATCTCATCGGTCCCCTCCACCCCTCTCCCTAAAAAATCTCCGTACAACCCTTTTTTATGTAAGGCGTAGCCGGCGGATTTCAAGCGGACCGGGGGGGCTTCCGGCCGGCACAGGGCTTTTTTTAAACGGAGGCCAACGCCGTCTCGGCTGCCCATTTCCCAAACTTCATAAATCCCCTGCCGAGCGCAAACCCGCAAGGCGTCAAGGGCGCCGGCTACCGTTAAGGGGGAGCCGTTTTGAAAAAAGTGGATGTGTCCGTCTCGAAAAGGCGGGATGATCCGCCACCCGGCCGGCGCCGTGGGGTGGCCGAAAGACGACCGGGGAGGCACATCTTTGCCTAAACAGGTTCGATCAACAGGCCGGGTCAAAAGGCAATCCCTCCGTACCCGGGGAGCTGAAGGGATCTTCATTTTTTTCAAGGAGGTGGTCGTCGTCTTCTTTTTCCTTGCTGCCCGCTTCCCGGAGAATGGCGTTCATCTGACGCAATCGGTTCTCGATACGCGCGTTCAGGCTGTTGGCGGGATAAGAGCCGTCTTTTTTCTTTCTCCCGGCATTTTTCCCGGTAAGGATTTCCAACCCTTCCTCAATATGGGTTATGGCAAAAACGTGAAACCGCCCTCTTTCAACGGCCTCGGTGACTTCTTTTTTGAGCATCAAATCCTTGATGTTGGCCTCCGGGATGATTACCCCTTGTTGGCCGGTGAGACCTCGGATTTTGCAGACCTCGAAAAAGCCTTCTATTTTTTGATTCACTCCTCCGATGGGTTGTATTTCCCCCTTCTGGCTGACCGATCCGGTGACGGCGATCCCCTGAAAGAGAGAAGCCTGGGCCAAGGAGGACAACAACGCCAACAGTTCGGCCCCGGAAGCGCTGTCCCCGTCCACCATCCCGTAACTCTGTTCGAAGGCCAGGCTGGCGGACAGGCTCAACGGTTTATCCTGGGCATATTTTTCCTTCAAATATCCGCCCAGGATCATGACTCCCTTGGTATGAAGGTTCCCGCTGAGCTTGGATTCCCGCTCAATATTGACCACCCCCTCCTTGCCCAGGGAAACATTGGCGGTGATACGCGACGGCCGCCCAAAAAAGTAATCCCCCAACGAATAGATCGATAAACCGTTGATCCGGCCGATCTGGAAACCATCGGTTTCAATCTTGAGGTCACCCAAGGAGATGGCCTCCTGAATTTTCTCTTCATACAGGTTGGAGCGAAATATTTTTTCCTTAATGGCCTTTTCCACGTCCTCCCCGCGAATCACCGAACTTCCCGCCTGGCCGGCCCAGTAATCAGCCTCTTGAAGCAGGTCGTTGATTTCCGCCATACGAAGCGATAATTTAAAATTCCGCCCGGCAAGCTCCGAACTGTATTCAATCAGCCGGGCCGCTCCGGTTTTATGCATGGGACGCAGCCGACGTTCCTGGCAGCATTGGGCCATATAGGCGGCATAATCCCCCAACTGGACTTCCTGCCGATCCATCTCGTCGTCCAACTGGGCTTTAATCTTGAACATCTTGGGAAAGTCCTGGTCCCAGGTGTAAAGCAGATGGTAAAGGTGGGGATCCCCGATCAGGATGATCTTTATCTCGAGGGGGATCGGTTCCGGTTTCAGGCTTTTGGTGGCGATCAGTCCTAACTGTTCCCCCAAATCTTCGATCTGGATTTGTTTATTCTTAAGGGATCGTTTTAAGGCCTCCCAGGAAAAGTAGCCCCGCAAAAGATCCAGGACCTTAATGATTAGATAGCCGCCGTTGGCCCGATGGAGCGCTCCCGGTCGGATCATGGTGAAATCCGTAAACAGGGCGCCGAACTGGGCTTTTTTTTCTATGCTTCCGAAGAGGTTGGGATAGGTGGGGTTGGTTTCATAAATGACCGGGGCCCCCCGGGTTTCGGAATGATCCACCAGGACGTTGACTTCATAGCGGGCAAAAGAGGGTTCCAAAAGAGGGGTCGGGAAGGGGCTGGCGCTGGCCGGCTTGGATTTAAAGTCCTCGACATTCTTGATTATGTCCTCTTTGATGCCCTGGAGATAGCGCATTACCTCCGGGTGTCCCTGGTATTTCTCCTGAAGTTCCTCTATGCGATGCCCGACCGCATAGAGGGCGATCTGTTTGTCCAGGTCTTTGAGCTGATTTCTCAAGTCCTTTTCCAGCGCCCGGATCTTCCGGACCACGTTGTTCATTTCCACCTGCAACTGCTCACTCTTGATCCGCAACCCTTTTTTCTGCTCCTCGTCCAACGATTTTAGGGTGTCTTCATCCAGGGGCTGACCCTCTTTGGCCGGCATAATGACCATCCCCACCTGGCTGACATTCAAAAGAAATCCCTCGGCCGACACCTTTTCCTCCAACTTGGCCAGGAGGAGCCCCCGCGCTTGATTGAAATCCCGGAGCAGTTCTTCCTTTCTTTTGGAATAATCGTCGCTCTCAAAGACTTCAGGGATGTCATTCCGAACGTCCTGGATCAGTTCTTCAACGTCCTTCTTGAATCCCTTCCCTTTACCGGCCGGCAGGGACAGGGCCTGGGGTTGATCCGCCAGTTGGAAGTTGTACACGTAGCACCAATCCCGGGGCACGCCCTTTTTTTTCGCCTCTTCCTCCACCAGGGTCCGCGTAATGTAGGTCAAGCCCGTCTTGGAAGGACCGGCAACATAGACATTAAAATCCAACCCCCCCAGGCCCATGCCGAAGGTCAGGGCCTTTACGGCCCGCTCCTGAGCCAGCACCCGCACCGGGGCGGCGGCTAATTCCGCTGAAGTCTCAAATCCCAGGCTGTCCGGATCGCAACTTTTTCGAAGCTGGCCGGGTTTCAACGGTCGGTATTTTTTTATCATCGGGGCTTTCCCTTTCTTTTCTTCAGCAGTTGACGGTCCTCCACTCATAGCACAGGAGATTTTATTTTATCAAGTCCTGATTCGGAAATTCCTGACAACCCCAAAAGGAGGGTCAAGGAAAGAGCCTGTGCCGGCAAGGGACCTTCTTCGGGTCAAAGGAATTCCAGGCAAAAAAAGAAGGGCCGGGGTGGTGTCCCCCGGCCCTTCCGGTTATTTATGATGTAAGAATGTGACGGCTTAGAAAAGGACTCGCAACCCGCCTCCTACGCGCCCGAATTTGCCGAATTCACCAAATTGATCAAAGGCCGAGCGGCCCTCGACGAACCATTCAAAATTCGGCCCTTTGGGCTCATAGGTAATCGGGAAACCCACCTCCAAGATTAAATCACCTTTGGAATCATTGCTCGTTGACCATAGACCCGCTCCCACTCCCAGGTAAATGATCTTGGACGGATGATAGGTGAAAATCGCATCGGCCAGAAACGCCGGATAGTCGTTTTTCCCATCGATCAGCGGCGCAAACCCCAAAAGCCCGGTCAAGGCCAACTGATCGGTGAACTTGTATCGGTACCCTAATCGAAGGAGGCCGAAGGCAGAGACGTCAAACCGCATCAAGACCCCGAAGTCAGCGACAATAGAACCTTTTTTGGCCTCGGCCTTGGGTGTTTCAGGTGCCGTTACCGGTGGCGCCGGAGACGGGACCGGGGCCGGAGGCGGGGCAACCGCTACCGGGGGGACCGTTTCCGGTTCCTTTGGTGGAGCAGAGGTTTTGGGTTCGTCTTTTGGCGGAAGGGGAGGAGGCGCCGCCATCTTGGGGACTTCGGTAACCTCTTTTAAGGAAATGTTCAGGCAGATGAGGGGAATGATAAAAATGTGGTCTCGTTCATTATGCCGAACAACCACCCGATAGGCCTGGAAGGAGGATTTTCCGGCCCAGGTGAGGTCCCGGACAACCGCGGGCTTCCCCTTCTTTTTATAGAGCATCCACTGGAACGCCTCGCCGGGTTGGATGGTCACCAATTCCGGTTTAGTGGTCTTAAGCTGGTTCATAAAAGGTTCGTAGAGGTCGGCAGCTCCCGCTTTGGTAAACCCAAGCTTAACGTTTCCCTTCAAGCGGGTGAGAAGGGGGAAAACCGCATCCGCCTTCAGTCCTTTCGCCTTGTAAAAAGGACTCTTACCCAATTCTTTTAACTGGGTAGCCGCATCTGCCGGTTGAATACTCCAGGCCAACAACAGAAACAAACCCAACCAGCCCGCCAACTTAAATTTGATTTTCATCTTTTATCCCTCCTAGATTTCTCTTCTTCGGTGGCCTTTACTCCTGCTGAGGTGTTTTTATTTTATTCTTTCCTTGCGGTCAAGAACAAAAAGACTGTTTCTCCGAACTACTGTCTGGCGGTTCGGAATTGGACGGGTCCGGTTGTTTCAAAATTGGTGCGAAAAGGATTGATGTCGATCCCCCCGCGGCGGGTGTAGCGGGCATAGACGGTCAGCTTTTCCGGGCGGCAGCGGCGCCGGAGATCCATAAAAATCCTTTCCACGCAGTTCTCGTGAAAGTCCTGGTGCTGCCGATAGGAAACCAGGTACCGCAAAAGACCGGCTCGTTCCATCCGCGGTCCTTGGTAGCGGATTTGAACAGAGGCCCAATCCGGCTGACCGGTGATCGGGCAATTCGTTTTCAATAAATTTGAAACCAGGGTCTCCTCCACCACCGGGGCGCCTGTTTTAAGAAAATCCGGATTGACTCGGTACTCCCGAATGTCCGCTTCCAGTCGGTCCAGCGATTCACCCGAAAGCTCTTCGATTTTTTCCTGCCCGAAAAACTCCGGGGATTTCAGGAGGACTTCCACCGGGCTGCCCGAGGCCCGGCTCAGATCCTCACTAAGAACCATCTGCACCGAATGCGCATTTTCAAAAACGGTCTGGTTAAAGGAATTCAAATACTGTTTGAGAGACTTCGATTCGATGAGTTGAGGGGAATCCGCCGGAAAATAGAGGGCCGCTATGGCAATTTGCGGTTTCCCTTGGGGAGTTCAACCAGGACAGCTCATAGGCGGTCCAGATATCCAGCCCCCAAAAAGGCAAGGGCTCGACGATGCCGATTTCCTCCCGTTGCGGTTGACGGGAAATGGGAGAAAGTAACTGAGGATCGTAACGGTCTTGGTAATTCAAAGTAAAAGCTCCTGATCCCTTATAATAAAAAAACCGAATCGATGCAATCCAACTTTATCTAAACAAATACTTCCGGGCGGTCCCCGCGTCCCAAGGTCCCTTGCCGCCTGCCCGGAAAACCGCCTTTGCAAGTGTGATGAGGAAACGCTGATCATTAGGTCCCTGAAGATGGCGCCAGGATTGACAACCGTTTGTGCCATGATTAGGATTTCATCATGGAATGGAGCAAATCATATAGTTCAAAATAAATTGTCCAGTAAACCCTTCACTAATGTTCTTTCGTGCTTTAAAGAAGATATTTCCGGATAAATCTTTATTCAATAAGAAATTTGATATCTTATATTAAATTTTCGCTTGGTCTCCTATATGGTATTACTATTGCTAATAGTTATTAATAATGCTTAGTAAATGACAGATTTTAATTTACCGGGCAACTTCACGGATCATCAAACCAAGCGGATAACGGTGGACGAATGAAGGAGGGTTTCATGAAACGATTAAGAACAAAAATGGTCATAGGTCTAGCCATTCTGCTGTTGGCGGGGGTGATAGGCGGTTTAATCTCCGGTAAGGGCGTAGCCGGGCTTTATTACTTACCGGCGATCTTCAATAACAACAGCAATAACAATAATAATACTAAAAACGCTTACGTGGTCCTGGCCTGGAACGACCTCGGGATGCATTGCTATAACCGTAATTTTCAGGACCTGGGAGTCTTGCCGCCCTTTAATAACCTCTGGGCCCAGGTGATCAAGGTGGGCGACCCTCCGCAAGTCATTACCACCGGCATTGAAGTGACCTATGAATTCCCGAATAATACCGATTCCGTCAGCAAATCCAATTTCTGGACCTACGCCCAAAAACTTTTCGGTCTGCCCTCCCCTCTTCCGGCCAACGTTGGATTGACGGGCAAAGGTTTGAAAGGCACCATGGATTTGGATGGCGATCACTTTAAAGTGGACGGCATCCCCCTGACCGAATTTCAGGATACTGCCCCCACCACGCCCTATCCCTTTCAACTGGCCACGGTGATCGTCCGGGATGCCCAAACCAAGGTGGAACTGGCCCGGACCATCACGGTTTCACCGGTCTCCACGGAGATGCATTGCGATACGTGTCATAAAGATAATGGGGTGGCGAATCCGGATATCGCCACCGGTGGGGTGGAAACACAACATTCTGACCTTGCACGACCAAAGAAACCAGGGGGATTATCCCAACGGCCATACGGGGCCTCTCATGGGTCGCCGACCGATCCTTTGCGCCGAGTGCCATGCCTCCAATGCCCTGGGCGCACCCGGTGCGGGCAACCTGCCCAATTTCTCCAAGGCCATGCACTCCAGACACAGCGGCAATGTCCCCAACACGATGGACGGCTGCTACCAATGCCATCCCGGCCCGAACACCCAATGTCTCCGGGATACCATGTTCAAGGAAGGAATGACCTGCATCGACTGCCACGGGACTTTGGCCCAGGTCTCCCAGAATCCCAATCCCTGGCTCAATGAACCGCGGTGTGACACCTGTCATAGCGGCATTACTCTGGACCAGCCCTTATACCGGCATTCCACCGGTGGCATGGGGATTCGCTGCGCGGGCTGCCACGATAGCCCCCATGCCATTGCCCCTACCAATCAGGCGAATGACGCCATCAAATTCCTGGGCTGGCAGGGGAAAAACGGTCCTCTCAGTAAATGCACCGTTTGCCATCTCACCCAGCCGACGAAGTCGATGCCTCATGGAAAATAGGGACCATTAAGAGCCGGGATTTTAAGCATCCTGAAACAAAAAAATGCAAGGTCGTTATTGATCTTGCATTTTTTTTGCGGTTAAGACCCGTCAAGAAATAAGCTGTACAATACCGTTACTATCTCCGTTCATGCTGAGCCTGTCGAAGCATGGCCATATCGTTCACCCTTCGACGGGCTCAGGGCGAACGGTTGAAGCCGACATAATGACGGATCCATACCGAATTAGCAGGGTAGCCTGGAACCATTACGGTCTCAAATTGAACGATCGATTAATGATGTGTTGGTATGCGGACCCGCAGCCGGGATGACGCCCGCCACCTTACGTCATTCCGGCGAAAGCCGGAATCCAGACTTCCAGCGTCGTTCCCACCGCGAGACCCCTAATGTGGCGGCCAAATCAGGTCCGGTTTGGGCGGCGGGGTCGCCGCCCCTACGAAAATCGCAAGGTCTGTATCATCCAAACGTTCAACGCCAGGCAGGGTCATTTCCGACCCTGCCTTTTTTTCTTGACAGCCCTGGGAAACGATGGTTTCTTACTTCGCAGTTGAAATCAATCGGATTAATCCTCATGAGCTTCTCGGCCATCAGCCCAACCCCATTATTGAAAGTGAAGAATCTCTCCCGGGACTTTGGAGGCCTGCGGGCCGTGGCCTCGATTTCCTTTCGAGGTGCTGCCGGGAGAAATCGTCGGCCTCATCGGGCCGAATGGGGCGGGCAAGACGACCCTGTTCGCCCTGCTCAGCGGTTTTCTGGCCCCTTCCGAAGGGGAAATTCTTTTTTTGGAGAAATCCATCGGCGGGTGGCGTCCGGACCGGATCTGTCACCTGGGCCTGGCCCGCACCTTTCAGGTGGTCCGTCCATTCCCGGAGATGACCGTCTACGAAAATATCAAGGCCGCTGCCGTCTTCGGGAAACCGGCCAAGCGCGCGGCAACAGCAGTGGATCAGGAAATCCGGGAGATCCTGGAAAGCACCGGTCTGGCCTCCAAAGCACTTCAGAAATCCAGCTCCCTGAGTCTCCCGGAGCGGAAGCGGTTGGAAGTGGCTCGAACGCTGGCCACCCAGCCCAGGCTCCTCCTGCTGGACGAAGTCCTGGCCGGACTTAACCCGCGGGAGGTAGAGGAAGCTATTCCGCTGATCATTTCCCTCAACAGCCGAAGGAAGATCAGCCTGCTTCTGATTGAACACAATCTCCGGGCCGTTATGGGTATTTGTCAACGCCTGCTGGTTTTGAATTTCGGTCAACTCATTTTTGACGGTCTTCCCCAGGCCGCGGTGGAGGATCCCGAGGTGATTCAGGCCTATCTGGGAGAACGACAGGATGCTTAAAGTCGAAGACCTCTCGGCCGGCTATGGGGACGCCCAGGTACTGGACCGGGTCTCCTTTGAGGTCCGGCCGGGGCTGATGACCTGCATCCTGGGTCCCAACGGAGCGGGCAAGACCACGCTCCTGCGGGCCATCACAGGTCTTCTTCCGTTGAAAAGCGGCCGAATCAGGTTTCTGGGGGAGGAAATTCAGGGCCGGAAGACGCACCGGATCGTGGATCTGGGGATGACCATGATCCCGGAAGGGCGTCGCCTCTGGCCTCCCCTGTCGGTCCAGGAAAACCTGGAACTGGGGGCCTACCGGGTCTCCGATCCGTCCCTGGTGGCGGAACGCTTGGCCTGGGTCTATTCCTTGTTTCCTCACCTGGCCACCCGCAAGACGCAGCGTTGCGGCACCCTCTCGGGCGGAGAGCAGCAAATGGTGGCTATCGGACGGGGGCTGATGGCGGCCCCGAAGCTTTTGTTGATGGATGAACCTTCCCTGGGGCTGGCCCCGCTGATTGTCCGGGAAGTGTTTGGGGCCATCAAAAAGATTGTCGCCTCGGGGACCACCGTGCTGTTGATCGAGCAAAACACCCAGGTGGCGCTTTCCGCGGCTCATTACGGCTATGTTCTGGAAAGGGGCGCCATGGTTCTGGAGGGAGAAGCGTTATCGTTGCGCGAGGACGCGCATATCAAGCAGGCCTATTTGGGTCTATATTATTTTTGGTTCAATAAGGGAGGAGAAAAAATGATGTTTCGTTTCGTGAAGGGATTGCGTAATGATCGGCTTTGATGGTGACCCTGGGCTGGGGAACAAGCTGGGCCGCGCCGGTGATCAAGCTGGGCGCCCAGGCCCCGCAGTCGGGCAGCCTGGCGAAGCACGGAATCGAACAGATCAAGGGCATCCGTTTGGCCGTCGAAGAGTTCGAAAAGAAAACCAAGATCAAGGTCGAACTGCTGGTCTATGACGATGAAAGCAATCCCCAGAAGGCCGTCTCGGCGGTCGAAAAATTGGCCGGCGTGGATAAGGTGCAGGCCATCGTCGGCGGCTATGGCTCCAACCTGGTCGGACCCGCCTCGGAGGCCGCCGAACGCTACGACACCCCCTACTTTACGACCGGGGCCGTGGATACCAAGCTCTCCGCCAAGAAATTCAAAAATTTTTTCCGGCTGAACAACATGCCCGGCTATGCCGCCGCGCAGGCCGGAGCCATCAAGACCCTCTTGGGGGCCAAGAAAGTCGGCGTGCTGTACAACAGCCTGTCGGCCACTACGGAGATCGCCGAGGCGGTTAAAGAACAATTGCAGAAGGCCGGGGTCGAGGTTCCGGTCTTTGAAAAATTTGAAAAAGGCACCACCAACTATAAACCCATGCTGTTAAAAATCCGGGATGCCGGCTGCGAAGTCCTGCTGGTGGAGGGCTATTTCCCGGATTACGTGGGGACCATCAAGGACGCCAAAATCCTCAACCTGCCGGTCAAGGCCTATATCGGGGCCTGGGGCATCGGCACCCCGGAATTTGTCCGGGAACTGGGGCCGATGAGCGAATATATTTACGGCACCTCGATCTGGGAGATGGGCACCGCCCCCAAAGAAGCCAAGAAGGAAGAGGCCGAGGTGGCGGCCAGTTATAAGGCTAAATTCAAGGAAGACCCTTCGTATATCGCCATGCTCGGTTACCTGTCGGCCAAGTACATGCTCGAGGCCATCGTTCAAGGCGGCGGCAAAACCGGAAATTACAGCCCGGAAAAGACCCGGAACGCCCTTCGGGCACTGGATACGGTTGGCCCCTTAGGCCGGGTGGCCTTCGATGAGAAGGGGGACCCGCGTTTTTTCACTGCCGTGTTGTTTCAGACCATCAAAGGGGAACAAGTGGTGGTTTATCCCAAGGAGCGGGCCACAGGGAGCGTCCATTACCCGGCTGTTCCCTGGGGAGGGAAATAGAAACGAAACGGTTAATAATTAACAATTAATTATTGATTATTAATAATTGGTTTTTTCATAAGCTCGTCTGTAGGGGAGGGGTTCATCCCCTCCCGCACCTGACGGGCTAATACCAGATTATAGTGACAAGTAATTTCCCGTCATCCCCGAATGCCTTTATCGGGGATCCAGTGTTTCTTAAGAGAAGCCTGGATTCCCGCTCAGAAGCGCTGCGGGAATGACGCTGGTTGATATTGTATCTATTTTGAGTCCATTTAGATGAAGGACTAAGGACGACAACCTTGATCTCCGGCGCCACTGTCATACAATCCGTGCTCTCCGGCCTTCTGGAAGGAGGCAACTACGCCCTGTACAGCCTGGGACTGGCCTTCGTCTTTGGGATCATGCAGATTATCAACATGGCCCATGGCGAGTTTCTGGTTCTGGGGGGCTACATCGCTTATTGGCTCCTGGTCAAGGCGGGGCTCAATCCCCTGCTCTCCCTGCCGATCGCGGCCCTGCTGGCCGGCGGGCTTTCTTTCGTCAACTACCGTATTTTTCTCCAGCGTATCCGCACCACCGTGGAACTGAATACCTTGATCCTGACCTTCGGCATCGGGATCCTGCTTTCCAACCTGTATCTTCAGCTTTGGTCGGCGGATATCCGTAATATCAGCGTCGCTTGGATGGAAAATCCTCTGGGATTGGCCGGAGTGTATATCAGCCTGGGAGAAATCGTTACCTTTGTTGTCTCTTTTTTGGCGGTCCTGGCCCTTTACCTTTTCCTGCGGCGGACCAAGCTGGGGAAGGCCATTCGAATTACGGCCATCGACCGCGACGCGGCGGCCCTGTCCGGGATCAATGTGGAACGAGTGGATCTTCTGGCCTACAGCATCGGGGGGGCGCTGGCCGGTTTGGGCGGGCCTTTGCTGGGCATGCTGTCCTTTGTCAGCCCGGGAACCGGCATCACCATTACCGTCAAGGCCTTTATCCTGACCGTTTTGGCCGGGGTGGGCTCGATCCCCGGCCTGATCGTCGCCGGGATGATCCTGGGCGTGGGTGAAGCGTTGACCGTCACCTTCGTCAGTTCTTCCTTTCGGGAACTGTTCGGGTTTGCCCTCTTTTTGGTTATTTTACTGATTCGGCCCTCCGGGTTGTTTGGTCAGAGGACCTAACCTAACCAAAAATATTTGAATTTTTGGTTAGAAATTCAAAATCCAAATATCGAAACTCGAAACAAATTAAATGACTTGGAACCCATTGGGGGGAATAACCGAAAAAAACGCCGCGATCCTGACCTTCGCCCTGGTCCTGTTTCTGCCGGTGGTTCTTTCTTTCAATCCTTACTACCTGAGTATTTTCATCGCCGCCCTGATCCTGGGATCCGTTTCCCTGGCCTGGAATTTTCTGGGTGGGGTTTGCGGACAGGTTTCCTTCGGCCATGCGGCCTTTTTCGGCATCGGGGCCTATGCCTCCTCCCTGCTGGTGATGAAAGCCGGGTGGAATCCTCTGGCGGCTATGGTGGGCGCGGCTTTGATCGGTGTCCTGGGGGGGTTGCTGATCGGGATTCCGGCCTTTCGACTCCGCGGACCTTATTTTGCCCTTTCGATTCTGGGCTTCGCCGAAGTGATCAAACTGCTCACCTTGAATCTGACCGGCCTGACCGAGGGCTCCCAGGGTCTATTCAATATCCCCTCCCTGCCGACGCTCCGCCTGGGAGGACTCTCCCTGGATTTTTATATCTCCCGGACTACGAATTACTACCTGGCGGCTTTATTGATGCTGGCGGTCTATCTGTTCCTCTACGCCCTGCGTTACTCCAACCCCGGACTGGCCATGTCGGCGGTCCACGGGGATGAGGAAACGGCCGCCGGTATCGGCGTGCCGGTGTTTCGGACCAAAATCCTGGCCTTGTCGGTCTCCGCCTTTTGCACCGCCTTAATGGGCGCTTTTTACGCCCATTATGTCCATTTTCTGAATCCGGATTCGGCGTTCGACGGCGCCTGGTCGGTCATGCCCATTGTGGCCTCGCTCTTCGGGGGGATGGGCACCCTCATCGGCCCCAGCATCGGGGCGCTGCTGATCACCGGCCTGGATGAATTTGTTTTTAAATATTTTTTCGAGACCGGCCATAAGCTTTTTTTCGGACTTCTTCTGGCGGTGGTCATCGTCTGGGCACCTAAGGGATTGTTCGGAAAATCGATCCGGAAAGAATAGGACGTATACCGCGGAGGTACTGGGCGCAGAGAACAGAAAGTCTTGCGTAGGGCAACCGCGAAGCATGAAAACAGAGAGAAAGAAAAAGCTTAACAGATCGATATTAATAATTAATAATCAATTGTTAATTATTGATTATTAACGATACCAAACGTGACTAAAAAGTCTATTTACATACTGATTGAGAGGAACCACCTGTGAAACGACCCCCAATTATCCATTCCTTTGGAATCCCTCACCTTCCCCCTTCGTCGGGCGGCCGCGGCCTTTCCCGAAAAAACCGCGGTGATCTCCCCCGAAGCAGGCGGGCGGGAAGTGTCCTACCAATGGCTGGAAGACCATTCCTCCATCCTGGCGGCCTCGCTGGAAAGGCTGGGGGTGGTCCCCGGAGACCGGGTGGGACTCTGGCTCAAAAACAGCCTGGAATACATCCTGGCTTTTTATGGGATTTTAAAGGCCGGCGGAGTCGTCGTCCCGATCAGCACCCATTACCGGAGCCGGGAGGTTTGGCACCAGTTGAAAACCACCGAGGCCAAAGGGCTGATCGCCCAGGTCGGATTGCTGGATACCCTGGAGGATCTTTCGGCGGGTCTGAAGGACCTGGCCTTTCTGGTAACCGAAGGGCTGGAGAAACCACCGGCCGGGGCTGTTTCTTTTTCTTCCCTGCTTCAGGGGCCGCAAGGCCTCGACCGATCTATGGGCCTCGATCCCCAAGAAGCGCTGGCCGTTCTTCCTT
>CAVVCH010000002.1:0-210622 GCA_963746605.1 uncultured delta proteobacterium
GTCCCGATCATCCAACCGCCCAAAGAAGGATGGGCCTTATTTTTTTGTAGACGTTCAGCCCGACGAATACCCCGGGGGATACCGCCTGGTTCCCTTCGGTACTGGCGATAGTGGTCGTCTTCCCGCTTTTACTCGGGCCAAAAGTTTTGGAAAGGTCCACAGTAACGGTCATAATGTTCCCCTCGATCTTGATTAATACGTTCTTCATGGCTTTTGACAACGGCACAGCCCTGCGTGCCGGGTTGGAGGGGTGGTTCCGGCTTTACAACCAGGAACGTTCCCATCAAACGTTTGATATTTGGGGAATGAGGTCCTTAAAATAGCTAGACGAAAATCAGTACAGTGTTGCAACTGGGTGGGGTCACGCGAAGTACTTGAACAAGGTCCAGGTGGGGGGAAGACAGGTAAAAAGGACCACGACCGATGACCGACCCGGGCCCGGCCTGAAGGCCTGTACCCGTTGGCAGGAAACCGGCCAGTCCTATGTTGATCAAGGATATTTTTTATTTTTAACCAGACGGGTGCTCAACCGGCACCCGGGGAGGTAGCTATGAGTACAGCCGATTCCAGTCCGGACAGCGACGAAGTCAAGATCGTCCGGGCCACTTCCACCTTTGATTGCGGGGGCCGATGCCCACTTCGGTTGCATGTAAAAGGAAACCGGATCATCCGGGTGGAGGGCGATGAGGGGCCGGAGCCGGAACAGCTCCGGACCTGTCTGCGCTGCCGGGCCTACCGGCAGATGGTCCATCATCCGGAACGCCTCATGTTTCCCCAAAAAAGAGTGGGCGCCAAGGGCGAGGGGAAATTCAAACGCATTTCCTGGGACGAGGCCCTGGATCTGTTGGCCGGGGAGCTGATCCGGGTCAAAGAGCAATACGGAAACCAGGGCCTGTTCCTGGCCACCGGCGGCGGTTACCTGGCCAGCCTGCACAACGGTGGATTGGCCGCCTCCCGGCTCCTGAACCAGTTCGGCGGGTACGTCACCCATTACGGGAACATCTCCTCGGAAGGGGCGGTCTGGGCCTCTCTGACCCAGTACGGCTCGGTGATGGTAGGTCACAGTCGGGAGGATATGCTCAACTCCCGGATGATCATTCTCTGGGGCTGGGACCCGGCCCGGATGATCTCCGGCACCAACACTATGTATCATCTGATCAAGGCCAAGGAAAACGGGGCCAGGATCATCGCCGTCGATCCCCGCTACCACGACACGGCGGCCACCGTGGCCCAGGAATGGATCCCTATTCGGCCCGGGACCGACACCGCTATGATGATCGCCATGGCCAACGTGATGATCAAGGAGGGGCTTCAGGACCAGGCATTTTTGGATAAATACACCGTTGGGTTTGACCGCTTTAAGGCCTATGTCCTGGGTAAGGAGGACGGGCAGGACAAAACGCCGGCCTGGGCGGCTGAGATCTCGGGCGTTCCCGCGGCCACCATCGAACGACTGGCCCGCGAATATGCGGCCACCAAGCCGGCGGCCTTGATGGACTGCCAGGGTCCGGCCCGGAGCGCCATGGGAGAACAGTACAACCGTTGCGCGGCCACCTTGTGCGCTTTGACCGGTAATGTGGGCCGACCGGGCGGCAGCGCCGGCGGAGGCCTGATGGGCCTTCCGGTGGCCCACATGTTTCGTATGCCGGCCATCCCGCCCGGCAAGAACCCTTTTGAACAGGATGGTCCCAACGTCAAAGGCACCTTGGACATCGGGCTCCGAGTCGTCAAACGGGTCCACATCAATAAAATCTTCGATGCCATCCTCCGGGGCCGGGCCGGCGGTTACCCGGCCGATATCAAATTGATGTGGTCCATGTGCAACAACTACCTGAATCAGACCGGGAACAGTAACCAGGCGGCCCGGGCTTTAAAGACCTTGGAGTTTCTGGCCGTCAACGAACTGTTTCTGACGCCCCAGGCCCGGTACGCCGACCTGGTGCTGCCGGTGACCAGCACGGCCGAACGCAGTGACCTGACCCGGCCCTGGCCTTCGGGGCCTTACTCTGACCTTTGTTAACCGGGCCATCGAGCCCCTGGGCGAATGCAAATCCGATCTCGATATCGTCACCGAGCTGGCTGCCCGCCTGGGGTTCAAGGATTTCAACCCCTATTCGGAGGACCAATGGCTCCGGATGTTCGTGGAAAAAACCCCGGACCTGGCGGCCCAGATCAAGGACTTCGATCGGTTCAAGCGGGAAGGGATTCATAGAATTTCTTTGCCGGAGCCCATTGTGGCTTTCAAGGAGCAGATCGAGGACATCGAAAAAAATCCCTTTCCCACGCCGTCCGGGAAAATCGAGATTTATTCGCAGCGCGCGGCCGACCTGAATAACCCGCTCTGCCCCCCCATCCCGCAATACCTGGGCACCCCCGAGGACCGGAATGATCCCTTGCATGAAAAATACCCCTTGCAACTCCTGACCCCTCATCCCCGGAACCGGGTCCACTCCGAACTGTACAAAGTCGAATGGCTGCGGGAGGTGGAGCCGCACCGGGTTTGGATCAACCCGGTGGATGCCCGGCCCCGGGGGGTCAGCGACGGGGACGAGGTCTATGTCTTCAACGACCGCGGCCGGGTGGCCATTCCGGCCTGGCTGACCGAACGGATCATTCCCGGTGTGGTCTCCATCTTTGAAGGGGCCTGGTATGCCCCGGACGAACAGGGCATCGACCGGGGGGGCTGCGCCAACACCCTGACCAAGGACGCTTATTCACCGGGCGGCGCCAGCGTAATGAACACCGCCCTGGTTGAGGTCCGGAAGGCCTGAAGGAGGAAGGAAGATGCAAATCGGTTTTTACTTTGATCAGACCCGCTGCACCGGGTGCAGCGCTTGTCGCGTCGCCTGCAAAGACTGGCATGATATCCCGGCCGGACCCGAAAACTGGATGCGGATTCATTACACCGAAAAGGGAACCTTCCCTGAGGTATCGGTCAGCTATCTGATTGCACCCTGCTGGCATTGCCTGGAGCCGGTCTGCGTCCCGGCCTGCCCGGTGGGAGCCATCACCAAACGGGAAGAAGACGGGATCGTCGTGGTCGACTCCTCCGCCTGTCTGGGCAACGAGGTCTGTGACGAAAAGTGCCGTAAGGCCTGCCCGTATAAGGCTCCGCAATTCGGTCCGCAGCCGGGGGCTCGGATGGGCAAATGCAACTACTGCCTGGACCGCTTCCAACAGGGGAAGCTTCCCAATTGTATCGAGGCCTGCCCGGTACGGGCCTTGGATGCCGGACCGCTCGAGAAGCTGGAGGAACGGTATGGAACCATTCAGGAGGCCGAGGGATTCAAGTATTCCCCCCGCACCCGGCCGGCGGTCGTCTTCAAACCCAAGTAAAGGACCAACCGGAATGCCGCCAGTCACAACCAAAGACAAAAGACGATCTCTCACAGAGCACACAGAGATCGCAGAGAATAAATAATTTTTGATTGCCGCTGAGAGGCCGGCAATCAAAAAAATCTCCCGCTCCGCGAATTAGGCCCCGCCGGAGGCGTGAGTTCGTTTGGAAAATCGGCGTCTCAGCGATTTTTAAAAAACAGTGTCATTCTGCGCTCACTCGAAGAGGGCGAGCGATAATGCGCTAACATCATGAGACTGTTAATAAGCTGTTATGGAGTCCATGGGAGTTGTTGAAGAACGAGAGCATTGAATCCTGCTATGGAGCGGGAGGGCCAGATGAACGCAATGGAAGCGGAGGTGGAAACTGGAATTGATGAGGCTAGCTGATCGATAGTGGGGCGACTTGTATTATGCGGTGGTCTGACCCGGGTACGGGCTCCGCCGGAATGACGAATGCCAAGTTCGCGCTTATCTCGTGTAGGGGTATCATCTTCGGATGAGGAGGGTATTATGAAAGTTTTCTTAACCACTGCAATTGTCGTTTTGGTTTTTGTCGTCGTTGGCTTTACACCCGCAACCGCACAGCAAAAAGACGTCTGCCTCAAGGTCAACGGAGAGAAGGTCGAAGTCCATAACCTGGGAGTCAAACCTATCGTCATCGACCGAGACGGCATCCCTGATTTCGTGCCTACCTCGATGTTTCAATCGGTCTCTACGGGAAAGGAGTCGACGAGTTATAACCTGCTTTTGACCAAAGTAAAAAGGGATGCCCAGAAGGTCATAACGTCCTTTGACTTAAAGATAGACGAAAAGACGTATGTCTATCCAAAAGATTCCTGTGAAAAGTAAGGGGGCGATCCGCGAAAGGACAATCTCTCACAGAGCGCACAGAGATCACAGAGAAGAGTGAATTTGAAAGAGGAAACATGACTAGAGCCTACGTTCACGGTTACGACCATCGAGAAAACATACGTTTGCAGGACCAAGCCTCCACCCTGGTCGAGTTGTTGCACTCGGACACTTCCTATCCGGCCGGAAGCCGTGTCTTGGAAGCCGGTTGCGGTGTTGGCGCGCAAACGGTCACCCTCGCGAGGAACAGCCCGGAGGCCTTGATTACTTCGGTCGATATTTCCGGGGCCTCTGTCGCTGAAGCCAGGGCAAAAGTAGAGGCGGCGGGTTTTACCAATGTTCATTTTCAACAGGCGGATATCTTTAATTTGCCCCATGGCCTGGACTCCTTCGACCACATTTTCGTCTGCTTCGTCCTGGAACATCTCTCACGGCCCGTCGAGGCCCTGCAGACGCTGAAAAATCTTTTGCGGTCGGGCGGAACGATCACGGTCATCGAAGGCGACCATGGCTCGGCCTATTTTCATCCGGACAGCGAGGCCGCACACCGGGCGATTCGATGCCAGGTTGAACTCCAACGGCGGAATGGCGGAAACGCCATGATAGGGAGAGAGCTTTATCCCCTGTTGCACCAGGCAGGCTATAGCTCGATCCGGGTATCTCCTCGGATGGTCTACGTGGATGCCAGTAAACCCGAACTGGTCGAAGGCTTCACGAAAAAGACCTTTACGGCTATGATCGAGGGCGTTCGCGAATCGGCCATTAAGGCCGGACTGGTGGAACAACATACTTTCGACGAAGGAATTAAGGACTTGTACCGGACGGCGGAATCGGACGGAGTATTTTGCTACACCTTCTTTAAGGCCTTTGCCAAGAAATGAATACCTATGACACAACAGTAAATAAGGCGGATATTTAAGGAAGAAAAGGAGAGTATATGATGGTGAATTTTACAAACAGGGGAGGGTGGCGCAGGCTTTTGCCGGTACTGATGATCGTTGTGATCATTGCCGGTTGTGCCGGCACCGATATCCGGAGCAAGCCGGCCGCCGTGCCGGAGGTCCGCCCGGGCCTTCTCGCGGGCTATCTATCGTCCAAAGCGGTCCCGAGCAGCCTTGTCTTGGTTCCACCTCCCCCCGCCGCAGGCTCGGCCGCCTTCGCGCTCGATGAGGAGATCAGTCGCAGAAGTTTTGCTTTACGAGATACGCCGCGCTGGTCGCTGGCTGTTTCCGACGCCGATCTGTCATTTCCGAACGCGGCCGGCACATTTTCCTGCGCGTTGAATGTCCCGATCACCGAAGAGGATACGCCGCATTTGTACCTGCTGCTGCGCCGAACATTGACGGACGTGGGCCTTTCTACCTACACGGCCAAGGATCACTATAAGCGTGCTCGTCCGTTTGTATCGAACAAGGAGCCCATCTGTACTCCGGATGAGGAAGAACGGCTGAAGACGGATGGTTCTTATCCGTCCGGGCATACCGCAGTCGGTTGGGGTTGGGCGCTGATCCTCTCCGAGATTTCGCCGGAGCAGACCGAGGCCATCCTCGCCCGGGGTCTAGCCTTTGGAGAGAGCCGCAATGTTTGCAACGTGCATTGGCACAGCGACGTTGTCCAAGGCCGTCTATGGCCGCCGCCAGCGTGGCCCGACTGCACGCCGACCCTGCGTTCCGCGCTGATCTGGAGGCCGCCAAGGGCGAGCTCGCTGACGTCCGCAACAAGGGCCTAAAACCGCTGCGGGATTGCAGCGCAGAAAGCGCGGCGTTGGCCGTACAACCATCACTGGCCCAATGAGCAAGCAGCTAACCCATTCATTCCGGCCGAAGACACTTCGCTAAAGGATACGGGTGAGTTGCCAAGGCCGTCTTGGAAGATGTCCGTTAATGGAGATTAAATACCTTAAAATGATCCAGGGGATGAAGCCGACAGGGGAAAAGGATTGGACCGTCTATATCCTCCGCTGCGGAGATGGGTCGCTGTACACGGGGATCGCCAAAGATGTAACGGCCCGGCTAAAGAAACATGGTGAGGGTCGGGGGGCAACCTACACGCGAACGCGCCTGCCCGTCAAACTATTATATCAACAAGAAAGCTTGACCCATTCCGAAGCCCTCATTCGAGAAGCCAAGATAAAGGCGATGCCTCGCTCCAAGAAAGAGGAAATCATCAGAATTGGAATTGAAAACCCGAAATGAAAGTTTTTAGGAGAGATGATGGAAATTGCTGAAATTGGCCAGACGTAGGCAGCCGGCTTTCCCTTTACCTGTGCCTTAGGAGGGTAAGCGCCATTGAAGGCCGGGAAATCGAGCATAATCGTGGTCGAGGGTGATCCATTCGCAACCCGACTCAATGGCCAGCGCCGCCAACCAGGCATCCGGAACCAGGTTGCCTCGGGCGTCCGCCTCACGGCAGAGGCGGGCGAATACGTCCCAATGGCGCTCTCCCGGGTGGATCACGACACAATGGGGTTGACGCAATAGGATTTCGCAGAAGGACGAGAACCTCGTCCAGGCTGCTGGGCTCGGCAAACACCCGCGGATGGCTGGTGATTCGAATCACACTGCTCAAGACCTGAGGCGCCATTCCGTAGCGGGCCTCGCCGTTGACCACCCCGTCGAGCCATTTCCGGCAAACCGCATGATGAGAGGCGTCAGACCGGAAGGCCTGCACGAGGATATTGACGTCGGGCAGAATCACGGGTTGTTCATGACCTCTTCCAGGTCTCCCGCCCGGTTAAGATCGACCCCGGGAAGGACCCCACCGGAGGCCTTGGATACCGGTAACACCACCCGTTTGTGCCGGCCGGTCTTCGGTTTGGTCAGGATCAGGGTCAGACCATCTTCGATCAGTGAAGTGAGGGTCCGCCCTTCAGCGGCGGCGCGATTTTTGGCCTGACGGAGCAGGTCTTCTTTTATCCGAACGGTCGTTCTCATGCATAAAAACATATCAGAAAGGCATCAGTATGTCAAACTATTAGGCCGAACCCGGAATCAGCAGAATGAACTCCCGGCGGAAGGCGATACCGTTCAGGCCTGAATCGATCGGGAAGGGCGGATCGTCCGCCGGCTGGAGGTTCTCTGTCAGATCCTGGGCAAAGGGGACAGGGCCACAAAAAAAGGGGTTTGAGGACACGGGGGACCGATTTAGAACGGAAAAAGAAGTGGGGAAGACCTTGGACCAGAGCCCTAGGCGCCCGGTGAGGCCTGGTTTTGGATTGATCTACGCCAAAGGGTCTGCGCCCACTCAAAACGGCGAAGAACCAAATAAATCGTCAAGGCATCCGATAAACCATCGCGTTAATGTTCATCCCGGCCCCCACGGAGGCAAAGACCGCGATTTCTCCGGAATGCAGGACATGGTTATTCATTTCTCCTTTTTGCAGGAGATCCAGGAGCGTCGGCAAGGTGGCCACGGAACTGTTGCCCAGCCAGTGGATCGTCATGGGCATCATGTCCAGGGGGCCTTCCTCGAATTGGTACAATTTAAACAATCTTTTCAGGATGGCTTCATCCATTTTTTGATTGGCCTGGTGGATCAGGAGTTTCTTCACGTCGGATAAGGCAACACCGGCCTTGTCCAGGCATTTTTTTACCGTATCCGCCACGGTCTTGACCGCGTACTTGTAGACCTCGTGTCCGTGCATTTTGAGGAACTGCCGGTCTCCGCAGGATTCAGGGTGAT
The DNA here is from genome assembly GCA_963746605.1 of uncultured delta proteobacterium. Classification (GTDB taxonomy): domain Bacteria; phylum Desulfobacterota; class RBG-13-43-22; order RBG-13-43-22; family RBG-13-43-22; genus CAVQSS01. Next base: position 7,870 of record CAVVCH010000002.1, read on the forward strand.
ACGATCGGTCGAACCATAATAGATACGCTTCCTGGTGGGTATCGGACCGGGAAACATGGGACAGGATGCCGGCATCCTTTTCGGTTCCTTCCACCAGGGTGGCGCCGGCCCCATCGGAATAAATCATGTGATCGATATCATGAGGATCGGAAACCCGGGATAAGGTCTCTGTTCCGATAACCAGAACCTTCCGGGCGTCTCCGGAACGGATATAATAATCGGCCGCGATCATCCCTTGCAGCCAGCCGGGACAGCCGAAGAGGATATCATAGGCCACGGTGAAGGGGTTCTTGATCCCGAGTTTATGTTTCACCCGGGCCGCAATGGAGGGAACCACATCACAGCGATGAAGGTCCGCTGTGATTTCCCCAAAGTTGTGGGCCACGATAATGTAATCCAGGCTTTCCCGATCCGTGCCCTCCAGAGCGCGTTCGGCCGACTGAAAAGCGATATCAGAGGTATTGAGGTCATCGGTCACATAGCGCCGCTCCTGAATACCGGTTATTTCCTGGAATTTGGCAATAATATCGGCATTCGGCCGGGCAAGTTTCTTGCCGTCGGCTCCATAAAAATCATGGTCCAAGAAATGGGCATTGGCAACTTTCCGGGTCGGAATATAGCATCCGGTTCCGGTAATGATTGAATGGGGCATAATAAAAACCGCCTGTCTCCTTAAATAAGAAATCAGTCCCACGCAACCTTCGGCGCGGGTTCTTGAGTGGCAAAACTATATCATGAATCGACCGGAAATTCCAGCTTCATTTCCAGACTCTCCCAGGAATCAGACCACAAATCGATGTCGAATCCGTCTTGACGATTCCGGAGAATGACGAGTTGATGGCCCCATTCCGTGAACTCGCCCTGGTGGTGCTTTTTTGCGCAGTCGTTTTTTCATGGGTACTCCTTCTGAAATCGGCGACGCGACTCAGCCACGTGCGCCGGGATAAAATGTGGGTAACGTTATAGGGAGCGTCCCAGGCTACCGCGAGGAACGACGACGGATCAATAGCGAAAAGCCGACCACGATCAGTATAACCGGCCACCAGGTTCTGAAAAAAGCCCTAAGATGGATGTTCGCGATTCCCAAATTATTTGCCAGAAAAATAATCCCCAAGCCGATCAGGACGATCGCACCAACCCTTTTTTTCATGGGACCTCCATTGAAAAGTTTCGCCATTATATATTTAATTTGTTGAAAATTCTACCAAAAAACACTTAGATGGCTATTGGTGCGCTATCGATTCGGTCGACTTTTTCCCGGTCAAATGGCCCACCCCGGTTTCTGCTGAAAAGCTCTATGGACATTTGGTAGCGCCTGTGATAAAAATATACCTTTTTGTGAACAAATGACTAACCAAGTCGCGCAGATTATTCAGGATTATTTGGAACAGGCTGCCCTGGAACGCCGGTATTCGGAGCATTCGCTGCGGGCCTATCGGCACGACCTGAAGGAGTTCCAGGATTTCTTGGCCGAACAGGGCGTTCGGGATATGGAGGCCGTCGATGCCGTCCTGCTGCGGGGCTTTCTGGGTTCTCTCTTGAAGAAAAACAGGAAAGCTACCGTGGGACGGAAAGTGGCTTCCCTGCGGGCCTGTTTTAATTTTGCCCAGCGCAAGGGCTGGATCCTGGAAAACCCGGCGGTCCATCTGCGGGCGCCCAAACTGGAGAAACATCTGCCGCCCTTTCTTTCGGAAAGAGAAGCGGAACGCCTTTTAGTGCCGCCGCTGGATGAAACCTGGCTGATCAAGCGGGATCAGGCGATTTTTGAATTGTTTTACGCGTCCGGGATGCGCCTGAGCGAGTTGGCCGGGTTGAGACTGGACGAATATCGATTTTTCCATTCGGATGGTTCGGGTTTTGGGCAAGGGCGGGCGGGAACGAATCGTTCCTCTTGGGCGGGTGGCCGTCAAGGCCCTTCGCGAATACCAGGGGGCCGTGGAAGCGGCCGGCCGGACTTCGGGCCTGAAGGTGAAGGATCCCCGGATTGTGTTTTTAAACCGTTCCGGAAACCGGCTGACCGATCGGACCATTGCCCGGCGGCTGAAGAAAAGGGTCCTCCAGGCCGGGCTGTCGCCGACCATCAGCCCCCATGCCTTGCGGCATAGTTTTGCCACCCACCTGCTCAACGCCGGGGCGGACCTGCGGGTGGTTCAGGAGTTGCTGGGGCACCGGAGTTTGTCGACCACCCAAAAATATACCCATATCAGTTTGGGGCATTTGAAGGAAGTCTATCGCCGATCCTTTCCGAGGCCATAATCCAACCAAAAATTTTTGAATTTTTGGTTGGAAATCCGAAATCCAAATTTCGAAACTCGAAACCTTTTTGTTTTGATCATTTGGAACATGGACTTTCGTGTTGGCTTTCGGATTCGGGTTTACTAGATCCCGAACTTGCTTATTTTGAAATACGTGAACGCAAATTAATATGTCAGATTTGAAAACTGCGGGGTGATCATAAAATATGTTTCACGGGACAACGATTATTGCGTTGCGGCACCAGGGGAAGGTGGTCATCGCCGGGGACGGGCAGGTCACCCTGGGACAGACCGTGATGAAACAGCGGGCCAAGAAGCTCCGGCGCATGTACCAGGACCAGATTATCGCCGGGTTTGCCGGAGCCACGGCCGACGCCTTGACCTTGTTTGAGAAATTGGAGGCCAAACTGGAACAGTTCAACGGCAACCTGACCCGGGCCGCGGTGGAGATGGCCAAGGACTGGCGGACCGATAAGATCCTGCGCCGTCTGGAGGCCCTGCTGGTGGCGGCCGATCAAGAGCATATTTTAATCCTTTCCGGGAACGGGGACGTCATGGAGCCGGATGACGGGATAACGGCCATCGGCTCGGGAGGCCCCTACGCCTTGGCGGCGGCCAGGGCCCTGGTGCAGTATTCCTCCCTGACCACGAAAGAGATCGCCCAGGAGGCCATGAAGATTGCGGCCGGCCTGTGCATCTACACCAACGACCAGATCATGATGGAGGAACTCTAAGTGGTTCGGGAATACTTGACGCCTCGGGAGATCGTCTCCGAGCTGGATAAATACATCATCGGGCAGCAGGAAGCCAAGAGGACCGTGGCCATCGCCCTGCGCAACCGTTGGCGGAGGCAACAGGTCCCGCCTGAACTCCGGGACGAAATCGCCCCCAAGAATATCATCATGATCGGTTCCACGGGGGTGGGCAAGACCGAGATCGCCCGCCGTCTGGCCCGGCTGGCGGAGTCCCCTTTCTTAAAAGTGGAGGTCACCAAGTTCACCGAGGTGGGCTACGTGGGCCGGGACGTGGAATCCATGATCCGCGATCTGATCGAGCTGGCCATCAACCTGGTGAAGTCGGACGAAAGAAAAGGGGTTTTAGCCAAGGCCGAGGAAGTGGCGGAAGAACGGCTGCTCGACCTTTTGCTGCCGCCCAAGTCAGGCGCCGCCAAGGACGATCCGGGGAAAATCTCGCTAACGCCGCCCCCATCCCGGAAAAAGCGATCGGCGAATCGTCCTCCACCAGGGAGAAGCTTCGCACCCTGTTTCGGGATGGGAAATTGGCGGAACGTTTTGTAGATCTGGAAGTAACCCATCGGTCCATTCCGACCATCGAGATTTTTTCCAACGCCGGTCTGGAAGAAATGGACCTGAACCTGAAGGACATGTTCGGGAATCTGTTCCCGAAAAAGACCAAACAGCGCAAAATGAAGGTGCCGGAGGCCTTTCAGATCCTGGTCCAGGAAGAGTCCCAGCGGTTGATCGACATGGACAAAGTAACCGAGGAGGCGATTCGCAAGGTGGAGCAGACCGGGATTATTTTTCTGGATGAGATCGATAAAATTGCCGCCCGGGGTTCCAGCCACGGCCCGGATGTCTCCCGGGAGGGGGTGCAGCGGGACCTGCTGCCCATTGTGGAAGGTTCCACGGTGACCACCAAATACGGGCTGGTCCGGACCGATCACATCCTCTTCATCGCCTCGGGGGCTTTTCATAACTCCAAACCTTCGGATCTGATCCCCGAATTGCAGGGGCGCTTTCCGATCCGGGTGGAACTGAATACCTTGTCGGAGGAGGATTTCTTCCGGATCCTGACCGAACCCCAGTCGGCCCTGACCACCCAATATAAGGAATTGATGAAAACCGAAGGGATCGATCTGATTTTTACCCGGGAAGCGGTAGCCGAAATCGCCCGGACGGCCTTTTCGGTCAACCAGCGGACGGAAAACATCGGGGCCCGGCGTCTGCACACGGTGATAGAAAAATTGCTCCACGACCTTTCCTTTGAGGCGCCGGACATGGAGGCCCGGGAATTCGTGGTGACCGATGAGTACGTGCGGAGCAAGTTGTCCGCTATCGAAAAGGATGAGGATTTCAGCCGGTATATTCTTTAGTACGAAAATAACCAAGAACAGGGTTCAAGGGCAAGTATTGAGCGTAGGGGAGGGGTTCAGCCCCTCCCGCACCCAGTCCGGCATTTAAAACGCCTCGGAAAAATGTCAACCCTTGATTCCCAAGATCGGGAGGGGGTTAACCCCTCCCCTACAGAAGCTGCTTGGCAAGACCGATACAAGGTAGGAGCAGCCCATGGCTGAGGTAAAAACCCAGAAAAAAATTACCGAAAAAGCCGCCATCCTCATGGAGGCCCTGCCGTATATCCGTCGGTTTTACCACCAGACCATGGTTATCAAATACGGCGGCCATGCCATGAAAGAAGAAGTCCTGAAGCAGAGCTTCGCCCGGGGAATCGTTCTGATGAAATACATCGGTTTGAACCCGGTGGTGGTCCACGGCGGAGGCCCCCAGATCAAGCAGGTGCTCGACCAGATGCACATTACCTCGCGGTTCGTCCAGGGGGTCCGGGTGACCGACGACCAGACCATGGACGTGGTGGAAATGGTCTTGGGCGGTAAGGTCAACAAGGAGATCGTGGCCCTGATCAATCAGAGCGGGGGAAAGGCCATCGGCCTGACCGGCAAGGACGGCCAGTTGATCATCGCCCGGAAGATGAAGATTTTTCAGAGCCGGGGACCGGACGATCCCCCGGAATTGATCGATTTAGGGATGGTGGGCGAAGTGGCGGAGATCAATTCGGAAATTCTCCGGACCCTGGAGAACCACGATTTTATCCCGGTGATCGCCCCGGTGGGTATCGGCCGGCGGGGGAAAACCTATAATATCAACGCCGACCTGGTGGCCGGCAGCGTGGCCGCGTCCTTAAAGGCGCAGAAGCTGATTTTATTGACCGACGTGGAAGGGGTTAAGGACAAGAACGGCCAATTGATCCCTTCGCTGAAACTGAGCCAGATTTCTAAAATGATCGAGGACGGAACCATTCAGGGGGGCATGATTCCCAAGGTCAACTGCTGCCGGGAGGCCCTGCTGAACGGTGTGGAAAAGGCCCATATCATCGACGGTCGGGTGGAGAACGCGGTTATTTTGGAATTGTTTACCGATCAAGGAGTCGGCACCGAAATCGTAAAAGACTGAACGTCGAACATCGAACATCGAACGTCCAGCATCGAATGATGGAGATAAAACCACATGCTATATTGATTGAACATCGAACAGGAGGGAGTGAAAACCTCATTCGACGTTCGATGTTGGACGTTCGATGTTCGATGTTCAATCTGTTTGGGATCTATTTATGAATCAAAAGCATAAGCATAACGAAAAATCATTAGCGGAACGGGCTGCCACAGTCCTGATGAACACCTATGCCCAAACGCCTATCGCCCTGGTCCGGGGGGAGGGCTGCCGGGTCTGGGATCAGGAAGGCCGGAGTTACCTTGATTTTCTGGCCGGCATCGCGGTGACGGCCCTGGGACACAGCCATCCGCGGGTTGTCCAGGCCATCCGGGAACAGGCCGGCAAGATCCTTCATACCTCCAACCTGTATCTCATCGAGCCGCAAATTGCCCTGGCCGAGCAGTTGATCGACCATTCCTTTGCCCAAAAGGTTTTTTTCTGCAACAGCGGCACCGAGGCCAATGAAGCGGCCATCAAGCTGGTCCGGCGGTATGCTTCCGAATTTTTTGGACCGGATAAGAAGACCATCCTCTGTATGGAAAACAGCTTTCACGGTCGGACCATGGCCTCCCTCTCGGCCACCGGTCAAAGCAAGTTTCATCTGGGATACGAACCGCTGCTGCCCGGCTTTGCCTTTGCCCCCTTTGACGAGCTGGACGCCCTGGATCGGGTCTGGAACGATTCCATCTGTGCCGTTCTGTTGGAGCCCATTCAAGGAGAGGGCGGCGTCCGGGTCCCGGGACCCGATTTTTTGAAAGGAGTCCGGGAACGGTGCCGGGAACGGAAGGCCCTGCTGATAGTGGATGAGGTACAAACCGGCCTGGGCCGCACCGGGACCCTGTTTGCCCACGAGCAATTCGGGTTCGAACCCGACGTGATGACCCTGGCCAAGGCCCTGGGCAACGGCCTGCCCATCGGGGCCCTGCTGGCCACCGATGAGGTGGCCCGGGCCTTTGTCCCCGGAGGCCACGCGGCCACCTTCGGCGGGAATCATCTGGTAACGGCCGCGGCCCAGGCGGTGCTTACGGTTCTCCTGGAACCGGGATTCCTGGACCGGGTCAAGCAAGTGGGCGGGTATTTTCAAGAGAGGCTGAGGTCGCTGGCTGGCGAATTTTCTAAGGTAAAAGAGGTCCGAGGACGGGGGCTGCTCCTGGGACTGGTCCTGGATTTGCCGGGAAAGCCGGTGGTCGAGGCCTGCCGGGAAAAGGGTTTCCTGATCAACTGCACCCAGGAGACGATTCTGCGCTTCGCCCCTCCCTTGATCGTTACCCCAACGGAAATCGACCAACTTATCGACGCCCTGCGGCCTATTTTTAAGGAGATGGGTTTCTGCTGACGGGCTCGATAGAAGTCCGTCAGCAGCCCGAGCGCGATTAAGCGCCGGGCTGCGGTGGGGGTGGACCATTTGAATTCACTTCAAATGGCGGGGGAGGGGGAGCCCTCCTCCGCCGAGCAGAAAGTCGTTTTTTGACTTTTTGCGAGGTTACATGAAGCGAGATTTTTTGCGACTTTTGGATTTTAAGGCCGAGGAAATCGAGGCCATCTGGAACAGGGCTCGGGACTATAAGCTGGGCCGGGTCAAGGAAGAGCCCCTCAAGGGCAAGACCGTGGGGTTGCTTTTCGAGAAACCCTCCACCCGGACCCGGGTCTCTTTCGAGGTGGCCGTGCTCCGGACCGGCGGTCAGGCCCTGTTCATCAGCTCCCGGGACACCCAGTTGACCCGCAGCGAACCGATTAAGGATATGGCCCGGGTTCTTTCCCGCTATTTGGACTGCCTGGTGGTGCGGACCTATTCCCAGCAGACCTTGGAAGAATTGGCCCGCTACACCGAAATCCCGGTCATCAACGCCCTGAGCGACCGGTACCACCCGGCTCAGATCCTGAGCGACCTGTTCACGGTCTGGGAGCGGATCTCGAACCTGGCGGATGTGCCTATCGCCTGGGTGGGCGATGGGAATAATGTGGCCCATTCCTGGATGGAGGCGGCCTGCCGTTTCCCTTTCCACCTGGCCATGGCCTGTCCCCAGGGGTTTGAGCCGAAGGAGGAGGTCTGGAAGGCCTTGAAGGCCGAGGGGTGCACCCCCCGGATCTCCCTGACCTACGATCCCCGGGAGGCCGTCCGGGAGGCCCAGGTCATCAATACGGATGTCTGGGCCAGTATGGGGCAGGAAGACCAGGCCGCCGACCGGATTAAATTTTTCAAGTCCTTTCAGGTGAACAGCCAACTGCTCTCCCTGGCCCGGCCGGACTGCCTGGTGCTGCATTGCCTGCCGGCCCACCGCGGGGAGGAGATCACCGACGAGGTTCTGGAGGGACGAAACTCAGCCGTCTTCGAACAGGCGGAAAACAAGCTTCACGTGCATAAAGCCTTGCTGGAGTTCTTAGTGAGAGGGGAATGGTAGATGAAAATCGTTTTGGCCTATTCGGGGGGGTTGGACACCTCGGTTATCTTAAAATGGCTCAAAGAAACCTATGAGGCCGAGGTGATTGCCTTCTCGGCCGATCTCGGACAGGAGGAAGACTGGGAGGGCGTGAAGAACAAGGCCCTCCAAACCGGAGCCTCCAAGGTTTTTATCCGGGACCTGAAAGAGGAATTCGCGGACGAGTATGTCTTTCCGGCCTTTCGGGCCAACGCCGCCTATGAGCAGGCCTATTTGCTGGGTACCTCCCTGGCCCGGCCGATTATCGCCAAACACCAGGTCCTGGTGGCCGAGGCCGAAGGGGCCGAGGCCGTGAGCCATGGGGCCACCGGCAAGGGCAACGACCAGGTCCGTTTCGAACTGACCTACATGGCCCTCAACCCGGCCCTGAAAATCATCGCCCCCTGGCGGGAGTGGAACCTGACCTCGCGAACGGCCCTGATCGAATACGCCCGTGAGAAAGGAATTCCCATACCGGTGACGCCTGCCCGGCCCTACAGCTCCGATGCCAACCTGCTGCACATCAGCTACGAAGGCGGTATCCTGGAAGACCCCTGGAGCGAACCTCCGGAGGATATGTTTCAAATGACCCAGTCACCGGAAAAGGCCCCTGACCAGCCGGAGTATGTGGAGATCGCTTTCGAAGAGGGCAATCCCACGGCGGTCAACGGGAAGCCGCTCTCTCCGGCCCGGCTCCTGACGCGACTCAATCAGGTCGGGGGAAAACACGGGATCGGGAGGGTGGACCTGGTCGAAAACCGCTACGTGGGCATGAAGTGCCGGGGGGTCTATGAAACCCCGGGGGGCACCCTGATCCGGACCGCGCATCAGGCCCTGGAATCCCTGACCCTGGACCGGGAAGTGATGCATCTGCGCGATTCCCTGATCCCCCGCTATTCGGAAATGATTTACTACGGCTACTGGTTTTCGCCGGAGCGCGAACTGTTGCAGCGCCTGATCGACGAATCCCAGAAAAGGGTTTCCGGCCTGGTCCGGCTGAAGCTCTACAAAGGCAATGCCCTGGTGGCGGGAAGGAAATCCGAAACCACCCTTTACCGGGAGGATTTCGCCACTTTTGAAGCCGATCAGGTGTATCGCCAGAAAGACGCCGAGGGTTTTATCCGCTTGAACGGCCTGCGGCTCAGAATACAATCCCAGGTCGGTCGGGGCCAATGAAAAAAAAAGAGGGCCGGGAAACCAGCCCGGAAAAGCTTTGGGCCGGCCGGTTTTCCCAGGCCGTCGATCCCCTGGTGGAGTCTTTCACGGCCTCGATTCCCTTTGATTTCCGCCTGCTCCCCTACGATATTGCCGGCAGTCTGGCCCACGTAAAAATGCTGGCCCGTCAGGGCATTCTCTCGAAAAAAAATAGCCGGTTGATCCAGAAGGGACTTCAGGAGATTCTGGCGGAGTGGTCCCGGGGAGGATTGACCTACACCGTGGCCGATGAAGACGTCCACATGTTCGTGGAAGACCGATTGACTGCGTCGATCGGACCGGCGGGGGGGCAATTGCACACCGGCCGGAGCCGCAACGACCAGGTGGCCCTGGACCTGCGGCTGTTCCTGCGGGACCAGATCAATACCCTCCGGCAGGACTTGAAGACCCTTCAGCAAAATATCCTGGCCGCCGCCCGAAAGCACGAAGAAGTGGTGCTGCCGGGTTATACCCATCTCCAACGGGCGCAGCCGGTACTGCTGGCCCATCACCTGCTGGCTTACGTGGAGATGTTCTGCCGGGATCAGGAAAGGTTGGGTGAAATCTGGAACCGGGTGAATGTGCTTCCGCTGGGCAGCGCTGCCTTAGCCGGAACTACTTTCCCCATTGACCGCCCCTGGGTGGCCCGGGAGCTGGGTTTCCGGACGATCTCCGCCAACAGTATGGACGCCGTCAGCGACCGGGACTTTGTTCTGGAATTCCTCTCGGCCGGGGCCATCCTGATGATGCATTATTCCAGGTTGGCCGAGGAATTGGTTCTCTGGTCCGGGTCCGAATTTGATTTCGTGGCCATCGAGGACTCTTTTTGCACCGGCAGCAGCATTATGCCCCAGAAAAAGAACCCCGATGTGGCTGAATTGATCCGGGGGAAAACCGGGCGGGTCTACGGAAATCTAATGGCCGCGCTGACCCTGATGAAGGGCCTTCCCTTGACCTATAACCGGGACCTGCAGGAGGACAAGGAACCGGTCTTTGATACCGTGGATACCCTGTTGCCCTCCACCCGACTGCTGGCCCGCATGTTTCCCCGAATTGTCTTTAAGGCGCAGGTTATGAAAAGGGCCACCGATCAGGGACACCTCCTGGCCACCGACCTGGCGGATTACCTGGTCGGAAAGGGCCTTGATTTCCGCCAGGCCCATCGGGTGGTAGGCGAAATCGTGGCTTACGCGCTGAAGAACGAAAAAGAGCTGCCGCAGCTCCCGTTGGACCTCCTGCAGCAATTTAGTCCGGTTTTCGATCAGGAAGTCTTTCAGTGGCTGGACTTGGAGACGGCCCTCGCCCGCCGAAACACCCCTGGCGGCACGGCTCCCGGTCAGGTGCGTCAAGCCCTAAAGAACATGGAGAAGAAGCTATGCCGACCCGATTACCCTTTTTAAGACCTGTCCTGCTGATCACGGGATTATTCCTGGCGGTTTTCCTGTTGGGATCCTGCGGAAAAAAGGCCAACCCCGTGGCCCCGGTAAAATATGTTCCCAAGGGGATCGAAGGTCTGAGCTATGGGATCCAGGGGCAGTCGTTGATCATTTCCTGGTCCGTACCCACATTGAATACCGATGGAAGTCCCCTGGTCGATTTAAAGGGTTTCACGTTGCGGAAGGGGGCATTCTCCGCGAAGGACTATTGCGCGACCTGCCCGGATGCCTTTCAAGAAAGCCGCTGGATCGATCTTAAGGGGCCCGAATCGCCGGACATCCAGGTGGCTTCCGATCGGGTGGAATTCACTGCCAGCGGGCTTGAACCCGGGAAGGTCTACCTGTATCAGGTGGCGGCCGTCAATACCAGAGGGACTTCCAGCGAACCGTCGTCCACCCTGAAGGTGACCTGGGATACCCCCTTGTCTCCCCCCCGCTTGACCGATTTGAGACTGAAGAACGAAGGGGTCGAAGTCCTCTGGGACGCCCCCCAAACCTTGATCGACGGCCAACCGGCCGAAGGGCTGGCCGGGACCTTGGTTTTTCGCCAGGTTCCCTCCGGCCCCTGGGAAAAGCTGACTGCCCAACCGGTAAAAGAACGGCTTTACGTCGACACCCAGGTCGAAGAAGGGGGTTCGTATCGCTACCGGCTCAAATCGCTCCGGGAGGTCCATGGGTCTTTACTGGAAAGCCCCTTGTCGGAAGAGAAATCGATCGAGTTCCTTCGAGTAGTCCCTCCGCCGGCAGTCCAGGAACTGGTAGCCTTTTCCATGCCCAAGGCCGTGCAATTACGCTGGCAGGGATTGGACAGCCGTCAGGTTCAGGGATATTATCTCTACCGCCGGACGGCCCAGGAAAAGACCCCGCTGCGGATCACTCGCCAGGTCGTCGCGGATACTATTTTTGAAGATTCCCAGGTTCAACCGGGGGTGCCTTATTTTTACTCCGTCAGCGCCGTGGGCCCGGCTCCCCATGCCACGGAAGGCCCCCGCTCTAAAGAAGTTGAAATCCAATATCTGCCCTGAGGATTAAAGGATGCATCATTTTCATTACCGGAAGGGGACCCTTTACGCCGAAGACACGGCCATTCCTATGATCGCCCAGTCCGTGGGCACCCCTTTTTATTTGTACAGCTCGGCCACCCTGACCCATCATTTTAAATCCTTTGACGGGGCCTTTTCGCGGGTACCGCACCTCACCTGTTATGCCCTGAAGGCCAATCCCAATCTGGCGCTGCTGCGCCTCCTGGGACGCCTGGGAAGCGGGGCGGACATTGTCTCCGGCGGAGAGTTGTACCGCGCCCTGCGAGCCGGCATTCCTCCGGAAAAGATTGTCTATTCCGGCGTCGGCAAGACCGAGGACGAGATAACCTTCGCCCTGAAAAAGAAGATCCTGTTACTCAACGTGGAGTCGCCGGAGGAACTGCGGTTGATCGACCGGGTGGCGGCCCGACTACGGAAAAAGGCCCCTATTGCCATCCGGGTCAACCCGGATATTGACCCTCAGACCCATCCCTATATCTCCACCGGGTTGAAGAAAAACAAATTCGGGATCAATATCCAGGAATCCGTCCATCAATATCAATTGGCCCGGGAATTGCGCCATATCGAAATCCGGGGAGTGGACTGCCATATAGGTTCCCAATTGCTCAAGACCGATCCCTTTCTCGAGGCCGTCAAGAAGTTGAAGAAATTGATTCAGCAGTTGACCGAAATGGGAATCCAGGTTCGTTACCTTGATCTGGGAGGAGGGTTAGGCATTACCTATGACCAGGAAGAACCTCCGCGGCCGCAGGAATACGCCCGCGCCATCATTCAGGAATTGGGACGGGGCCCGTATACCCTGATTCTGGAGCCGGGCCGGGTCCTGGTCGGGAATGCCGGGATCTTGGTCACCCGGGTCTTGTATCTGAAAAAAGGGGAAGAGAAGAATTTTATTGTGGTGGATGCCGGGATGAACGATCTGCTCCGGCCGTCCCTGTACGGCTCCTTCCACCTCATCCAGCCGGTGGTCAAGAATCAGCGCCGGAAAATAACGGCCGATGTGGTCGGTCCGATCTGCGAGAGCGGCGACTTTCTGGGAAAAGATCGCCTGTTGCCCCTGCCCGAGGCCGGTGATCTGTTGGCCGTGATGAGCGCCGGGGCTTACGGTTTTTCCATGTCCAGCAACTACAATGCCCGCCCCCGGATGGCTGAAATACTCAGTGAGGGAAAGAAATTTCATGTCATTCGCCGGCGGGAGCGCTACCCCAACCTGGTGGCCCTCGAACAAATACCGGCTTTCTTGAAAGGATAAAAGACAAGGATAGAGGATAAAAGGTGATGGACTCGCCAAAAGTCCATCAACAGCCCGAGGGCGATTAAGCCCCGGGCTGGGGTAGGGGTGGGACCATTTGAATTCACTTCAAATGGCGGGGGAGGGGGAGCCCTCCCCCGCCGAGCAGAAAGTCGTTTTTTGACTTTTTGCGAGGTTATCAAAGATGGATGTTGCGGCCAACTTAAAAATCGTTAAAATGAGCGGCTCGGGGAACGATTTTATCCTCTTCGACCACCGGACCAGACAATTTTCCGACGCGGTCATGATCCAGCTGACCCGTCTTCTATGCCGGCGCGGAATGGCGGTAGGGGCCGACGGAATGATCTTTATCGAGCCTTCGGAACGGTACGATTTTAAATGGCGGTTTTTTAACGCCGACGGCAGCGAGGCTGAGATGTGCGGTAATGGGGGCCGATGCGCGGCCCGTTTTGCCCGGCTTATCGGCCTGGCCGGTCCCGAGATGACTTTCGAAACCATCGCCGGTCCTATTCAGGCCCGGGTTGAAGGCCGCGTCGTCAAGCTGCAACTCCCGGTCCCCAAAGACATCCGAATGGATCAGGAGATCGCCCTGGGAGCGGAACGGGTCTTGATCGATTTCATCAACACCGGCGTCCCTCACACCCTCCTCTGGGTAGAGGATGTGGAAACGGTGGCTATTAGCGACCTCGGACCGCAGATTCGATTTCATCCCCATTTTCAGCCGGCCGGGACCAACGTGAATTTCGTCCGGCGGGAGGAGGATCACACCCTTTCCCTGCGCACCTACGAGCGGGGTGTGGAGGCCGAGACCCTGGCCTGCGGAACCGGGGCGGTGGCCGCGGCCTCCATTGCCTATCGCAAAGGATGGGTCCGATCCCCCGTGGCGGTCCGGACCCGCGGGGGGGAGGTTCTGGTGGTCCACCTGGATGCGGATGGCAGCGGAGGGATCGGGGCCGTGTATCTGGAGGGAATGGTCACCTTGGTATTCCAGGGAGAGGTCTTCCCGGAGGTCCTCGAATAATAACGGAGGGAACGGATGATTAAGACTATTGTGGCCGGGGCCGGCGGAAGGATGGGAGGCAGAATCATCCAACTGATCCAGGAAAGTCCGGATATGATGCTGACCGGGGCTTTGGAAAAGGAAGGGCATCCCGCGGTCGGGCGGGATCTGGGCGAATGGCTGGGGTTGGGAAAGATGAATCTGCCCATCGTGACCGGGCTTGAAACATTGATCCCCGGAGGGGAGGTACTTATCGATTTCACCTTCCATTCCGCCTCCCTGGAGCATATCCGCCTGGCCGCCGACGGCCCTATCGCGATGGTGATCGGCAGCACCGGGTTCAGCGGCGAAGAAATGGCAGAGGTCAAGCAATTGGCCCAACGGATACCCTGCGTGCTGGCGCCCAACATGAGCGTAGGAGTCAATGCCTTATTCAAGATCGTCGGGGAGCTGGCCCGGATTTTGGGTGAGGGGTATGACCTGGAAATCCTGGAAGTGCATCATAAGATGAAAAAAGATGCCCCCAGCGGGACGGCTTTGAAGCTGGCCCAGGTCCTGGCCCAGGCCCGCTCGCTGGACCTGGACCAGGCGGCCGTCTATGAGCGTAAAGGGATCATCGGGGAACGCAAGCCGGATGAAATCGGCATCCAGACCTTCCGCGCCGGGGATATTATCGGGGAACATACGGTGCTTTTCGGCGGGATGGGGGAACGGATCGAGATCACCCACCGGGCGCACAGCCGGGATACCTTTGCCCGGGGCGCCCTGCGGGCGGCCCGCTGGCTGGTCGGGAAGCCGAACGGGTTGTACGACATGCAGGATGTGCTGGGACTTAAAGAAAAGACGCCGGGCGCGGAGCGCGGAGCGCCGAGCGTCTGATTCCCTTTTAGTCCGATTTAACAAATGGGGCCATCAATCGAATAGCTAACCATCTTTACGCTTCGCGCTCGGCGCTCAGCGTTTTTTTTCCGGACTATGCCTACATTCATACACTATCTTTATCAGGGAAAAGAAGCCTACGGACTCCTGGAGACCGAGGATCGTATCCGTCCAATTTCAGGAGATCCGTTCCGCGGCTATCAACCCGCAGAGGGATCGGTGGCCGTGAAGGAGATCAAAACCCTGCCCCCCTGCCGTCCCGGCAAGATCATTTGCCTGGGGTTGAACTACCGGGACCATGCCCAAGAATTCAATCTGGAGGTGCCGGCGGAACCCCTGATTTTCATGAAGCCGCCCTCGGCGGTTATCGCCGCCGAGGAAAAGATCAGGATTCCGGCCATGAGCCGGCGGGTCGATTACGAGGCTGAACTGGCGGTTATTATCGGGCGGACCTGTCGAAATGTTCCCCGGGAAGCGGCTTTTTCCCATATCCTGGGGTATACCTGTCTGAACGATGTCACCGCCCGGGATCTGCAAAACCAGGACGGACAATGGACCAGGGCCAAGGGTTTTGATACCTTCTGCCCGATCGGTCCCTGCCTGGTGACCGGCATCGATCCAGGGGATCTGGCGGTGCAGTCTTTTCTGAACGGGGAGCTGTGCCAATCCTCTCGAACGAGCCAGTTGATTTTTTCCATTCCGGAACTGGTGGAGTTTATCTCCCGGGTCATGACCCTTTTCCCGGGGGATATTATTTCGACGGGCACCCCTTCGGGAGTGGGCCCCATGAAGGCCGGGGATCGGGTGGAGGTTTATGTGGAGCAGGTGGGGAGGCTGGTCAATACCGTAGCGGCTGAATAATGAGGGGTCACATAATTAATAATCAATTGTTAACTATTAATTGTTAATGAAGGAGACTTTGTCTAAATGGATTGGATAACCAAGGCCGAGCGGCTGCGACAGCTTCCGCCTTACCTCTTTATGGAAATTGATCGCTTAAAGGCCGAGGTCCGGGCCAAGGGAGTGGATATTATCGACCTGGGGGTCGGCGACCCGGATCTGCCTACCCCGGAACACATTTTGAATCGGCTTATTGAGGCGACTCGGGACCCTGCCAACCACCGCTATCCCTCCTATTCCGGGATGAATGATTTCCGAAAGTCGGTGGCGGCCTGGTACCGGCGCCGTTTTGACGTCTCCCTGGACCCGGATGAGGAGGTGGTTACCCTGATCGGTTCCAAGGAGGGGATCGCCCATTTCCCGCTGGCCTTTATTAATCCCGGTGACTACGCCCTGATGACCAGCCCCGGATATCCGGTGTATTTCAGCGGAACTTTGTTTGCCGGAGGCCGGTCCTATTTCCTGCCCTTGCGGAAGGAGAATCATTTCCTGCCTGATTTATCCCAAATTCCGGGGGAAGTGGCCGGGCAAGCCAAGGTCCTGTTCATCAACTATCCGAATAACCCCACGGCGGCGGTGGCCGATCGTTCTTTCTTTGAAACGGTGGTGGCCTTCGCTCGTGAACACCAAATCATCATCGCCCACGATGCCGCTTATTCCGAGGTCGCCTACGACGGCTACCGGCCCTTGAGCTTTCTGGAGGTCCCGGGGGCCAAAGAGGTGGGTCTCGAGTTCCATTCCTTGTCGAAAACGTATAACATGACCGGCTGGCGTATCGGGTTTGCCGTGGGCAATGCCCGACTGATCGGCGGTCTGAGCCAGGTTAAAAGCAACATTGATTCCGGGGCCCCTCAGGCCATCCAATGGGCGGGTATCGAGGCCTTGGAGGGACCTCAATCGTGTCTGGAAGAAATGCTGACCGTTTACCGGAAGCGGCGGGATCTGATGGTCCGGGGACTACGTCAGATCGGCTTGTCCGTGGATTCTCCCAAGGCCTCTTTCTATCTGTGGGTGGAAGTCCCGAAAGGGTATACTTCCGCACAGACCACCCTGCATCTGCTCCAGCAGGCCGGGATTGTCACCACTCCCGGCAACGGCTTCGGTGATCCGGGGGAAGGCTATTTTCGCATCTCCCTGACTGTACCCCAGGAAAGGTTGGAGGAGGCGGTCGCCCGCCTCGGTCGGGTCGGATTTTAGTGGACCGGCATCGGGTGTTCATTGCCGTCGGATCCAACCGGGGGGATAAAAAAAAAATTGTGAAAAGGCCCTGGAAGGACTGACCGAGGATCCGGATAATCGGATTTTACGTCAATCCTCCTGGTACCTGACCCAACCGGTGGGAATGAACGATCCGGAATGGTTCGTCAATGGGGCTTTTCTCCTGGAAACCGGACAGACGCCGGGGGAACTGTTGGAAACACTGCATAAAATTGAGAGTCGCTTAGGCCGGGAGCGGACCGTTAAATGGGGCCCCCGGACCATCGATCTGGACATCCTTTTTTATGATGATCGGGTGATTCAGGAGGTCGACCTGGTAATCCCTCATCCCGAACTGGAAAAAAGGCATTTTGTGCTGGATCCTCTATCGGAAATAGCCCCTGATCTGATTCATCCGGTTAGTGGAAAAACAATAAGGCAATTAAAAGAAGCCCTGGAGACCGGCGAGCAAGCGATTCATAAAATGCCGATAGACCCGGTTTAACTTTTTTGGTTTAAAAAATGATCAAATGGATTATAATTTTAATTGTGCTCTATCTGGCGTATCGGTTTGTTCGACAGAGCGCGCTTTTTAAGGCACCTCCCGGGAAAAGAGCCCCGGCGGAAATACAGGACGAGATGGTCCAGGACCCGGTGTGTAAAACCTATGTGCCCAAACGGATGGCCCTGGAAGGGAACCGGTCCGATGGGCACAAGGAATATTTTTGCAGCGCTGAATGCCGGGATAATTATCTAAAGAAAAGAACCTCAAGAACCGATAATAAATAATCAGCCGGAAAGGGTTTGGAATGAAATTTTTTATCGACAGCGCCAACCTGAAAGAGATTGAGGCCGCCGTGGAATTGGGCCTGGTGGATGGAGTCACGACCAATCCCAGCCTGCTTTCCAAGGAAGATGGGAAGCCGATTGAAATCTTTAAAAAAATATGTCAACGGGTCAACGGGCCGGTCAATGCCGAGGTCGTTTCGGAGGAGGCCCCGGGAATGGTTAAAGAAGGCCAATCCCTGGCCCGGATCCATAAAAACATCTGTGTGAAAATTCCCATGACCACCGAAGGTTTGAAGGCGGTGAAGAAACTTTCCGGTCAAGGGATTCCGACCAATGTGACCCTGATATTTTCACCGATCCAGGCCCTGCTGGCCGCCAAGGCCGGGGCGGCGTTCGTCAGCCCCTTCGTCGGGCGCCTGGACGATATCTCTCAGGATGGGATGGAACTGGTCGACCAGATCGTGACCATTTACAATAATTACGGCTTTGAAACGGAAGTCATCGTCGCTTCCGTTCGGAACCCGGTCCACGTCCTGACCGCGGCCCTGATGGGGGCCGATATCGCCACCATTCCCTATAAAGTCCTCATCCAATTAGCCGACCACCCCTTGACGACCAGCGGCCTGAAAAAATTTTTGGATGACTGGAATAAAATCCCGAAAAAGAAATAGTCCTTATGCGCGATAGAGTCCGTTTCACGGCCGTTATTTTCACTCTGGTGGCGATCCTCGCTGTCTTTTTGCCTTCCCCCTCCCGGGGGGATATTTACCGGCATCAGGGTGAGGACGGCATCATCTATTTTACCAATGTGCCTAACGATTCCCGATACCGGCTTTTTCTCAGGGAGGTTCAAAAGACGTCTCGTTTGACCCCGGGCAAGGTTTCCGCCAAAGGGCTGCCCCCCCTCATGCCTTCGTATGCCCATTATTTGCCTGAGATCGGGCAGCACATCGCGGAGGCCGCCAAGTACTACGAGTTGGATCAAAAGTTGATCCAGGCTGTCATCCAGGTGGAATCCAATAACAATCCTCTAGCCGTATCCCCGAAAGGGGCCCAGGGTCTGATGCAGCTTATGCCCGGAACGGCGAAGGACCTCCAGGTGGGTGATCCTTTTAACCCCCGGGAGAATATTAACGGCGGCTCCCGCTATTTGCGTTACCTGCTGGACCTGTTCAATAATAACCTGGATTTGGCGTTGGCCGCTTACAATGCCGGACCGGAACGGGTAAACCAGCATCGGGGCATCCCCCCCTTCCTGGAAACCCGCAATTATGTTCAGAAGGTGATGCAAAAATATCAGTCCTTAAAAGGGGATGTTCCTTCTTCCTGGTAATATGTGAACCTCGTGTCAGAGAACGGCTCCAGGCCTTCCCCAGTCCCCTCGGTAGTTAACCTTTCCAATTCCCTGACGGTCCTACGGATCGTGGCCATCCCTTTTATCCTGATTCTGATGCAAGAGGATACGCCCCCGTCCGGTCTTTGGGCCACCGGGGTTTTCATCGCGGCCTTTATCACCGATTGGCTGGACGGTTTTATCGCCCGGAAAAAAAATCAGGTAACCCGGTTCGGCAAGATGTTAGACCCCTTGGCCGATAAATTGCTGATCGGGAGCGCCCTCATTATGTTAATCAGTCTGGATCGTGTGCCGAGCTGGATGGTCATCCTGATCATCAGCCGGGAAATTGCCGTGACCTGGCTCAGGGCCAGCCTGGCCGGAAAAGGGTTCATTCTGTCCGCCGACCGTTGGGGGAAAAACAAGACCTTCTTTCAAGCCCTGTCCCTTATCCCCCTGATCATTTATTATCCCTATTTTGGAGTGGACTTTCTCCTGGTGGGCACGGTCCTGCTCTGGATCGCCCTGGTGCTGACCGTCTGGTCCGGCCTGCTCTATTTTTTTCGCTATTACCCGATGCTGATGGAGGGGAGCGGGAAAAGCACCTGAAGTTTTGGTTTCTTGCGTTTTTCCTTTGACAAAAAAGTACGGTTCGCCTATAGTTAAGGGCTGAGCGGGAATAACTCAGTGGTAGAGTGCAACCTTGCCAAGGTTGAAGTCGCGGGTTCAAATCCCGTTTCCCGCTCCATTTTTAGGTCATTTCCAACCCGATCCCCCCGAGAGTTCCTGGGCGGCATAGCCAAGTGGCTAAGGCAGCGGTCTGCAAAACCGTTATTCACCGGTTCGAGTCCGGTTGCCGCCTCCAAGCAGAAATTAAGAAGGGGTTGACCGTTACGGTCAACCCCTTCTTAATTTCTGCTTATAAAAAAGAATCCCCTGTAGGTCAAGTTGCGAGCAAAGCGAACTACCTGACAAAGCGTATGAAACTTAATGCGCCTGACAAAACCATTGAGCTGAATCCGAGGCGTCAGGGAGCTCTCCTTCGTCGGGCACCCTGACCTACAGGGTGAAATAGAAGGAAGTTGGAACATCCATTGACTTGAAGGACCGTTTCCCGTAAAGTTTACCCATGCGTCAATCGGCCCTGATCCTCTTGTTATCCTGCTCCTTGTTATTCCTGCCTTCAAGTGCGGAGGTCCAACCGCCGGGACCGGCCTGGAAGGAACTGGCCCCGGGACTGTCTTTTTACCGCTGGCCGGTGCAGTCGTCGGAATCCCGGGCGGTCCTGGACGTCATCACCATCTTGCGCCTCAAACCAGATCAGTGGGCCTTCAAAGTCTTCTATAGCCCAACGCCCAAAACCCTTCAGGAATGGCAGAGTGCGACCCATGCCCCTATCGTCTGCAACGGGGGGTACTATCAGGAGAACCTTAAGCCGGCCGGACGCATCCTGGTCAACGGGGTCTCTATCGGCCCTCTGAAGAACAGCTCCATGAAGGGTATGTTTTTGGCTGAACCGAAAAAGGGATTTGAGCAACTTCCAAAGGCCCGGCTGATGGACCTGAAAGAGGAAAACAGTGAAGAAACTGTTTCGAAATACGAGCAGGGAATCCAGTCCTTCCCGATTCTGCTGGATCCCAGGGGGCAGGTGCGCGTTAATCCCAGCAACTTCCAAGCCAATCGAACGGTGATTGCCCAGGACCGGCAGGGGAATATCCTGGTCCTGATTACCGAGAAACCTTTCTTTACGCTCTATGAATTGGGACAATACCTAAAAAAAATGCCCCTCTCCTTAAGCTTTGCCCTAAATCTGGACGGGGGAAACCGAACCCAGTTGACCGTTCAGGTTAAAGATTTCACGTACAAGCATACGGGTTTGGAGGGTACTCCGGAAGCTTCTCTTCTTTTTTTTCCGG
The DNA here is from genome assembly GCA_963746605.1 of uncultured delta proteobacterium. Taxonomy (GTDB): domain Bacteria; phylum Desulfobacterota; class RBG-13-43-22; order RBG-13-43-22; family RBG-13-43-22; genus CAVQSS01. The sequence goes on from CAVVCH010000002.1 coordinate 28,732, forward strand.
ATGGAAGCATCAGATTGCCTTCGGTGATCGGGATCTTCCCCAGAGGGGGACCTTCTTGAGTCAGGTTTTTATCGTCGGTTTCGGGAAATTCGGCCAATTGGCCTTGCCGAAAATAACGCGGCGGTGGCCCGAAGCCCGGATCTGGATTCTGGATCCGGACCCGGAACATCTAACGCAGTGTGGAAAATTTTCGGCCATCCGGGTGCTGGATAAGGGGGAGGATTTCCTTTGGAAGCATCAGGATTATTTGGCGTCTGAGGATTGGATCATCCCGGCCGTACCGTTTCACCTGGCCGGGGATTGGGTCAAACGGGTGCTTTCCCGAAGCGCGGCGGTCAGGAAAATCAAACCCCCCAGGATTCTGGGAAAGGGTTTGCCTTTCACCCTGTATCTCCAGAAGGACTTCTATGTCAGCCTGGCTGATTTCATCTGCCCTGAAAATTGCCCTTCACCCCAGGGATTCTGTTTCAAAACCCGGGAGCCCAGGCCCCATCGGCTTAGGGAAATTCTGGCCGCTCAGCCTCTGTCCCAGGGGACTTTAGAGATCATCGAGAGCCATCAACTGGCGCCTGGTTTGGGCGGGTTTACTTTCGGGGAATTGAAGCGGATCGGAGAAATTATTTCCCGGGCCGATCCCCCGTTATTTCTGGCCACCGCCTGTCCCTGTCATGGGGTAATCAGCGGATATGCCGAATGACTTAATCGGTTTCCCTTGACTTTTTATCGACCACCTGTTATTCATCTATCTAAATTTAATTGAAATTTTAAAGCGAACGGTCAAAAAATTTATAAACAGGAAAGGGGTCTTACGATGAGAATTTTTTCAGGCAAGGGGTTATTGGGGTTGGTTGTTTTGGGGTCGACACTTATCGCCTCCGTCGCGGGATGCGGCAGTGTCCTACAGGAAGAGAAGAAAGAGGTGCCGACCGCCACTACGCCGCAGGCATCCAAAAAGGCCGATCTTCCCAATGCCCGTTACTACGATTTTGATGATATCCCGATTCCCAATGAATTATCCCCAAACGTCGACAAATCGAAGATCTTTCAGACCACCAACATGACCGCCGGGGTGCTGGTATTTGAAGGGAATGTCGTAGTGGATTCCCTGATTGCATTTTTTAAGAACAGCATGGCCCGGGACAATTGGCAGATGAAAGGCTTTTTTAGATTGCCCCCCAAAGCGGCGCTCCTGTTTGAAAAGAAAAACAAACGCAGTATTATCATGATCGAAGACAGTACCTTCAGTACCCGGGTGGATGTCTGGACCATTCCGGTGACTAACGAATAGGAGCTGATACATTCGAAATTTAAAAGTATTCTTGGTCAGGTACTGGGCGAGATGCATCTTTTTAAAGGGCTAAAAATAGTTCTCGGGGTTACCGGGGGGATTGCCGCCTACAAGGCCGTGGAATTGGTCCGCCGTCTTAAGGATTTGGAAAGCCGGGTGGCGGTGATTATGACCCGCAATGCCCAGCGGTTTATTGCCCCGTTAACCTTCCAGGCCTTGACTCCCGAAGGGGTTTACACGGAACTTTTTGATGCCTATCGACCGGGGGCCATGGACCATATCCAACTGGCTCAATGGGCGGATCTGGTGGTCCTGGCCCCGGCCACGGCCAATAGTATCGGCAAGGCGGCCAACGGCCTGGCGGATGATCTCCTGTCCACTTTTCTTTTGGCCTGTCCGGCCCCCAAGCTGGTCTGTCCGGCCATGAACGCCCGGATGTACGAAAACAGGGCGGTCCAGGACAATATGTCGCTTTTGAAAGAACGGGGGGTGGTGATTCAGGAACCGGCCTCCGGCCTTTTGGCCTGCGGGGATACGGGGAAAGGCCGTTTGGCCGATCTGGAGGATATCCTGGAGGCTATTCAAGATCTGCGGTCACCCAAGGATTTAGAAGGAGAGCAGGTCTTGATTACCACCGGTTGTACCCGTGAGGCCCTGGATCCGGTCAGGTTCCTGTCCAATTATTCCACCGGGAAAATGGGTTTCGCCCTGGCCAGAGTGGCCAAGCGGAGAGGCGCCCAAGTCACCCTGGTCAGCGGTCCCACCCATCTCCCGCCTCCGAAAGGCATTACCCACCTGCCGGTGGTCACCGCCCGGGAGATGGAAAAAGCGGTACTCGAGGCCTTTCCCCGGTCGACGACGGTCATCAAGGCGGCTGCCGTTTCCGATTACCGGCCGGAACAACAAGCCGTCCAGAAAATGAAAAAGACCTCCCAAAAGATGACCCTTTCCCTGGTTCCGAATCCGGACATCCTTAAACAATTGGGTCGACTGAAGCAGGGGCAGTTTTTAGTGGGATTTGCCGCGGAGACCGATCACTTGCTGCAGCATGCCGAGAAAAAACTCAAAGAAAAAAATCTGGACCTGATGGTGGCCAATCCGATCGGGGTGCCAGGCGCGGGATTTGGAAGCGAGACCAATCAGGTCCATTTCCTCTACCCCGACGGGCGAAAGGAACCACTGCCCCTGATGTCCAAGGAAGAAGTGGCCTATCAAATCTTCGACCGGGTCCTCCGGCTGAAACGAGAGGGACGGTGATCCCTGACGTTAGTAGAATCAACCCGGGGCAGGGTTCCCGTCGGAAAGGGTTAATGCCTTACCAGACCAGCAAAATCATTTCCGAACTGATCGTCTGTCTGGAGAATGAAAAGGCGAGGGGCCGAAGTTTTATTGGATTGGGTCCGGGCGGTCGGGAGGTCTTGAGCGCCTGGCAGGGGGAGCCGGTTTGTTTCGATACGTTGGAACGACTGACGGACAGCGTTCGGCGCTGCCGCCGCTGCCGACTTTTTCGGGATCGTACCCGGACTGTACCCGGTGAAGGCCCTCCTCACGCCAGGATCATGATCGTCGGGGAGGGGCCGGGGGAGGAAGAGGATCGGGAAGGCCGGCCCTTTGTGGGCCCGGCCGGGCAGCTTTTGACTAAAATGCTCCAGGCCATTCAATTGGACCGCCGGGACGTTTTTATTACCAATCGGGTTAAATGCCGGCCGCCCGGGAACAGAAAACCGGAGCCGGAGGAGCTGAACACCTGTTTTCCCTTTTTGAAGGAGCAAATTCGACTGATCAAACCTTTGCTACTGGTGGCCCTGGGAAGCTTCGCTGCCCAGGGGCTGACCGGCCTGGATCGGGGCATATCCACCCTCAGGGGAAAATCTCATTTTTTTCAGGATATTTTATGTATTCCCACCTATCATCCGGCCTTCCTGCTGCGCCGTCCGGAATTCAAACGTCAGGCTTGGGAAGACCTGCAGAAAATTCGCCGGGAGTATGATCGATTGATCGGTTCTCTTTGAAAAAGATGAAAAAGATTTTTTCCAGGACCACGCTAATCCTGGTTTTTTTGCTGGGGCTCCTGGCAGGGGGCCCGGCCTTGGACCGGGCTTTCTTCGCGGAACAGCCTCCGGGAAAATCCATCCCGGTGGTGACCGTGGCCGGTTCCATCAATCCGGGGGTGGCCGAGTTCGTCCTGCGGCAGATCGCCCAGGCGGAGAAGGATAACGCGCCCGCCCTGGTCATTCAACTGGACACGCCGGGAGGTCTGGATACCTCCATGCGGACCATCGTCCAGGGTCTGCTGAACACTCCCATCCCGGTGATCGTTTTCGTGGCCCCCAGCGGCGCCAGGGCCGCTTCGGCCGGGGTGCTGATCGTCCTGGCCGCGGATGTGGCCGCCATGGCTCCGGGGACCAATATCGGTGCGGCTTCTCCGGTGAATATCGGGGGAAAAGATATTGAAAAGACCATGGCCCGCAAGGTGGAAAACGACATGGTGGCCTATGCGCGCAGTATCGCCGCCCAAAGACAACGAAACGCCGATTGGGCGGCCAGCGCTGTTTCAAAAAGCGAGTCCCTGCCGGCCGAAAAGGCCTTGGAACTCAAGGTGATCGACCTGCTGGCCAAGGACCTCCCGGACCTGCTCCAAAAAATTGACGGCCTGCGGGTCACTACCGGCAAGCAACCCAAGCTCATCAAAACCAGTGGAATCCCGGTGAGCCATGTCCAGGAAGGCTTTCGGGACCGGGTGCTGAAGACCATCGGCGATCCCAATATCGCCTATCTGTTGATGATGCTCGGCACCATGGGGATCTTTTTTGAATTGATTCATCCGGGGGGCATCTTTCCCGGGGTGATTGGAGCGATCTCCCTCATCCTGGCCTTCTTTGCCCTGCAGACCCTGCCGGTGAATTATGCCGGAATCCTGCTGATCCTTCTGGCCATCATCTTTTTTATTGCCGAGATTAAAGTGATCAGCCATGGTTTGCTGTCCATTGGCGGGGTCATTTCCCTGACCCTGGGGTCCCTGCTGCTGTTCAGAACGCCCGATTCCGACCTGGGTGTCGCCCTGGGAGTCCTGATCCCGGTGGTCTTGATTGTTTCCGCTTTCTTCCTGGCCGTGGCTTCGGTGGCCATCAGGGCCTACCGGCGGAAGCCCCAAACCGGGAACCAGGGGATCTTGGGAGAAATCGGCCGGGTACGGCAGCCCATTCGTCCGGGTGCCCCGGGAAAGGTTTTTGTCCACGGTGAGATCTGGAACGCCCGATCCGAGGAATCCCTGGACCCGGGCGATGTGATCGAGGTGGTCGGGATCGATCATTTGCTTCTCAACGTCAGAAAAAGAAGATAACCATCAGTTTTTTTTCAGCGCTCAAACTTTTCAGGAGGGGGAAATCATGTTTACGTTAGCGGCCGTCATCGTTTTGTTGATTTTTTTTCTGAGCAGCGCTATCCGGATTCTGAACGAATACGAACGAGGGGTCATCTTCCGCTTGGGAAGGGTCATCGCCGCCAAAGGACCGGGGCTGATTATCCTGATCCCCATCGTTGATAAAATGATCAAGGTGGATTTGCGGACAGTGACCATGGATGTGCCGTCCCAGGATGTTATCACCCGGGACAATGTGTCGGTCAAGGTGAATGCCGTGGTCTATTTTCGGGTCATGGATGCGGTCAAAGCCACGGTCGAGGTTCAACAATACCTGTATGCCACCTCGCAATTGGCCCAGACGACCCTGCGCAGCGTCTGCGGCCAGGCGGAGCTGGATAAGATTTTATCGGAACGGGAAAAAGTCAATAGCGAGATCCAGGAGATCCTGGACGCGCATACCGAGCCCTGGGGGATCAAGGTGTCGGTGGTGGAAGTGAAACAGATCGACCTGCCTCAGGAGATGCAGCGGGCCATGGCCAAACAGGCCGAGGCCGAACGGGAACGGCGGGCCAAGGTGATCAACGCCGAGGGAGAATACCAGGCTGCCACCCGGCTGGCCGAAGCGGCCGCTATCATTGCGGACCATCCGATTGCCCTGCAGTTGCGTTACCTGCAGACGCTGCGGGAAGTGGCCTCGGAAAACAATTCCACCACCCTGTTCCCGATCCCGATCGACCTGTTTAAACCTTTCATCAAGTTGACGGAGATGCTGGAAGCAAAGAAAGGGTAGGTTGAAAATAAGTGACATTGCACGTGGCAGGTTAGGAAGATAGATGCTGGAAACTGGAAGAAAATAAACATTCCAAAGGAGAAAAACGAAGTATGGGCAAGAAAGAGAAACCGGAAAAGAAAGAAAAACCGTTAGACAAAATGACGGCCAAGGAATTGCGGGAGCTGGCCCTGAGTCTGGGCAGCATCACCGGGGTCCATGGCATGAACAAAGAAGAGATTTTAGCCGCCGTGAAAGAAGCCCGGGGGGTCGCCAAAGATGTTGGAAAAAAAGGGGACCGTTCGATGCGGCAATTGAAAGAGAAGTTGGTTGAACTGAGGGGCAAAAAAGAAGAGGCCCGGTCCGGCAACGATAAAAAGTCCGTGGATATTCTGCGGAAGCGAATCAGCCGGTTGAAAAAAAAGACGCACCAGGCGGCGTAGTCGGTCTCTTGAAAGAGCTGAAGATACCCTATGGGCAGGAAGAATTGCCCCTTCAAATCCCGGATGCGAACTGGGGGGGGGTGCTGCGGCCCCCGGAGCCTCCGGTCCTGGACTGGGGTGCCGGGCTGCAATCGGCCTTGGCCCCGTCCGCGGGTTCAGAGGGGTTGGCGGATTTTTTGTCGGGCTGCCGGTCCCTGCTGATCGTGGTCAATGATGAAACCCGGCCGACCCCTACCGGCAAGGTGCTGGAATTTCTCTGGCCTCAGATCAAGGACCTGCATTTCAAGATCCTGGTCGCTACGGGGGGGCATCGAAAAAGCAGCGAGGCCGGCTGTGCCCTGATGTTCAGCCCTCTCTGGCCGTCCCTGAAGGAAAAAGTCTCTTTCCATGACTCCCGGGAAGAGCGGGGGATGATTTTCTTGGGGGAAACCATGCGGGGGACCCGGGTCTTGATCAATTCCGCCGTGATGATGGCCGACCGAGTGCTGGTCATCGGCTCGGTGGAACCCCATTATTTCTGCGGATTTCACCGGGGGCCGGAAGATGATCGTACCGGGTCTGGCCGCCTATTCCACCATCGTGGCCAATCATTCCCTGGCCATGGATTCCGGGGCGTTGCCCCTGCGCCTTTTGGGAAACCCGGTTCATGAAGATCTGATGGAGGCCGTGCAGTATCTGACGGTTCCGCCCATCTTCTCCCTCCAACTGGTATTGACGGCGGAGCACGAACTTTGCGGGGCCTTTGCCGGGACGTTGACCCAAAGTTTCTTAGATGCGTCGCTGAGGGCGGCGGAGGCCTTTTCGGTTCCCTTTCAGGAGAAGGCCGATATCGTCATCGCCGTGGCCCGTCCTCCCCTGGACTTGGATCTCTACCAATCCCAGAAACCCATTGAACACGGCAAGCTGGCCCTGAAAAAAGACGGGATCCTAATCCTGGTCATGCCCTGCCGTCAGGGGGCCGGGCCCGTGGATTTCCAGGAACTGTTGCGGGAAACCGGCGACCCGGATAAGGCGCGAATGATCTTATACCAACCCTATGCCCTGGGGTTTCACCGGATTCTTCGAAATGTCAGGTTTCTCCAGGAGGGCGGGGCGATTTGGGGGGTAACGGATCTGGATCCCGGCTTTCTAGTCCAGACGTTTATCCAGCCAAAGCCGGGGTTGCAGGAAGCCTTGAACCAGGCCATCGCTAAAAAAGGCCCACGGGCCAAAGTCAACATTCTGATCAACGCCGGCCTTTGCGTGCCGAATCAACAGGTGTTTCATTAAATTCGAAGCACAAAATCCGAAACGGGATGAGGTCCAAAATTGATGGTATCGTAAAAAGTCCCGAACTGTCATCCTGAGCCCTTCGCCGGCTTGTCATCCTGAGCGAAGCGAAGGATCTCGTCTTCCGGCTCAGGATAAACTCCGCGAAGGATCTCGGTTTTCGGCTCAGGGTAAACTCCGTGAAGGATCCCTCAAGTAGTTTAAAAAACGAGATTCTTCGCATTCGCTCAGAATGACAAACTCTCTCTGACGGAATTTTTGCGCGCCCGTCAAAATTAAATGTTTCGGATTTCGGAATTCGAACGGGCGTTAATATTTCAACCAGTTCTGGTCAGGGGAACATTAGTACGTCAGTTTCTTCAGGACCTCGACCAGGCCTTGGACCGCCTCGGCTGATTTTTTCAAGGCCGCATCCTCCTCGGGTCGGAGCGCAATCTCGATCACCTGTTCGATCCCTCCTCGGCCGAGCTTCACCGGCACCCCAATAAACAGATCGTTAATCCCGTATTCCCCGGTCAGGTAGGCCGCGCAGGGCAGGATCTTCTTTTTGTCCTTGATAATGGCTTCGGCCATTTCGCAGGCCGCCGAGGCCGGGGCATAAAAAGCGCTGCCGGTTTTGAGCAGGCTGACAATTTCCGCTCCACCTTCCCGGGTCCGTTTGACCAGCCGTTCGATGGCGGCCGGGTCCAGGAGTTCGGTGATCGGGATTCCGGCCACACTCGAGAACCGGGGCAAAGGGACCATGGTATCGCCGTGTCCGCCCAGGACGAAGGCGTGGGTGTTCTCCACGGAAACGTTCAGTTCCCGGGCGATGAAGGTGCGGAAACGGGCCGAATCCAGGACCCCGGCCATGCCCAGCACCCGGTTCTTAGGGAAAGCGCTGGCCTCCAAGGCCACATGGCACATGGCATCCAGGGGATTGCTGACGATGATCAGTACGGCGTTGGGGGAATAGCGGGCCACTTGACCGGCCACGGTTTTCATGATCTTGGCGTTGGTGGCCAGCAGGTCGTCGCGGCTCATGCCCGGCTTGCGGGGAATCCCGGAGGTGATGATGACCACTTCCGAATCCTTGCTGGCCTCGTAATCATTGGCCCCTGTCAATCCGGCATCGTGCTTTTCAATCGGCGCCGCTTCGGCCAGGTCGAGGGCTTTGCCGAAAGGCACCCCTTCGAGTATGTCGATCAAAACCACATCCGCCAATTCCCTTTCGGCGATCCGCTGCGCTGTCGTGGCGCCCACGTTTCCGGCTCCGACCACGGTAATCTTATGCTGCATGGGTACGCTCCTTTAAAAGTTTTTTTTAGACCAAATAGACTCAACGGGGGGAATTATAACAGCCGATGGCCGTCATCCAGGGTTTAATTTCATCCAGAAAGGCTTGTTTCATGACCGCGTACCCGGCGTCGTTCGGGTGCTCGCAGCCAAGGACAGGATCCGCCGATATCAGCTTGGTTTCCCAATTCGGGGTGCTGACGAAATAACCGAAAACGTCGGCCAGCGGGATATTGAAAGTCTCGAGCAATCTGATAGATCCAGGGACGAAACCCCTCGATGCGCTGCTGCAGGAAAGCCAGGTCGCTGCAGACCGGCGGCATGGTGGCGATGACGACCTTCATCCCCTGCTGTTGGGCGGTGGCCACCATGGAGCGCAGATGGCTATCCAACTCCTCGTAGGAGGTGCCCACATTAAGGTCATTGGTGCCTTCCATGAGCAATATCAAGTCCGGCAACACCTCCCGGTGGGCGCGCGGGTAAATACAGCCGGAATCATAATGGCAGGTTTCTATGGGTTCGGTGATGGTGGGTTGAAAAAGGGTCAATCCCTCGTCGGTGGTCTGACCCCCTATCCCCATATTATAAAATACAATGTCCTGTTGCGGATAGAGTGCCTTGAGGTCCTCATACAACCGACCCACGTAACCGCTGTGAGGAATACTGTTCAAATCAAAGGGAGAAGCGAAGGCCCCATAGCCGGCCGTGATGCTGTCGCCATAGGCCAAGAAGGCGAAATCGGTGCATTTATTTCTAAGAATTAAGGGTAAATAAAGGGATTTCTTAGCCTCGGCCAACCCTGGCCCCAAGAGTAAGAAGATCCCCGCCAATAAGATAAACTTCTTAATCTTCATCCCGGATTACCTTCCTCAACCTATATGCGTAATAACGTAATAAAGGTTTATTTAATTTAATATAACATTATAACACAAACATCACTTCTTCATCAATATGGGATTTAAGAAATCTTTCAGGGTAATGTTTGGCAAACCGGACAGAGATGGGTTCCCCGGCCCCCGACCCGAGTTTTGTCGATGGGGTTTCGGCAGGTCGGACAGGGCAAACCCTGGCGATCATAGACCCGCAGATAATGTTGAAATCCGCCGACAATCCCTTCCGGGCCCCGGTAATCGCTGACCGTGGTGCCTTTGGCCTCGATGGCCTGCCGGAGGACCTCTCGTATCCGCCGATGCAATCCTCGAGCCTGGTCCCAGTTTAAGGTCTGGGACGGGGTCAGGGGATGGATCCGGGCCCGGAAAAGGCTTTCGTCGACATAAATATTACCCAGGCCGCTGATAAAGCGCTGATCGAGCAGCAAGGGCTTGATGGCCCTTTTTTTCTTGTGCAGGCGCTCATAAAAGTCCCTGGCGGTCAGCTCAAAGGGGTCCGGGGCCAGGTCGGCCAGTGAAGGCCATTCCTCCCCGGGGGCCAGGAGGCCCAGGAATCCAAATTTCCGCACATCCCGGTAGCGCAGTTGCAGGTCCCGGGGAGTCAGATTGAAAAGGAGATGGGTATGCTTGTCCGCCGGTCGGTCTTCGGGGATCAACAACAATTGCCCGGTCATTTTAAGGTGAATGAGCAACGTGGATCCGTTCTCCAGGCCGATCAGGATGAACTTGCCTTTTCGTTCTATTTTTCTTATGATGGCACCCGAAAGCTGTCTTCGGAAACGTGGCAGGGGAGATCGCAGCAGCGTAGCGGTCCGGACCCGGACGGATCTAATTTGCCTGCCGATCAGCTTTTCCCGGAGGCCGCGGACTATGGTTTCTACTTCCGGCAGTTCAGGCATGATTTTTGACGAACCACTTGAGCTGGCGGCAGACGCCCCGGATCATCCGCACTTCCGGGGAATAGAGTTGGATCCTGGAAAAAAATCGGCGGATGCTCATCATCCAATGCTCCGGATTTTGTTTATCCAGAAAGTCCATCAGTTGGAGTACCTCGGAAAGGTGTTGGTACATGCCCTCCAACTCGAAAGAGGTGGCCAGCGGAGGTTCTTCCAGGGAACGTTGGGCCTTCAGCGCCTGGTCATCCAGCGACCGGAAGGGAGGGTCCTGAAGAGACGGTCCTTCCTCGGGGATCCGGTGGGCCAGGAAGATTTCATAGGCCATGATCAGGACCGCCTGGGCCAGATTCAAGGAACTGGCCTGAACGGTCGGGATGTTCACTACGGCGTGGCAGTAGCGCAATTCATCGTTGCTGAGTCCACGGTTTTCCGGTCCGAAGAGGAGGGCCACCCGGGCATCCGGACCCAGGGTCAGAATGTTTTGACCGGCCTGGGCCGGCGTGATGATTTGCTTTCTTTCCCCCCCAAACGGGCCGTGGTTCCAACGATGTAATGGAAAGGGGCCAGGGCTTCCGGTAGAGTGGGCTTGACCTCCATGGTCTCCAGAAGGCTGGCGGCGGCATGGGTAGCCAATTTACTCATCCGTTCCCGGTCGGTGTCCTCAGGATTGACCAGTGTAATATGCCGGAGGCCCAGATTCATGGCCGCGCGGGCTGTGGAGCCGATGTTCTCGGCAAAGCGCGGCTGATGGAGAACAATGGTGATATGATCCAACGGGCGATGGGGAAACGGTTCCAAAGACGTTTAGTCCTTTCACCTACGAAAAAACAATTGTACTAATAGTAAGCGTTCCCACTCCAAACGGCAATGCCTTAAATGCGATTCAACGCTCGAAAAGTATTATTCTGGATCCCTCTGGTTATCGGGGTAGTCTTTTTCTGTAACCTGTTTTTCGTGGGTACCCGGAAAAATCCCCCGGTCAATCAATTAATTATCAGCTCTATCGGAGATGCCTCGTTTCTCAATCCGGTCCTGGCCCAGGACTCGGCCTCCAGTGAGATCAACGGGTTCGTCTTTAACGGACTCCTGAAATACGATAAGGACTTGATCCTGGTGGGGGACTTGGCCGAATCTTGGGAAGTCAAGGAAGGGGCTCGGCCGGAGATCACCTTTACCTTGCGTCAAGGAGTCCGCTGGCATGACGGCCGGCCTTTTACCGCGGAGGACGTGCGTTTCACCTATCAGACCATCATGGATGAAAAAACCAATACGGTCCGGCGCAGCGACTACGAACTGGTGGACCGACTGGAGGTGCTGGACGACCGTCATCTCCGGGTCATCTACAAGGAGCCTTTTTCGCCCGGCCTTTCCTCCTGGACAATGGGGATTATTCCCCGGCATCTGCTGGCCGGCTCGGATATCAATACGACCTCCTTCAACCGCCGTCCAGTGGGCACCGGTCCCTTCAAATTCGCCGAATGGGTGAGCGATGAAAAAATCGCCTTGACGGCCAACCCCGATTACTTTGAGGGACGTCCCCTGCTGGACCGGATCATTTACCGCATCATTCCGGAAACTTCCCTGAGTGAAATCGAGCTGCTGACCGGGGGGATCGACCTCTTCAATACCTACCCCCATCAATACCAGCGGATGAGCCGGGACCCGCGGCTTACCCTCTACCGCTACCCCTCCCTGGGGTACACCTATGTCGGCTACAATCAGAATTCCTCCCTTTTTCAGGACCGTCGGGTGCGCCAGGCCTTGACCATGGCCATCAATCGTGAAGAGATGATCACCTTTATTCTGTTTGGTCTGGGCCGGCAGGCCGTCGGTCCCTTCCCCGGCCATCTCTGGTACGCCAACCCGAAAGTGGCCCCCTGGCCCTTCGATCCCGGCCGGGCCCGCCGCACCCTTAAAGAGGCCGGCTGGGAGGATCGGGACGGCGACGGGATCCTGGAAAAGGATGGGAAGCCTTTCCGTTTTACCCTGATCACCAACAGCGGCAATGAGGTCCGGAAAGATGTGGGGGTGCTGATCCAGCGGTACTGGCGAGACGTGGGAATCGACGTCAAATTGGAGATGTACGAATGGTCGGTATTTTTGAAAAATTTTATCAATCCCCGGCACTTTGACGCCTGCATCTTAGGTTGGGGCCTGGGGGTGGACCCGGACGCCTATAATATCTGGCATTCCAAACAGATCAAGGACGGGTTCAATTTCATCGGCTATCAGAATCCGGCAGCCGACCGCCTCTGGGAGGCGGGTCGGCGGGAATACCAACCGGAGAAACGCCGGCAAATTTACTACCAGCTCCAGGCCCTGCTGGCCGAAGACCAGCCCTATACTTTTTTGTTCGTACCCGATGCCCTGCCGGCCTTGCGCCGCAAGTTCCAAGTGGCCGAAAAAGATCCTTCCGGAAAAATGGTTTATAGCCCGGTGCGGGTCGGCAAGGCCGGATTAATGCATGATGTGATCAAATGGACCGTTCCTTCCCGGTCCGCCTTGATCCCCTGGTTTGAAATCGAATTCGAAGCACGAAATCAACTCGGCTGAGCTCGTCGCAGGCCGAAACGGACGAGGTCGAGATTAATGGGCAATTATTTGATTAAAAGATTGGTTCAGACCATCCCCATTCTCTTCGGGATCACGATTATTTCTTTTCTGATCATCAACCTGGCCCCGGGCAGCCCGGTGGGCATGACCTTGAATCCCACCGCTTCTCCCAAGGTCATCGAGCAGATGCGCAAGAACTACGACCTGGACAAACCGTTGCATCTGCAATACCTGCTCTGGTTGAAGCGCCTTTTTACCGGAAACTTGTATTCCTTCAAGGACGGGAAACCGGTTCTGGATAAGATTCTGGAACGCCTGCCCGCTACCCTGGTGTTGAATTTTATGGCCACCCTGTTAATTTTTTCACTGGCCATCCCTTTGGGGATCTTTTCGGCCACCCACCGCTACTCTTTTCTGGACAACCTGGGGACCTTTCTGGCCTTCCTGGGCATTTCCATCCCCAGCTTCTGGCTGGCGTATTTGTTGATCCTGGGGGTGGTCAAGATTTTCGGGGTGCCGGTGCTGGGGCTGCGCTCCTTCGGGCTGGACCAGGCGGGGATCTGGGTCCTGCTATCGGATCGGATCTGGCACCTGATGCTGCCGGCCACCGTCCTGGCGGTGGGGGGCATTGCGGCCATCTCCCGCTATACCCGGTCCAGCATGTTGGAAGTGCTGCGGCAGGATTACATCCGGACGGCCAAGGCCAAGGGCTTAACCGACGAGGAGGTCTACTATCGCCACGCTCTGCGGAATGCGCTGCTGCCGATCATTACCCTGTTCGGCTTTTTAATCCCGGGGTTGATCGGCGGATCGGTGATTATCGAGACGGTCTTTGCCTGGCCGGGGATCGGACGGCTGGCCTATCAGGCCGTGCTGTCCCGGGATTATTCGGTGGTCATGACCATCCTGACCTTGACCTCGGCCCTGACCTTGCTGGGAAATCTGGTGGCCGATATCCTCTATGCCTTTACGGATCCCCGAATCCGCTTTTAACCCAATGGAAATGCCCCCCCCAAAACGATTCAGTTCCCTGCAGCGGTTGGTTCGTCATCCCCTGGCCCTGGGAGGAGGGATTTGCATCGGAATTATTTTCCTGGTGGCCCTCGGAGCCGCGGTCCTGGCCCCTCTGGACCCGGGAAAAACCGACATCGCCCTGAAACTACATCCTCCCTCCTGGGAGCACTGGCTGGGCACCGATCAATTGGGCCGGGACGTGTTCAGCCGGATGCTCTATGGCGCCCGCATCTCCTTGACCGTCGGTTTCATCGCCGTGGCCATTTCCCTGGGTATCGGGATCGCCATCGGGGCCGTGGCCGGATTCTACGGAGGGCTGACGGATGCCCTGCTCATGCGCTTCGTGGATGTGATGCTCTGTTTCCCCTCCTTTTTTCTGATGCTGACGGTCATCGCCCTGCTGGGGCCCAACATCTGGAACGTGATGATTATCATCGGCCTGACCAGTTGGATGGGCACCGCCCGTTTCGTTCGGGCGGAATTCCTTTCGCTGCGGCAAAGGGATTTTGTCCTGGCCGCCCGGGCCCTGGGGGCCAAAGATGCCCGAATCATCCTGGTCCATTTGCTGCCCAATGCCCTGGCCCCGGTCTTCGTCACCGCCACCCTCGAAATAGCCACCGCCATCCTGGTCGAGGCCGGGCTCAGTTTCCTCGGTTTCGGGGTACAGCCCCCGGCCCCCAGTTGGGGCAATATCCTGACGGAAGGCCGGACCTATATCTTCGATGCCTGGTGGCTGACCCTCTTCCCCGGTCTGGCCATTCTCACCACCGTGCTCTCTTTCAACCTTCTCGGCGAAGGGCTGCGGGACGCCCTGGATCCCCGACTTCGAGAAGGAAAAATCAATTAATCCCGGTCGATTTTAATCTCGGCCTTGGACCGGAAGGCGCCGCCCTTTTCCCCGATTGTTGGTCAGCAGCTTCCTTAACCGCAGTGCTTCCGGCTGAATGAAACCAAGAGGAGCCCTTGTCATGAAGATCTTACGGGTAGACATGTCCAAAGAAAAAATTAGCTTTGAAAATCTGGAGGAGCAATGGCAAGCCATTGGCGGCAGCGCCTTGATCGCCCGGATTATGAACCGTGAGGTCCCCCCTGATACGGATCCGTTGGGGTCGGAAAATCTTTTTATGGTGGCGGTCGGTCCGCTGGCGGGCACCGGCGCCCCCCAACTGGGGCGCATCTCTATCGGCGCCAAGAGTCCGTTGACGCTCGGCATAAAAGAGGCCAACGCCGGCGGACCGGCGGCTCAATGGCTCGACCGATTGGGGATCAGGGCCATTGTAGTTCAAGGGGCGCCGCCGATTAACCGGTTATACAACTTGTTTATATCCAAGAATACCTGCGCCCTCATTCCGGCCGATGAATATCGTGGGTTGAAGAATTATGAATTGGCGAGCCGACTGAGGAAGAAGTATGGAGAAAAAATAGCCATACTTTCCATCGGCCCGGCCGGAGAACGGAAATACAGAGGGGCCTCGGTTTCTTTGACCGATATTTTCGGGGACCCCTCGCGGAACGCCGCTCGGGGCGGGCTCGGCGCGGTCATGGGGTCCAAGGGCCTCAAGGCCGTGGTGATCGACCCGTCCGAGACCGTCCCCGTGGACTTGGCCGATCCCGACCAATTTCGCCGGGTCGTAAGATCGTGGATCTACACCCTTAAGCACGATATCAGTTGCAGCCTCTATTCCCGTTTCGGTACTCCCTTTGCCGTAAGCAATTCGGCCAACCAGGGAAGCCTGACCTCGAATAACTACCATTCGGGTACGCCGGATAACTTCATCGCCGTGAGCGGTAACCGGATTCAGGAGCTGCTTTTTGAACGGGGCGGTAAAATGCATGGTTGCATGCCCGGTTGTGTGGTCCGCTGCTCGATCGTCTTCCCAGACCAAGAGGGAAAGAGGATTTGCTCCGCCTATGAATATGAAACCATCGCTTTGCTGGGAACCAATCTGGGGATTACGGACAATGACGCCATCGCCAGACTCAAATTTTTATGTGACGATCTGGGAATGGATGCGATTGAAGCCGGGAGCAGCCTGGGGCTGGCGGCCGAGGCCGGAAAGATGAATTTTGGGGACGGGGAGGCGGCGGTCCGGCTTTTGGAGGAAATCGAGGGGGAAACCCCCCTGGGGCGGGCTTTGGGAAACGGGGTAGTGGCCACCGCCCGATACTTGCATATCGATCGGGTGCCGGCCTATAAAGGGCAGGCCCTTCCCGGGCATGATCCCCGGGCGGTCAAAGGGACCGGCGTGACCTACTTGACCAGTCCCATGGGTGCGGATCACACGGCCGGACTGACCTACAAGCTGCCGAAGCATAAAGACCAACAAGCCCGGAACTCACTGAAATCCCAGATTCAAGCCGCTACCTGTGATGCCTTCGGCTACTGTTTGAATGCGGTTCCGGGCGGCCGGGAAACGATCTATCCCTTTCTGGCCGATCTCCTGAAGGCCAGATACGGCCTGACTCTGACTGCGACGGACGTCATGGAAATCGGCAAGCAAACCCTTCGAGACCAGCTCGCTTTCAATGAACGGGCCGAGTTCAGCCGGATGGATTCGAAAGACGGGATTTTTATCCGGGAGGAACCCCTGACCCCGACCGGCCATATTTTTGACGTGGCGGAAAAGGAGGTACAACAATTCTGGAAAGGATTGGATGCCTATCGGGAAGAGGAAAAAGTCTGGGAGGTTCGCATCCCGCCTTTGCCGGAGATGATGATCGGCGCCGGGGTAGCCCGAAATATGGGCCGACGCATCGGTCAACTGAAGGTTTCCCGGGTATTCCTGGTCACCGATCCTTTTATGCGTTCCCTGGGAAGGGCCGAAGAAGTTCGCCGGATTCTCGAGGCGAGCGGGATCTCTACGGTCATCTTTTCGGAGGTTGAGCCCGATCCTCCCCTGGAACTGATTGAGCGGGCGGGAAAACTATACCGGGATGAAGGGTGCGATGCCATCCTGGGTCTGGGCGGCGGCAGTTCGATGGATACGGCCAAAACAATCGGACTTCGGGTAACCCACGCCGGTGAACTGAGAGAGTATGAAGGGATCGTGGGAGGAGGAGCCAAGATCAAGCCGGTCCTCCCACCGATCATCTGCCTGCCGACTACCTCAGGGACGGGAAGCGAGGTCAATCCTTGCGCGGTATTAACCGATAAGGAGAGAGACCTGAAGATCATATTGATGAATAATCATTTGATTCCAAAACTGGCGGTTATCGATCCCCTCTTTTGCAGGTCCATGCCGGCGGCCTTAACCGTCGAATCCGGAATAGATGCCCTGGCCCACTGCATCGAAGGATACGTTTCCCTGGCCACTCCCTATCACCCCTATTTTGAGGCCAATGCGGTCTATGGGGTAAAATTGATCGGACGCAGTCTGATCAAGGCCTATCAGGACGGAAACGATATCGCCGCCCGGACCGACATGTGCATGGCGGCCGTTTGTGGCGGCCTGGCCTTCCTCAAGGGACTGGGGTTGGGACATGCCCTTACCCACGTCCTGGGCGCCCGTTACCATATTCCTCATGGCCGGGCCGCCCAATACGGGTTGCTGTGTTTTGTGAAGGCCAACAAAGAGACCTGTAAAGAACCGTTTATCGACCTGGCCCAACTCCTCAATCGCCGCAATGATCTGGAAGAGAGCCTGCTGGAGTTTTATCGCAAGCTGGATATTCCTATCAGCCTGAAGGCTTTGGGCCTATGCAGAGAAGACTTGAAAAAACTCGCCTTTTATACTTCCAGGGATGCGGTAAATATGGCTACCGATCCTACCAGTCCCAGTCAACGGAAAATCTTGGAGCTGCTGTTGGAGATGTATGCGTAGTTGCGAAACGCCTCGCTTCATGAAGTCCGGGGGAAGACGGGATTCCGGACTTCTAACCCGGGCCTAAAGTTTCTAATTCAATCGATTCAGGCCCTTTCCCTCTAATAAAACATCTTTTTAAGTTCTCATGGAAAACTCAAAGTTTTCATGGTGCCGGCGAAAAATATTTGAATAAATTCGAATAATAAGTTAAATTAATAGATTGGACTGAAAGAAATGACGTTATCCTTTCAGCCGCCCGGTGGCTGTTGAAAGCGGGGGATTTACTTAGCGTTATGTCTTTAAACGATAAAATTTACACCGTTTCCGAGCTGACCCGGGAGATCAAGGAAATCCTCGAGGAAGAGTTTCCCTTCATCTGGGTGGAAGGGGAGATATCCAATTTTCGGGTGCCGCCGAGCGGCCATTTTTATTTCACCCTGAAGGACGCGTCCAGCCAACTGCGGACGGTTTTTTTTCGATCCGGCCAGGGGACCCTCAACTTCCTCCCCGAAGACGGCCTCCAGGTGCTGTGCCTGGGACGGGTCAGCGTTTATGCCGGGCGGGGAGAATACCAGATCATCCTGGAACGGATGGAGCTCAAGGGGTGGGGCGCCCTGCAGCTGGCCTTCGAGCGGCTTAAGGAAAAACTGCAACAGGAAGGGCTTTTCGATCCGCAGCGGAAGAAGCCCCTCCCGGTTCTTCCCCGGAAGGTGGCCGTGATCACTTCCCCAACTGGCGCGGCGGTCCGGGATTTTTTGAGGATCCTTTACCGGCGCTTTGAAAATATCCAGACCTTTGTCTGCCCCGTTCTGGTCCAGGGGGAAAGTGCCTCCCAGGAAATCGCCGAGGCCATCAAGAACTTGAATCGCTGCGATCTGGGGATTGAAGTCATCGTCCTGGCCAGGGGAGGGGGGTCCATCGAGGATTTGTGGGCTTTTAACGAAGAGCGGGTGGCCCGGGCCATGGCCGCCTCCGGCATCCCGATCATCTCCGCCGTGGGCCATGAAGTGGATTTCACCATCGCCGATTTTGTGGCCGACCTGCGGGCCTCCACGCCCTCGGCGGCGGCGGAAATCCTGGTCCGGCCTCAGGGGGAGTTGGAAACGGCGTTGGACGATTTTTACGGCCGTCTGGAATGGCTGTTGGCCCAAAGGTTGAATCGGTTGCAGGAAAAACTGTTTCATCTGCGGAAACGCTTGGCAGATCCTCGCCGCCGCTGGGTGGAGCTATCGCAGCGTCTGGATGATTATGCGGTCCGGCTGCGGCTGGCCTTGACCAGCGGTCTCCATCAAAAGGCCATTCGCCTGGGGTGGACCGGAGAGCGATTATTCGGCCTCAGCCCCAGGGAAACTCTAAGGGTTCGTAGTGCCCAGTTGGACACCCTGCTGATCAAGCTCCAGGGGCATACCCGGCCGCTGCTCCACCGCTGGGGATTGGAAATGAAACGGGCCGAGAATACGCTCCGGGCCTTGAACCCCTGGGCCGTCCTCTCCCGGGGCTACGCCCTGGCCAGAACCCTGCCGGAAATGCGGGTAATACGGGAGGCAGACCGCCTTCGGCCCGGTCAGGCCATCCGGGTCCAGGTGGCTCAAGGGGCGATGGATTGCCGGGTCGAAGAAATATTAGCCAAAAATGAATGAATTTTTATTTAGATTCTTAGATCCATTGTGAAAGACAAATTCTCAGAACAATGGATCTAAGAATCTAACAGGGGAGGAGAAAGCCGTTGGCTAAGGAGACCTTTGAAGATTCCTTTAAAAAGCTGGAGAAAATCATCGCTAAAATGGAGGGCGGGGATCTTCCCTTGGAGGAGACTCTCAAACTGTATGAAGAGGGGATGCGTCTCTACACCCACTGTTCTCAGAAATTGACCGAGGTCCAGAAAAAAGTGGAACTGCTCAGCCAAACCTCGGAAGGCAAACTGGCGGGAAAGCCTTTTCCGATGGATGAGGAAGAGGAGGATGGAGATGGGGGCTAACGGGACGCTGAAACAAAGCGGGGCCAAGGCGTTAGGAGCTGTAAATAAATAACCTTGACAAAGCGACACTACACCCGTTCGCCCTGAGCTTGTCGAAGGGTGAACGATACGGTCATGCTTCGACAGGCTCAGCATGAACGGAGATACCGCGGCATTGTACAGCTTATTTCTTGACGGCTTCTTAGCAGACTCGAAACTCGGAATCCGAAACAAATTCAAATGATAGATTAAAAATATAGATAAGTCCTTATGGATGACAACGGTATAACATTTCACTTAAGTCCGGCAGTCAGTCGTTTGTTGGAAGACTACCGGGCCCGGGTAAACCGGGCCCTGCGGAAACATCTAACCGACCCGAATCGCTTCACCCATCGGGTTTTTCAAGCGATGGAGTACAGCCTCTTCGCCGGAGGAAAGCGGCTGCGGCCGATCCTCTGTTTGTTGGCCTGCCGGCTGGTGCAGGGCCGGACGATTCAGGCCCTGCCGGTCGCTTGCGCCCTGGAATATATCCACACCTATTCCCTGATCCATGATGATCTCCCGGCCCTGGATAACGACGATTTCCGACGTGGGCGGCCTAGTTGCCATCGGAAGTTCGGCGAGGCCACGGCCATTCTGGCCGGCGATGCCCTGCTGACCGAGGCCTTTTCCCTGCTGAGCAGCCCCCGACCTCTAAAAGCCGTTTCCCCGGAAATCCGCCTGCAGTTGATCCGGGAAATAGCTCTGGCCTCCGGCCTGGCCGGTATGATCGGGGGACAGGAAGCCGATCTGGCCGGTGAGAAAAAAAAGGTCTCCCTGACCTACCTGCAGGACCTGCACCAAAAGAAAACCGGCAGCCTGATAGCGGCCTGCCTGGTCGGCGGAGGACTGATCGGCGGGGCAGACCCGGAGACGCTGAAGGCGCTGCGCAGTTTTGGTCTGCGAATCGGCCTGGCCTTTCAAATCCGGGACGACCTTTTAAATGTGGAAGGGTTGTTCCGGGTCACCGGTAAAGCCTCGGGAACCGATGTGCAGCGGAGCAAAGCGACGTATCCGGCGAAAGTCGGGGTGGGGGTCTCCAGAGAAACGGCCCAAAACCTAGTGCAACAGGCGGTGGAAACCCTCCGGCCTTTTGGTCGAAAGGCTCGACCCCTGGCGGAACTGGGGTATTATATGATCTCTCGAAACCGGTAAATCCGGGGGGAGCCTCATCTGAATTTGCGAATCCCCGCTTCGCTCCGGGCGCAACCCTAAACCGAAGAACAATCCAAACCGTCGGCAGTTATGGAAACGAACAATACCTCAAACCACCCGAAACCGCTTTCCGAGATCTTAGCCACCCTCACCGGTCCGGAAGACCTGAAACGTTTTTCTCTGGCCCAATTGCGGGAACTGGCCGAAGAAATCAGGACCCTGATCATTCGAACCGTGTCCCGCAACGGAGGGCATCTGGCGCCCAATTTGGGGGTGGTGGAATTGACCCTGGCCCTTCATTACGTCTTCAACAGCCCCCGGGACAAAATCGTCTGGGACGTAGGCCACCAATGTTATGCCCACAAACTGTTGACTGGTCGGGCCGGTGTTTTCTCCACCTTGAGGACCTACCAGGGCTTGAGCGGCTTTCCAAAAAGGGAGGAAAGTCCCCATGATGCCTTCAATACCGGTCACAGCGGGACTTCCATTTCCGCGGCCCTGGGGATCGCCGTCGCCAAGGATCTGAAACGTGAGGCCGCCAAGGTGGTGGCCGTCATCGGGGACGGTTCCCTGACCGCCGGGGAGGCTTTCGAAGGTCTGAACCAAGCCGGGCACCTGAACAAGGACCTGATCGTGGTCCTCAACGATAATGAGATGTCCATTTCCAACAATGTGGGTGCCCTTTCCTCCTTCCTGAGCAAACGATTGACCGGCAAAGGATTTGTCCAGTTTAAACGGGAAATGGAATCGTTTTTCAAATCCCTGCCGGGTATCGGGGAACCGATCCTCCAGTGGGCCAAAAAAAGTGAGGATTCCCTCACCGGTTTTTTTACCCCGGGAATGCTTTTTTCGGCTCTGCATTTTGATTACGTAGGGCCGGTCCGAGGGCACCGGTTGGAAAACCTTATCGAGACCTTTGAAAATATCCGTCATTTGGAGACCCCGGTCTTGGTCCACGTCTTGACCACCAAAGGGAAGGGCTATCCGCCGGCGGAAAAGGATCCCACCCGGTTCCATGGGGTCGGTCCTTTTGAGATAGAGAGCGGGGAGCCAGCCGAACTGAAAAGCGGCGCCCCGGTCAGCTATACCCGGGTCTTCGGGGAAACGGTAACGGCTTTAGCCGAAAGCGACCTCAGGGTGGTGGCGGTCACCGCCGCCATGTCCGAAGGAACGGGGCTGGATGTTTTTGCCCGGCGCTTTCCGCGGCGCTTTTTTGACGTAGGGATCGCCGAGCAGCATGCCGTCACCTTTGCCGCCGGGCTGGCCTCCGAAGGGTTGAGGCCCATCGTGGCCATCTACTCGACTTTTATGCAGCGGGCCTACGACCAGATCCTGCACGATGTCTGCCTGCCCGACTTGCCGGTGGTTCTGGCCCTGGACCGGGGTGGGATTGTGGGTGAGGATGGTCCGACCCACCAGGGACTTTTCGACCTTTCCTATCTTCGCCCGCTCCCCAACCTGACCCTGATGGCTCCCAAGGATGAAAGGGAACTGCGGAACCTGCTGGCCTCGGCCTTGACTTATAACACCCCGGCGGCCATCCGCTACCCGCGGGGGGAAGGTCTGGGCGTCTCTTTGGAAGGGGAACCGGAAATCATTCCCCGGGGTCAATGGGAATGCCTGGAATCCGGGGAGCAGGCCGCTGTCTTGGCCGTGGGAAATATGGTGTACCCGGCCGTGCAGGCGGCTCGCCTATTGAAGGCCGAAGGGATTTCCGTAGCCGTGATCAATGCTCGTTTCATCAAGCCCCTGGATGAAGTGCTGCTCCAGGAACTGGCCGGCCGGTTCCCGCTGCTGGTTACCGTGGAGGAAAATGTCCTTCTGGGGGGATTCGGAAGTGCCGTATTGGAAGCCCTGCCTCGATTGGGGAGAAGGAGGAACCGGATCCGATCCCTCGGAATCCCCGATCGTTTTATCACGCACGGCAGTCCTCGGGAACTGCGGCGACTTTACGGTTTGGATACGGAGGGCATCATGCAAGCCATCCGGGAGGAATGGAGTGGCCTCTCTCAGGTCTAAACAACGGTTGGACCACCTGCTGGTGGAAAGGGGACTGGCCACATCTCTGGAAAAAGCCAAGGCCTTGATTTATGCCGGGGCGGTCTGGGTGGACCGGGCCCCGTCCGTCAAGCCGGGCAGGGCGGTCCCCCCCGAGGCCGCCCTGGTGGTTAAAGAGCCCGAATACCCCTATGTGAGTCGCGGTGGGGTCAAGTTAGCGCGGGCCCTGGATCATTTTGACCTGACCGTAGCGGGCAAAATCGCCCTGGACGTGGGGGCTTCCACCGGAGGGTTCACCCATTGTTTGCTTCTTCGGGGGGCCGTCCGGGTCCATGCCGTGGATGTCGGATACGGCCAGTTGGCCTGGACACTTAGACAGGACCCTCGGGTCCGGGTCCTGGAACGCCGCAACGCCCGCTACCTGAGCCTCGAAGATATAGGAGAAAGGGTCGATTTAGCCGTGATCGACGCTTCCTTCATCTCCCTTCGAATCATCATCCCCCCCCTGCTGGCGATCGTCAAGGCGGGGGGTGATATTCTTCCTTTGATCAAACCCCAATTCGAAGTCGGAAAAGGCAAGGTGGGGAAGGGGGGAGTGGTTCGTAATCCGGAAGATCGGGAAGAGGTCCTCCAATCCCTAATAGGCCACTTTCGGGAATCAGGCCTCCGGGTGGATGGACCCCTGGAGTCCCCCATCTTAGGGGCTAAAGGAAACCGGGAGTATTTTCTTCATTTGAAGCCATGAAATTAGCCGAACGGGTTTCCCTGATTAAACCCTCCTTAACCATGGCCGTGGATACCAAGGCCAAAGCCCTGAAAAAGGCCGGCCTGGATGTGGTTAACCTCGGGGTCGGCGAACCCGATTTCGAAACTCCTGAATTCATAAAGGAAGCCGCGATTCGGGCGATTAAAGAGGGCTTTACCAAATATACGCCGGCGGGGGGGATTGACGAGCTCAAAGAGGCGATTCGAGTTCGGTTTCAGGAAGATCTGGGTTTGTCGTATCAGTTGGATGAAGTGATCGTATCCTGCGGCGGGAAACACGCTCTCTATAATATTGCCCAGGTCCTTTGGGGACCGGGGGACGAAGTCGTCGTCCCGGCCCCTTACTGGGTTTCCTATCCCCCCATGATCCTTTTAGCGGGAGCCACTCCGGTGATCCTGCCCACCAGGGAGGAAAACGGTTTTAAGGCCACGCCGGAAGAATTAGCCTCGGTAGTTACCCAGAAGACCCGGGCGGTCATCCTCAACAGCCCCTCCAATCCCACCGGTTCCGTGTACAGTCGGGAAGAATTGGAAGCCCTGGGGCGGATCATTCTGGAAAAAGACCTCATCGTGGTCAGCGACGATATCTATGACAAGATTATTTTCAACGGCCGTTCCTTCGTAAACCTGGCCATGCTGGGAGAGGACTATAAGGCCCGAACCCTTGTGGTTAACGGTGTGTCCAAGGCCTACGCCATGACAGGCTGGCGAATCGGATACGTCGCCGGGTCAAAGGAAGTCATTGCGGCTATTAAC
Source organism: uncultured delta proteobacterium (assembly GCA_963746605.1). Lineage (GTDB taxonomy): Bacteria > Desulfobacterota > RBG-13-43-22 > RBG-13-43-22 > RBG-13-43-22 > CAVQSS01. The sequence goes on from CAVVCH010000002.1 coordinate 52,966, forward strand.
AAAATCCAGAGCCAGAGCACTTCCAATCCGACTTCTATCGCTCAGAAAGCAGCGGTGGCGGCCCTGGAGGGACCCCAGGATTTCGTTGAGCAGAGGCGGCTGGAATTCGACCGCCGCCGGACCTACATCGCGGAACGATTGGCTGCCCTGCCGGAGGTCAGAACCGCTCTGCCGGATGGCGCTTTTTATGTTTTCCCCAATTTTTCCGCTTATTATCGAAAAAAAATAGGTGGGAAAAGCATTAAAGATTCCCTGGAGTTGGCCGATTATCTATTAGAGCGGGCCCGGATAGCCGTAGTCCCCGGGGTAGCCTTTGGAGAGGACCGGTGCCTCCGTATTTCATACGCCCCTTCCCTGGCCCTGATTGAAAAGGGGATGGATCGGCTGGAAAAGGCCCTGATGGGATAGGCAAATTGGGAACTCGAAACTCAAAATACGAAACAAATTCAAATGGGTGAAACATTTTATCCGATCGGACCCAGAAAGAATCTATCCTCTGACCGGGGGAGCCTTCTTGGGGCCCAAGAAGGCTCCGAACACCAGAGGATAACGGTCAGGAGTCCTATCGAGCGCTGCGTTTGGAGGCTTTCAAGGGGTTTATCTTTTGAGCAGGTTTAGTCGGGGCTTTAGGCTTTATGTGGGTGGCCAGATTGCAGTTGCCGAATTTCCACTTCTGAGCCGGATCGGGGCAGGAGACGCAAAATTTGCCGCTGGGAAAGTCCTTCGCCCGATCACAGCCGTTGCATGGTTCACTAACCGGCAGGCAGCCGCCCCCGGTAAAGGAGCAGCCTTTGGGGTTCATGAAAGTGCAGGCCGTCCCGGCCTTTAAGGTAGTACAGTCCATGGGTATCACCCCCTTTCTTGTTAAAATTTATCAAGTTATAATATTTTTTTCATAAATGTCAATAATTTTTTTAAATAGCAATAGCCATGTTTAAAAGTCGCCGCATCGGGGAATTGTTACTCCGCGAAAACAAGATCACTCCGCAACAACTGCAGGAGGCCCTGGAAGAGCAGAAACGACAAGGGGGCCAGCCCAAAATTGGAGCCATCCTGGTCAAGAAAGGGTATATCACCGAAGAAACGCTGACGTTCTTCTTGTCCAAGCATTTTGGCCTCCCTCAGATCCATTTGGAGGGCTTAACCCTGGATCCGTCCCTGACCGAGGTCATCCCGGCCCAAGTGGCCCGGAAGTATGAGATTTTGCCCATCGGCCGGGAGGGGACCGTTTTAAAGATAGCCATCTCCGATCCCTCCAACATTTTCGCCTTGGACGACCTGAAATTTCTAACGGGAAGCAACGTCCAGCTTTTTTTGGTGCCTGATCAAAGCCTCAAAGAGGCCCTGGACAAATTTTACACCATCAGCCATACCATCTCCGATGTCCTGGAAGACATAAAAAACCTGGAAGTGGATGTCATTAAACCCGAGGAGGATCAGGATGAACTGAACCTGGAATTGGCCGCCGCCGAAGCACCGGTAGTCAAATTGACCAACTTGATCCTCATGGACGCCATCAAACGGGGAGCCAGCGATATTCATTTTGAGACCTACGATAAGTCCTTCCGGGTCCGTTATCGAATCGATGGGGTGCTTTATGAAGTGATGAATCCTCCCATAAAATTGAAAAACGCCATCATTTCTCGGTTAAAAATCATGTCCAATCTAAATATCGCCGAGAGACGGCTCCCGCAAGACGGACGACTGAAGTTGCGGTTCGGACAGGGCCGAGAGATGGACTTCCGGGTTTCATCCCTGCCGACCCTTTTTGGGGAAAAGGTGGTTCTGCGGCTTCTGGACAACCACAACTTTCGCTTCAACCTGAACCTTCTGGGATTTGAGCCGGAGGCCTTGGAGGAGTTTCAATCGGCCATTCATAAGCCGCATGGCATGGTGCTGGTAACGGGTCCGACAGGAAGCGGCAAAACCACTACCCTCTACTCGGCCCTGAGCGAATTAAACCAGACCACCCAAAATATATCTACCGCTGAAGATCCGGTGGAAATGAATATTTTGGGTATTAACCAGGTTCAGATTCATGAAGAGATAGGGCTGACTTTCTCACACACCTTGCGATCTTTTCTCCGTCAAGACCCGGATATCATCATGGTCGGGGAAATACGGGATCGGGAGACCGCCGAAATCGCCATCAAAGCGGCCCTCACCGGGCACTTGGTCCTGAGCACCTTGCATACCAACGATGCCCCTAATACGGTGACCCGCTTGTTGGATATGGGCGTCGAGCCTTTTCTGGTGGCCTCTTCCTTGAATCTGGTGGTGGCCCAGCGTTTGATTCGAACCATCTGTCCCAAGTGCAAAGGGCGGGTGGAGGCGCCGGCCGAGTTGTTTCGGGAATTTGATCTGGATCCGGCCGCTGTGGCCTTGTACGGAGGCGCCGGCTGTCCGGAATGCAATTTTTCAGGGTATCGGGGCCGGATCGCCATCTACGAAGTGCTTCCTTTCCGCGATGCCTTGAAGGAGCTGATCTTCGAACGGTGTTCGGCGGCTGACATCCGGAAGAAGGCGCGAACCTTGGGTATGATGACCCTTCGGGAAACCGGGATCAACAAGGCGGTTGCCGGAGTGACGACCCTGGAAGAAGTATTACGAATAACGGAGAGGGAATAGCGATGCCGACCTATAACTGGGAAGGAAAATCGAACACAGGAGAGCTGAAAAAGGGCGAGCTGGTAGCCGATACGGTTTCTATCGCCCGCATCCAGTTGCGCAAATTGCGCATTACCCCTATTCGGATTCGGGAGAAAAAAGATCCGACCAAAACCCGTTTTTCTTTTCGCCGCAAGATTCCCGAAAGAAGCATCGTCGTTTTTACCCGGCAGTTCGCCACCATGATCAATGCCGGTCTGCCTCTGGTCCAATGTCTGGGCATTCTGGCCGCCCAGGAGGAAAACCCGGCCTTTTTCAAGGTGATTTCCCAGGTGAAAGGTGATGTGGAAAGCGGTCAGTCGCTGGCCGAAGCCCTCAAAAAATTTCCAAAGGTCTTTAACGACTTGTACATCAATCTGGTCGAGGCCGGGGAAGCCGGCGGTATTTTAGACGTGATTTTCACGCGGCTCTCCGCCTATATTGAGAAACTGCAAAAATTGAAAAAGAAGGTCAAGGGAGCGTTTGTCTATCCGGCGGTCGTGGTGGCGGTGGCCGTCATCGTCGTGGCCATCATTTTGATTTTTGTCATTCCGGTTTTTGAAAAGATGTTCTCCGATTTCGGCCAGGCTCTCCCGCTTCCGACCCAGATCGTGATTGAAATAAGCCGGTTCGTCAAAAACAATATTCTCTTTCTGGGTGTCGGATTCGGCTTCATCATGGTCCTGCTGCGAAATTTTTACCGCACCTCGGCCGGAAAATTCCTGGTGGATGATTTTTCCTTGCGCGTGCCGATCTTCGGGCCCCTGCTGCGCAAAGTGGCCGTAGCCAAGTTTGCCCGGACTTTCGGGACCATGGTCAGCAGCGGCGTGCCTATCCTGGAGGCGTTGGAAATTGTCGCGCGTTCCGCCGGCAACAAGGTCATCGAGAAGGCGATTATCAAAGCCCGCAGCAGCATCAGCCAGGGCAAAACCATTGCGGAGCCCTTGTCGGAAAGCAAGGTTTTCCCGGTGATGGTCACCCAGATGATTCAGGTGGGGGAATCCTCCGGCGAATTGGATACCATGCTCGGAAAGATCGCTGACTTTTACGATGATGACATCGATGCGGCGGTGAGCACCTTGACCTCGATGCTGGAGCCCATCCTGATGGTTATACTGGGAGGGCTGGTCGGCGGTTTAGTGATAGCCATGTATCTGCCCATCTTTAAGATGGCGGCGGTCATTACCAGCTAGAAAGAAAGCGCGCCATCGTTTCCCCCCAAACCCGGTAGCCTGGCCGGCTGAAGGCCATCCACTCTGAAGGGCGATGCATCACGACATGGAAGAGGACTCTTCCCTCAATCAATGGTTACAGGCTACGTCGGAACTGCTCCGGAAAACCCAATGGCTGATCCTGTGGCGATTGGTCTTCAGTTCCTTCATGCTCCTGCTGACCGTCTTTTTTCAAGAAAGAAAGGAGTTGCCCGGTCCCTTTCCTTACGGACCCCTTTACTTTCTGATTGCCCTGCAATTCTGTTTTTCCCTGGTTTATATCCTGGCCCTGCTCCGTTTTCAGGCCATAAGAACCATTGCCATAGCCCAACTGTTAATCGACGGATTGATCGTTTCGGGTCTGGTGCTGGTCACGGGAGGCCTGGAAAGCTTTTGGTTCTACCTCTATTTTTTAGTGATTTTAGCCTCCGGGATACTCTTCTATCGCCGGGGCGGCGCTCTGATGGCCGGGTACCTCAGTTTCCTGTACGGGCTGCTGTTGCTGCTCCAATATCAAGGCATCCTGACCCACTACCTAGCCTGGTATGAAGGCTCCTCCTTCTACCGCTGGGGTCATTTCAGTTACCAATGGGGAATGGCCACGGCCGGTTTTTTTCTGGCCGGTTATTTGGGCAGTTTCTTCCCGGAGCAATCCTATCGACAACGGACCGAATTGATTGCTCAACGCATCAATATCGATCAACTGGCGGAGTTCAACCAACTGATCATTCACCATTTGGATATGGGGCTGATCACCTTGGATTCCCAGGAGCAGATCTTGAGCATCAACCCGGCGGGGGAGGAGATTCTGGGGCAGGCCACTTCCCGGTTAAAATCCCGACCGGTGCGGGAAATCCTCCCCGGACTTCAGCGTATTCCCGGATGGCCGGCGTTGATCCAGGGGGAACGATTTGAGGTGGACTATCAGCACCCTGACGGTCCGATCCTCTATCTCGGTTTTTCGGTAACCTATCTTCGAGAAGGACAACCCACCGGCTTGGAAAAAATTATCACGTTCAAGGACCTGACCCAAATTCGCGAAATGGAGGATCATCTACGCCAAATGGACCGGTTGGCCATGATGGGACAGATGGCCGCCGGGATCGTCCACGAGATAAAAAATCCGCTGGCTTCGATCAGCGGATCCATTCAAATGATTCGAGAAGAATTGAAGGAAGATGGACCGGGCGATCGACTCATCAATCTGGTCTCCCGGGAAGTGGATAAACTGGATGCACTGCTTCATGATTTTATTACCTTTGCCCGCCCCTCTCAGCAATCCGAAAAAGGTGTGGATTTGGGCGAAGTGATCCCCGGCACGATTGAATTAATCCAGAAAAACAAAGGGGTGGCCGGAACGATTCAATGGGAGCTCAATCTGGAGCCGAATCTGGTTTTAAAAATGCCGTCCAATGAGCTTTCCCAGATTCTCTGGAATTTGCTGACCAATGCCCTTCAGGCGGTACCGGAAAGGGGTCATATTCGGCTGTCCGGACGACGCCTCAGGGAAGGCCGTTTTCGAGACGGGGTGGAGATCCGGATCGGGGATGACGGCCCAGGTATTCCGGAGGCCCAATTGAAACGGATTTTCGAACCCTTTTTTACCACCAAGGAAAAAGGTCTGGGTTTGGGATTGAGCATCGTCCAAAAACTCGTTTCCCAGCATCAGGGAATCATTAAAGTGAGCAGCTCCGCAGAAAGCGGGACCGAATTTGTCCTGATTTTCCCCGCTGCCCGGGAAAAAGCATTGACAGCGGCCGATTAACTGCGTTATGGGGAGAAAGTATAAGTTTTGTTTGGGCATTTATTTGGCAATAACAATGAACACCGCTTTCGGGCGTTTTTCGTCATGCCGGATTCGATCCGGCATCCAGACCATTTGAAGCTTAGGATTCGAAATCCGAAGTACGAAGATCCAAAATCCAAGAGAGGTTGAACTTGTTGACCGGTCCCGAAAATTTTTTTGATACCAATGATTGGGCCTATCGAGAGATCCTGGCCGGGCTGGACCATGTCTGGGAGGTTCTGCCGAAAATCAAGGACTATCTCCGCGACACGATCCGTCCCAACCTGAAACCGCTTTTGCACCAAGGGCCTTTCCTGACCAAAACCGTGGTCCTCTATCAGGGGGATTTTTTGGAGGAAGGATTTACCCTGCTCCCCGGCGACGCGACCAAGGGAAGTTTTCAAGTCAGTTATGGGGGAAAGATTTTGGCGGGAGCCACGGTTATTTACGGCGGTGTGACCCTGGCCGGAGAGGAGATCTTCATCGGGGAAGGTTCGGTGGTGGAATCAGGGGCCTTTATCCAGGGGCCGACCGTGATCGGCCGGCAAACGGAGGTTCGCCAGGGGGCGTATATCCGTGGTGCCTGTTTAATCGGAGACCGCTGTGTGGTGGGGCATGTCACCGAGATGAAGAACTCGGTTATGCTGGACGGGGCCAAGGCCGGTCATTTCGCCTATATCGGTGACAGCATTTTGGGGCAACAGTGCAACCTGGGCGCCGGGACCAAATGCGCCAATCTGAAAATGGTCAAAACCCCGATCACCGTGAAGTTTGATCAAAAGATCTATGAGACGGGGTTGAGGAAGTTCGGGGTGGTTATGGGCGACCGGACAGAGACCGGTTGCAACGCCGTGACCAGCCCGGGGACCCTGCTCGGACCTGGATGTCTGGTGGCCCCCAACGTGACGGTCAAAGGCGGCTATTACCCTCCTAAATCCATAATTCGCTGAGGCCTTCCGGAATGGATGGACCGCCCATTGCTTTCAGCCATCGTTTCAAATCCTGCCCCGGCGTAGTTCTGATCCCCCCCCGTCCTAATTTCTCGGATTTTTCCCCGGAAGAAAAAGACCTGATCCGGAACGCTGAAAAAATCTATTATCCGACCCCGCTGTATGTGGATGTCTTTCTAACGATGGGGAAGAAGATTTTTCCCAGCCGGGAGACCTACGTTTATTCGGGAGATAAGATCAAACAAACGGTCCTGTTTCAACTTTTGCGGATTCCCCATCCCCAAACCCGATTATTTTTCGGACGGCAAAAAAGCCGGATTAGTGCTGAATTCCCCTTTCCTTTTATCGCCAAGATCCCCCGGGGGTCCTCTCTGGGCGAAGGGGTTTATTTGATCACCAATGAAACCGAATTAAAGGCCTATGAGGACCGAAACCCGGTGGCGTACATTCAGGAGTATCTTCCTCTGGAAAAAGACCTGCGGGTCGTCCTGATCAATCATCAGGTGATCCTGGCTTATTGGAAAAAAGGCCGGCCGGGAGAATTTCGCCATAACCTGGCCCAAGGAGGCGAATTGGATTTTGAAAAGATTCCCGCGGAGGCCCTGCTATTCGCCCGAGAGGTTACTCGGGTCTGTAATTTTAATGACGTGGGTTTGGATTTATGCCATACTCAAAAAGACGGGTGGATGGTCTTGGAAGCCAATATGAACTACGGCCGGCAGGGCTTGGCCATTCAGGGACTCACACTTTCGGAGGTCTATCGCTCCCTGGTGGAGGAAGGCTCTATTTAATAGAAGATCTTTAAATCCGAAATTCGAAGCACGAAATCCGAAACAAGCACGAAGGTTCAAAATCCAAATGATCAAAACAACAACTTTTTGAATTTGGACATTTGATCATTTGAATTTGTTTCGGATTTCGTGCTTCGGATTTCGGATTTGAACCAATATTATTGGTTAGAAACTATGATCGTCATCGACTTGAAATGTTCCCGTGATCACTATTTTGAGGGCTGGTTCGCCGGTCTCGAGGTCTTTAATCTGCAACAGAGGGACGGGGAAATTCAATGTCCCATCTGTGACGACCATCAGATATCCCGGGTCCTCTCCCCCGTGGCCATACGCCGGCATGGGGATGAGCCTTCCCAGACCGTTTCGGAAACCAAACCGGAAGCCGCCCTGACCAAGCAATGGCAGGTGCTTAAAAACTACCTCCAGGAGCATTTCGAAGAGGTGGGCACGGACTTTGCCAAAGAGGCCTTGAAAATGCATTACGGGGCCGCGGAAAAACGTAATATCAGGGGATCTTCCACTTCCCAGGAGGAAGAACTGCTTCAAAAAGAAGGAGTGGAATTCTTCAAAATCCCGGTTCCTAAAGAAGGGAACTGAACGGATGGCCCTCAGCCGGCCGAAACAGATTCAAATTGCCCTGGCGGCCAATCTGGCCTACGGTCTCTGTAAACTCTGGTTCTCCACCTGCCGCGTTAAAATTCTCCAGCCGGAAATCCATCAACAATGGGCGCTGGGGCCTCGCCCCTATATCGGCGCCACCTGGCACCGGGGGGCTATCTTCTATTGCTATTACTACGGCCCGCAGCACCACCTGGTTATGTTCAGTCAGAGCGAGGACGGGGAATATCTGGCCCGTTTCGCCCAAAAATGCGGCATGATACCGGTGCGAGGATCCTCCACCCGGGGCGGACAGCGGGCCCTGGTCCAGATGATCCGCCACCTGCGCGAAGGCCGGGGGCACTGCGCCACGGTCCTGGACGGCCCCCAGGGGCCGCGTTTCGTGGCCAAAAAGGGATTGCTGGTCCTGGCCAAAAACACCGGGGCCCCGCTGCTGCCCGGTATCTGGTCCGCCGACCGGGTCATCACCCTGGAAAAAACCTGGGACCGGACCATGGTCCCGGCCCCTTTCAGCCGCATCGCCATCGGTTACGGACAGCCTCTGTTCATCCCCCGGGACTGCTCCGAGGACGATCTGGAGGGTTTTCGTCTGGAACTGGAAAACCGGTTGAATGACGCTGTGCGGGAAACGGATGATCATTGCGGTTACAGGACCCGCGGCCTCAATCCTTAGGTTTTCCTTTAAAACCCTTGTCAAAATTCTCGTTCTTTGATAGAAATTTGTTTCTGGATGGAAGCGCAGAAGAAGAGAAGGCAATCGAACTAACAAGATTTTTTGTAGAAAAACAGAACGTTTTCTGAGGAGGTATCTGTGAAGGATGATCTGAATATTGTCGGCCAAAGGGTGGTGCGAAGTGACTCTCTTGCCAAGGTTACCGGCGAGGCCCGTTACACCGGCGATTTGAAACTGCCCAATATGCTGGTGGCGAAAGTGCTGCGGAGCCCTTATCCCCATGCCAATATAGTCCGCATCGACGCTAAGCGGGCACTGAAGGTGCCGGGCGTGAAGGCGGCCATCAGCGGCTTTGATGCCTACGGGATCAAGTGGGGTGTCTTCCGGTATACGCAGGACCACGCCATGCTCCCCACGGACAAGGTCCGCTATATCGGGGAAGACGTAGCGGCCGTTGCGGCCGTTGACGAGGAAACGGCGCTGGAGGCCCTTTCTTACATCAAGGTAGACTATGAGCCTCTCCCCGCCGTTTTCGACCCTCTGGAGTCGATGAAAGAGGGTGCGCCACAGATCCACAACGAGTATAAGAACAACATTAACATTCACGTTCATATCGATGTGGGCGAGGTGGACAAGGCAATGAGAAAAGCCTTCCTCGTTCGAGAGGATACCTTCCGGGCTGCCGGTGAGGCCTACGCGATGATGGAGCCCTATGCGGTTGTCGCTTCCTATAAAAACGGTTTCCTCGACCTCTGGATGCCCAACGCCGGGCCCCATGTCCGGGCCAAGGCGCTGTCGAACCTCCTCAAAATACCCCTCAATCGGGTGCGTGTCCGTCATATCAATTCCGGAGGCGCATTTGGCGGACGATCCGAGGTGGCACCCGGGGACCTGGTAGCATCGCTTTTGTCCATCCAGGCCGGCCGGCCGGTAAAGCTGGTCCTCTCCCGCGAGGAGAACGCTACGAGCTCGAGACAAATCCACGACATTATCGCCACGGTGAAAACAGGCATGAAGAAGGACGGTACCATCGTGGCCAAGGACTACCGGGCGATTTATGACGGCGGCGCCTACAGCTCGACGGGCCCTATCGCCACCTCGATACCCTTTTATGTCTACGAGGAATGCTATCGTTTCCCCAACGTCCGGTATAATGGGTACCGGGTGCTTACGAACAAAGGTATTCGGGGGATGTACGGTTGCCACGGAAGAGCCTTTCTCGCCGGGAATGAAGCCCAGATGGATTTTATGGCCAAAGAGCTCGGCCTGGATCCTGTGGCAATACGCCTCAAGAACGGCTTGACAGCCGGTGAAGTGACGGCGACGAAATCCAAGATAACCAGTTGCGGTCTCAAAGAAACGATCGAGGCCGCGTCTCAAAAAACAGACTTCAAAAAGAAATGGGCCACCGCCACCAAGCTTAAAGGGATCGGCATGGGGTGCGTGGCCATCATGTGCGGTTTCCCCATGGGGTTCCGTTCCGGCTCGTCGTGCTACGTCAAGATCAATGATGACGGTCAGGTAGCACTTGTTACCGGTCTCGTTGACAACGGACAGGGAAACGAATCCATGGTAATCCAGGTGGCCTCAGAGGTCCTCGGCGTCCCCATGGAGGATATCAACCTCGTGAACGCCGACACGGAGGTCACCAACCTCGATCCGGGCGCCTATTCACAGGCGGCTGCCTTCGTCGGAGCCAACGCGGTGAAGGTGGCCTGTGAGAACGCACGCCGGAGGATCGTCGCCATTGCCGCCGAAAAGCTCGGCGTCAAAGAGGGGGACATCGATCTGAAAGACCGGATGGCTTATTCCGTGACAAAACCCGATAAAAAGATGCCCATCTCCTGGGTGGTCCGGGAAGCCTTCTCCAGGGGAGAACCGATCGTAGCGACCGGTTCTTACTTCCCCAACATCGATTTCCAGAGGGAATGGGTCTCGAGGCCCTGGGGTCAGATGGCCGGGACCTTCTCCTTTGGAACCTCTGTGGCGGAGGTAGCTATTGATTCCGAGACGGGGAAGGTCACTATCCCCCGTTTCACGGCGGCCCATGATTGCGGGCGTCCTATAAACCCTATGGCGGTGGAAGGGCAGATGGAGGGTTCCATTCAGCAGGCGGGGGTGGCGACCATTACCGAGGAGAACCTCTGGAACAGGGGCTTCCTGTTGAACCCCGATCTTCTTGAATACAAGGTTCCCCTGGCCTGTGACATGCCGGATATAGACACGATCATCATAAGTTCCCGGGACCCTGAAGGGCCTTTCGGGGCGAAGGAGGGTGGCCTGACCGTCCGCATGAACGCTTACAGCGCCGTCGCCTGCGCCGTGGCCAATGCCACCGGCGCGCTTTTCAAAGAGTTGCCGCTTACACCGGACAGGGTTATGAATCTATTGGAACGGAAAAAGGGGGTGAAGGGATGATCCTACCTAAGTCTGAATACAAAAGAGCACAAAGTATTGCCGAGGCCATCGACTTCTATGCCCATTTTAACGGGCAGGCCTGTTATCTCGCCGGTGGCACGGACCTTATCCCGCTGTTGAAGCTAAGATTGTCAACGCCGGCGGCCCTCATTGATCTGAAGCACATCCGAGAGTTGAAGACCCTTTCCCGTGGCAATGGCTGGCTGGTTATAGGCGCGAACGTTACGCTCTTCGATCTCAAGAGTGATCCCGAGATAAAAGCATATTTTCCCGCCCTGTTTGAATCCCTCGAGGCCACTTCCTGCGAAACCCTCCAGATGCGGGGTACTCTCGGCGGGAATATCCTCCAGGAGACACGCTGTCTCCTCTATAATAAATCCCTGGAATGGCGCACCGCGAGAGGCTTTTGTTGGAAAATGGGCGGCCCGACGTGTAACGTCATTCCCAACGCGCAGGACTGTTTTTCGAACTATTGCAGTGACAACGCGCCCTCGCTCATAACCCTTTCGGCACAGGTAAAATTAGCCGGCCCCAGGGGCGAACGGACGGTAAAATTGGAAAAGATCTTCAGTGGCAACGGGAGGAAGCCCTTGGCGATTGAGCCGGGAGAGATCCTAACGCAAATACGGTTACCCTGGGAGAAGACGAAAGGAACCTACGAAAAATTACGGGTCCGGGATTCCATGGATTATCCCCTGGTGGGAGTGGCCGTTTCTATGAGGGGTTCCTCGGTCCGGGTCTGTGTCGGAGGTATCGGTCTATCACCCCGTGTTTACAGTCTCAAGAATATTGATGAAAGCAGTATTAAGGATACTGCCGCCCAAGCGGTTGCCGACGCAAAACCGGTATTGAACGCAACGCTCTCCGCGGTTTACCGGAAGAAAATGGTTGGTGTCCTCTTTAAACGGGCGATCAAAAAAGTGCAGCGGGGGGGTGCGTGATGAAGACGATGAAGGTTACCTTTCAGATAAACAAGGAGAAGGTCACGCTCCAGGTGAGGCCTTATGAGACGCTCCTCGAGACCCTACGGGAGAAACTCTCGCTCACTGGGGCCAAAGAGGCCTGCGGAATGGGTTCCTGCGGAGCATGCACGGTGGTGGTGAACGGTACGCCGCTGAGGTCCTGTCTGGTTCTGTCTCCCGAAGTGGATGGCGCGGTGATCACAACGGTGGAAGGGCTGCGAGAGGAAGGAGCGCTCCATCCCCTCCAGGAGGCCTTCATGGAAAAAGGCGCCGTTCAGTGCGGATTCTGTACCTCCGGTATGATCATGACGGCTAAGGCGCTCCTAGATCGGAACAAAAAACCGACCAAAAAAGAGATTATCAAGACGCTCTCTTCCAATATCTGCCGGTGTACCGGATATAAGAAGATCGTCGAGGCTGTTGAAGCAGCAGGAAAGAAGACCCCGTAGGTGCTACAATGAAAATCAAGGTCAGAATTGATTCAAACCTTCGAATAAAAAATGTTTTTGAGCCTCCCTTGCAGATGGATCTCCAGGATGGTGAAAATACCTTGCACGATGTCCTGCAGCAGCTTTCCGGGAGATACCCCTCTTTAAAGTTTATTGAACGGGGGGAGATGGGAGATGACCTTCGTCATCTTTATCTCAATGGAGAGAGCCATTTTTCATTTCCCGAAGGGTTGAAGAAAAAGGTCAACGAGGGTGACACCGTCCTGGTCGAAGTTTATATGGACCCTCTGGCGGGAGGCTGAAGAAATAATAGAGATTCTTCGCATTCGCTCAGAATGACAAGCTCTCTTAGTCTGACTTTTTGCGAATCCATCAACTTAGAAAGCAACGAACTTTCTACAACCATTATGGAGGGACCATGAAGGTAATCGTCATAGGCGGAACCGGCGGGATGGGACAGGGAGTCGCCCGGGACCTCATCAAACAAGAGCAGATTACAGCGGTAACGTTGGGCGACATCAATATTGATCCGGCGCGGGTGCAGGAAAAATTGCGGGCCAGCCATAAAGTGTCGCTTAAAAAAATTGACGTCCAGGATCATCAGGGCCTGGTGGCTGCCATCAAAGAGGTTGATGTGGTCATCAATTGTGCCGGGCCTTTTTACAAGACCGCTGTGGCCGTGGCCAGGGCTGCTGTGGAGGCCAAGGTCAACTATATTGATATCTGCGATGACTACGAAGCTGTTCCCATTCTCTTTTCCGAAGCCGCCATCGATAAAGCCGCCAAGGAGGCGGGTATAACCGTTCTGACGGGGATGGGCTCCGACCCCGGAACGAACAACGTTCTGGTCAAGTGGTATGCGAATCAACTGGACCGCGTTGACGAGATCCATCTCTTCTGGGTGGTCAGTATCGCCGAACTGGCGGGTGCGGCCTGGGATCACAGCCTGCACATGGTAACGGGAAAAATCCCTCAATATCTGGACGGACAACTGGAGTATGTGGATGGCGGTACGGGCGAGGAGATCGCCACCTTCCTGGAACCCCTCGGCACCTGTAAGGTTCGCTATGTGGGGCATCCTCAGCCGATCACCATTCCCCGCTACATCAAGGGAGTGAAAAAAGTGGTCATTAAGGGCGCCCTCATTCCGGGCTGGGTGGATGAGTTGATCAAGGAACAGAATGCGACGGGTTTTCTCAGCACCCAGGTCCTGGAGGTGAAAGGAACCAAAGTAGTACCTTATGACCTGACGCTGAAACTCTGGGACACGATCCCGAAAGGCCGGGATAACGGGCCTAACTCCTCCGGGCTTAAAGTGATCGTCAAGGGTGAGCGAAACGGGAAACAGGTGACCTTCACGGCCGATATGGCGGGAAGGATGGCGCCGGGCACGGGTCTTCCCGCCTCCATTGCGGCTTTAATGATGGATGCAGGCGAGGTGACGGTCAAGGGCGTGGTGGCCCCCGAAGGCTGTATCGATCCGGAAAAATTCCTGGCCGCCTTGATAAAAAGAGGCGCCCGAATTCATCAGACGGAAACGATCAGTTCGTTGTTGACAATTTAAACCCGTTGAAAGAGTTTTTCGTAGGGGCGGGTTTTATACCCGCCCGCCTGTAGCACAGCCGTCCAAGCTTGTCCCTCAGAATAACTGCGGGAGGGGATGAACCCCTCCCCTACGAAAGAGCCGGAAGCTCGTATTGTAACCAGTTGTCGAGTTTCTGATCTTCATCCGGTATTTATTATTCTCATAAAAAAGGAAACTACTTATGCCAAGCGCAGAAAAGCTGAACATTGCCAAAAGTCAGGAAATTTTTCAGGAGGCCTTGTCCCTGGTCCCCGGAGGGGTCTTGGGCGCCCGAAAACCCGCTGATTTTATCGAGGGCGAGTACCCCATCTTTGTGGAAAGCGGACGGGGCGGCCGGGTCACGGACGTGGATGGAAATGAATATATCGATTTCCTCTGCGGCTACGGGCCCATTATTTTGGGCTACCGGGAAGAAGAAGTGGATGATGCGGTTATTCGCCAGATCAGGGACAAAGGCTTCTGCTTCACCCTGACGCAACGGTATCAGAATGAGCTGGCCAAAAAACTGACCCAACTGGTCCCCTGTTCGGAGATGAGTATTTTTTTAAAGACCGGCTCCGATGCCACCACGGCCAGCATCCGTATTGCCAGGGCCTTTACCAACCGGATCAAGGTGATGCGTTGCGGTTACCACGGCTGGCATGACTGGTGCGTGGAGATGAAGGGGGGCGTCCCGGAAAAGTTCTATGAGGATACCTTTGAGTTCCGGTACAACCGGCTTGACCAGCTCGAGGAGCTGATGGCCAAACACGGCGATCAGACCGCGGCCATCATTATGACCCCATTCGGGCACCCCTTGCATGCGAAGATGGAAGAGCCTAAACCCGGGTTCCTGGAAGGGGTCCGGGAAATCGCCACCCGTTATGGCGCCGTTCTGGTGTTTGATGAAGTCCGGACCGGATTCAGGATGTCCCTGGGTGGGGCGCAGGCCTATTATGGGGTCACCCCCGACCTGGTGGTCCTGGGTAAGGGAATGGCCAACGGCTATGCCATCAGCGTGGTTACCGGGAAAAGGGAGGTGATGATGGCCTCCGCCCAGAAGCTTTTCATCTCTTCCACCTTCTTCCCTAACAGTGACGGGTTTGTGGCCGCCCTGAAAACCATTGAAATCCTCGAACGGGACCGGGTCCTGGACCAGATCTGGGAAAAAGGGGCCCGTTTTTGGAAAAAAATCCAGGACTGCCTGGACCGGTACGACGTGGGCGCCGAGTTAAGCGGGGTAGCCCCCATGTTTTTCATCACCTTCAAATCGGATGCGGCCAAGACCCATCGGGCCAAACGGGATGATTTTTATACCCAGCTTATTCGCCGAAAGGTCTTTTTGCACCCCCACCATCATGGCTATATCTGTTACCGGCACACCGACCAGGATCTGGACCTGGCGGCCCAGGCCATCGAGGAGGCTTTGGCTTACGTAAAAGAAAAACACGGCCGATAGGGCTTAATTATCCAATCCTTTTGGTGTTTTCCCTGGCCGGGGTTGCTTCCGAAAAAGAGTCCGGCCTATCACCGGATGAGGCCCTTAGGAAACTCGTTCGTGAAAAACAGCGCCATTATCAAACCTCTGGTGGGAACACAAAAGGTAAAGATCGCCGCCGGGGTATACAGCCTGGGCAACCGGAAAAGTGGAATTGGTCGACCTTGCATCGGGAAAAAGTAAGAATTGAGAGACTCGCTCCCAGAACCTGAGATCGGATGATCGTCTTATCACGGTTTCATATTCGAATGATAAAGAATACTTCCTGAAGTCCTTTTTTTGATGAATTGGCAATTCGGAAAGACTTCGAACAATAATCATCAACGGGCAGTTGAAGAATTAATATCCAGGCCTATACCTTTTGGACATGAGCCCATAGGCATTGCCAGTATTTTCTGTTGACATTTACCCTTAAAATTGCTATTGGTTTAATCTTACAAACAATTATTCAGTAGGCATCCCAACTTAACCCCAATCTATTCGGAGCGGGATATGAAGTGGGAGTACCAAGGATTTCTGATATGGAGCCTCCAGAGGGGATCAAACCCTTGCGGAGGCTTTTCATTCCCAGTCTCCGATAAATGAACTGCCCCGCAAGCGGACGGGGTATCAAAGACCCTTTATATGGAATTTCCATTCGTAGCAAGCTAAGGGGAATTTGCCCCCAAAAGAGATTAAAACGTAAAGGAGAAAACAACATGTCTAAATTTAAAATGGTGGAGTTCAAAAAATGGGCTTCTTATCACCCAAGGCATGTTGCGGAGAAATGGTGACAAAGCGGAGATGAGACTCTATCTGAAAGTAGGGTGTCTGAAGTTTCCATCGAAATGCATCGAATGGTGTTGGTACCCTTTCGGAGCCATGCATTTTCTAAGAGATTGAATAGGATTACAGCTAATCACACCACAGAAATGGAGGCTAACCATGCTATTTTTAAACATTTATACCTTCAAAGAGGGCAAGAGAGAAGCTATCATCGCAAGACGTCTGGAAAAGGGAGGAGCTGAACCTGCGGGAGTTAAGATCATTGGTGAGTGGACTAATCTCGACGGGAGTGGTGGATTCATGGTGTTTGAAACAGACAATCCGATTACTCTTGGACTCTGACATGGAATGATTTGTTGGATATGAGGCTTATCCCGATTTTAGACACGGAAAAGGACGTAATGGGGCTTTTAAAATAGAGACCTGCGAGGTGCAAATAGCTATTCGTCGCATTAAGGTCTTAACCATTTCAAGGTAATTGAATGCAGCGTCGGCATGGCGAGCCGTTGGTCGCTTAACGTGTTGAAAGTCTCTTAACATTTGTCCCCCTGTCGGGTAGAGTCTGGTAGGGGGATTTCTTTTCTCAAAGGGCCAAACCAGCTTGATAAACGTGTCCCGGTAAAGGTCGGCACGATTCAGGTCAATTTCTGCAAGAATCCGCAAAGCCAGAATTTCGTGGAAGTTGGCAGGGACAAGCAGACCCCGGCAATCCGGTTGGGACTGGTAAAGGGCAGGATAACTATTGCGAACATTATCTATTATCAGCAATAAGCAGGCTAAAATTCTTTACTAAAATCTGGCCCGCTATATAATCCGGGCCTCATTTTCTCAGGAACGAATGACCTATTTTCCGGGAGAGGCTCAGGTTCATTTACCGCCCCAAGGACAATAGGCAAGGAAAAACTTCGATGCCGTAGATTGGCTGGTGGCTATGAGCTCATATCCCCAACTCGCGTGAACAATAGGCGAAGTGGTCAATTTGGGGGAACGATGCGTTTTTATCCAGTAAATTTCGTGGAGTTCCTGTAGTCTTGTTTTTGGTAAAATGGCTATTCGCGAGGATTACAAACGAAAATCGCTGCGTCTTTCCACCAGAATCATTGTTCGCAGAATAAAACCTCCTATTTACTATTCCTAAAATCGTGTATGATCGATTTATTTAGAGGCCGGAACAATAAGTTAATCCGTCTTCCAGCATCGTCACTTTACCCTAAAAGGGGGCAAGTATATGGAGGGATTCAGGAAACCCCGTTTCTCAATTGAGAGGTGGGGTTTTTTGTTGGGGCCAAATGATAATAGAAAAACGTGTTAGCCTGCCTGTCGGGTAAAAAGCCTCACTGGAGAAAAGGAGATTCACCATGCGGCCTATACTGCACTTCAGAAAGTTTTACTCATCAGCCTTCTGGTTCTGTTAAGTACCAGCCAGGCAGGTACCGTTTCTGCCGGAATCAATGTTTGGACAAGCAATGGGCCTGAAGGCGGAACCATTTACGCCCTGGCGATTGACCCGGCGACGCCGACCACCCTCTATGCGGGGACATATGGCGGCGGCGTGTTCAAAAGCACGAACGGCGGCGGGAACTGGAGCGCGGTCAACACCGGCCTGACCAATACCTATGTTCACGCCCTGGCGATTGACCCGGCGACGCCGACCACCCTCTATGCGGGGACATATGGCGGCGGCGTGTTCAAAAGCACGAACGGCGGCGGGAACTGGAGCGCGGTCAACACCGGCCTGACCGATACCGATGTTCTCGCCCTGGCGATTGACCCGGCGACGCCGACCACCCTCTATGCGGGGACATATGGCGGCGGCGTGTTCAAAAGCACGAACGGCGGCGGGAACTGGAGCGCGGTCAACACCGGCCTGACCAATACCTATGTTTACGCCCTGGCGATTGACCCGGCGACGCCGACCACCCTCTATGCGGGGACAGATGGCGGCGGCGTGTTCAAAAGCACGAACGGCGGCGGGAACTGGAGCGCGGTCAACACCGGCCTGACCAATACCTATGTTCACGCCCTGGCGATTGACCCGGCGACGCCGACCACCCTCTATGCGGGGACATATGGCGGCGGCGTGTTCAAAAGCACGAACGGCGGCGGGAACTGGAGCGCGGTCAACACCGGCCTGACCAATACCTGATGTTCGACGCCCTGGCGATTGACCCGGCGACGCCGACCACCCTCTATGCGGGGACAGATGACGGCGGCGTGTTCAAAAGCACGAACGGCGGCGGGAACTGGAGC
Organism: uncultured delta proteobacterium; assembly: GCA_963746605.1. GTDB lineage: Bacteria > Desulfobacterota > RBG-13-43-22 > RBG-13-43-22 > RBG-13-43-22 > CAVQSS01. The sequence goes on from CAVVCH010000002.1 coordinate 71,547, forward strand.
GCGGTCAACACCGGCCTGACCAATACCTATGTTTTCGCCCTGGCGATTGACCCGGCGACGCCGACCACCCTCTATGCGGGGACATATGGCGGCGGCGTGTTCAAAAGCACGAACGGCGGCGGGAACTGGAGCGCGGTCAACACCGGCCTGACCAATACCTATGTTTACGCCCTGGCGATTGACCCGGCGACGCCGACCACCCTCTATGCGGGGACAGATGGCGGCGGCGTGTTCAAAAGCACGAACGGCGGCGGGAACTGGAGCGCGGTCAACACCGGCCTGACCGATACCGATGTTTACGCCCTGGCGATTGACCCGGCGACGCCGACCACCCTCTATGCGGGGACAGATGGCGGCGGCGTGTTCAAAAGCACGAACGGCGGCGGGAACTGGAGCGCGGTCAACACCGGCCTGACCAATACCTATGTTTACGCCCTGGCGATTGACCCGGCGACGCCGACCACCCTCTATGCGGGGACAGATGGCGGCGGCGTGTTCAAAAGCACGAACGGCGGCGGGAACTGGAGCGCGGTCAACACCGGCCTGACCAATACCTATGTTCTCGCCCTGGCGATTGACCCGGCGACGCCGACCACCCTCTATGCGGGGACATATGGCGGCGGCGTGTTCAAAAGCACGAACGGCGGCGGGAACTGGAGCGCGGTCAACACCGGCCTGACCAATACCGATGTTCTCTCCCTGGCGATTGACCCGGCGACGCCGACCACCCTCTATGCGGGGACATATCGGCGGTGGCGTGTTCAAAAGCACGAACGGCGGCGGGAACTGGAGCGCGGTCAACACCGGCCTGACCAATACACTAGTTAACTCCCTGGCGATTGACCCGGCGACGCCGACCACCCTCTATGCGGGGACAGATGGCGGCGGCGTGTTCAAAAGCACGAACGGCGGCGGGAACTGGAGCGCGGTCAACACCGGCCTGACCAGTACCTATGTTCATCGCCCTGGCGATTGACCCGGCGACGCCGGCCACCCTCTATGCGGGGACAAATGGCGGCGGGGTATTTGCTATTCAGCAGGTGGATTCAAATTTACCTTATGACGGTCAGCCCATCCGGGATGGGCAGCGGAACTGTAACCGGAAACGGGATCAATTGTGCCTGGAACGGGAGCGCCAGCAGCGGGACCTGCAGCGTGAGTCTGGCCGAAAATATGGCGGTGATCCTTAACGCCTTACCCACCACCGGATCAACCTTCTCCGGCTGGATCGGGGGCAGCGGTTCGGCTTCAAACTGCAGCGGCACGGGCAACTGTGCTTTCACGATCACCGCCAAGTCCGGAGTGGGTCCACGATTCACCATAGGGGGTCATCTTTATTTACCTTTAATTCTCCGCCAGTGAGCCTTCCTTTCTAGGGGTTAGAGAAGGTTGATCCAAGACAGGGTCCGAAAATGGCTCTGCCTTTCTTGCACAGTTCCATCCGTAATCGTAAGATCTCGATGCCATCCTGGCAAAACGTTAGTAGGTGCTATACGCCGCGAACGCACATTTGAGATGTCTTAAGGCCAGCTTCGCCAAAGAGGAGAGTTGGGCTTAAATACTCTTCGGCAGGGGATAGTCGTTGTAGGCTTCCCCCAGAGGGCCTCCTCGATGAAGAGGTGACGGGGCACCCGGCGTAATGGGGTCGCATCTCTAATCTTGACAAAATCGAAACAAACTATAGTTGGATGTCTGCTTTTGGGTGCAGAAACGCCGTTTTTAATCCTGCCAGCCGTGATCGCCGATCAGGCTGACGAAGCGCACCCCGCCCAGGTCTTCTTGAACGATCCCCTGGTCCGTTTTGCTGATGCGCAGGAGGGTTTGGGAAAAACGGTCACCCACGGGGATCACCAGACGACCGTGCGGGGCCAACTGCTGGAGGTAGGCTTCCGGTACCCGGGGGGCCGCGGCGGTGACGAGAATAGCGTCAAAGGGGCTTTCTTCCGGCCAGCCGTAGGTGCCGTCAAAAACTTTGATCTGCACATTGTGGTAGTGAAGCTGGTCCAGGATCTTCCGGGCCTTGATCACCAGGGAACGAACCCGTTCGATGGAAAAGACCTTTTTGCAGGTTTCGGCCAGGACGGCTGTCTGGTAGCCCGAACCCGTTCCGATCTCCAGGACGTTTTCTTTGCCGGTCAGGCCTAAGGATTGGGTCATGAGGGCCACGATATAGGGCTGGGAGATGGTCTGATGCTCACCGATCGGCAGGGGATAGTCGTTGTAGGCCTCCCCCCAGAGGGCTTCCTCGATGAAGAGGTGGCGGGGCACCCGGCCCATGGCCTTCAAAACCCCCGGGTCGGTAATGCCCCGGGGAATGAGCTGTTCTTTGACCATCCGTTCCCGGGCTCTTTGAAAGTCCTGTGTCGGCTTCATTCCTCGCCTTTGGCGTTCAAAATATTTTATTTTTAAGAGGGTTTATGCTATATAAGACCGATTGGCTAAAACTGTCAACGGGATTTTTGTTCTTCAAGAGGTAATAAAGAGTGACGGATTCATCAGAAGCCCGTCAGCAGCCCGAGCGCGATTAAGCGCCGGGCTGGGGTAGGGGTGGCACCATTTGAATTCACTTCAAATGGCGGGGAGTCCCGCCGGAGGCGCGATCCCCCGCCGAGCAGAAAGTCGTCGTTAGACTTTTTGCGAGGTCAAAAAATATGAACCCGAGGTTCAAACGAATCGGCAAAAAACTGGGCTATCTCCTGGCAGGGATGGTACTATTTTTGGCAGTCACTATGTGGCTGAAGGGGATGGAGTTCAGATTCAGGGTCTTTATGTCCATCTTTGCCGGTTTGTCGGCCTGGATGGGACTGATCACCATGGTGATCTGGCTGTGGCGGGACAGCGCTACAGAGGAAGACAAAGAGGTCCCGGAGGGAAAATAATTTGCTCACCTAACGCCGGCTAACCCATTTTTTGGTTTTCTCTAACCATTTGTTTGATTTTATTTACAATATAAGCCAATTCTTCCTCCGATAACTGACTGCTCAGAGGCGATTCCAACAAGGACTGCATCACTTCCTGATTCGTGATTTTTTCATCCATGGTTTAATGAATTCGTCCGCTCTTTTTTAGAATGGCTTCATTTCTAAAAAATAAGGTATCCTATAGCCCAGCAGAAATAAAAAATCAAGCTTTCTGTGAGGCGGATGAACTTTTTTTTATACGGAAGGTTTGAACCGTAACCGCCTTTAAGAACCAAAGCACCGCAAGGAAAACTCTTAATGATATCTTACCTTTTGGCTTTTATCTTCACGCTCCCCTTATTGGCCGTCCCCTCCACCACCTTAGGAGCGGTAACCGTTTTTAAGGATTACGTCTTTGAGAATCCCCCGGCCGTCGTCCTGCCCAAGCCTGTTCCCCATAAAGGCTGTCGCCCGGGGCCCGCTGATAATGAATTGCATATTTTGGTGTTCGGCGACAACGGAACCGGGGACGAAAACCAGATGAAGGTGGCCGCGGCCATGCAAAAGTTCTGCGAAGAGAACGGGTGTGACCTGGCCCTGATGCTGGGGGATAATATTCATCCCCAGGGGGTCCGGAGCGTCGATGATCCCCAGTTTGTCAACAAATTTGAAAAACCCCATGAGGGACTCTGCATTCCTTTTTATGCCATTCTGGGAGAGCACGATTGGGGGCGGAAGGACGAAATGTATAACTGGAAGGCGCAAATTGAATATTCCCAAAGGTCCTCCCGCTGGCGGATGCCCTCGGATGTCTATTCGCTGACCATCGGTGATGTTAAAATCCTGGCCCTCAACACCAATGTGTTGGACAGCTCCCAGGCCCAGGTGGATTGGCTCAAAAGAGAACTGGAAAATTCCCAGGCCCGCTGGAACCTGGTAATGGGCCATAAACCGATCCACTCCTACGGCTATCATGGGGATACGGATTTTATGACGGCCTTGGTGCTGCCCCTGCTCTGCGCCCGGGCCGACCTTTACCTTGCGGGCCATGAACACAATTTACAGGCGCTCAAGGCTGATTGCGGTTTGCCGCTGCTCATCTCCGGAGCCGCTGGAAAGCTTCGACCGGAAAAAGAAACAGGCCCGCGCAGTCTTTTTGCCGCACCGGAACTGGGATTCACCTATCTGCGGGTAAAAGACGATGTCATCCTGGTGCAGATGGTTTCGGCGGAAGGGAAAATCCTGTATTCATCCGCCGTCCCTAAACAAAAACGATCCGACCTGAAAGGAACAAAAGAACAATGAAAAGCCAATCGCCGGCCTTCCTGGCCTTGGGGCTGATTCTTTTCCTGGCGTACTCTCCAACCGTCTGGGGGGAGTCTGCCGAACTATCCAAAGAGATACAAAAACTCCAGGATGAGAACTGGTCGGTCCGCGCCCAGGCGGCCAAGACCCTGGGAAAACTAAAGGACCCCCGGGCCGTCGAACCCCTGATTACCGCTTTAAAGGATGAGAAAGGATTTGTCCGGCGCCGGGCCGCCAGCGCCCTGGGAGCGATAAAAGATCCCCGCGCCGTGCCGGCACTGATCCTGGCCTTGAAAGACCGGGAGGACTACGTTCGGAGAAAGGCCGCCAGCGCCCTGGGCAAGATCCGGGATCGTCGGGCGGTGGAGCCTTTGATCGAAGCCTTGGCTGATGGGGCAGGGGAGGTTCGAGCGGAGGCCGCCGGTGCTCTTGGCGAATTAAAGGATTCCCGGGCCGTATCCCCTTTGATCCGGTCGTTGAAAGACGAGCGGGAGGAGGTTCGGGGTCAGGCGGCCTGGGCCTTGGGAAAGATTAAGGACCCTCAGGCGGTTGAGCCGCTCCTGTCCGCGTTGCAAGATAAAAAATGGTCTGTCCGCCGAAAAGCCGCCTCGGCCCTGGGAGAAATCAGCGACCCTCAGGCGGCGGCCTTTTTGACCAAAGCGTTGGAGGAGGAAAACCTGGAGGTAGTGGCTGGGGCCCATGCCTATTTCATTGCCCGGGGCGAATCCGGGACGGAGGCCGTCCTCATCCAGGCCTTGAATCGCTACGGGTTTAACAAGATGGCTGAGAATTTTTTTCAAAGCGGCAATAGCCGACTGGCGGAAGCCGGCCGGGAGTGGGCCCAAAAGCAAGGTTATAAGCTTAAAGCCGTCCATGGAGCCAGGATTTTATGGGGAAAAGGCCGAGATCCGTCCCCGCAATGATTGAGAAGGCACGATGGTGTTTTGATGGACGCTTCGCCCCTTTATTGTGAACCTTGAATCCCTTGGTCGGGCCCCAAGGCCCTTTTCAGTCGATGGGCAAAGTCGAAGATCCGGCTGATCCCTCCCTTTCGCCCTCCGAGTTCAAAAATCATCCGGACCAGGGCGCTGCCGACCACAACACCGTCGGCCAGCGAAGCAACGGCTTTCACTTGTTCCGGGTTGGAAAAGCCGAAGCCGACCACCAGTGGCAGATCGGTGATTTTTCGAATTTTCGCCATCTGTGATCGGAGGGAAGTCAATTCGGGACCGGCCGAGCCGGTGAGGCCGGTAATCGAGATATAGTAGAGAAACCCCCGGGCGCGAGCGGCAATCTCCCGCCCTCGTTCGGCTCCGGTGGTGGGGGCCAGGAGATGAATAAAGTCCAGTCCCGCCGGGTCGGTATACTGCCTCAGTTCTCCGACCTCTTCCAAAGGCAGATCCACCACCAGGACCCCATCCACCCCGGCGGTTTTGGCGGCCCCGGCAAACCGTTCAGGCCCATAGACCCAGATTGGATTGTAGTAACTGAACAGGACCACCGGGATCTCCGAACGCCGGCGCACTTGGGCGATCAGATCCAGGACACCGGCCAGATGGGTTCCATTTGCCAGAGCCCGCTGCGAGGCGGCCTGAATAGTTGGCCCGTCGGCCGTAGGGTCCGAGAAGGGGACCCCGATTTCCAACAGGTCGACCCCGGCGTCCTCCAGGATGGGAATGAACTCCAGGGTCTTTTCCAGCGAGGGATCACCGGCGGTGAGAAATAAGACCAGGGCCTTTTCCCCCCGGTCCCGAAGGTCACGGAATCGACGACTGATCCTGGTCATGCCGGAACTCCTTTCCTCTCCGAACCTACCATACGGACATCCTTATCTCCCCGGCCCGACAGGTTGACTACCAGGATCTTCTCCTGGGGCAGGGTCGGTGCCAGTTTAAGAACAAAAGCCAGGGCGTGAGCGCTCTCCAGGGCCGGGATGATTCCCTCTTCCCGGGTCAGGATCTGAAAGGCCCGAACGGCCTCCTGGTCCTTGACGGCCACATAACGGGCCCTCCCGGTCTGATGAAAATAAGGCATGCTCGGGACCGACGCCTGGGTAATCCAGGCCGGCAGCGATCGAATAAGCGTCCCGCACCTGCCCCTGGGCATCTTGAAGCAGGTAGGTTTTGTTTCCGTGCAGCACCCCCACCGAACCGGCCGAGATACTGGCGGCGTGTTCACCGGACCTAAGCCCCCGCCCGGCGGCCTCCACGCCGATCAACTCCACTGCAGCTTGATCCTTGAAGGGATAAAAAAGTCCCATGGCATTGCTTCCCCCGCCCACGCAGGCAATCAGGAAATCAGGGAGCCTTCCTTCTTTCCGGATTATTTGCCTCTTGACCTCCCGGCCGATCACGCTTTGAAAATCGCGAACCATCATGGGGTAGGGGTGAGGGCCGGCCGTGGAGCCGATGACATAATAGGTGTCCCGCACCCGGCTCACCCAATAGCGGATGGCTTCATTCATGGCGTCCTTGAGCGTGGCCGTACCGGAAGCGACCGGAAAGATCTCGGCCCCCAGGGCTTTCATCCGGTCCACATTGGAGGACTGCCGCCGGATGTCTTCCGTTCCCATGAAGATCCGGCAAGAAAGACCGAAAAGGGCGGCCACCGTGGCCGTGGCCACCCCGTGCTGGCCGGCCCCGGTTTCCGCGATCAGCCGCCGTTTACCCATACGCCGGGCGAGCAGGGCCTGGCCCAGGGTATTATTTATCTTATGGGAGCCGGTATGATTCAGGTCCTCCCGCTTCAAATAGATCTTCGGCCCTTTGAGCCTTCGAGTCAGATTGGAGGCCAGGTACAAAGGCGTTTCCCGCCCGGCATAATCTTTAAGGAACCCGGTCAATTCCCGTTTGAAAGCCGGGTCCCTTCGGTTCCGGTGGTAGGCGCTCTCCAGTTCGAGCAGGGCGGGCATCAGCGTTTCGGCAACGTACCGGCCGCCAAAAGGGCCGAAATGGCCGTTGGCATCGGGAAAGTTTTTCATGTTAAACCTCTTTTTCCTTCCGTTCTTAATCCCATCCCAGGGCAGGCACCCACGAAGCATGAAAATATTCAAGCTCTTGTTTTTTGTAGGGGAGGGGTTAATCCCCTCCCGACCTTGGGAATCAAGGATTCAAATTTCTTCAGGAGCATGATTTATGCCCGGTTGGATGCGGGAGGGGATTAACCCCTCCCCTACACTCGACCCCATGAACATTATGTTTGGTTATTTTCGTACTAAATCAGGATCAAACAGGGAATTGGTTCCAGGGGCCGGCTTCGCCGGGTGGAGGCCGCGGATGATTTCCATGACCTGCTTGATCTTAGCCGGATCCTTCTTCCCGGGGCTTGACTCCACACCCGAATTAAAGTCCAGAGCCCTGGGAGAAACGGACCGGATAGCCTCCGCCACATTGTCTGCTCCCAACCCTCCGGCCAACACCAGGGGATGCCTTTCCCCCGCCTCCCGGGCCAGCCTCCAGTCGGCCCGTTCCCCCGTCCCACCGTAGACCCCGGACGCCGGGCATCGATCAGGATTCCGCGTACCCGGAAGGCCTTCAGCGCTTCTAAATCCCCGGGATCTTGGGGAGCGAAGGCCTTGATCAACCGGCAGGGTTCAAACTGTCGACAGAAGTCCGGGAGATTCATCACCGTGAAGCTGGATCAAGTGCAGACCGCAGAACCGGGCAATAGCCTTGATTTCGTCGGCCGGGTGGTTCACGAAAACCCCGACCCGGATAACGGATTCCGGGATTTGGTCCGTGATCCATTTGGCCTTAGCCGGCGTTACCCAGCGGGGGCTCTTGGAGTAAAAGATAAATCCGAGGGCGTCCGCCCCGCAATCGACGGCGACGCGGGCATCGGCGGGATTGGTAATCCCGCAGATTTTTACTTCAATCATGGCTTTGTCCGGCTGCAGCCAGTTCCGCGGCCTTTTGGAGCGGATCAGGACTGCGCATCAGGGCCGTTCCCACCAATACGGCCTGAACGCCCTTTCTTTTCAGCAGGCGAACGTCTTCGGAAGTGGAAATTCCACTTTCACTGACGACCGTCGTTCCTTCAGGGATCGCGGACAGGAGATCCAGGGTCGTCTGGAGATGGACGGCAAAGGTCCGCAGGTCCCGGTTGTTAATGCCGATGATCTCCGCCCCGTTATCCAGGGCTTTAAACAATTCCGGTTTGGAATGGACTTCGGTCAGGGCCGCCATTCCCCGTTCCCGGCAAAGATCGAGCATCCGCCGCAATTTTTTACCGGATAGACAGCGGGCGATGAGCAACAGGGCATCCGCGCCGTAGTGAAATGATTCCTCTATCTGGATTTCATCGAGGATGAAATCTTTACGAAGCAGGGGGAGCGAAACGGCCTTCTTCAAGGGAAGGAGGTCCCCCAGGTTTCCTCCGAAGAAACGCTTATCCGTTACCAGGGATATGGCCCGCGCCCCGGCCGCCGCATAATCATTGGCGATGGTTCGGGGATCCTCCCTTACCCGGATCATCCCGGCGGAAGGCGAGGCAAACTTGATTTCGGCAATGAGGGACGTTTCGCCCGGGAAGGAAAGAGCACCTTTGAAATCCCGGATCGGCATGGGCGCAGGCGCCGTCCGGTAAAGCCGGCCATTTTTCTTCAACGCTTCCACTTCTTCTTTTTTCACGGCCAGGATTTCAGCCAAACGTGGGGGCACGATTTCCTCCTATTAGATGGCCTTTCGAAGGAATGGCCGGCATTCCTGGGAAAAGGAGATCAACTGTTCGAGCTTGTTTCTGGCCTGACCGGAATCGATGGACTGCTCGCCCCGCCGGAGGCCATCTTTAAAATCTTTATCCAACCCGGCCGCCATAAAAGCGGCGGCGGCATTCATCAAGACCATCTCCCGCTTCGGTCCCGGTTCCCCTTCCAGGATAGACCGGATGATCCGGGCGTTGGCGGCCGCGTCTCCGCCCCGGATCGACTCCAGGCCGGCCCGTTGGAACCCCAATTCCTCGGGTGTCAGCTCAAAGGTCCTGACCCGACTATCCTTAAGATGGGAAATCCGGGTCGGTCCACAGATGCTGATCTCATCCAGGGAGCCTTCGCCGCAGACTACGAAGGCCTCCCGGGTCCCCAACCGGTTGAGGACCTGGGCCAGTTTTTCAGTAAGCTCCGGAGCATAAACCCCCATCACCTGGGCCGAGGCCCCGGCGGGGTTGGTCAAGGGGCCGAGGAGGTTAAAAATGGTCCGCAGGCCGATCTCCTGCCGGGGTCCGGCCGCGTGTTTCATGGCGCTGTGAAAAAGGGGGGCGTACAGAAAACCGATCCCGCATTCCCTCAGACAGCGTTCCACGTCGGATCGGGTCAGGTCCAGGTTGACCCCGAGGCGTTCCAGCACGTCGGCGCTGCCGCAGAGGCTGGACACGGCCCGGTTGCCGTGTTTGGCCACCTTGACCCCGGCGCCGGCTGCTACCAGGGCCGTGGCAGTGGAAACATTGAAGGTTCGGGTCCCGTCTCCGCCGGTACCGCAGGTATCCAGAATGGTTTCCTCCTCGATGTTGATCTCGTCCCGGTCCAGGTTGACCGAATGATTGTTCAGGTTCAGGGCGCCGGCCCGGGCCCGCAGCGCTCGGGCCGCTCCGGTGATTTCCTCGACCGTCTCTCCCTTGATGCGCAGGGCCGTAATAAAGGCACCGATCTGAGCCGGAGTGGCCTGCCCGCTGATGATTTCCTCCATGGCCCGTTCCATTTCCTGTTCACCCAGGTCTTCCCCGCGGACCGCCTTGGCAATAGCGCTTCTAATTTCCATTTTTTCTTCCTCCTTTTCTTGAATGACGTTAAAGAAATTGTTGATCAACCGGCCCCCCTGTTCCGTCAGGATGGATTCCGGGTGGAACTGCACCCCTTCCACCGGATGGTCCCGATGACGGAGTCCCATGATCTCCCCTTGATCACTCCAGGCGCTGATTTCCAGACAGTCGGGCAACGTGTCCCGGTCCACAATCAGCGAATGATAGCGAATGGCTTCAAAGGGATTGGGGAGTCCCTGGTAAATGGTTCGTCCGTCGTGAAAGATCGGGCAGGTTTTTCCGTGCATGATCGCGTTCGGCCCGGACGACACGACCCCCGAACGAGAAAGCGATGGTCTGGTGGCCCAGGCAAACCCCCAGCATCGGAATGGTCTCATGGCATTTTCGGATCACCACCGGGGTGTTGCCGGTCTCCCGGGGGGAGCAGGGGCCGGGGGACAGAAATATCGCCTCCCAACGGCGGGCCTGAATTTCTTCCAGGGTGATCTCATCCTTTCGCCGGACGAGGACCTGACGATCCTGCCCGGAGATTAATTGAACCAGGTTGAAGGTAAACGAGTCGTAGTGATCGATCATCAGGTTCATGGGTCCAATCCTCGGGAGGCCAAGGACAGGGCCTCCATCAGCCCTTGGGCTTTGTTTAAGGTTTCCTGGTACTCGGATACCGGGTCGGAGTCGGCCACGATGCCCGCCCCGGCCTGGATAGCCAGGGTCCGGCCGTGAATCACGATGGTCCGGATGGTGATGCAGAAATCCATATTTCCGTTAAAGCTGAAATAGCCTACGGCCCCTCCGTAGGGACCCCGCGGTCCCGGTTCCAGTTCGTGAATGATTTCCATGGCCCGGATCTTGGGTGCGCCGGTCAGGGTCCCGGCCGGGAAGGCGGCCCGAAAGACATCGAAACAGTCCTTCCCTTCGGCCACTTCGGCCCGTATATGGGAAACCAGATGCATCACATGGGAATACCGTTCCACGACCATCAATTCACTGACCTGGACCGTGCCGGTGCGGGCGATCCTTCCCAAATCGTTCCTTCCCAGATCCACGAGCATGATGTGTTCGGCCCGTTCCTTGGGATCTTCGAGGAGTTCCCTGGCCAGGTTTTTGTCCTCCGCCTCTCCGAACCCTCTTTTTCTGGTTCCGGCGATGGGCCTTACTTCCGCCCTGGTTCCCTCCTGGCGGACCAACACCTCCGGAGATGAACCGATTAAGACCAGGTCCTCCATTTTCAGATAGAAGAGATAAGGAGAGGGATTGATACGGCGCAGAGCCCGATAGAGCGTCCAGGGATCCGCCGGGGCCGGACCTTGGAACCGTTGGGAAAGGACTACCTGAATGACGTCACCGGAAACGATATACTCCTTGGCCCGCCGCACCAGGTCCTGGAAACACGCTCGGGGTCATCTGGGCTTGAAGCGACGGGGGCAGGGCTTCAGCGAGCGAGGTTTTCCTTTTCCCTCGGCGTTCGAATCCGGTTAACCAGTTGATCGATCTTCCGGAGCTGCTCCGTATAAAGCGCTTTTAGATCCGTTTTTCCTTCCGTATAGGCACAGGCCACTATCGTGATCGTCTGCCGGAGATGATCGAAAATCATCAAGGTATCGGTGACCAGGAAGACGGCCTCGTCTTTCCAGGGGCCTCCCTGTTTCCGGGGCGGTAACTTCTCAAGAAATCCGGCCAGTTCATAGCCGAAGAAACCCACGGCGCCGCCATAAAAACGGGGCAAACCCGGAACCGGAACCGGGCGGTAACGGCCTAACAAATCCTTCAGGCATCCCAGAGGATCCCCGTGATGAGGCTCCCGGCGGACCACTCCTTTTTCCTGAATCAGCATCTCATCTCCCCGGACCGTAAAGACCAGCTCCGGGTCGGTTCCCAGGAATGAGTAGCGCCCCCATTTTTCCCCTCCTTCCAAACTTTCCAGGAGGAAATGATAGGGGGAGCCTCCCAATTTTCTGAGGAGAGACACCGGTGTTTCCAGGTCACCGAGGATCTCCCGGTAGATAGGGATCAGGTTTCCCTGTGCGGAAAGTTTCTCAAAAGTTGGAAAATCCGGCGTGAACATAAAATGTTTTCCTTCCGAAATAAAAAAAAGGCCGTGAGGGTTCACGGCCTTTTTTTTATAGGTACAAATAAAAAAAGCCGTGGAGAACCGGAGCGGCTCTCCACGGCTTTTTAGTTATTGGCTTTGCTTAGCGGTGGACGAACCCCTCCCTTGAATTCTGCCACCACCACCAGTTGTTTTTTAAAGTATAAAGGGATTCCATAAAAGTTCTTTGCAAAAAAATTGGATTAAAGAATAGCAGACTGGCTCATCCTTGTCAATCTTTTTTTGAAATGACGAAAAAAAAGATTGACAAGGCTGAGGGTACCGTCTATCTTGTTATACAGCCTTAATGAAGAACAAGGAAGACATAAACACCATGATCAGCCGTCAGTCCCAACAAGATTTTTATTACTTTTATTACTGGCCGGGGACCCGTCTGCTCATGGATTGATTTCTTTTTTTTCGAAATTCAAAAGCCGTGGGCGGATTAAAGCTCACGGCTTTTTTTTTGGTCCTGGGCCGGAAACGGCCCTGGCGCTTCTCAAGCGTCTTAGGCCTGAGAAAAATCAAGGATCGGGGAATAGGGCCATGAACATCGTGCTCGTCGGCGCTCGCTGCAGCGGGAAAACTACCGTCGGAAAGATCTTGTCCGCTATGACCGGAAAAGTATTCCTGGACACGGATACCCTGGTGGAAGAAAAGGCGGGGTCTTCGATCGAAGCGCTTATTGCCGCCAGGGGATGGGAAGCCTTCCGGGATTTTGAAAGGCAGGCGGTCAAGGTCGTGTCCGAGAGGGACAACCAGATCATTGCCACGGGCGGCGGAGTGGTCCTGGATGAGGTGAATGTGAATCAGTTGGCCCCCAACGCCCGGGTCGTCTGGCTGGATGGAAAAGCTGAAGTTTTGAGGCAGAGGATGGAAGCGGAAGAGCAATCGGGTAAACGTCGGCCTTCGCTCACCGGCATGGATCCTTTGCAGGAGATCACCGAGGTTCTCATCGTCCGGGAACCTTTTTACGGGCGGGCCTCGACCCTACGGGTGGATACCACCGGCCTTTCCCCCGACGAGGTGGCCTCAGTGATCGTTCAAGCTATGGACGAAAAAGAAGAGGGATCGGCTCATGGCGGGTAATTCCTTCGGAGTAGTTTTTAAAATTACCACCTTTGGGGAATCCCATGGTGCGGGGATCGGGGTGGTTGTCGATGGCTGTCCTTCCCGGATAGCCTTATCCCCGGAGGACTTTGTCCCGGCCATGGCCCGGCGTCGTCCCGGACGGACCCCTCTCGATACGCCCCGCCGGGAAGAAGACCGGGTGGAAATCCTCTCCGGGGTTTTCGAGGGCCAGACCACCGGCGCCCCGATCGCCCTTTTTATTCGCAACCGGGATGCCGACAGCCGGCCCTATGAAGTCCTGCGAAACACTTTTCGGCCCGGCCACGCCGACTACAGTTATTTCCGCAAATACGGCCACTTTGATTTCCGGGGCGGCGGCCGATCGTCGGCCCGGGAAACCGCGGCCCGGGTGGCGGCCGGTGTGGTGGCTCAAAAGATCCTGGATCCGGCAGGGATTCATGTGGCGGCCTGGACCCTGGAATTGGGCGGGATCCGGGCTCGAAAAAATATTCCCGGAGCCGTCGAGAGTAATCCTTTTTTCTGCCCCGATCCCGATGTGGTGCCGGAGATGGAAGCGGCCCTCAAAAGGTCCCGGGAAGAGCACGACTCCTTGGGGGGGATCGTGGAGGTCCGGGTCTTGGGCTGCCCCCCCGGGCTGGGAGAGCCGGTGTTCGACAAATTGGATGCCGACCTGGCTCGAGCCGTTATGTCGGTGGGCGCGGTCAAAGGGGTTGAAATCGGAGCAGGTTTTGCAGCGGCCCGACTCACCGGTTCGGAAAACAACGATCCCCTGATCCCCGAGGGCTTCCGGACAAACCGGGCCGGCGGTATTCTGGGAGGAATTTCCAACGGCGACGAAATTGTCCTGCGGGCGGCGATCAAGCCCATCCCTTCCATCAAAAGGGAACAGGATACCATCACCAGGGATGGGGAGGCCGTTACACTCCGTCTGGAAGGCCGGTACGATATTTCGGCTGTCCCCCGAGTGGTCCCGGTCCTGGAGGCGATGACTCGGATCGTACTGACGGATCACCTGCTGCGCTTTCGAGCCGTCACCTCGGAAGAGTCTTTCTTGGACCGCAGAGCAATAGGGATCACTGCCGATCGAGGATGAAACGATGAGGAATTTTTTCGATAGCGGTCAGTACTGGTATTACTTTTTTAACTGGACAGGTCCGCCCCGGCAAGCTGCTTGGATAGGCAAAGGCCGTGGGCGGGGAAGTCCACGGCCTTTTTTATTCAAACGCGGAGTCATCCCGGCGAAAGCCGGGATCCAGGTATCCCAAGCCTGCTGGATGCCGGATCGGGTCCGGCATGACGAAAAGACCACAGACCCAATGGCAAAAAATTTGTTTCATCGGTTTAAACAAGGGAATCAGCTCCAAGGAGAAGGAACCATGAATCAGCTCAAACTCAGCATAAAAAACGGTAATCCGGATAAACGGACGGTTGTCAGCGTCGGTTCGGTTAAGGTCGGAGAGGACTTTGTAGTCATCGCCGGACCCTGCAGCGTGGAAAGCGAAGAGCAGGCCCTTCAGACCGCCCGGGCGGTAAAAATGGCGGGGGCCAACATGCTTCGGGGAGGAGCCTTCAAACCCCGGACTTCTCCGTATGACTTCCAGGGATTGGGGCTCAAGGGTTTGAAGATTTTGGAAAAGGCCAAAAAGGAGACCGGTCTGCCGGTGGTCACCGAGGTAACCGACCCCCGGGATGTTTCCTGGGTCAGCGAATATGCGGACGTCCTGCAGATCGGCACCCGCAACATGCAAAATTATTCACTGCTTAAGGAAGTAGGCAAGATGAATAAACCGGTGCTCCTGAAAAGGGGCATGTACTCCACGCTGAAAGAATGGCTGAGCTGTGCCGAGTATATCCTGGCGGGCGGTAACTCTCAGGTTATTCTTTGTGAGCGCGGGATCCGGACCTTCGAAACCTATACCCGCAACACACTGGATTTGAGCATCGTCCCCGCTGTCAAAGAGATTTCCCACCTGCCGATCATCGTCGACCCGTCCCACGGTACCGGACGATTGAGCCTGATTGAGCCCATGAGCCTGGCGGCCCTGGCCGCGGGAGCAGACGGGATCATCGTGGAAGTCCATTACAATCCGGCCGAGGCCCTCTGCGACAAGGACCAGGCCATGTCGCCGGTTCTGTTTACTAAAATGATGAACAAACTGCGAGGTCTGAAGGAGGCCTTGGAGGACCGAGAGCCGCTGGGTACGGCCGGGAAAGCGGGGGCGCTGTCCCTGGCCGTGGCGGGTCGTTAAAGCAAACCAGTGCCGGTATTAACGATACAGGGCCGGATGGGGGATTCAACCCTGCTGATCGGGGAAAGCCTTCAGCGCCTCTCCGGGTATCTCCCTTCCGGTAAAACCGTACTTATCACCGATGCCAACGTCAGGGAAGCGTACGAGCGGTTTTTTCCGCCGGCGGAGGTCATCGAGATCGGTACGGGGGAGGGGAACAAAAACCTCACGACGGTAGGCCGGGTTTATGAGGCCCTGGTCCGCTGCGAAGCCGATCGAACTTCCTTCATTGTGGGCATCGGCGGGGGGATCGTCTGTGATGTAACCGGTTATGCCGCTTCAACCTACCTGCGGGGTCTGAAATTCGGCTTCGTGGCCTCCACGCTGCTGGCCCAGGTGGATGCCGCGGTCGGCGGGAAAAACGGGGTCAATTGGGAAGGCTATAAGAATATGATCGGGGTATTCAATCAACCCGATTTCGTGATCTGCGATCCGATTCTGCTGCGGACCCTGCCTCGAAAAGAAATCCTTTCCGGGATGGCGGAGGTCGTTAAACACGCCCTGATTGGGGATGCCGGTTTGTTTGGCTATCTGGAAGAAAACATTTCGGGGGTGTTGGATCTTCGGCCGGAAGTGATGGAAAGACTGGTATTTGATTCGGTGACGATTAAATCCTCCATTGTCAACCGGGACGAGCGGGAGAAGGGCGAGAGGCGGCTGCTCAATTGCGGGCATACCTTCGGACACGCCCTCGAGAAGGTTACCGGCGTTTCCCACGGGGAGGCGGTCAGCGCCGGACTGGTGTTAGCGGCGGCAATTTCCGAACAAAAAGGCTATTTGTCGAACGAGGACCGGAAAAGGATTGAAAAGCTACTCTCCGACCTGGGGCTGCCGCTGCAACTTCCCTGCCCGAAAGAGAAACTCCTGGAGGCCCTGAGAAAAGATAAAAAACGAGAAGGGGACAGGGTCCATTTTGTTTTTTTAGCGGCCCTGGGCCGGGCCGTGGTGGAAGAGATTTCTTTCGAGGAATTGGAGGAGTTTCTTTCCTGAGCGGAAAGGAATGCAAAAAATTGATTTGAAATATAATCAGACGCCATTTTAAACGTCTTTGTCTTGGGAAGTCATGCCGGACTTGATCCGGTATCCAGGGCTTTTGACGCTTTGCCGGGGCCTGGATTCCGGATCGCGCTTCGCTTGTCCGGAATGACGATCGATGGTTTACTCCATTTCATAAGCTTCGGGGTCCCCCCCCGGTATGGTGGATTAATGAGAAAGGTAACCGAATGACCATAGAAGAGATTAGAAAGAACATCGACCGGCTGGATGCCAGGATATTAAAACTCCTGAACGACCGAATGGAACAGGCCCTGATGGTCCGCAAGTTGAAGCAGCGGATCGAGGATCCGGAAAGGGAGCAGCAGGTCCTGGAGCAGATACGGCACAGCGCCACGGAACTGATCCATCCGGAATTTATCGAGCGGATCTATTTGGACATCATTCAGGAGAGCAAGCTGCTGCAACAAAAAAACCGGGAGCTAATCGCCTTCCAGGGGGAACACGGGGCCTACAGCGAGGTTGCCGCCCGGGCCTGGGACCCGAACCTGGTTCCGATCCCCTGCCCGGAATTTGCCGATCTCTTTGAAGGGGTGGAGAGCGGCCTTTTCGATTACGGCCTGGTCCCGGTGGAGAATACCCTGGGGGGCATGGTGGGCCCGGTAAACGACCTGCTGATAGGGACGGAACTTCAGGTGGTGGGAGCGGTGGAATTGCCCGTTCATCACTGTCTGTTGGCCCCGCCGGAGATGGACCACCGGGAAATCCGATCGGTGTATTCCCACCCTCAGGCCCTGGCCCAATGCCGCCGTTTCCTGGCGCGGAACAAACTGGAGCCGCGGCGCTATCACGACACGGCCGGGGCGGCCCGGATGGTGGCGGATAAAAGGCCGACGGGATCAGCCGCCATCGCCAGCTCCATATGCGCCAAACTGTATGACTTGGAAATCATCAAGGAGGGGATTGAAGACCATGAAAGAAACCTGACCCGGTTTCTGGTTCTTTCCAAAGGTCAGGCCCGGGAGGCAGGGGATAAATGCTCGGTCCTCTTCTCCACCGCCCACAAAGCCGGGACCCTTTTCCGGGTCTTGGAGGTCTTCGCCGGAGAGGGGCTCAATCTGACCCGGATCGAGTCGGTTCCCGAAGAGCCGGGTGCTTACGCCTTTTTCCTGGATTTTATGGGGTCGATCCAGGATCCGAAAGTCCAAGAGGTTCTGGAAAAAATCAAGGGGATGACGACCCGTTTTAAACTGATGGGCTGTTACCTGGAAAAGAGGATGTCATGAGAATATTCGTCATGGGGGCGGGACGGATGGGAAGCTGGCTGGTCGAAGCGCTCAGCCTGGACCATGCGGTGGTGGTTTATGATCAGGATCCCCGGAAGCTGCAGTATTTTTTTCAGGCAAAAAAACTCTCCGCCCTTTCGGAGATCCGGGACCTGGCACCCGAACTGATGATCAATGCCGTTAATCTGGTGCACACCCGGCAGGCTTTCGAAGAGGCTCTGCCCTATCTCCCGGAGGACTGCCTGCTGGCCGATATCGCTTCGGTCAAGACCGGCCTGGAGGACCTGTACCGGACCCTGGGTAAACGGTTCGTCTCCACCCATCCCATGTTCGGGCCGACCTTTGCCGACGTGCGCGATCTGCAGGGGGAGAACGCCGTTCTGATCGGAGAATCCGATCCGGCCGGGAAGAAGTTTTTTCTTGATTTTTACCAAAGTCTTCACCTCACGGTCCATGAGTATTCCTTTGAAGAGCATGATCGAACCATCGCCTATTCCCTTTCGGTCCCCTTTGTCTCGACCCTGGTCTTTGCGGCCTGCATGAAAAAACAGGAGGCCCCCGGGACGACTTTTCGGAAGCATATGGACATCGCCCGGGGATTGTTCTCTGAAGACGATCAATTGTTGACCGAAGTCCTGTTCAATCCGGCTACCGTCCGCCAGATCGAACGGATCAATTCCCGGTTGTCCTATCTAACCCATATCATCCGGGAACGAGACACCGAGGAGATGCAGAAGTTCCTGGGTAAATTACGAGGGAATATCGCTTGAAGATCTGCATACCCATCGGCGCGTCCCATACGGAAAAGGCGATTGAAAAAATTATCCGGGCCAATGAACTGGCGGACTTGCTGGAATTCCGTCTGGATCTGCTGGATCTCGGCCGGCTGGAAGAATTGCGGCGGGCCGCTGTCAGACCGGTGATCGCCACGTACCGGTCGGCGAAGCAGGGGGGGCAGGGATCGGACGACGGCGAGAGGCAGGCCCGGATTTTACGCCGGGCCAGGGAAGCCGGGGCCGATCTGGTGGACGTGGAGTACGATCTGGCCGTTCGGATGCAGGAGGACTTACTGAGGTCCTTTGGAACGGAGCGGGTTATTCTTTCCGCCCATCTGCTCGCCGGGACCCCGTCCTGGCGGTCCCTTCAGGGCCTGCTGAAACGAATGGCGGCTGTTGGTTCCTCCCTGGTCAAGATCGTCACCCAGGCCTGCACGGTTGAAGACAATCTCCGGGTGCTCCGATTGATCCCCGAGGCCGCCGGGATGGGCCTGGGGATCATCGCCTTCTGCCTCGGCCCTCTGGGACGAATCAGCCGGATCGCTTCCCCGTTGCTGGGAGGATATCTGACTTTCGCCTCCCTGGAAACCGGGGAGGAATCGGCCCCGGGTCAGATTCCGGCCGGGGAGATGAGAAGGGTGTTATCTTTATTGAGTTCATAAACAAAGGAATTACGAGGTTTATTTCCATGAACGACCGAAAAACACAAATCTACGGCGTCATCGGGTATCCATTGGCACACACCATGAGCCCGGTGATGCACAATGCCGCCTTCAAGGCCAACGGCCTCAACGCCGTCTACCTGTCCTTTGAGACCCGCGATCTCCCCGGGGCCCTGGCCGGGATGAGGGCCCTGGGAATCCGGGGAATGAGCGTCACCATTCCCCATAAAACAGCCGTGATCCCCTTGCTGGACGAGGTGGATGATCTGGCCAAAAAAATAGGGGCCGTCAATACCATCATCAACCAAGGAGGGCGGCTGATCGGAACCAACACGGATGCCCTGGGCGCTTTTAGGGCCTTGAAAGAAAAAACGCAACTCACCGGGAAAACCGGCCTTATCGTCGGCGCCGGCGGGGCGGCCCGGGCCGTCGGTTTTCTGCTAAAGGAAAAGGGGGTGCGCCTGACCCTGACCAACCGTTCCTGGAAGAAGGGGGAAGCGTTGGCCGATTTATTGAATTGCCCTTTTCTGCCCCTGGAGGAAATTGCAAAAGTGGATTCCGACCTGCTGGTTCAGACCACACCGGTAGGCATGGTTCCTCATGAGGATCAATGCCTTTTAGAACCCGCAAACCTTAAAAAGGGGATGATCGTCATGGATGTGATTTACAACCCCCTGGAGACCCGACTCATCCGAATGGCCCGGGACCGGGGCTGTACGCCCATCAACGGGTTAACCATGTTTATCCATCAGGGTGCGGAGCAGTTCCGGCAATGGACCGGTCTTCATCCCCCGCTTTCGGAAATGACCGCAGCCGTTAAAACGGGTCTGCGAGGATTCCAGTGAAAGAAGTCAAAACCCGAGAGACCATCGCTGCCACCGTATCCATCCCCGGGTCCAAGAGCCTCAGTCACCGGGTCTTGATCACCGCCGCCCTGGCGTCCGGCGAGAGCCGTCTCACCAATCTGCTGGAATGTGAGGATACGATCTATACCCTCAAGGCCTTGCAGGGTTTGGGAATAGATATAAAAAACGATAACGGAATAACGACCGTCGCTGGAAGGGGAGGGCGGTTCCCTGTTCGGTCCGGAACCCGAACGTTGCATCTGGGAAATTCGGGAACTTCTCTGCGCCTTTTGCTTTCTACGGCGGCCCTGGCCCTGGGCGAGACGATTCTGACGGGCTCTTCGCGCCTGCAGGAAAGGCCAATTGGTGAACTGGTCAGGGCCTTGCGCGCGTTGGGAGTGGAGGACATCTCGGCGTTTCAAAACAACTATCCACCGGTCTGCATCCGTTCCCAGGGTATAAAGGGAGGAAAGGCGCGGTTGACCGGACGGGAAAGCAGTCAGTATCTCTCCTCACTGCTGCTGGCGGCTCCCTATGCCGAAGCGGAGGTGGAGATCGAGGTGGATGGGTCGATCGTTTCCAGTCCCTACGTGGACCTGACCCTGGAAGTGATGGACTGTTTTGGGGTGGGGGTACAGCGGGAAGGGTATAGCCGATTTAAGGTTCCGGCGGGAACGGGCTACCAGTCCCGTAGACTTTCAAGTGGAAGGGGATGCCTCCAGCGCTTCGTATTTCTGGTCGGCCGCCGCCGTCACCGGCGGCACCGTGGCTACGGAAAACGTATTCCCGCAAAGCTCCCGGCAGGGCGATATGTCCTTTCTGGATCTTCTGGAAAAAATGGGGGCTGTCGTCAGGAAGGAAGCCCACCGGGCGGTCGTCAAGGGGCGGGCGCTGGCGGGCATCGAAGCGGATATGAGCGCCATGCCGGACATGGTGCCGACGCTGGCCGCCCTGGCCTTGTTCGCCCAAGGGAAGACGATTATTCGAAACGTGGCACATCTTCGGCTCAAGGAGAGCGACCGTCTTCATTGCCTCTGGGAGGAATGGACCCGGCTGGGGGCGCGGATCGAAGAGCTGCCCGACGGATTGACTATCGAAGGTTCCGTGTCGCTAACCGGCGCGCTGTGCGACCCCCACAACGACCATCGCCTGGCTATGAGCCTGGCCGTCATCGGCTTAAGAGTCCCGGGGATCCGGATCCGTCAGCCCGAATGCGTCAGTAAATCCTTTCCCTTGTTTTGGGATTATTGGGAGCGGTTATAATTCCGATAGAAAATCGGAAGAGAGGCGTTGCGCCCGGCATGAGGTGTCCCAAATGATCGAACAGCCGCGTTTCGTAGGTCTTGATCTGCTCGCTTTCTTCGGAGGAGAAAGCCCCGTCAGCCAAAAAAGGTTCTAAGAACAGGACCTGATAGTCGGTGTGATCATGCCCCGGCACGATCACCAGATCAGGAGTGATTGGCGCAGCCGCTGGATACGCCTGATGGAATCAGTCTGCCATGTTGCATTCCTCCCTTCAGAACATGCGCCGTCAATGACCCGCCGCAGTGCCCCACAGCTCTTTGAGTCGCTGGTCACGACCGCACCTGCTGCGGTAGTACTTGTAACGGATCGGGTTCTTCTTGTAATAGTGTTGGTGATAATCCTCGGCAGGGTAGAACGCGGTCGCTTGCACAATCTCGGTTACGACAGGTTCGCGGAAGCTCTTGTTCTTTTCCAATTCCGCCTTCGACTGCAGCGCCAGCCGTTGCTGTTCCTCATTATGATAAAAAATGGCACTTCGATACTGATGCCCCGAATCACAGAACTGTCGGTCTTTAGCGGTCGGGTCGATGTTGTGCCAAAAGACATTCAGGAGCTTTTCGTAGGTCACTTTTGTGGGGTCATAGACGACCTGAACCGACTCGGCATGCCCTGTTCCCCCGGCCGAAACCTCCTCGTAGGTGGGATTCTTTTTCTGCCCGCCGGTATAGCCGGATGTAACCGAAACTACGCCTGGGATCTCATCGAAGGGATGCTCCATACACCAGAAGCAGCCGCCCGCAAAAGTAGCCTTCTCAAGATTAGTTGCAGCATTGACTGTGCCGGTCAGGATGAGTATTGCGGACAGTCCCTTAATAGCGATACTAAGCATTTTCATGGTTGCTCCTTCTGGATAGCCGGATCAGTTTTTGGTTGCCACGAATTGCAGGGCGGCCGAATTCATGCAGTAGCGCAGCCCTGTTGGTTTAGGGCCGTCGTTAAAAACGTGGCCGATATGGCTTCCGCAGCGGCGGCAGAGCACCTCGGTGCGGTGGCTGAACAGGCTATTGTCCGCTCTGGTGCTGATGTTTTCAGCGGCGATTGGCGCCGTAAAGCTGGGCCAGCCGGTACCGGAATCGTATTTGTCTTCGGACCTGTAAAGATCGAGCCCGCAGGCAGCGCAGCGGTAGATGCCGTGCTCGTGATAGTTGTCATATCTCCCGGTAAAGGCCCGCTCAGTCCCCTTTTCTCTCAAGATATGGTATTGTTCCGGTGTCAGCAGTTTTTTCCACTCTTCGTTCGTTTTAACGACGGTTTCGCTCAGGAAGGTTCCCCCTTTTTCAGCGGAATAGACCTTGATCTGCATCGGTGTTGATACGCTTTGGGATCCATCCGACTTTCCCGCATAACCTGAAAAAACGATACTCCCGGCGATAAGTCCGATCACTTGGACCAGCAATAGAGTTGAGTATTTCATTTGATTCCTTTCCCTTTTTTTCTTTTGAGTGTCATTAGGTAAGAAATGAAAATCAACATTCTTTAAAATAGCCCCACCAGGATCACTTCCTTGCCATCTCTGTTGTTTTAGGAATTCACATCCAGTCTACCAAAGATGGTTTTAAAAGGAAATACGTTGAAGACGTTATTATTTAAGAAAAAAGTATGTATTCTGCATTCGGCATATGGCAGAAATCAGAAATTCGGAGCGACTCTGCTCACAAGACCCTGAGAATAGTCCAATGGGTACAATTTAAAATGTTCAACCTTTTGGCTAAAGCTAGATCAGAAAATCCTTTACTTTTTTCTCCTCAGCTTCTTTTCCTTGTGTTATGCTTAGCTCCCCGAGAAGGATGACGCAATAATCGACACAAGCCGCTCCAAATATTTCGTCGGCCGTCATGGGCGATGAAACCATCTCCTCAACTTTACTTCCAGGTCCCTTTCAAACAGACCTTGGCGGAGCTGGTCGAAGCGTAGGGGGGCCTCTGGAAAATCAACTGAGAGCTGAAAGTATATGGGCAACCTGACAAAGGATCGGGTGATCGGCCCGGCCCAATTCATCAAAGAAAACTATCCCCCAGCCTGGCAGGCCTGGATGATCTGGGGGTTGGGGGCCCTCTTTTATCTATCCGGATTCTACTTGCGGGTGGCTCCGGCGGTCATGACCTCGGAACTGATGGCTGATTTTGCCGTGGGGGCAGCCGGGCTGGGGAATCTTTCCGCCTTTTACTATTATACCTACGTAGGGATGCAGCTTCCCACCGGGGTCCTGGCTGATCTCTGGGGTCCCCGAAGGCTGCTCGCTGCCGGAGCCCTGGTGGCCGGTCTGGGCACTATCCTCTTTGCTTTGGCCCCGAATCTGTTTTGGGCCGCTCTGGGGCGCGCGCTGATCGGTGGATCGGTGGCCGTGGCCTTCGTGGCCCTGCTCAAAGTGGCCGCCCACTGGTTTCCGCCCCGCCGGTTCGCCCTGGTTTCGGGGATGGCCCTGTTCAGCGGGGTACTGGGCGCGGTTACGGCCGGGGTTCCCTTGCGTCTGCTGATCGATGGGTTCGGCTGGCGGCCCATTATGGCCGCCTCCGGGGCGCTGATGATTCTTATTTCCGTGGCCTGCCGGCGGTTCATCAGGGACGACCCTTCGGAAAGAGGCTTTCGAAGTTATTCTCCGGTAGTCCCGAAAGATTCCCAGGCCAAAGAACGGTTTCGGCCTCTGTCCGGACTGGGCCGGGTCTTTTCCTTTCGCAACAGTTGGCTCCTCTTTTGGGCCCCGGGGGGAATGGTGGGGCCCATGCTGAGCTTTGCCGGTCTGTGGGGGGTCCCTTTTCTGGAGGCCCGCTACGGGATGGGCACCAACGCGGCGGCGGCCGTCGGTTCCTTGATGATGATCTGCTGGGCCGTTGGCGGACCTTTGATGGGCGCCCTTTCCGATCGCCTGGGTCGGCGAAAGCCCCTTTACCTGACGGGTGCCCTGGTTTCCACGATGGGTTGGTCGGCGATGATCTTCTGGCCCCGCCTTCCGGTGACCGGGTTTCTGGTTCTGGCCGCCTTGACCGGTCTGGCCACCGGCGGGATGATCATCGGCTTTGCCTTCAGCAAGGAATCGGTCCCCTCCCGCTATTCCGGCACCGTGGCCGGGGCGATCAACATGGGGGTCATGATCGGCCCCACCTTTCTCCAACCGGCCATCGGCTGGGTCCTGGACCTCAAGTGGCAAGGGCAGATGAAAGGGGATATCCGCATCTATGACCTGGGGGCCTTCCGCGCGGGTTTTTCCCTGATGCTCGTCTGGGCGCTCCTGGCCTGCCTGCTTATCGCCCTGACCAAAGAAACCTATTGCCGGCCATTTTCCGAATAACGGGAAAGAAGAAAGACGTGGGGATCCCCTCATTGGATCGTCTTCGATTTGACAGATTATTTCGGAGCTGATACTATTCTCCGGATTGGTATCCTCCTCCCTTCCACTTCGGAAGGGAACCTGTTGGTCCGGAACAAAAAACGATTTTTTTGGTGCCCAACCCCTTGCATAAGGAGTCCGGTTATGAAAAAAAGGTTTTTTATCTCCGTCCTTTTTCTCTTTTGCTTTTCCCCCGGCCTGGTTCAGGCCCTGCCTCCGATCAGCGCCCTGTACGGCTCCTGGGGGTTCACCTTCTTAAACCATTATAACACCAATACCTGGAAGGCCGAAGGGGGACGGATTGTTTTCAATCCGGACGGATCGGGGAATGTCGCCACGTTTCGAAATGACAATGGCTCGGTAGGTAATACCATCCATCCCTTTAACTATTCGGCCTCGGTAAACCCGAACGGTACCCTCACCCTGAATTATCTGGCCCCCGACACCGGCACTTATACCTGCATCCTTTCCGATTCATTGGATATGATCTTTGTTGACGGGACCCAGGACCTTTCCCGTCAGTGGATCGGGGTCTTGATCAGGCTGAAGGATGCTCCTTATGTCAATGGCGATTTCAATGGGCAATACAATGTCGTCGCGTATGAGCATGTTCATGCCCCGGTAATTTTTAAGTATAAGACCAGCGCTCTCCAGATAAACTCCGCCGGTTTGGGGGCCATTACCGGCGAGGGGTTTACGAATGACACCGGCGCCTGGATCCCTGCTTCGCAACCCTTTACGGTTTTCAATACTTATACCTTCGCGACGTTCGGTTCCCCTTTTCTGAGTTTCGTAGCTGGCGCCAGTCCGGATGTCGGGACCATCAGCGCCAACGGCAATATGGCCCTTTGGGTCCAACGGGGCAAGGCAGTGCCAGATAATATCTACTATGGTTTATACTTCGCCTTGAAAAGGGAGGCCCGGACCTACAGCAACGCCGACCTGTCCGGTAAATGGATTGTGGTGGGCTTTGGGGATTCCGACGGCACGGGGTTCGGGACTTTGATCGGGGCCATGCATTGCGATAATTCCGGTAAGTGCCAGGTCGCCACCAAATCACAATTTAATGGATCGATTGTATATGATATCGGGCCGAGCCTAACCAAAACGGTTGCTGCCGACGGGACCTTCGGATCTTCGTACGGACCGAGTTCGCCGCCCTACGCGGCTGTTATCGGCAATAATGGGAACACCCTTTACTTAACAAACGGTTTTACCGCGGATCCGCCGCCCAACAGCCGGTTAATGCTCATCGGGTTGCGCTGCAACGATTGCGCTATTCCTCTGGTGTATTATCTTCCTCTGGTTTTAAGAAACTAAGACCGCCACTGCTGCGGGAGGCGGTGGCCTTGACTGGGAGGTCCGATGGACTACGTGGAGATTACGAATAAAAAAGATCTTTTGTCCAGATACGCCGGCGATTATTCCAGGCTTAAAGAAATGATTGACGGCCTGCCCGAACAGGCGATCGACTTTGTGCCAAATATCGCCGACGCCTGGTCCATCCGGGAGCAAATCGTACACCTCATGGATGCTGAGATCAGAGCCTTCGTCAGATACCGAAACGCCGTACTCGATCCGGGAGTCGACCTGAAACTCGGGGGAGGGGACGTAAATGCCAGCAATGCCCTCCTTAATTACAATGCCCAGGATCTGGACGACGCCTTGGAAGTCATCAGGCTGCTACGAAAAATAACGGTGCGTCATGTCTCGGGAATGACCGACGAAGAGATGGCTCGCTACGGCATCAAACATCCGGAAATGGGGCAGATCAACCTCAGAATGGTTCTATCGATCTACACGCAGCACGTGGATAAGCATCTGGAACTCGTCCGCAGAAACATCGAGCTTTTTGAGAAAAGGGAGGCCTAACCCGCGGAAAGGCAGGTTTTCCGGGGCATCCGCCAGGGTGATCACTGAGGTACCCGGACCCAGCTCGGATCGGGATCGAACGTCTTCAGGGCGTGGGCGGCCTCCCTGGAGTTTTTCCCAAGGTTTTTCTGGTAGACGATTCCGTCCTGGTTGACGATGAAGCTCTTAACACCGGAAGAGCAGTACCGGGCGGGATAAGCGATCAGGGCGAACCCCCCGACCATCTTCCCGCCCACCACATAGTCCCGGGCCCCACCGGGTGCGTGCTCCCCCTGGGCTTTGAGAATCCGATAAAAATATCCGTGGTAGGGGGTCGGCCGACCCCCGCCGATAGCGTGGTTTACCAGACGCGTCGCCCCGTACCCCTCTTCCCTGGCCGCGGCAAAGAGAGGTCCCATGGGACTTGCCTCTTCCCCTCCTTCGGCTTCCCAGTAGAGGCCGTCCTGATTCCCGGGGGTGCTCACCAACCGCTGGGCATACTCCGGCAGACCCTCCCCCTGACGGGCTTTTCTCAGGGCAAATTCCTTCTGGGCGTCAACATAGGCCAGGCATACTTGAATGGCATTCAGCTCATTTTTTCCAACCCTGCGTGCCAGGATCTCCCGCTTCCCCGCCTGGGTATCGAATCGCCAACCGCCATCGGTCTTTACCAGGGGGATGGGAAAAGGCCATTCGTCATTCCCCAGGAATAGGGTAACCCGGTCAGGGGCCTTCGCCAACCGATTCTTCTCTTCGTAGTGTTTGATGAACCATTCACGTCCTTCCCGGTCTTCGACCGGATCCCCCGAGAGGACGATCTTCCGGCTCCCCGGTCCAAAAATGATCAGTAGTGATTGAGTATCATCGGCCTTGACCCCTTCGAGTACTGCCTGAACGGCTTCCTTCGGAGAAGAAAAGATCTTCTGACTCGTAGATTTCGCGTATACCCCATTGCCGGGCCAGACCATGATAAAAAAGACGGCGGCCACGAAAAGCGCCTGCGGTCTGAAGGATCCCTTTTCTTTGATGCCTCGGGAATAACTCATCCCTCTATCCTCCATAAAAAATTGGGTTTCATGAATTCCGGGCTCACCGGCCGCGCCCGTAGCCGCCCGGGCGGTCGCCCCCGGGAACCCCACCTGCGGGGGAGTTCCTGTTGGGATCGGAACCGTGGGCCCGAGGGGGCGAGGCATTATTCAGACTCTCTCGACCCCGATTGCTGAACTCCCGTGTCTGCGGGCCGGGACTCACGCCGGTGAACGCCGCCGGACCCCGAAGTCCCTGGACTGGCTGATGTGCGGGAGCGTAATTCGGCTTGGGTGGTTCGGGTTTGGACATGGGTGAGACCCCCGGAATCCTTGGTGGGGGTCCGGCAACGGAGGGTTTTCGGAGAACTTCAAGCCTATTCTCGAATGAACCCGAGGTAACCCTTGGCGGGGACCCGGCAGGGGCAGGTTTTCGGAGAACTTCAAGCCTACTCTCGATCGAACCCGAGGTAACCCTTGGCGGTGGCATCGAACGGGAAGGTTGCCTGGGAGTCTCTGCTCTGGTTTGATCTGGAGGAATGGCGGCCGTGGGGGGCGACGGGGGAGTAAGATTGGGTCCCGGAGCCCCCATCCTTCCCGCTCCCGGGTGATCAAATCCCCTGAACCGGCGTCTCTCCTCAGCTCCCGGGAGCGGTCTTCGGCCAAATTGCTGGGCCACGGCTGGAGACCGGTAGGCAATTCCACGTCGGTGATCCGGGTCGTGCCGCCACCTTCGTGGACCGCCGCCCCCCAAGGTCCCGTGACTCAAGTAGCGGGTCCGGTCGATCCGGGGATTGATGTGCCGGTGCCTCGAACTATCGATGAGCAGACGGTGGCGATGCCAGTCAAAATGGCCCCAGGCGTAGCCCCAGGCCAGACCGACGGCTACCCCGAAACCGCGATCCCTGATGAACGCGCCGTATGGATAATAGGGGTAGGGTGGGTAATCCGGCCACCACCACGGGCCATAGACCAGTGAGGGATCATAGACCGGGACATAGATCACCTCGGGGACGGTTGGTTCGATGAGGATGGTTTGGTCGGGGGGTTCGACGAGGACGGTCTGGTCATTGGTAGTCCGCAGGTTGCCCTGTGCCTGGGCCCTTTGTCTGAGCCATTGAACGGTGTCCATCACCCGATCCGGTTGGGCCAGAAAAGCGTCCCCCAGCCTTTGAGTCCAGTCGAGACGGTCGTTCATCATCTCCAGAACCGAGGGGAAATTTACCAGAGATTTCACGCTCGGATCCCAATCTTGCTGCTCCAGTGCCGCCGCCAAGGGGTCCCCCCGCAGGTTTGGATTTCCTTGAATCCAGCGAGACGCCTGAACGACCTCCAGGGGATAGGTGGCGGCCATCAGGATCTGGGACAGCAGTTCATCGGGATAAAGCGCCACGGGTGCCAGCATCTGGTCCAATTCTTCCTGACTGAACATATTCTGATCACCCACGTTCAGGCCCTGGGCTGTAACCCCTCCGGGGAGGAACGTCAATAGTCCGATCAAAGACCACAGCAAGGTGTTGCGGCACCGCTCTCTTTTCCTATTCATGCTTTTTTCCTATTTTAAGGTTTAATCATTAGATTAGAAGAGGAATGAGAAGGTTAAAAATATAATACCATTTTCTTTGGAGAAGTCCTTCTGGAAAATACAGGATTCGCCTTATTGACTTTAGTGTTATCCCGATATAACTTTTTGACAAAAGTGAAAAGGAGGCCCCTTATGAGAAAATTTTTCTTGGTGTTCCTGATGGGGACACTTGTTCTGATAAGCGGTTGCGCCTATCAAAGCCCCTACCAGATATCATTGGCTCCCCAGGTGGGAGCCATGGGAATCGAAAAGCCGATCCCTCTGGATGTGGGTCTGCTCATCAGCGATGAATCCCGGAACCGCGTTTTCACCAGCGCTCGTGAGCCGGATCGACGATTGGGAAATTCTATTTACACCCTCGAGCCCTATCAATTCCCGATAGGAGAGGCCTTCGAACAGTCCGCGCTTCAGATTTTCCCCCGGGTTTTTCAGAAAGTTACTCTCCTTCGTACCGCCGAAGAGGCCAAGAACTATCCGGTGGTTCTCGATCTCAGACTGGAGGACTTTACCTTTCATCTGGACTATTACCGATTCACCATTTATTATCATAGTGAGGTGGTGGACGGACAGTCTCAGGTGCGGATTGCCGGAACCCTGATCAGCCGGGGGAAACCGGTTTGGGAGAAGAGGATTGAGACCCCTATCAAAACCACTCGGTGGGTCTCCGATGACTGGCTGGGAAAAAGCGTCGGAGAACTGGCCTCCGAGACGATGGTCCTGGCCTTGAAGGACCTGGCCTACAGACTCGTGGAGGATAGTCAACGGCCTGTTCAAGAGCCCCGAGGCTGGCTGGAGGGGATTGACCGGGTGAAACCATAGGGAAAACCCTTTCGTAAAAGGTGGTCCGATCGCTCAAAAAAAAAGCTCTCCCATTACTGGGAGAGCTTTTTAGTCCAACTTAAGCGCAGGTTCTACAGCTTGCGAACTTTCTCCGCAGCGGGACCTTTAGGCCCGGCGACCACTTCGAAGCTTACCCGATCACCCTCGGCCAGTGATTTGAAACCCTCGGCCTGGATGGCGGAATGATGCACGAATACGTCCTTGCCCCCGTCCTGTTCGATAAAGCCGAATCCCTTTGAATCATTAAACCATTTTACCGTTCCTTCTGCCATCTCTCCTACTCCTTTTGTGTTTGGGTCCCTTGAGGACGCCGTTTAAAATTTTGCCGATTCATTCGGCCGGCAGTCTGTTTGCGCAAAACAAAAAGACTGCACTTCCCATTACCGGGTCTGACGCGATCGACTCTTCCGTGGTTTAACGACAAAAAAATCCCGCACCGAACCTGAGGGCGAATAATAAATGAATTTTTATGAAATGGCAAGGGATTTTTACAGGTCGGTTTCCTAGCTGATCAAGGGCAGATTCAAGCGACAAAAACGGGTAGATGAATTCTGAACCCCTCATGCCGGGAAGGGGCCTTGGACTCTCGCAAGGGTTTCAAAAATCGTTCAGTGGCTTTCGGAATGGAGCACAGCCAGAATCAAGGAGGCTGTGGGAATTCTACCCGGTGGGGTCACGGGTCGAGTGGAAAGATTTCAGGACTTGGCCATAGCTACTTCTTCTCCTGGGTATACAACACGGCCAGTATCCTCGCCGGCTGGTCCCCGCCGCAACGAACCAGGTGGGGCAGGGTGGAATCGTAGTAGATGGAGTCTTCCGGCTCGAGCCGTTCCCGCTTTTCTCCCAGCAGGACCTCGATCACCCCCTCCAGAACGTAGATGAATTCCTCTCCGTCGTGGGTGGAAGGGGCCTCTTCCTCGGTGCGGGGTTCCAGGGTTACCAAAAAGGGTTCCATGTTGCGGTCCCGTTTTTCCGGAGCCAGCGACTCATAGGAATAGCCGTAGCGGACGGTTTTCTGAGAAGCAAAACGAGAGATCGCTTTGCGTTCCTGTTTCCGCACCACATCATAGGGCTTGGCCTCGCCTTGAACCAGAAGATAGCCCATCTTCATATCCAACGCCCGGGCCAATTTTACCAGATCCCCTAAAGGGGGCAGCACCTCGCCGGACTCGATTTGGCCGACCAAGGCCTCCGGGAAACCGGTTCGCTGGGCCATATCCGACCAGGAGAGCCCCTTCATTTCCCGAATGGTTTTTACCCGAAGGCCCACCGACTGGGCCAGGTCGACCTCCTCGGTCATCCCGGAAGACCGGGTTACCCCCTCCAAGAAATCCGCTTCCGCCGAGGACGGAACATCTTTCATTTCCTCATACAGATCGCCGTAGCCTTTACTGGAATCGCTCATGAAACCGCTCCTCTGCCTTCGTAGCGTTGTGATGAATTGGGAAGAAATATAACAAACAATCCCCGGAGAGACAAGGGTTTTCCCGGTTTCTCGATTTCGTCCTCTCTAGCGCTAATACAAATGACGAGCCGGAGATCAGAGGCAGGACCCGATTCTCCAGAAAACCCTTCCCTATTATTGCGAACTATCGCAAACTATTTGACAAACTTCCTAGAAAATGAAAATATATTTAATTCTTGACAGGATCCCGGCTTTAGTTATAATGTAGCTATTAAAGTTTATTTTCTTAATAATATCAATAAGTTAACAAATTGTCCCACCCGAAGCAAAGCCTGAGATCTCTAATTTAGATCTATTGCGGAAGAGTACCCGTTGAATCGGTCAAAAATTATCCAGGGAAAGGAGGTAAGAATTTCAAGAATCCGAAAAAAATCGGGGTATGGCGGAAGCGTGTAATCGAGATTATCAACCTTAATGAAGGGGAGAGAACTATGAGGAGTTCGGTAAGAAAAAAAGTCTGTTGCTTGTTTCAGCTACCATTCTTTTAAGCCTATTCTGTTTTGGAACCCTTTGGGCCGCGGACCCCATCAAGATCGGCTTTGTCGCCTCCATTACCGGTGGCGCCTCCTTTCTCGGCGAACCTGAAAAGAACACGGCCGTAATGGTCCAGGAGTGGATCAAGAAGGCCGGTGGAATCAACGGGCAGCCTTTAGAAATCATCATTGAAGATTCAAAAAGCGATCCCAGCCAAGCCGTGCTGGTTACCCAGAAATTAATTGGCAGGGATAAAGTGGTCGCCATTATCGGTTCCTCCACCTCGGGGGAATCCATGGCCATGGCCCCTATTTGTGAAAAAGACCAAATCCCGATGATCTCCATGGCCGCCGCCTCGCAGATTGTGACGCCTGCGGATGAGTACAAAAGGATTATGGAAAGCCCCAAGGCCGCCATGGAAGTTCCCAAGGTTCAGCGGCACTGGATTTTCAAGACCCCGCAAACCGATACCTCCGCCGTAGAGGCCATTTACAATTACCTTAAGAAAAAAGGGCTGAGTAAGGTGGGGATCATCACCGTCAGCGACGGGTTCGGGGACTCCGGGCGAAAAGAACTGAAGCGTCTGGCACCCAAGTATGGGATCACCTTGATGGCTGATGAAGTCTATGGCCCCAAGGACTCGGATATGACCGCCCAGCTTACCAAAATCAAGGCCAGCGGGTCCCAGGCCGTAATTAATTGGTCGGTAGGACCAAGCCAGGTGGTGGTGACCAAAAACTGGAAAGCCTTGGCGATGGGGATCCCCCTTTACCAGAGCCACGGATTCGGGAGCAAAAAGAATATTGAATTGGCCGGCGGCGCCGCGGAAGGCGTGATCGCACCTTTGGGCCGGCTGGTCGTTTGGGACAAACTTCCCAAGACCCATCCTCAGTATCCGGTTCTTTCCAAGTATGCCACGGAATATGAAAAACAGTTTAAAGCCGAGGTCTCGACCTTCGGCGGCCACGGTTATGACGCCATCATGATCGTCGTGGAGGCCTTGAAAAAAGTCGGACCCGACAAAGAAAAGATCAGGAATTTCCTGGAGACCAGCGTAAAGCACTGGCCGGGCACGGGTGGGATATTCAATATGTCGCCGGCCGATCACACCGGTCTGGGTCTGGATGCCTTTGAGATGATCCAGGTTTCAAAAGGCGATTGGGAATTTGCCAAATAGTCAGTACAACTGAAAGGCTCCGGGGGCCTGCCTAAGGGTGGAGGATTATCGGGCAGGTTCCTCGAGCCTTCGTATGAAAATATCTCTAAAGGCCTGACCATGGACCTACAAAGCCAGATCGTTCAATATTTGGTTACCGGATTGACCTTGGGAAGTATCTACGCCATGGTGGGCCTGGGCTTTACCATTATTTACAACGCCACCAGCATTATCAATCTGGCCCAGGGGGAGTTCGTCATGTTCGGGGGACTGGTCATGGTTTTTTTGACCGCCACCCTCAAACTGCCCCTGGCGGTCGGGTTTATTGTTACCCTGATCGTCGTTACCGGCATCGGGGCTTTATATGAACGCCTTTTTATCAATCCCTCCAAGAAGGCCCCCCTGATGACCCTGTTGATCATTACGGTGGCCGTTTCCATCTTTTTTCGGGGGATCGCCATGTTTATCTGGGGGAAGGAACCCTACAGCCTGCCTTCCTTTTCATCTGGCAAACCGATCATGATTTTCGGCGCCGCGGTGCTGCCCCAGGTGTTCTGGGTCGTGGGGTTGTCGCTGCTGGCGGTTATTTTGATGAATCTCTTCTTCAACCGGACCATCACCGGCAAGGCCATGAGCGCCTGCGCCGGGAACCGCCTGGCCGCCAGCCTGGTGGGCATCAATGTTTCCAAAATGATACTGCTTTCCTTCGCTCTGAGCGCCACCCTGGGCGCTCTGGCCGGGGCGGCTATCACCCCGATCACCCTGATGGAATACGACCGTGGGCCGCTGCTGGCCTTGAAGGGTTTCTGCGCCGCCGTCCTGGGGGGGCTGGGTTTCGGTACCGGGGCCGTGGTGGCCGGTTTTATCATCGGCATCATTGAATCCTTCTCGGTGGGATACGTCTCCTCGGGGTTTAAAGATGCTATCGCCCTGGTTATTCTGATCCTGGTGCTCTTCGTCAAACCCAGCGGACTCTTCGGCAGCAAAGAAGTGGGGAAGATTAAAAAAATCTAACCAGTTGGATTTTTTCAGGTACCTTTTAATGGGCAAACAGAATTATCTCAAACTCTTAGGGCTTAGCATCGTGATAGCCTTGATCCCTCTGGTTATCCGGGGGGATTATTACCTGACCGTTTTCATTTTTATGGGAATCAACAGCCTGGTGGTGATCGGCTTAAGCCTGCTCATGGGCTATGCCGGACAGATTTCGCTGGGCCATGCCGCCTTTTACGGCATCGGGGCCTATGCCACCGGGATCTTAACCACCCACTATCATTTTTCCATCTACAGCGCTTTCCTGGTCGGAATTTTCCTGTCTATCCTGGTGGCTATCGTCATCGGCATTCCGGCCTTGCGTCTATCCGGTCATTATTTAGCGGTGGCCACCCTGGGTATCGGGGAAATCGTCTATATCATTTTTAACGAATTGACGGAATTGACCGGGGGCCCTCGGGTCTCTCCAATATTCCCGGGGTCCATATTTTCGGTTTCAAGATCAACACCAGTTTTAAGTTTTACTACCTGGTCTGGGCTATCCTGATCCTGATCCTCTGGTTTACCTTGAACCTGATCTATTCGCGGGTAGGGCGGGCACTTCGTTCCATGCACGGCAGTGAAGTGGCGGCCAATGCCATGGGGGTGAACCTGTCCTTTTTGAAAATTCAGGTCTTTGTATTGAGCGCCGTTTATGCTTCCATCGCCGGCAGTTTATATGCCCATTTCGTTACTTTTATCTCCCCGAATAATTTCGGGTTCATGGTTTCCATTATGTTTCTGATGATGGGGGTTATCGGCGGGATCCATACCCTCTGGGGTTCCCTGTTGGGGGCGACCTTGCTGACCTTTCTGCCCGGAGTATCTGCGGGTTTTTGAAGAATATGATATCCTGATCTATGGGGCCATTCTCCTGGCCATCCTCTTGTTCATGCCGGAAGGTTTTCTGGAAGGAGTCCCGATCCTGTTTCGAAAATTATTTAGGAAGCGAGGAAGGGCCTGAGTCTTGGCCGATTCCCTGTTAAAAGTCGACAACGTCAAGAAGATCTTCGGCGGTCTGATGGCCATCGTCGATCTTTCTTTCGAGGTCAAACCCGGTGCAGATCAAGTCGGTGATCGGACCCGAACGGCGCCGGAAAGACGACGTTGTTCAATCTGATCACCGGAGTCCACCCGTTAACCGGCGGGGAGATTGACTTCCAGGACCGGCGGATCGACCGGCTCAAATCCTATCGAGATTGCCAGCTGGGGATATCCCGGACCTTCCAGACCGTGGAACTCTTCGGCAATATGACCGTTCTGGAAAACGTGATGGTCGGCTGCCATCCCTGGACCAAGGCCGGGCATTCTGGCGTCGGGACTCCGCTGGCCGAAGATGAAAAAGGAGGAGGCCTGGATCTGGAAGAGTCCCTGAAAAAACTCGATCTGGCCGGGTCTGCAGGAAAAAGCCCACCTGCCCTCGACCAGCCTGCCCCTGGGGGAGCAAAAGATTTTGGAAGTCCTGCGGGCCCTGGCCACCCGGCCGAAACTGATCCTGCTCGATGAACCGGCCGCCGGGCTGAATGAATCGGAAACCCAACAGATGTCGGAATTGATTTATACCATTCGAGACAGCGGGATAACCATCCTGCTGGTCGAACACGATATGAGCCTGGTCATGAAGGTCTCGGATGAGATCGTAGTGATCAATTACGGTCAAAAAATAGCCGAAGGCCCGCCGAGAGATCAAACCGTAATCGACGGGAAGTCATCGAGGCCTACTTGGGCGGAGAGGTGGACTATGCTTGATCTGCGCGGGGTCAACGCCTACTACGGCAGCATTCAGGCCCTCAAAAATGTTTTTCTTAAAGTCGCGGCCGGGAATATTGTGACTATCATCGGGGCCAACGGGGCCGGCAAAACCACCCTGTTGAAGGCTATTTCCGGGATCATTCAGTCCAAGGACGGGGCGATCTGGTACCAGGACACCGATATCACCCATTTTTCCCCGGTCAAGATCGTCTCCCTGGGGATCTCCCAGGTCCCCGAGGGACGGCAACTTTTCGCCCATCTTTCGGTCCTGGACAATCTTCAGCTGGGGGCCTATCTTTATCAGAACCGGAAATTCAAAACGGAAATTGAAGAAAAACTGGATTGGATTTACCAGGTATTTCCCATCCTCCGCAAGCGTTCCAAAC
This sequence comes from uncultured delta proteobacterium, assembly GCA_963746605.1. Taxonomy (GTDB): domain Bacteria; phylum Desulfobacterota; class RBG-13-43-22; order RBG-13-43-22; family RBG-13-43-22; genus CAVQSS01. The sequence continues at coordinate 107,736 of CAVVCH010000002.1, forward strand.
AGTTGTCCGGTACCCTGAGCGGGGGGGAACAGCAAATGGTGGCCATTGCTCGAGCCTTAATGGCCCGTCCGAAATTACTCCTTCTCGATGAACCTTCCATGGGGCTGGCTCCGCTGATCGTCCAGGAAATCTTCCGGGTGATCCGCCAGTTGAACGACCAGGGCACCACCGTTCTTCTAGTCGAACAGAACGCCCGGGCCGCCCTGCAGATTGCCAATTACGGCTATGTTCTGGAGACCGGCTCCATTGCCCTCGAAGGACCGGCCCAAGACCTCCTGGCGGATGAGAAAGTGCGTCACGCCTACTTGGGCAAATAGCGCGGATTTTAGCCGAAATCGAAGACTCTCCCATGAACCAAGCAGAAACCGCAAAAATCGGGGCCGTTCTGGTCGTTGGGGCCGGTATCTCCGGGATGCAGTCGGCCTTAGACCTGGCCAATGCCGGTTTCAAGGTCTATCTGGCCGACCGCAACGTCAGTATCGGCGGGGTCATGGCCCAGTTGGACAAGACCTTTCCTACCAACGACTGCTCCACCTGCATGATTTCTCCCAAACTGATCGAGGTAGCCGGCAATCCCAATATCGAGATCATCAACCGGGCCCGGTTGGAGCGCCTCTCGGGAGAACCCGGCCATTTTACAGCGGAGATTTTTAAAGAACCCCGTTTCGTCAAGGAAGAAGCCTGCACCGGCTGCGGCGAGTGCGTTAAGGTCTGCCCGGTGGAGGTTCCGGCCGATTTCAATCTGGGATTGAATCGCCGGAAAGCGATTTATCGCCATTTCCCCCAGGCCGTCCCATCCACTTTTGCCGTCGACCGGCGGGGGACTTCACCCTGCAAAGCGGCCTGCCCGGCCCACATCAGCGTCCAGGGGTACGTGGCGCTCATCGCCCAAGGAAAATTTGCAGAGGCGCTGGCGCTGATCCGGCAGGAGAACCCGCTTCCCTTTGTCTGCGGGTATGTCTGTACCCATCCCTGTGAGGGGGTCTGTCGAAGAGGGGAAGTGGAAGAACCCATTGCCATTAGGGACCTGAAACGATTCGTGGCCGACTACGAAGCGAAAAACGGGCCGGTCACACTGCCGGCCCCAGAGGAAAAGAAACCCCAGCGAGTGGCGGTGATCGGATCCGGCCCGGCAGGGTTGACCTGCGCTTATTACCTGGCCCGACAGGGGTACCCGGTCACCATTTTTGAAGCGCTGCCTCGGGCCGGGGGTATGCTCACCGTGGGGATCCCCAACTATCGGTTGCCCCGGAAGGTGGTCGACCGGGAGATCGAGGCCATAAAGAGCCTGGGCGTGTCCATCGAGTTGAACAGCCCCATCGGTCCGGAACGGAGCCTGGAGCATGCTCCAGGCCGAGGGATACGAAGCCGTTTTTATGGCTATCGGGGCCCATCAGGGGATTCGGCTGGGGGTGGAAGGGGAGGAGCTGACGGGAGTCCTGGCCGGGGTGGATCTGCTGCGTCAGTCGGCCCTGGGGCAGCCGGTTCCGATTGGGAAACGGGTGGCGGTTATCGGGGGCGGGAACGTAGCCATCGACGCCGTGCGGACCGCCCTGCGGCTGGGGGCTGAAGAGGCCCTGGTCCTCTACCGGCGGACCCGTGAAGAAATGCCGGCCTACGCGGAGGAAATCGAGGAAGCCCTGGAAGAGGGGGTCCGGATCGAGTACCTGACGGCCCCGATCCGGCTACTCGGAGATGAACACGGAAGGGTCACGGCCGTGTCCTGCCTGCGGATGGAACTGGGGGAGCCCGATGAGTCAGGACGCCGGAGGCCCGTTCCGGTGGCGGGATCGGAGTTCCAGATCCCGGTGGATACGGTGATCACGGCCATCAGCCAGCAGCCGGAATTAGGCCACAATCAAGATCCCGGAGGGACTCCTGGTTTCAAAAAAAGGGACGTTGCAGGTCGATCCGGTATCGTTGCAGTCCGACCTTCCCTGGCTGTTTGCCGGCGGAGATGCGGTGCTGGGCCCCCGGACGGTCATCGAGGCCATTGCTCAGGGTAAGGAAGCGGCTCTTTCCATCGACCGCTATCTTCGAGGAGAAGATCCGGCTAAAGATCGGGGAAAGACCTTTGAGATCGCCGAACCGGAAATAACCGGCGTCCTGCGGGAACCGCGGTTCCGGCCCCGGCTGCGGGATCCCCAAGAGCGACGGCGCGATTTCGAGGAAGTGGTAGAGGTGATGACCCCGGAGGAGGCCCGGGCCGAGGCGTCCCGCTGCCTGGCCTGCGGGATCTGCTCGGAATGCTATCAATGCCTGGAGGCCTGCCAGGCTGGGGCCATCGACCACACCATGGCGGGTGAAAGGCTCACCCTGCAAGTGGGCGCGGTGATCGCTTCCCCGGGCTTCGAGATTTTCGATGCCCGTCTGAAAGAGGAATACGGGTACGGGCGTTATCCCAATGTGCTGACCAGTCTGGAATTCGAAAGGGTCCTATCGGCTTCGGGTCCTTTCGGAGGACATGTCCAACGGCCTTCGGACGGCCGGGAACCCCGGAAAATTGCCTGGATCCAGTGTGTCGGGTCCCGAGACGCTTCCATCAACCGGGACTATTGCTCCTATGTCTGCTGCATGGTCGCCACCAAGCAGGCCGTCATCGCCAAAGAGCATCTGGCCGGTCTGGAGTCGACCATCTTTTTTATCGACATTCGGGCCCAGGGGAAAGGCTTCGACCGCTATTACGAGCGGGCAAAGGGGGAACACGGGGTCCGGTACGTCCGCAGCCTGATCTCTCGGGTGGCCCAAGATCCGCGGACCAACAACCTGCAGCTCTCCTATATCGATGAAACCAATCAGTTCCAGACCGAGGAATTCGATCTGGTCATCCTGTCCGTGGGTCTGACCCCCCATTCCCGGTCCGGGGAACTGGCCGAGTCCCTGCAGATCCGGACCGACCGGTTCGGGTTTTGCGAGAACCCGCCCCTGGATACGGTGGGGACGACCCGGCCGGGGATCTTTACCGGCGGGGTTTTCCAGAACCCCAAGGACATACCGGAGACCGTTACCCAGGCCAGCGGAGCCGCGGGCGCCGCGGCTGCCCTGCTGACCGAGGCCCGGGGCACGCAGATCCGGGAGATTTCTTTCCCTGAGGAGCGGCCGGTTCAGCAGGAAGAGCCGCGCATCGGGGTCTTCATCTGCCACTGCGGGATCAACATCGCCGGGATCGTGGACGTGGCCGAGGTGGCCGAATATGCCCGGACCCTGCCCGGGGTGGTCTATACCGACCATTTGTTGTTTACCTGCTCTACCGACAGCCAGGAAAAAATGCTCCAGTTGATGGGGGAACAGGGGCTGAACCGGGTGGTGGTGGCCTCCTGCTCGCCGCGGACCCACGAAGGCCTGTTCCGGGACACGCTGCGGAAGGCCGGGTTGAATAAATACCTGTTTGAGATGGCCAACATCCGTGATCAATGTTCCTGGGTCCATCAGGCCGATCCGGTGGTGGCCACGGAAAAGGCCAAGGATCTGGTCCGCATGGCTGTGGCCCGGGCCGGACTTTTGGAACCCCTGTATGAGATCCCTTATGAAGTGGACCAGCGGGCCCTGGTGGTGGGCGGCGGAATGGCCGGAATGACGGCGGCCCTGAACCTGGCCGATCAGGGTTTTGAAACTTTCCTAATCGAACGGTCCGATCAATTGGGCGGTGTGGCCCGGCGGATCCACCGGACCCTGGAAGGGGTGGATGTTCGGCAATACCTCCGGGAAACCATTCAACGGGTGGTCGGCCATCCCCTTATCCGAGTTTTTACCGAAACCGAACTGCTGGAAACCGCCGGGACCGTGGGCCAGTTCACCAGCGTCTTTTCCCATCGGGGTGAAAAAGGGACCTTGAAACACGGGGCCGTGGTGGTGGCCGCCGGCGGTCAGGAATACCGGCCGACCGAGTACCATTATGGGGACGATCCCAGGATACTGACCCAACTGGAACTTCAGGAGAAACTGTTTGCCGATCCGGAGGGAATGGGGAAAGTCGGGTCGGTGGTCATGATCCAGTGCGTCGGCTCCCGGGACGAGGATCATCCCTACTGCAGCCGCGTCTGCTGTTCCACGGCTGTCCATAACGCCTTGCGGATCAAGGAAATCAGTCCGCGGACCGAGGTGGTTATCCTCTACCGGGATATACGCACCTATGCTCAGAAGGAACTGTATTACAAAAAGGCCCGAGAGACCGGGGTACGCTTCATCCGCTTTGAACCGGAAAAGCGGCCGGAAGTGGAACTGGTGGAGGGGAAACTCGAAGTCCGCGTTTTCGATCAAAACCTGAAAGCTTCCCTGCGCCTGCGTCCCGATTTGATCGCCTTGTCCGCCGCCATCCGGCCGGCGGCGGAGAGCCGGACCCTGGCCCAGGTCCTGAAGCTGCCTTTCGATGCCGACGGGTTTTTTCTGGAGGCGCACATCAAGCTGCGCCCCCTGGATTTTGCCAATGCCGGTATGTTCCTCTGCGGTCTGGGGCATGGCCCGAAGGCCCTGGAGGAAAGTATCGCCCAGGCCAAGGGCGCGGCCGCCCGGGCGGCCACGGTGCTGGCTCAGAAACAGACCATGGTGGGCGGACCGGTGGCCGAGGTCAACGAAGATTTGTGCGTGGCCTGCCTGACCTGCCTGCGGATCTGCCCCTTCAGCGTGCCGCGGATCAATGAGCGGCATTTCGCCCAGATCGACCCGGCCGCCTGTCGAGGATGCGGGAACTGTGCCAGCGCCTGTCCCCAGGGGGCGATTCAGGTCGGACATTTCCGGGACGATCAGTATGTGGCTTTGCTGGAGGCGTGTTAAGGACGCGGAGCGCAGGAGCGCTGTAGGGGAGGGGTTATCCCCCCCGCTCGTTGCGCAAGGAAGGGGACCGTCAGGCTTGGCCCGGGGTGGGCGAGGTATAAAACGCCAGGCCCTACGAAAGAACTCAAAGAACTATGTTGCGTCCTTCCAGCGAAATCGAGGTTCGGAATGCTGAAAGGGCAAGAAACCGGAAATCGGTTTTGTATTTTAACGCTCTGCGCTCTGTGCTCCGCAGCTTCGCCGGATTTTTAAATAGCTATGGAATTTTCGAACCCAAACTCATCGCCATGGTCTGCACCTACTGTACCTACACGGCGGCGGACATGGCCGGCTCGCTGCGGCTTCAGTACCCGCACAATGTGCGGATCGTCAAATATCTTTGTACCGGTAAAATAGATATCCAGCACATCCTGAAAGCCTTCGAGGGCGGGGCCGACGCCGTGCTGGTAGGCGGCTGAGCCATCGGTGACTGCCATTTCCTGGAGGGAAATCTAAGAGCCAAGGAAAGAGTGGAATACACCCGGGAACTGCTGCAGGAGATCGGTCTGGAACCCGAGCGGCTGGAGATGTTCCATATCGGGGCCTCCGATGCCCCGTTGTGGGCCCGGGCGGTGACCGAGATGACGGAGCGAGCAAAAAACCTAAGGCCTAATCCATTGAAGAACAGCAAACAATAAATGAAAAAAAACCGAAGAAGTAAAAGAGTCAAAAAAATTATCCAAGTACAACGGGTTTTGCCAAGAAAAGAGGTTAGAAGGCCTGAGTTTTTCTCAAATAGCATCCTTGTGGAATAAGCAAAAGGAATTGAAATAGAAGGATTCGCCATGATTGTTTTTGAGGAACAATTTATTTATCAGGTTTATTTTCTTACCGAAGTTATTGAGGGATTAAAGGATGCTGAGGAGAATAGGATAATAACGACCGAAGTACTTCTCAAGCGAGTCGACCAATGGGAAAGCGGACAAACAAAAAAATAGAGAACAGTTATGATCGTCGCCCAGCGCAAACCCTTTGAAGAAATAAAAAAGGCTTTAGCCCCTTATCAAAATATCCTGGTGGCCGGCTGCGGAACCTGTGTGGCCGTCTGTCTGGCCGGCGGGAAGAAGGAAGTGGGGCTGCTGGCCAGCCAGTTGCGGATGAGCTTCGGCCTGGATAAGAAAGCCGTGAAAATCACCGAAGCCACCTTGGAACGGCAGTGTGATCGAGAGTTTTTGGAAACCATCAAGGAAGAAGTGGGACAGGCCGACGCCGTCCTGTCCCTGGCCTGCGGCGCCGGGATCCAGTTTCTGGCCGAGGCCTATCCCGGACGTCCGGTGTACCCCGGCGTGAATACCACCTTTATCGGGGTGGCCGAGGCCGCCGGGTTGTGGACCGAGCGGTGCCAGGCCTGCGGCGAATGTGTGCTGGCGGAAACCGGGGGCCTCTGCCCCAGGACCCTGTGTTCCAAGGGATTGAGCAACGGGCCCTGCGGGGGCATGGCCGAAGGTCAATGCGAGGTTGATCCGGAGCGGCCCTGCGCCTGGGTGCGGATCGTGGAGCGGCTCTCCCGCGAAGGCCGCCTGGCTCAGATCGAAGCGCCGTTTCCTTTGCGGGATTATCGCCGCCAGGCCCGGCCCGGAAAGGTTACGCATCGGGCCTATTTGCGGAGGTATGATGCCGACTCCAAGTAAGTTCGCCCAGGCCTTGGCCTCGGACGTTTTTCTGGTCACCGCAGCATTAGACCCGCCCAGGGGAACGGACCCTTCCCTGGTGGAAGAGAAGCTGGTCCAGCTCAAGGATAGGGTCCAGGCGCTGGTTATAGCCGATAACCCCAAGGCTCATCTGTCCATGGCCCCCATCGGGCTCTGCCGCTACCTGCTGGAAAAGGGGTTCGAGCCGATCATGACCTTGACCTGTCGGGATCGCAACCGCTTGGCCCTGCAATCGGATCTGCTGGCGGCGGCTGCTCTCGGGATCCGAAATATTTTAGCGGTGACCGGCGATTACATCACCTGGGGAGATCATCCGGGAAGCGCCCCGGTCTTTGACCTGGATTCGGTGCAGTTGCTCTGGGCCCTGTCCCTGCTGAACACCAGTCAGGACTTGAGGGGTCAGACGATCCAGGGTCCGGCTCCTGATTTTACCTATGGCGCCGCGGTGGCGCTGACGGCCAATCCGGTTTTACCCCAGGTATTGAAATTCAAGAAAAAATTGGCGTTGGCGCCCCACTTTTTCATGAGCCATCCGATCTTTGACCTGTCCAGTGTCGAGGGATTTTTTAAAGAGGCATCTGAAATCAAAACGCCGCTGCTGGCGTCGGTTTGTTTGTTGTCCGAGGAACAGGTCCGGGAATATAGCCCCGACCGATATCCGGGCTTGAAAATTCCCCTATCCGTTTTAGAAAAATTTCAATCCTGGAATTCCGAAGAATTTGAACCGCGGATGGTGGAATATACGGCTGGTTTGATCGCTGACGTGAAAAAAGACCGACGTTTTCGCGGGGTTCACCTGATGCTGCAAGGGAGAGAAGAACGGGTGGGGGATTTGGTTTAGGATCTGTAAACAAATAACCTTGACAAAGCGACACAACAAACGTTCGCCCTGAGCTTGTCGAAGGGTGAACGATACGGCCATGCTTCGACAGGCTCAGCATGAACGGAGATACCGCAGCATTGTACAGCTTATTTCTTGACGGGTTCTTAGAAGCCAAAATGCAACTTTTAAAATGCAATCGGTACCATGGAATTTCCTAATCAAAAAGTCCTGATCATCGGCGGCGGGATCGCCGGGCTTACAGCGGCCCTGGCCTTGAACCGCTCGGGAATTTCCGTGGAGCTCTTCGAGAAGAAAGCCAACCTGGGAGGGGCGGTCCGCGATTTCTGCTGCAAGGCCACCGATATTTGTCAGCAGTGCGGGGCCTGCCTGCTAAACGATGCCCTCCGAGCCTTGAGCTTCGCGGGGCTGGCCGAGGATCCTCCGCTTCATGTCCGCCTGGAAACCGAACTAACTGAAATGCACCGGGAAGCCAAGGAATTTCTTTATAGATATCGCAGCCCTGAAGGGGCCGGGGAGGGCAGGGCCGCGGTCCTCCTCATCGCCGCCGGCTTTGACCCCTTCAGGGCGGAAGACAAACCCCAGTACGGCTACGGCCGGTTCCCTAACGTCCTGACCGGTCTGGACCTGGAGAAACAGCTCCAGGAAACCGGGCAAATAGTAAGACCCTCTGACGGACTTCCCCCCCAGTCCATGGCTTTCATCCAGTGTGTCGGCAGCCGTGATCTGCACTTGGACCACCCCTATTGCTCTCAGGTCTGTTGCGGGTACGCCCTGCGAATGGCCAACCTGATACGACATCGCCAACCGCAAACCTCCCTAACGATTTTTTACATGGATATCCAGAACTTCGGTAAGGATTTTCCCCGGTTTCTGGAGGAGGCGCGCAGCCGCCTGCATTTTATCCGGGCTATCCCCGGCGATATTCAACCGGGAGAAAGTGGTCAGCTCCTTTTGACCTTTCAGCCGGAAGATGGGTCTCCCAGTCGTAGGCAGGCCTTCGATCTGGTAGTCCTGTCTATCGGCCTGACACCCGGAAGGGGGTTGACCTCCCTGGCGCAGCCTTTGGATCTCGCCTTAACCCCGGACGGGTTCCTGGCAAGAATGGGCGCTTCTTTTTCCCTGGCGGCAGCCGAGGGTGTTTTCCTGGCCGGCGCCGTTTCCGGTCCCAAAAGCATCGCTCGTTCCCTGAAGCAGGCCCACCAGGCAGCGGAAGAAATCGTCCGATTTCTTCAGGAGAGGAATAAGGGATGATCCCACTCCGGGAGTTTCAAAAACGCCCGCGGGTCCTGGTGGCCGGAGGAGGGCTGACCGCCCTGGAAACCGCGTTCCAGGTGGCTGAACTGGGATACGAGGTGCTCCTGGCCAATCCGGTCAAAGCTATTCAGCCGGTACTATCGCTGCTGTCTTCCGATCAGGCCTTGAGCGACTACGAAAAGGAATTGTTGGAACGACTGCGGCAGCACCCTAAAGGCCGGCTTCTCGAAGGGGCCTCGGTCAAGACGATCACCGGATTTGCCGGCGATTTTCAGGTGGAACTGGATGTGGGCGGTCACATCCGAGACGAAGCCGTGGGGGCGATCGTTCTGGCGCCGGAGTTGTTGTCAAAAGGCCCTGTTTCCCCTGTCCCGTCGGAAGAATCCCGGACGCGGCTGACGCTGGATCAGTTGGTCAATGGCTTTCTTTATCCGGCAAAGGCGCCGGCGGCCTTCGGTTCATTAGGACCCGATTCCTATGTGGCTTTTGTCATCGGCTTGAACGGGAGCGGGGACTTATCGGAAATGGCCCAGGCTTTGAGCGGGGCCTTGAAAATAAGGGAAGAGATCGGGTCGCAAGTCTATTTTTTTACCGGCCATATCAAGGTAGCCGGGGAAGGGCTGGAGCGGCTGTATCTGGCCTGCCGGGAGGCCGGGGTCATTTTTTTTAAGTTCGGGGAGAACCAGCCGGATATCGTAATCCAGGGGGATCAGTCGGCTATTCAATTCACGGATCCCCTGGTGGAGTTGCCCCTGGAGTTGCGCCCCGATCTAGTCATCACGGACTCGGTCCAGGCGCTTCCGGATGAAATCCTGGTTCTGGCGGCGGCGACCCATTTGGGATTGGACCGTTCCGGGTATCTTCAACCCCCCAATGTGCACCTACTGCCTCACCAGACGCTGCGCGAAGGAATTTTTATCGCCGGACCGGCCAAGGGGCCGCTGTTGGCTTTAAACGAAATCGAGGAGGGTCGGGGAGCAGCACTGGCCGTCCATCATTTTTTCCTAGGCCGGGAGGCGGATCCCCAGACCCGGGAGGTGCTGGTGGACAAAGGCCTGTGCACGGTCTGCCTGACGTGCCTGCGCTTCTGCCCCCATCAGGCTATCGGCTGGGACCACCGGGTTTTCATTCATCCCTTGGCCTGTCGGCGCTGCGGCATCTGCGCCAGTGAGTGCCCCATGGACGCCATTCAGATTGAAGGGTATTCCGATACCGAAGTGGAAAACCGGCTCGCGTCCATCGGAGCGGGTTGGGAAAGGGAATCGGCCCGTGAACCCAAAATCGTCGTTTTCGGTTGCCAGCGGTCAGCCGGAACGGCCTGGGAAGGCGCGCAGAGCGCGGAGCGCCAAGCGCAGGGCGTAAAAACCTTTAATGAAAAGGCCGTGGCGTTTATCGGATTGCCCTGTGCCGGGAAGCTGGATACGGATGCGTTGCTGAAGGCCCTGGCCCTGGGCGGGGACGGGGTGCTGGTTCTGGCGTGTCCGGAGGAAAACTGCCGCTCCCAACACGGGAACACCTATGCCCGGCGCCGGCTCGATGAGGCCCGGAATTATCTGGAGGAAGCCGGGCTGGATCCCGAACGCCTGCGCTTCGAATCCCTGTCCGGTAATACGATCCATAAATTAGTGGAAACCGTTACGCAGTTTATTCAGGATTTAAAAAGCAAAGCCGATGGAATCGCATTGATATCAAAAAGCTCGATCCCGATTTCAAGCACCGGGTAGCCGGGGAACTGGGCGGAGAGCACATCCGGAAATGCTACGCCTGCGGGGTCTGTTCGGCCCGCTGTCCGATTGAGAAGATTGAACCGGAATACAACCCCCGCAAGATCATCCGCATGATTCTTTTGGGGATGGAAGCGGCGCTGCTCAAAGAAGCGCTGCTCTGGCACTGCTCCAACTGTTATACCTGCCAGGAGAGCTGCCCGCAGAACGTGAATTTCACCGAGGTGATTTTCGCCCTGCGCAATATGGCCATTCGCCAAGGAGTCGCCCCTCAGGGTATGGGGGCGGCCCAGAACCTGCTCAGCCAGCAGGGGCGGATGTACGAGGTCGGGGAGTTCGAGAACGAAAAACGAGCGGAACTGGGGTTGCCGAAGATCAAGATGGACGTGGATAGTATCAAAAAACTATTAGAGGCCAACAAATAAAAGCCACACAGCCGAGGGCGGCTGTGCCACATTCAAAGCAACATATTATGGAAGGTAAGCGCGACTTGAAGATGTCGATGGGGGAAAATGTAGCACAGCCGCCCTCGGCTGTGCCCTCTGACAGCTTTCTCCAGGCTAAACCCGCCCACAGTCACTATCGGCGGAATCTTCCCCACATTCAACAGGAAGACAAACCGGTTTTTGTGACCTTTACAACTTATAAGCGATGGGAATTGCCGATATCGGTCCGGGACCTGGTCTTAAAACACTGTTTATATGATCATGGAAAGAAATTGGTTGTGCACGGAATCGTAGTAATGCCTGATCATGTACATATGGTTATCAGTCCCTTGAGGGATAACTATGGAGATATCTTTGGATTGTCCGAGATCATGCACGGTATCAAGGGGGCTTCGGCACACAGTATAAACAGACTTCTAAAAAGAAAAGGGCGTGTCTGGCAGGATGAATCCTTTGATCATATATTGAGGTCAGACGAAAAAATTAATAGTAAAGTAATCTACCTATGTGAAAATCCCGTGCGGAAGGGCTTGGTTGGTTCTGTGGATGATTACCCTTGGTTATGGAGGGAATGGGTAGAAGGAGAGGGCACAGCCGGGGGCGGCTGTGCTACATAAAAGGCCCGAATAAAAATTTATGAAATACGCTTTTTTCCTGGGCTGCACCGTCCCGGTGCGCAATTTGAACTATGAGCTGGCCTCCCGCCGGGTGGCGGAACGGTTGGGGATTACCCTGGTGGACCTGGAGGATTTCCAGTGCTGCGGTTTCCCCATGAAATCTATCGATTTTTTTGATTCCCTGGTCATTGCCGCCCGCAACCTGGCCCTGGCGGAACGGGAGAACCTATCGGTCTGCACGCTTTGTAGTGCCTGCGGCGGATCACTGAGCGAGGCCAATCACCTCCTGCGGCATAACCTTGATTTAAAAGCCCGGGTCAACGAGCGGCTGAGTTCGTTGAGCTTGGAATACCAGGGACGGCTCGAAGTCAAACATTTCATGCGCGTATTGTACGAAGATATCGGGCTGGATAAAATCGCTGCAACCATACGCCGGCCCCTGAAGGGGTTCTCCTTTGCCCCGCATTACGGTTGCCATTATTTGAAACCGGCCGAAGCCACCGGTGGACTCGATCCGGTCGAGGATCCCATCACCCTGACCCGGCTGATCGAGGCCACCGGGGCCGCTTCGATGACGTATAACTCCCTGTTGCAGTGCTGCGGCGGCGGGGTCCTGGGGGCCAAAGAGGACCTGGCCAATACCCTGGCCGGAGAAAAACTGGGAGAATTGAATCGAGCCGGAGTCTCCGGGCTGGTGGTGATCTGCCCCTTCTGCAATGTCATGTTCGAAGGCCAGCAGAAAAAGATCGAGAAGAAGCTGGAACAGAAATTAAAAGTCCCGATCCTCTATTACCCCCAATTGCTGGGCCTGGCCATGGGTTTCCAGCCCGATGAACTGGGGTTCAAGTTGAACCGGGTGAAGGATAAGGAGTTTCTGAAGCAGATGGAGGCCGCTAATTAAAAAGATCGTTGCCGGTTGCAAGTTGCTGGGTAAAAGGTTTCTTTTGATGTAGGGGAGGGGTTTATCCCCTCCCGTGGCCCAGGTGGTCAGAGGCGGGCGGGTATAAAACCCGCCCCTACGAAAGACCCCGTTGGCTTTCATATTTTAGATGTAGAAAGAACTACAAAACAAATCCAGGGAGAAAAAGGAGGCGGTTATGGAGATAGAAGGCTACAATTTTCCGGATGATTTATGGTACGACAAAAATCATTTTTGGGCACGCCTGGAGGGCGACACCGTGGTCACGGGCACGACCGATTTCGCCCAGAAGCTGGCCGGGGAGATCGGCTACGTGGAGTTGCCGGAGAAGGGACAGAAAGTATCGCAGGGCAAACCTTTCGGTTCCATCGAATCCGGTAAATGGGTGGGGCGGATCTATGCCGTCGTATCGGGCCAGGTGACCGAGGTCAACGAGGCCCTGGAGGACGAACCGGAAGTGATCAATCAATCGCCCTACGATCAAGGCTGGATCTGCAAAATCTCCCCCGACAACCTGGACGCGGAAAAAGCCAATCTGATGGCGGCCGCCGATCTGAAGCCGTTTATTGAGGCGGAAGTGGCCCGGGTCAAAGAGTTGATGAATAAATAGAGGAGTATTTATATGGGTTACATCGATGAATTAAAACAGGTGGTAGGTCCGGAGAACGTCAACACCGGCACGATCGATTGCTTTAGTGTCTCCCGGGACCTCTCGGTTCATGAAGGCTTTCCGGAGGCCATCGTCTTTGTCCGCTCCACCGAAGAGGTGGTGGGGGTGGTCAAGGTCGCGGCGGCCCACAAGATCCCGGTGACGCCCCGGGGAGCCGGCACCAGCGCCACCGGAGCGGCCCTGGCCGCCAAGGGCGGCATCCTGCTGGATCTCTCCCGCATGAACAAGATCAAGGAATTGAACAAGAACGATCGGTATGTGATCGTGGAACCGGGGATCATCTGCAATGCCCTGAACGCCCAACTGGAACCGACCCATTTCTTTCCCCCGGACCCCGGCAGCGCCCCCATTTGCACTATCGGCGGCATGATAGCCTGCAACGCCAGCGGCGTCCGGGCCGTCAAATATGGGACGACCCGGGACTACGTGATGGGGCTGGAGGTGGTTCTGGCCGACGGCCGGGTCATCCATACCGGATCGCTGGCCCCCAAAACCTCGGCCGGCTATGATCTGACCCACCTTTTCGCTTCCTCGGAAGGGACCCTGGGCATCATTACCTCGGCCACGCTGAAAATCCTGTCCAAACCATCCTATATCGCCTTTGCCAAGGCCTCCTTTCCCTCCATTGAATCGGCCGGCCGGACCGTGGAAAAGATCCTGTCCTCGGGGATCCGGCTGTCCTCCTGTGAAATTCTGGATGACATGTCGATCGAGGTGGTCAAGACGGCCATGAAGCTCGAGTTTCCGCCCGAGGTGAAGTGCGTGCTCTTCATGGAAATCGACGGCCACAAGCTGGAAGTCCAAGATTACATCGGCCGGATCGACGCCGTCTGCAAGGAAATGGGCGGTTTGGGCAACGAATGGTCGGACGACCCGGCCCAGCGGCTGGCCATGTGGTCGGCCCGGCAGGGTCTGACACCCTCCCTGTCCCGGATCAAACCGGGTTACCGGCTGATACCGATCGTGGAGGATTTCGGAATGCCCATCAGCCAGATCCCGGACACGATCACAGCGATCCAGGACGTGGGAAAACGGCATGATTTTCCGATCGCCACTTTCGGCCATATCGGGGACGGAAACTTGCACGCCGTCATTATCATGGACGTGCGCAAAAAGAATGAATGGGAAACCCTGCGTAAAATCGCCCAGGATTTTATCGATCTGACCATGAAGTTTCGCGGCACCCTGACCGCCGAACATGGCTTAGGCATGGCCAAGGCGCCCTATATCAAGATCGAACTGGGTAACGCCCTGGAAGTCATGGAGCAGATCAAAAAAACCCTGGATCCGGATGGCATTCTTAATCCGGGTAAGATGGGGTTCGAGGACAGCCCCAGGGATATTCTAGAAAAATTCGCCTTTGCCCATTTCATCGAGCACCCGGAAGAGCTCCAAAGTTTCGGGGAAAAGATCGACAACGAGATCCTGGCCTGTATTCAATGCGGTTTCTGCCGGGCCGGTTGCCCCACGTACGGCCAGACCGGACTGGAGTCCATGAACGCCCGGGGCCGGGTGCTGCTGGCTTTGAGTTTGATGAGCGGCCGGTTGAAACCTTCGCAAGAAATAGCCACGCGGCTCTACCAGTGCACCAACTGCCTGAACTGTAAATACACCTGTCCTTCCCGGGTAGAGGTAGCGGACATCGTCCAGGCCGCCCGAAAGCGCCTGGCGGAAAACGGCTTTTTACCCGAGGTCTTTCAAGTTGGCAGCAAGAGTATTGCCCAATACGGGAACCCTTTCGGGGAGCCCCGGGAAAAGCGAACCGACACCTTCCCGACCGGCTTTAAGCCAGCGCAAAAAGGGGCCGAGGTCCTGCTCTTCGGCGGCTGCGTCGGGTCCTATCAGGACATCAATATGATCCCGAACCTGATGGCCATTCTGGACAAGGCCGGTATCTCCTATACCGCCCTGGGTCAGGAAGAGGACTGCTGCGGGTACCTGAGCTATCTGATCGGCCAGGAGGATGATTTTCGAGCCTGCGTGGCCGGGAACACCCGGAAATTTGCCGACTTGGGGGTCAGGGAAATCGTCACCAGTTGCCCGGGTTGCTATCGGACCCTGGCCAAACTCTACCCCGCCTACGGCGGTAATGCGGAGATCAAGGTTCATCATGTCACGACCTTCCTCAATGAGTTGCTGAACCAGGGCAAGGTTCCTCTGAAGGGCAACGGCGGCCAGAAAATCGCCTATCATGATCCCTGCGACCTGGGACGCCACATGAATATATTCGAGGAGCCGCGTAACGTGCTGAAAAGCCTCCCCGGCGTGGAGCTGACCGAGTTCAAGCTCAACCGACTGCTGGCCAAGTGCTGCGGTAGCGGAGGCGGCGTGAAGGGTTTCGATAACCCCTTGAGCCAGGATATCGCCTATCAACGCGTCTTGCAGGCACTGGAGGTGGGCGCCGAGATGATCGTTTCCGCCTGCCCCTCTTGCAAAAGCAACCTGACCCAAGGGGCGGCCCGGGCCAGGAAAGAAAAGAAGGGCAAGATTAAGGTCAAGGATATTACCGAAGTCGTGGCCGCGGCCCTGGCGTAGAATTCTCGTATTAGCCGCGGACCCACGCAGACGGGGAAAGTTTTTATTCGGCCGTCCGGCCGAATAAAAATTGTCCGTAGTGGTCTGCGTGCGTCTGCGGCAAAAAGGACTAGCTTATGAAAACCATTCAGGCTGCCAAAATCATGAAAAAGATCATGGCCGATCATTTCCTGGATCTGGACCGGGCCGCCAAGGCGGGAAAACCCAAGGTGGCCTGGTGTACCAGTGTAGGGCCGGCCGAACTGTTGCGGGGCATGGGCTTCCTGGTCTACTTTCCGGAGAACCACGGTGCCATGCTGGGCGCCACCCGGATGGCCACGGAATTTATTCCGGCGGCCAATGCCATGGGCTACTCCCCGGAGATCTGTTCCTATTTGACCAGTGACATCGGGGCCTACCTGAAAAAAACAACGCCGTTGACCAAGGCCTATGGATTGGAATCTGTTCCCCGGCCGGATGTGCTGGTTTTCAACACCAACCAGTGCCGGGATGTGAAGGATTGGTTCGCCTGGTATGCCCGGGAACTGCAAGCGCCCCTGGTCGGGATCCATTCCTATCGGAATATCGGCGCCATCACCCGACATGAAATTCAGGATATCGCCGAACAGATCAAAGGTTTGATCCCCACCCTGGAAGAAGTCAGCGGAGAACCGTTCGACTTGGACCGTTTCCGGGAGGCGGTGCGCCTCTCCCGGGACACTTCCCGGCTCTGGCGGGCCGTACTGGAAACATCGGCGGCCGTTCCTTCGCCCTGGACCTTTTTTGACGCCACCATCCATATGGGGCCGGCGGTGGTGGCTCGGGGTACTCAAGAGGCCGTGGATTATTACCGGGTCCTGCTGGCCGAACTGGAACAACGGGTCCGGGACGGAGTCGCGGCCATCGAGGGGGAGAAACACCGGATCTACTGGGAAGGCATGCCCATCTGGGGAAAACTGCGTCCCCTGTCGGACCTGCTGGAATCCCTCCGGACCTGCGTGGTGGCCTCTACCTACTGCAACAGCTGGATCTTCGATCAACTCGATCCCGAGGAACCCTTTGAGAGCATGGCCCGGGCCTATACCGAACTGTTTATCGTCCGGGATGAAGGCTACAAGGAGGAATACATCGAAAACTGTTTCCGGCGGTTCAAGTTCGACGGGATTATCTTCCATGATGCCCGAACCTGCCCCAACAACTCCAACAGCCGCTACGGCATGCCGGAAAGGCTGGCGGAGCGGCTGGGGGTGGCGGTGCTGACAATCAACGGAGACTTGAATGATTTGCGCTGCTATTCGGAGGAACAGGCCAAGACGCAGATCGAGGCTTTTGTGGAACAGTTGGAGGAAAGACGCTGAAAGCGACGAGCGCCAAGGGATATGCCATAAAAATCGGCTACCCGGATTTTTTGTAGGGGCGGGTTTAATACCCGCCCGCCTCGGCCGGTTTAGGATAACAAGCGGCGGGTGGGGGTAAACCCCACCCCTACGAGAAGAACCGGATTATGCGAAACTAGGGATGGACGTTGAGATGATCTTCTGCGGAGTTGACGTAGGCTCCTCCACCACCAAGGTGGTTTTGATTGATGGGGAGAAGAAGCTCCTGGGCTGGGCCGTCCGCCGGTCCGGGACCGATTTCGCCGGTATGGCCGAGATCATCCTCCGGGAGGCCCTGGAGATGGCCGGAATGAAGGCGGTTCCCCATTATCTGCGGACTATTTCCACGGGCTACGGCCGCAAGAACGTGCGCTACAGCCAGGGGGACAAAACGGAGATCAGTTGCCATGCCAAAGGGTGCTATCATTATTTTCCCCAGGCCATGACCGTGATCGATATCGGCGGGCAGGACAATAAGGTCATTCAATTGGATGCCCAAGGGCGGCGTCTCAATTTCAAAATGAACCGGAAATGCGCTGCCGGCACCGGGGCCTTTTTGGAGGAAATGGCCCTGCGTCTGGATATCCCGCTGTCCGAAATGAATCGGTTGGCGGTTCAATCCACCGACCCGGTGGAGCTGGGGAGCTTCTGTACGGTTTTCTCGGCCACCGAAGTCTTGGAAAAGATCCGCCAGGGAAGGCTGGTCAGCGATATTGTCAAGGGACTGTTTCTTTCAGTGCTCAAAAGGGTCATGGAGATGGACCTGCTGACCGCCCAGGTGGTCATGACCGGCGGGGTGGTGGCCTACAATCCTTATCTGGTTACCATGATGGCGGAATTGCTCCAGCGGCCGGTCCGGGTGCCGGAACACCCCCAGTTGACCGGGGCGTTGGGGGCGGCCCTGTTTGCGGCGGAGGGGGCCGCGGACTGAAAAGAATAATAATTACATACAGTTTGGAATTTCACATAAACAGGAGGACAGAAGATGCTGAAGACCCGATGGATTCATATGGGAACGGCGTTGAAGATGAACGCCACTAATTATCCGGACAAGCTGGGATGGCAGGACAAGAGCAGGGAATTCACGTTTAAGCAATGGAACGAACGTTCCTGCCGGATGGCCAACGCCTTGCGAAAAATGGGCGTCAACTACAAGGACCGGTTCGCCATCCTGGCCTTCAACCGGGGGGAATGGATGGACATCTATGCCGCCTGCGCCAAGGGGGGACAGATCGCCGTACCGCTCATGTTCCGGCTGGCCCCGCCGGACATCGAATACATCGTCAACCACGCCGGCTGCCGGGCCTTCATCGTGGAAGAGCCTTTTGTCCAGATGGTCAACGAAATCAAAGACAAACTACCGATACCCAAAGAAAATTATATCTTTCTGGGGGACGGACCGACCCCGGAAGGCTATGTGGACTATGAAGACTGGCTGGCCCAGGCCTCCCCGGAGGAGCAGGAGTACCTGGTGGATGCCGCCGATCCCTGGGTTTTCATGTACACCTCCGGTACCACCGGACGACCGAAGGGCGTAGTCCGTTCCCACGAAGCCAACATGTCCATGTACTACTTGAACAACGTCAACATGGGGGTCCTGCCTACCGACAAGGTCATGCTGGTCATGCCCATGTGCCACGTGAATTCCATTTTTTATTCGTTTCCCTACACCCTGGTCAGCGCCCCGGTATTTGTCTACAATATGGTCTCTTTTGATCCGGAGGACCTTCTCCAGACGATTTCCAAGTATCAGATCACCTTCACTTCGCTGGTACCTACCCATTACATCATGATCCTGTCCCTGCCGGAGGAGGTGAAAAACAAATACGACGTCTCTTCCATCCGGCAGTTACTGGTTTCTTCCGCCCCGGCCCGAAAAGATCTCAAACTGGCCATCATGCAGTATTTCAAGAATGCCGAACTCTGGGAGGCCTACGGGTCTACCGAAGGCGGTCTGGTGACGTTGCTAAGGCCCGAAGATCAGTTCAAGAAACTGGGTTCCATCGGCCGGGAAATCTTCGGGACCGACCGGATTAAGATTTTGGATGAAAACCGGCAGCCCGTTCCGGACGGGCAGGTGGGCGAACTTTTTTACCGGACTCCGCACCTGTTCACCGAATACTGGCAGGCACCGGAAAAGACCAAGGAAGCCTTTGAGGGTGAATGGTCCTCGGCCGGGGATATGGTCCGCCGGGATGAAGACGGCTATTATGTACTGGTGGACCGCAAGGCCAATATGATCATCACCGGCGGCGAGAATGTCTATCCTTCCGAGGTGGAGAATGTTGTCGGCGAGCATCCGGCGGTAAGGGATGTGGCCATCATCGGCATCCCCGATGCCAAATGGGGTGAGGCCATTAAAGCCATTGTCATCCTGAACGAAGGGTACCAGGCTTCTCCGGAATTGCAGAAAGATATCATGAATTTTTGCAGCGGGAAGATTGCCGGCTACAAGAAGCCGAAAACCATTGATTTCATCAAGGATGATGAGATGCCCCGGACCGGAACCGGGAAAATCCTGCACCGTATGCTCCGCGAAAAATACGGCACTTGGAGCGATCAACGTTGATTTGCAATTGCTAGAGTCCTAATTGGATGTCAGATTGAAAAATATTTTTGGCTAGATATATTTCGCCAAATCTAACGCGCTGCGGGAGACGCCGAGTTTCACCTGGGGTTGGACCAATTCCAGCGAGGTCCACAAAAAAGGAATGAAGATCAGGTCCGTCCGGCACTCTTTCGTCAGGGAGTCCGAGTTCAGATCGGCCAGGCCTTCAGAAACCCGGGTTAAGGAGGACCAGACCAGGAAGATCCCTTCCCGGGCTTCCTCGGCCGGGAGGGTGACCGGGTGGAAGGAAGTCGGCAACCGGGGTCCTTCAACGGGCAGGCCCGCGGTTTGGGCCTGGGTCATTCTTTTTCCTAAGAGCAGAAAGAGCCGGGGGGCTATTTTGAAAGCCGGAAGCCAAAAATCGGGAACAGGGCCTCCCGCTTCCAGGATCTTATAAGCCTTCGTTCCGGGTAAAGGGCTGAACCTCCAGAAGGGTAAATGGAAAAAACCTTCGGGAATACCCGGCGCCTTGATGACCTCGTAACCGATTTTCTTGAAGCCTTTCCTGTCGGGTTCCCAGCCCGAATCGCATTGAGGGCAGAATAAGATACAGCTTTCATTTTCCGCCTCCAGATCCCATCCGCAATCAGGGCATAAAACCGGGAGGAAAGAGACCTTCCAGGAATAGGGTGCATCGCTTGGAGGCTGCGGAGAGTGGGGTCCATGCTCCGCCGTTTGAATCGCTTGATGTGAGATCCCATCGAACCAGGTGGAGGACTGCCGGTAAAAAGGGGCGTAGATTACGCTTTTCACCTCGCCGATATAAGCCTGCTCTTCCAGGGCGGATGTCCGGGAAAGGGTTATGGCAGCGGATCCCCTTCGTGCCGGAAAACGATGGAAATCGAAAAGTTCCTGATCGGCAGTCAGGCAATTTTCGCCGCGATTGAAGAGGGCCGGGCGCAGGTGCAGTGTTTGGGGGCGCAACCCGAGTGAGCTGGGAAAGAAAGCATCCGTTAAGGGCGAGAAAGGTATGATCGATTACTCTGGATTCAACAGCCGGCCGGAGAAGATGGAAGAACATCCCGCGAAAGCGGCCATACGGCACGAAGAGAATCCTGCCCGGGTCCGCCAACCCGGGATCCGGGGGGAGGTAATAGCGAAAAAAGTCTTCGGGAACCAGGTAATGACTGACCCGGCAGTAAGGGCAGGTCAAGATCCGATCGGTTTCACTTAAAACGATCGGCGCGCCGCACTGGGGACAGGAATAATCAATTTTCATGCGTCCTTATATTTTTTCCCCGCACTGATTACAGTGAACGGATCCCGAAAGATTTTCGGCCTGGCAATGGGGACATTTCAACGGTACCGGGGGGGTATCGACCGGTTGGCCGCAACGGGAACAAAAGCGGGCCTGGGGAGTCAGGTTCTTAAAGCAGTGCGGACACTGTTGAAGGACCAGCAGTTGATGGCCGCAAGCCGGACAGAAGCGGGCCTCCGGGCCGCAGGGTTGGTGACATTCCGGGCACTCCGGGGAAAACGGACCCGTCTGGGGATCGTTTTTTTTCAGATAATCCAACCAGAGGGCCGGCATCATAAAACCGAGGCCCATTCCCATCCCCGAACCGGCCGGCCCGGGATTTTGGGCGGCCGTTTCCAGGGCCATGGCCGCCTTCATCTTTAGCAACTGATTAAGGTCTTCAAAGACACCCAGGCGGCTTTTATCGTCGATGGCTTTTTGAACTTCGGGCGGCGGAGTAATGGAATTAATGTACAAGCCGGAGAGCCAAAGCCCGAAATGTTTTAAATCTTCCTGCAATCGCGCTTTCAAACCTTCGGCCAGGCTATCGTACTGGCCGGGCAGATTGAATAAGGTATCCAGTTTTTCTCCCAGATAATCATTAAACCGGGATACAATAACCCGGCTCAAATACTCCTCGATATCCACGGTGGTATAAATGCCCTGGGTGCCTACCAGCGAGTTGACCAGTAGTACGGGTTGAATCACCTGAATATTGAAAATTCCAAAGGCCCGCAAGCGGATCATTCCCAGTTGGTCATCTTTAAAGGCCACCGGGTCCCTGGTCCCCCATTTTAAGTTGGGGAAGGTCCGGGTATTGACAAAGTAGACCTCGGCCCTCAGGGGACTGGTCAGCCCCCAGGGGAGGCTCGCTATCTTGGTCAGAATGGGGATATTGGCCGTGGTCAACCGGTGACGGCCGGGACCAAAGGCGTCGTGCGCCTTCCCTTGATAAAAAAAGACCGCGGCCTGACTTTCCCGGACAATCAACTGTGCCCCCCATTTGATCTCTCCGGAGCCTTTTTCGGGAAGGCGATGGACAATTTCCATTCCGGTCTGGTCGAACCATTCGAGGACTTCCATAAAAATGAGATTATCTGTTCCCATGTCGGTCTCCTTGTCTCTGGATTTCCATAGAGAATCTATCGGGTTCAATGGCCCAGGGCTTTAACGCTGATTGTAAAATTAGTAACTTAGAGCAGAATTCGGAGTCCGGAACATATTTGGAAAGCCCTTTCGCGGAAACCCGGCGGAACCCTACCCGTGTAGAGGGGGTACCCACCCAAAAGGGCGAGCGTCAAAAAAATAAACTTGCCAAATACCTGACAATGACGTAAAATATAAAATTCATTATATTTCTCACGCTTCTTCCCGCCCCGAGGGTGCTTAAAGCAGGGGGCCAACCGGGAAAAGCGGTGGAAAAACCCTAAAGGAGGAATCGATGTCGTATCTGTCCATGAAGCAGTTGTTGGAAGCCGGGGTCCACTTTGGTCATCAGACCAAACGCTGGAATCCCAAAATGAAACCCTATATTTACGGTGCCCGGAATGGGATCTATATTATCGATCTCCAAAAAACGGTCAACCTTTTTAAGACCGCCTATGAGTTCGTCGCCGACTCTGTGGCCCAGGGTGGGGCGGTCATTTTCGTGGGGACCAAGAAACAGGCCCAGGAATCAATCAAAGAGGAGACGGAACGCTGCGGGATGTTTTATGTTAACCACCGCTGGTTGGGGGGTACTCTAACCAATTTTGTAACCATCCGTACGGGGATTGAACGCTTGAAATACCTGGAAGGGATCATTGCCGACGGCAGCGTCAACAAATTTACCAAAAAGGAAGCCTTGAGCCTGGATCGGGAACGGGAAAAACTGGAACGCAACTTGGGGGGCATCAAAGAGATGCAGGTTCTGCCAAAGGCCATGTTCGTCATCGATCCTCACAAAGAACGGATCGCGGTGCTCGAGGCTCGAAAATTAAACATCCCGCTGGTGGCCATTGTGGATACCAATTGCGATCCCGATGAAATCGATTATATTATTCCGGGGAATGACGATGCCATTCGGGCCATTCGCCTGGTTACCGCCAAGATGGCCGATGCCTGTTTGGAAGGCAAGAAACGAATGGAAGAAAACCTGCAAGCCCAGGTCGACAAGGAGGGTTTGGAGAAAGAAGAGCTGCCGGAAACCGAGACGAATGTCCCGGAACCCGAAATGCGCAAGGAAGCCGGCGGTCCTGAAGTGATTATCATCCGTCGGCTGGAAGAGACTACGAAACAGGGAGGTACGGAAAGTTGAACATTACACCCGAATTAGTAAAAACCCTGCGGGATAAGACCCAAGCCGGGATCATGGATTGCAAGGAGGCCTTGAAGGAGGCCGATGGCGATATGGACAAAGCGATCGATCATCTGCGTAAAAAAGGGTTGGCCACCGCGCAGAAACGGGCCGGCCGAGCCACCTCCCAGGGCCAAATCGGCTCCTACATTCATGCCGGAGGCAAGATGGGAGTCATGGTGGAGGTGAATTGCGAAACCGATTTTGTGGGCCGCACCGATCAATTCGGTGAATTCGTGCATAATATCGCCATGCATATCGCCGCTGCCAATCCGGTCTGTGTCCGCCGGGAGGAAATGCCGTCTTCCGTGGTTGAAAAGGAAAAGGAAATCTATCCGGGCCCAGGCCAAAGAGACCGGGAAACCGGACAAGGTGATTGAAAAGATCGTGGAAGGCAAGTTAGACAAATTTTTCAAAGATTCTTGTCTGCTGGAGCAGGCCTATGTCAAGAATCCGGATATCACCATTACGGATTATCTCAATGACACGATTGCCCAGACCGGCGAAAGTATTACCATCCGGCGCTTCGCCCGATTCGTTTTGGGGGATGAGGCCTAAGGAGCGCTCATGGCCGGGACCCGGAAAAAATTTACTCGAGTGCTTTTGAAGATGAGCGGGGAAGCCTTAGCCGGTGATCGGGGCTATGGGCTTGATGTCCGGGTAGTGAACAAAATCGCCCAAGAGATCAAGGAAGTGACGGCCCTGGGGACCCGGTTAGGTATCGTGGTCGGCGGGGGAAATATCTTTCGGGGGGTGGCGGCCAGCGCCCGGGGCATGGACCGGATCCAGGCCGATTACCTGGGCATGTTGGCCACCCTGTTTAACGCCGTGGCCATCCGGGAAACCTTGCTGACCTTTAAGGTGCCGGCGGTCGTCCTGTCGTCCCTGCCCATACCGGCCCTGGCGGAGACCTACTACCCTCAGGTCGGACGGTCGGAACTTGATCAAGGGAAGGTTTTGTTGTTGGCCGCCGGTACGGGCAATCCCTATTTTACGACCGACACGGCAGCGGCCTTGCGGGCGGCTGAATTGGGGGCGCAGGTCATTCTGAAGGCCACGCAGGTAGACGGGGTCTATGACGACGATCCCCGGATCAACCCCCGGGCCAAGCTGTTCCAGGAAATGGATTATGACCGCTATCTCCAGGGCCGCCTGGAGGTGATGGACGCCACGGCCGTTTCCCTGGCCCGGGAAAATCGGATCCCGATCATCGTGTTCAATGGAATGATCAAGGGGAATTTAAAAAAAATCATCACCGGCGCTAAAGTCGGGACCATCATCAAGGGGTGAGGGATGATCGAGAAAATATACCAAGAGACCAGGGATAAAATGGAAAAAGCCCTGGAGGCCCTGAAAAAGGACTTAAGCCGGGTTCGAACCGGCCGGGCCACTCCGGCTATCTTGGATGGGATTCGGGTAACCTACTACGGGAGTCCGGTTCCGCTCAATCAGGTGGCCTCCGTGGCGGTGCCGGACAGCCGCCAAATTACCATCCAGCCTTGGGACCTCAAGGCCATCGGGGATATTGAAAAAGCGATTCTCAAATCGGAATTGGGATTGACCCCGATCAATGACGGGAAGATCATCCGGATCAATATTCCCAGCCTGACTGAAGAACGCCGGCGGGACTTGGTCAAGATCACTAAAAAGATGGCCGAAGAAGCCCGGGTGGCCTCACGCAATATTCGGCGGGAGGCCAACGAGGCTCTAAAATCATCGAAGAAGGACAAGGCCATTTCTGAAGACGATCTTTTTAAAGCGCAGGATGAGGTGCAAAAGATCACCAAAGAAACCATTGAACGGGTCGACAAAATCGGGGAAGAGAAAGAAAAAGAGATCATGCAATTTTGATTTCTTTCCGAGTGGAGTGTGCCTTCCTTGCCAAAGATCGATCCGGAAAAATTGCCCAGACACATTGCCGTCATCATGGACGGCAATGGACGCTGGGCCCAACAACGTTCTCTTCCCAGGATAGCCGGTCACCAGGCCGGGGTGGAGGCCGTTCGCCAAACCGTCGAGACCTGTCGGGAATTAGGCATTCCGGTACTGACCTTGTACGCTTTTTCCCGGGAAAACTGGCAGCGTCCCAAGTGGGAAGTCCAGGCTCTCATGGGACTCCTCTCACAATACCTGCGATCCGAAATCAAAAAGCTGAAACAAAATGACATTTCCTTGAGGGCCATCGGGAATCTGAGCCAGCTCCCGGACAAGGTACGCCAACTCCTGGCCCGGGCGCAGGAGCAAACCGAGGGTTGTAAGGGCCTGGTCTTGAATCTGGCCTTAAGTTATAGCGGGCGTTCAGAAATCATCCGGGCGGTTCGGAATCTGGTCCAGGATGTCCGCCAAGGAAAGGTGGACCCCGAGGGAATTGATGAGGAGCTTTTTGAAAAGTACCTCTACACCGAAGGTTTGCCCGATCCGGACCTGCTGATCCGGACGAGCGGCGAATACCGTCTCAGCGATTTTCTGATCTATCAACTGGCCTATGCCGAAATTTACGTTACCAAAACCCTTTGGCCCGATTTCCGCAAGAAAGACCTGGTAGCCGCCATCACCGAATATCAAAACCGGGAAAGAAGATTCGGGTTGACCGGGGAACAAATTCAACGGCAAAATAACCTCTCCGCCAAACGGTCCTGAAGGAACGGTTTTGGGCGCTCCCCTTTCGTCCCACTTCCAGCGTTTTCTGACCGCTGCCGCTATCATACCTTCCCTCTTCGCCTATATCGTCTGGGGGGGGCCGGTGCTTTTCGCCCTCCTGGTTTGGGTGGGTTTGCTGGTGGGCACCTTCGAATACTTATTCTTGACGGGTGGGGAGCGGAAGGTCGTGGAAGTCGGCCTGCACGGGGTCCTGGGGACCATGGCTATCCTGGGCGTTTATTTCAACGGACTGCAGGGCCTTTTCGGGGCATTTATTTTCAATTTTATGGTCCTGGTTATGTACCTCGTCCTGACTTTTCAGGAAAAAGGTCTGTTTTTTGATCGTTTGGGAAAACAGCTTTTCGCCCTTTGTTATCTGCCCCTCTTTCTCCCTTTTCTTATTCTCCTCAGAGGCGGCCCTCAGGGGATCCACTGGATCTTCTTCTTACTGGCGGTGAATTATGCCGGGGATACGGCTGCCTATTACACGGGTCGGACCTTTGGCCGGAATAAATTGGCCCCGGCTGTCAGTCCAAAAAAAACCAGGGAAGGATCGATCGGCGGATTGGCTGCCAATGCTTTGGTTGCCTGGATTTTCCAGCAGACACTTTTCAGGACTTTTCCCGCGGGGGAGTTGCTGCTGCTGGGCCTGGCCGTAGGGATACTCAGCCAGTTCGGCGATTTGTTGGAATCCATGCTGAAAAGGGCTTCCGGAGTCAAGGATTCGGGAATGCTATTTCCGGGTCACGGTGGATTTCTGGACCGGGTGGACAGCCTGCTGCTGCCGGCTCCCGTGGTCTATTTTTATCTCCAAATCGGACACGGATGAGGATTCCGTGAGCGTCCCCAAGAGCATCGCCCTATTAGGCAGTACCGGTTCCATCGGGACCCAGACACTGGAATTGGTCCGACAATTTCCTGACAGGTTCTCCGTTTGCGGATTCGTAGCCGGGAGAAATATCTCCTTGCTTCTGGAAACAAATCGAAATCTTCAGGCCCCGCTGGGTTTCGGTGGCCACCGAGGAGGAGGCCGTTGCCCTTCAGAACCGCCGGGGTCCTCGAATACACCCCGGAACGGATTTTTTGGGGAGTGGAAGGCCATGATCAAATCGCCTCCATGGAGGAGGCCGAATTGGTCGTGTCGGCCCTGGTTGGAGCCGTGGGACTGCGGCCCACTCTGGCGGCGATTCGGGCCGGGAAGGCGGTGGCCCTGGCCAACAAGGAAACCCTGGTCATGGCCGGTCCCCTGGTCATGGAAGAAGCCCGCCGACGAGGGGTCCCGATTTTGCCGGTGGACAGTGAGCACAGCGCGATTTTTCAAGTCCTCCAGGGACAGCGGCGGGATTCCGTCAAACGGATTATTTTGACGGCTTCCGGCGGTCCCTTTCGTGACCGTCCGCCGGGGCAAATGGATCGGATCACCCGAGAAGAGGCCTTGCGGCACCCCAATTGGAAGATGGGACCTAAGATTACGATCGATTCGGCCACCCTGATGAACAAGGGGCTGGAAGTCATGGAGGCCCAATGGTTATTTGGAATTCCTTTGGAACAGGTGGCCATTACCATCCATCCCCAGAGCATCATTCACTCGCTGGTAGAGTATCGAGATGGGTCGATTCTGGCCCAGATGGGACTTCCGGACATGCGGGTGCCGATCGCCTATGCCTTAGCCTATCCCGATCGATTGCCGCTGAACCAGGGATCAGTCGATCTGACGCAACTGGCCGGATTGACTTTTTTGGACCCGGACCCGGATAAATTTCCCTGCCTGGGCCTGGCCCTCAGGGCGGCCAGAACCGGTCAAAGCCTGCCGATTGTCTTGAATGCCGCCAACGAGGTGGCGGTGGAGTCATTCCTGCGGGGGGAACTGGATTATGGTGGGATCCCGGAAGTTATTCGTAGAATGTTGGACCGGCATGTTATAATCAGCCCGGAAGGGCTGGAAGAGATCTTGGCGATCGATCTTCGTACCCGACGGGAAACGGCCGCCTTCATCTCAAACATGAATTTTAAAAATTCATAGAATCGAGAGTGGATTTATGGAATCCTTTTTTATCTGTTTCAGTTGGCCTGCATCCTTCCTGGCCAACGCCGCTTCGTTACCGGGATGGGGGCAGGCTTTCCTCTGGAAGGTCATCCCTTTCGTTATCGTTCTGGGGCTTCTCATATTTTTTCATGAGCTGGGGCACTTTCTGGCTGCTAAAGGATTTGGAGTCAAAGTGATTCGTTTTTCCTTCGGCCTGGGCCCACGTCTGGTGGGGTTCAAATGGGGCGAAACCGATTATTGTCTATCCGCCTTTCCCCTCGGCGGTTTCGTCAAGATGGTCGGAGAAGGGACCGATGAGGAGGTTTCAGCGGAAGAAGGGGAGCGTTCTTTTGCCCAAAAACCGATCTGGCAGCGAATCGTTATTGTATTCTGCGGTCCCCTGTTTAATTTCCTTTTCGCTTTTATGGTGTTTTTTCTTGTTTTTCTGGCCATGGGTCAGATGTCCTTGACCAATGAAATCGGTGAGGTGAAAAAGGGGTATCCCGCCGAGCAGGCCGGATTGCGACCCGGGGATAAGATTGTTCAAATCGCCGGAAAGCCGATCAGCGGCTGGAAAGAATTGCCGGAAACGATTCGGAAACACCCGCAACAACCTCTCCGGGTGGTTTATGAACGGGGGAATCAGCGGTTTGAAGTCACCGTGACCCCTATTAAAAGCCCGGTAAAAAATATCTTTGGCGAAGAGGTCCAGGAAGCGGTCATCGGCATAACCCCGGCCGGCAAATTGATTAAACGGAACCTGAGCCTTTTCGAGGCCCTCCGGGATGGAGGGATCCAAACCTGGAATATCTCCAAGATGACCGTTACCAGCCTGGTCATGCTGATTCAGCGGCGATTGCCTTTGGAAACCTTGGGCGGTCCTATTTTCATTGCCCAGTTAGCCGGTCAACAGGCTCAGGAAGGCTGGGTCAATCTGATCTTTTTTACGGCGTTACTGAGCATCAATTTGGGGATTTTAAACCTGCTGCCTATTCCCATATTGGATGGCGGGCACATTTTTTTCTTTCTGGTGGAATCCATCCTCCGCCGGCCATTGAGCCTGAAATCCAGGGAGGTCGCCCAGCAGGTGGGGATGTTCGTCTTGATCCTGCTCATGGTCTTCGTGTTTTATAACGACTTGATCCGGCTGTTTACTAAATGAAAGTGCTGGCCCTCGATACCGCCACCGAAATCGGGGCGATTGCCCTGGTGGAAGAGGATACGCTCCTGGCCCAGGTCCAGCTTCGAGTCGAAAAAACCCATTCTCAAAACCTTTGGAGAAGCATTTGTTTTCTCCTGTTGGAAACCGGGTGGGGTTTGGAACAGATCGATCTCTGGGCCGTTTCCAGCGGGCCGGGAAGTTTCACCGGGGTCCGGATCGGGCTGGCGACCATCAAAGGATTGGCTTGGGTAACCCGAAAACCGGTGGTCGGAGTTTCGACGTTGGAGGTCCTGGCTTTTTCCGTGACCCCAACGCCTTATCTGATCTGTCCAGTCCTCGATGCCCGCCGCCAGGAGGTTTATTTTGCCTTGTATCGGTACAACCCCGCGGGATCGCTCCTGCCGGTCCGGGAACCGGGGCATGCTAGTCCCCAGGCGTTGGTGCAGCAGATCGAGGAGCCGACCGTTTTTTTAGGCAACGGGGTTCGACGCTACCAGGAAGTATTTAGAGACCATTTAGGTCCTCGGGCCCTGGTTTCGGAGTGCTGGGGTCATCCCCTGTCCGGATTTACTCTGGCCGTGATGGCGCAAAAAAAGTTCCGCCAGGGGGAAGGTGGAAGCGCCGGAGAAGTCAGTCCCCTGTACCTTCGTCCGGTCGATGCGAAAGTTACAGGCAATGGAATCGCCCGGTAAAAAGCCATGCGTTTGAAAGTCGGCCATAAGCTGATTCTGATTTATTTGGTCTCCCTGTGCCTGGCCCTGTCAGCGGTCCTGATTACCGCCCAATCCATTATTTCCCAGCAGGTTCAACGGCGGCACCAGAAAAAATTGGACAGCCTGGCCCAAAGCGTTTTTTTTCGGTTGGAAAAAGAGAAGGACCAGATTCGGCTGCTGATCCGGGCCATCGCCCATCTGGGCCAAATGGGTTTTCTGGTGGACCAGGCCGAAGTCACGGGCATCAAACGGTTGGTTTACCCGGTTTTTAAGGATTCCGCTTTGGATATACTGTACATCGTGAGCCATCAGCGGGGCGTATTGGTGCAGTTTCAATCGGATCGCTTCACCCGTCTGAGCCGGCAGGAAATACCCCTGATTCGCAAAGCGATCCTGGGGGATTATCGGGTTCGATTGAGCCGCTGGGAAGGGGGGATTTTTTTGACCGGAAGCGCCCCCATCTATATTGAAGAAACCGGTATCGGGCAGGTCTACGCCGGGATCCTGCTCAACAGCGACTTTGTCAGGGAACTGGCCAAAGATACCGATGCCTTCATGGCCATTATCAAGGAGGGAAACGTCATCGCCAGCACCTTTTCTCAAAAAGGTGAGGAGTCGGAAGAACTGGAATTTTCAGAGGAACTCCTGCAGGATATCAAGGCCCTCAAGGGTCAAACGCTACCGGTGGACGTAGAAGACAAATTATATACCCTGAAATCCATTCCCCTGCGGGACGAGGGCGGGAACCTTTTGGGCCTCTTGGCGATCGGTCTCTCCCGCAGTGAATTCAACCAGACTGCCGGTTCTCTGACGCGCAATATCCTGCTGATCGGGGCCGCGGCGGCCGGATTCGGAGTCCTGCTGACCTTTCTCCTGACCCACGGCCTGAGGAAACAGATAAACTATCTCTCCCAAGGGACAGAACGAATCAGTACCGGGACCTTAACCGGGGAAATACCCATGACCAGCCGTGACGAGTTGGGAAATCTGGCCAAGTCCTTTAACCAGATGGTTGAAACCCTGAAAGAACGGGACCGGGTTCTGGAAGAAGAAAAAGAAAAGATTTTGGGCAACGTGGATTTTTTGTCCATGATGGTCCACGATGTGAAAGCCCCTATTGCCGGCGTCCGGCTAATGACGGACCTCCTCTTGGAGGAAGAACTGACCGGCGATATCAAACCTCGGCTTCTAGGGATGCGGGAAAGTATTGAAGAACTGCTGGCCCATCTGCAAAATGTCCTGTCCATTTCCCAAATCGAAAAAGGCCCCTTTACCCTGAATAAGGAAGAGGTCTCCCTGAATTCCATCACCGCCTTCGTCCGTTCCCAATGTCAAATCATGGCCGAAAGCAAGGGGATTCATTGGCTGGAGGAATATGACCCGTCCCTTCCTGATATTCCGGCCGACGAGTTTTATCTGGAGCGGCTTATCTACAACCTCCTGATCAATGCCCTCCATTGGGCCCCGCGGGGCGGCTGGGTCCGCGTCAAAACCGGCCGGTTGAAAGCACCCGGGCCCGAAGGGGTCTATGTAGAGGTCGGAGACAATGGCCCCGGGGTTTCCCCGGAGCAGAGGCCGCAGCTTTTCCAGAAATACAACTTCCAGCGCGGCAAAGGGGACAGCGCTTCGGCCCATTCCGGATTGGGATTGTATATCGCTCAATTGATAGCCAAGGCCCATGGCGGGCTGATCGAGGAGCAGGGACGGGAGGGTGAGGGCGCCCGCTTTGTTTTTTCCTTACCCCATCAGTCCCGGTTGGGATAGACGATGGCCAGCATCCTGGTAGTGGATGATGATCTGAACACCTGTCAAGCCCTGCAGTTGATGTTGAGCAAGGAAGGCCATGACCTCCTGGAAACCCACAGCGGTAAGGAGGCTTTGGAAAAAGTTCGGGGCGAAGCGGTGGATTTGGCGATCATCGATTGGAAGATGCCCGGAATGAATGGGCTGGAATTTTTTCAGGCGCTGAAAGCCATTCGGCCGGAAGTCGTCGGGCTGATGATTTCCGCCCATGCCACGGTGGACCTGGCGGTCAGTGCCATCAAAGGCGGCGTTTTTGATTTTATCACCAAACCGTTTCGGATGGGAGACATCAAAAAAGCGATTGCCCGGGCACTGGAGGCCCAGGCCCTGGTGGTGGAAAACCGGCGATTGCGTCAGGCCCTGAAAGAAAAGGCCTCCTTCTCCAGCATTATCGGCAAAAGTCCGGCTTTTGTCCAAATCATGGACCTGGTGGCCAAGATCGCCCCGACCCGAAGTACCGTCTTGCTTACCGGAGAGAGCGGGACGGGGAAAGAAATCATCGCTGAAGCCCTTCATTTCGCCAGCACCCGAGAAGACCAGCCCTTGGTCAAAGTCAATTGCGGGGCGCTCAATGAGAGTTTGTTGGAGTCCGAATTGTTCGGCCATGAGAAAGGCGCTTTCACCGGGGCCTTTCATCAACGCTTGGGCCGTTTTGAGTCGGCGGATAGGGGGACCATTTTTTTGGATGAGATCGGGGAAATGAGCCCGGGGATGCAGGTGAAAATGTTGCGGGTGCTCCAGGACGGGTCACTGGAAAGAGTGGGCAGTAGTCAATCGATTCGAGTCGACGTGCGTATCCTGGCCGCCACCAATCGGAATTTGGAAGAAGAGGTTAAAGCCGGCCGATTTCGGAGCGATCTTTTTTATCGATTGAATGTAATTTCCATCGAAATCCCTCCGCTCCGGGAGCGCCGAGAGGATATCCCGCTTTTAGCGAATTATTTCTTGAATAAGTACGGAGAGCTGAATAATAAAAAGATCCAGGGGTTTTCTCTTGACGTGCATCGGGTGTTGACCGGCTATCATTGGCCGGGCAACGTGCGGGAATTGGAGAATGTCATCGAACGGGCGGTATCGCTGTGCCAGACCGCGACCATTGAGCCCTCCGATCTGCCCCCCCGGATTATTTCCAGCCTGCCCGAGGCGGTGGAACAGGTTATTATTCCCATCGGGTCTTCGTTAGAAGAAGTGGAACAGTTGGTTATCGAAAAGACCCTGATAAAAACCAAGGGCGACAAGAAGTTGACCGCTCGAATGCTGGGGATCAGCCTGTCCAGCTTGTATAATAAGATCAGTCGAAATGCCCCCATCTAACCCGCAAACGCACGGTCTGGACTTCTTTCGGCCTTGGAATTCAGAGAAAGCCGGGCGACGATCGGACTGCCTCCGCCTTCGTTTTCAGAAGCTTTGGAACCGCTGCCGGCCCTGCTTGGTGGGGTTGGCCTTTGGCGGGGCGCTACTCCTCCAGTCCCCAGGGAGCATGTCCGCCCAGGGCCCCGCACCAAAGGCCCCCGGCCTCCGAGAAGTCCCGCCCATTGAAACCAAGGTCAAACAGGTCCCGGGGGATGGATCCTATTCCGTGCCATTCTGGAAGCAGCACTGGGAACGAGGTCGAAAATTTGTATTTCAGAAGGAGTACGGCCAGGCCGTTGCCGCCTATAAACAGGCCTTAGCGCTTAAGCCGAATTTGGACGAGGCTCGGTTGGAGTTGGTGCGACTGCTCGAGACGCTGCAACGCTACGAAGAAGCATCCAGGGAACTGGAACTCTTTGTCGAACACCAACCCCAACAACTCAAGGAACAACAGGAACTGGGCGATCTTTTCCTGTTGCGCAAGGAATACCGCCGGGCGGCGGAATGGTACCAGCGGGTCCTGTTGAAGGATCCGGAAAACCTGACCGTCCGGTTGTCGCTGGCCGGCGCCTTTTCCCAGATCGGGGAGATGGAAAAGGCCCTATTGGAGTGGCGTCAGGTCCTGATCCGGGATCCGCAGCACCTGGAGGCCCGGATAAACCTGGCGGAGGGGTTGCGGGTTACCCGCCGGTTCGATGAAGCGATTTCGATTTTGGAGGGTCTGGTCAAGTCGTTTCCCAAACAACCAGGTCTAAAAAAGAAATTAGCTCAGGCCCTGGTGGCGGCCCAGCGAAATAAGGAGGCGCTCCCCTATCTACAGGAGATCAATCGCTCCGACCCGAACGATCTGGAAGTCCAATTGTTATTGGCCCGGGTTCTGGCGGCCGGCAAGAATTATGATCAATCGTTACCCTACCTGGAAACCTATTTAACCAAAAAGCCGGAAAACACGGCGGCCCTGCTGGAAAAGGCCCGGATTCTTTTAAATCAGGGCCAAATCAACCAGGCGCTGGATATCTTTCGACAGATCAGGAAACTGTCCCCCGGGGACACCGACATCCAGCGGGAGATCGCCGAAGCCTTTTTTGCCTCCGGCAAGTATCCCGAGGCCCTCGCGGAGTTTCAGGTCTTAGGCCGACAGTTTCCCGAAAACGTTCACATTCAGGAAAGATTGGGCTACCTCTATCTGCAGACAAAAAACTACAAACAGGCCGTAGCGGCCTATGAGGCCGCCCTGGCCATTGAGCCGGAATATGTTTACGCCCAATTGGGTCTGGCCCGGGCCTACAATCTTTCCGGTCAAAAAGAAAAGGCCGTTCCTTATTATCAACGCCTGCTGAAAAACCGGGAAAATCCGGAGATCAAATTGGAACTGGCTTCTTTGTTGATCGAAATGCAGAACTTCCAGGAGGCTTTTGAAATTTATGAAGGGCTGCTCCGAGAAGATCCCGGCCTTTGGGAGGTCCGTTATCGATGGGCTACGGCGCTTTATCGTCTAAAGGAGTTTCGCCAGGCAAACGCTCAGTTGGAAAGATTGATTCAGGATCAGCCCAATCACGCCGGCATCTGGACCTTGTTGGGATATAACGCCCTCGAATGGGGAAATGTTCGGGAGGCCCAACAGGCCTTCCAAAAAGTATTGTTGCTGGGGGAAGATGTGGGCAACATCTTGATCCGTCTCGGAGAAATCTTCCGCCTGTTGGGACGACCCTTTAAAGGGGCCAATTATTTGGATTGGGCCCTGACCCTGAAACCCGATGATCAGGAAATCGTCATTCAAAAGGCGCTGGCTTTCATTGACGGCGGCAATTATTCTCAGGCCCAAAACCTGATTCGGCCTTTGTTGTTCAAGAATCCGGGCTCGTTGACCCTGAACCGGGTGCAAGGCCGATGGCTGGCGGCCTTGGAACGTAACGAGGAGTTTGAGGTTCTTAGTCGACACCTGGAGCAGTCCTTTCCGGCAGAGCAGGGGCTCATTCTTCAAGACCGGGCTGATTACTATTTGAAAAAAAAGCAGGCAGGATTGGCCATAGCCGCGCTGAAAGCGGCCCAGTCAAAAAAACC
The DNA here is from genome assembly GCA_963746605.1 of uncultured delta proteobacterium. Taxonomy (GTDB): domain Bacteria; phylum Desulfobacterota; class RBG-13-43-22; order RBG-13-43-22; family RBG-13-43-22; genus CAVQSS01. The sequence goes on from CAVVCH010000002.1 coordinate 142,505, forward strand.
CGAGGATCTGCAAATTCTTCGCAGCCTGGGGCGAGCCCTGATCGAAAATCAACAGTGGACGGAAGCGGAAGGTTTTTATCAAGGGTTGATCACTGAAAAAAAAGTTCTTTTGGACGAAGCACACCTCGGGCTGGCCCGGATTAATAGGCATCAGGGAAAACCGGTTCAGGCCATTGAACACTTATGGAAGGCGTTGGCCCAGGATCCCGACTCGATCGAAGCACGTTTTTGGCTGTGGCGTCTTCAGTTTCGGAAAGAAGGGGGAGAGGGGATTTCCAAGGTCGAAGAAAACCTTTGGGAATTTGCCAGGTCCCGGGAAAGGGGATTGCTGGAACTGGCCCAACAGTTGACGGCGGAGAAACAGTGGGAGCCGGCCTTGGCCATCCTTCGGGAGATCATCGAAAAGGGAGAGGATGATGAGGTAATTCTCGCGGCCCTGACCCTGGCCGATTACCTGCTTTCCAACGAAGAATACGAAAATGCCCAGATCTTTTTGGATACGCTGCAAAAGAGGTTTCCTCGGAATCAAAAAATTACTCGCAAGTTGATTCAGGCCCTCAGCTTAAATAAGTCTTTCGGCGAGGCCATTAAGGCGATTGACGGTTTACTGAAAATTGAAGACCCCCAGGATCCGGTGTTGAATAGAAGAAAAGCGCGACTGTTGGAAAAATGGAATAAACACGACGCCTCCCAACGGACCTATGCCTCTTTACTTACCCCCTCGGTGGATCAGATTCTGAAGGATAAAATTCAACGGGAGCAATGGCTCGCCGTTATTTCCGGGGCTGAAACCTTGAAGGTTTTATGGGATGAGCCTCCTTCCCAAACTATCTTTCGGTTCTACGAAGAGTGGTGCAAACGCTTGGAAACGGTGAACTGGGATTCCGGCCTCCAAACGCGAATCCGTGATTTTGTGGATGGTCTCCAGGCCAAGGCGTTGATCCAAAAAAAGGTTTACTTGGAAATGGAAGGGAAAGACCGATTGCATCGCGGCCAATTTCAGCCGGCCAGGGATATTCTGGAAGCCCTGAAATTGATTGACCCGGAAAATGAAGAAGTGGACGGTGACCTGGGTTTGAGTTACAGCCTGCAACACGCGAATCCCTGAATGCTTTTCTTAAGGCTTGACAAAGGAATGGGTCTTGCTCTAATTTATTCCAGCAATCGGACGCAATAGGCGAAGGGATTATGATTAATATGGATTATCAGACTTTGTTCACGGCGGAGGTGATGCAGCAACTGCTGCCCCTCCAACGAGCCGATCAGTTTTTTCAAGCCCTCTACGGGGGGCTGGAAGAAGGGGCTTACGACATTCGTCTGGTCTTTAAGCGCCATGACCCCGGGAGCAATTCCCTGGAGTTCGAATTGGAACTCCAAGAACGTCCCGGCAAGTGTCTGGCCTGCAATCTGACCTATGGACTCCCTCAGGTATTTTCCCGCCATCCGGTGCTTAATTTAAATGGAGTGGCCCTGGAGATAGAAAAAATTCTCCAGGGAAAGGTTCGCTGTCGGAGCTGGTCGCTGGGTAGGACCAATCCGCGGAGCCAAACGCTGCACGTCATCCCCTTTATCCTCACCTTAGAATAACAATCAGATACCAATTTTTTTCCTGGCGGCCAAATTTTGTCGGGCAACGGCTCTCCAGGGCCGGTCTCTCTCCTTCCTTTCCTTTAACCTATTGAAATAAAACAATTAAAAATATTTTCCGGAGACGAGGGGCTGGTATTGATCTTGCAAATTATGATCAAGAAGGCTTTAGTGTCCCGGAAGGCAGGAAAAATTAATTAAACCTTTACGTTTATTTTTTATAAATTCGTGCCGATATAGGGGGATAGGAACAATAATGATGGTACAGGAGAATACCTTGGGATCACGGGGCAGACCGGGAGCGGAAAAAATCAGTATCGTCAAGAGAAGGTTGCATAACAATGATCCCGAAGTCGGCTGGGGTAAAGGACTTCAGGTCAAACTGGAAGATCGGGCAGGAGGTAAGAGTATGGCGCTTAATCTGGATTTGGCGCCGGGGGATTCCAAATTCATTCCACTGGAAGATTTGGAGCAGGAACCCTTAAAAGTGCTTCGGGGCATCGGCGTGGAGCGCCCGGTCATCGAAGACGGGCGAATCGTCTTTAATTTCCGGCTGAAGACCGACGAAACGCTGAAGATGCTGACCGTGAGTCAGGTGGGGCAGATGCTGCAAATCAGTAAAAGTTTTCTGATTCGATTGGTGAAAGAGAAAAAAATAAAGAGTTACAAGTTCGGCCGCCTGCGGCGTTTTCTGCTCACCGATGTGATCGACTATTTGACCCGCAGCGAAGAAACGGTCGTTTCGTCCACAAAAATAAAACCCAACGGCAAAGGCTATTTTCCCAGGCTTGATCATTAAAGCCCGGCCAAGAGGAGGAACATCATGTACTACGAATATTGGGGTCTTAAGAAACCGCCTTTTGACAATGTCCCGGACCCGTCCATGTATGTGGATTGCCACGCATCCATGGAAAGCGCGCTGGCCGAGGCCCTCTTCGCCATCGAGGAGGGAAATGAGTGCCTGGCGGTGATCATCGGCGACGTGGGATTGGGCAAGACCCTGTCTTTGCGCATGATCATCGACAACTTGGAACCGGAGAAATACAAGATTGCCCTGGTTACCAACCCCAGCATCTCTTTCACCCAATTGATGCAAGAGATGATCGGCCAGTTGACCGGCAGTCAATGTCTGGAAAAGAGGAAGGCCGTACTCCTGGAACGGTTCAACAAGGTTCTCTTTGAAACCATGGACGAAGGCAAAAAGGTGGTGCTACTCATTGATGAGGCCAATGCCATGCCCGCCACCAGCCTGGAAAACTTACGCCTGCTGACCAACATGCAGGACGATCAACGGAACCTGTTCACCATGGTCCTGGCCGGCCAGACGGAACTGGCCCGCCGCTTGGAGCATCCCAAAAGGTTGAATCTTTTCCAACGGATTGGAACCTACAGTCGCATTGAAAAGATTCGAGTCCGAGGAATTGGTCAAGGCCTATGTGGAGAAGCGGATTGCCTTGGCCGGAGGAACCCGGGAGATCTTTTCGGAAGAGGCCTTCCCCTTTATTTGGGAACATTCCGCCCAAGGCGTTCCCCGCCTGATCAATAAAATGTGCAAGCTGAGTCTAAAGGCGGGAGAGACCAACGGCTTTGAACGCATTTCCGGGGAATTGATTCACCAGATCGGTCAGCGGTTTGCCAGCATGACCGCCCCGGTGGCCGCGAAAAGAAAATCCAGAAAGAAAGCGGAGGAGAAAAAGCCCGCCTTGAAGCAAACGGAAGCCTCCCGGACCGTCGAGCCTGAACCGCTGATCAGGGAACCGGAAATGGAGCAGACGGCTGAGCCGCTGATGGTTGAGGCCTTTGAGCCGGAAATGACGACGGCTCCACCCTCGGTACTTTTGGTGGAAGCTCTGGAAACGGAGATTGCCGAAACGGCGGAGGAGCCGGGAACCGAGCCAAGGCTGGAAGCGGAACCCGCGCTCCCGGTGGATCCCGATCCGGAAGAGCTGGAAATCGGGGAAGTCAAGATCTGTCTGAACATCCATCCCGATCTGATCGCCGAAGCCAAAACCGGGACGGAGGAATTCCGGGTGAAACTGGCCGGGGTGCTGGCCGCCCAGGCCCTTAAGAAATACCCGGAACTGACCGCCTCTCCGGCCGTGGACCCGGTAAATATCTGGAGCGAGATTCGGGGCCATGTGTTGAAAAAGTTCGACCATCTTCACCACCAGATCGCAGCTTAGAAAGGGGTTCTCCGTTCGAGCGGAAATCCATGGATCAAAACAATCTGGCTCAAAAATGGTTCAAAAAGGGTTGCCAGTGCGATCGAGACCCGGAAAGAACCAGCCAGGCGGTGGACGCTTTCGAACAGTGTTTGCGCTTGGACCGCACCTTCGCCCCGGCCTATGTGAACCTGGGCTTCATTCACCTCGAAAAGGAGGATTTTGAATCGGCCCGGGATTGCTTTCAAAAAGTCATTCAACTGAAGCCGGCCGATCCGGAAGCGTACAACAACCTGGGTTTTGTTTATGAAAAAATGTCCCTGCTGAACAGCGCCAAACAGATGTATGAACAGGCGTTGCATTTGGAAGCCGGGAATACCGAAGCCCTGATCAATCTGGCCCAGGTCCTGGAAAAAGAGGGGGATTATCATCAGGCCGTCTCCTATTATCAACAGGCCATCCGTCTCCACCCCCAGGCGGTGGCTCCCTCATTTCTGCCTGGCCACCCTGTACGACCGTCACGACATGTTCGACGAGGCCGAAAAGGAATACCTGGAAGTCCTGAAATCCGACCCCCTGCATGTCAAGGGCCTGTACAACCTGGGAAATCTCTATATCCAACTCGGTCAGGGGGGAAAGGCGATCGAGCTGTTTCAGCGATTGCTGCGTCTGGAATCGATGGGCTACGAGGAGGTCGATCGATTCACCGCCCGGCGTTATGAGACCGGGAAGGACGGAATTCGGTTGGCCGAAGCCTGAAACCGGCTAGGCGGCTCATTCCGAGCGTGCCCTCCTAACCATATTAATAAACATCCAGTTGAACTCTCATGGCCTTCACGATCTCCCCCTATCCTCCTTCTCCTTCAAATCCAATCCTGCTTAGCCCTCCAGGAAAAGATTTTCGAAGAAGAAGTTAAAGGGCGGAGGCTTGCTATTCCGTGAAGGCTTACTCGCCTACTTCTTGATCTTCTTCATGGACTTAGCCGGGAGAGCTCTGGTTCCAGGGTGTCTATCTTCTTGGCCTCCTCCATGAATTCTCTATAGATTACTGGCGTTTGATGCGCATCTTGACACTTGACATTCGAGGGGCGCGATTATATATTATAAATCAGGGAATTAGATATATCTTCGAGAACACCCGAAGAAGGGAAATCCAATATAACCAAAGGGAATGATAGGACAAAGGAAATGCGTTTTTTGAAAAGATTCTCTGTGGCTTACAGTATAAGCATCATCTGCCTGGTGGGGTTCCTAACGGCCTTGCCGTCTTCGGTGAAAGCCGTCCAATTGCCGACCGCGGAACAAATGAAAATCGAACGACTGATCGATGCCGTGCAACACCTGGATGACGCCGCTTTCATTCGGAACGGTAGCTCCTACAGCGCGGCCACGGCGGTCCGGTTCCTGCGGGGCAAATGGTTGGCGCGAAGAGGGGAAGTGCTTTCGGCCGAGGATTTTATCGACAAAGTGGCCTCCTGCTCTTCGACGACCGGCCAACCTTATTATATCCGCTTCGGTGATGGGCGCCAACTGCCCAGCGCCCGATTTTTCCGGTCGCAGTTGTCCGGTTTAGGAAAAGAAAAACCTTAACGCCGGGATCTGCTAACGAACGAAGGCAACTGTTATTCCAAGTCTCCTGAAACCAAGAAGACCTTAATCTCCTGCCTCAATCCTTACGGCGCCTGATCGGGGATCCGGCTTTTTATTTTTGAGGAGTTTTCGTTTCAACACCCGGTGCCAGTCGGTGAAATCCGGTTCCCCCTGATCCTGTTCCAGGTGGTCGCCCATCATTTTCAGCTTTCCCTCCAGGTCATCCAGGAAATGGACTACCAGGGCTTCCCGCGTCTGGGGCAGGACCGGTGAGCCGAATTCCAACTGCCCGTGGTGGGCCAGGATGATGTGTTCCAACTGGGTGAGCAGCCGGGGATCGTCCCAAACGATCGTTCGGGCTGCTTCTCGAACCATCTCCCAGCCCAGGACAATATGACCAAACAGTTGACCCTCGAAACTATTTTGGGCTGTTAAGCCATCCTCGATCTCTTTAATCTTACCCAGATCATGGAGTATGGCCCCGGCGAGTAACAGACCCCGGTTCAGATCGGGAAAAATGTCCGCTGTCATCCGGGTCAGACGGGCCACCCGGTGGGTGTGTTCCATTAGACCGCCCCGGTAGGCGTGGTGGTATTGTTTGGCCGCCGGGCGAATGAGCCAGGCTTCCTTATGGCCTTGCAGCAGGTTCAGGGTGATGGTCTTCAGGTCAGGGGGATCGATTTCCGTTTCCACCCAAACCAGGATTTCATTCCAGAGTTCCAGGGGATCGAGCGGTGAGGAGGGGACCAGCAAACCGGGATCGAAATGCGAGGATTCCAATTGCTCGGACGGGATCAGGTGGGTGCCCTTGATCCGCTCAATCGTCAACTGGCGTTCGTCCTGATAGGATTCCACTTTTCCGGCCACCCCGGCGAACTGGCCGGCTTCAAACAAGGGGTCCAACTGTTCGAGGGACTCGCTCCAGATTTTACCTCCCAGACTCCCGGTTCGATCGGCCAGGATGAGGTCCAGATAATCCTTGCCGCCCCGGGTGCGGCGCCGCTCTTTTTTCTTGATCAAAAAATACTGGTTAACCTTGCTGCCGGGTTTCAGTTCGTTGACAAAGGTATGAGGCATAGGTGGGTTCTTACTGGGTAAAATTCGAAACTTTGTGTTTATAAGTAAATTTGCTCCTCAGCAGAATTTGGGGTCGCTGAACCGGTACCTACCAGACTCCATTGTCAGTCCCCCAAGAGCGATAGGCGTGTACGAGTATGTGTACGAGTACGGCGCCGCCATTCTAATGCCCTACAACAACATCCGCACTCGTACACGTACTCGTACACACGAATCTCCCCCGTATTTTCGGTCAGGGGTTCTGATAATAATTCCGAATGGCTTCCACCAGGTCCGGAATGGTAAACGACTCGGGAATGATGTGAACCGTTAGCCCGTTATCCCGGGCCGTCTGAGCGGTGATCGGACCGATACAGGCAATGGGGACGTTCGTCAGCCGGGATAGGATGTCCTGCCGGTCAAAAAGGCGCAAAAAATTAAGGACTGTCGAGGAACTGGTGAATGTCAGGCAATGGATGGTTCCGTCCTGGAGTTGCTGCAGGAGGGGAGTCTTTTCCGAATCGTCGGGGAGAGTTTGATAGGCGGCCGCCACCACCACTTGGGCGCCCATTTCCCGCAACCCTTCGGGCAAGATTTCCCGGGCCTGCTCGGCCCTGGGGATTAAGACTTTTTTCCCGGCCATCCCCATCGGGGCCAGGGCTTCCAGGATATACTCGGCCTGGAAGCGATCCGGCACCAAGTCGGCTTTCAGCTTCCATTCCCTGAGGGCCTCAGCGGTAGCAGGACCGATGGCCCCGATTTGAAGGCCTTTAAGTTCCCGAGGGTCAAACCCCTGGGTCGCCAGCCGATCGAAAAAAGCCCCCACACCGTTTGGGCTGGTAAAAAGGACCCAGTCGAAAGAAGCCAGGGAATTGATGGCTTGGTCCAGATCCTTCCAACTGGAAGGGGGGGCCAGACGGATAGTCGGAAACTCGAGGCAAAGGGCCCCCAGGTTTTCCAATCGGGCCACCAGATCACTGGCCTGTTCCCGGGTCCGGGTCACGACGATCTGTTTTCCAAACAGAGGGCGTCGCTCAAACCAGGACAACTGCTCCCTCAATTCGACCACCGGCCCCACCACCAGGATGGCCGGCGGTCCCAGACCGGCGGCCTCGGCCCGTTGAACGATATCCGCCAGGCTGCCGGTTACGGTGACCTGTTGGGGGGTGGTTCCCCAACGAATCAAAGCGGCCGGGGTGTGGGAAGGTCTCCCGTTTTGGATCAACCGGGTTACGATCCGGGGAAGATTTTTATACCCCATCAGAAAAACGAGGGTTTCAACGCCGGTGGCCAGTTTTTCCCAGTCCAAGCCGGTTTGGTCTTTATGGGGATCTTCATGGCCGGTAATGAAGGCCACACTGGAATTGTAACGTCGGTGGGTCAGGGGGATGCCGGCATAGGCCGGAACGGCAATGGCCGAGGTGATTCCCGGAACTACTTCAAAAGGAATCCCGGCCTTAACCAGTTCTTCGGCTTCTTCGCCCCCCCGCCCGAAGATGAAGGGATCGCCCCCTTTAAGCCGGACCACGTTTTTTCCAGCCCGGGCCCGGTCAATGATGAGTTGGTTGATTTCCCCCTGAGGAAGGGTATGGTCTCCGCCCTTTTTCCCGACATAGATGGTTTCAGCCGCCGGGGAGATGAATTTCAGCAGGGAAGGGTGAGCTAGAAAATCATAAATGACTACTTCCGCTTCACCCAATAAACGGCGCCCTTTGAGAGTCAACAATTCCGGATCACCGGGGCCCGCCCCCACCAAATAGACCTTACCCCTCATCACGATTTCTCCCGTAAACTTGATCGAGAACCTCCCGGCCGCCTAACCCCAGCAGATGCTCGGCTAAGGCCAGGCCCAGGCCTTCGGGGTCATGGATCGGGCCTTCCCGGTGATCCTTATAAATAATTTTTCCTTCCAGATCGGCGATTAAACCCGCCAACACCAGGCGCTCGCCTTGAACTCGGGCATGACCGGCCAGCGGGACCTGACACCCTCCCTCCAATCGATAGAGAAAGGCACGCTCGGCCCGGGTGCACAACGCGGATTCTTCATCATGCAGAAAGGTGATCCACTCTTGCAGAGGAAAATCATCGGCTCGAACTTCAATGGCCAAGGCCCCTTGACCGACCGCCGGCAAACAGAGCTCGGGTTCCAGGTATTGACTGATCAAATGGCTCCATCCCAGGCGATGGAGTCCGGCCGCGGCCAGGACAATCCCGGCCAATCCCAGAGTTTCCATCTTTCGAATCCGAGTATCCAGATTGCCCCTTAAGGGAATAATTTCCAGGTCCGGTCGATAGGCCAAGAGCTGGGCCTTGCGGCGCAGACTGCCGGTGCCGATTTTGGCCTCGGCCGGAACCTGGGACAGAGTAATTTTTATCGGTGAGAGAAAAGCGTCCCGGGGGTCTTCCCGGACCGGAACGACCCCGATCCTCAGCCCTTCCGGTAGCTCTCCGGGCATATCCTTCATGCTGTGGACGGCCAAGTCGACCTTTTGGGTCAACAGGGCCTCCTCAATCTCTTTGACGAAGAGTCCCTTTCCCCCCACCTGGGCCAAAGGGACCTCCAAGATCTTATCCCCCGTTGTTTTGATCGGGATTAAATCGACCCGCAGCTCCGGATGGTGCTGCTCCAAAAGATCCTTGACCCAATTGGCCTGGTACAAAGCCAAAGGGCTTCCTCTGGTTCCCAGGCGAATGACCACCTGCTTATTCACGTCTCGTTTCCAGACCGGAGGAGGGAGAGATAGGTGGGGGCAGATCGGCCATCTCAGGAGAATTAGTGGCAGCTTGAGCAATTATGGGAGGCGCAACTGCCGCAACTGGAGGATGACCCGGACCCCACAAATCGTTCCGAACCTTTAAAGGCAAAAGTGGACATTTTACGTTCCAGATTTTCCTTCTGGCATTTCGGGCAGCAGATTTTTTCGGAGGACCGAAATACCAGGGCCTCAAAATCGTTTCCGCAATCCAAACAATTGTATTCATAAATAGGCATACATACTCCTTCCCAACCATCTAGGGCGGGAAATAAATTTACGTTTTTTGTATTCTAATCATCCAGCGTCGATTAGGCAAGTTCGGCCAAGCACCGGTTTCGGATCTAAAGGTCCCGGCGGTTCATTGGTTGGCTCCGATCCTGGGTCGTTCCGGAAAAGGTCAAGGGACCCAGTTTTCCATCAAAGCCGCCGCCAACAGGGGGATCATCAATTCGTGATGCCCGACCAGGTAAAACCCCTGTCCCCCCTCCAAGGTCGGTCTCCGAACCACGTTGGTAGCCGGACGATAATGGCGGGCAAAATCAAAATTGACCGTAGTCAGGTTTTTTAAAGGCCATCCCAGGTTACGGACCAAAGTCACCGCCTTGAGAAAGACTTCCGGAAGAATGACGGCTGAACCGATATTAATGAATACGCCTCCCTCCAGGGTTCGGACCACGGAACAAAAGGTTTGAAAATCCCGGTAAGAGGCCAGGCCGGTCGCCTCCGGATCCATCGAGGGGTGGAGGTGGATAATATCGGTGCCGATGGCTACATGGACGGTCAGCGGTATCCTTTTTCGAGTGGCCGTAGCCAGCAGACTGCTTTGAAGATGGGGGTGGGAGGAATCGAGCAGGGCTTTACCCACCGCTTCACCCAGTCCCTTCCCATCAGCGGCGCCCCGAGAAATGGCCTGGTTTAAAAAAAGGGCCGTTTCCTTCGCCATGCCGAAGGTCCCTCGACCCAATTCCTGGTCTACATCTTCCGAAGTCTGGCCGACCATGGCCAGTTCACTGTCGTGGATTACCCCGGCCCCGTTCAGGGCTAAGGCGGAAACGAATCCCTCCTCCATCAACCCGATCAGAATGGGATTTAACCCCACTTTGATCACATGGGCGCCCATGGCCCAAAAAATAGTCTTTTTGTTTTTTTTGGCCTGGGCAATGGCCCGAACCACGGAGCGAAAATCCTGGCCGGCCAGGATGTGGGGCAGGGAATCCAGAAAAGACTGGAAGGAGGCCCCGGAATGCCAGGGGCGGGCGAAGTCGGCCAATTTTACCTTGCTGGAGCGCTTCTTCAGCGAATAGGTCTTCAATCGCTTCAGGGAGAGGTTGGGGTAGGGATGTTTTTCCATCTCGGGGCCTTATAATTTTCCGGGGAATAGCTTCGATTCGACTATCTGGCAGAGCAGGTGCCCGATGACAATATGGGTTTCCTGGATGAGGGGGGTTTCGGCGGAAGGAACGATCAGCGCCTGATCGGACCACTGGACCATCTGCCCCCCGTCCTGACCGGTGAGGGCCAGGGTTTGAATCCCTTTCTCTTGCGCCGCCTGAAGCCCCCGCAGAATATTCGGGGAGTTGCCGCTGGTGCTGATCGCTATCAGGATATCTCCGGGAAGACCCAGGGCCCGGATTTGCTTCTCGAAGATACGATCAAAGCCGAAGTCATTCCCGATACTGGTGATAACGGAAGTATCGGTACTCAAGGCCAAGGCGGGCAAAGGGGATCGGTCGATGAGAAAACGGTTTACGAACTCCGCGGCTATATGCTGGGCATCGGCAGCGCTGCCCCCGTTGCCCATCAAAAGGAGCTTGTTTCCCCGCTGAAACGCCTGGCTGATCAGTCCGGCGCACCGGATCAGCTCCTCCCCCCGGGATTCAAAGAAAAGCGTTTGCAGACGATGAAGGGCTTCCAGATGTTGTTGAATAGTCTTTTGCATGCTATGGATTGACTTATTTTTTATCCTATTAAGCCGTTCCTGTCAACCTCTTCTCCCGGAAAGGCCCCGGCCGAAGCGAGGAGTTTTTGCCGGGCCTCTTCAGATCCCGGATCAAAGGACAAAGCTTTTTCCCACCAGTGGCGGGCTTGTTCTATTTGATCTAATTTTTCCAGCGTTAAACCCAGAAAAAAACAGAGCGGACCGGTTCGTTCCCCCCATTCCCAGGCAGTTTCCAGTTCTTTTTGGGCGCCATCGTACTGGCGGTTCTGATAGAGAGCCCGTCCCAGCCAGAACCTAAAATGGGGGTTGCCTTTTTCCAGTTCCACGCTATACCGGCAAAAGGATAAGGCGATGGACAAGTTGGATTCTCGGACCAGATTGAGCGCTCCTAATTGGTGCAAAGAATAGGCATCGCGGGGATTTACCCTGACCGCGGACTTAAAGGCGGAAAGGGCCTTATCCCAGTCGCCTTTTTTTACCCAGCACTCCCCGAGGTAGCGATGAATGAAGGCTTTATCAGGGTGAAGGCGGCCGGCTTGAAGAAAACAGGGGAGGGCCTGATCCAAAAGACCGGCATCCCGGTACAGTTTGCCCAATTGATAATGGGCCCCAAAATGAAGGGGATTGAGTTCTCCGGCCTTTTTCAGGGATTGCCGGGCCAACGAAGGATCCTGACGCCGGATATGAATCAGGCCCAGGTTATAATGCCCCATGAAGTCCTGAGGATCGTTCCGCAGGACTGTTTCGAATTCCCTGATAGCCGAATCCAGATCGCCTAGATCTCCGAAGCAGACACCGAGGCTGTTTCGAAGCGTATTGTTTTCCGGATTCACGCCAAGTCCTTTCTGGTATTCTCTCTGAGCAGCAACAATTTTTCCTTGATCGAAGAGCTTATCCCCGCTGATATTCAAGCTGGTGTCGTCGAAGACCGCCAGGCGACCGGGCCCCAACAACTGGGCATGATCTAAGGCCTTAAGGGCATTATCCAGAATATCCGTTTTCTTATAATCGGTCTGGGGAAAACAGGCCGCTCCAATAGTCAGATTTAGATGAAATCTTTCCCGGGCCTCTTCCTGAACAGACTGGAGTCGGGGTAGGGCGGAAGGGAGAGGCTCCAGAGGTTGCACCAGGATGAAGGTGTCCGGACTGTAGCGGGCCAGAAGCTCCGGGGCCGGACTTTGGGCCTGGATGAGCTCCGTCAGTTGTTGAAAGAGTAACTGGCGTTCCATCCGTCCCAAAAGGTCCCCCTTGAATTCCCACTCCTGCACTTGCAGCAGGGCCATCCAGAAGTGACTCCAGGTTGAATGGCCCTGGTGAAAAGAACGCAATAAGTCAGGGAGCGTCAACAGCCCGTCCCCAAGGGGAATAGAATGATCTCGGTTTTCAGGCTCCGCAGCCGGGTCATCTCCATCCAGGGCGGGAATTTCATCCAAACGAGCCAATCGGTCGCCGACCGCTACTTTTTTCAGGGGGTCCCTGATCCAGCAAATTTCGGCCAGGGAGGTTTCCGGATAGGCTTCATTGAGCGATACGATGGCCTTGAAGGCCTCGATTCCCTGATCCCTTTCCAGGACTCCAAAAAACAAAGGGGCCTGAACCTGGTGATAAGCGCCTAAATTAATCTTAATCCGGTTCATGGGCAGAATCTCCAGTACCCGGCCGCCCAAGCGGACTGATATCCGAAAAACTGCAAAAAGTTCCGGGTTCAAGCGTTTCTGACAATTCCCGGGCCTGGGCGGCTTTGCGCTGGATTAGGGGCGGCCCCTCGCTGAACTGATCCGGATCGGCCAAGCGGGAGGATTCCGGCGTAGTAAAATGGTCCGGAAAGACCGCGAATCCCCCCCGAATGTCCAATGAAGCCAGCCCATATTTTTTTTCAAGGTCCCGGTTCGCGCTGCGCAAAATTTCATTAAGGATCACCAATCGTTCTCTCAGGGTGGCCTCGTCCACACCTTCCCAGAGAATGGAAAAACCCTCCGGCCCGATGCGGCCCACTTCGCCCGGCCAAGGCAGGGCCGACTCCAAGGTGAGGGATATTTTCTTCATCCAAAAGGTAAACTGGTCCTGAAGAGACATCCCGACCGACTCACCGCCTTGGAGACCGAATGGTTGGAAGGTAACCAGTCCCAGGCTGAGCCGGGATCCGGGTTCGGGATCCAAAGGTTTTAAATGAAGGTGATGAGGAAACAATTTGCCCTGTCGCGAAGCCCCCGTCAATTTCTCGCTGACCAATCGGTAAAAATGATCTTGATTAAGCAAGCCTGTCAGGGGGTCTTTTTTTTGGACGGAGAGCAGAAAGGCTTTTTCCAGTAGTAACTGGAGGACCTTGGTCAGAAAAGGGAAATCATAAGGCCGGGATTCCTCAGAGATAACCCCCTCCAGGATAAGGTCCAGCCAAAGGTAATCGCCTTCTCCGATCGGGATCCGGATGATCGACATAAAGGGTTTGATTTCCGGGGTGCCACACCAGAACCGGGGAACGGATTCCGCCGCCAAAAAAGGTTTCTTATCCGGCGGAGGAGCGGCGGAGGAAGGGATTAAAAAAAGATCATTAAAAGGAAGGAGTGGTCCGATTTCATTCCGAACCAGGTCGCTGATCACCCACCAATTTTTTGGATTCGCCAGGAAAAAAGAGGACATCAGAAGATCGTTAGGGTCGGGAGATCCATTCCTGCAAACCCTGGAGCAGGATAGGCCGGTCGGCTTCCTGCAGGGTCCGCAGGTCCAACAGCAGGCGTTCTTTTTCGATCCTGCCGATGATGGGTATGGTCCGGGAACGGAGATGTCTCTCGAGTTCGGCTATGGTTCCAGTCTGAGGAGTCAGCGACCAGGGCATAGGAATCCGGCGTGGAAAGGGGCAGCGCCCCCCCGCCGACCTGGGATTGGGTGAGCATTATTTCGATTTGGATTTCGGTACCGACGGATGGGCGCAGGTGTCGCAACCAGCGTCTGGCCCGGCGCTGAAGATCGGGCAGGGTGAAGCTTAACATCCGCAAGGTGGGAATTTCGCTCAAGGCCCGGTCGGTCCGGCGGTATAGCTGCAGCGTGGCCTCCAGGGCGGCTAAGGTAATCTTGTCGATCCGCAGCGCCCGGTTGAGGGGATTCCGGCGGAGGAGCTGAATCATTTCTTTAAGGCCGACGATAATCCCGGCCTGGGGACCTCCTAAGAGTTTATCGCCGCTGAAGGTGATCAGGTCCGCCCCGGATCGGACAGCTTCCGGAACGGTCGGCTCCTTTTCCAGCCCGAAAGGAGAGAGATCCAGCAGACTGCCGCTTCCCAAATCTTCCATGACCGGGATGTGATGGGTTCGTCCCAGACCGACCAGTTGTTCCAACGAGACCTCGGCGGTAAAGCCCACGAGTCTAAAATTGCTGGTGTGGACCTTGAGCAGCAGGGCGGTCTGCTCAGACAGGGCGTTTTCATAATCCCGCAAATGGGTCTTGTTGGTGGTCCCCACCTCCCGGAGATTGGCCCCACTACGGGACATGACTTCCGGGATGCGGAAGGATCCCCCGATTTCGATCAGTTGTCCCCGCGAGACCACTACTTCCCGGCCCCGGGCCAGGGTATCGAGGGCCAGCAAGACGGCGGCGGCGTTATTGTTGACCACCAGCGCCGCTTCCGCTCCGGTCAATTCCAGCAGGAGGTCCTCCACATGGCTGTATCGGCTGCCCCGTTCTCCCCGGTCGAGGTCGTATTCCAGATTGGAATAATACCGGGCCACCGATTCCATCTGGGTCACTGCCTGAGGGGCCAGCAGGGACCGGCCCAGGTTGGTATGGATGACCACCCCGGTGCCGTTGACCACCCGGCGAAGATGGGTGGCGGTCTTGGATTGGAGCAATCGGCCCATTTCCAGCCAGATTTCCTCGGGGTTAAGATCCGTAGTCCGACCGGCCAGCAGGGTTTCCCGTTTTCGTTCCAGTAGGTCCCGAAGGACCTGGAGAATCAACGTTCGGGGGTAAAGGGCGAGATATTCCTCAAATGGAGGAAGGGTCAGCAGAAAGGTGACCGAGGGGATTTGACGCAGGGGGGTGGTTGAATTTTCGACCATATTGAATAAGTTTATACTGGAAGACGATTCGGTTGACAATGAAAAAGTTCGCCATTAGCTGTTGCCCTGCCGGAAGTAATGGGATAGTATGAACCCCGATTGTGAGGGTAGCAATGGAATGGAAATTTCTTGACAATAGTCCCGAATCGGCCCGGGAATTGGCTGAGAACCTGGGGTTGCCTCCCCTGGTGGCCCAGATGTTACTCCATCGCGGCCTGGAACAGCTCGAGTCGGCACGGACTTTCCTTAACCCCACCCTGTCCGGACTTTCTTCGCCCACCTTGATGAAAGACATGGATCGAGCGGTGGCGCGAATTATTCAAGCCATTCGGGACGCAGGAAAAGATCGCCGTTTACGGGGACTACGACGCCGATGGTCTCACCGCTACCGCGGTGCTGGTGACCTTCCTCCAGCCTTTTTTCCCGGAGATTTTGTATTACATCCCGCACCGCACCCGGGAGGGGTACGGGTTAAACCAGGAGAGCCTGCGTCGCCTGCGGGACCAGGGAGCGACCCTGGTGATCACTGTGGATTGCGGGAGTTCCAACCATGAAGAAATCGAGTGGGCCAAAACACTGGAGATGGAGGTTCTGGTCACCGATCATCATCAGGTGGGGCGGCAAGGGGTTCCCCGGGCCGCGGCGGTTGTAAACCCGAAGCAGGAAGGCTGCCGGTTCCCTTTTAAGGAACTGGCCGGGGTCGGAGTGGCTTTTAACCTGGTGATCGCCTTGCGGCAGGCCTTGGACGCTGCCGGTTTTTTTCAAGGACCTAAACCCAATCTGAGGTCTTATTTGGACCTGGTGGTGCTCGGCACCGTGGCGGATATGGTGCCCCTGACCGGGGATAATCGGATTTACGCGGCCGACGGACTCCGGGTATTGAGCGATTCCACCCGGGAAGGCGTTCTCGCCCTGAAGGCCGTCTCCGGGATTCAGCCTTCCGCCCGAATCTCGGCGATGGATGTGGCTTTTCGTTTGGCCCCGCGTCTGAATGCCTTAGGCCGCCTGAGAGAAGCCAAGGAAGGCATCGAATTGCTGATCACCGGCGAGCGGGAAAGGGCCCGCTCACTGGCCGAAATCATGGATCAGGAAAACCGTCGCCGCCAGGAAATCGAACAACAACTGTTGAAGGAAATCGACGAAACGATCAGCGCCGATCCCGGACTGTATCAACGGAAGTGTCTGGTGCTCTGGTCCGAAAAATGGCCTCGGGGCATCCTCGGATTGATCGCCTCCCGCTTGGTGGAACGTTGGTTTCGACCGGTTTTTCTCTTCACCCTGGAAGACGGCTTGGCCCAGGGTTCTGGTCGCAGTATCGGAGGCTTCCACCTGTTTAAGGCCCTGGAAGAACTGGGGTCCCGGCTGGTGCGTTTTGGCGGCCACGCGGCCGCAGCCGGGGCGGCCCTGAAGGTCGAAGACCTCCCATTTTTTGAGCAGTCTCTGGAGGCCCTGGTTAAAAAAACCTTGCCGCCGGAAAGTTTTATCCCCACGCTGCTGGTGGAAGCGGAGGTGGACTTCAGCCTGTTGGGTAAATCCCTGGTCCCCTATCTGCCGCGGTTGGCCCCTTTCGGGCAAGGGAATCCGGAACCGATTCTGGTGACGCGGCAGGTCCGGGTCAAGACCCTCCGTCCGGTGGGTAACGGGCATTTGCGAATGACACTGGAACATAAAGGGATCACCCTGGACGGATTCGGGTTTAATCTGGGGGAACTTCCGGTGGCGCCGGGAGCCCTACTGGACTTGGCCTATTCCGTGGAACTGGATTCGAGGGGCGGCGGCTCGTTCTTAAAAGTGAGGATTAAGGACATCCAGTTGCGCTAAGAAGAGGGGAGGGCGCCCTTCTTCAAAGTCCAGTGGTACAACTCCTGGCAGGTGGAGCAGAGCTCGGTCCCTTTGCAGTCCGTTTCCCCGATCAGACAGGAGGAATTCATGACGCATAAGGGATCCCGACAGTGGGTCAGACCAAAGGTGTGTCCCACTTCATGAATCGCCTCCTTGGCGATCCGTTCCCAATACAATTCTGGATCCGGGTTCAGCCCGTGGTGTTCCGGACGCAAGCGAAAAAGGGAAATGATCGCGCCTTTCCCGGACACCTGGGCCTCGCCGAAGATGTACTTCATAATGGGGATGAATAGATCCACGGGGGTAATGCCCAAAACTTTCAAGGCGTCCCGGGGCAGTTGCCGCAGCATTTTTTTCAATAATCCGGTGGAAAAATACTGGTCCCGATGCGGGTCGTAACAACTCAAGGGCAAATCCCGGGAGGGAAGGACTCTGGTAGGCATCTCGAAAACCGGTTCCACCGCCGTCCGGATATAAAGTAAAATCTCCTCGGGCACCGATCCCAATGGCAGAAGGTAGATGGCCGGGTTGGACATGGCCGGGTTTAAATTCGAAACTCGAAACTCGAAATTCGAAACAAATTCAAATAAAGATAAGCAGCCAAGCCTACGCTCCCCGTTCGAATCCGTATTTCTTTATCTTATTGTACAGGGTGACCCGATCGATGCCCAGGTCAACGGCGGTTTTGGAGATATTCCAGTGGTTTTCTTCCAGAATGCGGTGAATATGCTGTTTCTCCAGCTCCTGGAGGTTTTTGCTCGAGGGTCCATCCAATAACCCGGGGCTCGGCTGAAGAAACGTGAAATCCTTGGCCGTCAGTTCATGCCCCGGGCTGATGACTACGGCCCGCTCAATGGCATTTTCCAATTCTCGTACGTTTCCCGGCCAACTATACTCCATCAGCAACTCCAGCGCCGAAGGGGCCAGGCGCTCTATTTTTTTGTTGATTTCTATGGCATAGCGCCTTAAAAAATGCTTGGCCAGCAGGGGGATGTCTTCTTTCCTTTCCCGAAGGGAGGGGAGGTGAAGGCCGACCACGTTCAGGCGGTAAAAAAGGTCCGATCGAAAAATACCCTGGGCAATGGCCTGCGAAAGGTCCCGGTTGGTGGCCGAGATGATCCGCACGTCGACCTTGATCAGGTCCGATCCTCCTAAGCGGCGAAAGGCCTTCTCTTGTAAGACCCGTAACAGATCAATCTGCGTTTTCAGGGAAATTTCACCGACTTCATCCAGAAAAAGGGATCCGCCGTCCGCCATTTCGAAGCGGCCCTTTTTGGTATGGGCGGCCCCGGTAAAGGCCCCCTTCTCGTAACCGAAGAGTTCGCTTTCCAGGAGGGTGTCCGGCAAGGCCCCGCAACTGAGGGCGATGAAAGGTTCATAACGGCGGGGACTGATGGCATGAATAGCCTTGGCGACCAGTTCTTTCCCGGTCCCCGATTCACCGGTGATCAGGACGGTGGCTTGAGTGGGGGCCACATTTCGAATCAGGTCGAAGACCTGTTGCATGGCCGCGCTCTTCCCGATCAAATCCTCAAATTCGTATTTGTCCTCTAATTTTTGCCGGAGCAAGATATTCTCCAAAATGAGATTTTTGTGCTCCAGGATCTTCTTGATCAGCAGGGCCACTTCCTCCGGATCGAAAGGTTTGACAATATAATCATAGGCCCCGGCTTTTATGGCCTCGACAGCGGTATTAACCGACCCATAGGCGGTCATGATGATGACCTCGATGTCTGGAAAATCTTTTTTCAGCGCCGTCAATACCTGTATGCCGTCCATCCCGGGCATCTTGAGGTCCAGGAGCACCACCTGGAAAGGGGCCTGTTTGATTTTTTCCAGGGCCACAGGTCCGTTTTCCGCGGCTTCCACCTGATAATTTTCCTCTTTCAACCAGTTGGCTAAAGATTCCCGGACGATCTGTTCATCATCTACAATGAGGATTCTGGGTTGTTCGGTCATACGTTCTCCTTAAGGGGCTCTTTTTCCTGGACGGGGAGGTGGACCCGGAAGGTGGTCCCCTGTCCCGGTGTACTGTCCACTTTAATCAACCCGTGGTGGTTATGAATGATGCCGTAGGAAACGGAGAGCCCCAGTCCCACACCCTTCCCTTCGGCCTTCGTGCTGAAAAAAGGTTCAAAGAGGTTGTCCAGGTGTTCTCTGGGGATGCCGATTCCTGTATCCCGGATTTCCACCTCGATCAGTTTTTCCTTGGGCAGGAACCGGCTGGCGACGGTCAATGTTCCCCCATGGGGCATGGCCTCTACCCCGTTGATGATTATATTCATCAGGGCCTGCTGGATTTGCTTGAAATCACAGATGACCGGCGGCAGATCGGAGCCGAATTCTCGGATGAGCACGGTTCCCGAGATTTCTATTTTATGGGTCAGGATGCTCAAGGCCTGCTCAATAATATCGTTGATAGGCGCCGGTTCCTTGCGAACGGCCGAGGGCCGGGAAAAGGAGAGTAGGTTTTTGACGATCTCACCGCAGCGGGCGGTTTCCTTTTCCATGATGGCCAGGAATCCCTTGATATCCTCCAACCGCTCCGGGCTGACAGATCCCTTGCCAAAAATTTTAATCAATAACTTGATATAATTCAGGACCCCGGCGATCGGATTGTTGATTTCGTGGGCGATGGTGGCCGCCAGCTTTCCCAACGAGGCCAATCGGGCCGACTGGATCAGTTGTTCCTGGGTGGACTTCAGTTCTTCATAGGCCCGTTCAATTTCCTGAATATTCCGTCGGATGACCAGTTCCGCCCGCCTCTGTTCGGTCACATCCTGCAGGGTAGTGATGGCTGCCTGGATCCGCCCTTCGGGGTCCCTGATCGGAGCGGCCAGGAAGAAGATCTGCCGCCCCCCTTCTCCCATGGAGGGAAAGAAATCTTCAGCCTGATAGGCCCCGGGGATAATGGGCGACTCTTTTAACTCCTTATTCCCATAATATTGTTTAACGAGATCGTAATCTTCTTCCAGAATGCCGTCGGCCAGGATAGGACGGGGCTTCGGATAAAAGGCTTGCCATTGGTTGGTAGTCCCGATCAGCTCCCCTGGTTTTTTCCCGGTCAGCAGTTCGCAGGCCCTGTTCCAATGGATGACCCGGTGGAATCGGTCCATGACAAAGGTGGCAATGGGGGAACCTTCCAGAATTCCTTCGATGGTCTTTTTTTCCGTGACCAGAGCCCGTTCCGCTTTTTTCTGTTCAGTGATGTCCTTGATCAACAGGACATAGCCGATTTCTTTGGATTGGGAATCCTTGATCACATTACCGGAAATTAAGGCTTCGATCGTGGCCGCCTCCCGGACCTTTAGTTGGGTTTCAAAATCCCGCACCAGTCCGGATTGGCGGACTTGATCCCTGACGGAAGACCAGTCCGAGAGATTGATGAAGAGGGCGGCCACATTGACCGCCTCCAGCGCCTCTGCTTTGGACTCGCTGCCGAGCAGGTTTATGCCGGCCAGGTTGATATCCAATATACGGCCGGAAGGGTTGGTCAACAGAATCCCGTTTTGAGACTCCTGGAAAATAAGCCGATATTTTTCTTCGGATTTTCGAAAATCATCGGTGCGTTCCTCCACGATTTTTTCCAGGTCCTGGGTATAGGTATAAATGCGGCCACTCATTTCGTTGAACGCCCGGGCCAGGCTTCCGATTTCATCTTCGGTTTGTATCGGAATGTGGGTTCTGGGACCTTTGCTGCCTATTTCCAAGGTCCCTTGAAGGAGCCGTTTAATCGGGCGATTCACAAAGAAAAGGATGTAAGCGATAATAATGGCCGTAATGAACAGAAACAAGGCCAGGTCGAAGAATACGGTGTTGATGATATTGCGGCGGATCTCCTGATCGATGCGGACCAGGGAGGTACTGACTTCCAGGAGACCCAACTTGCGTTCCTTGGGAGAGTGAGCATGACAGGGGGCAGTGGAGCAACTGGCTTCATTGGGAATCGGGGTGATGATGCTGAGCACATGCTTTTGCCCGGTTCCTTTTTCAAATCGTGCCCGCTGGGAGAGAGATAGGTTTTCCAGCGGTACGGAGGCCCCGTGGCAGACCGTGCAGGCCGAGTCCTGTTTGGTCAGAGCGGTCCCGATTTCCCTGACCTGGGAGGAATACATGACCACCCCTTTTTTGCTGAAAACCCGTATGTTTTCGATCCCCTCCTGGCTTCCGAGGGCTTCGACGATTTTGAGTACATGCTCCCGATCGTTCAGCAACATCCCGAATCGAGTGGCCCGCTGGACCGTCTCGCTGAAACGTTCCGCCCTCAGTATCAACCGGGTGAGTAATTGTTGCCGTAAATCGCGTATGTTAAAAAAGGTGAAGGATCCAATGGACAGGAGCAGGATGAGGCCCACGGAAAAGCCCATTTTCCAGGCCAGGCTTTTTCTAAGGCGTGAAACGACTGGGATCAAATTGGCCTCCCTCGAGGCGGGGTCCGGGGAGATTCGGTTGGTAAAAAAACGGCGGCTGAGACGTTTAGGATTCAGCCCGGCGGAGTCTCCCTCTTAGGGTAACTCCAAGCGGACCAATCCGACCGGAAAACCCTCGGAGTATAGAATGGGGGTCCCGGGGTGGTCCGGCCGCGGACAGGGCCACTGCAGATCGCCTTGTTCCAATCGGGGCACGGTTAATCCGGCCCAGGTCGGGAAGTTCCGAGCGATTTCTTCCAAGGTCTGGTCGGGAGTCAGCCGGGGCCAAGAGGTCCCCAGCCTGGCGGCCAACTGGTGCAAAAGATCGCCGGTCCCTAGGGTTCCGGGTGCAGCGGGGATGGAGGGCTTGAAGCCTTGCACCCGTCTTTCCACATTCATGAAAGTCCCTTGTTTTTCGGAGTAGGGAATGGCCGGGAGAACCAGTTCCGCCAGAGCCGCCGCTTCCGAAAGAAAGAGGTCCTGAACGACTAAGAAGACCCCGGCGGCCTTCAGGGCGGCGACCTGATCGGGGGAGCAATGGCTGCGACGGGCCGGATCTTCGGCGATAAGGAATAATCCTTTTAATTTCCCCGTCGCCAGATGGGTGAAGAGTTCCGGATTCTTCGGATTTACGGCCCCCAGTTCCCAAGCCCCGAGGGTATTGGCTTTAGGAGCCAAGAAATCCAATCCGCCTCCGGCCTGGCCCAGGTTACCGGTAATCAACTGCAGGTTCAAGGCGGATTGAACCAGTTCCCGGTTAAAGGGGGTGCCCCCCAACGGGGGCGGGCAGACCAAGGCCAGGGGGCGGTGTTGGGCCACAAAGTCGACGGCCCCCTGAAGATCTTGCATCGTCAGTCCCGTCTCAGCAGCGACGGACTCCAGAGTACGATCGGCCAGGATCGATTTCAATCCCTCAATCCCGGTGGTGTGCCGGTCAACAAACGGCGTGTCAAAGCGTTGCCCCTGAATCAGGGCCTGCATCAGACCCTGTAGGAGGGCGGCCTCCGTTCCCGGTTTTGGAGCGAGCTGGAGTTCGGCCTGATGCCGGAAAGTCCGGGGCACCTCATCGATGACTAAGAGGCGGGCGCCTTTTTGAACGGCCTGGCGGACTTTGATCCCCACGATGGGATGGGTTTCCATCAGTTGCGAACCCAGCAGGATGATTCCCGAGCTGTTCAACAGGTCGTCCGTAGGGTTGGTCATGCCGGTAAGGCCTAATCGTTGGGTCAGGATGTCCTGGACCGGGGCCCAGATCGCTGACCCGGCGTGGTCTATATGGGGTGTTCCCCAGACGGTACGGGCAAATTTTTGCCAGAGATAAAGTTCTTCGTTGGTCAGCACCGGAGAGAGCATCAGGCCCAACGATTCAGAACCGTATTGGGTTATCAAGTTTTTGGTTTTTTCAGCCATGAAATCCAGGGCCTGGTCCCAGGAAACCTCGGTCCAACCCCCTCCCTGTTTCAGCAGCGGGGTTTTCAGGCGCTCGGGCTGATTCAGATAGGCGTATTCAAAACGCCCCAGGCGGCAGAGCGCCCCCTGGTTGGCCGGGGAGCTGAAATTGGAAGTAATCTTGATCAGTTCCCGATCTTTGTGGTTCAGATCGAATACGCAGCCGCAACCGCAGAGCGGACAGACGCTCCGGGTTTTGCGCATTTCCCAATTTCGGCCCCGGCCCCGGGGTAGTTTTTCGGAGAGGGCATCTACCGGGCAAAAGGCCACGCACTGGCCGTCCAGTTCACACCCGGATTGGCCCAGGATATTGCCGAAGGCCGTTGAAATCCGCTGATTGAATCCCCGGTCGGCCTTGGTCAGCACATGGGCGCATTGCACTTCCGAGCAGGCTCGGATACAGCGTCGACAAAGGATACACTTGTTCATGTCCCAGTGAATATAGGGATTGGGATCGGGATCAAGGGGGTAACTGTGGGTCTGGCCGGATAGGGAACTTTCCTTGATCCCATATTCATAAGCCAGAGTCCATCAGTTCACAGCTTCCGGCGGCATTGCAGGTCAGACAATCCAGGGGGTGATCGGAGAGGATCAATTCCAGAACATATTTTCGGGCCTTGATGACCGGGTCGGTATCGGTTTCAATGACCATCCCCTCTCGGGCCGGATAGACACAGGCGGCCACCAGGGAACTCCAGCGTCCGCGGACCATCTCCACTACGCAGAGGCGGCAGGATTCTTCCGGCGGCAGGGCAGGGTGATAACATAACGTGGGGATGCGGATATCGGCCTTACGGGCCGCCGTCAGGATGGTATCCTCGGAATCGGCCTCGATATCCCGGCCGTTTATGGTTAAATGAATCTTGGACATGAGTGATTTCCTTGTCTTACATCATCCCGCAGACCCCGGCGGGACAGCGCTTCTCCCGCAGGTGGACCTCGAATTCTTCCCGAAAATAATGAATAATCGCCGTGATGATTCTGGAGGCCTTACCGGCGAAAGTGCAATAGGCGGCCTGGGTCATTAAGGTGATAAGCGTCTCGATCTCCTGGAGGGCGCTTGCGCCGGCCCGGCCCTGGGTTATGGCCTCGATAACCTCACCCAAACGCTTGATCCCCAATCGACAGGGAACGCACTTGCCGCAGGATTCTTCCGAGTGGAACTGAATCAAATAGTGGGCCATCTGGACCATGCAGTAGGAGGAATCCATGGCCATGATGCATTTCGATTCCTTTTCCCAGATCAGATCGCTGCGAACAGACTGTAACGGATCCAGTCTCAGGATGGGGAAGAGAATTTTCCCCTCCAGGACGGTATCCTTCAGGATGTAGGGGATGTGTCCGACCTGTACCTGCTGATAAAAAAGGCCCAGTCGGGGAAGACTGACAAAAGGACCTTTCCGGCAGGTTCCATGGCAGCCTATTTTTGCCGGTTCCATCTGCAAGGGAAACTGGAGCCTTTCGGCTTCCTTTTTCAGCCCGTCGTAAAGGGCAAAACTCCCGCAGGGCAATTCCGGCTGGTGCCCCCCGCAGACCGTTAGATGCGGTTTCTCATAGGGGGTGACTAAACCGAGGGGTTTCTGGGGCTTGGTCGTTCGGGTCAATAGTTCCGCCATGATGATTCGTTACTCCGTCAGGTCGCAGCGCAGGCATCGACGGGCCTCGTCCATCGCCTGTTTCTCGCTGAGACCCAATTCGGCCTCCTGAAAATTCGCTGACCTTTCCTTGACCGGGGCCAGGCCCATCTCCGGGCGATCCGTGGGAACGGATTCTCCTTCGGGGACAACCGCTTTTTCCAAACGCATCCGGGGTTTGGAGGGTGCAAACTTGCTTTCCTGGCCGGAGAGGAAGTTGTCGATCGACCAGGCGGCCCGCTTTCCCACGGCGATGGCCTCGATCACCGAGGCCATCCCGGAAATCAGGTCTCCGCCGGCGAAGACCGATGGAATCTGGGTTTGAAGGGTTTCCGGATCAACGGCCAGGGTCTGACCAATAGCTACCGTCAGGGGCGCGGCAGGGGAGAAAAAGGAGAGATCCGGCTTTAAACCTACGGCGGTAATTACCAGGTCGGCCGGCAGGATAAACTCCGTACCCTCCTTGGGCAGCATCCGTCGGCGTCCGCTGGTATCGGTGCTTACCGGTTCAAGCCGCAGGCACTCCAGACCGGCCACCCGATTATTCTTGGCGGCGATCTTGGTGGGGGTGGTCAAGAAATGAAACTGTACCCCTTCCTCCCGGGCTGCCCTGAGCTCCAGGGGATCGGCCGGAAGATCCTCCTCCGTGCGTCGGTAAACCAGATTGACCGTTGCACCGAGTCGGATGGCCGCCCTGGCGGCATCGACGGCCGCGTATCCGCCGCCGACCACCGCCACCCGCTTGCCGGCCAGACGCTCCGGAGAGGAGTTGACCTTTTTGAGAAAATCCAAAACGTCGATAATTCCTTCGTAGAGGTTTTCCCCGAAGACGCCCATCTCCAAGCCCTGGTGAGCACCGGTGGCCAGGAAAACGGCTTCATAACCCTGCTTTTTCAACTGCTCCAGCGTAAGCTCTTTGCCGATGGGGGTCTGGGTCTTCACTTCAACCCCCTGGGCCAGGATATACTGAATATCGCGCTGGAGGTGCTCCCGGGGAAGACGGAATTCGGGAATGGCCAGGGCCAGCATCCCTCCCAAGACCGGGGAGGCCTCAAAAAGGGTAACCGGGTAGCCCTTTTTGGCTAGAAAATAGGCGGCAGACAACCCGGCCGGGCCCCCGCCCACTATGGCCACTTTTTGCGAGCGCGTTTTCGGAACAGGCTGGGGCAGGACCAGGGGTCGGGTCCCTTCGAAATCGGAAATGAACCGTTTTAGCTGCATGATGGCGATGGGGGAATCCACTTCGCCCCGGGTACAGGTGACTTCGCAGCCATGATTGCAGATACGGCCGCAGACGGAAGGGAAGGGGTTGTCGGCCCGGATAATTTCAAGTGCCTGTTCGTAATGACCGGAGGCGGTCAGGGCTACGTAACTGGGCACATCGATTCCGGCCGGGCAGCCCTTCTGGCAGGGGGATGCCGAAAGGCGCCGGCAGACGCCGGCCGGGCATTCCTTATCCCGGATGTGGGCCTCGTATTCTTCGCGAAAGTATTTGATGGTGGACAGGACCGGGTTAGCCGACGATTTGCCCAGCCCGCAAAGAGCCGCCTCGGTAATGGCGGCGCCCAGTTCCTGGAGCCGTTCGATATCGCCTTCCTTACCCCGGCCCTGGCAGATGCCGGTTACAATCTCATGCATCCGCTTGACTCCCAAGCGGCAGGGTACGCATTTACCGCAGGATTCTTCTTCCAGGAAGTTCAAAAAATAGCGGGCCATGTCCACCATGCAGGTTTCTTCGTCCAGGACGATCATCCCTCCGGAACCCATCATGGAGCCGGCTTCCTTCAGCTTTTCAAAATCCACCGGCAGGTCGATCAGGGCATTGGGGATGCAGCCCCCCGAAGGGCCGCCGGTTTGAACGGCTTTGAAGGCTTTGCCTTTGGGAATACCCCCGCCGATTTCGTAAATAATCTTCCGGAGCGGTGTGCCCATGGCTACTTCCACCAGACCGGTGTTGTTGATTTTTCCGACCAAGGAAAAAATCTTGGTTCCTTTGCTGCGCTCGGTTCCGATGGCGGCATGCCAGGCAGCGCCCCGGTCGATAATCAGGGGTACTGTGGCCCAGGTTTCCACGTTGTTCAGATTACTCGGCCGGTTCCAGAGACCTTTTTCAACGGTGTGGATGTGTTTTCCGCGAGGCTCGCCGATTTTTCCCTCCAGAGAAGCCATCAGGGCGGTGGATTCTCCGCAGATAAAAGCCCCGGCACCTCGGTTGACCTTCATGGTCAAACTGAAGTCGGTACCGAGGATACTGGATCCCAGAAGTCCGTAGGCTTCCGCCTGCTGGATGGCCCAGACGGCGTTTTTGACGGCCATGGGATATTCAAAACGAACGTAGAGATACCCTTCCCGGGCGCCGATGGCGTAAGCCCCAATAATCATGCCTTCCAGGATCTGATGGGGATTCCCTTCCAAGAGGGCCCGATCCATGTAGGCCCCCGGGTCTCCTTCGTCGGCATTGCACATGACGTACTTGAGGTCCCCTAGGGCCTTCCGACAGGATTCCCACTTCGTGCCGGTTGGAAATCCGCCTCCGCCCCGGCCCCGGAGACCGGAAAGTCTTAATCTCTTCAATGACTTCCTCCGGGGTCAGCTCCGAGAGGACCTTAGCCAGGGCCGAATATCCGCCCCGGGAGATGTAGTCATCGATATTGGTGATGAAGTTCCTGCCCGAATCCTGGAAAACAATCCGCTCCTGGCGGGCATAAAAGGGGATTTCCGCTTCGTGAACGATCTTTTTTCCGGTCTCGGCATCGGTATAGAGGAGGTCTTCGATGATTTCGTTTCCCAGTACGGTTTTTTCAACGATTTCCGAGACCCGTTTCAAATGAACGCGTTCGTAAAAAATATTGTCGGGTTCAATAACCACAATCGGGCCGTGGGCGCAGAAACCGTTACAACCGGTAGGGGTGACCAGGTAGTCCTTCCCCATTCCTTTTTCTTCCAGGTTCTTCTCAAAGGCCTGGGCCAATTTCTCCCCGCCCAGGGAATGGCAGGCGGTGCCGACACAAACCCGGACCCGTTTTTGAATGGACTGGTATCGGGTGAGGATCTGTTGCCGAAGTTTTTCGAGCCCTTCAACGCTGGTTAACCGCTCCATAATGCGACTCCCTTACCCCTCCTGATGAATGACGGTCCGAAGCAATTCGGCGATCTGGGGGGGCGTCACTTCACTATAAGTCACTTCGCCGATGCGGACCACCGGGGCCGAGGCGCAGGCGCCGACGCAGTTGACGGTCTCCAGGGTCAGGGAAAGGTCTTCGGTGGTTTGTCCGGGTTTCAGATTGATCTCCTTGGCCACCCGGTCCAACAGTTTTGGCGTCCCTTTCACGTGGCAGGCCGTCCCGGTGCAGACATGCATAATGGTCCGTCCGCGGGGGGTGAGGCTGAAGACCTTGAAAAAGGTGGCTACGCTGTAAATCTGATTGATGGGCAGCCGTACCTGTCCGGCCACCCACTCCAGGCTCTCCTGCGGCAGGTAATGATAATGCTGGTTAATATCCAGTAGGATTTGCAGGACCGAGGAAGGCTGCGCCCCGTGATCGGCTACGATGGCCGAAAGAGTTTGCAGGTCCTTTTCCGAAAGTTGTTTTTCGAATGCCATAATTTAACTCACATCCCTTTATGAAATGAGGCTCTTACAGGCCGTTCGGGCCAGATCGAAGAACCAGGTGGGAAGCGACCCCAGAAGAATGATGGCCAGGACCAGACCCACGTTCAGCAATTTGCTGGAGAGGGACAGGGAGATATCCGGCCGCCCGTCCGGATCCTGCCCGTAGGCTGAGCGGACCATGTTCAGGTAGAAGAAAATCGAGATGGCCGTATTGACGGCGGCAATAATCACCAGTGCGAGGTGTCCTTGATTTAAGGCGGCGGTAAATAGAAAGAGCTTGCCGGTAAAACCAGCCGTGGGGGGGATGCCGGCCAGGGCAAAGGCACCAACCGCCAGGGTGAAGGCCAGCAGCGGCGACCGTTTATAGAGACCGGACAGGTCGCCCACGGACACATCCTCCCCCTGGCGTGAGACGGAACAGACCACCATAAAACAGGCCAGGTTCATGAGCAGGTAGGCCGTAATATGAAAAAGGGCGGCCGCGTATCCGTTCACGTTCAAGGTCAGGACTCCCAGCAGGATATACCCGGCATGGGCGATACTGGAATAGGCCAAAAGCCGCTTGATGTCCTGTTGAACCAGGGCCACCAGATTGCCGAAGGTCATGGAGAGGGCCGCCAACAGGACCAGGACCTTGACCAGATCGAGGTTGTTGGGCCCGGCCAGGCTGGCCACCCGGAGCAGCAGGGCCAGGCCGGCAAGTTTGGGCATGGTGGCGATAAAGGTGGTGGTTTCGTTGGCTGCCCCCTGGTAGACATCGGGCGCCCAGAAATGGAAGGGGATCACCGCCAGTTTGAAAAAGAATCCGCAGAGCACCAGGAGCAGACCAACCACGGCCAGGGGCTGGGTCAGTAACAGGGGCAGCTTCTGGATCAGCACCGGGAGGTAGGTGGACTGGGTCAAACCGAAGAGGTAGCTCATGCCGAAGAGCATGACCCCGGTGGCGGCGGCCCCGAAAATGATGTATTTGATGGCCGCTTCCATCTGGTTCCCGAAAATCTGTTTCCGCAGGGGGATCAGGACATAGAGCGAATAGGAGGACAGCTCCATGGCGATAAAAATAGTCAACAGCTCCACGCTGCTGACCATGAGCGTCAACCCCAGGGAACTTAAGGACAAAAACATGAAATATTCCGGATGGATCCGTTCGGGGATACTTTTTAAATCCCGGCCGATGAATATCACCACAAATAGACCGATTTGAATCAGGACCTTGAAGGCCTGGGAAAAAAGATCCACCCGATACGTGTGAGAAAAGAGTTCGCCGGAGAGCGGGAGGGACAAGACGCTGATCCCCACCCCGATGGCCGAAAGCCACAAGGCCAGGAGCTGGTTTACACGGGCCGGCGACTGCCACAGGGATTGGACAAAGAAGAACAGGGCCAACATGAGTAGATAGAGTTCGGGTAGAAATAATTTAAGGTCCGATAATCCCATTGCTTATACCATCCCAGGTCCTGTAATTGCTCTCCAGAAAATAATCATTCCCTCAACGCAATCCCGCCACGACCTGCCCCCCGGCCTGCACCTGTTGGATCAGATGGTCCACGGTGGCGTGCATGAACTCCAGGAAGGGCGTCGGGCCAAAGCCGATCCAAAGCACCAGCAGGGCCAGAGGAGCCAGATATATGAGTTCCCTAAAATTCAGGTCGAAAAAGTGGTGGCCCTCCTCTTCCCGTTGCCCCCAGGCGATCTTTTGCAGCAGGCGGAGCATGTAGGCGGCGGCCAGGACCACACCAGGTATGGTCAGAAACCCATACACTTTATGGCTGGTAAAGGTGCCGATCAAGACCAGCAGTTCGCCGACAAAGCTGTTGGTTCCGGGAAAGGCCATGGAAGAAAGAGAAAAAAAACCGAATAAGCCCAAGTAAAGGGGCATGATTTTGCCCAGGCCGGAATTGACCGCAATCAAACGGCTGTGGCTGCGCTCATAAATGATGCCCACGCAGAGGAAGAGAGCGCCGGTGGTAACGCCGTGATTGATCATCTGCAGAATGGCCCCCTCGATGCCGCTTTTGTTGAAAATAAAGGTCCCCAGGGTGACAAAACCCATATGAGCCACACTGGAATAGGCGATCAGTCGCTTCATGTCGGTCTGCCCCAGGGCCACATAGCCGCCATAGCTTATGGAAATGACCGAGATGATCAGCATCAGCGGCGCAAAATAGACACTGGCCTGCGGCGTGATCGGCAGGCAGAAGCGCAGAAAGCCGTAGGTCCCCATTTTCAGCAGGATACTGGCCAGGATGACGCTGCCGGCTGTGGGGGCTTCCACGTGGGCCGCCGGTAACCAGGTGTGGAAGGGGGCCATGGGAACCTTGATGGCAAAGGCGATGGCAAAGGCCAGGAAGATCCAGAACTGGAATTGAAAGGAGTAGGGCTGGGACATCATTTCGGGAATACTGAAGGTCCCGGTTTTCAGAAAGAGGGCGATCATGGCCACTAAGAGAAAAACGCTGCCGGCCATGGTGTAGATGAAGAACTTGATGGAGGCGTACACTTTTTCCGGGCCGCCCCAGACGGCGATCAGCAGATACATGGGGACCAGCATGGCTTCCCAGAAGATATAGAAGAGGACGAAATCCAGGGCCGAGAAGACGCCGACACAGGCGGTTTCCATGAGCATGAGACAGAAGAGAAATTCCCGGACCCGTTTGGAGATATATTTCCAGGAGGAGAGGATGCAGATCGGGGTGATCAGGGTGCTCAGCAACACCAGGAGCAGGCTGATGCCGTCCACCCCCAGGGTATAGTTGATTTTGAAATAGGGAATCCAGGAGAGGTGTTCGCCGAACTGATATTTATGGGTGGCGGAGTCAAAATAAAAAAACAGGGGCCAGGACAGCACCATGGTAACCAGGCTGATCAACAGGGTCCAGACCTTGGCGGCCGTTTCATTCTTTAAGAAAAAAATGACCAGTGCCCCGGCCAGAGGCAGAACGATCAGCGTACTCAAGATCGGGAAATTGAGGGGGTTGAGAATCAGGTAATCCATGCTTTTCTATCCACCCAGTCCATTGCTCAGGTTAAAAGATAAACGGCGACGATGGCAAAAATCACGGCGAGGGCCAGGGCCAGGTAATACTGGATGTTGCCGCTCTGCACGACGCGGATCCTATCCGCCACATCCCGGGTCCCATAGGCCACGTTGTCCACCACCCCATCGATGCCCCAGCGGTCGAACCAGGCGAGAAAACGGGCCAGGGCCATGAGGATCCGCAGGACCACTGTCCGGTAAACTTCTCCCCAGGCCAGGTCGAGGCTCTGCAGGGGACGGCGGGCGACCCAGAAGAATCCTGAAACCAGGCCGCGGATGAACCAATCGAAATCCAGGTTGATCTTGGCCTCCGGAGACAGTTTTTTAACCAGCAGAAAGAAACCCAGGCCGGTGAAAAGCAGGATCTGGACGGTTTCCGAAAGGTGATAAGCCGAATAGGGGTTGTATTCCACCGGGTAGGGAAGCAGGTCATAGAGCGCCCGGGGATAAACGCCGATAATCAGGCAGAGGAGGGAAGTCAACCCCATGGCCCAGAGCATATTCTTGGGCGGTTCCTTGGGGGTCAGCCCGCTGTCCTTGCCGAACCAGGCAAAATAAGGCAGCTTCAACCCCACGGAAAGGAAGGTACCTACCGAGGCCAGCAGTAACAGGACCATCAGAATGGTGTGATGCGCTTCCCCGGCCCCGGCCACGATGAGGGACTTGCTGACGAAGCCGCTGAACAGGGGAAAACCCGAGATGGATATCCCGCCCACTACATAAAAAATCAGGGACAAAGGCATGTACTTGTACAGGCCGCCCAACTCGTTCAGCTTCGAGCGCCCGGTCATCTGCAGCACCGCGCCGGCTCCCATGAACAGCAGGGCTTTGTAGAGAATATGGGCATAGGCATGGGCGCAGGCCCCGTTGAGCGCCAGTTCCGTGCCGATTCCCACCCCGGCCACCATGTAGCCCACCTGGCTGATGATGTGGTAGGAGAGGATGCGGCGCATATCGTTCTCGATGGTAGCGTAGACGACGCCGTAAATGGTCATGGCCGTGCCCATGATGGCCAGCACCTCGTAGCCGGGGAAGGCCCGGGCCAGGACATAGACGGCCGTCTTGGTGGTGTAGGCGCACATAAAGACGGCGCCGGTCACCGTGGCCTCCGGGTAGGCATCGGGCAGCCAGGCGTGGAGGGGGAAGACGGCGGCGTTCAAGGCAAAACCGGCCAGGATGAGATACTGGGCCAGTCCGGCTCCGGCCGGAGGAATCAGGATGAAGGCCATGCTGCCGGACTGCTGGTAATTGAGCACCATTCCGGCCAGGAGCAGCAACCCCCCGAAGATATGCCAGAGGAGGTAGCGGTATCCGGCCTTGATCGAGGCCGGTTCCCGCCGCAGCCAGATCAGGAAAACCGAACCGAAGGCCATCATTTCCCAGAAGATGAAGACCGTCAGGTAGTCCCCGGCAAAGGTAACGCCGAGGGAGCCGCCGATGTAAAAGCAGGCGGACATCTGCTGGCCGGCGTCCTTCACGTGCAGGCCATAGAGGAACCCCAGAATGGACATGAGGGTAAAAACGTGGGCGAAGACCAGGCTCAGTTTGTCCACCCGGCCGAGGACAATGTCAAACCCGAGGTAGTTGAAGCCGCCGTAGACCCCGGGGGTCATGGTCAGCACATCGCCAAAAGGCCAGGGCCGGGAGGACCATTAGATAAATCTGCCGCAGGCGACCGCGCAGCAGGGGGATCAGCAAGGCCCCGAAAATAAAGATCAGACCCGGGTGGATCCAGCTATCCATAAAAATCCTCCCGCTGTCCGAGAATGGTGTGGGCCAGACCTTTGCTCACTTTAATCAACAGAATACAGCCCGCGAATCCGAAGACGGACCAGAACCCGGGGATATGATCTCCGAAAAAATGCGCCTCATGGCGGGGGGCCAGGAGATCAAAGACGATGGCCAGACCCATGAGGGCGTAAAGAAAAAGCTTCAGGCCCTTCAGGCGATTTCGCAAAAAATCCATCGGTTCTGCCCAGTTCATCGGAGCACCGCCTTGACGATATTCATAAAATAATCGGGAAAGATGCCCATCAGCACCGAGGCGAGGGCCGTCAGCATCAGCGGGACCACCATGAAGGCCGGAGCCTCGTGATAGCCCTTGCCCTCCGGGGGTTTTTCGAAATAGGCCTTATAGAGGATGGGGGCGAAATACCCGGTGTTGAGAATGGTGCTGGCCAGCAGAAAGAAGAGGATGAACTGCGCTTTGGCCTCCAGCGCCCCCATGATCAGGTACCATTTGGTGACAAAACCGCAGACCAGGGGCACGCCGATCATACTCAAGGAGGCAATGCCGAAGGCGGCCATGGTGAAGGGCATCATTCGGCCGGCGCCGCTCAGGTCGCTGATCTTCTTGGTGTGCAGGGCCACGTAGATGGCTCCGGCGCCCATGAAGAGGGTGATCTTGGAAAAGGCGTGGTTGGCGATGTGGATCAGCCCGCCGGTGATCCCGCTGGGAGTCAGCAGGGCCACGCCCAGCACCACGTACGATAACTGGCTGACCGTGGAATAGGCCAGCCGGGCTTTGAGGTCGTCCTTGGTCAGGGCGATCACGGAGGCGGTGACGATGGTGATGCCGGCGATGACGGCGGTGGGCAGGCCCAGGTTCAGGCTGTCCAGCAGGTTCACCCCGAAGACGGAGAGCATGACCCGGCAGATGCAGAAGACGCCGGCCTTGACCACGGCCACGGCGTGGAGCAGGGCGCTAACCGGTGTGGGGGCCACCATGGCCGAAGGCAGCCAGTTGTGGAGGGGCATGATGGCCGCCTTGGTCAACCCGGCGATATAGAAAATGTAAGTGACGGTCACCAGCAGCGGGTTGGCGTCGGCGGGAAACATGCCCTTGGCGATCCCTACGGGAAAATCGAGGGTGCCGGTCATGACGTAGGTCAGGACGATGGCCGGCAGCAGAAAGGCCTTGGCCGTGCCGGTCAGGTAGATCATGTACTTGCGGCCCCCTTCAAAGGCCTCGGCGTCCTGATGATGGGCCACTAGGGGGTAGGTGTAAATGGTAATCAGTTCGTAAAAAAGATAAAAACTGAACAGATTGCCGGAGAAGGCCACGCCCACGGCCCCGACGATGGCTACGGCAAAGCAATGATAGTAGCGGGTCTGGGCGTGTTCGTCCAGGGCGCGCATGTAGCCGATATTGTAAAAGGAAACCAGGATCCAGAGGAAGGAGGAAATGGTAGCGAAAAGCATGCCCAGGGCATCCACCCGGAATTTAAGGCTGATACCCGGTAGAATAACAAAGGGGGTGCATTCGATCATCTTCCCGGCCAGGATCTCCGGGGTCATGGAGAGTACGGTCAGGAAAGTCGCCGCGGCCCCCAGGACGGACCAGGCTTCCCGGAGATTGGGCTTCCGCTTGGAGGCCATGATCAGGATGGCGGCCAGGGAGGCGATCAAGACCGCCGCGAAAGGTTTGCTGGAGTAAATGAGTTCCATGGTCTCGGAGACGCCTATCCTTTCAGTTCGCTGATACCGTCCACCCGGATTTCCTTGAACCGGCGGTAGATGGTGATGATGATGCTCAGGGCAATGGCCGCTTCGGCGGCGGCCACCCCCATGATGAACAGCGTAAAAACCTGGCCCACCGTCGGGTCCGGGGTCAGGAACATGTTAAAGGCCATGAAATTCATACCCGCGCCGTTGAGGATCAGTTCGGTGGCGATCAGCATGCCGATCAGGGAATTCTGTTGCAGACAGGCCGAAAACCCCGATGCAGAACATCAGGGCGCCCAAGACCAGATAGGTTAACAGGCTTTCCATGGCTACTTCCTTTTGTGACCCGGACCGCCGATCAAGTACCAGCCCCGATCGACGATCAAGATGGCCCCGACAATGGCGACAGCCAGAAGGAGGGAAATCAGTTCAAAGACCAGAAAGTACCGGGTCAGCAAGTGCGTGCCCGAGGGTCTTGGCGGTCCAGTCGCGGGCTGGAGCGGCATAGGGAGCCCAGTGGGCCTGGGTGATCATTTGGATAATGACCAGGAAACCAATAACGCTCACGATAAAGGCCGTGGCCGCTTTGAGCTTAGATTGTTTTTTCAGGTCCAATTCCAGCGGCGGGGAAAGCATGATACCAAAGATATAGGTAACACAAATGGCCCCGACATAGATCAGTAACTGCATCATGGCCACAAATTGGCTTCCTAAAAATAGATAGATGCCGGCTACTCCGAACATGGCCTGGGCCAGACCCAGGATGTTGTGGACGATTTTTGAGGGAATTACGGCCAGTATGGCCCCCGTCAGGGTAATAAAAACCATAAGCCAGAAGGCCCCTTGGGCCACCAGGATCGGCGGTATGAAATCTGCAATGGTATTCATCGGCTTTTCTCTAATCGATCCATGATGTCAATCACCGTATCCCAACGGGAATAAAAGACCAACTCGTATTCATTGGAGAATTTAAGGGTTTGTTCCGGGCAGAAATCGACGCACAGGCCGCAAAGGCTGCACTTGGAAAAATCAATATAATATTGATGCCCGTATTTCAAGGCCCCGGCCTTGGTTTTTTCCCCCTGGACCTTGATGACATGGGAAGGGCAGATGCGGGCGCATAGGCCGCACGCCACGCAATGATGGGTCTTGGTGTCGTCAAATCGGATGAGCTTCGATATGTCCCCGGAACTGGGGGGTCATGGTCAGTTTCTGGCGGGGGTATTGGACCGTCACAATGGGGGTGAAAAGACGTTTCAAGGTGATCCACAGCCCGACTACCAGGCTCTTGGAACCCGTCAGGATCTCCGTAATGTATTGGGTGAAGGCGGGGGAGGGGGTATTCATCTTAAAGGACCTTAAGGACAATGGCGGTAATCAGAAGATTGACCAAGGAAAAGGGGATCAGCACCTTCCAGGCGAAATTCATCAGTTGATCGAAGCGGATCCGGGGATAAGTCCAGCGGACCCACATGACCACGAAGATCAGAAAATAGGTTTTAATCAGAAACCAGATCATTCCCGGGAAAAGAGGTCCATGCCAGCCCCCCAGGAAAAGGACCGTGAACATGGCGGCGGCTATGACCATATTGGTATATTCCGCCAGAAAGAAGAGAGAAAAACGCATTCCGGTATATTCGGTATGAAACCCGGAAACCAGCTCCGATTCGGCCTCCACCAGATCAAAGGGGGCCCGGTTGGTTTCAGCGGTGGTGGCGATGAAAAAGATGATGGCGGCAATGGGCTGATAGAAGATGAACCAGACGGGAGACTGGGCCTGGACGATTTCGCCCATTTTAAAGGTATTGGTCATGATAATGACCGACATGGTGGCCAGGAGCAAGGGGATCTCATAGGCCACATTCTGGGCCACCGACCGGACGGCCCCGATCAGGGCATATTTATTATTGGAGGACCAGCCGGCCATCAGGATGGATATGACGGAGATACTGGAAAAGGCAAAGATGAGCAGGATGCCGACATTCACATCCTTAACCTGCATCATCGGGCTGAAGGGTATCGGCACAAAACCGACAAAGGCCGGAGCGACGACAATGATGGGGGCCAGAAAGAAAATCAATTTGTCGGTTGATTGCGGGGTTACCATTTCCTTGCCCAGCAGTTTCACGGCGTCGATCAGGGTCTGGAGTATTCCATGGGGTCCGACCTCCATCGGACCGGGCCGGAGCTGGATATGGCCGGCCACTTTGCGTTCTACCAGGACCAGGAAAGCGACGTTCAAAGGAACAATAGCGGCAATGATCAAGAGGCCGACGATACCGGACATGACGTCAGAGCCCAGGAAACCGTAGATATCTTTGATGTAGGGAAGTTGGGTAATATTCACCGATCAATCTCCGGTACGGTCACATCAATACTGCCGAAAATGGCAATGACATCGGCCAGAAAATGTCCTGGGCAGATCTCGGTCAGGACAAACAAATTGGAAAAGGAGGGAGCGCGCACCTTAATACGGTAGGGGATCCGGGACCCGTCGCTGACGATGTAAAAACCTACGGCCCCCCGGGCACTCTCAAAGGCACAATAACAATCGCCTTTCGGCGGGGTGACAAACCGGGGAACCTTGGCCCGGATCGGTCCCGGGGGCAAATGGTCCAGGGCCTGCTCGATGATGTTCAGACTTTGCTCCATTTCGGCCATCCGGACCTGATAACGGGCCAGGCAATCGCCCTCTTCCCGGGTCGGAATATCAAAGTTAAACTCCGGATAGGCCGAGTAGGGTTCCATTCTTGCGGACGTCATAATTTACCCCCGAACCCCGTAGGGTTGGGCCGGTAACCCCGTAATTCCAAGGCCACTTCCTTGGTGATGACCCCCACGTCTTTGGAACGCTTGATAAAGATGATGTTTTGATTGATCAGATTTTCGTAATCCCAGAATCGGCCGCGCAACCGGTCGATAAAGCGACGGGTCCCATCATAAAATTCCTTGGTAATATCGTTGCGAACCCCGCCAAAGCGACCGTAACAATAGGTCAGACGAGAACCGGCGATCCCTTCCAAAAGATCCAGAATATGTTCCCGGTCATCCCAACCATAAAGAAAAGGGGTGATGGCCCCGAGTCCCATGGCATAGTCCATGGCCCCGATGAAATGGCTGGCAATGCGGTTCAATTCCGAGGTGATGACCCGGATATATTCGGCCCTTCTCGGAACCTCGATGCCGCAAAGCTTTTCCACGGCCATACAATAGCCGTGGTTAAAGATCATGCCGGAAAGATAATCCATCCTGGCCGGATTGGGCAGGAATTGTTCATAGGTCCGGTTTTCGGCCATCTTTTCATGACCTCGGTGGGAGTAGCCGATGACCGGTTCTACTTTGAGCACCACTTCCCCATCGAGGGTCACCAAGAGGTGCATGACCCCATGGGTACTGGGATGCTGAGGGCCCAGATTGAGTTGATAGACCCGCTGGTTGATAGAGGTATCGTCTATGGTTTTGGGGTTCAGCATAGCATGTCGTCTATATCGGTGGTAAATTTGGTCTTGCCGAAATTCTTTAACAACGGAAAATAATTCGCATCATCGGGATTGATGATGCGCTTCAGGTCCGGGTGTACCTGAAAGCGGATCCCGAAAAAGTCATAGACCTCCCGCTCCAGCCAGATGGCCTCGGGATAGATGTCCCAGACGCTGAAGGGCCTGACCTCCGGGAGAAGTTTGACGCGGGCCATTACCCGGAAGGACGCCTCGTTGTAGGTGGAAAAAAAATAGACCAGGTGAAAATATTCCAGAAAATCCACGGCCGTTATGGTTTCCAGGAAATAACGTCTATCTTTCATCTCCCGCGCCACCCGGCGCATGCCGCGCATGGACCAACCGCACTTCCAGGTGATAGCCGCATTCCTGTGTAATCCCGGTCACGCAGTTCCGCTTCGGGAATTACCTGCAGCAGACTATTTTTTAGTTTTCGAGCGGCTTTGTCGGCTCTGCGGTTGGCATCTATTATTCCCTTGCTAATCTTGGTTTGTATTTTTATGAATCCCTGGAGCAGGGCCTCCGGACGGGGGGGGCACCCGGGGATATACACATCAACCGGAATAATTTTGTCCGCTCCGTTGACAATGGCGTACTGCCCGTCATAGGAAAAAGGCCCCCCGGAGATGGCGCAATTGCCCATGGCAATAACATATCGGGGGGCCGGCATCTGATCGTAGAGGGTCTTGATGGTCGAAACCAGCTTATGGGGTATTGTTCCGGCCACGACCATGACATCGGATTGCCGAGGAGTACCTCTGAGGAATGATCCCGAAACGGTCCCAGTCAAACCGGGCCACTCCGGCGGCCATCATTTCAATGGCGCAACAGGCGATCCCGAAGGTCAGGGGCCAAAGGGCACTGACCCGGGCCAAATCCAAGAGATTCTGCACGGGAGCAAAACCCACCACGGCCGGTTTTTCCACGTACTCCTGGGAAAGGTCCCTGGAGGGAATGCAAATGGGATCGTTTCCCTTTACCTCCATCTAAAAACTCCTTTACGCCAGGCATAGACAATGGCCAAGGCTATTAATAAAAGAAAGATAATGAACTCCAACAGCTCGAAAAAACCGGTTCCCTTTTGATAGGCCAGAAGTACCGGAAAGAGATAGAGCACATCCACATCGAAGGCCAGAAAGATCAAGGCAAAAAGATAGTAGGAGGCCCCGAACTGCATCCAGGCCGTCCGGATGGGGGGCATCCCGCTTTCGTAGGTCACCAGCCTCTTTTCCCCATAGATCCGGGGACCGAGTACGAAATTGATGATCACCATGGAGAGGGGTAATAGCAAGCCAACGAGGAAGAATACTAAGACAAACAAAAACTCACCGAGGCCGGCTTGTACCATCTGGGAAAACAAGGGGCGGTCCTCCTTTTCAGCCCAGGAATATCCTTACGGTTCAGGCTTGATTTACTAACCCAAGGAGTGGGGTCAGGTCAAGAGGAAAATAAGATGCCTGAGAAAAAAATACCGCTATGATCGGGTTATTCACCGGCAGCGATAAAACCATCGTAATCTAATTAAACCCGTAAAAAAAATCAAGAAAAAAAACGGACTCCGATTAATTGGATTTAGCCAGCCACTGGCGGGCCTGTTCCACATCTTTATGAATTTGGGCCCGCAAGGCTTCCGGACCGGCAAAAGTCTTTTCGCCCCGCAACCTTTTAAGGAAATGAACGGTCAGGTTTTGGTCGTAGAGGGGGAGGTCAAAATCGAACAAATAGGTTTCCACCGAAATATGTTTCCCGGCAAAGGTGGGGTTGAAACCCACGTTGGTTACTCCAAAGAAACCCCCGAAGGTCGTTTCCGCCTTAACGATATAAACTCCCCGCTGAGGCAGAAGTTTTTCCCGGGGTTCCATGTTGGCCGTGGGATAGCCGACCACCGATCGGCCGATGCCATGTCCTTTGATCACTCGGCCGGAAAGAAAGAAAGGGCGCCCTAAAAGGGATTTGGCCTCCTCCATGGCCCCCGAGGTAATCAACTCCCGGATTCGGGTGCTGCTGACCAACTGGCCTCGAATAGTGACCGGCGGGTGGACGTGAACCCTGAAATCCCACTGGTCTCCCAATTCTTTCAATAAATGAATGTTGCCTTCCCGCTTGCGCCCAAACGTATAGTCATAGCCGATCACGATTTCCTTCATTCCGATGGTATCCAGGAGTACCTCCCGGATGAAGGTCCTGGCGGGCAATTGAGCGAATTCCCGGGAAAAAGGCAAGGATAGGACCACCTCAATTCCATGTTGAAAAATTAGCCGGGCCTTGTTTTCATCGGCAACGATCTGGCGGGGGGCTTTGGAGGGCCGAAGTATTTGGGCCGGGTGAGGATTGAAGGTCATAACCACGGCAGTGCCCTGGATGGCCCGGGCTCGTTCCCGCACCTTTTGAAACAGGCCCTGGTGGCCCAGGTGAATTCCGTCAAAATTGCCGATGGTCAGGACCGATGACGTGAAAGGCTGAAAAATCTGGTTCAGGTCGGTGATGATGATTTGCATGATTTAGAATGAAGACTTGACAGTACGGACGACTCAATTTATAATGCCCCCCAATACGAAAAGCAATAGAAAATATCCCGCCTCCTTCTCTCAAGCACCACCTGATTCCCTGATCGGGATGTGGCTGGATTAGAAAAAGGGATATTTTTTTGCCGAAGTGGCGGAATTGGTAGACGCGCTAGGTTCAGGGTCTAGTAGGTGTACGCCTGTAGGGGTTCGAGTCCCCTCTTCGGCACCAAATTGATGAAAGCGGGTGAGATTTCAATGTCTTGCCCGCTTTCGTTTTTGGGCGGGTGCGATGAGAATGGAAAAAGGGCGAAGAGAAAGATCCCACGTGCCTGAGGGCCAATAATTTCGTTGACGCCGGTATCCGTCGGTCGTATACTAATAGGCGCAAAAGTGGGTTCTTAGACATATCAAGAATTTAATGAGAAAAAATCGTGCTTGCGTATTGCCCCGTTTGGCCTTTGGCCAATCCTGATCTTCCCACAGCGGTGTGATTTCCATTTTGTTCTGTAATACCCGGCCGAGTAACCGTTCTCACCCCCCTTTTTTGCTGAGCAAATTTAAACTATTTAGATGGCAGGGCGCCGCCTGAGGTTCGATCTGACCCAACCGCCGGGCAATTCGTCTTTCATCCCAAAAAGAGATCGTCATGCTAAACGAACTCCATTCGTTTCATATTCCGGTAATGGGAATCGGCCATTCCGTCGACACGCCGATTCGCGTGGCCCCTTTTGGTATTTCATCCGTGATCTCCCTGGTGGATGATCTCCTGCTGGAGCAGCTCCGCCATTATTACTGCCGGGTCAACGACCTTCCCTGGACCGCTATTCCGAGAGAGGCGAGGGACGGCCGGGCCAAAAGAATCACCGCTTACCTGGACCTGGTCCTTCACCTGGTGAACCGGAAAATGGAGGCCATTCGCCGGGAACCCTTTTTCAGGAAATAATGACAAGGACAACTACTTCCAACTCCTTCCGGAGGAGAGCCCGCTTAAGGCGGACTATCATGCGGCTCAAAGACCCTTTCTCCGGGACCGGAACGGGAGTCCCTGGCCCGGGACCTGACCTCCAGGATGCGTCCGGGTTCCATCGACGTGAACATTATGGTGAAGCTGGACCGGGCGAACCATGATCATCAGGGGAAACCGTTGGGCGATGAATTTTCGGATGCCCAGACGGCGCTCCGCGGATTTGCCGAGAGCCGTCTCGACTCCAGCCTGGTCTTGTCCGCCGGGATGAGCAAAAGGTTATTTGCCGCTATCGCGCAATTCCGCGATTTCTACCGGGATTCCAAGGGAGAACGGAAGAAAAAGATCGTTTTAAAGGTCAGCGACTTCCGCTCGGCCTTTGTCCAGGCCAAATTGTTGGCCAAACGAGGCCTGGAAGTGACGGAATTCCGCGTAGAGTCCGGCCTCAATTGCGGGGGCCATGCCTTTCCCTCCCGAGGGAAACTACTGCCCTGGATTTTGACGGAGTTCGGAGAAAAATGGGGGCAATTGAAAGGCAGCACGGCCTCCCTGGTGGGCGACTACTACGCGAAGATGGGCTGGGACTTATCCGGTCTTCGCTCCGCCGGAGCCTCTGTTGACCGTTCAGGGTGGCATTGGAACCTACGGGGAGGCCCGTCGATTAAGGAAAGGCTTCGGCGCCGATCGGACGGGATGGGGGAGCCCGTTTCTCCTGGTACCCGAGGCCACCAACGTGGACGATGTCACCCGTGAGCTTCTGAGAGCGGGCCGAAGCGGACGATCTCTACCTCAGCGATATCTCGCCCCTGGGCATTCCTTTCAACACGGTGCGGGGAACGGGATCGGAGATCTGGACCCGGGAACAGTGGCAAAGGGGACTCCCGGTTCTCCCTGCAGCAAAGGCTTTGCTGTGGCCAGCACCGAATTTTCCGAAATCCCCCTCTGCCCGTCCTCGCGGCAGTACCAGGGGCTCAAGCTGGCGGAGATCGACCGCCAGGATATCCCGCCGGGGGAAAAAGAATTGTTAAAGGCGTCGGTGGTTAAGAAAACGTGTATCTGTGCTCACCTGGGAAACGGTATCCTGATCAAGTTAGGCTTGAAATCCAAAACAGCGGCCCCCCCGGCCGTCTGCCCCGGCCCCAACCTGGCTTGGTTCGATCGACTCTACACCCTCAAAGAAATGGTGGACCATATTCACGGCCGCGGGCCAT
Organism: uncultured delta proteobacterium; assembly: GCA_963746605.1. Classification (GTDB taxonomy): domain Bacteria; phylum Desulfobacterota; class RBG-13-43-22; order RBG-13-43-22; family RBG-13-43-22; genus CAVQSS01. The sequence continues at coordinate 185,257 of CAVVCH010000002.1, forward strand.
CCCTCGTCCCCCCGGAACGTCCGCACATGTTTGCCCAGGAACTGGTCATGAATGTGGACTATTTTGAAAAACTACTCTCCGGCAACGGGTCAACCGATTCCAGGTACCTGTTGGAATACAAAGAAAATCTGGAACAGGGGATCGCGCTTTGCCTGGAGATAGCGCGCACGACCCCTTATGCCGACGAAAACCTGACCTCCCTGGCCCGGTGCGCCAAAGAGCAACAGCTCCGCCTGAACTCCCTCTATTCCAAAAGCCTGGCCGCCTGATCGCGATCCATTTTCATTTCAATCGGCCAATCCTTTTCTCTCTTGACCTGTCCGGAGACCGGCTTTACTATGGTGGAACAAAGTAGCGGAAGGACCTAATCAAAAAATCAGGAGGTGCCCAGATGGAAGCAAATCCCGAAACGTCCATGACGTTCCCTCGTATCGGATCTCCGGCCCCGCCCTTTGAGGCCGTAACCTCCATGGGGACCCTAAAACTCGAGGATTTCAAAGGAGGTTGGTTGATTCTCTTCTCCCACCCGGCGGATTTCACTCCGGTCTGTACTACCGAATTTATGGCCTTCGCCAAACTCCATCCGAAGCTGCGCGAGATGAACTGTGAACTGCTGGGACTGAGTATCGATAGCGTCTACTCCCATATCGCCTGGGTCCGGAACATCGAGGAGAAGTTGAAGGTCAAAATCACCTTTCCGGTGATCGCCGATCTGAACAAGGAAGTGGCCGGCCTCTACGGTATGATCATGCCCGGCGAAAGCACCACCGAGACCTCTCGTTGCGTGTTCATAATTGACGAGAAGCAGGTCATCCGGGCCATCATTTATTACCCGCTGACCACCGGCCGGAACACCGATGAAATTCTTCGGGTGCTCCAGGCTCTGCAAACGACGGACAAAAATGGGGTGGCCACGCCGGCCAACTGGCGGCCGGGAGACGAGGTCATCATTCCCCCGCCCAGGACCCAGGAGATGGCCGAAGAGAGGGCCGCCGATAAGGCGCTGAAGTGCAAAGACTGGTATTTCTGCAAGAAAAAACTATAAGGAGAGGGTTCCATGGCCTGCGTCAAACCCGACGGCAGCCTGACCGAAACGGCCAAGGTCCTGTTACGGCAACTTGAAAACCCGCTGAACGCCGAGGAGATCGCTCCCCGGGTCGGCCAACCTTTATTTAAGGTCCGCAGCGTCATGCGGGAACTGGTGGGCAATGGCCTGGCGATGGAAGCGGACGGGAAATTTCAGATTACCACTAAAGGGAAAGAGAAGCTGTAGTCTTCAGAAAAGAACATCAGACCGAATGAGCCCGCGACATGGTTTTGGAGCTTAAACAAATTATTAAGGGAACGAGCCCCTTTGCGGAAATGCTCGGAATCCGGGTAACCCGGTTCGGAGACGGCGTCGGACAATGTGCCTTGGAAATAAGGGAGGAACTGCTCAATTTGCACCGTTCGGTACACGGAGGAGTAATCTATTCCTTGGCCGATATCGGCATGGGCGTAGCCTTGCATTCTCTTCTGGACCCAGGAGAACTCTGCTCGACGATCGAGATAAAAATGAACTATTTTCTGCCGGCCAGGGGCCAGCGCCTGGTCTGTACCAGCCGGATCCTTCAAAAAGGGAAATCCATAGCCGTGCTCGAGGCGGAGATTAAAGACCGCAACCGGTTAATTGCCAAAGGAATGGGAACGTTTGCCGTATTATCGGCCGCGGGTAATCCCGGGAAGGAGAAGACTAACCAATAATTTAGCCGTGCAGGTCAGCGCTGGGAAGATCTGCGTGTATGAGTACGTGTACGAGTGCGGAACCCCGCGCGGATGCCTGTTGCCCGGCAGTTAAACCTGACAAAAGAATAGTGGAGCAGGAGAGGCGGCGACTCGTACACGTACTCGTACACGACTATCTTTCTTGGAGGATTGGCAGCCGAATTTCTAAGCGGGGGACCTCGATTTGACCGGTCCGACCGCCACCAGATAAAGAAGCCGGGACTCGGCATTCAATCCCAACAGGTCGGCCGCTTCCTGATCGTATAGGGCCCCGATCCCGCAGCAGCCTAAACCCAGGGCTGTGGCCGCCAGATAGAGACGTTCCCCCAGTCGTCCGGCGTCCAGTAGGGCATAGCGATATCCCCGGGCCCCCCATTGCTCGTCCAACTGCCCCAGATGGGCCATAAATAAAAAATGGACTGCCGCCTGGGCCAGCCAGTCCTGATCCAGACAGATCGCGGTCATCGGTCGGATAAAGGACCCGGCATCGGCCAATCCAATGGATTTCGACATCCAGTCCAGGAGATAAAAACCCGGTTGAATCCCTTCGACCCGTCCGGCCAGGCAACCCACGGCCAGATGATGATGGGGCTTTCTTCCCTCGTCCGGCTCCATTTCTTCCAAGAAGAGCAGCGACCTCCAGAGTGCCTGCCAGCTTTCCCCGGACATGGGCGTGGTGATATAATTACGCCGGGAGCGGCGGGTAAAGACGGCCCGGTCCAGATTCATCGTTTCGACCGGCAAGGAGAAACCGGGAAGGGGAGACCAGTCCTTCGGTTCCGGTCCGATCTGGCGGACCATACTGTCTGATCCGGGCGGTTTGCTTTTGATCGCCCGTCCGGCTGCGTAGGCCTCCCACAGCAGTGGATAGTCCACCTCCCGGTCCGCTACCCGGCTGGCCTGTTGAAAGGGGGGAGGCAAAGGAGCCAGAGAAGCATCGGCGGCGAAGGCCGGGGACCCGCCGGAGGTATTGACGTTGACAAACAGCCAGAGGAACTTCCAGCTTCTCATCTAGTCCCAGGAGTCGCCCGACGGACCGGTCGTCAAAATCGGCAGTCAGTTGATAGGGTAGGGCCAGGGCTTTCAAAGCCAGGACCAGGTGTTCGATCACATGGCCGGTATCCAGCAGGTGATAGCGCCAGGCCCGGTCCCGGTATTTCCAGGAACTGCGGAAGAAAATGGCGGTCAGAAAAATAGTGATCAGCGGTCTTCCGGCCGGCTTCTGCGGCCGGTCAGTCGGAGGGGCGGTCTGGAACTTCCCGGAGCGGAGCAGGGAGAGACCATGCCGGGCAATGGAGAAATGATACAACCCGTCTTCCAGCCCGTAGACACCCGTCAGGGCCGCATAGATCTCGGTCGGATAGAGGGCCCCGGCCGAAGCCGTTGAGCGGTAATAAAAATCCCCGCCCGGATGGCGGGCCCTGGCGGTCAGGCTGTGGGTTAGCAGCAGAATGATCGAAAGATCATCTGTGGTGAGTTCCTGCCTGGGAACCGCTGCGGGATTCTTTCCGAACAATTCCAAAAGGGGAATCACGGGTTGCCTGGGTTCTCGGGACAGCGGAATCGGCTCGATCCCGGGGTAGGTTTTATAGACATTGGGTTGGTTGGCCCAATCCATTGAATGCCCGCCCATCCGATCGCGCAGATAGCTGGTTTCCCGATGGTAGCGGGCCGCGGAAATAGTCATTGGGAAAATAAAAACGGGTCGGTCGGGAAACGGCTCAGGCGGCCTTCAGCTTCCGCACGATGGAACGCCCGTATTCCTGGGCCATCTGGAGGCCGCCGCCCAGCGCCACGTTTTTCAGCCGCAGGGCGTCACTGACCATGTTCATGTTGAAAATATTCTTCATGGTCTGGTAAATCCGCTCCGGGGACTCGCCGCTCCAGCCGAAGGCTCCGAAAGAGCCGCCCACCTTTCCTTCCAGGCCGGCTTTTTGCGCCAGAAAAAGGAAGGTTTTCATGGGCTGGATCATTTCCCCGTGATAGGTGGGGGCGCCGAAGACATACGCCCGGTATCCGCCCAGCAGCTTTTCATCTTTGATCGTCGAGACATCGACCACCTCGGCCTCCAAACCTTCCAGACGGACCCCTTCGGCGACGGCGTCGGCGATTTTTCTCGTGTCACCGGTCCGGGTGGCATAGGCAATTAAAACATCGGGCATAGCCGGTCTCCCTTTAGAGCAGCTTTTTGACAGCCTGCAGGACTTCCCCGTAATCGGGTTCGTGGGTCAGTTCCCTGACCACCTGGATGTAACGAAGGGTCCCCTGCCGGTCCACCACGTATACCATCCGGGCCAGAAGGCGAAGTTCCTTGATCAGCGCCCCGTATGCTATCCCGAAGGCTGCTTCCCGATGATCGGAGAGGGTGATCAGTTTGTCTATCCCGGCGGCGCCGCACCAGCGCTTCTGGGCAAAGGGCAGGTCCATGCTGATGGTCAGGATCTGTACTTCGGGACCCAGATCGGCCGCCTCGGCGTTGAATCGTCTGGTTTCCAGATCGCAAACCGGCGTATCCAGAGAGGGGACCGCGGTGATAATCACCACTTTCCCTCGAAAGGAGGAAAGGCGGACGGGTTGCAGGTCGTTGTTTACAATTTCGAAATCGGGGGCCGGGTCGCCTATTTTGAGGGTCGGTCCCAGAAGGGTCAGGGGATTCCCCTGAAAAGTAATGATTCCGGTTCGTTCTTCCACGCCATGCCTCCTTTCAAGTCCCTTCGGCGGCCGTAGACCCGGGACCGCCTAGAGGTCGAAAACACTTTTTGGTGGCCCCGCAAATCGGACAGCGCCACTCATCGGGGAGGTCGGCAAAACAGACCCCCTTGGGGATTTTTGATTTTCGATCGCCCCTGTCCGGATCATAGATACAGCCGCAATTAACGCTCTGACATTGGTACATCTCTTCAGGCTTAGCCATTAAGACCTCCTCCAGACAATAGGTTCTTTTTTTATTTAGCCGCAGACAAGCTGCAGACTATTTTTAGGCCGGACGACTCTGCCCGGCCTAAACCCGCTATCGCTATCGCGCGTATTAGGCCATAGATCTCGGCGATGACCGGATTTTAGTGCCCGAAGGGCCTGACGGTTAGGGTGGCGGCAAGTCGCCGCCACCCTGTCCCGCTTTTGTCTGCGGCAAAAAAGCATTTTCTTGATTTTTCGGGTTAGGATTAGCTGACTCTAAAAAAGGCTTTGGCCTTGGCCCCGCAAACCGGGCAGGTTTCCGGGGGTTCGTTTTCTACCGTATTGCCGCAGACGGAGCAGACATAATAGTCTGCCGCTTCCAACGCATTCATTTTTTCCGCGGCCTTCTGATAAAGTTTGGCATGGATCTGCTCTACAGCGTTGGCATAGGCGAAGCTCCGCAAGGCGGCTTTATGTCCCTCGGCCTCGGCGTCCACGATCATGGCCGGATACATGGTTTTAAACTCGTGGGTTTCTCCGGCGATGGCCTCTTGCAGATGGTCCGCTGTATTCCCGATCTTGCCGGCCGCCCGAAGGTGGGCATGGGCATGGACCGTTTCGGCTTCGGCGGCGGCCCGAAACAGCTTGGCGATTTGAGAAAGACCTTCGGCCTCCGCCTGCTTGGCAAAGGCCAGGTATTTGCGATTGGCCTGGGATTCTCCGGCAAAGGCGTCCATTAGATTATTTTCTGTTTTAGACATTCGATTCTCCTTTCAGCGCTTAAAAAACGATTTGGATTTTCACCTTCGATGCTCCCGCAGGCAACCCGCTCCCGGTCGGGAGCGGGAACGGTTCTAGGGCAGGCCCTTCATTTGTTCAGGGCTTGCCCGATCCGTTGCCCTAACTGAAAGGCCGCGGCCAGCCCCGGGGCGTCGGGTACAAACTGGATTTTCAGCCCGCCGTCGATAAGATCCATTTTCATGGCTTCCAGTTCCTGGTTGACCAGTTTGACAGCTTCTCCGCTCCACCCGTAGGAACCAAAGGCCGCCGCCAGTTTCTTTCTGGGTTTCAGCCCTTTGAGGTAGGTCAGAAAATCACTGACCGTGGGGTAGAGTCCGTTATTGAGGGTGGGGGAGCCGACAATAATCGCCCCGGCGTCGAGTATTTCGGTAACGATGTCACTGCGGTGAAAAGAGCGAAGATGCATGGGCCGGGCTTCGATTCCTTCACTGATCAGCCCGCCTACGATGGTCTCCGCCATTTTTTGCGTGCTGTGCCACATGGTATCATAGACCACGATGGCTTTCTTTTTAGGTTCCTGCTGGCTCCACTCCACATAGGCCTGAATGATCTTCTTCGGGTCCTTCCGCCAGATGATGCCGTGATCGGGGCAGATGGTATGAATGTCCAGGTTCATCTGAGTCACTTTTTCCACCAACTGCAGGATCAGAGGGGCGTAGAGCAGGAGGATATTGGCGAAATATTTTCGGGCGTGGGGCATGATGGCCTCGCCGATCTCGTCGTCAAACCGCTCCGGCCCGGCATAATGCTGACCGAAACCGTCGCTGGAAAAGAGAATTTTGTCCTCCGGGCAATATGTAAACATACTGTCCGGCCAGTGGACCATCCGGGTTTCCAGGAAGGTCAAGTTCCGCCGGCCGATGTTTAAGGTGCCGCCGTTTTCCACCGGCTGGAAGTTCCACCTTTCCCGATAATGAAGGGGGAGGTTCTTATGGCCGACTTTGGAGCAGAACAGGGGTTTTTCTTCCCCGATTTTGTGCATGATCCGGGGCAGACCGCCCGAGTGGTCCGGTTCGGTGTGGTTGCTGACCACGTAATCCACTTTTTTGGGGTCGATGATCTCGGCAATGTTGGCCAGGAGCTGATCGGCAAACTCTTTCTTGACGGTATCGATCAAGGTGACTTTTTCATCCAGGATCAGGTAGGCGTTGTACGTGGTGCCGGCTTCGGTCAAATAGCCATGAAAGTCTCTGAGGTTCCAATCGATGGCCCCAACCCAGTAGATATCCTTGGCGAGTTGGACGGGTTTCATTTATTTCTCCTTGTCTGGTTTTTATCGGGAACAGCCTTGGATGGGGCTGTCGATGATTCGCAGGAACTGATGGGCATGGTGATTTTGGCCACCGCCCCCTTGTCCCGGCCGCTGGCCAGGGTGAAGGAGCCGCCCGGGTGCTCTTCAATAATTCGTTTGGAAACCGACAATCCCAGGCCGGTTCCCTGTTTCTTGGTGGTATAGAAGGGGACGAAGATTTTGTCCATTTCCGGTTCGGGAATGCCGGGCCCCTCATCGGAGATGGTAATTTCTGCCCGGTCTTCCAGACACCGGGCGCCAATGGTCAATTTCCCCCCCTGGTTCATGGCCTCCATGCCATTCCGGGACAAATTCAAAATGACTTGCTTTAGTTTGTCTTTATCCCCCTCTACCATAACCTGTGCAGCGGGGACCTCCAAAACCACTTGGATCTGTTTCTTCCGGGCTTCCTCTCGGATCAGTTCCTGAACCTCTTTAAGCAGGGCGGCCATGTCGATGACTCCCAAGTTCAACGTCTTGGGCCGGTAAAGGTCCCGCAGTTCTCCGATCAGGTCTTCCAGGCGCTGCACTTCATCGGTGATGATTTGCAGTTTGGACATGCTTTTGGGATCCGGGGCGGAACGCAGTAACTGGCGGGCATATCCTCCGATCATCACCAGAGGATTTTTGATCTCGTGGGAAACCTCGGCCACCAACTGGCCCAAGGCGGCCAATCGTTCGGATTGCAAAACCTGTTCCTGGAGGGCCTTGGTTTCCGTCAGGTCCCGGATGATTCCGGTAAAAAAGGTCTTTTCCCCGATATTGGAAACCGAAAAGGAAATGGAAAGGGGAAACAGTTCCCCATTTTTACGCGACGTCAGGAATTCCGATTGGTGGCCGATGAGCTTGGGTTTACGGGTGTCCAGATAGCGGGCCACCGCTTGCCGGTGACCCTGGGAACACTGGGGGGTCAGGATGACCCCCAGGTCTTTTCCCAAGATCTCCGCCCGGCTTACGCCAAAGATCCGCTCGGCCGCTCGATTAAAAATGACCACCCGATGACTTTCGTCAATGGTGACGAAACCCTCATTGGTATTTTCGATGGCGCCCTGGAGGATCGTTAAGGCCTGATTGGACTCCCGGTAAGGATCGGTTTCATCCATAAAAAGGGTTATTCGGCCTCAAACTGGTCTTTGGCCGCCCCGCACACCGGACAGACCCAGGTGTCCGGAAGGTCTTCGAATTTGGTTCCGGGTTTAATGCCGCTATCCGGGTCACCGGCGGCCGGATCATACACATACCCACATACTCCACAGACATAGCGTTTCATGGTTCTTCCTCCTTTTTTTGGGTTCTGGACGAAACCGTGGCCTTTGGAACGATCCTTACCTCAGGAAATGACTTCGTATCCGGCTTTTTTAATTTTCTCCTTAATCAGGTTCAGATCCACCGGATTGGTTTCCGTGAAGGTGGCTTCCGCCTTTTCCAAATTTACGGTGATATCCTCCAGTCCTTCGATTTCCTTCAGGGCCTTCGTAACGGCCATGGCGCAATGGTTGCAGCTCATGCCTTTTATTTGGATTGAGGTCATAATCCGCTCTCCTTTCTATCCTAATTTAGATGGTTTTTTGTAGAGGGGGGACATCTCCCGCAAGGACTGGACCACGTTCTTTAAGACCGCCAGAAAGCGATCGATGTCCGCCTCGGTGGTTTCCTGCCCGAAGGTCAGCACCAGCGTTCCCTGGGAATCGGCAAAATCCCGTCCGATGGCTAAAAGGACGTGGGAAGCCTGGAGGGCGCCGGCCGCGCAGGCCGAACGGGTGGAGACATAGATCTTTTCCTCGTCCAGCATGAGCACGATCCCTTCCCCTTCGATGTATTTGATGGAAACGGAGACTAAGTTGGGCAAGGAAAGTTCGGGATGGCCGTTGATGAATATCTCCTCCACGTTGTCCTGTAAGCCCTGGATCAGTCGAGTCTTTAAGACGAGTGCCCGTTTCACTCGGGTTTCCATCTCTTGCACCGCCAGTTCGGCCGCCGCTCCCATGCCGATAATCCCGATTAGATTTTCGGTCCCCGCTCGCTTGTTGTTTTCCTGGACCCCGCCGTCCAAGAGCGGCCAGAGGCTGGTGGCCTGCTTAACATAGAGGCCGCCTACCCCGGCCGGCCCATAAAACTGGTTGGCCGAAAAACTGAGCAGATCCACATCCAGTTTTTGAACATCCACGGGAATCACCCCAACGGAAGTGACCGCATCTGTATGGAAAGGGACTTTTCTCTCCCGGGTAATCCGGGCGATTTCTTCGATGGGCTGGATTGTCCCGATTTCATTATTACTGGCCATGATGGTCACCAGGATGGTCTGGGGGGTGATGGCCTTGGCCACCTCGGCCGGGTCCACCCGTCCGGAGGAATCCACGGAAACGGAACTGACTTTGAAGTCGAGCATTCGCAGCCGGCGGAGGGTGCGCAAAACGGCGTTGTGCTCGATGTTGGAGGTGACGATATGATTCCCTTTGTCCCGGGTGGCCAGGGCCACGCCCTTGATGGCCTGATTGATGGATTCCGTGCCCCCGGAAGTGAAAACGATTTCTTTAGGATTGGCGCAGTTGAGCAGGCAGGCCACCTGACCCCGGGCTTTTTCCAGGGCCTCGGCGGCCTGGTCCCCTAATTGGTGTTGACTGGAGGGGTTGCCGAAGTTTTTTCGAATCGCCTCAATCATGGCCTCCTGCACTTCCGGGAGAAGCGGGTTGGCCGACAGGTAATCCAGGTAAATGGGGGTCATCGTGGGTCCTCCTAGGCCGGTTGGGGGGGGGTGATGGTGTGCCCGCAGCTCTTGCACACCCCTTCGGCCTCGGTGACTTCCACATTGCAGTAGGGGCAGTAGCATTTTTCGCCATGGGTGTGGGCATGGGAAAGTACCGGGAACTCAACCCGTTTGGGTTCGGGAACCACTTTTCCGGTTTTTCGGTCTTCGTAGTTTTTGATCGCTTTCTGGAGGGCGTCCGCCCCCAGGTTGGAACAGTGGAGTTTGTTCTTGGGAAGCCCCTCCAGGGCCTCGGCCACATCTTTGTTGGTTATTTTTCGTGCTTCTTCCAGGCTCTTGCCCTTGGCCATTTCGGTCAGCATGCTCGATACGGCGATGGCCGCTCCGCACCCGAAGGTCTTGAATTTGATATCGTCGATACGATCTTCCTTGACCTTTAAGTAAATAGTCATCATGTCGCCGCACAGTGGATTACCCACCTCACCAATGCCGTTGGCGTCTTCGATTTCACCCACATTACGTGGGCTTTTAAAATGATCCATTACCGTTGCTGAATACATGGCGTACCCTCCAATTGAAAAAAATCAGATTAAACGAACCCTCTTGAAAAAGGACTGCCGGGAATCAAGCTTTCGGCTGCCTAAAATTAATCATTCTCCCCTCCGCTGTAAAGGCTAAGTTGGAAAAATATTTCATTTTATTTCTCCGGTAGCATGGTAATAAGTACACGCCTTTCGCATTAAAATACCATTTTGGAAGCCGGCCTTCGCTCCGGGACGTAGGCTTGAGGGATCTTTCCCTCGTTCCAATCCTTGGAAACATATAAGTTGCAGTAACAGCTCCCGAATTCCTGCACATCCGGGGTCCGATACACGCAAGGGCAAAATATATCGGCGTCCATTTGGCGGTCCCCGGAGGCCAGACGACAGGGACAGGCCATATAGCCATAGCGTTCTTTGTTCAGTAGAAGGGCGGCGAGTAAGTCGTTTACCCTGTCCCGATCCTTATTAAAAAAATAGCCTTTGGGTTCCTGGGCCTTTTTCAACAGTTCGTAAAGTTTCTCGACCTCGGTCATATGCCCAACGCCTCCTTGATTTCATTTTCTTTGAAACCAACAATGACCTTCTCCCCGATCTGGATCGTGGGGAAGGAACAACTGGGATTCAATCTCTTAACTTCTTCGATGATGGCGGTTCTTTCCTCACCCTGAAGCAAATCCACATCAATAGCATCAAAAACGACATTGCAATCATGAAGGAACTTTTTTGTATTTTTGCAGTGACTACAAGTGCTTAAACTATACATCTTAACCGGAGCCATAACATGTTTCCCTTCTTGTCAGTAATTAATAAAGTCATCTCCCTCCGGCAAAGCCGGAGGCTTGAAATTTACCGGCCCCTCAAAGGGGCCTGACCGGATACTCATATTTCCTGGATTCCGGATCAAGTCCGGAATGACTACTTACCGGGATAGTGACGGACTCGCAAAAAGTCCCAAACTGTCATCCTGAACCCTTTGTCTGACTGTCATCCTGAGCGAATGCGAAGGATCTCGCTTCGGCTCAGGATAAACTCCGTGAAGGATCTCGGAACGGAAAAGAATAGTATAATTCATTTCCAAACGAAAAGAAAACTTTAAGTAGGAGCAGAGGTATTGTCGAGTGGTCTGTCTTCGGGTCGGGTCAAACGCCGATCCGATAATACCAGCGCGCTAAAATCCGGGGAGGGATGCCTGCGAAAAATCCCGCCAGGATCATCTGGTTGATCCAGGTAGTTTTCCAGACGCCTAACTTTTTCCAGCGTCTTGATGAGGTAATAACCGGGAGTGGAATTATCGACAGGCGGCCGACCTTTCGCAATCTCAGGACCAGGTCCACATCCTCCAAAAGCGGGATCTCTTTAAAGCCGCGCAGTTTCTTGAACACGTCGGCGGGAATGAAAATAGCCTGATCCCCATAAGGAAGCTGAAATTTTTCGGCCCGCAGGTTGGCCATCTTCTCAACAAAGGCCGAGCCTTTTACCGCAGGCGCAAGCTGGAGACGAAAGGCCCCGCCAACCACCCGAGGGTTTCTAAAACATCGGTGGATGAGGTCGGCATACCCTACGGGCAAACGGCTATCGGCGTGCAGAAAAAGGAGGATATCCCCGTTGGCCGCGCCCGCGCCCAGGTTCATCTGCCGGGCTCTTCCCGGAGATGAAAAAAGTACCAGGGCACCGAGGGATTGAGCGAGAACCGGTGTGCCGTCCCGGCTGCCCCCATCCACGACGATTACCTCCAGTCCGGGCTCTTTAGGGATCGAAGCCAGGGTGCCGGCGATACAATCGGCTTCATCGAGGGTGGGAATGATGATGGAAATGGAGATTGGTTCGGGAGTCAAGAAAGATAATCCCTGCAAAAAGCCCTAAACTGTCATCCGGAGCCCTTCGCTTTGTCACCCTGAGCGAACACGAAGGATCTCGGCTTTCGGCTCAGGGTAAACTCCGCGAAGGATATTTCAATCTGATATTTTCGGCAAGGTCCTCCGGCCGGTCCACGTCCCTTAATCTAGGCAAAAGGGCGGTTTTCAGGCCCAATTGATTCGCCTTGAGCAGGGTATTTTTCAAGACCTCTTTAGTCCCCCAGAAGATAGAGTTCCCGAAAAGCTCCGGCCGGCTGGCCTTCATTCCGATTAAATAGTAACCGCCGTCCCAAGCCGGTCCCAGGACCAGGTCGTGATCAGTCAACCGTTCCAAAGATTCCTGAATGATGGCCGGAGTCAAATCCGGCAAATCCGAACCGATCAACACCACCCGTTTCCATCCTTGTCGGAAGGCTTTCTGGAAAGCCCGCTCCATGCGTGTACCCAGATCGCCCTTTTCCTGAATTACGTATACGAAATCCCGGCCCAACCATCCGGCCATCTGTTCCGGGCTGCCGCCGGAAAAGTGAATTTCCATCATCAAGGGATAGTTTTTATTTGCCTTTTGAACTTGAGCGACGATATTCTCCGTCATTTCGCGGTGGAGGCGGCAGGCGCCTTCCGGGCCTAAAACGGGAATGAGTCGGGTCTTGGTCAATCCCGGTTCAGGAAAGCGGGTGAATATGATAATTCCCCGTTGGGAGGATGGATTCTTCATGGTTTGATGATTATAATCAACCTGAGCGTCTCATCAAGTTTTATCTGGGTCATCTCAAAAATCGGAATACGGATTTCGAATTTGTTTAGAACTTCCAATATGTTTGGTTTAGGTTGCCGGAAAAAGGATTGAGTTTTTTTACGCCTTGAGGCATGATTTTTACCGTTTACCCCAGACACAGGCTACTTGCCATACGATGACGAGGGGCCTGGTTGGATTTTAGGAGGGTTGGCAGCGATCTCAAATGAAAAAGTCAGATAAACCGGAGATAGGCAACGAAAAGTTGGAGCAAGTGAACTTGTCCGTGGGTGGCATGAGCTGCGCCGCCTGCGTGGGCCGGGTGGAGCGGGCCCTGGGGGAACTGGAAGGGGTGAAGCAGGCCGCGGTCAATTTCGCCACCGAAAAGGCCCAGATCCGCTTCGATCCCGGGATAGTCACCCTGGAAACATTCAAAAAGGCCATTGAAGACGCCGGTTATCAATACCGGGGACTGGCTCTGGCCGAACTCCGGGACCGGGAACGGGAAGAGCGGGCAAAAGAACAGAAGCTTCTCAAGAAAAAATTCATTTTCAGCGTGGTGCTGGGGATCTTCATCATGGTCCTTTCCATGCCCCACTACCTTCCCTTCCTGAAGGACGTGCCCCATCAATTCCTTTTTGTCCTCGTCTTTATCCTGACCACCCCGGTGCAATTCTGGGCCGGAAAGCAATTCATCACCGGGGCCTGGGGGGCGGCCAGACACGGCAGCGCCGACATGAATACCCTGATCGCCGTAGGCACCCTGTCGGCTTACCTCTATTCTACGGTCGCCACTTTTTTCCCACATCTTTTTGAAGCAAGCGGGTTGAAGGCCGAGATTTATTTCGACAGCGCCGCCATGATTATCGCTCTGATTTTGCTCGGGCGCCTTCTGGAGTCCCGGGCCAAAGGACAAACCTCCGAAGCGATCCGCAAACTGATGGGGCTGGCCCCCAAAACCGCCCGGGTCATCCGCAGCGGACAGGAGTTGGATATTCCTCTGGAGGAGGTCAGAAAAGGTGATCTCCTGCGCGTCCGGCCGGGGGAGAAGATCCCGGTGGACGGCCGGGTAAGGGAAGGCCAGTCGGCGGTCGATGAATCCATGCTGACCGGAGAGAGCCTGCCGGTGGACAAAAAACCCGGCGACGAGGTCATCGGGGCCACCTTGAACAAGAGCGGCAGCTTCACCTTCGAAGCGACCCGCGTGGGCGAAGAAACGGCCCTGGCCCAGATCATCCGATTGGTGGAGCAGGCCCAGGGCAGCAAGGCCCCTATTCAGCGCCTGGCCGACAAAGTGGCCGGTGTTTTCGTGCCGGTGGTTATGGTCCTGGCCCTGCTAACCTTCATGGTCTGGTACCTCTGGGGGCCTCCGCCTACGCTCACTCTAGCCCTTTTAAATTTTGTGGCCGTCATGATCATCGCCTGCCCCTGCGCCCTGGGGCTGGCCACCCCCACGGCCATCATGGTCGGGACCGGCAAAGGGGCCGAACACGGCATCCTGATCAAAGGGGGGGAAAGCCTGGAGTCCATCCATACCCTGACCACCATTGTTTTTGATAAAACCGGGACCCTGACCAAAGGACAATTAACGGTCACGGATATTGAGCCCGCGCCCGGACAGAAGACGGAGGAGGTTCTCGCCCTGGCGGCCGCCATGGAGCGGGGTTCGGAACACCCCCTGGGAGAGGCCATCATTCGGAAGGCGAATGAACAGGGGCTGACCCCGGAAACCGTGGAGGATTTTGAGGCTCTGGCCGGATTGGGGGTTAAGGCTACCCTTCAGGGGCAAAGGCTGCTCTTGGGCAACCGGCGTCTCCTGGTTTTTGAGGGAGTCGCCTTGCAGGAATTCGAAAAGCTGGAAGCTCGTCTGGCCGGGCAGGGCAAGACCCTTATGTTTTTAGCCCGCGAAGGCCGCGTCCTGGGGGTGTTCGCCTTGGCTGATACCCTGAAGGAACACGCGGCCGAGGCGGTTACTTCTCTGAAAGAAATGGGGCTGGAAGTGATCATGCTCACCGGCGACAACCGGCAGACGGCCGAGGCGATCGGTCAATTGCTCCACCTGGACCGGGTGATTCCCGAGGTGCTGCCCGAGGATAAGACCAGCCAGATTCAGGCCCTCCAGGCCCAGGGAAAAAAAGTGGCCATGGTCGGTGACGGAATCAACGACGCTCCGGCCCTGGCCCAGGCCGACGTGGGCATCGCCATCGGCAGCGGCACCGATGTGGCCATGGAGGCCTCGGACATCACCCTGATCCGCGACGACTTGCGGGCCATTATTACCGCCATCCAACTCTCTCGGCGGACCATCCAAACCATCCGCCAGAATCTCTTCTGGGCCTTCTTTTACAATATCCTGGGGATTCCCATTGCCGCCGGCACCCTCTACCCCTTCTGGGGGATCCTGCTCAACCCCATCCTGGCTTCCGCGGCCATGGCCTTCAGTTCGGTCTCGGTGGTCAGTAATTCTCTGCGTTTGCGACGGTTTAAGGTGTAAGGGAAGGCGGGGAGGGGAAAAAGAACACGAAGATGGAAGAAGGGAGATGGAAGAGGGGAGAAAAGAGAAGCAATGCAAGCAGGTGGAATGGATTAGGTCAAGCGGATTCACTTATGTTGAAAACCCAATCAATAATTGAACCAGAAGGGAGAGCTTTATGGCCAAATTTCTGTTTGTATTGACCCGGGGACCTGAAGACCCGACCCGCGCCACCCGCTGCTTCCAGTTGGCCAAGGTTGCCGCCGACAAGGGACATGAGGTCACGGTCTTTCTCACCGACGAGGCCGTCTATTTGACCAATCTTTCCGTCACTGAGCGGGTCAAGGCCCCCACGGGAGATGAACTGATCACCTTCTGGAAATTTCTGGTGGAGAAGCAGGCCCCCATTCTGGTCTGCAAGCCCTGCGCCGAGACCCGGCTGATCGGCGAGGACGACCTTCCCCCGGGGTGCAAAATCAGCACGGCTCTCACTCTGATCGACCTGGCGGTGGAGGCCAAGGTTTTTTCATTCTAAACCCAGGTAAGAGCTATTTACATACCAAATTATTACATCAAATAATCAATTGTGGTGATATCGCAAAAAGTCCGTCAGAGAGAGTTTGTCATTCTGAGCGAATGCGAAGAATCTCGTTTTTTAAACTAGTTCCGAGATCCTTCACGGAGTTTACCCTGAGCCGAAAGCCAAGATCCTTCGCGTTGCTCAGGATGACGAAAGACGAAGGGCTCAGGATGACAAGCAGGCGAAGGGCTCAGCGAGTTGGGTCTGCGCTTCCCGCTCCTACCTTCTCTTTCCAAAGGGCCCAGTAGCTTTCCGCCGGGGCCTGAAGATAATCCCGCATGGGCCGGCATTTGACCCGAAAGAGGAAAAAGACGGGGCAGGGGAGGGCCCGGGGATAGAGGGTTTCAAAATTAGCCATGCCTTTGGAGAGGACCAGGTCGGCTTGCCCCAGTGTCTGGCTGAATTTCTCTGAAATCCGGTCCAACTCAATCCCCACACCGTCGGTGCCGATATCCATAACCTCCGGAAAGGCCTCTGCCAGTCCGGATAAGGTCATTTCTTCCCGGGTCAGGTCATTGAGGGCCGGGCCTCCTTTCACCACGAGGATGACCCGGCCGGCGAGCTTATTTAGGTGTTGGTAGAGGGGGCGGTCAAAATAAATCTCTCCGGAATTGTCGGTCAGGTACAGTATCAGTCCGGGCTTCCGCTGTAGAAATTTTTCCAGGTGACCCCGATCATCATGGTAAAACGGAATATCCAAATCCTGTCGAGCGGCGACCTGAGAAAGAGCCTCCTCCGGTGCCTTGAAAAAATCAAGTGAATTGCCCAAAGCCGCCAGGGAAACGCATTCCCTCAAATTCCGCGGCGGCCTTTGCTGGAAATGACCGATGGCCTCCCGGGCCAGTTGCATTTCATGTTTTTTTGCCTCCCGGTAAGGGTCTTCATTCCCGGACACACGGCGAATAACCTGGTAGACCCGGTTGGCCACCTCCGGCGAGGACAGCCCTGCTGGCAGAATCGCCTCCAGGGTCTTCAAAGCTTCGGCTTGGGTTTGGCACCGAAGGCGCTCATCCGGTCCCGCAGCCATTCGGGAGGCCTCACGGACCAAACCGCTCAGGCAATCCAAGCACTGGGGATAGGGGTTCAGGGGAAACATGGGCAACGGTCCTTGAGTACGACTTGCTGAAGGGGATGACATGAAGTCAATTTCCTGAAAAATGATCGGCGGTCGGCGATTTAAGGTTATGAGAGGACTTATCCCAGAAATGGGATACGTATCCATAAACAAAAGCCGTCCAGGGACAGGAGGCCACCCAGAAATGCGGCCCCCAGCGAGGCAACGAAGGTAATCCTAGAGCCGGATAAAATGGACACCGAGGCCATGATGATGGCGATTTGCAACAGTACCTCGGCAAAGTCAAAATAGGGATCTTTCTGACGGTTCAGATCCCGTTCCGCCTCCAGCTCCTTGGCCTGTTTCTCAATGGCGGCTTTTTCTTTCTGGAAACGTCGTTCTTCCTCTCCCATCTTATTAACCATGGATTGATACCGGTCTCTGGCATCGGCCGTCAGGGACGGACCCCTTTCCAGTAAATCCGTTTCGAGACGCGATTTTTCAATCCGGTAGAGATGCTCCCGTATGGCCTTGGCCTGGTAAAAGGCCCACTGATCGGAGGACTGTTGCTGGGCCAGGAGCATTTCTTTCATGGCATTGCTGCCGCCCAGGGAAGTAATGGCTAAAAGCACGGCATAAACGGCGGTGATCAGGGCCACTCGCCGAGTGAATTTTTTGGATTTAACCTCTTCGAGTTCCTCGATATCAGGCAGTTCCACCTCTTCCATAAAGAGCCTCCGGAAGGATTCTTAAGGTTGGCTTCAGACTCAGGCCGATGATTTGGCTTTTTGAATTTCCTGGCACAGCTCACTGAAGATATCGCTAAGTCGCAAAATACCAGTGACCTCCTCCCCCGACCGCACCATGAGATGGAGGGAGGGATATTTCAAGAGGCGATAAAAACCTTCCTCCAGAGGGGCATTTTCGTCGATAAATTCCGCTTCACCCGGGATATGTTTGACGTCGCCCACTCGTACCTGGCGGGCAATGGGAAGACTCGCAGCCAGGAGATCATTCCAAGTAGGCAGTCCTTGATCCGAGGAGGGAAAGAAAAGACTTTTTTCTTTTCCCGGCGCAAAGACTCGCAGCATATCCTGATGACGAAGGGTTCCCGTGATCTTACGGTCGGCATCGCAGACCAGGAGGACCCTCAGTCGGTACTCCCGGGCTTCGCCCTTTTGTCTCCACGCTTCAAGCACCGAAACCGCCTCGGCCAGGTTAAGATCCTCCGCTACCCTAGGGCACTCGGAAAGGGGAACCATTAGATTTTTGACCTTCATTTTTAATCTCCTTCGATCATTGCCCCGGTTTCAGGAAATGGAAAATGGAAGTGAAAATATCGCTTGAACTGCTGTAGATTGTTAAAGCAATTTAAAAACTAAATTTTATCACGTATCGAAAAAAAGATAAAGCAGGATGGGCTGGAAGTGTTGTGCCGGCCGCCGACTCCTTAAGCCTTCCCTTTCGAGTATTCACTGGATTGTTTCTCCGTGGCAAAAGATAATAAATCTTGACATGGCCCGAACGGGATCTGATAATTCGATAACAACGGGTTAGTAAAAAAAGGAGAAAAAGATGAAATACTTGGTAGTCGGATCAGGGGGTCCTGGATTTGGTTCACCGGAGGAAGCCGCGCATATTTTGGCAACTATCGTTCTTCCCAGTTTCGATGCGCTCATTAAACTCGAAAAAAACAAGAAGATCCTGGCGGGAGGCCTGCCGGTTGGAGACAGGGCCTTCGTATTTATCCTGGAAGCCGCTTCCAACGAAGAAGTGGACCTGATTTTACGCAATATTCCCATGTGGGGTTCCCTGGATTGGGAAGTCACTCCGCTTCAATCCTTCTCGGGTCGAGCGGCGCAGGAACGCGGGTTCCTGAAAGGTTTGAAGAATAGATGATCAGTCTGAGAGAAGGAATGCAGAGAATTGATGTCCTGGAAAAACCGGACATCTACCCCCTTAACGGCTGAGGGTAGGATTCCCTTCCGCTCGGCGAGAGGCGAGGTCCATCTCGCCTCCTCTTGCCTGGTTCGCCGGCTGTAACCAAAGTTTGGATGAACCGACGGTTAAAGCCTGCCATCCTTAGGGGTTCGCCCTTCTATGGGAGGCACTTAACCGCAGCGATAGCTACTCACTCTCAATTCCTAACCCTTGAAACCCGGTACCTCTTGACTTGATATACTTCCTAACAGGCAAAATACCACATTATTTATATAAAAAGAAATAGTTAGGGAAGAACCACTACGACTAGCCTCTCGGTAACATTTAATTATGATTTAACTGGAACCAGTGAGATAAAAATGCCCGTAAACTCACTTCCAGCAGACTGGTTGCCATTCACTGGAAGGACTGGGGAAGAAATCCATGGGACGATTGGTTTACATAATTCTCTGCGGGGTATTGCTGTCAACGTTAACGCCGCTGAATGTGGCGGCCAGTACCTACGTCGTGAACAGCACCGCCGACCTGCCTGATGCGGACCAGGGAGATGGACTTTGTCTCGCCTCGAATGGCCAATGCACGCTGCGTGCGGCCATTATGCAAGCAAATTTCTTTACCGGACCGGACACCATTATCTTGCCTCTTGGCGTGTACCAGTTAACCCGGCCGGGCGACGACGATCTGGCGGTGCTCGGCGATCTCGACATCATCAACGACTTGACCATCCAGGGCGCAGGCAGCAGTGTGACGATCGTGGATGGCAATGGCGCCGTGACCGGTGACCGTGTGTTCCAGATTCTGGCCACCGCTAAAAATGTGGTCCTGAGCGGGCTGACCATCCGAAACGGCAAAAAGACCAACACCTTTGACCAGGGCGGTGGTCTCTATTGGGTAGGCGGCGGAAGCCATCTAACTCTCACCGATGTGGTGATCGAGAACAACGCCGCGTACAATGGAGGCGGCCTCTTTTTGGACTATTCCCCCTCTGCCGATGTAGTAGTAATAGATCGTCTCATCGTGCGCGCTAACACGGCAACGGCTGCAGCAGGAGGCCTGGCCGCGAACTTCGGCGACTTCGCCGGATTTGACCTGCGTAACAGTCAGGTCTACGGCAACGTAGCTTTTGAAGGCGGCGGCATCTACTTCCAAAGCACCACGACATTTGGGTTGTCCTCGGTGAGCATCCAGACCAGTGAGATCTATTCCAACAACACCGCCGGTCTTTCCGCCGGCTTCGAGAACCATAGCGGCACCGCGGCTGTGCCCGTCGTGTTGCAGACCAGTAGTCTATACCAAAATCACTCTAATTCTTACGGAGGAGCGATTGGCAACTACGGAACACTGGCTATCTCCAATACTACGCTGGATACGAACTCAGCCGTGTTGCGGGGCGGCGGCATCTACAACTTCGAAGGCGGCGTGATCGACATGAAGCAAAGTACGCTCAGCAGGAATACGGCCCAGACCGGCGGCGGTATCTATTCCGAATTTTTCATTCACAACAACGCCCTGCTGACGCTGACGAACGGTACGCTCAGCGGCAACAGTGCCTCACAAGACGGCGCCGGGATCTATGTCGATGGCGGCCAGATCAACCTCTTCAACGCGACCATTGCCGGCAACGAAATCCTGGTGCCAGTGGGCACCTTGTATGCCGGCCTGGGCGGGGGGGTATACGTCAACGCCAGGGCTGCGGTTACGGCCTCCAACACGTTGCTGGCCGATAATACCCACCGTTATCAGGCCCTCCTGCCTGTGCCAGACGACTGCCTCGGTTCAATAAATTCGCTCGGGTTCAACCTGATCCAGACTACCAGCAACTGTACCATCGGTGGGACGACATCCGGCAACATAACCGGCCAAGATCCGCTGCTCGGTCCGCTGGCCCACAACGGGGGACCCACCTCGACCAATCAGCCTCAGGCCGGCAGTCCTGCCATTGACAAAGGGTCCGGCTGCCCGCCCTTCGACCAGCGCGGCGCCGCCCGGCCCGTGGGTCCAGCCTGCGACATCGGCGCGGTGGAGTATGGGGCGCCCTTGCCATTGCTTTATCTGCCGATAATCTCAAAATGAAAAAAATCTCCCGAAAGGAAAACGGTTCCGGGAGATTTAGAGAAGAATCTAATGCAGCCCCTTTTCAATGGCTATTTGAGAATGATAGGGAGATAAATTTTTGGAAAGTTAAACACGTAGGCCGCCCCGGCATTGAGGGCCGAATTGTCCGCCTGATTGCCGTTCACCCCCGTGGCGTTGCTGTCCTCACCATTGGCCCCGACGACCACCGTGTCCCCGGATATCGCCACGGACCAGCCGAAGAAGTCCCAGGCGCCGGTATTGGAGGCCTTGAGGTAGGCCTGCTGGACCCAGACCCCGCCGGTGCGGACAAACACGTAGGCCGCCCCGGCACCTTGGGCCGAATTGTCCCCCTGATTGCCGTTCACCCCCGTGGCGTTGCTGTCCTCACAAGGGGCCCCGACCACCACCGTGTCCCCGGATATCGCCACGGAAAAGCCGAAGTATGTCCCCGGCGCCGGTATTCGAGGCCTTGAGGTAGGCCTGCTGGGCCCAGACCCCGCCGCTGCGGACAAACACGTAGGCCGCCCCGGCATTAAGGGCCGAATTGTCCCCCTGATTGCCGTTCACCCCCGTGGCGTTGCTGTCCTCCCCAGAAGCTCCGACCACCACCGTGTCCCCGGATATCGCCACGGAAGAGCCGAAGTGGTCCCCGGCGCCGGTGTTGGAGGCCTTGAGGTAGGCCTGCTGGATCCAGACCCCACTGCTGCGGACAAAGACGTAGGCCGCCCCGGAATTAGGGGCCGAATTGTCCCTCTGGTTGCCGTTCACCCCGGTGGCGTTGCTGTCCTCACAAGGAGCCCCGACCACCACCGTGTCCCCGGAGATCGCCACGGACCAGC
Organism: uncultured delta proteobacterium; assembly: GCA_963746605.1. GTDB lineage: Bacteria > Desulfobacterota > RBG-13-43-22 > RBG-13-43-22 > RBG-13-43-22 > CAVQSS01. Next base: position 206,815 of record CAVVCH010000002.1, read on the forward strand.
CGAACTGGTCCCCGGCGCCGGTATTGGAGGCCTTGAGGTAGGCCTGCTGGACCCAGACCCCACCGCTGCGGACAAACACGTAGGCCGCCCCGGCATTAAGGGCCGAATTGTCCCCCTGGTTGCCGTTCACCCCCGTGGCGTTGCTGGCCTCAAAAGGGGCCCCGACCACCACCGTGTCCCCGGATATCGCCACGGAAGAGCCGAATTGGTCCACGGCGTCGGTGTTGGAGGCCTTGAGGTAGGCCTGTTGGATCCAGACCCCGCCGCTGCGGACAAACACGTAGGCCGCCCCGGCACTGATTGGCCGAATTGTCCCCCTGATTGCCGTTCACCCCCGTGGCGTTGCTGTCCTCACCAAAAGGCTCCGACCACCACCGTGTCCCCGGATATGGCCACGGAATAGCCGAAGTGGTCCCCGGCGCCGGTATTGGAGGCCTTGAGGTAGGCCTGCTGGATCCAGACCCCACCGCTGCGGACAAACACGTAGGCCGCCCCGGAATAAGGGGCCGAATTGTCCGCCTGATTGCCGTTCACCCCCGTGGCGTTGCTGGCCTCAAAAGGGGCCCCGACGACCACCGTGTCCCCGGATATCGCCACGGACTAGCCGAAGTGGTCCCCGGCGCCGGTGTTGGAGGCCTTGAGGTAGGCCTGCTGGACCAGCGGGTCAATGGTCAGGGGGTAGACGGCCTGCCGGTCGTCCATTACGATCTTCACCGAGCTCCCCGCCGTTTCCAGCCGAGCCGGCACCCGGGAACCCCCGGCATCAACAACAGTCAATTCCCCGTAGGTCAGACGCCCTCGGCCTTCCCGGTCATGGAAGCTGACCTGTTGCCCCCCGGGATCCACCTCCGGTTTAAGTCCGCCCTGGACCGCCAGGGTCAGGGTCAGGGGTTGGCCGTTTTCCAAACCCGGAGGCCGTTCCTTCAAGGTGAAACCCTGCTCCAGTCCCCGTTCTCCATTTTCATACCATTCGGTCAGGGACCCGTCCCAGCGGTAATAGACCCGGTTGTTCTCGGCCCAGACCTGGCGCGGCTGCCCGGTCACCTCGACCGATCCATACCGGACCAGGCGCAGGCCCCATTTCCAGCTTCCCTCCGCAGGGCTGTATTTGCATCCCCCCTTCGGCAAAGGTCGCCTGGATTTGCTGGGCCGGATTGACCGCTTGATAGGTACCGGCTGAAGCCGGTTGTACCCGATGCCGGTGAAGGACCATTTGCTTCTTAATGGCCTGCCATCCCCGGCCTCCAGTCCGGAAGGAACTTCATCCGGCCCAACCAGGCGACTCGATGGTCGGGATAGGGATGCTCCTTATTCTCTTGGCCTATTAGGGCTTCGTTGTGGATGAAGGATGTGTTTATTTTGGAAAACAAAGTCTTGGCCTGGGGAACAAGGTTAGCCGGGATAGAAGAGGTTTGAACCATTGCGATGGTTGGTGTTGTGCCGGCCGTCATCGGTAAAAGCAGCCAGGTAACGAACACCAGCAGAAAAAACCCGGAAAGACCAATAGCACGGGCTGTTCTCATATCGCCTCCACGAGTTAAAGGGTAGACGTTTAAATTACGGGTCGGGAGAAACCAGTCACACTATTATTATTTTATCACCTCTTATATGATAACCTCTATGATAACCTCGCAAAAAGTCTCCATGCCGTCATTGCGAGGACGGAAGCGACGAAGCAATCCCCCCCTTTCTTCTCAATCCATAATCACCGGAAGGAATATTTCAAAGCGATAAACTCGAAGGCGCCGATGTCGCAGCGCAGGCTGATACCGCCGTTGGCCGGGCGCTGAAGGCCCCGCTGGTCGGTGGCGATCGGAGCGCCCAGATTGTCCGTGCAATTGGGAGTCTCTCCGGCATCGATGGCCGGGCTGCCGCTCAACAGGGCATGGGTCAGGGTGGGACCGCCGTTATTCTGGAGAGGGCCGAGGAGGGGATCAACCTGGCTGAATGGTCCGGTGATCGTACAATTGGGGGTGGACACAATATTGAAACCTTGCGAGGTTAGGGTTCCCGCACAGTCGTCTGGTACTGTGATAAAGACGCTGAGAAGAAAGGCGCTTTCATTATTGTGGCGATAATACTGTTTTTGAAAGTAAAAGACGCAGGTCGGCGAAATTGAAAACCCCGCCTCCGGTCCCAGTGCCGATAAGGTCAACGGCGGCCTGATTCAGGGTTATGGTGGAGTTGAATATAGCAGTCAATAGCCAAAAGTTATAAATGCCGCCGCCGTCTGTGACCAGCCGAATTACCGCTGATGGTACTGTTGGTGATAGATCAAGGTGGCGCTAAATTATAGATGCCGCCGCCTTCAAATATCGGCCGAATTGCCGCTGATGGTACTGTTGATGATAGCTAAGGTGCCCTGATTAGAGTATTCACGCCGCCGTCGTTTATTTCCCAAATTGCCGCTGATGGTGCTGTTGATGAGAGTTAAGCTGCCGCTATTATAGATGCCGCCGCCGTCAATAGAACCAGCCGAATTGCCGCTGACGGTACTGTTGGTGAACGTCAAGGCGCCGTTAGGGGCAACGTAGATCCCGCCTCCAGATCGCTTGCCTTCCCGTTTTGAATGGTGACACCGGAGATGTTTGTTGAGACGCCTGAGCCAGCAATGACTGACAACTCCACCAAAGACGCTGGCCACGCTATTTCCCTCGATGATCGTATTGGCCGCCCCCCCGCCGCTGATATTCATGCTGCCGGTTATATTCAGGTTCCCCGTCGTTTCGTCATCGATTCCTGAGGGCGGAATGGTGAGTGAATATTTGACCCCCGGCGGTAGGGCCGGCAAAATGATGGTTACACCACCTCCCGGCCAGTGGTTGGCCTTGATGATGGCCGCGCGTAAGGTGCAGACCCCATTTCCGGTCGCCGTTTCACAGATCCCGTTATCGAGCGCCCCGCTGACCACCGCCACATCGGCGGTACTGTTGACCGTAAAGGTAGGAGCGGCCTGAGCCCACTCCCCTGAACCCAGCCAAATAGCCGCCAAAATCAACCCATTGATCCATCTGATCCGTTTCATGTGGCCCCCCACTGAAGACAATCCAGAAAATCATTAAGAGCGATCTCTAAATTAATCAATATGTTAAGTATGATCACATCCTTAAGTCCATAAGGTCTTCTAAGTATTTTTTCCAAGAAATGTAAGTACTTGGGAAGGGAGGCCCTGGATTGGTATTTTTAAAAGGATTAGTCCCCATGCTCGGGGCTAAGCATCTCTTCTTTTGCTTCCATCTTTCCCTCTTCTATCTTTTGCCCCCCCCTGCCTCCCAGAGCGAATCCAGAAAATAACCCCATTGATCCTTCATTTGCCTAACCACCGTGAATCCCGTTTCCCGCGCCAGCCGGAGGACCTCGGATTCCATATATTTCTGGGAACGTTCGGTATGGATCGGTTCCCCGTCTTCAAAAAAGAAAGTGCAATGAAGTTGGTCCACCTCTACCACCTGCCTTTGATTGCTGATCAGATAACTCTCCACGGCCCCCGAGGAGAGGTCGAAATGACTGAAAAATCGAAAGCGATCAGCCCGGAAATGTCCCCCCAGATCCCGGTTGATCCGCTGCAGCAGGTTCAGGTTGAATTGGGCCGTGATTCCCAGGGAGTCATAGTAGGCCTTCTCGATCAGGAGAATGTCTTTGACTAAATCGAAACCGATTAAGAGAAGGTCCCCTTCGTTCAAGGCCTCCCGGACGTTTCGCAGAAAGAGCCGCATCCCGTCCTGGCTGAAGTTGCCGATGTTGGATCCCAGAAACAGCACCAGGTTTCGCTGCTCCCTCCGTTTGGACAGCCAAGACAAATGGTTAT
>CAVVCH010000003.1:0-156171 GCA_963746605.1 uncultured delta proteobacterium
GTGACATACGGTCGGGGATTTTGGGCACGGCCAGGTACTTGATCTGGGCGGGGGCTAACCCATTGGCCTCCAGCAGGCGGTCAGTGACGTATTCGATGATCGTGCCCTGCGAGATGCCTATTGCGACGTCTTTCAGGCCGGTCACGTTGCTGATGCCGCTTTGGCCCGAGGCGAGAATGAAAAAGTGCCCCGCGCCTTTGGAGGCCATGTGCCCATAGCGCACGGCCTGCATCCGGACTTTCTCCTTGTTAAAGAACATCACCGACAGCATTTCGTTCAGCGTCCCATCGGCCTGACCGGCTTGAAGGAGTTGGTCGCGCTCCGGGGCGGAGGCCACTGGGACGAGTTTCGCGTTGACTCCATGTTTGGCGTACAGTCCCTCGGCCTGGGCCACGAACATCGGCAACGTATCGATGACCGGGATGACGGCCAGTTTAAGCGTGACGGGCTCCGCAGTTGGTGCGGGTGTGGAGGACGAACCGCAGGCGCTCAAAATCATGATGAGCAGGGCAAAGGCGACGGGCAAACGTCTCATGGCTGGTATCGCTCTTTGGTTTTTGGACGGGAATTCTGCCTGGGGCTGATTTCCTGATGGCTTTGTTTCTCTTTGATAAGGATTTCCTTTGGATGAGAAGATTATAGAATAAGCCCTTGGAGGGGGTCAAGGTTAAAATAGGGTGAAAACATAACTTTTCCATCTATCTCTCCGTCTTACCAAACAAAAATCCTGACCGCGTTTCTGGAAGGGAAGGCCGAGACAGCCAGGGAATTCGATTGAAAAATACATATCTTCTGAGTCAAAAATATGAGTTTGACCCCATTGACATGGAGGCTTCTTTTGATAATCCTATCAACTTCTCCCAAAGTTCAGCGACTCAGTATCTCAAAATCATAATCATGGAAGATGAATATAAAAAAGAGTGGTCATTCAACCATGACGGAAATGACGGATTGAGGCGAAATTGAAACTTTTAGGATTTTTTACGGATTTTTCCACTTCCAGGGTACAGATGAAAGTTACCGGCAAATTTGTCTTTATTTCCCTGTTGGTTGCCACTGCCATCCGGATCCTTGATGGAATAACGGATGCCCTTTATTTCGCCAAAGGACCTTTCCCCGACCCACTTTCAATGATTATTTTTCACGAAATTTTTGATGCCTTCTGGACGTTTGCCATTATTCTCGGCTGCGGTATTCTTGTGTCCAGGGAGATAAACAAAAGAAAGGCTGTGGAAAGTGACCTGAAAAGAGCCAATTATGATCTGGAAGAACGTTCAAACGAGCTCCTACATACCAATAAGCACCTGGAAGCCGAGTTGATTGCCCATCTAAAAACAATCGAGGCGAAGCGAGAATCGGAAAGTCGAATACGATCTCTTTCATTGCAACTTTTGGCCGCACAGGAGAAGGAACGAAGGGAAATTTCCAGAGAGTTGCACGATGAATTCGGACAGGCACTCGCTGTCTTGAAACAAAATGCCTGGCGCGTCCAAAGGAAATTAAAAGCCAAAGAAGCAGACCTGGTGGATGATGTCCAAGAGATTTTGCAGGGTATCGATGAAGCTATTGAAAACGTCCGGAGCATTTCCTGGAATTTGAGTCCCCATCTCCTGGAGTATTGCGGCATTTCAACCGCTCTCCAGAGGCTAATCGAGAACCTATCCAAACAATATGAGCTTCAGGTTACAGCGGATTTAATCAACATCGATCATAGAATCTCTAAAGAGTTCCATATTGTCGTGTACAGGATTTTCCAAGAGGCTCTCACCAACATCGGAAAGCACGCTTTTGCGACCCAGTTAAGCGTCCTCATCAAGGATGGCGACCATTGCCTTTCTTTTCTGATTGAAGATAACGGGAGAGGGTATGACGTGAAAAATACCCTTCTGGGCGGTGGCAGAGGATCTGGGTTGGGGTTAGCCATCCTGGATGAACGGGTAAAGATGTTGGGAGGACAGTTGGATATTTGTAGCCGGGAAGGAAAGGGAACGCGATTATTTTTTAGTATTCCCGTGCAGGGCCCTTCCGGGCAATAGGAAAATAAAGGAGGCAAACCCGCCATGGATCCTTATCAGATTATTTTAGCGGATGACCATCCCTTGGTTCGAAGTGGAATAAAGAGGATAATCAGCGAGAGAGCGGATTTGAACGTTTTGGGAGAGGCAGGTGACGGTCTGGAACTTCTCAACCTCCTGAATCATCTGACGCCCGAGATGGTGGTCCTTGATATCTCCATGCCTAACCTGCGCGGGATTGAAGCGATTCATGACATCAGGCTGAAGCTGCCTGAAGTGAAAGTTCTGATACTGACCATGCACCGGGATATCGAATTACTTCAACTGGCGGTAGCGGCCGGCGCCGATGGCTATATCTTGAAGGAGGATGCCGAGGTAGAGCTGTTTTCGGCGATAGAATCCGTTCGCCAGGGAAAGATATATATATCCCCGCTCTTGCGGGAAAGCGTGACCAGATGATTGGGCCCAAACTTGCCGCCTGGGGACCAAACCCTTTTCCCCAATATTGACGGTACGAGAGAGAGAGGTTTTAAAATTGTTCGGCGAGGGAAAATCGAAAAAGGAAATTGCCGATCTTCTGAATATCAGCATCCGCACGGTCGAACATCACCGTGAAAATATCCTCACCAAACTGGACCTCAAGACAACCGTCGACCTCGTGAGATACGCCCTCCAAAAGAATTATGCCTAAAACCGATCCCAATTGGCAGGCTCATTGATTTAAGACCATTTTCGTAGACTCTTTTGTTCCGGATGAGCATTGTTCCCACCGCCTCGTTGCCTTCTCTCCCATTGCGTCACCATTTCTAAGCCTCAATCGAAACATTTTCCTTCCTACGATTTGAGGTGTCCATCGAAACTCTCTTTTGCCCGGCCGGACAGGTATTTTGGCTATCCGAATAGGGTATTCTCCCTATATCAAAATAGGGACATCTGCCAGTAGAAACGGGTTTTGTGGAGCCTTACAGTATTTGTACCAAAAGAGAAACATCATCCGGTTCCTGGGCAGAGGGCGGGGGAGAAAATCTGCGAGCTGGGGCACTCAATCCAGCTATTTTCCCCAATCTTCGATTAACCGGCCGTTCAAGAGGAGGAGCTTAGTGAAAAGACGCGAATTTCTCAAGCATTGTGCCGGTGGTCTGACTGCCTTGGTAGTAGGCAGTAAAATGCCGTGGCTGACGGAAACGGCCTATGCCCGGTCCAGGTCCAAGTGCTTACTTTCACCATTACCGACGCGCTGAAGGATATGGTGACCGATAATGCGATAAACCCCGCCAAATGCTTCTTCTGGATTTATAAGGAAGCGACTCTGCCGGCGGAGAGTCCCGGACCCCTTATCTTTACCCGGGAGGGGGACGATATCAAGATTACCGTAACCAATGCGCTGCCTCAGGATCATGAGTTTGCCATCCCGGGTATAGGTTTCACCACCGGTCCCATTCCGCCGGGAGCCACCGTTGAAAAGGTCATCCATGTCCCCACCTCAAGCGCCGGCACCTATCTTTATTTCGACACCCTGAATGCGCCGGTAAACCGGGTGATGGGGTTGCACGGCGCCTTTATCGTCATGCCCAACCCGGCCACCGGAACCCCTTACAACACCGGTGATCTCCAACGAGGCGCCCAACGTGCAGCGGCTGTTCGCCGACCTGGGCGCTCGTCCCTGGTTTCCCGGCCTGGCTTGGGCGGAAGGAGGAGACAACGGACCGGATTTCCCCCCCACCCCGGGCTTTCGGCAAGTCGTCTGGGTAATGCACGAGGCCAGCCCGAACCTTTTCGCCGACGTGGAGGAATTCTCCTTTGCCCATCCGGGAATCAATTTCCCTGCCTGCGACTTTTGCGAACCGGTTCCTGAATAACTCCTTCACACCCGGCGGCGTTAACCAGCCTCCTGCCGACCAGGGCGATACGCCCCAATATTTCACCATCTGTCGGCCAGTCCGGCCATTTCTCCCACAACAACCTCCTTTGTCACCCCTTTTATGCGGGTGGGAGAACCTACGGTGGTTCGGGTCCTAAACGCCGGCCTGTGGACCCACTGCAACCACATCCACGCCAACCACACGTATGTGCTGAGGGTCCGTAACGAGTTTTCCGGATTCAAGCAGTTCAATGCCTTTGGGGACCTCGATCCGGCCAGGGTGCCCGGTGTCAGGAACAACCAAATTGAGCTGGACACCTTCGGCGCCCACCCCCTGGACGTCTGGGAATGGCTGATGCCCTACATGCGGCCCCCGGATGTGCCCAACGATCTGGGCATCGGAAGGGCGGACCTTTCCCGGACGCTGCCGGTGGACCCCAGGCCGGTCCCCGAATTCGGCGTGGTCGTCAGGCCTGGTGGAATTGCGGTTGCCGGGAACACCCCCGCAGGCCAGACAACCTGGCCCCCCGTTCAAGAACTGAACATGGCGATTCCCAAGGTCGGGACTCAGCTTGGGGGGATTCCCGTGGACGCGCCGCTGTCGCCCATGTGCTACCCCATGCACGACCACTCCGAGCCCACCCAGACGGCCCAGGGCGGCAACTACAACCAGGGACTGATCGCCGGGATGATGTTCACCGGCGACCGGAACGCGGATGGCCGTTTACCCAATCCCGGTCCGGGCACCGGCATCACCGTCGCCCCCAACGGCGTCTTCACCTTTCCCGACGCGCCCTTGACCTTCACCGACCCCGACTTTGGGGATGCCGTCGCCAATCAGCGGGCGGTCTTCGGCCCTGATTTCAATAAGAGTCCGCAGCCGCCGGCCGGCCCGCAGCCGCCCTATGATGAGGATGAGGAGTCCTAAGATACGACCGTTACCCTCAGTCTGCTCCTCCCCAGCGGATAACCCGAAAGGAGAAAAAACATGTCGTTTGCTATTCCCTCTTTTATAATCCCCCGCCGGCCGGTCTTTCAACCGGCCGGGGAGGCCGGAGTGTGGGAAAAGATGTCCCCCATGTTACCAGAGGCCACCGCCAGTCCGCGAACTCCCGAATTCCTGGATTTGAACAACCTCCCCTTTGAAGTCAGGGCCAATCCCGTGCCGGAAATTCTCTTTGCCGCCGGTTTGGCGAACCAACCCAGCACTCCCCATACATTGGATAGAGATCTGATGCACGGCCTGCAACTTCCCGCCTGGGACGGTACCCTGTTGAACTTTTTTCTCTTTGAGGACAATCAACTGCTATCCCCTTTTAATCGACCGGTCTATCCCGGGCCTACCACCCGGGTGCCCCGGGGTGCGGTCTTCCACGCCAAGGTGCTGGGTCATGGCCCGCCTCCCCACACCATCCACTGGCACGGCATAGAGCCGACTTCCATCAACGACGGCGTGGGCCACTGCTCCATGGAGATCGGCAACTACACCTACCAATGGCAGCCGAACTTCATCGGCACCTATTTCTACCACTGCCACCGGAACACGACGCAACACTTTGAGTTCGGCCTCTTCGGGCTGCTCCTGATCCATCCCCCGGACGCGTTTTTTGCCTCCATAGGAAGGATCAACCCTGACGGCACCGTCGTGCTCAATAACGTCCCCATCGGCGCCGGCAGGGACGGGTTATTCCGCACCGCGGCCAACCTGATAACCCCCATCGCGGACTTTACCCATCGGTTTCCAGGGTTCATAAAGCGGCCATCCGGTAGACGGCGTCTTTACTCCGGACCCCCAGCAGCAGTTTCCCACGGACCCCCATGCCTATACCGTGCCCTACGACGTGGAGGCCTTGTGGGTGCTGGACGACCGGGACTCCGTCTGGAGCCAATTCGCCCCCGATCCTTTCGCCTTTTTCCCCGTGAACGGTAATCTCCCCGGAGTGAATGACAAATTTAAGATCGGCTTTTTCAACGATTTCAACGCGGATTACTGGTTCATCACCGGGGTCCCTGTGCCTGGCCCGCCGGGGAGTACGGTGGCCATCGACCCCGCCGGTGCGCCCCCCGCAGGGGGTGGTTTGCCCGGCGGGGTCATTCCCGCAGCCTTGAACAGCGGCGTAGCCGGAACCCAAATCGCCATAAACGCCCAGGTGAACCAGACCATTCTGATCCGAACGTTGGATGCCGCCTACAATAACGCCCGAATCACCTTTCCGGTGGACGTCGTGATCATCGGAATTGACGGCCGGGCATTGGGCGTGCCGCCCTTCGGGCTTTATAATTCGGCTTTTCTCTTGCCTAAGAATGCCCCCATTCTGATTTGCACCGCCCGGCGCTTCGATGCGCTGATGAGATTCGACAGAGCCGACTTCCCCGACGGCTTCAGCGGTTTTGCCAAAGTGGAGTTCATTGACAGCCAGGGCGCCACTCCCGACCCGGCCAGCAATAACGTGCTTCTGGGCCCGGTCCTGCAGACCGCCTTGATTCCCATCGTGATTTCTAGTCCCCCTGTCAAGTTGTTTATGCCGATCATGTTTTCGTGATGACCCCCTCCCTCCTGGCTGCGGTCCCATCCACCCGCAGCCAGGGGCTTTACGGTATTTATTAAACACACCAAAACACGGCCGGACAGACTATTTCTTATCTTCGATCATCTGACCAAGAGTCTCTGGGTATCCGTTGTCCCGGAGCTTAAGAATTTTTTCATCGGGCAGGTCTGTCCTCCGACCAAAGAACGAGTCCGCCAGTTGTTGGGCCTTAACCCGGCCTATCCCTTCGAAGTTTTCCTGGAGATGTGGGTCTTCCCTTCCGATCTCTTCCGGCCCAGTCCGGACCCGGAAATCAATGACCACGAAGCCGTGCCAACCAAGCAGATTGCCCCGGGTAACTGGACGTTTCCCCAGGACGGCAGCCCTTTTATCCGAATCGACGAAACCGCGCTTTTCCTGGAGGCGGCCTGGCTGGCCCCGAAAACCTTCAAACAATGGTTTGTGAATCGAGCGGAGAACGTTTACCATCGCGACGGCGACGATCCGAGCGGTTGGGGAGACCCCTGGACCCGGCTTGGGTATACCTATGACTGGGGAAACCCCGTCAACCCGGTGGGGGCGAGCGAATTCATCCTCCGTATCCACCCCGACACGAAAGAGTTGGTGATTAAACTGGAAAAAGCGGTCGATGCCGACACGGTTGGCTGGAGCGGCTACTTCAAATGCGTCTTTAATGCCTGGTTCCCAATTATCTTCAGAAATTGATGGCAACATTATCGGTAGGGCATGCTCACTGGGGCCCGACGGATTCCCAGAAGAGTTGCGAACATAAAGAAGGCCGAGGATAACCGACCATCAGAAATCGTCAGGTGGTCACCAGGGACACGGTCTGGCCTGGCCCCGGTGCTCCTACCGATGCGCAACGCCATCCTGACCATGCAATCCTCGGGGATAAAGGCGGCGGCCATCGTTCAGGACATGCTGACGTTGGCCCGCCGAGGCGTGCCCAAGCAAACCGTTTTGAATCTTAACCGGGTGAAAAAAGGCAGAGCCGATCATGGCGAGCCGATCGCTTAACGTGTTGATAACGGGCCTATAACGGTACGAAAAGCCTCTAATTCCTTGTAGTTAGAGGCTTTTCTTATCTGAAAAATTATCTTCCTGGCATGAGAAATCATTCAACTATTTCTAATTATAGGCTTTTCTTCCACATCATAACGGTATTATCAACACGTTAAGCGATCGGGTCGCCGATCATGGCCCTGCCTTTTTGCTTCCAATTTATTCTTCCAATATCGCCGGTGCCCCGACCTTGGTCCGCAGGGCCGTCCACTCGGCCTGGGTGATGGCGGCGTCTTCGCCTTTCATCTTGTCTATGATTTCGTAATAATCGAGTTGATACTTATCCTTTTTGACTTCGGCCGCCGGCTTGCACTTTATCGCATAGACGGTCTGGATGGATTGATGGTCCCAGGATCGCCAGTATTGCTCGTCTTTTAAGCCGATATATTTGTGTCCCTCCAGGGCCTTGATCACCGCCGCTGTATCAAAACTTTTGGCCCGCTCCACCGCTTCCTTATACTGGTACATGATGACGTAAGCCGAAGCGCCCGAGGTGGAAGGATAACGTTTGAATTTTTCCTCAAACTTCTTTACAAAGGCCACCCCCTTGGGATAGTTTTCCTGGATCGGGACCTTCCAATACCAAGGGGTAGCGCTGAGTACCCCCTCCATGGCTTCCGGGCCCGCCCCTTCGGCCATATCGATCGTCATGTTCGGCACCACCAACTGAACCTTTTTCTTCAACCCCAGGTCGTAGGCCTGTTTGACGCAGATTTCCATGTCCTTCCCGAACAACACCAGGATGAGAACATCCGGATTGGCTTCTTTGACCAGGTTCAAAACGTTACTGAAATCGCTGGTCCCCAGTTTCGTCAAAATGCCCTTGTGTTTGTCTTTGTCCGTGGTCTCGGTATACTGGCGGAAAACCTCCTCGGTGGTCCAACCCCAGGTATAATCGGAGGTTATGTAAAAGAACTTCTTTCCCCCGAAGTTCTTTTTCAGATAGGCCGCGGTCACCTTGGCGGCCATCCGGGAGTCGTAGCATTCCCGGAAAATATATTTATGACCTTCCTCCCCCGTAGTCTCGGTGGAATAGGTCAGGGTGCCGAAAAAAATCTTCTTTTTATCCCGGGCCACTTTTCCCGAGGCAATCGCCACGGCGCTGGAGGACCCCCCAAACATCATTTGGGCCCCTTCCTTATCAAAAAGTTCCACGGCGTTTTCTTTGGCAACCTTGGCGTTACTTTTAGTGTCCCGGTATACCAGTTTAGCCTTTTTCCCCAGAATTCCCCCGCCCGCGTTGATTTCTTCCAGGGCCATCTCCGCTGCCCGGCGCTGGTCCAGTCCCTGTTTGGCGTACGGGCCGGTCTCGGGGTAATTCAGACCAATGACAACCAGATCATCGGCCGCTTCACTGGATGAGACCGTGCCCAGGACCAGGCCTACCAGGCTGAAGAAAAAAATGACCATCAGAACGCTCAAGGGTTGGATCTTTTTCATGGTTCCCTCCTTGGGAATGATTGGGGTTGCCAATCGATATTTGGTGGGTCCTGCTTTTTTTGCTTTAGGATTTAGGCTTTTAGAAGGTCCTCTTCTTCGAAAGGGATTACTTCTGAAAGTTTGACCTCAAAACCACCGGAGCCGGCTTTCTTTTTTGGGGCCTGGGAGGAGGGAAGGGCACCGGCTGGATGTCCTCTCCCGACCAGTAATTTCTTGTTATCCGCACCGGACAGGGCTATGGGGGCGGACGCCGTCCCCCGGCCGTTCTTTTTGCCGACCAGGACAAATAGTTCGTTGACGAAGTTCTTCATCGTCTTCGCCTGGGAATTCATATCCGCAGCCGCCTCGGCGGACTGTTGGGCGCTGAGGGCATTTTTCTGGACCACCCGGTCCATCTCCGCTACCGCCTTGTTGATCTGCTCGATACCCTGGGTCTGCTCGGAAGAGGCCTGGGCGATTTCATTCACCCCATTGCTCACTTGTTCGGCCTTTCGGGCTACCCGTCCAAAGGCTTCATTGGTTTGTTGAACGATTTCCGAACCGTTCTTTATCTTCAGGACGGTTTCCTCGATCAGACCGTCTGTGCTTTTGGCGGCCTCCGCCGCCCGGAGGGCCAGGTTGCGGACCTCATTGGCTACCACGGCAAAACCGGCCCCCGCCTCCCCCGCCCGGGCCGCCTCCACGGCGGCGTTCAAGGCCAGGAGGTTGGTTTGAAAAGCAATGTCATCGATGGTTTTTATGATCTTTCCCGTCTCTTGATTGGCCAGGGTAATTTCGTTCATCGACCGGGTCAGTTTATTCATGGAGTCGTTGGCCTCCTTGACAACTTGGGCGGTCTCTTTCATCAGGCTATTGGCCTGATGGGCGTTGTCGGCATTCTGTTTGGTCATGGAGGCCATTTCCTCCATGGAGGAGGAGGTTTGTTCAATCCCCGCCGCCTGGGCGGAGGCGCCTTCGGCCAGCGACCGGCTCTCCGCTAAGACCTGCGCCGAGGCCGAGGCCACCCGATCCGCGCCCTGGGTAAGCCCCTCGATGACGCGCGAGATCGGCCGGGTGATGGACCGGCTGATACCCAGGCTCATCAGCAGGGCCGCGGCCCCGATCAGTACCCCGATGACGATGACCATCGTCAGGTTTCTCTGAGCCGCCCGGTTCAGGGCCGTGATTACATTTTCCTGGTTGACTCCGGCCTGAGAGACCTCCTTTTTACTTTCTTCAATCTGTTTGGCCACAATCCCGCGCATCTGGCCGTTCAGTTTCTCCAGTTCTTCCGTGCTCTGAATGGCAGCTTTTACCTTCTCGGCCACTCCTTCCGAACCTTCAAAAGAGGCCCTGACGCTTGACAGAGCGTTCGTATAGGCCGCCATTAGTTTCAATTCGTTGGGGTGATTTCCTTTTTTGAGGAGCGCGCCCAGTTTCTGCCCGGTGTGGTCGGCTTCCTTGAACAAGTTGGCCACAACAGCCACCTGCTGACCGAAGTCATTCATATCTTTGGCATGCAGGCAGTTGTTGATGGTGGTCACCAGGGAGCCGCTCATGAGCGACAATCCCGAGGACAAGGATAGAACCTGGTTGGTATTCCCCAGCGATTCGAGGTTCCTGGACATCTCGTCGGTATTGCTCTTCAGTTGAGTGTTGCCGTTATTGATTTCTTTTTCGACGGCCGGCAATAAGTAGGATATCTCGTAGCCTAATTCCTTGGCCATGCCCTCGATTTTCTCCTTTTGCTTGTCGTCCTCGTCGCTGATATTCCGGAGCTGCAGCGAGGCCAGTCCCTTGCTCCCGGCTATCTTTTCATTAAAGGCCGCCATTTTCTGCGATATTTCGTTAACTCGCTGATCCATTCCCTTGACGCTTTTTACGGCCTGGGTCGCATTTTTAATGATACCGGTGGCATTATCCCTCATAACGGCTACGGACCGCTTGTCCGCGGTCGCCGGAATTTTGGCGATGAGCAGGTTCAGATCTTTCAGGCTGTCCCGGACGATAAGAAAATTATTAAGCTGCTGGTTCGAAGCCAGCAGATTGTCCACCCCTTTAACCACGGTGCTGGAACTGCTCTTCTGCAGGCCCCGCAGGAGGTTGTCCAATTGGTTCAAGGCCTCCTTGAGCTTTTCCTGGATGGGCCTGGAGTCCGCGAGGGCCTTTCCCCAGGTGTTCAGCTTCCGATCGGTAATATTTTGAATATCTTTGGTAATATTGGAAATGGTTTTGTCCTCACCGCCGGAAACGGCTTTAATTTTGTTAAGTTCCGCGGTGGTCTTGTTTAGTTGGGTCAGCGATTCCGAGGCGCTGGCCACGGAGGTTTTGTATTCTTCCAGGGTCTTGGTTGAGGAAAGATGGACCAGATTGGTGGCATGGGCCTGGAGGGCTCGCTGTTGATTCAAGGCCTTTAATTGATAGGGCGTTGTTTTTTGGGTCAGTTCCTGAATGTTCTGGTTGACTATCTTGGCGCTGATGAGGGCGGAAACGATAATAATGGATATGGCGGCCAATACAACGGCGGCATTCAAGGAAAGCTTCGTTTTGATTCGCATGCCTCTCCCCCTTTTTTAAGCCTACCTGACTGGACTGATTGTCTAACTTATCGATTTCTTTTGATTACAACTTTAAGAAAAACTTTCAACCCATTTAAATAATTCATTGACAACCCCGATCCGTGGAATTATTTATATCAGATAAATCAGTAAAATCAGAAATAATGGATTTAAGAACGGAGGAGGGGAGAAATGGTGATGAAAGAAAAAAAAAAGAATCAATGCTGCGACCTCTCCCCCGGCGCGGGGTTGGGCCGCACCCGGGTGGAATCTCTGATCACCGTGGACGAACGGGGTCAGACGGTTTTGCCCAAAGAGATCCGGGAGAAAGCCGGGATTCGGGCCGGGGATAAACTGGCCGTGATCACCTGGGAGAAAGAGGGAAAGGTCTGCTGTCTGTTTTTGATCAAAGCCGAAGAACTGGCCGGTATGGCCCGGGATTTCCTGGGACCCATGGCCCGGGATTTTGTAGAAAACCAAAAATAGTGAGGGAGGATTTCCAAATGAGAGAAGAAGAAATCAAGAAAGTAGTTCGGGAAGGCTACGGCCGGATCGCCGCCCAAGGGGGGTCCTGTTGTTTCCCCACCATTTCCTGCTGCGGGAACTCCCCCACGGCCGAAACGATCAGCCGCCAGGTCGGCTATTCCGCGGAGGAAATCCAGTCGGTCCCGGAGGGGGCTAACCTGGGACTGGGCTGCGGCAATCCGTTGGCCCTGGCCTCGATCAGGGAAGGGGATGTGGTTCTGGACCTCGGTTCGGGGGCGGGTTTTGACTGTTTCCTGGCCGCCCGGCAGGTCGGTGAGAACGGGAAGGTAATCGGAGTGGACATGACGCCCGAGATGATCGCCAAGGCTCGGGAAAACGCCCGAAAAGGCGGGTTTCAAAATGTGGAGTTTCGGCTGGGCGAGATAGAACACCTGCCGGCGGCGGACAAGTCGGTGGACTTGATCATCTCCAATTGCGTCATCAATCTGGCGCCGGATAAAAAACAGGTATTCGAAGAGGCCCTGAGGGTCTTGAAGCCTGGAGGGCGGCTGATGATTTCCGATATTGTCTGGTTGAAGGAGATCCCCCAGGCCATCCGGGAGTCGGCCGGGGCTTATGTGGCCTGTTTGTCCGGGGCTGTCAGGCGGGAGGACTATCTAGCCGCCATTCAAGCCGCGGGGTTTGAAGGGGTGCGTGTGGTTGGTGAAACCCCGGTCCCGGAGGAGCTCTTTCAGGGCGACCCGCTGGGGCGGACCATCATGGAGCAGTTGAACCTCTCCCCGGAGCAATTGCAAGCCGGAATCCGTTCCATAGCCAGCATCAAAGTGGAGGCGCAAAAACCGGTAGCCGGGAGGAGGGACCCGGCGGACCATTGAAAATCTTTTTAGATCAGGTCAATCTCCTCCCGTAATTCTCTCCTTGAAGGTCAAGGTGCCCGGGAAGCAAACGGTCCGAACAGGTGGATTTCATGGATCGACCAATAATACACTGGATCGGAGCCCACCTGTTCAAGCCTCACGTAACGGCAGGAGACCGGCTGAAAAAAATAGGTGAGGCGATTCCCAAGCTTATTAAAAATCCGATTGCCGGCCCAGTAAAGATCAGACAGCCATTGGGTTTCAATGGCACGCCACTTTTTCCCGTCGGGCGAAACCAAGAGTCTTAGATCGCGAGGGTAATCCTTTGAGGAGCCTCCTTGAAGCAGGGTCATTCCTCGAATGATTTCCATTCGGCCGAGATCCAATTCAAAGGACAAATCAGGGGATTGAGGTTTAAGGGATGTCCAGCGAGTCCGGGGGTTTCCATCCAGGGCCAGGGATACCTCCCGCTGATTGGCATTGGCTGCGGCCCGCCATCTCGACCGATCCAAGGGAACCGGAGGAACTTTTTCGAAATGATAAAAAACCCGATAGGGTCCGAAACCTTTCTGATGAAAAGTCACCCCATACCATTCCAGCATTTCTTCAACCCCAGCCAACTCGGTTTGATCCATAACCAGCGCCGTAGTCGGGGTGAGTTCCAGGGAATCGATCAAATCCGGAGGGGGAACTACCTCCCCGTTATCCCCTGAAAAATGGTTGGAAACCTCGGTTCTGATGGTTCTCTCGCTCATCACCGTGATGACGGCCGAAAGCCAGTGGTCTGCGTAGGCCCGATTCACTCCCTGCTCTTTAAGGAAGGCGGGCAAGCTCTGAATGGCATTGTCCCGGTCAGGGTTCCTTTTATTGGCCCCGGCCGTTTGGTACACCAGGAGTTCATTGATGGACCAATAATCACCCGGTCGATCTTTGGTCAAGGTTATCTTCAGGAAACGGGAAGGGACAGGATCGAAGTAGGCCTCCACCCGACCCCTCCGAATCTTGATCATGGGCCCGGGCCCGGACCAGAAAAAGGGACCGACATAATCCTCCACCCTGGAAACAACCTGCCATTTTTGTCCAGTCTCCGACACCTCGATTTGATAGCCGGCCGGAACATAGCGGTAACTACCCGGCCACCAACTGACTTTATTTATAGTTTCTGTCCGGCCTAAATCCAATAGAAAGAAAATTCCCGCTTCCTGGGCGCTGTACCAACCGCTGATTACATCACCGTCAAAGGCTTCCCGCGTCAAATGGTGCTCACGGCTGGCCGTGGCCGACCACCCGCTTCTACTGAGAGGGATAAAAGGCCCTTCTGGGGGGGCAAAATCCGTATAAAGCTCAAAACCGGGGGCGGGAATCGTCTTTCGATAACTTCCCCCCAGGGCTTTCAGGTTATTCTCCCATGTCGGATCGGGCCCGGCGAAAAGATAGGCCGGCCGGTCGGTGCTGTCGACCCACTGGGCATAGCGCAGATAACCGGCCTGGTAAGGATCAACGGCGATCAATTTTTCCCTGGAGAGAAAGGTGAGTCGATCAGGGTAATGTGCACTGTAAAGCCATTGAATCCCCTTTTCCTTGATGGCCCGGATTAAGGCCGCATCCGTAACCTTCCGCTGGGCAGCGGCCTGGCGTAGCTCCGGGACCAGGAAAGGCCAGGCCGGTTCTTGAAGTGCCCCCCAGAAGTTGACGCCCAAGAGTATTCCGATAAGGGCCAGACCCAATCGATGGGATTTGCTTTTTATCTTACTGATAAACATAGCCAAAAAGAAAGGCACGCAGGTGTAATAGGGCAGGAAGTATTTGGGGTCGTTGTCGCTGAGGCGGACATTATAAACCGTCAGCATGTTTACGGCGGTCGTGGCCAGCATAGTCAGTAGAAGTAATTCCGTCCCATCGGTCTTTTGCAGGCGGAGTCGCAACAACCCGACCAGGCCGAACCTCCTTGCGATCAACACGGAGGTCATGGCCAGAACCAGGAAAGCCAGGAATAGTACCCCAGGAATGATTTTCCCGGGTTCCGAGGTTACGGGAAACGGAATCCCTCCCAGTATCGGCAGGGTATTGCCGAAAAAATCGGTGGCGATGAGTCGCCAATCGGGCCAGACGATGAGTTGATGAATCGGCAGGCCGGGCGTCTGTTGCCGGACCTGATACAGCAACTGGGGCAGACTCCCCATAAGAAAGGCAGCGATCATCAGGAAAAAAGGACCGCGCAGGGGGAGTTTTTTGTCGTAGAGCCAGAGAAAAAAGAAGGCCGGCGCCAGGTAGCAGATAATTAGATGATTGGTCCACCAGCCCAGGCCGGCAATGAGTCCGGCCAAGGCCAGATACCGGTAACGCCCGGTTGGCCCTGATCCCGGATAATAAATGATCCGGCAAACCAGCACGAGCAGGAAAGTGCCGAAGATCAAGGTCAGGGGATAATGGGATCGGGCTTCGTTGGTCCAATACAGATAAAAGCAAGGTGGGAGCGCCAGGTAGAGCAGGGCCAACCGGATCACCGTTTCCGGAAAGAGGCGGCGGCCCAGTTGCCAGACCAAGTAGAGGAATTGGAAGGAAAGGATAACCGGGAGCAGCTCCAGGACCCAGGCCCGGGTCCCGAAGCAGAGAACCAGAACCGCGCTCAAGTAGGCTTCCATGGACCCCATGAAATTCTGGCCGTAAAAAAATATCGGGAATTCACCGGCCAAGACCCGCAGACTCATGATCCCGATGACGGATTCATCCCCCCCCAATTCCGCGGTCAGCAAGGGGATCCCCCGGGCCGCCAGGGCTATTAAGAAGATGCCGGCATAGGCCAGCATTTTTTTATTCAGGGGACGAGGCCCTGCATCAGCGTTTGATTTCATGACCCATTCCGAATCGTTATCTCAATTCTTTATCTTGAGATCGGACAAATATGAAATAACCCTGTTCGGTAATTTGCCAAAACCGTCTTGTTTGCCGTCCGGGACCATTTCGTTCGGTGATCTTCCTCGGGATAGGTGGTATCGATGGAGCATTCCCAAATGGCCATCGGATTTCCTTTAGCGGCGAAGCTGTTGATATCGCGGAAGATAAGGCCGACTACGCGATCCTGCTTCAGAATCAGTTTGAGATCGGAGATGCGCTTCTCCCCGTCCTTGAATAATTGCTCCGAGTGGCATTGGATTTCGTCTGCAGCAGCGAATGAAACCCAGAAGACGAGTAGCAGGACGAACCCAATAAGCTGTTTACAGTTCACGGTAAGGGCGTTTGGCACTAACATTTTATGAGATGGTCCACTATTGATTATTCCCGGGTAGTCAGGTTCAAACAATCATAAGACGGGATGATTAATCAACCCCAGCGAGGCTCTTTCCAATCTGTCCTGGAAATTTTTATAGAGGGATTTCCAGGACGGTTCGGACATAGGCATTTAGGGCTTTTCCTCCCTGATCGGTCAGCCAGGCATAGGCCGCTTCCCATTTTTCTCGAAGAAGGCCGGATTCCGGAAGGTCCAAAACGGCCAGGGTTTCAATAGGCAGACGAATTTTAAGAAAGGCGGCCAGCCCGAGACGGCGGAGGACGGGATGGTCCCGGATCAGGTCCCAGGCCTGCCGTTCCTCCTCCGTATCTTCCATCAGATATTCCAGCAACCGAATTTGAGCTAATCCTAATCCCGCTTCAGCCAGAAGGCGGACCACCTCTTCATCCTTGATGGCTATCGAGAGAAAATAGACCAACCGCTGAATCATCGGGAAATCCAGCCCGGCGGATTGCCCGTCCTCCAAAAGCCGATTCGAAAACCGGAACTGATAAAATTCCGGCCGTCCGTGGAGCAGGGCATGGCCGATCTCGTGTTGAACCACACCCCGGACAACCATCTCGGGGATCCCTTGGATTTTCTCCAGAGAGATATGAATCCGGGGAAATCCTCTCCAGGCCTCGTGCGTTGCCAGGAAGTCTGACTCTCCGCCGCTGAATACCCCCAGCTCGGCTTTTTCCCGGGCGTCGAATTCCTGAAAATCTTTTTCCCTTTCCCAGAGGTAGATGGAAATTTGGTTCAGAGATGCCCGGGGTTCGGTTTTCTCGATAACCTCTCCCGCCCATTGCCGGGCTTTAACCAGAAAAGATTGGTCGATATTCCCTTGAGGAAAGATGTCGATAGTTGTTTTCATCTCCGTGGAGGACTGGGAGACCCTGGGCCCAAAAGCGGGCCTCATGGCTGTAACAGCCAATTATTGTTTCACTTTTCTTTTAAGCAGGTTGGCGGCGATCAGCAAGGGGTCCCAGACCGGGCTGAAGGGCGGGGCATAGGCCAAGTCCAACCGGGAGATTTCCTCCAGGGTCATTTCATTATAGAGGGCCACGGCCAGGGTATTGATCTTGCGGGCCTCGCCATCCCGGCCGATCCAATTTCCTCCCAGGATTCTCCCGGAAGAGGAATCCGCCACGATCTTCAACAGGGAATGCTGAACCCCGGGATAGATGTTCACCCGGGAACCGGCCTCCACCACCTGACTGATAGCGGGATAGCCAAAAGTAATAGCCTGGGCTTCCGATATTCCCGCCATGCCGATTTCCAGGTTGAAAACTTTGACGCAGGCCGCACCCACGATGCCGTGAAATTGGGACCGGCCGCCCACGGCATTTTCCCCGGCTACCCGGCCTTCCTTGTTGGCCGTATCACCCAGCGGAGAAATGACCGGCCGTCTGCTGACCCGGTGAAATTTTTCGCAGCAGTCACCGGCTGAAAAAATAAGCGGGTCGTTGGTCAGCATCCGGTCGTTGACCTGGATGCCGCCGGTCTCCCCCAACACGATCCCGGCCTCGCCAGCGATTTCACTGTTAGGCTGAATTCCGACACCGACAAAAAAAAGGTCGGCCGGAAAAGGCCCCTGGTTGGTTATGACCTCCAGGGCCTGACCCCCATGGGTCGTAAAGGCCTGGGGTGTAACCCGACCCAAAAAGGCCACTCCCCGGGCTTTCAGTTCATCCACGATG
This sequence comes from uncultured delta proteobacterium, assembly GCA_963746605.1. Classification (GTDB taxonomy): domain Bacteria; phylum Desulfobacterota; class RBG-13-43-22; order RBG-13-43-22; family RBG-13-43-22; genus CAVQSS01. The sequence continues at coordinate 17,779 of CAVVCH010000003.1, forward strand.
ATCGGCCCCAGTTCCGGCTCCAGGCCGCTGTAGGGGACCTCACCGCGGTAGAGGATGGTGGTCTCGACCCCGCGCTCCCGCAAGGCTTCGGCCACTTCCAGGGAGATGTAACCGGCCCCGATGATCACCGCTCGTTCAGGCCGTTGCCGGTCAATAAAAGTACGGAGGCGGATCCCGTCGGCCATGCCCTTGAGGGTGAAGATATTTTCCGCCTCCTCGCCGGGGATCCCCAATTTCCGGGAACGGGCGCCGGTGGCGATGATCAGCCGGTCGTAAGGCAGATCCAGCTGCCGGTCGGATTTCCGGTCCAAAACGTGAACTCGAGCATTGGCCCGGTCAATGGAAAGAACCTGGTGGTTCAGCTTGACGTCGATCTGCTGCTTGGACCGGAATTCCTCCGGCGTGCGGGCAATCAGCTCTGTATGGTCTTTGATTACATCACCGATGTAATAGGGGAGTTCTCAAGACCCGACGGAAACGAATTCCCCCTTTTCCAGCATGGTAATATGGGCCTCGGGCGCTTTACGCCGGGCATTGGCGGCCGCCGTAGGCCCGGCTGCCGATCCGCCGATGATCAGGATTTCCAGCTTATTGCCCATGGATGATCCCCTCCTTTTATGCGTCAATTAGTAAATGTTGAAATCTTTAAGCTCGAAATCCGAGTTTACCCTCTCAATTCCCGGGAGGTCAGCTTATCAAAAGGATATGTACATCCATCACATTGGTGCCGGTAGGACCGGTGATTACCAGACCGCCGGCTTCTTGGAAGAAATGATAGGAATCGTTATCTTCCAACTTTTTTTCCAGGGGAATTCCTTTTTTCATGCCCCGGCCCCAGGTCCGGCCGTCCACGATCGCTCCGGCCGCTTCCGTCGGACCGTCGGAGCCGTCGGTGCCGGCGCTCAGGAAAACGGTTTTCGGCAGTCCTTTAATCGCCAGGGCGACGGCCAGAGCCAATTCCATATTTCGGCCGCCGAGCCCCGCGCCTCTGACGGTAACCGTGGGCTCTCCTCCGGCGATCAGGCAGGCCGGTGGTTTTACCGGGTGACCGGAAAGATGGATTTCTTTAGCCAGGGCGCCGTAAAGCTTGGCCAGTTCCCGGGCCTCGCCCTGGACCTGGGAGGTGAGCACCAGGGGGGTAAAGCCGAAAGCCCGGGCCTGGGCGGCGGCGGCCCTTAAGGCGGACCGATTGCGGGCCAGAATAAAATTGCGAACCTTCCTGAAACAGGGGTTTCCGGGCTTGGGGGTCTCCACGGTCTGCCGGTGGATCCCGCCTTTCAGGCGACTGACGATAGCCCGGGGCGCGGCTTTCAACAACCGGTATTTATCCAGGACGCTCCAGGCTTCCTGGAAAGTCGAAGGGTCGGGAACAAAAGGACCGGATCCGATGCTGTCCAAGAGATCTCCCACCACATCGGAGATAATCAGGTTGATGACGGTGGCCGGATAGGCCAACTTGGCCAACTGCCCGCCCTTGGTTTGGGAAATGTGCTTCCGGACCGTATTGATTTCCTGAATGGTGGCCCCCGACCGAAGGAGCAGGGCGGTTAAGCCTTGTTTCTCTTTTAACGTGATGGGCGGGGTGGGGGCCGGCAACAGGGCCGAACACCCCCCGGAGGTGAGAAAAAGGATCAGGTCATCCGGGCGGCTTTGTTTAAGGAGGGCGATCATCGCCCCGGCGCCCCTCAGGCCGGCGGCATCCGGCAGGGGATGACCGGCCTCCAGGACCTGAACGCGGGATAAGGGACGGGCGTGGCCGTATTTGGTTATGACCAGTCCCGAGTCGATCCGGGCGCCCAAAATATCTTCGCAGGCCTCGGCCATTTGGGCTGAGGCTTTGCCCGCACCCAGTACGATGATCCTCTTAAAAGTTCGAAGATCGTAGCGCTGGAATCCTCCCGAATCATCGTGAATGGCCAGGGTGTTCCCGCGAAGGAGAATGTGTCTGGGGAAAAAATGATGAGGGACAACGGCCGCAATGGCGCCTTTAAGAATTTGGTTGGCCTGGAAAGGGAGAGACTTCATCAGGGCGGCGAATCCACCTCCAGAAATTATTTTACCACGCTCCGGACACCAAATCAATCGGCGGCTGGAGGACTTGAATAATTATTGAAAAAATGAGGCAATTGATGCTAAATAGGCCAATCCCCCAAAGAGAATTTTACCGATTCGATATCCGGCAGCTATGATTGATCTGATAAGTTTTTTTAAAAAACGGAAGGAAGGGAAGCTCCAAAAGGCGGAAAGAGAAATCGAAGCCGTCCGCCGGGCCTTCACCCAGCGGTACCTGAATTTCAAATCCCTGCTCAGCACCAACGATAAGGTCCTGGAGATTATCAACGAACTGGAGCAGGCCGTTCAGGGCCCCCGCGGATTCGGCATGTCCTTTGTCCGAAGGAATTGCACCGCCCTCTCGGTCAACCTGTATAAGATCATCCAGAACCTGAACGCCATCACGGCGAACCGCTATCCCGAGTTGTTTGAGGTCTTCCAGGAGATCTGGGAAAAAATCGACCGGGAGCTGAAACATAGAAAGCCCGTGGCCGAAGGGGAGCTGGTCCTGCCTCTGGAAGCGATCACCCGGGATCGGGTCGGACAGGTAGGCGGTAAGATGGCCAATCTCGGGGAAGTTAGGAATCGTCTGGGGCTACCCGTGCCGGATGGTTTTGCCGTCACCACCACGGCCTACCAGTACTTCATCAACTCCAATCAGCTTCAAGAAGAGATCAACCGCCGCTTCCAGTTGCTGGAGGGGGACGATTTGGCGCGGCTCCATGAGACCAGCGCCGAAATCCAGAAACTGATCACCGGCGCTCCTCTGCCTCCCGACCTGGAAGCAGCGATCCTGGCGGCTTACCGACAATTATCGGGAAAGGCGGGCCGGCCGATCAACGTCTCCATGCGCAGCAGCGCTCTGGGTGAGGATACCGAGGAGGCCTCCTTTGCCGGACAGTACCGTTCCCTGTTGAATGTCAGCGCGGAATACCTGATCCTCTCCTATAAGGAGGTGGTGGCCAGCAAATATTCGGTCCCGGCCATGACGTACCGCCTGAACAAAGGCTTCCACGATGAAGACATCCTCATGTCCGTTGGCTGCATGGCCATGATCCCCGCCTGGACGTCAGGGGTCATGTACTCGGCTGATCCGGGGGATGTCCTCCAAGAACAGGTGGTCATCAATGCCGCCTGGGGGTTGGGCAAATCGGTGGTCGACGGGAGCAGCACCCCGGATCTCTTCCTGCTCAGCAAGCAGGACTCCCCCCGGATTCTGAAAAAGGAAATTCATCCCAAGACCCAGCAATTCGTTTGTCAACTCGAGGAAGGAATCGAACTGCTGCCCGTGGCTGAAAAAGACCGGCAGACCCAGGCCATCAGCGATGAACAGGCCGGTTCTTTGGCTGAACTGGCGGTAAGGCTGGAAAAGCACTTCGGCGTCCCACAGGATATCGAATGGGTTTTTGAACGGGACGGTTCGGTAAAAATCATGCAAAGCCGGCCTCTGATGATCCAGGGACGGACGGCCAAGACCCGCGATGAGATTCCCCTTGAAGGGCTGGATCTGCCCGTTCTGCTCAGCGGCGGGGTTTCGGCCAGCCCGGGTGTGGCCTGCGGCCCGGCCTTCCTGGTGGATTCGGCGGTCGATATGCTGCAATTTCCGGAGGGGGCCGTTCTGGTCACCCGCAACCCTTTGCCTCAGTGGGCGGCCCTGCTGGGAAGGGCCGCGGCCGTGTTGACGGATCAGGGGGCGGTCACGGGACACCTGGCCGCTGTGGCCCGGGAATTCCAGGTTCCGGCCCTGATGGGCGCCCTCGAGGCCACCCGGACCATTCGCGGCGGCGACCTGATTACGGTGGACGCCGATGGGCTGCGCGTGTATGCCGGGCGGGCCGAGATCCTGATCCGGCGGGCGGCTGAAAAGGTCAGTCCGATGAAAGGCAGCCCGGTGGAACTGACATTGCGCCGGCTGCTCAAAACTATTGCCCCCTTGACGCTTATCGATCCGGAAGCGGCCAACTTTAGCACCCGGGGATGTGAAACCCTCCACGATATCATCCGGTTCTCCCATGAAATGGCCCTTCGGGAGCTTTTCGACGACGAGCGGGAGGTTTCCTTTTCAGAAAAATTGGCCAAGAAATTAAGCGATGATCTGCCCATGCAGTGGTGGGTCATCGACCTGGACGGCGGATTAAAAGAAGGAGTCCACGGCGAGACGATTCGCTTAAAGGATGTGGATTGCCTACCCCTCCTGGCTCTCTGGGAAGGCCTGCGGGCCATTCCCTGGCAAGGTCCGCCGGCAATGGATACCAAAGGATTTATGTCCATCCTGGCGGAATCGGCTATGGATAGTTCCCTGGAGGCAGGACTCGGAACGGGGTACGGGGCAAAGAATTATGTTTTGGTGTCTAAGGATTTCTGCCACTTGAGTACCCGGCTGGGTTTCCATTTTTCGACCGTGGAGGCCTTTCTGGGCGAAAAGACGGCGGAAAGCTACGTCTGGTTTTATTTCAAGGGAGGAGGGGCCGACCATTACCGCAAAGAACAGCGGGGGCGTTTGATTCAATCCCTGCTGGAGCGGTTTGGTTTCTGGGTCAAGGTCAAAGGAGACATCCTGTCCGCCCGACTGGAGCGACAGGATCATCTCCGATTGGGCCAGGGGTTGAAGGTCTTGGGTTTTCTCATCCTTCACACCCGGCAACTGGATATGGTCTTGGGCGATCCCGGCAGGGTTCAAGGGTATCGGGAACAGATGATCCAGCAGATCAGCACCTTTGTGGACATTCCCTGAAATCCCGGTGCTATCCTCCCAAGTGGGGCGGGCTCCAAACCCACCCTTGATGGAAAATTATCATTCAGAAAATCAAGCGGGGTGATCGATGGAAAAGATTCGAGTACTGTTAGTCGACGATGAGGAGGATTATCGAACCACCTTGGCTAAACGAATGGCCAAACGGAAGGTGCAAGTCAGCGAAGCGGAGAACGGGCCGGCGGCTCTTGAAATCCTGGGGAAAGGGGATTTTGACGTGGTGGTTCTGGATGTGCGTATGCCCGGGATGGACGGCATCGAGACCTTGCGCCGGATCAAAGCGATCAATCCGCTGGTGGAAGTCATCATGCTCACCGGACATGCCTCGGTGGAGTCAGGGATAGAAGGGATGCGGCTGGGGGCGTTTGACTACCTGATGAAACCTTGTGAAATCAACGACCTGTTGTTGAAAATTCAGGATGCCTACCAGCGAAAGCTGGTCCAGGAAGAGAGTCTAGGGGGGGGCCAGGCCTAAACCTACTCGATGTCCAATATTCTAAAATTCCTTCACTCGTGGCGGCAGCGAAAAAAACCGGTGTCGAAAGATCATCTCTCCCGCGTTTTCCGTTTCAAGTATGCCTCCTTTAAAATGCTTCTGGATTCCAACACGGAGTTCCTGAAGATCCTCGCCGATCTGGAGGAAAAGTTGCAAGGTCGGCAGCTTTTCGGCATGTCCTATGTTCAGACCCAATCGGTGCGGGCGGTATTTCACGCCTTGCGGATGGTCAAGAATTTAGATGACCTGTCCACGCACCACTATCCGCAGTTGTTCGAAGTCCTGGAAAATATCAACCGAAAGATAAAAGAGGAACTGGAAAAACGGAAAGAAAACCCGATCAACGAAATAGTCCTGCCCTATGACCGGATCCGGGTCGGGATGATGGATACCGTCGGCGGGAAAAATGCCAATCTGGGAGAGATCCATAGCCTGTTACACCTGCCTATCCCGGATGGATTTGCCATTACCACCAAAGCCTATACCGATTTTATGTCTCACCGGGATTTATTTGACCGGGTCAATAATAAAAAGATGGCTATCGATCCGAATGACCCGGAATCGATCAGCCAGGCCAGCCAGGATATTCAGTCCCTGATCACCGAAGCATCGGTGCCGGTCGAGGTGGAAGAGGCCATACGGTCCGGCTACCGGCAGTGGATTCTAAAGGAGAAATCGGAAGCGGACTCCGCTGCTCCGCGGGTATCTCTGCGCAGCAGCGCCATCGGGGAGGACAGCGAATGGTCTTTTGCCGGTCAATACCTCTCGTTGTTGAACGTCCCTCCCGCAGAAATTATCACGGCCTATAAGCGGGTGGTGGCCAGCCTTTACACCCCCAGGGCCATCGCCTACCGCTTGAATAAGGGGATTCTGGATGAAGATATTGCCATGAGTGTGGCTTGCCTGAGGATGGTAGCGTCGGTAGCCAGCGGGGTCATCTATACCCATCATCCTTATAACCTGCTGGAAGACAACCTGATTATCTCCGCTGTTTGGGGGTTGGGCCCCTACGCGGTGGAGGGAGTGGTAACCCCCGACAGTTACACGGTAGACAAAAAGAATCCCGATCAAATTTTAGTTACGGCGATTTCTCACAAGCCGGTTCAACTGGTCAGTCGACCTGAAAAGGGATTGACGGAAATCCCGGTGACGGAAGAAAAACAGGATATTCCCTGTCTTTCCCCTAACCAGGTCAGCGCCCTGGCCGATTATGCCCTGAAGTTGGAACAGCATTACCATGGTCCCCAGGATATCGAGTGGGCCCTGGACGACGAAAATCATCTTTTGGTACTCCAATGCCGCCCGTTGCACCTCCGCTCCACAGGGGAGGATGCTCCCAGGGCAACTCCTTTGCTGACCAGCTATCCTTTGTTGATCGATACCGGGGCGGTGGCCTTTCCAGGGGTGGGGTGCGGCCCGGCCTATCTGATCCGGTCCGATGAGGACCTGCTCCATTTCCCGGAAGGGTCGGTGCTGCTGGCCAAACATTCTTCGCCTAAATTTGTTCTGGTTATGAACAAGGCCCGAGCCATCCTCACTGATTTAGGAAGCGTCACCGGCCATATGGCCTCCCTGGCCCGGGAATTCGGCGTTCCCACTCTTTTGGACACCAAAACCGCAACGTCCGACATCCCCAATGGAATGGAGGTGACGGTGGATGCCTACTCGGGACGGGTATATCAGGGGAAGGTCCCCGAGCTGTTGTCTTTTCAACGAACCGGGGAGTCGCAACTCAAGGACACGCCGGTGTACCAGGTTTTACGAAGAGTGGCTGACCTGATCGTCCCTCTGTATTTAACCGATCCGAGGGCCCCCAATTTTTCACCCGAGCAATGCCGGACCTTGCATGACATCGGCCGATATGTGCACGAAATGTCCTATGCCGAGATGTTCAAGATCGGAGATATGGTTTCCGATCACCAGGGGGTTGCCTTTAAAATAGAAGCCCCGATTCCCTTGGATTTGTATGTAATCGATTTAGGCGGGGGGGTAGCGGCAGATCGCGAAATCATGCATAAGGTAACCGTCGAACAGATCGCCTCGGTCCCTTTTAAGGCCGTGCTTCGGGGCATGATGCACGAAGGGTTTCAGGCCCGGGAAGTTCGCCCTGTCAGTTTCGGAGGTTTTTTTTCGGTCATGAGGGAGCAGATGCTGTCTTCGCCCCAGGCAGCCGCCGAACGATTCGGGGACCGCAGCTACGCGCTGGTCTCCGACCGCTATCTGAATTTCAGTTCTCGGGTAGGGTACCATTATAGCATCCTGGACGCCTACTGCGGCCCGGTCACCAACATGAATTATATCACCTTTTCTTTTAAAGGCGGGGCGGCGGATGATGTTCGACGGAACCGACGGGTCCGGGCGATCGCCCGAATTCTGGAATCCCTGGATTTCGTGGTGGACGTTAAGGTGGACCGGGTGGATGCTCGTTATCAGAAATACGACTGCCCCTTGATCGAGGAAAAGCTGGATCTGGTGGGCAGGTTACTGCTCTATACCCGGCAAATGGACATGCTCATGCACAGTGAATCCAGCGTGGAGGCCGTTACACAAAACTTCCTGGCTGGCAACTACAGCCTGAATCAAGCCTTCCAGTTACCGTCCTCCAATTGACCTTTTCCCCAGAATTTTTTGGAAAAAACCCAAATTTGATCTGTTCGCAAAAAATCCCGAACTGTCATCCTGAGCAACGCGAAAGATCTCGTCTCCCGGCTCAGGATAAACTCCGTGAAGGATCTCATAACTAGCTGAAAATACAAAATTATTCGCATTCACTCAGAATGACAAACTTTGCTGACGGACTTCTTGCGATCCGATCAAAATCAATACAAGGGCAGGGCCACGGGCAGGTAACGGTTACTGCCAATCTCCTTGAGTTGCAGCCGAAGTTCCTTGGCGGAAGCGGTTCAACCCATGATCCAAGCGAGGATTTCGATTTCCTAATCCGCAGTAAGCCGGGTACCTTCACCGGCCAAAAAACCGAAAAGATCAGGCACTCCGGCGATCAACCGCTCCAAAGGGCTTCGATTCCCGGTTTGGAGCAAATCACGGACCAGAGTAAATTTCAAACGAACGACCTCGGAAAGATCGAAATAAAAACCGGCCGTCAGGAAACTCAAATCCTGGAAATAGTGCTCTTGGAAGTTCAGGTGCCAGGGATTGAGTTTTTGAGAACATCCTTCAATCCGAGCGGCGGTTTGGAGGAGGTCTCTATCGGATATTTTCTTCGGCCCGAGGGTTTCCACGGCTGAACAATAATTCGCCTGATGCCCGATCACCTTTTCCGGCAGGGCTACCCCCAGGTTGTTCCAAAGTTGAATCACCTGTCGTTTCATCAGGCGATCGTGGCGGGTCATTTGCTGATAATGCTCTTTCGTCCAGAGGCCATAGGCCCGGCAGCCGAAAAAGCGGCTGGGATAGATCAGACAATTCCCGTGTTCCAGAAAGGGGCAGGAAGTGATCTCTACCGGGTTGCTGAAAAAATAGCCGATCAGTTTTTGGGTAACTAGCTTTCGCCGGGCCGGGGGAAAGGTACTCAGTTGTTCCAGGGCTTCCAGGGCCTCAATCAAGGTCATTTCCGGAAGCAGGGAACAACAAAAAGCACGGCGCCGGCAGGCTGTGTCCGGCATTTGGGAGTAGATCTGCTTCAATTCCTGCCGCGGTACTTGGGAATTGCGTAGCAGATCGATTAGATCCGAGAGACGCAGAGGGACCATCAGAGATCGATGCTTAAGACCGTATTAGGGAGGTCAATAACCCAGATTTTCTCCGACCAACTTCACTTGAAGGCGATCCTTGACGGCCTGGCCTTCGATAATAGACCACATATTGCAAATACGGGTCGGGGTGTGGCAATCGCTGCACAAACCGGTTTCTTTGCAGGGGTTATCTATATTCAGCCGGATGCAGTTCATGGGCGCGGCCACCTGTTTGGTCCGGTCCATGGCCTCCTGCAGGTTCAGGGCGACCTTATTCATGCCGATGACAAGGATGACTTTTTTGGGGCCAAAGGCCATCGCCGCCACTCGGTTCCCCATCCCATCCAGATTCACCAGTTTTCCATCGAGCGTGATGGCGTTGCTGCTGGCGATCATGAAGTCGGCCGTCAGCCCCCGGCGGCGCTCCGCGAGGCCTTCTTCCGGTGAATATTCCGGCAGGTAAGGATCGATCACGGTAATCCTGGGGTTGGCCTTCAACCGTTCCCACAGCCCCATTTCTACCAGGGAAGTGGATCCGCAACGGAAGACCGAGGAGCCGTCCGGGATCAGGGCCGCCACTTCCTCCCGAGCCTGGGCAATGGTCGGGGCGTAGGTCCCGGACATGCGTCGCTTTTCCAGGGCCTTGATAATCTGTTGAGCCAACTTTTCTTTAAAAATTTCTTGCGGGGCAGCCATGAAATCCTCCTTTTAGTAGTTAAATAAAGCCGTGCACTCATGTCATTGCGAGGTCGAGTGTAGGGGAGGGGTTAATCCCCTCCCGCACCCAGCCGGGCATAAATCATGCTCCTGAAAAAATTTGAATCCTTAATTCCCAAAGTCGGGAGGGGATTAACCCCTCCCCTACAAAAAACGGAGAGCTTGAATATTTTCATGCTTCGCGGGTGTCCGCCCAGGGCATGGGGGGTTACTGGAATGCCATTTGTTGATAACCTCGCAAAAAGTCGTCACCCCGGTGAAAACCGGGGTCCAGTGATTTCATAACCGATTGAACCTACTGGATTCCGACTTTCGTCGGAATGACGAAAATGGCCTTTCGGCGGCTTTTTGCGAGTCCGTCATTTGTTGTGGGGTTCCTCAAAACGGGCTTCCCAGACGTTCCTGAAGGCTGCGGCGGTGTTCTTTTTCTTCTTCGATAATGAGCCGGAGATTATCCCGGCTCCGGGGATCTTCAACGAAGGGCTCCAGCATTTCATAAAAAACTGCCGTGTCCTGCTCGAATTCCGCGGATATACGTATAACGGCCTGGATATCCGGGGCCTTGGAAAGATCCTGGTCATCCAGAGAAAAGGCTTTTTCCCCCAGGATGTTCTGAAACAGCTCCCGGCCCATGGCTTCCAGGTTCTGGTCCACCAGTTTGATCCCCACCCGATTTTTGAGCTCGGTGAACCAGCGCTGATGATCCAGCTCCTCGTCGGCCAGCAGGCCAAACAGATCCGCCAAGGAGGGATCGGAGGTTTCTCGCTGAGCCCGGCGATAGGTGCTTTCCCCGTTTTTTTCAATCTGTAACGCAATTTCAATAATGTCGGTTATGGTAAACATATAGTCCTATCCTGGCGTTCAACGATTCACGCCGCGCAACAATAAAACTTGACAGGTAAAAGGCTGTTCCACTAAATTTATTAAATATCTTACAGGGTGTCAATTCATAAACGGGGAGAGTTTTCGTTCCCGGTTTCGAGGGTCGAGGAGGATTCATGGATCCATTAAGTCAAATAACCATCCTTTCGTTGGAACAAGCCACCGTGTTGCCCTATTTGACCTTCCGGTTGGTCCAGGACGGTGTTCGGGTAATCCGTTTGGAGCATCCGGTCTTTGGTGACCCCAACCGCATGGTGGGGGATAACGTCCTCCAGGAAGAGCGGATGTTCAGTTATTTTATGGCCATCAACGCCGGGAAAAAAGCCCTGACCTTAAACCTGGGTGTTCCGGAAGGGCAGCAGATCTTAAAAGACCTGATTATGAAACTAAAGGTCGATATTTTTGCCACCAACCAACTTCCTCGAAACTATGCCAAGCTGGGCATCGATTATGGAATCCTCAAGGCCGTCAAGCCGGATTTGATTTGGTTGGGAATCACCGGGTTCGGCCCGGACAGCAACGAGGCGGCCTACGATCCGATACTACAGGCCCGGGGCGGCCTGATGGAATTGACCGGGGAGGCGGACGGTGAACCCCAGGTCCTGGGCATCCCGCTGCCGGATATGGGAGCCAGCGAACACGCCTACGGTCTGCTGATGAAGGCCCTGTTTCGTCGCCAGGCTACCGGTCAGGGCAGCCGGATCGACCTGTCCATGTTCGAAAGCACGGTTTCCTGGCTGACCGTGCCCATCACCCTCAGCCGGTCCTTCGGCAAAAAGATCACCCGGCGGGGAAACACCCATGAGTTCTTCGCCCCGGTTTCCGTCTACCCCACGGCCGACGGCTACGTGTACGTGGCCGGAGGCAACGACAAGCAGTGGAACGCCCTGACTCAATTGCCTGGTTTTGAATCGTTGGCCCAGGAACAATACCGGAAGAACGCCGGCCGGATCGCCGAGGTAAAAAAACTGAATCAGGAGATCAGCGCTATCACCCGAAAATTCGGAAGCGCCGAATTGATCAGCCTCTTTAATCAAATCGGGGTGCCTATTTCCGAGATTCATTCTATTGATCAGGTGGCGCAGGACCCCTTGGTCGTCAAAAATCTGTTGAAGGCCAAGGACCCGAAAACCGGTCTGGAAATTACCCTGGCGCCGCCGCCCAACATGACCGAGTACTTGAAATCCAGCGGCGGGCAGCTATCTTTTCCACCCCGCTTCGGGGAACATAATGAAGCGATTTACGGGCAGGTGTTAGGCCTCGGCCAGGAAAAATTAAATGAAATGAAAGAAAAGGGGATTATTTAGTCCATGACCAGCGAGAAGAAACCCAGTCGAAAAATAAGGATCTTGATCGCCAAACCGGGATTGGACGGCCACGACCGGGGCGCCAAGGTAATGGCCCACGCCCTGCGGGATGCGGGGATGGAGGTTATTTACACCGGTCTGCACCAGACCGTGGAGAGCATCGTCCAGGCGGCCCTCCAGGAGGCGGTGGATGTGGTCGGTCTGTCCATTATGTCCGGGGCCCATTTGCCCATCAGCAAGAAACTGATGGCCCTCATGGCCGAGAAGGGTCTCCAGGACCGGTTGGTCCTGGTGGGCGGTGTGATCCCCAAACGGGATATCCAGGCCTTGAAGGACCTGGGCGTGGCCGGTGTGTTCCCCGGAGGGACCCCTTTCAAAACGCCGATTGAATTCATCCAAAGTCGGTTAAATTAGTTTTTTTCTCCAAAGGGTGGGAGGCTTCAGCCCCTCCCTCTCTGGCGGGCGCCTGAAAGCGCGGCGCCCCGGATAGGCGACCGGAGCCGAACGGAAAACCAAGGGATTTTCCTGTTGGGCTCAATTTGTCTCCATGTTGTTTTGCCAACTGGGCCGCGCCCATTCTTTGCGGGAAATTACCCAGGGTCTTAGAAGTTGCGAAGGGAAATTAAAGCACCTGGGCATTACCGCACCGGCTCGGGCGACGCTATCGTATGCCAACCAACATCGTCCCTGGGAGCTATATCAGCAGATCTTGTTTAACCTGCTCGGACGTTGCCGGAGCGAAGTGGTCGGTCACAAAAAGTTCCGGTTTAAAAATCAAGTTAGTGAGCTTAGATTCCTCCGTAATCGATTTATGCGTCACCCTGTTTGACTGGGCCAAGTTTCGTCGCACCAAAGGGGCCATTAAATTGCACCTCATTCTAGACCATGATGGGTATCTGCCCTCGTTTGCCGTGATCACCGAAGGCAAGATCTCCGATGTGAAGGTGGCCCATACCCTTAAATTTGATCCCGGCACGATTGTGGTCTATGACCGGGGTTACAATGACTATGCCCTTTTTGGTCAATGGACCCGCCAAGGAGTATATTTCGTAACCCGGATGAAGGACAACGCCCTCTACGAAGTCCAGGAGGAGAAATCCATTCCCCAGCACGGCCTTATTTTAAAAGATCAGATCATCCGTCTAACGGGCCTCAAGGCGGAGGAGAAATGTCCCTTCCCCCTGCGGCGGATCGAGGTTTATATCCCCGAAAAAAATGTGACTTATGCCTTCCTAACCAACCACTTAAAGTTAGGATCCACGACGATAGCGGCCGTTTATAAAGATCGCTGGCAGATTGAATTGTTTTTCAAAGCACTGAAGCAAAACCTGAAAATCAAGACGTTCGTAGGTACCAGCGCCAATGCCGTCAAAATTCAAATTTGGACAGCATTAATCGCCATGCTGATTCTGCGGTTCCTTCAGCTTAAATCCCGATACTCCTGGTCCCTATCGAACCTAATCGCCCTGTTACGTTTTAACCTCTTCACCCATCGAGGAACGCCATCAAATCCGCCTTCTGGTCGTTGACGACGAAAAAAACCAACGGGAGTTGCTGCAGGGCTTCCTGCAGAAAAAGGGCTATGCCGTCCAGGCGGCGGGGGGCGGGGAGGCCGCTCTCGGCTGGCTGAAAGAAAACGGCTGCGAGGTGGTGTTCACCGATCATAAGATGCCCGGCATGGATGGAACGACCCTGCTCCAGGAAATTAAAAAACGACATCCTGAAACGGTGGTGGTCCTGATGACGGCCTACGGCACGGTAGAGAAGGCCGTCGAGGCCATGAAAAAGGGGGCCTACGATTACCTGACCAAACCTATTGATCTGGACGAACTGTTGATCTTATTGGGACGGATCGAGAGCAGCCTGCTGCTGACCTGGGAGGTGAGGCAACTGCGCCAGGAGCTGAAAAATAAATTCAGCTTTGAGGGATTGATTACCCACAGCCCCCGGATGGAGGATGTCCTCTCCCTGGTGGCCCGGGTGGCCCCCAGCCAGTCCACGGTGTTGATCCGGGGCGAGAGCGGCACGGGCAAAGGGCTGCTGGCCCGGATCATCCATTATCACAGCCCCCGCTCTTCCGGTCCGCTGGTGACCATCAATTGCGCGGCCATCCCCGAGAATCTGCTGGAAAGCGAGCTTTTCGGCCATGAAAAAGGGGCTTTTACCGGCGCGATTTCACAGCATTCGGGAAAATTTGAGCAAGCTCAAGGAGGGACCCTATTTTTAGACGAGATCGGGGATCTTTCCCCGGTGCTGCAGTCCAAACTGTTGCGAGCCGTTCAGGAGAGGGCTTTTGAGCGGGTGGGGGGGAGTAAAACCATCGAGGTGGACGTCCGGCTGATCTCGGCCACCCACCAGGACCTGGAGCAACTCATTCGGGAGAACCGCTTCCGGGAGGACCTGTACTACCGATTGAACGTGGTGTCACTCTTCCTCCCGCCCCTGCGGGAACGAAAAGAGGACATCCCCATCCTCTTGGATCATTTTCTGAAAAAATTCGGCCGGGCCAACAAGAAAGAGAATATCGAAGTATCCAGGGAGGCTCGGGACCTGCTCCTGCGCCATGATTACCCGGGAAATATCCGGGAACTGGAAAACCTGGTTGAAAGGGCCGTAGTCCTGGCCCGGGACAATTTGATTACTTCCCGGGAGATTCCTTTCCATTTAAAGGATGGCCGGGAAGAGTCGGAGACGCCGCCTCCGCTGTCTTCCGATCTCCCCCTGATGGAACAGTTGGATGCCTTGGAGAAGTTTCTGATCCGGCAGGCCTTGAAAGAGGCCGAAGGGGTGCAGACCCGGGCGGCGGACCGGTTAGGCATCAGCGAACGGGTGCTGCGCTATAAACTTAAGAAGTACGGCATTTGAAATGAACGTCGAACATTGAACATCGAACGCCCAACCTCGAATGAAAAACAAACCTCCATTGATTATAACCCAGAACGGAAAACCCGCCGGAGTTCTCCTCTCTCCTGGTGACTACGATGAACTGGTTTACAAGAAAGCGTTTCTTGATTCTGTCGGAAGAGGGATAGCGGATACTGAAAGCGGAAATGTTTACAGCACTAAAGAACTCAAGACGGCATTGATTGAGAGAAGAACCGGGAGATGAAAATCAGATGGACTCATGAAGACCCAATGCCGTTAACTAAGCCCTTTTGCCAGACGTTGGGTCTGACCCTCTATCCACCGCCTTCGCGCTTAACGACTTACGGCCCATTTGACTCATTACCTTCCGCTTTTAATCATCTTTTCCTCAATCTCTGATTTTCCGTTCTTCCCTCTTCCCTCTGGTCTTTTTCCTCTTCTCTATACCCTACCCCCGACACCCCATCCCTGTTTTTCCCTTGACTTCCTACAAAACCTTTTTATATACGTATACTTACACCATGGAACCCATGGCCATTCTTTTCCGTAATACCTACCACTCGTTTTTCTGATATTAAAGTTCATGCTTTTTGGGGTAGGTTGCCCGGTGTGGAAGCGAATTTTTGGCCATAATGTAGTGGCGCAATTAAAGCGATCACCGGCGGCTCCATTAGGGGGAGCGTCGCCGGATAGGTTTAGGTTTCCGATGAGGGCCTTTGAACGCGTTCCGAAGTAGAAGAGCTGCTACCCGAGGAATTATTGGGTTTATTCAGAACCATGGCTGGTTTTACTCATTGGCCCGACATCATAAAGATGCTTCCGTTAAAGAATACTGAATTCGGTGAACAAAGTCCCCCTTTACAAATAGGCCGGGGGTTGGAGGCATCATACTGGACAGAATGGGATGGCGGGCTGCGAATGATTTTCGGAGAAGTTTTTAGGAAAAACTACGACGGTAGGTATCTGCCGCGTAGCGGTTTACTTCAACAACCGCGTCGAGCCGACGCACTGTGACGGCGCGTTGTTTCCTGAAATCTTCGTGCCCCGCGCGGCTCACGCCGAGCGTTAAGTGCTTAAAGAGACCTATAGTATGGATCCTCTGACTATTATTGGCATTGCTCTCTCTGTAATTATTGCTTTTTGACAATATCGGAAGGCTAAGGCTGCGGAGAATAAGCTCAACTCAACACTGAGTGGATTGCCCGATAAAATAGTCGCACAGTTGGGTGGAATTATTCAAAAATTACCTGTTCACTCAAGAAAGGAAACAACTGGTCCTGTGAACGGTGTAGAAATGACTCACATTAGATACGCTGATGTTAACAATGATTCCCGCAATGAACTACTTGTTGAGTACCCAGCTGGCGCTCATGGGAAAGTGCTCAATGTCTATGGATGGAAAGATCATGAGTTTACTTTAATAGGGGGGCTAAGTTCTGGCACTCCCGAAGGTTTTGAGGTTGGAGATTTTGACGATGATGGAAGGATAGAAATCACATCGAAGGAAACTGATTGGGATACAGACCTTCCTTATGTATCTGCACCAAGAATGACTGTCATGTATAGGTGGAATGGCAGGGACTTTGAAAAGCTCAAGGACAATAAGGAACTACACTCCTGAAGACGTGGAAAGAATACGTAAGGAGTCGGAAAAGTTAGGTTAGTCTATAGCACTTAACCACTCATGAGGCCGGACGATTAACAGCGCCCACGGCTTCACTCCACATTATCTGCTCAAGGAATAGAACATTGGAAACAATTGAAATAAAAATTACAGAAAATGAACGGGACCTAATTATTGATCATACTTTTGCCGGGGATGATCTGACAAAACGAATTAAGCTGGCTGAGCTGAATGGGAAATATCTGCTTGCCAAATATACAATTGAAGATCTTAATGAACTAGTTGGATATATCGCAGCAGAATCAAATCATACAGAAGACCCTAACTTGCAAAAACAGTTGGATAAACTTTTTGAAAAATTGAGCCGTATTGTCGAAAATAACGATGGCTGAAAATAAGATAACCCCTTGTTACACGCTCGACCGGGAACCGGGGGCGGTTTTTTTACATATGTCAAATCCAGTTGAACGAGGTTAAAGCCACTTCCGCATTGGGTTCCCGGCGGGTGAACAAACAGTTGGCGGGTAGAAAAGGAAGGAATACGAAGCACATGAATCTGAAGATCGGTATCAGGAGCGAAACCGATGCCGATGTTTGCGCAATAACCGAGGTGACTGTCGCCGCATTTAAGACCCTGGAGATCAGCAATCACACAGAGCAATTTATTATATTGGCACTACGCGCCGCCAAGGCCCTCACGATATCGCTTGTCGCAGAAGTGGATGGCCGTATAATTGGTCATATAGCCTTCTCTCCCCTGACCATTTCCGGCGGCACACCGAACTGGTATGGCCTGGGACCTGTTTCGGTGTTGCCGGAGTACCAGCGGCAGGGCATTGGCAAGGCCCTGATACGGGAAGGGCTGTCACGGCTGAAAGATATGAACGCTCAAGGATGTTGTCTCGTGGGACACCCGGATTACTACAAGAAATTCGGGTTCAAGAACATGTCCGGCCTTGAGCTTGAGGGAGTGCCACCGGAGGTCTTCTTCGCTCTGTCTTTCGACGGGCATACTCCGCAGGGCACTGTCACTTTTCACGACGGATTCAAGGCGGACGGCTAACAAGAGGGGGCAGGAGAGGCTTTACAGCGCGCCTGACCCTAAGCGTTACTGGAGCCTGAAGCGTAGCCAATGCGGCCTAGCCCCTATCGGGTCTATGTCACAGTCAGCTCGGCCGCCGACAGCATTGGCTTGCATGGGTCTAAAGGCCCGGCAAGCGGCATGCCACGGGTCAACGCCGCATTAGCCGCCAAGTGGATAGGCAGATCGAAGGTGAATCGTGCAGAAGTGTAGCTACAGAATCAGAGTGATGACTCGGCAAGAAATGGATATCGCCATCGACTGGGCAGCGGCAGAAGGATGGAACCCCGGGTTGTACGATGCGGATTGCTTCTACGCCGCTGATCCAAACGGTTTCCTTGTCGGATTGCTTGAGGATGAGCCTGTTGCAACGATTTCAGTCGTGAAATATGGCGATTCCTTTGGCTTCCTTGGTTTTTACATTGTCAAGCCGGAGTATCGTGGCAAGGGCTACGGCATTCAGATATGGAATGCCGGTCTTGCGTACCTCAAGGGCCGCACTGTCGGTCTTGATGGAGTAGTCGCTCAACAGGGCAATTACCAGAAGTCCGGGTTTACATTGGCCTATAGAAATATCCGATATCAGGGAACCGGTGGCGGGTCTTTTCCGGCTGATTCAGGGATCGTCCGCTTGTCCACGATCCCATTTGATGAGATATGCGCATACGACAAACCGTTTTTTCCCGACAATCGCAGGCAATTTCTGAGGTGTTGGATTGATCAACCTCAAAGTACGGCACTCGGCATCCTACGAAACCGCAAACTGGCAGGTTACGGGGTCGTGCGCATTTGTCGTTCCGGATACAAGGTAGGTCCGTTGTTTGCGGACAGTCCGCAGTTTGCGGAACATCTATTCCTATCTTTGAAGGCACATACCCCGGACGGCGCCCAATTTTTCTGGACACGCCGGAAGTGAATTCGGCGGCAGTCGATTTGGCGAAGCGGCACAACATGATCGTTGCGTTCGAGACGGCCCGCATGTACACGGGGAAATGCCCTGATTTGCCCTTAAACCGGCTGTTCGGCGTGACGACTTTTGAACTTGGGTGATCACGCTTCACAAAGGAGGACTTGATGGCGCGATGGTACAAAACGGGCTCGGATCATTTTGGGAGCATTCCTCATAGGACTGATGGCCGCCATGGCTTTTGCAGCTGAACGTGGACCCATCACCCCTGAAGCCGTGGACGGCATCGTGAAGCCGATTATGGAAAAAGCGAAGATCCCGGGCTTGTCGATCGCGTCTCTTCGGCCGACGGCAAGACGATTGAAAGGTCCTACGGGACTTCGAATCTGGAGCACCAAATTCCGGTTACCAAGGACTCGCATTTTCGAGATTGGCTCGTTGACCAAAACTTCACGGCTTTGTCCATTCTGTTGCTTCAAGAAGAAGGCAAGCTGCGGGTGGAGGATAAGCTGTCGAAGTACTTTCCCGGCTTCAGGGGAGGCGAGGAAATTACGCTGCAACACTTACTTCAGCACACCTCCGGGATCAAGGAGATCCTCAGCGTCGAGCCTTTCGGCTCCAATCAGGAAAAGGACTGGCGTCCGCAGGAGGTGGTGAAGATGCTGGAGTCTTTGCCGCTTGATTTCGAGCCGGGCCAGCGCGCTCAATACAGCAACTCGGGATGTATGCTATTGGGGCTCGTGATCGAAAAGGTATCCGGGGTGGCGTACGGTGACTTTCTCGCCGAACGTATTACGAAGCCCTTGGGCATGATTCACACCCGACTGGGCAGCAACGATGCCGTCGTACCAAATCGGGTCACGGGCTATGAGTTCGATGCGGCCACCGGAAGCGTGCGGAACGCCAAGTACGCGAGCCTATTGGCCCCTTACGCCAGCGGGGGCATATTATCCACTCCCTCGGATATCATCAAACTGAAAAAGGCCTTGCGACCGGGTGTATTTCTGAAACAAGCGAGCATCGAAGCGATGTTCGCTCCCGTCCGTTTGAACAACGGACATCCATTTGAGCAACCCGGCACAGGAATGACCTTTGGTTACTGCTTGGAGATGCTGAAACATGGAGAACATCTTGTGCCGGGAAAAACTGGTGGGATCTCCGGCTTCAATGCCTACTTCGCTTACCTGCCGCAAAGGGACTTCATGGTAGCCGTGACGGGAAACCTTCAGAACAGCCTTGGTGCTTTGATAGAGATCTCTGGCGCTATCCTTCAGATCGAGTTGAACCTGCAGTAGGCAGGTGTTTTTCCGAGTCTCTTGCCCGCCGCCGCTGAACTGGGCGTTAAATGCAGATTGTTAGGTCGCTCGCCGCTACGGATCAAAAAATGGGAGCAGACCGGGACATCGTCACGGCCGCCGGAATGTCCAATACGTTAACGGAGGGCATTCCAGTTGGGCGACTAACCCCGTGGTTACGGACTCGTGCAGGCCTTATAGATATTTTCAAAAAGTTCGGGGATGAGCTTATTGGGTGTGGCTGAGAAGGCCACCCGGAGCAAATCGGGTTCGACGGAAATAACCCCGGTGTCGTATTGCGCGAGCAGCTTTTTCCTGACGGCTTCCGGGTCGGCGTTTTTGAGCCTGACGCACATGAAATATCCGCTGTTATAGGGCAGGGCCTGGAACGCCTGTCCATAGGCATCGGCCTGGATGGCTTTGGTTACAGTCTCGTACCTGGAACGCAAGACGTCGTTCTTCTGTTGTTTCTCCGGCCAGTATTCCGGGTCCTGGTAGGCCTTGTAAAGCAGCGATTGGCCCAGGTGCGACATATTGGAGGCGTCGGCCCGGATGGCTCCGGCCGTCTTGGCCTCCAGGGCGCTGTAGATTTTCTTTTTGTCTCCCGGTCCCCCCACCCCGTAGGTGATGAAGCCGATCCGAAAGCCCCAGACATAATCTTCCTTGGTCGGGCCGTCGAGTTTGACGGCGATTACCCGCTCATGCAGGTCCGCCAGTTTTGAAAACAACGATTCCGTCACGATGCCTTTTTCGTAAACCAGGCCGAAATAGGCGTCGTCCACCAGGACCACCAATCCCTTCCCCCGGTCGGCCGCCTCTCGTATCACCCTGACGATCTGGTCGGCCTCCTCGACGGGTCGGCGTATACCCGGTGGGGTTGTTGGGAAAATTCAGGAGCAGCAGGGCCTTGGATTGACCTTTCAGGGAATCCGCCAGACCGGAGAGATTGAACCCTCGGCCGGAGAACAGGTCGAAGGTGCTTATCCGGGCCCCTTTCTTGGAAAGAAACATCAGGTCATAATTTTCCCAGTAGGGCTGGGGAATGATGATCTCATCCCCCCGATTCAGGAAAAGCTCGGCGGCGGTGCTGAGGCCGTGGGTCAGAGCCCCGGTGACGATCGGCTCGCTGAACTCTTTGCCGGCCAGACCTGGATTTTTTTTAAACAGCATCCCTTTCCAGATTTCCCGCAGTTCCTTTTTCCCGGGGCTGGGTGCGTACGGATAGACCTCTTTGGGCTGCAGTCGGCCAAGATACTTGTGGATGGTTTGAAGGTGCATGGGCTGGCCGTTCTCTTCCAGTGCGATCCCGATCGTGGCGTTGATCCGCTTCCCGGCCGCCTCCGCCGACTGCGAAAGAATACCCAGCTTCGGAAAGAAAAGCGCCAGCCCGGCTTCCGAGAGAAGTTCAACCAGGCCGGGGTTTTCTCCCGCCAAGGTTTCATTTAAGGTTTTCGCTTGTTGGTCCATCCGGTTCCCCTTGAAGGTATTGTAATTTTTTACAGTATAGTAAAAAAAGGACGCCTTCTCAACATAAACTTTTCATGATAGCGGCCAGGTACCGCCGTTTCAGTGGATAGGGAATGGCATCCGCCTCTTTCGCGCGCAACAAAATAATCTCCCTGTTCTACTCTAGGGCTCCTGCAAAGCGATAGGCAAGATCGCATCGGTTCTCTCGGTTGACTTTTTCCTCCGCCGGTTCCTGGTTACTTTTCCCTCAGTCTATTTAGTCTTTAGAGACACATTGAGGTCGTTTGACCATTGCCGGGAGGTTCATAATGGCTGCCGCCAAGTGGAAGAAGGTTCATCTCTATCAGTGCCCCTGCGGGTACGAATACGAGCCGGAGAAAGGGGACGCGGAAAAAGGCTGGCACCCCGGCACCTCTTTTGAGGATTTACCGGAGTTCTGTACCTGTCCCCATTGCCAGCGGGCCAAGATCCATTTCCGGGAAAAGAATTTTTCGGTCCAAGTCCCGGAGTGATCCGTCCCATAGGTAGTCCAAAGAAAGGAAACTCAGATGGCGAATCCTACCCTGGAAATATTTTCCGATTACGTCTGACCGTGGTGCTATTTCATTACCGGGCGTATTGAACGATTGCAGGCGGAGTACGAAATCGGCTTAAGGTGGACGGCTTTTCCCCTCCACCCGGAAACGCCGGAAGAGGGACAAACCCTGGAACAGCTTTTTGCCGGTCAGGCGGTGGACCTGGATCAGGTGATGGTTCGCCTGAAGCAGGCGGCCCGGGAAGCGGGACTGCCTTTTACCGACCGGACGATGACCTATAACAGCCGCCCGGCCCAGGAACTGGCCAAGTGGGCTGAAAGCAAGGGTCGGGGCGACGAATTTCACCGCGCGGTTTTTCAGGCTTATTTTGTTCAGGGAACCAATATCGGGAAAGTTCAGGAACTCTTGGACCTGGTGCGTTCCCTTGGTCTCCCGGAAGCGGAGGCCGCAACGGTGCTGCAGGAGAGGACCTTTAAGGGCGCGGTGGATCTAGATTGGGCTCGGTCGCGGGAACTGGGGATACGGGCGGTTCCGACGTTTGTGCTGGGCCGACAGTCCCTGGTAGGCGCGCAGCCCTATGAGAAATTGACAGCCTGGATGGATACCGCCGGGGTGAGGAGGCGAAAAGATGAAAAATAAGGAGAACGGTAAAAAACAAGCAGGCGGGGATCGTCCCCGGGAAAAAAAGAAGGCCGCCAAGGGGAGTGAGCAAAAACCGTTAAAAATAGGAACACGGCCACCTACTCCGGCCTGCGCCTCGTGCGGCCGGCCCGTTTCCCAAAAAATCTGTTTTTCCGGAGCGGGTGTGGGCTCGAAAGGCTGTCCGACTTTGACGCACAAAGGCGTTCTGGAAGAGGCCAACCGGGAATATGAGCAGCCGGAGGTGCGGGAATTTGCTCGGCAGGCCTCCATCCAGGAGGCCGAATGCTATGCCAACCGGCAGGAGCGCCCTTATGTCATGCAGCCCACCAAAACCCGGATAGTAGAAATTATCGAATTTGCCCGGCGGATGGGATACCGGCGATTAGGCATGGCTTTTTGTTTAGGCCTGGTCAAAGAGGCGGCCCTGGTGGAAGAAATTCTGATCGGGCAGGGCTTTGAGGTCATTTCGGCAATTTGTAAAGCGGGCAGAACCGATAAGGGGAAAATAGGGATTAGGGACCAAGAGAAAATTTATCAGGGGACAGCGGAAGCCATGTGCAACCCCATATTTCAGGCTAAGCTGCTCAACGAAGGAAAGACGCAGTTCAATATCCTGCTGGGTTTGTGTGTGGGCCATGATTCTCTTTTTTTTAAATATGCGGCGGCGCCCACCACGGTGTTGGCCGTTAAGGACCGGGTCACCGGCCACAACCCCCTGGCGGCGATCTACCTTTCGGATTCCTACTACCGAAAAATCAAAATCACCCCCAAGTAGGTCTTCATCCTTTTGGCAGGTTATTTTTAGTCGCATAATTGTATTTGCCCGGAGAGGATGAATTTACTTCCGTTTGGGGCTTTCAGACTGATGTTCTCGCCCGCTCCCTTCGGTCGCTCGAGCACGCAGAGATCACAGAGACAGAGAACAATTTTTTAAAAAAATCGCTGAGAGGCCGATTTTTTTAAGACTACCCACGCCTTCGGCGGGTATCATTCGCGTAGCGATGGGATTCTTTCAATTGCCGTCCCCTCAACGGCAATTGAAATTAGATAGTTATGGCATCGATCCGTGTAGGTCAAAAATCAAAAGGGTCCTTTCAAGGTACTTTCTCCCGCCCATTTTCCCTTCCTATAGCTAAAACGGATGGCCCCCTCCTGGTCGGTGCGCAGGATTCCAATGCCCTTTTCCAGGTAGCGGCGGAGAATCTCGGGGTGGGGCACCGGAAAGCGCACAGACCCCCGGGCCGAGAAAACAGCCCAGCGAGGGGCCACGGCCTCAATAAAGGCCGGTTGGCTGGAGGTGAGGCTGCCGTGATGAGGAACCTGGAGGATCTGGCTATGGAGGACGGACCCGCGTTCCAATAAGCTGGTTTCCACTACCGCTTCAATGTCCGCCGGTAACAGCACCCGCTGGCCCTGATAGTCGATTTGCAGGACCAGAGAGCGGTTATTTTGTCCATGGTAGTTGAAAGCCTCGGATCCCTGGGGAAGTGTTGGTTCAGGATGCAAAATCCGGACACGGACGTCGCCGAAGTTTTTTATCCAACCTGCCTTTGGTTGGAACGTGGTGATTTTTTTTTGCTGGATCAGGTCCTCCAGGCGCGAAAATGCCTCCGAATCCGCCCGCTCCCCATTCCACCAGAATTCTTTGACGATAAATTTATCCAGGATAAAAGGCAGCCCGTTGAGATGATCGGGATGGGGATGGGTGGATACCACCGTATCCAGTGAGAAGATCTTCTTCTGCCGGAGAAAGGGGCTGACCACGCGTTCGCCTAAATCAAAGGCCGGATTGGGCGACCCGCCCCCGTCCACCAGCAGGTTTTCCCCGCCGGGAAATTCCACGAGGATGGCGCTGCCGTGCCCCACATCCAGGAAGGTTAAGGTCAGGGGCTTGAAACCCAAGAAGGTCTTAATTTGGGGGAAGGAAAAGGTAAGCACCATAAAGATCAAGCTCAGACCTAAGGCCCAGTGAGCTCGGGGGATTTTGCGTCGGTTAAAAAGGATTAAAAGGGCCAAAAAGTAGAAAAATAGCTCCGGCCAGGCTGGGCGGGGGAAATACATGAACGCGCCGGGCAGGGAAGCAAAGAAATGGGTAAGTTCCCCAGGTCCATTCCAGCAGGAGGGTGATAATTTTAAATAAGAAAGCGGTTCCCCAGGAAAAAAAGGGGGAAAGGCCTATGGCCACCAGTCCCAGGGGCGCGACGAAGACACCGGTCAGAGGAACGAGCAATAAATTACTGATCAGGCCGATAAAGGAAAGCTGGTGGAACCACCAGGCGACCACGGGGAAGGTGGCCAATTGAGAGACCAGAGAAACGCAAAATATCCCCCAAAGATAAAGAAGACCTCGATAGCCCCAGGACGGGTCGGGTTTATCCGGGTTCCCCCTGGGAGGCCATATTTTAGGCAGAAGATAGCCGATGGCCCAGACGGAAACAAAAGATAATTGAAATGAAGGTCTGAACAGGGAGGAGGGCGACAGAAGCAGCAGTATCAGAGCGGCCAGGGCCAGATTATTCAACAGATCGGATTGTTTTTTTAACAGCAGGGCCAGGAACACCAGGGTGACCATCAGCAGCGCCCGGGAAACCGAAGGGCTCAGACCGGCTAACAGGGCATACCCGGCTACCGGGACAAAGGACCCGACCAAGGCCCAAAAACGCACGTTCAAAACCAACAGGGCCGTTTCGGACAGACTTAGGAGGTAACGAAAGAAGAAAAAAGCCAGACCGCCGACCAACCCGAGGTTCAATCCGGAAAAGGCCAGCAGGTGGGCCACACCGGCTTGATTAAAGGCCTCCCGGATTTCCGGGGAAATTTTACTTTGGTCACCCGTCAGCAGTGACTGGGCGATCGCGTTCAGCGGGGGAGGGGACGTGGGCGTCAATGAGGGCATTGACCCGAAAACGGGCGGCCAGAAAGGAGAGCCGTTTCCCTAGTGATATTATTCGGGCCGGATAAAATCAGGAGATCGGGCTGTTCCAGAAATCCGGCCACCCGGATCCCCTGGCGGGCCATGACCCTTTGAAAATCATACCCTCCCGGATTGTGGTAGCCCTCGATGGGGTGCAAGCGGGAGACAAATCGAATCGGATCGCCTGTTTCCAGGTTGTACACGATGCCGTTGACGGTTAAGAGGATCATTCCCTGGATCGGAACGTCCTCCCCTTGAAGACGGTAAGCGCTCAAGCGGACGATAAACCGGGTCCGGTCCGGTGAAAAAGTCGGCTCCTGTTGAATGATGCCTGAGAATTGATGAAGGCGCTGGTCCAATAAAAAGGCGGGTACCGGCGGCTCGGTGGAACGGGGCGAGAAAAACGAGGTCTGGCTGACGCCAACGACCAGGAAAAAAATGATTCCCCAATAAAAAACGAAAGCGGGCCTTAAAAAATAAAGGACACCGAGGACCACAAAAATGAAGGTTAGAACATAGGGGACATAAGGCACCCCGTCCGGGTGGAAGGGAATCCCCCAGGAAGAGGCCGACCATGAAGGTGAGCACCAAAGGGATGGCGGGACGGGACATGGACAATGTTGTTAAGGAGTTGGCATGCCTTACAGATTCTTTCACAGCTTAACAGGAATATCGAATAAGGTCAGTGAAGTCAATAGAATAAGCCGGGGGAATAAAGGTCTAAATTTAATTATCCGCCATTTAGCCATTCAGACGCCGGGCTTCCGTTTCTTAACAGAAGAAGCAGCGCATTGAGCGCCTGATTCGCCGCATTATGACTAAAGAACATCATAGAAAACCGTAAAGTTCTTCTTGCTCCCCTTTTGGGAACAGGATATACTATCTTCAATGAGAATCATATCTCGAAAGAAGCTCAAAGAGTTTTGGGAGAAGCATCCCGATGTCCGACAGCCGCTCCAAGCTTGGTATAACGACACCAAACATACCGAATGGAAAAGCCCAGCGGATATTAAGACAGTCTTTCGAAACGCCAGCTTTGTGGGAAACGACAGAGTGGTTTTTAATCTTAAGGGTAACAGCTATAGATTAGTCGTTGCTATACGCTATGAGCATGGCCTTGTTTTCATCAGGTTTGTCGGTACACACCAGGAGTACGATAGAATTGATGCGGCGAAAGTTTAGGAGGGCATTAACGTGAAGATTAAACCAATAAGGACAGAACCCGATTACGAATCCGCACTCAAAGAAATTGAGCGGCTCTTTAATGCGAAACCCGGCACCACGGAAGCGGATCGCCTTGAGGTTCTGACTACCCTCACGGAAGCCTATGAAGAAAAACATTACGTCATTCCCCTGCCTGATCCCATTGAAGCCATTCTCTATCATATGGAAAGTAGAGGCCTCTCTCGCCGGGATTTGGAGTCCTATATTGGTAGTCGTGCTCGTGTATCCGAAATCTTGAATCGAAGACGCCCGCTCACTATGGAGATGATCAGAAACCTTCACGATGGTTTGGGTATTTCTGCGGAAGTCCTGATTCAGCCGTACAGAACAGTCAAGGACGCGGCATAACCAATGATTACAGTTTACCCCCGATTAGGATGTTTTTGGTAAAAAAGTCATCCTAACCCGTTTCCTTGATCCGTTCAATTTTCGCCCCCAGGCCGGACAGCTTCTTCTCCAGGGTTTCATAGCCCCGGTCCAGGTGATAGACCCGGGAGATTTCCGTGACTCCCTCGGCCCGTAAACCCGCCAGGACCAGGGAGGCGCTGGCCCGCAGGTCGGTGGCCATAACCGGAGCCCCGTTCAGCCGGGATACGCCCTTGACCACGGCCTGGTGGCCGGAGACCTGGATGTCGGCCCCCATCCGCCGCAGTTCGCTCACGTGCATGAACCGGTTTTCAAAAATCGTTTCCTGGATGATGCTGGTATCCTGGCTGACAGACATGAGGGCCATGAACTGGGCCTGCATATCGGTGGGAAAACCCGGATAGGGGCGGGTGGTAACGGAGACGCTTTTTGTTTTTCGGGGTCCGAAGGCCGTCAGTCCCGTCTTGTTTTGAGAAAACTCCACTCCGGTTTCTTTCAACTTCATAATCAGGGCTTCCAGGCAGGAGCCGTCATAATCCGTCAGGGTAATTTCACCGCCGGTGATTCCGGCTGCCGCCAGATAGGTCCCGGCTTCGATGCGATCGGGCATAACCCGGTAGGTGGCGGGATGCAGGGAAGGCACTCCTTCGATGGTGATGATATCCGTCCCCGCCCCCGAGATATGGGCCCCCATCCCCTTCAAAAAATTGGCCAGATCCACTACCTCCGGTTCCTTGGCGGCATTCGCCAGGGTGGTTTTCCCCTTGGCCAATGCCGCTGCCATCATCAGGTTTTCCGTCCCGGTTACGGTGGGCAGGTCAAAGACGATTTCAGCGCCTTTCAACTGGCGGGCCTTGGCCTCGACGTATCCATGTTTCAATTCCAGACGAGCCCCCATCTGCTCCAGGCCTTTCAGGTGCAGGTTGATGGGACGGGCTCCGATGGCGCATCCCCCCGGCAGGGACACCCGGGCTTTACCCAGGCGAGCCACCAGCGGTCCCAGAACCAGGATCGAGGCCCGCATGGTCTTAACCAGGTCATAAGGGGCCTCCCAGACTTTCACCTGAGAGGTATTTAAGCGCAGCTCACTGGGCGTAACCTCTTCCAAAGAGACCCCCAGCCAGGAAAGCAATTTTTTGTGGGTTTGAATATCCCGCAGCCTTGGCAGGTTGGTGAGGGTTGAAATCCCTTCGGTTAATAAGGTGGCGGCCATAATCGGTAAGGCCGCATTTTTTGCTCCGGAAAGTGAAACCTTCCCCTTCAAGGACCGGCCGCCTTGAATTAGAATCTTATCCATTGCATTGCCCTTTCAGCACCCGGTCTTTCCCGGAATAGTCGCGACGAATCAGGACCGGATCAAAGCCGTTCCGCCGGGCTAATTCCAGCGCCGGCGGGCCCTGCGTTTCGCCAATCTCCAATAGTACCCAGCCGCCGGGTTGGAGGATAGCGCAGGCTTGGCTCAAGAGTTCCCGAATGGCGTTCAGCCCGTCCGGTCCGCCGTCCAAAGCCTGAAGCGGTTCATAATTTTTTATCCCCGGGTCCAAATTCCGCATTTCTTCCCCGGTTAAATAAGGGGGATTGGAGATCACCAAATGAATTTTTTTTTTGTGGGGAGCGAAGGGGGTCAACCAATTCCCCTGGAGGAAAGAAATCGCCTGGCGCACTTGGTGCTGCCGGGCATTGGCTTCAGCCGTCTTCAGGGCCGGCCAGGACCGGTCGGTAGCCGCCATTAGTCCCGGTTCGGCCGAAGTGGTCAGCAACGTTTTGACGAGGGAAATAATGACAGCCCCGGAACCCGTTCCCAGTTCGATCGTGTTTTTCAGGGAGGGGTTCGATTGGATCAGAGCCAAGGCCTCTTCCACCAGGAGTTCGGTTTCCGGCCGGGGAATAAGAACCGAGGGGTTTACCGCGAAAGATAAAGACCAGAATTCCTTACGGCCCAGGATATAGGCGACCGGCTCATGTTGGGCCCGGCGGAGCAGCAGAGCCTTAAACTCTGCCAATTCGGCTGGGTTCAACGGCCGGTCGAATTGCAAAAACAACCCCAAACGATCCAGCCCCAGGACCGAGCTCAAGAGGATTTCCGCACTTAGGCGGGGTTCCGGCACCCCTTTTCCTTGGAGGTATTCTCGAGACCAAGTGATGGTTTTAAGTACGGTCCAGAGTGGCTCCGTTTTCTTATGAGTCGCTTCGCCCATTTATTTAGGGTTGTGGTCGTGTCTGGGGGATTCAGGGCATAAGCGCTAAGCTGTTTTATAAACATTCAAAGGTGGCACTTATGCCGTATAGGGGTGTATTGAAAAATGAACGTCCAACATCGAACATCCAACATCCAACATCGAATGAAAAACTGACATCCGCTAGCGAACAACGAATTTTATGATTCTGACCGATTACTCGAGTACCCTTTCTTACGGATCACAGGCCTGTTTCTTCATCTTTTCCCATTAAACATTCGATGTTGGACGTTCGATGTTCGACGTTCATTTTTTTTAATGGCCCTTCCAGAGTCCATCCAGCTTAAGAATAACATAGCGCTGCTGGGAGTCAGCGGGGGAGGCACGATGGTCCCCCTCAAGCTTTGAGGTGTTCCGACTGGAAATGGGTATTCAGGGCCTCAATGACTTCGGATAATTTCCCCTCCATGATTTCATCCAGATGATAGAGGGTCAGTCCGATGCGGTGGTCGGTCAGCCGGTTTTGGGGGAAGTTGTAGGTCCTGATCCGCTCGCTGCGGTCTCCGGACCCGACCTGGCTTTTGCGGTTTTCGGCGATTTTATCCTGCTGTTCTTTGATTTTTAAGTCCAGGATCCGAGCCCTCAATATCTTTAGCGCTTTGGCCTTGTTTTTATGCTGCGATTTTTCATCCTGGCAGGAGACTACCAGACCGGTAGGCAAGTGGGTGATCCGAATCGCGGAGTCGGTGGTGTTGACGCTCTGACCGCCCGGACCGGAGGAACGGAAGACATCCACCCGGATTTCTTCGGGATCGATGACCACATCCACTTCTTCGGCCTCCGGCAGGACGGCCACGGTGACGGCCGAGGTGTGCAGTCGGCCCTGGGCTTCGGTGGACGGTACCCGCTGTACCCGGTGGACCCCGCTTTCATATTTCAATTTGCTGTAGGCCCCCTGGCCCTCGATCAAGACGATGATTTCCTTGAAGCCGCCCATGCCGGTAGGGTGGGCGCTCATGACTTCCACCCGCCAGTGCATGATCTCGGCGAATTTGGAATAGAGGCGAAACAGATCGGCGGCAAACAGGGCGGCCTCGTCCCCCCCGGTCCCGGCCCGAATTTCCAGTAAGGTATTCTTTTCGTCGTTGGGGTCCTTGGGGAGCAGCAGGACCATGATCTCCTCTTCCGCGCGGGTCGATTGCTCTCGGAGTTGTTGCATTTCGGTCCGGGCCAGGTCGCGCATCTCCGGATCCGAGTCTTCCAGAAGTTCCGTGTTCTGCCGAATCGCTTCGTTCAGGGCCTTGAGTTGGCGGTATTTGCCGATGAGGGGGGCCAGATCGGAATGTTCCTTGGCCAGTTTCTGGTAAGCCGCCTGGTTGCGGAGGATTTCTCCATCCCCGAGGGATTCCTCGACCTTGGCGAAACGGCCCTCCACTTCCTCCAGTTTCTCTAACATCATAATCGGTAGCTAAACAACCTGCGGGTTGACGGGTCGTCCTTCCAGGCTTAGTACGCGGGACAGGGCCTGCAGGGCAACTTCGATCTGGTCTTCGGTGGGTTCCTGGGTGGTCAGATGTTGAATCCAGAGGCCTGGTAGAATCATCACCCGGACCCAGGGAAGATGGGCCTTTTTGCCTGAATATTTAATGGCTTCATAGGCTAAACCCGTGATGGGAATCATCAGGAAGATTTTAAAGACCACGTAGAAACCGTTTTTCAGCCAAACCGACAGACCGGAGAATTTGGGCAGAAAAGGAAATAAAAATGAAAAAAGCAGGATGCTGATTATCAGCACCAGCAGAATGAACGAAGTGCCGCAGCGGGGATGCAGGGTGGAATGCCGTTTGGCGTTCTCGACGGTCAGGTCCTCTCCGGATTCATAGGTAAAAATCGATTTGTGTTCCGCCCCATGATACTGAAAGATCCGGCGGATCTCCTTGAACCGGGATATAATCCAGATATAGGCAATGAAGATAAAGACCTTGATGAGGCCGTCTATAAGATGAAAGGTCAGGGACTCTACCCCGAACCGGTAGGGCGAGATCGTCCCCAGGTAGGCGCTGATGGCATGGGGCAAGGCGACGAAAAGACCCAGGCCGATCAGGATGGCCAGACTCAAGGTCAAAAACATGGTCCAGGAACTGATGTCCTTCTTTTGTTCCTCCTCGGCCAAGGCCTGATTGGCGGAATAATTAAGGGCCTGAATCCCTTGGACCAGGGTCTCGATGAGGGTCAAGGTGCCCCGTAACACCGGCCACTTGAGGAAACCCCAGCGATCGGACCAAGGGTGGAGGAGATCTTCCTTAAAGGCAATTTCCCCATTGGGCTTCCGCACTACCACGGCTAAGGATTTCGGGGCCTTCATCATGACCCCTTCGATGACCGCCTGTCCGCCGACTTGAATCATGGCACTCGGGGCTCCTGATTAGTTGGTTTCCGGTTGGGCCGCCTTTACCTTGGCGTATTTTTTTTGAAACCGCTCCACCCTTCCGGCAGTGTCCATCAGTTTCTGTTTGCCGGTAAAAAAAGGATGGCACTGGGAACAAATCTCTACCCGGATCTCCTTTTGGGTCGAGCCGGTGGGAAGTTCCGCTCCGCAGGCGCAGCGGGCAGTAATTTGATGGTACGGGGGATGAATTTTTTCTTTCATGATCGTTACTCCTTAATCGGTTATTTATTCATCAGACTTAAAAATTCGGCGTTGTGCTTGGTGCCTTCCATTTTTTCCAGGAGAAACTCCATGCTGTCCACCGGGGTTAGAGGGGCCAGTAGTTTGCGCAGGATCCAGACCCGGTTGAGTTCATCCGGAGAGAGAAGCAATTCTTCTTTGCGGGTCCCGGACCGATTGATATCAATGGCCGGGAAGATACGCTTATCGCTCAGCTTCCGGTCTAAATGGATTTCCATGTTGCCGGTTCCCTTGAATTCTTCGAAAATCACCTCATCCATCCGGCTACCTGTATCTACCAGGGCGGTGGCCATAATAGTCAAGCTGCCCCCCTCTTCGATATTTCGAGCCGCGCCAAAAAAACGTTTGGGGCGGTGCAGGGCATTGGAATCCACCCCGCCGGAGAGAATCTTGCCGCTGGGAGGAACCACGGTATTATAAGCCCGGGCCAACCGGGTGATACTGTCCAAAAGGATGACGACATCCCGTTTGTGCTCAACAAGTCTCTTGGCCTTTTCAATAACCATCTCAGCTACTTGGATATGTCGCTGGGCCGGCTCGTCAAAAGTGGAGCTGATCACTTCGGCCTTGACCGAACGCTGCATATCGGTGACTTCCTCCGGCCGTTCATCGATTAGCAGCACGATCAATATAATGTCTTTATAATTTTTAGCAACGCTGTTGGCGATATTTTGCAGAAGCATCGTTTTCCCGCTGCGGGGTGGGGAGACAATAAGTCCCCGCTGACCCTTGCCGATGGGAGTCAGCAGGTCCATAATCCGCACCGAATAATTCTTGGAATCGTCGGTCTCCAGGCCGATACGCTGATTGGGGTAAAGGGGAGTCAGGTTGTCGAACAGGATTTTATCCCGGGCCAGTTCCGGATCTTCATAATTAATGGCCTCCACCTTCAGGAGGGCGAAATAACGTTCGTTATCCTTGGGTGGGCGAATCTGGCCGGCCGTGACGTCGCCGGTTCTCAGATTAAATCGACGGATTTGGGAGGGAGACACATAAATATCATCCGGACCGGGGAGGTAATTATAATCGGGCGCCCGAAGAAAGCCAAACCCGTCCGGGAGAATTTCCAAAACCCCCTCGCCATAAATAAGGCCGTTTTTTTCAGTTTGAGCCTGCAGAATGGCAAAAATGAGTTCTTGTTTTCTCATCCCGCTGGCCCCTTCGACGTTCAGTTCTCGGGCCATGGACGTAAGTTCGCTAATTTTCTTTTCCTTCAGTTCGGCTAGATTCATCGCTTCCTCGGTTGTTTAGTTGATGAAGGTACTTGGGGGTGACCTTAGTTTTTTTGACCTATCTGGAGAACAAGTTAATTCCCACCCCGAAAGAGGTAGTGGACGCGGTGAGCTCCTTGAGGGCAGGGTTTAATTTCAAAAAGATTGGAATGCGTAATGGGATTTGCCGGATTTTCTTGGGTTACTCGGTCTTTTCAGGATGGTGCGGATACTATAAGGACCCTCTTCTCCTTCCCGCTGCACAGTTTACATAGATAGAACATAAAGAAGGGGTTGTCAAGATTTTTTTAACAGGTCAAACACTTGGCTCATGTCAGGTGGCCAGGGGGAGGTGAATTCCAACGGAACGCGGGTACGGGGATGGGTAAAAGCCAACCGGCCGGCATGCAGCATCTGGCGGGAAAGCGAAGCCAGACTGGTGGCCAGAGCGGGATCCAACCCCTTAAGCCCTCTTTTCTTGGTCCCATAAAGGGGATCACCCAGGATCGGTAGGCCTAAGGCGGCTAAATGGACCCGAATCTGATGGGTTCGTCCGGTTTTTATTCGCAATCGAAGTCTGCTGATTCCCGGGTGATAGGTTTCCAGGACCAGCCATTCGGTCATGGCCGTTTTGCCGCGAACCTCATTGATGGCCATTTTTTTTCGATCGACGGGGTGGCGGCCGATCGGGCGAGTAATGATTCCCTGCCTTTGGGGGGGAGTTCCCCAGGTTAAGGCTTGATACTCTTTGAAAATCAGGCCCGATTGAAATTGTTTGGTCAGCGCCTGATGGCAGGAATTGTTTTTAGCCACAATCAACAAGCCGGAAGTATCCTTATCCAATCGGTGGACGATTCCGGGGCGAAAGGCCCCACCGGCTGTCGATAGATCCTGCCCCAGATGCAGCAGGGCATGGACCAGGGTCCCCGAATAATTGCCCGGAGCCGGATGAACCACCAAACCGGCCGGCTTATCGATTACCAGGAGGTCCGAATCCTCGAAAACAATCAAAAGGGGGATCGGCTCGGGTTTCAAGCAAATGGGGTCCGGTTCCTTGGGGGTTAATACCACCTGTTCCCCGGTTTTTAAACGGTATCCCGCTTTCGCCGGATGTCCGTTCACGGTAACTCCGCCCTCCTCGCCCCATTTTTGAATCTGGCTGCGAGAAAAATCAAGTCCCTGGCCGGCCAAAAAGAGGTCTAATCGTTTTCCAACGTCCGGCGCTTGAACAATGAATTCATAGACCATGGTTAGTTTTTGACTTCGGTGAAAATCATGCGGCCGGTTCCGGTCTGCAAAACACTGGTGACCATGACGTCCTTATGTTGACCGATATATTTTCTGGCGTTCTCCACCACCACCATGGTTCCGTCATCCAAGTAGGCGATCCCTTGTCCGGGCGTCTTTCCTTCTCGGATGATTTGAACGGCTAAAATCTCCCCGGGCAGGACCGCCGGCTTGAGGGCATTCGCCAGGTTGTTCAGGTTGATGACCCGGACTCCCTGCAATTCGGCCACCTTATTTAGGTTGAAGTCATTGGTAACGATCGTGCCGTTCAGCTCAAGGGCCAGGTCCACTAACTTGGCATCCACGTTGTCTTTGGGAGGGTTGCGGTCGACAATTTGAACCTTCAGATCGGGCTGGTTTTGGATTTTTTCGATGACTCCCAGACCTCGACGGCCACGAGTTTTTTTAAGGGGGTCTGCGGAATCGGCGATATGGTGCAATTCCTGGAGCACAAACTGGGGAATGATCAAAGTGCCTTGGACGAATCCGGTTTCACAAATATCGGCAATCCGGCCGTCGATTATGACGCTGGTATCGAGCAGATAACGGTTCAGGTTTCCGGAAAAAGAAAAAGGAAGGCTACGGGAATCGAAAAAACGGGCCCATTCATCGGTTTTCCCCCCACCCAGCATTAATCCCAGATATCCCAGGAGTAGGCTGAATAAAAAAAATATCGGAGCCGTCAGGGTTGGATCGGGAAAAAGAGGAACCAAGGGGCCCATCAACAATCGGGCCAATAGCAGGGCGATCATTAATCCGAGGCAACTTCCCAATAGCCGGCGTAAGGGGATTTTTCTCAATAGCCTATCCAGGGCCAGCATCCCGCCGGCCAGCAACAGTCCTAAGAAGGCTCCCCCGGGAGCGGCCCAGGGAAGATCGGTCCGGACCCCGAGTAGACCGCCAATCCAATAACCTGTCAATAGACAGGCTATCGTTAACAGGGTTGTCGAGATATAAGAGGGCATTCGTTCACCTCCTTTCTTTGAAAAAGAGTAGGCCTCGTGAAGCTAAAGCGAATCGACAATTGGGTAATGGCTTTCTGCGGACCGTGAAAAGAGGAAAAGGGAACCTGAATCCCCAAGCAGAAGCTCCTGATTATGGTTTAGGAGGGGGAGTGGTAAAAAATCAATAACCGGGAAAAAAGATTTCGCCGCCTACGTATGTTCTAATGGGTAAAAATCCGCTGAATATCTTTTTCTATTTTTTCTTCGTTGACTTTTTTGGCGATGGATATTTCCTTGACCAGCAGATTTTTGGCGGTATCCA
This sequence comes from uncultured delta proteobacterium, assembly GCA_963746605.1. Lineage (GTDB taxonomy): Bacteria > Desulfobacterota > RBG-13-43-22 > RBG-13-43-22 > RBG-13-43-22 > CAVQSS01. The sequence goes on from CAVVCH010000003.1 coordinate 53,231, forward strand.
ACATCTTGCGTTCGCCGAAGGAGAGTTCTTTGTCCAGCCTGAGCAGAAATAAATCCCGCAACACTTCCGCGACTTCATATACGGAGCCGGTTTTGATTTTTTCCATGTATTCCCGGTAACGGCGATTCCAGGTCTGGTTGTCAAATTCAATGTTTTTGGCCTTTAAGATTTTGAAAATTTTGGGGACTTCTTCCTCCCGAACAATTTCCCGCAGGCCCACATGTTCGGCATTCTGTGTGGGGATCATGATGACCATGTTGTTTTCCAGAATCCGCATGATGTAGAAATGTTGATTCTGCCCGTAAAGCTCTTTGGCCTCGATGGACTCTATCCGTCCAACGCCATGGGCCGGGTAAACCGCCAGATCACCTACCCTGAAGATCATGAACCACCCTCCTTATAGATTATAGAACAGTTGAATTATAACACAATTACGTCTTAAAGCCAAAATAAAAAAATATTTAATTATTACAATTCGTTAAATAGAGAAAGGGAAAGTTTTTAAGCCCGGGAAAGAAAAGTCAAGCTTTCCAAATGAAACGTTTGTGGGAAAAAGTCCAGGGGCAACGTCCATTGAAGCTTCCATCCCTTTTGGGTCAAAAAGGCCAAATCCCTAAAAAGGGTCATTGGTTCACAGGATAGATAGTACAGGTCCTGGAGGGCTAGTAGGTCCACTTGCCGAAGAATTTCCCGGGCTCCGGTTCGGGGGGGGTCCATAAGCACCACGTCGAACCGCGATCCCTCTCGAAGCAGTCGATCGAGGCCGGAGCGGGCCGAAGCCCGATGAAAAATACAATTCCCGATTTGATTGCGTCGTTGATTCAAGCGGGCATTCTCTACGGCCGGGGCCAGGGATTCCACCCCGATGATCCTCCTGTTCTTAAAGGCCAGGGGAATGGAAAAATTTCCCTGGCCGCAAAAAAGATCCAAGCAGGTGACCTGAGGACCCCAACAGGGTTGGCTTAATAGAAAAGCGATCAAGTCCAGGTTCTGGGCCAGATTGACCTGGGAAAAGACCTGCGGGAAAAAGGTCAATTCCACTTCGCGATCCAAAAGGGTGGTTTCGGCCGGAAGCACAACGCGCTGTCCATGCCGATCGGGAGAAAAGGGGTCCAGGCCGAACAACTCGCCATCCGGGAAGGTACCAAAAAAGACGGCTTGAATTCCCGGAATTTCCAAGATGATTTCGGTGATCTTCCGGAGGATCGGGGTTGACAGCCGGCGGGGCACCCGAAAGAGGATTAGCGCTTTTTTCCCCTCCCCGAGACATTGGATTTCCAATTCCGAGGGTTCGCCCAAAAAAGGAAAATCCCGGGCCACCCGGGAAAGGCTGGCCAGGATGCGGTTGACGGCGGGATTGGCCAGGAGGCACCGCTCCACCGCAACCAATTGGTGGCTTCGGGCCTGATAAAAGCCCAGGGACGATTGTCGGCCGCGACCCTGGATCTTTAACCGCAGACGATGGCGATAATAGAGAGACCCGGGGGAATCCCGAAGGGTCTGAATGGGCGGATCATCCATTTTCAGCGCATGCCGGAAGGCTTCCCTAAACCCGTTTTCCTTAATTCGTGACTGGGCCGACGAAGTGGCCTGCTGGAGATGACAGCCGCCGCAGATCCCAAAAATGGGGCAGGGGGGCGTAACCCGATCCTTCGATGGTTCCAGCACTTTGACCAGCCTGCCCCGGGAATAGGTTTTTCGGTCTTCTTTTATTTCGATTTCCACGAATTCACCCGGCAAGGTGAAGGGAACAAAAACAATTTTTCCCTCCAGCCTCCCCAATCCCTCTCCCTGCAGGGAAATGGCGGTTATACGCATAACGGCCATTTCAAAGCCCCATGATCCAAATCCAGAGGGGGATGGAAAACATGGAAATCAAGGTGCTCAGCATGATGATGGAAGCGGATAGTTCCTTATCCGCGCCCAACTCCGAGGACATGATGTAGGTAACGACGGCCGTTGGACAGGCCAACAGGATGACGGTGAGGCGAAAGTCCAACCCGGTGATTTGTCCATAACGAAGCAAGAGGACCCCAATCCCGGGCAGGAAGATCAGTTTCAATATTGTTCCTATAATAGCAGAGGTCAGATCCTTTCTGATCCCCCGAAAAGACAGGTTGCCACCCAGGGAAATCAAGGCCAGGGGCAGGGACAACCCGGATAGCAGGCGAAGTGTATTAGCCAGGATCGTCGGGAGTCGCCAGGAGCCGTAAGAAAAGCCCAGGCCGATAAAGGAGGCCAAGATGAGCGGATTTAAAAAGACAGACCGGATCAGGGATCCCCAACCCAATGGGAATCGGCCAGCGGGTCGGGATAGTATCAGTCCCAGGATGCTGAAAAAATTCATAAAAGGGATCAAGAACCCGGTAAGGACCCCGGCCTTGCTCAATCCCGGGCTGCCGTAGAGGTTAAAAGCCAGGGCCAGCCCAATGTAAGCCAGGTTTCCCCGAAAAGATCCCTGGGCCATAGCGCCCACCTTCGCCCTTCGAACCCCCAATATTTTTCCGGCGACCAGGACCATAAGCCAGATGAATCCCATGGCACCATAGGTGATGAAGATCAGTCGGGGATTGAAGCTGCCTTGAAAAGGGGCCCGGGAGATTTCCCAGAATACCAATACCGGCAGAAAAACCTGATAGACCAACTGGTTCAGGATTTGGACAAAGGCCTCATCCACCCTCGCCGCCTTTTTTAAAAAAAAGCCAAGAAAAATGACTGCAAAAATGGGCAGGATGAGTTCCAACAAAGCCATGGGCCGGTATTCCGATGAAAATGCACCCATTATAACGCGCGGCGCCTGGCAGATCCAGGGTTAAATCCGAGGCGATAAATTTGGTTGACCGCTTTCCTCAAAATATGGTATTTAAGCCTAAATTCAAAATCCTATCTAAAACGATATCCTGAATCTATAATTCATAAAAAAATGGCTTCCACATTCATAGGTCACCCGGAGCGGATTGAGCCTTTCCAAAATTTTCTCCGGATTATTGCCAAAAACAAAAGGACGGTGCTTATTTCCGGACCGGTAGGTTCCGGGAAAAAGAGGACGGCCCAGTTTTTGATTGAAAATGGAGCCAACTCCCAGGGGCCTGTTTTTTTTAGTGAGGGACTTCATTTTTCGGAAGAGGTTTGGAACCGGGCCCTAACCGGGTTGGGGGAAAGCGGAACCTTGGTCCTGGAAGGCCTGCAACGCCTTCCCTTAGACATGCAGTGCCGGTTCAAAGACTGGCTAATCGGTGAAAGGCCGTTGTGGGCTGAGAATCAAACCCGGCCCAAGGAATGGACGGTGATTGGAACCACTGCCGAGGCTCGAAAAACGTTTGATGAATTCCTATTCCAGTTCCCCCTGCATATCCAATTGCCTTCCCTGAATGAAGTTCCAGAAGATATCCCGTACCACCTGAAATTTTTCTTCAAGGAAAAACCTATCCGCTATATCCGCTACTTTTTTCTCTTAAAAACCACTTGTCATCAATGGGGCGGCAATCTTCAGGAGTTGGAACACTATCTGGAACAGGCCATGGTCTATTACCAGTCCATGGCCTTGACCGACGGGTTCAGGGGTGGCGAAGAGGTTTTTGGCGAAAAGCGCCTGCGCTATTATCAGGATGTCTTGAAGGGGGAGTGGTGGTATTACCCGTATCGGTTTCAGGCGGGTTTTACCGAATCCTTGCCGCGTATTCTGAACCAGACCGATTTCAGGAAGCAGTTAATCGACCAAAACCTGGTGATTCCTTTGCTCGCGGAGGAACCCGGATTTTTGGTGTTGGATTTAAAAGATCCGGAATTTGAGCTCAAGGCGATCCGGATCTATAATTTATTCCAGAAATTTATGGAAACCGGTAAATCTTAAATAACACAGGGTAGATATGATGGCGAAAAAGGGAAACGGCAACGGCAATGGTAATGGCAGATCCATGGAGGGAATTTATTCCTTTTATTCCCCTTTTTATGATTTAATTTTTGGGAAAGTCCTGGAAGCCGGCCGCCGGAAGGCCTTCAAGTACCTCGATCCTTCGGGCACCAAAAAGGTTTTGGAAGTGGGGATCGGGACCGGTCTCACCTTGCGGCATTACCCCAAATCCTGCCATATCGTCGGGATTGACATTTCGGCCAAGATGATCGATCGGGCCAAGGAACGGGTGGCCCGCCATGGTAACGGCCAGCGCATCGACTTGGAAGTCATGGACGCCTGCCACATGACATTTAAGGATAACACCTTTGATGCCGTTATCTCCCCCTACGTAATAACCACGGTAGGTGATCCTCTTCAATTCTGTAGGGAGATCCTCCGGGTTTGTAAGCCCGGCGGACAGATAATTATTGTGAATCACTCCAAGGATCCCAACCGGCTGTTTGGAAAACTGGGGGCCGTGGCTTCCCCGTTTTTCGCCCGGGTGGGCTTTGTGACCGACCTGGATGTGGTCCGCCTGGTCCGCTCCACTGAGATCGAGGTCCAGCAGGTCATTGATTGCAACTACTTTAATCTGCATAAGGTTATTTTAGGCCACAAACCCATCCCGGCCTGATCCGTTTTTCATGACTCGAAAGATTTCCAAGAAAGAAGCCGAGGCCTTAGGAAGAAAACTGGTTTATAAAACCCAACTGGTCTGGGATGCCCTGAAGCCCCGGGAGGAACAGAAACTGTGGGAATTGGGAGAGGCCTATAAGCGGTTTCTGAACGCCTCCAAGACCGAAAGAGAGACGGTCGCCGAAATTACCCGGCTGGTAAAGCCGGAGGGATTCCATTCCGTGGCGGGAAGCCGGGCGGGAAGCCGGGTTTATCAGTCCTTCAAGGACAAGGTCCTGACCTTGGCCGTTTTGGGCAACGAGCCGTTGAGCGCCGGACTGCGACTGATCGCCTGTCATATCGATGCGCCGCGGCTGGACCTGAAGCAGCACCCGCTGTATGAAGAAGTGGATCTGGCTTTTTTTAAGACCCATTACTACGGGGGAATCAAGAAATACCAGTGGTTGGCCCGCCCGCTGGCTCTGCATGGAACGGTGATCAAAGGAAACGGGGAGAAGATCGACCTGGTCATCGGCGAAAGACCGGAGGATCCGGTCTTCACCGTGTCGGACCTATTGCCGCACCTGGCCCGGAAAGTCCAGATGGAGAAGAAACTTTCCGAAGCCATCGAGGGGGAAAAGTTGAACATCCTTCTCGGAAGCATTCCCCTGGGGCCGAAAGAGGGTAAAGACCGGTTTCGCCTGGCCGTCCTAAAGGAACTGCATGACCGTTATGGAATCGTGGAGGAAGACCTGACCAGCGCCGAGTTGGAGGTGGTTCCGGCGGAGCCGGCCCGGGACGTAGGCCTGGACCGGGGATTGGTCGGGGCCTATGGGCATGACGACCGGGTCAGCGCCTTTTGCAGCCTCCGGGCCCTCTTGGACGTTCCGCCGGCCGAGAAAAACTGCGTCCTGCTGTTCTTCGACAAGGAGGAAATCGGCAGCGAGGGAAATACCAGCGCCCGGGCTCAAATCCTGGAATCTTTTCTGGAACGGCTGTTTGCCTTAAAAAAAGAGCCTTTTTCCCGAAAGGTTCTGGTCCGCACACTGTCCGAAACCCGGGCCCTGTCAGCCGACGTGGCCGGGGCCTTGGACCCTGATTACCAGGAGGTTCACGAAAAAAGGAATGCCCCCCGCATGGGGTACGGGCTCTGCCTGACCAAATTCACCGGCTCTGGGGGCAAGTACGGCTCCAGCGATGCTCATGCCGAGTACCTGTTCTGGGTACGCAGCCTCTTGAATCGCCAGGAAGTCGTCTGGCAGACGGGGGAGTTGGGCAAGGTGGATGAAGGGGGGGGCGGAACCATCGCCAAATTTTTAGCCGCCCTGGGGATGGAGATCCTGGATTGCGGGACACCGGTCCTTTCCATGCATTCCCCCTTCGAACTGGTCAGCAAGGCGGATTTGTTCATGACCTACAAGGGCTATAAGGCCTTTCTCTCTGCCCCTTAATACGAAAATAGAACTCGGCACCACATGGCAACCATTAATAGTTAATAATTAACAATTGATCATTAATTATTAATGTCAACCAGTTAGGGATAATTTCTTATAAAACAGGCCCAAACTCAGAGTCTGTCGAGTAACTTCCTGTTGGCCTTGCCCCCGAGATGATTAGAACACCTGAGCCGGGTTAGACCCTATAAAAGCAATGTGGAAAATCCTCTCAAAGAGACCTGGCGGCAAAGGTCGATCGGACTCAATAATCCCACCAACGACTACTGGCGAACAATCAAAAAAGGGCCGCCAAACAATCTTGAAGGGAAGCCACGCCGATTAATTCCATGGCCGTCTGCCCGGGAAGTTGGTCTCGGTTATTTTTGGGCAGGAGACAGCGGGTAAAGCCCAGCTTTTCCGCTTCCTTAACCCGGATAGGCGCTTGGCTGACGGCCCGAATTTCACCGGTTAGGCCCACTTCACCGAAGATAATGGTGCTGGAGGGAATAGGGCGATCCAGGAAACTGGAAGCCAGAGAAGCGGCGATCCCCAAGTCCACCGCCGGTTCATCGATCCGCACCCCGCCGGCTACGTTGACAAAAATATCCTGACCCAGAATATTCAGGCCCACTTTTTTTTCCAGGACCGCCACCAGTAACGAAACCCGGTTGGGGTCCACCCCCATGGCCGTGCGGCGGGGAACCCCGAAATTGGACTGACTGACCAGGGCCTGCAATTCCACCAGAATAGGACGGGTCCCTTCCAGGCTGGGCACCACCACCGATCCGGAAACGTTCAAAGGCCTCTCGGACAGGAACAGGGAAGAGGGATCCTTGATTTCTTCCAGACCCGTGTCTTTCATCTCAAACACCCCGATTTCGTTGGTCGAACCGAAGCGGTTTTTGACCGCCCGCAGGATCCGGTAGGCATGACCCCGTTCGCCCTCAAAGTAAAGGACGGTATCCACCATGTGTTCCAGGACCCGGGGTCCGGCCAAGATCCCCTCCTTGGTCACGTGACCGACGATGAACAGGGAGCTGACCGATTTCTTGGCCCAGAGGCTCAAACGGCCGGCCACTTCCCTGACCTGGGAGACGCTGCCGGGAGCAGAGCTCAGATCCCCGGAAAAGATGGTTTGGACGGAATCGATTACCAGGAACCGGGGCTTGAGTTCCTGCAGGGTGCGATTAATTTTTTCCAGCGAGGTTTCGGCCAGGACATAAACCGGTCCTTCCGTCACGCCCAGGCGTTCTCCCCGCATCTTGACTTGGCGGGCCGATTCCTCCCCGGAAATATATAGGGCCGTCCCGCCTCCCCGGACCAGGGCGTGCAAGGCCTGGAGCACCAGGGTGGATTTGCCGATGCCCGGATCGCCGCCGATCAAGATAACCGATCCGGGTACCACGCCGCCCCCCAGGACCCGATCCAGTTCCTGAATGCCGGTGAGGAAGCGTTCCTCGCTCTGCCCGGAGATGTCCTTTAACAGCCGGGGGGCCTCATCGGGGAAGGAGAAATCTCCACCCGGGACGGCCGCCATTTTGGGGTTGATCCGGACCTCTTCCACCAGCGTGTTCCAGTTTCCACAATCCGGGCAGCGTCCGAGCCATTTGGGATTTTGCGATCCGCAGGACTGGCAGACGAAGACGGTTTTTTCATTTTTTCCGGGCATAGACGATCTGGGGAAAGGAGGCATATTATCTTACGCCACCGGGTTTTATTGGGCTCCACCAACTATATATTATAATGCCTGATGTTTATTGGAAAGAAAAAATTAGTTGACAGATAATAAAAAACATTTAAAATAATAGGGTTAAGCGGGCATAGCTCAGCTGGTAGAGTACAAGCTTCCCAAGCTTGGTGTCGCGGGTTCGAATCCCGTTGCCCGCTCCAACGTCTACCGGAGCCAAGGTAGTTCCCTTTTTGAGGTGGGCCTTATCTGATCGGATTCAAGGCCATTACTTCGAATAGCGGATTATTGATAGTTTCAGAAACATTAGTCTAAAGAAAGTATCAATTTTTATTTCTGCTGTGCGAAGTGGGCTCCGGCCCACTTTTTTTGTGTCCAGAGGCGATAGAGGAAAATGACCCAGTTACCGGAAGAGGTCATCCCTAAAATCAAAGCGATGGCCGAAGCCCTTCTCCAGGAAGAAAAAATGGAATTGGTGGATATGGAATTGCTGAGGGAGGGAAGGGGATGGGTGCTCCGTCTTTTCATCGATAAGGTCGGAGGGATCACCTTGGATGATTGCGCTTCGGTTAGTCGGCAGCTTGGAGATCAATTGGAGGTAGAAGACCTGATCCCCTTTCGTTATACCCTGGAGGTCTCTTCGCCGGGTCTGGACCGGCCCCTTAAAAAGGACCAGGATTTTCTACGCCATATCGGAAAACAGGTCCAGGTCATAACCCGGAGTCCCTGGGAAGGCCGGAGTTTTTTCAAGGGGAAGATGTTGGATTATCAGGTCTCCGGCACCCTTTCGCTGGCTGAAAAGGACAAAGTCTGGGAGATACCGGTTTCCCTCATTGCTAAAGCCCGTCTGGTGTTCGAGGGCTGATTTTTAAGGAGAAAAATACTATGGGCCTGATTCAACGAAAAGAAAAGGATATGACCGGCGGAATTTCTTTGGATCTTAAACGTGTTATCGACCAGGTCAGCCGTGATCGGGGCATAGATAAACAGATACTCATTTCCACCTTGGTCGAAGCGATCCGCCAGGCCGCCAAGAAAAAATTAGGGCTTAAGCAGGAAATCGAGGTCACCTACAACGAGGAATTAGGCGAGGTCGAAGTTTTTGAATTTAAAGAGGTGGTGGAAAAAGTCAAAGATCCTCAGACGCAGATTGCCATAGAAGAGGGACGCAAACTGGACCCGGAATGCGAGCTGGGAGACAGTTTGGGCATTAAAATGGAGACCAGTACTTTCGGACGGATTGCCGCGCAGTCGGCCAAACAGGTCATCATCCAGCGGATGAAGGACGCCGAGCGGGATATTATTTTTGAAGATTTTAAGGATCGCCGGGGAGAAGTGATTAACGGCATCGTCCAGCGTTTTGACAAAGGGGCGGCGATTATCAACCTGGGACGAACCGAAGCCATACTTCCGGTGACCGAACAGATTCCAACGGAGACCTACAAACAGGGGGATCGACTGAGGGCCTATGTGCTGGAAATAAAAAAGATCAGTAAAGGGCCGCAAATCATCCTCTCCCGGACCCACCCTCAATTTGTGGCGGCTTTGTTTGAAATGGAGGTCCCGGAGGTAGCCGAGAAGATCGTCCGGATCATCAATGTGGTCCGGGAACCGGGTGGCCGGTCCAAAATCGCGGTGGCTTCGGATGATAAACAGGTGGATCCGGTAGGAGCCTGCGTGGGTATGAAAGGCAACCGAGTGCAAAACGTCGTCCAGGAATTGCGGGGCGAGAAGATCGATATCATCCCCTGGAACCCGGACCAGGCGAAATACATCTGCAGTGCTTTGGCCCCGGCCGAGGTCGTGCGGGTGATCATCGATGAAATAAGCCGTTCCATGGAAGTGGTCGTGCCGGATGATCAACTGTCCCTGGCGATCGGCAAACGGGGGCAGAATGTTCGACTGGCCTCCCGTTTAACGGGATGGAAAATCGATGTTAAAAGCGAATCCAAGTACGACAAGTCCATTAAGGATGGATACCAGTCCCTGCTGCAGATTGCCGGTGTGGGAGAGGTGACGGCCGATGTTCTTTACAAAAAGGGCTTCCAATCCGCTCAAGAGGTGGCCGAGGCCTCGATTGAGGAACTCTTAGAGGTCCCCGGCCTGAGTCAGAAAAAAGCCGAAAAGCTATTGGAGTCAGCGGCTTCCTATGTTCAGCTCGATCGCCAAAAGGACGCCCTGGATAAACAGAATCAAGCCCTGGAAGAGGAAAAGGCCGCCGCCGGGGAGGCGGCTGCCGGGTTGGATCAAGCGCCGGTCCAGGTGCCGGAAGAAACGAAGCCCGAAGCAACGGAGGAACTGGAATAAATGGCAACGGCTATTCGGGAAAGGACCTGCCGGGCCTGTCGACAAAAAAGGGAAAAAAGCGCCTTTCTTCGTTTGGTGATCCATAAAGAATCCGTCCTGGAAGCGGATCCTGAACAGGTCTTGCCGGGCAGAGGCTGGTATCTTTGTCCTCAAAAAGATTGTCTTTCGATTATCCACAACCCCAAACAATGTCGCCGGGCTTTCGGCCCCTTTAGCCAGGTCGGTCCGATTCTCAGCGAATATATTAAGAATCCGCTGGTAGGGGGTACCCATGACCAAAATGCGTGTGTATGAGTTAGCTAAGGAACTAGAGATGGAAAATAAGGTCCTGGTGGACGCCATACGGGAGATGAATATTGAGGTGAAAAGCCATTCTTCATCGCTCTCCGACGAGGAAGTGGCGTTAATCAAGGGTCATCTTAGCGGGACCAAATCTTTGGTGGTGGAGGAACAACGGATCAAATCCACGGTCATTCGCCGCAGAAGAAAAATCGTGGAGGTAGCTCCGGAGCCGGCGGCGGAAACTCCGGCGATCGAATTGGCCCCCCAGCCGGATCTGGAAGCACCTCAGGTCCCGGAGCCCCTCCCTCCCAGCCAGCCGATGCCGGAACCTCCGGCTATGCAGGAAGTGGAAGCAGCCCCGGCCGCACCCCCGATAGAACAACCCTTAAAAGAAAAAGTGGCTCAACCGGCTCAGCAGGCCCCGCCGACTCCGGAGGTCCTCCCTAAACCGGTCAGATCCCCCCGGCCGCCCAAAATGACCCCCGCCAAAGTGATCCGGGCGGCCGAACCGGTAGCCGCTCCCGTTTCGGCGCCGGTGAAGGCGATCGAAGAAAAGAAGGAGGAAGAGACCCCCAAAAAAGAAAAAGCTTCCGTCAAGAAGACCTCAAAGGCTACCCGGGTGACGCCGGAAACGGAAACCGCGAAGGCCAAGGTCTTCAAGAAACGAAAAGAAATTCTCGAACGGGCGGCTCTATACGATGAGAGCGCCCGGGAAGGCCGTTCGGGAAAGGGTAAGGGCGGAAAATCGACGGCCAAAAAATATAAAAAGACCGAGATCACCACGCCCAAGGCCATCAAGCGCCGTCTCAAAATTTCCGAGGCCATCACGGTAGGTGAATTGGCCAAGCGCTTGGGTGTGAAAAGCAACGAGCTAATGAAAAAGCTTATCGCCTTAGGTCTGATGGTGACCTTGAATCAATCCATTGATTATGAAGCCGCCGCCTTGGTGGCCACCGAATTTGGATATGAGGCCGAAAAGGTTTCTTTTGAGGAGGAGCAGGTCGTTCGTATGCATGCCGATCAACCGGAAGAATTAGTGCCGCGCCCCCCGGTTGTAACCATTATGGGCCACGTGGATCACGGGAAAACCTCTCTTTTGGACCTGATTCGCAAAACCAATGTCACCCAGGGGGAAGCTGGCGGGATCACCCAACATATCGGGGCGTATCACGTGAAGTTGGATCGAGGGGAGATTGTTTTCCTGGATACCCCGGGCCATGAGGCCTTTACCGCCATGAGGGCCCGTGGGGCCCAAGTTACAGATATCGTGGTATTAATCGTGGCTGCCGATGACGGCGTCATGCAGCAGACCAAAGAGGCCATCGATCACGCCCGCGCGGCCGGGGTGCCGATTATTGTGGCTATTAACAAGGTCGACAAGCCCAACGCCAATTCGGAACGGGTCAAAAGGCAATTGGCCGAGTACGGGCTGGCCCCGGAAGATTGGGGAGGAGAAACGATCGTGGCCGAAGTCTCGGCCAAAACCGGCCAGGGGGTTGACCACCTTCTGGAAATGATTCTGTTGCAGGCCGAAGTCCTGGAATTAAAGGCCAATCCGAAAAAACCGGCCCGGGGACGGGTGGTAGAAGCCCGGTTGGATAAAGGGCGGGGGCCGGTGGCTACGGTACTCATCCAGGGGGGAACCCTGAAGACCGGAGATCCGTTTATCTGCGGCATTCATTTTGGAAAAGTACGAGCTCTCTACAACGATTGGGGGCAGAAAGTGGAACAAGCCCCTCCCTCCACCCCGGTGGAGGTCCACGGGTTCAGCGGGGTGCCCAATGCCGGGGAGGAGTTCCTGGTCAGCGAAGACGAACGGATGGCCAAGCAGGTCAGCCTCCACCGGCTGCAGAAAAAAAGAGAGGCCGAGCTCTCCAAAACCAGTAAGGTCACCCTGGAAAAATTGTATGAACAAATCCAGGAAGGCCAGGTTAAAGAACTGACGTTGATCCTGAAGGCCGACGTCCAGGGATCCCTCGAAGCCATCAGTGAGGCCTTAAACAAATTAAGCACCGCGGCGGTCAAGGTCGTTACCCTGCACAGTTCCACCGGGGCCATCACCGAGACCGACATCATGCTGGCCTCGGCCTCCAAGGCCATTATTATCGGGTTTAACGTTCGCCCCAACCCCAAGGCCCAGGAGCTGGCGGAACAGGAGCAGGTGGACGTCCGTTTTTACGATATTATTTACAATCTGGTTTCGGAAGTGAAAGACGCCATGACCGGGATGCTGGATCCCATCCATAAAGTAGTGGTCAACGGCCACGCCGAGGTCCGGCTGTTGTTCCACGTTCCCAAGGTGGGCACCGTGGCCGGGTGCGGCGTGACGGATGGTAAGATCGATCGCAATTCCAGGGCCCGTCTCCTGCGGGATAACGTGGTGGTCTTTGACGGGCGCCTTTCCTCCCTGAGGCGTTTCAAGGATGATGCCCGGGAAGTTCTGGCCGGTTTTGAATGCGGTCTCAGTCTGGAAGGGTTCAACGATATTAAAGTCGGAGATACGATTGAATCGTACTACTTGGAAGAGGTGAAGGCCACGTTGTAAAGGCCAACCCCTTCTTGGATTCGATGGGGAGAGCGCCTGAACTCTCCCCTTCAGCAACGGGAAAACGATGGTCATTGGCGTCCTGGAAATAATCCTCTGGTTGCCGGAGTCCCATTCCCTGAAGGCCAAGCGTCAGGTCGTCAAGAGCCTCAAGGATAGAGTGAGAAACCGCTTTAATGTGTCCATCGCCGAAGTGGGCGATCAGGAGCTTTGGCAAAAAGCCCGTTTGGGAATTTGCAGCCTCAGCAATGATCGCCGGGAAGTCAACGCTCAGTTAGACCAGGTAGTCAACTTCGTTGAGCGGCTACAGGTGGCTACGGACCTGGAGTTTCACCTGGAAATGATCGATTATTAAATTATGAAACCCAACGTAGGCAGACCCAAAAGAACCGGACAGGTTGGAGGGCTGATCCAGAAAGAAATTTCTGATCTGCTCCTGCGGAAAGTCAAAGACCCTCGCCTGGAGATGGTGACCATTACCGGCGTGGAGGTCTCTCCGGACCTTAAACTGGCCCGGGTTTTTTTCAGCCGTTTGGGGAATCCCGAGGAAATCCGAAATACCTTGCAAGGATTGAAGAAGGCCTCGGGTTTCATTAAACGGGAATTGGGCGCTCGATTGCACTTACGCTATGTGCCGGAGGTGGAGTTTTTTCACGACACTTCTTTTGAATACGGCGACCGGATTGAAGGCCTGTTGCGGGGCCTTCAAAAAGATCAGGAAGAATAGTCCCAGGCCATGTCTAGAAAAGAAGATCCGTCGGATATCCATTCTCCCAGTTCCTCCCTCTGGGAAGGGATTTGGGTGATCGATAAACCGGCGGGACGCACCTCCCATCAGGTGTTGCAGAAAATCCGGGCTCTTTCCGGGCATCGAAAAATGGGGCATATCGGCACCCTGGATCCCTTGGCCACAGGGGTCCTGCCGGTCTGCGTGGGGTGGGCTACCAAGCTGATCCCTTTTATTTCCGTATCCCCTAAGGTTTACCGGGCCCAGATGGTCCTGGGCCGATCAACGGACACGCAAGACGTTTCGGGGCGGGTTCTCCAGGTTTTCCCTGAACCGTCTCCTGGGCCTGAAGCTATTGTGAAAGCCTGTCAATCTTTTGTCGGAACACAACAGCAGATCCCCCCGGTATATTCAGCCCTTAAGTTTCAGGGCCAACCTCTCTATCGTTGGGCCCGAAGGGGAAAACCAATAGTCAAACCCTCCCGGGAGATCACCATCGAATCGATCCGAATTTTGAAAATCGACAGGGAGGTAATTGATTTCGAAGTAACCTGTTCCTCCGGCACCTATATTCGAACCCTGTGTGCGGATATAGGCGAACAGCTTGGTTGCGGAGCCTATTTAAATACCCTGCAGCGGATCCGAAGCGGACCCTTTACCCTGGAGCAAGCCGTTCCCTGGGAAGTCTTGGAGCAAGCGCCCGTACAGGGGGGGCAGGAGGCCTGGAGGCTGCCTTTGGATTTTATCCTGGGGGAATATCCCCAAGTCAGGGTCGAGGAGGCCTGGAAGCAAAAAATAAGGCAGGGATGCTGGATCGAACCCGAGGAGGCCCTTTCCGAGTGGCCTGCCGTTCAACCCGGTGAACCCGTTTGTGTGATCAGTCCGGAAAACCATTTGCTGGCGATTTACCACCTCTCCGGGGATTTGAAACGGGAACTCAAACCCCTGCGGGTGTTGATTTAGTTCAATCGATGAAGACTATTAACTTAAACGAAGGAGGTCTAAAGTGGGATTAACCTTAGATCAGAAAAAAGAAGTCTTGGGCAAGTTTAGCGTACATCCAACCGACACGGGTTCCCCTGAAGTCCAGATTGCCCTGTTGAGCGAAAGAATCAAATACCTGACGGAACATTTCAAGACCCATGCCAAGGATCATCATTCCCGCCGGGGATTGCTGAAGTTGGTCGGTCAGCGGAAGCGATTACTGGGTTACCTCAAGAAAAAGGATACCCAGCGGTATCGTAATCTTATTCAGGAACTGGGGATTCGTAAGTAAGCTCCCCCTGTGTTCCCAATTAAAAGGAGTATGTTGGAATGTCTCATCAATTAACTACTGAAGTCAATGGAAGAACCTTAAGTATAGAAACCGGTCGCGTGGCCAAGCAGGCCACCGGGGCGGTATGGGTCCAATACGGCGAAACCATCGTCCTGGTCACCGTAGTCTCCACCCAGGACATCCGGGAGGGTATCGATTTCCTGCCCCTCACCGTAGATTACAAGGAAATGGCCTATGCGGCCGGCCGGATTCCGGGCAGCTTTTTTCGAAGAGAAATAGGCCGTCCGGGTGAAAAAGAAACCCTCACCTCCCGTTTGATCGACCGCCCTTTGAGGCCTTTGTTTCCCAAAGACTATTTTTTTGAAACCCAGGTGATTGCCACGGTCCTTTCGGTGGATCAGGAAAACGATCCCGATATTTTAGCCATCATCGGGGCTTCGGCGGCCCTGGAAATTTCGGATATACCCTTTCAGGGGCCGATTGCCGGGATTCGCGTAGGCCGCATCGATGGGGAGTTGGTGCTGAATCCCACCAGTTCTCAGCTGAAAGAGAGCGACTTCAATATCATCGTGGCCGGCACCCAGGAGGCGGTGGTCATGGTGGAAGGCTGGGCGCGGATGGCCAACGAAGAGGATCTGGTCCAGGCCATTTTTTATGGCCATCAGGGGATGCAAGGCGTCTTGGAAATGCAGAAGAAACTAGCTCAACAGGTCGGTCCCAAGAAAAGAACCTGGTCGGGTGGAGCAGCGGTCAATGAAGAATTGACGGCCCGGGTGACCGCCGCCGGGGCTCCCGCGGTGGTCGAAGCCTTGACCATCCCCAGGAAAATGGAACGCCACGAACGGATGCGGGAAATTCTGCTTGACCTTCAACAGCAATTTGGCGAAGATCCGTCTAACCGCCCCCAGATCAGAAAGATATTTGAAAACCTGGAACGGGACACGGTTCGGCGGATGATCGTGAAGGAAAAGAAAAGGATCGACGGCCGAAAGTTCAACGAAGTCCGCCCTATATCTTGTGAGGTGGGGGTTCTTCCCCGGACCCACGGATCGGCCCTGTTCACCCGCGGGGAAACGCAGGTCCTGGCCGTTGCCACCCTGGGGACGTCTTCCGATGAGCAGCGGATAGATTCCTTAATCGGAGAGACCTTCAAGTCTTTCATGCTCCATTACAATTTTCCACCCTTTTCCGTGGGCGAGGCCCGAATGCTCCGGGGGCCAGGACGGCGAGAAATCGGCCATGGGGCGCTGGCCGAACGGTCCCTGCTTCAGGTGCTGCCCGGCAGCGATACCTTTCCTTACACGATCCGGATCGTTTCCGAGGTCCTGGAATCGAACGGTTCTTCCTCCATGGCCACGGTCTGTGGCGGCAGTCTGTCTCTGATGGACGCCGGAGTGCCCATCACGGCCCAAGTCGCTGGAATCGCTATGGGCTTGATTATGGAAGAGGAAGAAGTCATCATCCTGACGGATATTCTAGGTGATGAAGACCATTCGGGCGATATGGATTTTAAGGTCACCGGCACCGTGGAGGGCGTCACGGGTTTACAGATGGATATCAAAGTCCAAGGGGTCAACCAGGATATCATGGGAAGGGCTCTGCAACAGGCCCGGGAGGCCCGTCTATCCATCCTGACATTGATGGAAAAGACCATTGCTCAACCGCGAACCAGCCTTTCCGACTATGCGCCCAAGATAACCACCATTGAGATCAACCCCGAAAAGATCCGGGAAGTGATCGGGCCAGGGGGAAAGGTTATCCGGGCCATCGTCAGCGAGACCGGGGCCAAAATCGAGGTGGAAGATTCGGGCAAGGTTATTATCGCCTCTCCGGACGGGAAGAGTTCGGAACGGGCCATCGCCATGATCATGGAAATCGTTCAGGAAGTGGAAATCGGGCGATTGTATATGGGTAAAGTCAAAAAAATAATGGACTTCGGAGCCTTTGTCGAGGTTCTGCCCGGGACCGAGGGACTGGTTCACATCTCTCAATTGGACAATCATCGGGTCAACAAGGTGACCGATGTCCTCCAGGAAGGGGACGAAGTGTTGGTCAAGGTGCTGGAAGTGGATAAGCAGGGAAAAATCCGATTAAGCCGGAAGGCCGCTTTGGGGCAGTCCCTGCCGGAGAAATCCTAAGTCCATGGTTCAGAAGACGGTTTTGTCCAACGGGGTCAGGATCATTACCGAAAACCTTCCTCATCTGGTTTCTGTTTCCCTGGGGATTTGGGTGGACAACGGGTCCCGGGATGAATCCCCGGGGTTGAACGGGATTTCCCACTTTATCGAACATATGATCTTCAAAGGGACCCGGAACCGGAGCGCCCAGCAGATTGCCAAGGAACTGGACGCAATCGGCGGGCTTTCCAACGCTTTCACCTCTAAGGAACATACCTGCTTTCATGCCAAGGTCTTGGGGCATCACCTGCCGCAGGCCGCCGAGATCCTGCTGGATATCTTCCTGCAATCGGTCTTTGATCCGGAAGAAGTGGAACGGGAACAAATGGTGGTCCTTCAGGAAATCAGCATGGTGGAGGATACCCCGGATGAGTTTTCCCATGTCCTTTACGGGGAAACGGTGTATGAGGGCAACCCCCTGGGCCGGAACATACTGGGGGCCCCGGAAACAGTCCGAACCTTTACCCAGGAAAAGCTCAAAGGCTATCTGCAGGAGGCGTATGGACCGGAGAAAGTTGTGGTGGCTGCGGCCGGGCAGGTAGATCACGAGGACTTTGTGAAGTTGCTGGCCCCGGAGCTGACGAAACTTTCTCCCGCGGGTAAAAGTTCTGACCGTCAGAAACCCCTGCTGGCTTCCAAGTTTAGAGTGGTCTCCCGCGATTTGGAGCAGGTCCATCTAGCCATGGGGACCTGGGCTCCGGCAGCGGCCGATGAGCAGCGTTACGCCGCCACGTTACTCAACGTTCTCATCGGGGGCAATATGAGCTCCCGTCTCTTTCAGGAAGTACGGGAAAAAAGGGGGCTGGCCTACTCCATCTATTCTTATCTGTCGTCCTTTCAGGATACCGGTATCTGGGGCATCTATACGGCGGTGGCTAAAGAAACCCTGACGGAGACCTTGGAAGTTATCGGGCGGGAGTTGATTAAAATAAAAAAGGGCGAGGTGACGCCCGGCGAATTGGCGATGGCCAAAGAATTTGTCAAAGGCGGCATATTGCTGGGCGCGGAGAGCAACGATAATCGGATGACCCGCCTGGCCAAAAACGAGTTTATTTTTGGTCGCCACTTGACCTTCGAAGAAATCATGGAGGGGTTGGATGCCGTAACCCAGGAAGACCTGGTCCGCCTGGCCGAGGAGACCATCCGGGATGATCTTTTTTCCTTGGTGGCCTTGGGTCCGGTGACCGAAGATCAATTTCCGCCTTCCTGGATTTCCTGGTCATGAGAGAAGTGACGATACAGGTGATACGGGTTTTCCCGGACCGGGACCGGGACCTGCCGCTCCCGGCCCGCCTGAGTTCGGGGGCGGCTGGAATGGACTTGGCCGCCGCCCTGGAGGGTGAGGTGGCCCTGGCTCCCGGGGAGATCCGCTTGGTTCCCACCGGTCTGGCCCTGGCCATCCCCGAGGGGTTTGAAGGACAAATTCGGCCCCGGAGTGGATTGGCTTTGAAACACGGGATCACCCTGATTAATAGTCCGGGAACGATTGACTCCGATTATCGGGGGGAAATCGGACTGCCGGTGATCAACTTGGGTCCTCGACCCTACACGATCCGCCGGGGGGAACGGCTGGCCCAATTGGTTATTCAACGGGTTTACCGGGTCCATCTCCAGGAAACCGATCGCCTGGAGACGACCGAGCGAGGTCAGGGAGGGTTCGGCCATAGCGGGGCCTGATCCGGCTATTCTTCCATGAACCCAGGATTTTTCCATAATCAAACTATTTTTGGTTACGGGTTTACGCGGTGACGGGTTATTTGGGCATTGATGTGGGTTCCATCAGCACCAATCTGGTGGTTCTGGGCGACGCCGGAGAAGTGGTGGCCAAAAACTATCTTAGAACCCGAGGTCAGCCTATCCAAGCGGTCCAGCAGGGGCTCAGAGAAATTCAAAAAGCCCTGCCGCCGGGGCTGACCATCGAGCGCGTCGGAACCACCGGCAGCGGCCGTTTTATCACCGGTATTCTGGCCGGAGCGGATGTGATCAAGAATGAAATCACCGCCCACGCCTTAGCGGCGATCCATGTCGACCCCGGCGTACAAACCGTACTGGAAATTGGCGGCCAGGATTCGAAGGGGATCATCATCCGCAATGGGACGGTGGTGGATTTCGATATGAATACCGTTTGCGCCGCCGGCACCGGGTCTTTTTTAGATCAACAAGCGTTCCGCCTGGGGATCCCGATCGAGGAATTCGGTTCTTTAGCCCTCAAGTCCAAACGACCTACCAAAATCGCCGGCCGATGCACGGTTTTTGCCGAGTCGGATATGATCCACAAACAACAGATGGGACACAGCCGGGAGGATATTGTGGCCGGCCTTTGTCAGGCTTTGGTCCGCAATTATCTGAACAATCTCTTTAAAGGCAAGGAAATCTTGGAACCCATTCTGTTCCAAGGCGGAGTGGCCGCCAATCACGGTATGGCCCGGGCTTTCGAACAAGCCTTGCGGTGCCCCGTCATTGTGCCGCCTCATTATGAAGTCATGGGGGCTATCGGCATAGCCTTGTTGGCCCGGGACGCCAGTCACGACCAGGTGGCTACGCGTTTTAAGGGATTTGACCTGACCCAAGTCCACTACCATTTTAACAGCTTCGAATGCACGGGCTGTTCCAACGGTTGTGAGGTCTTCTCTTTCGAGACCGATAAGGATCGGCCTATCTATTGGGGGGATCGTTGTGGCCGGTGGGAAAACATGCCTTAGTCACGGCGTATCATGGGCGTCCTGAAGAAAACACGAACCAAGAACCAGACGGACCAAGGCCGGATGACCCGGCGGGTTCAGCCCTCGGGCAAAACGGGCGGTTGGCAACGACGCGGAACCGATCAACACGGTGACTGCCCGGATCCTGCTGGGAATCCGAATGATGGAGAACGGCTGGCGGGATTGGAAAAAAAATTGAAAAGGGCCACCCGGCGTCTGGAAACCTTTCAAACAGTAGGTAGGGAACAACGCGCGTTTCTGTCTTTTCAGACCCACCAAATTCGGGCCCAGTTGCATGCCGTTATGGGGTATAGCGAATTGGTCTTAAGAAAAACCAGGGGGCAGTTGCCCGTCCCCCAGGCGGAAAATTTGAAAAAATTATTGCTGAGCGTCGAAGGATTGAAAGCCGCTATTGAAGGCTTGGCGGGCTTTCCTTTTCTGGACCCTGAAAAGTCCCCTGCGATAAAACGTCCCTAACCGAGAACCTTTCTCTAACCAAAAATATTTGAATTTATAGTTTCTTCTATAAATGGTTGAGATAAATTCTTAGAATAAGATATATAAGGGCCTAATCCCCGGGAGGTGCTGATGGCCGGCAGTCCACACTACCGCATTTTATTGGTCGAAGATCAACCCTTGGAGGCCGATTTTATCCGACAGGAACTTTTGGATCAGGGCTATGCCGTCACCTGGGTGCAGGACGGCTTGGAAGCTCTGACGGCGATTCGGGAAACCAGGCCCGATCTGGTTTTGTTGGACATCCGGCTTCCGAAATTGGATGGGATCGCCGTAGTCAAACAAGTGAAATCCGATCTCCAGACCCGGTTCATCCCGGTGATCATGGTCACCGCCTTGACCGAATTGGAAGAGCGGGTCCGGGGTCTGGATGCGGGGGCGGATGATTATATCACCAAACCTTTTCAATCCTTTGAGCTTTTGGCCCGGATTCGGTCATCCTTGCGCGTCCGTCAGATGTACGAGGATCTGGCTTCCACTCGAGATAAATTAAAAAGAACACGGGAAGAGAACCGGCAACTGCGAAAGGAGATCCAGGGCAAATACTCTTTTGACCAGATTTTGGGACAAAGTGCGGCCATGCGACAGGTTTTCTATTTAATGGAGAAGGCCATCGAAAGTCCCATTACGGTGGTCATCCTCGGGGAAACCGGCACTGGCAAGGAACTGGTTGCCCGCTCGATCCATTATAACAGTTCCCGCAAAGACCAGGCCTTTGTGGTTCAAAATTGCGGGGCCTTACCGGAAAGCCTTTTGGAAAGCGAGTTGTTCGGCCATAAGAAAGGGGCCTTCACCGGAGCCGTGGCTGACAAAAAGGGCCTTTTTGAGATCGCCCATAGGGGGACCGTTTTTTTGGATGAAGTGGGGGATACCCCACCGGCCTTGCAGGTGCGGTTATTGCGGGTCTTACAGGAAGGGGAAATCCGCCGTCTCGGCGAAGTAAGGCCGGTACAAGTCGACGTGCGGGTAATCGCCGCCACCCATAAAGATCTGAAAGAGGAAATTAAGGCCGGGAGGTTCCGAGAAGATCTTTTTTATCGGATCAATGCCTTTCCCATCCCGATTCCTTCCCTTTCCGAGCGGACCGGGGATATCCCGGTGTTGATCGATCATTTCCTCAAGAAATACAACCAACGTCTGGGGAAAAACTGCCGGCTCAGCTCAGACTGCCTGGATCTGTTGGAAAAATATCCCTTTCCCGGGAACGTTCGGGAGCTGGAAAATGAAGTTGTCCGGGCCCTGACACTGGCGACCGAGGAAGAGGAGCTCCGGCCCAGGCATTTTTCAGATGGTATTCGGGAAAAAAGTTGGGCTCACCCTCCGGTCAAGGAAGGTTCGATTCAGGACCAAACCAGCCATCTGGAGAAGGCCATGATTGAGGAGGCCTTGAAAGCCTGCCGGGGTAACCGGAGCAAGACCGCCCTAAAACTGGGTTTGAGCCGACGGGGATTGCTGAACAAAATTAAACGGTACAGTCTGGATTGAATAGCCAGCGGCGAAATGATCATGAGGAAGGACTTTCCCTGCGCGGGGATCATCTTGGCCGGCGGTCTGAACAGCCGGATGGCCGGCCGAAATAAGGCGCGATTGCCCATCGAAGGACAGACTATCCTGGATCGGTTGGTAGGCATATTCCGGGATTTTTTCGATCCTATCCTGATAGTCACCAACGAGCCTCTGGGCTATTTGGACGAAGGAGTGATCCTGGTAACCGACTTGGTCGATATCCGGAGTTCGTTGACGGGCATCTACAGCGGCCTCTTTTATTCCCCCAAGCCCCACGCCTTCATTGCCGGGTGCGATATGCCTTTTTTAAAGCGGGAACTTCTGGAATTAATCTTGAGGAATCTAGAGGCCCGGTGGGATGTGGTCGTTCCGGTCACCGAGGAGGGCTATCAGCCCCTGTCGGCGATCTATTCGCGGCGGTGTTTGGAACCCATTGCCGACCAGTTGGCCCAGGGGAAGTTAAAGGTTTCCCATTTTTTTTCCAAGGTGAGAATCAAAAAAGTCCCCGAAATCGGTCTGAGGCAGGTGGATCCGGAGTTGAAATCCTTTTTTAATATCAATACTCCGGAGGATTGGGATCGCCTCAATCCCTCAGGATAGAAATCGGGCGTTCGGGGTTTTAACGGGTTTACTAAGGAGTGTCTTATGCCTGAATGGGAAGCCGTTATCGGTCTAGAGGTCCATGCCCAACTATCGACCGACAGCAAAATATTTTGTGGTTGTTCCACTCGTTTCGGGGCCGAGCCCAACACCCATACCTGTCCGGTTTGTCTGGGACTCCCCGGCGCGCTGCCGGTCCTGAACAAAAAGGTGGTAGAATATACCTTGCGCATGGCCCTAGCCACCCAATGCACCATCGCCCCGCGCAGCCTCTTCGCCCGCAAGAATTATTTTTATCCGGATTTGCCTAAAGGGTATCAGATTTCCCAGTTTGAAGCGCCCATTGCCCAGGGGGGGAGCCTGGAAATAACGGTCCAAGGGATTCCAAAACGGGTGGGGATCACCCGCATCCATATGGAAGAGGATGCCGGCAAGTTAATCCATGATGAAAGCCAACCCATAAGCTACGTGGACTTTAACCGCACCGGGGTACCGTTGATGGAGATTGTCAGTGAACCGGACTTGCGGACCCCGGAAGAAGCCGGCGAATACCTTCGGCGGCTCAGGGAGATCCTCCGTTACCTGGGGATTTGCGACGGGAATATGGAAGAAGGCAGTTTCCGCTGCGACGCCAACAGTTCCCTGCGTCCCAAGGGGGAAACCGTCTTTGGGAACGAAGGTGGAATTAAAGAATATGAATTCCTTCAAGCACGTGGAAAAGGCCCTGGAATTTGAACTGCGTCGGCAGCGGGCCGTATTGGAAGACGGGGATTTGGTGATCCAGGAGACTCGGCTCTGGGATGCCGCCCGGGGAGTCACGCTGCCCATGCGCGGCAAAGAAGAGGCCCATGACTACCGGTATTTTCCGGATCCGGATCTGATCCCGGTGGAGGTCAGCCCGGAATGGATTGAAACCATAAGGACCAGCCTTCCCGAACTCCCTGAAGCCAAACGCCGGCGTTTTGCCGACGCGTACGGGTTGCCCGCAACCGACACCGAAGTCCTGACTTCGTCCAGGGCCTTGGCCGAATTCTTTGAACAGTGTGTCCGGCTCCACCCGCAGCCCAAGACCGTGAGCAACTGGATCATGGTGGAGCTGATGCGGGAACTCAGGCGGGAGGAAAAGGAGATCGAACATTGTCCCATAACGCCTTCACAATTGGCGGCGCTGCTGGACTTGATCCAGAAGGGGGTCATTTCCGGCAAGTTGGCCAAGACCGTTTTTGAAGCGATGGTCCAAACCGGTCAGGATCCCGAGGCCATCGTGAAGGACAAAGGGATGGTCCAAGTGACCGATCCCGAGCAGATCCTTCCGGTCATCGAGGAGATCCTGGGAGCCAGTCCCAACCAGGTGGCCGAGTACCGGGCGGGGAAAAGCAAGGTCTTCGGGTACTTTGTAGGCGAGGTTATGAAGCGGACCAGGGGGCAGGCCAACCCGAAACTGGTCAACGAGATGTTGAAGAAAAAACTGGAGAAAGTCGTTTTTTGACTTTTTGCGAGGTTATCGATGATGATTAAAACCATTGACTGGAAAGACAATCGGGTGGTCATGATTGATCAGCGCAAATTGCCCTGGGAAGAAATCTATGTGGTCTGTTCCGAATATCCCCAGGTGATCGAAGCGATTCGAACCATGGTTATCCGGGGGGCTCCGGCGATAGGGATCGCGGCGGCCATGGGCGCGGCCCTGGGAGCCCAAACCCTGGGCCCGGAAAATCCTGAGGAGTTCAGAAAAGGGTTTCAGGGTATCTGCCGCGAGATCGGCGCAGCCCGGCCCACGGCGGTCAATCTGACCTGGGCACTGGAACGGATGGCCGCCACGATGGAAGGCCGGCTGGCGGGGGGAGGGAAGGCGGTTAAAACCGCCTTGATTCGAGAAGCCCGCCGGATGCTAGCCGAAGATGTGGCCATCAACAAAAAGATGGGCGGGGTCGGACAGGAAGTGATCCGGGACGGGGATACCATTTTGACCCATTGCAATGCCGGGGCCCTAGCCACCGGCGGCTACGGCACGGCCTTGGGAGTGATCCGGGCCGCCAAGACGGCCGGGAAAAAAGTCCGGGTTTTCGCGGACGAAACCCGACCCTTCCTACAGGGAACCCGGCTAACCGCCTGGGAACTGGCCCGGGACCGCATTCCCGTCACCCTGATCACCGACAACATGGCCGGTTATTTTATGAAAAAGGGGATGATCGATCGGGTGATCGTGGGAGCGGACCGCATCGCCGCCAACGGGGACGCGGCCAACAAAATCGGAACCTACTCGGTAGCGGTTTTGGCCAAGGCTCACGGGATTCCCTTCTATGTGGCGGCTCCCTGCTCCACCATCGATCCTCGCATAAAAAGCGGCGAGGCGATCCCCATTGAAGAACGGGATCCGCGGGAAGTTACCCACTGGCGGGATTTACGGATCGCCCCGAAGGGGATCAGCGTTCTGAACCCCGCTTTTGACGTCACCCCCCATAACTATATTACCGGAATTATTACCGAGCAAGGCCTGTTAAGGCCGCCCTTCATCCGGAGTATCCGGCAGGCCCTGAAGGGCGCGAAGCGCCCGGAGAAGGAAGATGGAAGAGGGAAGAATAAAAAATAGGTAGATCGATTAATAATTCAACCGGATGAGGATTATTTTCCGGGCTATCTGTGGCACAGCCGCCCCCGGCTGTGAACGATGGGCCTAGGTATTTCCCCTGCCACCGGTATTGACTATTACCTTCAGGAACTTCCCCGGAACATATCCCACCATCTCGGCGGCGCTTCCCAGGTTGCAGGCAATTTCCAGGCTGTCGTTGCTGCCGAAAAGCGCCAGGAGCTCACCAGGCTTGGCCTGGGCGTAGCTTATTCGGAGACCGCGAAGCCGAAGGGACCCTATCCGAATTAACAAGTCCGGAAGATCCCCATAAGGCTTGACCAACTCGCGATTCAGGTTGGTGATGAGATTGCCGAAACGGTCAGCATAGAGCACCTGTCCAATGAGGGAGTCCTTTTGGGCTGTCGCTTCGGGCAGGTCCAGGAGGACGGGATCGGAAATCAGATTTCCTAAAGCGGCTAAAGAAATGCCATGACTCACATGCGCGGCGACCGGGGCAAAGATATCCCGGCCATGAAAGGTGTGGGAAACCGGGTTTAGAAAGTATTTCGGGTTATTGAGATGAAAGACCCGGAAACCCGGAAAGAGCTGCACTATCCGGGTGAAAAGGCCGTTGTCGGGGCCGATCCAGATGTGGTCTTGGGTTTTGATCATGATCGGCCGTCGGACGCCGCCCACGCCGGGGTCGACCACGGCCAGGTGGATGGTCCCCTTAGGAAAGTACTCGGCTGTCGTCCCCAGCTTGAAAGCCGCTTCCAACAGTCGGTGAGGGGAAAGGCCGTGGGTGATATCCACCAGCGTCACCCGAGGGTTGATACCCAGGATGACGCCCTTCATGATCCCCAGGTAAGGATCGTCCCAGCCAAAATCGGTACTTAAGGTGATAACCGGCACGAGGGAACCTTCCTGAAATTAGTCCAATGCCACCCACCGATGGGTAATCCCCTGAGGCCTGACCTTTACCAGGACAAAGCCATTTTCCGGTTTTCCAAAACTATATTTGTCGTAGAGTTTTGCTCCTCCTCCGGCGCTGATGATGTATCGGGTGCCGTCCATTTCCATTTCATCGTAGAGATGAATGTGCCCCAGAAAAACCAGGGGCACTTTGGCGGCTTTGATTAACGCCAGCATCTCGCCCCCACGTCCACCCTGTTGATCGGTAATCATGGCGTGGACGGCCCATCGTCCTATCGCCGGGGGGGTGTGAAAGGCGAGCAGGCATATTTTCCGGTCGGTCAGGGTCTTTCGGGCAAAGGCAACGGCCTCGGCGGTGAACTTTCCCGTAGCATTGTCCAGACCGATTATCCGGATATCCTCCCAATCAAAATACCAGTTGAGCTCACCCACATACTGGCGATAGGCCTCCGGTCCATAGCGAACATCGTGGTTTCCCGGTATATGCAGAATGGGGATATCCCTCGAAGCGATTTGTCTCTTATAGTTTTCATATTCAAAGGCTTGGCCTTCCCGGACAAAATCCCCGGTGTTGAGGATAAAAAGAGGTTTCAAGGCTTTGGCTCGATTTAAGAGGCGGGCATATATTTCCTCACCGTCTCGGCTGTCCCCGATTACCACAAAATCAAACCCTTCACCTGTTCTGGACCGGTCGGCCAAAATAGCCCGGATGTTCTGATCCAACGATAAAGGGACCGCCCAGGAAAACGAGGATGTCCCCAGACAGGTGCTGAGCATTAATAACCAGATAAGGCCAAAATTCCTTTTTCTCACGAATGAAAGACTCCTCCCTACTTAGTTAATAGTCTGGGACAATCGTTTATACGCCTTTGAGGGGAAATCGTCAACCTTCGATAAGACAAATTGGGTCCTCTTTTTCTGTCTTTCCGTCCATTTTCCTGTTATACCTTGGCTTGGTGGACCGTCACCAAAAAGCCGATCTGTTCGGCCATTTCCTCAGGTGAGGCTATCATGAGTCAACCGCCTAGCCTCGAGTCGGAGTGGCGAATCCCGGAGGTATTTTAAATCAAGTGAACAAAAAGATCACCCCGTTCTGGTTGCTGTTCGTACTCACCGGTCTCAATCTTTTCAATTATCTGGATCGGTATGTGCTAAGCGCGGTGCGGACGCCGCTGGCGGCCGAGTTCGGCTTGAGTTACGGCGAATCGGGACGCATCTTTACCACCTTCATGATCGGCTATTTTTTTACTTCTCCGCTCTTCGGCTATCTGGGGGATCGAATTTCTCGCAAAGGCTTGATCACCACGGGAATTTTCGTTTGGAGTCTGGGCACCGTGCTGACCGGATGGGCTACCGGTTTCGGGCAGCTAATCTTATTTCGAGTCCTGGTAGGGGTGGGCGAAGCCGGCTACGCCAGTGTCAGCCCCAGTCTGATTTCAGACAGTTACGGGCCGAAACAGCGCAACAACGCCTTGACTGTTTTTTATCTGGCTATTCCGGTAGGGACCGCCCTCGGGTTTATTCTTGGAGGGGCCATCGCGGCTCACTGGGGGTGGCGCTACGCATTTTTCTGGGCCGGCGCCCCGGGACTGCTGCTGGCCTTTGTGTTGCTCCCCTTCCGGGAGCCGAAGCGGGGAGAAGCGGAGACCGAGGATGAGCAGACCTTGACCAAGCCCGGTATCAGGGATGTGTTTCGGCTTTTTAAAAATGGCCGGTACAATCTGGTGGTCTGGGGCTACGTGGCCTATACGTTCGCACTGGGGGCCTTCGCCTTCTGGGGACCCACTTTCCTGGAGAGGGTTCACCACCTGCCGACCGATCGGGCCGGCAGTTTCATGGGCGGGGTGATCATATTCTCCGGACTAGTCGGGACCTTATTGGGAGGTTTTACGGCGACCCGGTGGCAGCAACGCAATCCCGCCGGTTACGCCTGGATGTTAGGCTGCGCGGTTGTTCTGGCGGTACCTACCTCCTTCCTGGCCTTGATTTCTTCCACGGTCACCTTGACCATGTTTCTTCTGGGATTCTCCATCTTTCTCCTGTTTCTCTGCACGGGGCCGGTAAACACCTTAATCCTGGAAACAGTACCGATTAATGTACGGTCCAGCGCCATGGCTCTTTCGATTTTTTTGATCCATCTCTTTGGCGACCTGTGGTCCCCGGAGATCGTCGGTCGCCTGGCCGACCACTGGGGGAATGATTTACGAAGCGGGCTGCTCATTCTGCCTTTCTTTTTATTGCTGGCAGCCCTGTTATGGCTGGGCCTGGCCTGGAAGATCGTTAGAGCAGAAGGTCGTTTTGGGTCATCCTGAACGAAGGGAAGGATCTCGTAACCGATCAAAGAAGCGAGGTTCTCCGCCTGCGGAGATCATGGACGGGATCCAGCAGCATCATGTAATTATTAAATTGTAATTAAATTATTGCTTGACAATTATTAAATTACAATTATACTAATTCCATGAAAATTATCCCTCGGATTTACGATCCTTATTTTCGGCGCTCCTTGGCCGGTCCCCTGATCACCGTTCTTCTCGGTCCCAGACAAACCGGCAAGACCACGACGGTTAATAATTTTCTGGAGGGTATCCCGCCTGAACGGAAATTCTATCTGAACCTGGACTCCTCGTTTGAGCGAGACCGGGTCGCCGGCCGGGAAACCTATCTAACGGAACGAATAGAGGAAACCTTGGGTTTCAAACTGGAACAATTGAAAGAACGCTTTTATCTGTTCGTTGATGAGGCCCAAAAGCTGCCCCTGATTTTTGAAATCGTTAAAATGCTTAGCGACCGATACTCCCGGGATCTGAAGATAATTCTCACCGGATCTTCCAGTCTGGAACTGTTGGACAAGACGGCCGAGACCCTGGCCGGCCGTATTCAGTTCTTGAAGATCTATCCGTTTACCCTGAGCGAGGCGGCCTTTTACGAAGGCCTGGATGAAGAGGATGGTTCGAATACTCTGTACGACCTGATTTTTTCGGGGACCTTCTCCCGGAATAAAATCAGCCGCTTGATCGAAAAACGCCGGCCGAAAAGCGGCAAGAAGAAAAAGTTGGTTGACCGTCTGCTGACCCGGAGCCTTTTCCCACCGACCTTTTCCCGGATAGAGGAGGCGGATATTCCCCGCTGGCTGAACGACTATATTGACACCTATGTGGAACGGGATATGCGCAGCCTGAAGGATATTGGAAACATCGAGGGCTATCGCCGGGTAGTGGCCCAACTGGCCGCCCGGGTGGGGGGGCTCATGGATTTTCACGCCCTGGCGGCTGATTCCGGGGTAAACCAGATAACCGCTAAAAAATATGTAACGGTCTGGCAGGAAAGCCTGATCGGCTTTTTGTTAGCTCCGTTTTTCCTGAACCTGGCCACCCGGATTAAAAAATCCAAGAAAGTCTATTTTTTCGACAATGCCCTTTCCTGGGCCTTGTCCGGGTTTAAGGACCGGCGGCTGTTGGAAGCCGGCGGGGAAAGCGGTCATTATTTTGAAAACCTGATGATCAGCGATTTCCTCAAATGGGGAGCCAACCGGGAAAAGCCGGTCACGTTTACCTTCTGGGAGAAAAGTTCGATCTCTGAAATAGACCTGGTGATCAGCACGCAGGGCCTGACCATTCCGGTGGAAATCAAGTATTCCTCTACCTGGGATAAAAAGTATCTCCATGCCATCCGGATGTTTAAGGAAAATCACCGGGGGAAAAATCTGGAGATCCCTTTTTCGCTGGTTGTCTATCGAGGCGATTTTATGGCCCTTGAGGACAATACCTACGCCATTCCGGCCTGGGCCTTTGCCTGAAAAGGGTTTTTGTGCGAAAATCCTAAATTCTCCTAAACAGCAGTCGGTCCGACTGGCGCCTGTTCTTTGTGGGGAAACCTCTTCTTTAAATCTACTCCTCATTATTAGAACTGAGAAGCGGCTCTGAACTTCAAAAACCTATAAAATATCTTCCTGATACTGATTACACCTACTAACTATTCAATCTAGAACTTCTTGAAATTCATCAATTACCGATTGAAAGGGAGGGTAACGATGTGTTCAGCGGCTTGGGCGCTGGAACGACTGGTTGGACATCACCTCTCTATCCGCCCAATCCTTTTCCCCATCCATGTTGTTTAAATTGGTACCGTCCCCAAAGTCCCTCGACTGGAAAATAAGGGAACCAAACATTTATATGCAACCGCAAGTTGGGCAGCAAATCAATGTGTAGAGGGTATTCTGAGACCTTACAAATAAATGACAAGTGTTTTTTCACCTTGAATCAGTGCCGGCACATGACCGTTTAAGAAGTCATAAAATTCTTTTTCCAATCGGCGCGGGCCATCAGGATCATTGTATAACAACCAATATAGCTCTTCCCGCATATCGATTCCAGTAATGACCACTGTGTGTTGGAAGGGCTCGCCTACACCCGCTATGGTACCTGGAAGAGTTCCCACGTAAACGAACGGTCCACACTCAGTAAGTACTTTTTCGAAATTTCGGGAGTGGCTTTGATATATATCTAGACAGGAATTTATACTTATAGACAAAGTCGGGAACATCTCCCTTCTTATATAACCCTTTAAGTTCCTTGCTAGCCTTATTGCTATCAATGTCCTGCCAGGGCTCCCATAACACATTGCCACCCCCGTACTTCAAGTTCAGTAGAAAGCGCTTGTACCTGACAAGCATTAAGATGGCTGTATACCAGCAATCCTTCCACGTTGCCTGCTTGATCAGGTCTACCAGGTACTTTATGGCCACAGGCTCTCCTCCTTCCGGCACTCAAATATGAAGTCAAGTAGGCGGATCACCGGGAAAACGGTCCTTTAGGTTTCAAGGCCTCGACGGCTTCTAGGGCTGCTTTTTTACAAAGCTAACTGTCGCGTCTTTTTCGCTGGTTGGCGCATTCAGGTTCACCTGGACCGAAGATGTATCCGGCGGGTTTTGAATAACAATGTTGCTCCCGGACGGTTCCTGTTCCAGTTTCTTGTTCATAAGCTTGAGCTTTTCGATTTCCAACTTTAGCTTCTCATTTTCTAGCTTTTTGGACTCTAGGTCGAACTGGCGCTGAATCTCATAATAATCTTCGGCTCCAGAGCAAATGCCTAATGCGAGATCAGCATAAACCCCTTGGGTATAGAGAGATACCGTATAATGGTCCTTTTCATCTACTCTTACTATCCCTTTGTTTTTCTTGGCGTTTGCGAGTTGATCTACGATATGTTGTACCCACCCGGGAAGGATCTCCTCTTTGTACTTGTTAATCGCCACCCCTTTAAACGGCCCTTCAGCACGAATCATTGTGGAAGCTGGTACTTTGACAGCCATTATTCCGTCTGGCTTGGAAGCAATGACGGCATTCAGCGCTTGCTTAGGATTCTTAATCCCTTAAAAGTAAGAATTCCTACCACCTGCATCAGACTAAATGGCACAAACTGATACAAATACTTCAGCAACGCGACCTCTTGGCCCGGGATCACTTCGTAGGCCCAGCGAAGTGTCCCGTTCTCGTCAGGTTCAACCCAACCCGATGTTGGACGTAAATACTGCAGCATTGTGGTTTGGAAGTTTATGCGTTCCTGTTCGGTTATTGGATCGACCTTCCACCAGTCGCGAATTCCAAGCGCTCCTTCCTTAAGAGGTAGACTCCAGGCTTCTCGCAGAACTTGAATAGGACTTATCCCATTAATTGCCGTAAATTTACTAACCCAATTAGAGTCTTGAATAGAATAGATCAATTGCCCCCAAGTTATAATCTGTCCGCTACCATCCAATGCTGCGAAACTATGACCTGCAACTTCAGAAGATACAGGGTTATCAATGAATACCTTTTTACTTAGGAGAACGAGCGACACATCGTATAGGGTTAATGAAACTTCGTATTCCTTTAGAACGCCAAAGAAATTCACATTGAGTGTATGAGCTTGATTAATATTCTTAATCTTGCGGGTAGTCTTGGATTCGGACCCGCTTTCACGCGATAATGCCATCTTCACCTGACTACTTGCCTTTTGCTCATTAGTTGCACTCTGCGTTCGTTCTTGAGACTGTTTAGCGATCTGCTGGTTCATGGTGTCGACGTCCTGAGACCAGCCGGCTGAAACAGACGCAGAGAAACCGAAGCCGGAATAACCAGCTTTGGCATCCACATATGTCTTCTCTTTAGTCTCAGCCTTGTTGGTAACGTCCGATGAAGTCGAGGAAGTTTGTTTGATGTCGCTGGTATTTTTTGTATCTACACCTTGTTGGACCTCCTCCAACCGTTTTTCTGTCTCCCAGGTCTTTACTTCTAAGGTTAGTTCCTCATTGGGCAGCAACGACATCGTGTAGATCAAGTCACCTAACCCGTAGCCAGACGGCCGCCAGTCCTGTCGATACTTAAGCATCAGGAAAAGATCCCAATATACAATATCAATGCCCGGCTCTTGTTCCACTCCAGTTCTGACCGAAGGCAGCGCAGGAAGGCCAGCATCCTTCAGCTTTATTGATGTGCGTGTATATACGCTCTCAGTGTTGTCCACCTCCTTTAAGACCAATTGTTCGATGTTTATACTGGGTTTACACACCCTCTCAATCTCGTAAGGTTTGATTAAGGTTTTTTGGTTGTCACTCATCTAGTTAACCTCCTGACTTTGTCTAAATTGGCGGCACTACACGGCCTCCGATTATTAAGCAGTTTTACGGATAGAAAGAGATTGTTCCCATCTGTGCCATCAAGTTATTCTGAAGTCTCTGTACAATTCCCGAGCTCAATGAATTTTAGGGATGTAAACGAAAACTATTTTTCTCTGGATTGACGACCCGTGGTCTACAAATCTCCTCAGATTCCACCTGCGTCGATAGGCTCCGATCACTGGTCAGTTCTCCAGAAATCAGCGGTCATTTTGAACGAAATTGAAAATCAATTAGTTATTCATAAATTCAGAATCCAAGCAAATCATTCTTCCTTCAAAAAAATCAAATGACCGCCAAACGAAAAAATCCTCCACAAGGGTTTGATCCCCTATGGAGGATTCAAATCGGGAACTTCAATTCCCACTTCATTTCCCGCTCCAAAGAGGTTGGGGTTATGTTGGGAAGTTCAATTTATTTAATTTTATTTATCAGAATACTTTACTTAGTTGTAGGATTATGAGACCATAAATTAGAATTGTCAAGAGAATAATGAGACTTTTTTGTGAAGCGTCTGTTGAATTTCGTTTGAAATCTTCGAGAATTGCCGAATCGTCAAAAACAAGACTTCAGGAAGAAGCCGAGATAAAAAGGATGGAGGGACCGGTTTAAAAAATGAAAAGAATATCTACCCTGGGTTGGTATCGAAGTCTTGCCGATGTCAACCGATAGAGCCTATTTGGCCTTGCCGCCAGCCGGCTTGTAGAAGACGTGCTCACCGACCTCGACCGTCCTGATATATTTGTTGGACCAGTTTGGGGTTACTTTCCGATTGTGGAAATACAAAGCTCCATCGCTTCGGTCCTTGAGTTGCCGGTTGAGGGCCTTGCGGGCGATTTCCTTGGCGTGCGAGTACGGCTCATCCTCCTTTGCGTCATCCGAATGGCCATCGCACCACCATGAGAACTGGCAGGCACCCTGTTCGTGGCCTTGCTTGACAACTCCACAGATGGTCTGTGGGAAGCCCTCATGGCCAAGCCGGTTCATAACGACATTGGCGATGGCTTCCATCTCGGCATCATCCTTGCGATTGGCCTCCCAGTAAATGGAGCGGGCAAGACAGGTGATCGCATCTTCCAAGGGTTCTTCGCCGGTCGGATCGACCGACTGTGCTTGGGGCTTACTGATTTTCTCGGTCGGAGTGGGTAGCGCCTTACTGCCCTTGGCCGAGGCCTTGTCCTCTAATACCTCCGCCTTGCCCTTGACTTCCTCCTTTTGCGCTTGGTCAGCCGCGTTAGCCAAGCCCACCAGAAGGAATATCGAAAGATAAGTCGCGGCCCATATCTGACGCATAATCTAACCTCCCCGGTACCTTGCTGATCTGGCCTTTGAATGGACCACATTATACATATTTTTGGGAATACTAAATAGGATGTTTTTCGTTAGGCTGGAACCACTAATTTGGAGAGGGATCTTCGCTGACTTGCGTTTGTACTCTTCCGGTTTTTTAGAAATTGAATTTGGAGGACTACAGGAAGTAGTCCTTTTACTCACTATTCATGGTTCCTCCTTCTCCCGCCATCCTTTGGATTATTTCGAAAATCACCCGGATGCCGGTCACTAAATCCTGAATACGAATCCGCTCATCCACCCCGTGAATGCGCCCGATATCATCGGACTCCAGCATAGCCGGAATCCAGCCGTAGCAGGTCATGCCCAGTTGACGAAAACAACGGGAGTCGGTAAATCCCGGAAAAACTCCGGGCAGGAATAAGGCCTGGGGGAAAAATTGCTCGGCGGTTTTTTTCAGGCATTGAAAGAAATCGTTTTCTGTGGGTGAGAGAGAGGCCTCGATCGATTGGATAACCTCGAGGGAGAAAGGGCCGGCGGGCAAGTTTTGCCTGATTTCGGATACTACTTCCTTTACGGAACGGTCCGGCAGGACCCGTATGTCCAAAGTGGCTTCGGCCCGGCCGGGGATCACATTGGGTTTAAAACCGGCCTGGAGCATGGTGACGCTCAAGGTATCCTGGAACATGGCCCGCAGATGCGGGATCTGCAGGAGGGGATGACCGGCCAAATCCTCCGGGGTGATGTCGGCCAAGCCCATATTCTCCAAGAGGGTTTTCATTTCAGGGAGAACCCGGAGGGGACGCTGGACGGCCTTTAGGGCCGTCAGTCCTTCCGCCAGGAGTTCGCAAGGGTTCTGACCGTGAGGAACGGAACCGTGCCCCGCTTTTCCTTCGGCGGTCAACCGGAGCCACAGGGGGCCTTTCTCGCCAAGTCCCAGGAGGACCGACTCCCAATCACCCATTTTCCATCCGGAGCCGCCTTCGTTCAAAACCCACGAGGCTTCCAGTTCCAGGGGATGGTTTTTAGCGAGATATTCAGCTCCATGTTGGCTTCCGGTCTCTTCATCGCAGCAAACAACCAGCAAAAGATCCTTATGCAGGGGCAGTTTTTCCCGTTTTGCCAGCACAAAGGCCATCAATTCCATGACCCCCATCCCTTTCATATCCAGGGCGCCCCGGCCGTAGATAAACCCGTCTTTGACCGTTCCCCCGAAAGGCGGCATCGTCCATTCCCGGGGATCGGCGCCCACCACGTCACAGTGGTGCAACAGCATTAAACCCCGGGGGTCCCTGGCTGAGGAATTTCGGCTGATCAGGTTGGGGCGTTCCGAATCGGCCCCCAGAATAACTGCGGGAAGTCCCTCCTGCTTGAGGAACCGACTTAGAAACTCAATAGCCTTCCGCTCGTTACCCGGCGGGTTGGTCGTATCAATCCGAATGTATTCCGAAAGCAGATCGGTTGCTTCTCGCTCAATGGCCTTCCAATCCATGATTATCCCTCCCGCACGAAATGGGGCATCGGATCCGGGATTTCCAGGGCAAGTTCCATAAAACCGGCATAACGGCCATCCTGGTACCAGGGGGTGTGGTAGATCAACCGATGTCGGCCTTTTCTTTTCAATGGTATAGACCTTGGACTGGAAATTTTCCATCATCCGGACCAACTTGGACCGGGCCGGCTCCGGGTGGCAATCCAGGAGATTGGACCCGATCAAACGGCGACCACCCCGGCCTTGGTAAACCGCAGCGGCTTGATCATTCATGGATAGAATGGTCCCTTGGGTGTCGCAGACCGTAATGGCACCCGGGAATTCCTTGATCCAATCGATGGATTCCATTTCCATGGGGTTCCCCTAAATTTTTTTGAGTATTTGATAGATGGCTGAGATGTCCAGCGCATCCTGGTTCTTGGAAAAGGATAAGCCGAAAAGTTCTTTAGTCACGCCGGTAAGAAAGCATGATTTTCTAACGCTTCGGGCCAGGTCCTGGAGGTAATGGAGGTCCTTGTACATCAGGGCGGAGGAAAAATGAGGGGTAAAATCTTCGGTCAGGAGTTTGTCGCGCTTGGCGTTTAGGACCATGGATTGACCGGCCCCTTCGTTCAGGATTTCGAGGGCTTTTTTCTTGCTCAATCCGGAGGCTTCACCCAACACCAGGGCTTCGGCGATGGCCGCCATGAAGGTCCCCAATAGCAGATTATTGATCAGCTTCATCCTGGTGGCCGACCCGGGTTCCTCCAGGTAAAAGATCTTCCGGCTCATTTTTTCGAGGATGAATCGGGTGTCCTCATAAACCTTCTTGTCGCCGCTGACCAGAGAAACCAAGGCCCCCTGAGAAGCGGGGACCACGCTTCCCAAGACCGGTGCTTCTAAGTAATACCCCCCCTGGCTTTTTAGGATATCGTGGAAAAAAAGGACCTCCTCGAAGTGGTTGGTGGAGGTATCCACGATGGTCTTGCCGGGTAGCCCTCCCTGGATGAGGCCGTCTTTTTTAAAGAATACCGACTTGACCGCCCGGCTGTCAAAAAGATTGATTATCAGGGTATCGACTTTTTGAATTAACTGGGCCGGAGATTCGGCGACCGGCACCCCCAGGTCGGTAGCCTTTCCCGTGGTTCGATTCCAAACCATCAGTTCCAGCCCCTCGGAGATCAACCGCCGGGCGATAGCTTTTCCCAAATGGCCCAAACCAATGAAGCCTATTTTCATGTTTCTTCTCCTGTGGATGAAGGTGATCAAAAGACGAAGAAACATTCTCTCATAAACTTCCGAAAGGTTCAATGGGATCTTCCGACTCCGCCTTCGTTTCCAATGAGCCAATACGAAATACGGATTTTGGCGATTGCACATCAAGGAAGATTCCAGGGGAAAGGACGCCATTTAACCTATTTTCGTAAGGAGAGTCCAATTAGGTAAAAGATGAACAGAGAAATCAAAAAGGGGGAACGATATGAAAGAGCGAATGGTGGGGGCTGTTGCATGCTTGATATTGTTGGGGTTGCTTGTTCTCTCTTCCGGTTGCGCTACTCCGCAAGGGGTCCAAGGAGCGGGTCTGGGCGCGGTTGTGGGCGGGGTTTCCGGTGCGCTGATTGATCGGGGAAATCCGCTTAGAGGCGCCGCGATAGGCGGCGGATTAGGGGCTGTTCTCGGAGGAGGACTAGGGGATATTGCCGGTTCCTCTCAGGGGTATAACCAACCTCCCCAACAGGGCTATTATCCTCCTTCCAACCAATATGACGGCGGCTATTATCCTCCGCCCCCCCGGCGTGGATACTACGCCCCACCGCCGCCTTCAAGATATTATTATTACCGTTAAATCGTTTCCCTTCCTTCTCCTTCCTCCCTGGGCGGGGCCTCCCCCGCCCACCTCGTTTTCTTTTGGATCAAGTTATTTTCCGGAAAAAACGGGAGGGGTCTGGTTGACACTTTGGAGATAGCGAATTATCTTTAAACAAATAAGCCAAAGAAAAAGTAGTCTAAGTTGAAGCAAGAAGAGGTGGAACCAATGAAAAACAAAATCTGGATGACCGTGGTGGCCTTGTTCTGTTTAGGAGTTGGTCTGCTGAGTGGTGGGTGTGTGTACTACTACCCACAGACCAGCCAAAGATCTGAACTAACACCTTTGGTTGGAGGTCCCGGCGGTGGTTCCGATGTTCCGGGGAAAAAACAGAACTATTGGCCGCATCCCCCGGTGATGCCCTAGGGAGGAAATTAATCTCAAAAATATAGTTGTTCGCTCTTTGGGGTGGGTGGTTGCAATAGAAAACGGCTCAGTCTGAAATCGGGCCTTCGTGAGCGCCGGATCTCGGCGGCCATAATCCCCCCAGAGGATGGCAACGTCTAATCAATAACCCATTCTCTCTTTATCTCTCCCAACCATCCTCCTTTCCCTCACGGGCGGGGCATCCCCGCCCACCTATTTAGCTTGACAGCGTCAATTTCCCTATTCTAAGATTTTCTATTAACAGGAGGTGGCCCTATGGAATTTAGCGAAGTAGTCCGCGGACGGCGAAGCGTTCGTTTATTTCTTCCCGATCCTGTTCCCCGCGATACCATCACGCGCATCGTCGATCTGGCGCGGTGGGCTCCCTCGTGGGGCAATACCCAGCCCTGGGAGGTTGTCGTTGCCGACGGGGATAAGGCCAGACATCTGGCCGAAGCCTTCGAGGCAGAAGGGAAGAAGGGGACCCCACCTCGTCCCGACCTGGCGATTCCCTTGAACTTCCCGGAAGTTAACCAAAATCGCTATAGGGGGCTGGGAAAAGAATTGCTGGCCTTCATGGGCATCGCCCGCGATGACAAACAGGGGCGCGTGCAGCACTACCTGAACATGTACCGATTCTTCGGGGCACCCGCGGTGGTTTACCTCCTCATCGACGGGGCGCTGAACGAACCCTACGCGTGCCTCGATATCGGGTCTATCGGAACGAGCATTTGTTACGCCGCCGTGCAGGAAGGTTTAGGAACCATCTATCTCGCAGCGTCCATGCATTTTCCTGACATCGTCAAAAGCGTGCTGGGCATCCCTGGTGAAAAGAAGGTCGTGATCGGAATCGCCATTGGAACTCCGCACCCGACTGCGCCGGCCAGCTTGTTCCGGAGCAGTCGCGTTCCTACCGAGGAGATCCTCCGATTCGCTTGAGGCAGAAATTTTTGGCTAGTGCTTGCTCATCATGTGGGTCACGGCCTTTTCCAGACCGTCGAGGGTCAGTTCGAACATGGGGAAAATTTCTCGAATCTGCAGGATGGTGTGGGTGTAGGGCCAGCGATCGGCCATGACCGGATTGATCCAGACCGAGCGCTGAAAGGTCTGAGCGATAAACTTCAGACGTTCGAAGCTCGGTTTCCCTGATCGGTCCCCCACATAAATCGACCCGTCCATACCCAGCAACTCGTAGGGGGCCATGCTGGCGTCCCCGACGATGACGAACCGGGTTTCCGGATCCAGACGGACCAACTGTTCCACCGGGAAAGGTTTGGTCCGGCGGGATGGATCTTCCCACAAGTAATCATAAATGGTGTTGTGGAAGAAAAAGGTCTTTAGGTCCTTGAATTGGGCTCGGGCGTAATTAAACAGGGTCTGGCAAAGCTCGATATACGGATCCATGGACCAGCCGCCGTTGTCCACCGCCAAGATGACCTTCAAGCGGTCCTTTAAACTGCGGTCGAAGATGATTTCTATCTCCCCGGCGTTTTTCATGGTCTGGTAGATCGTCTTGTCCACATTGACCCGGTCCTTGGGACCGGTGGGGATCATGTTCCGCAACCGTTTCAACGCCTCGCCGATCTGGGTCTGGGTCAAAGGGCCTTCCTGGGAGTAATCTTTATAGCGCCGCTCCATGGCCACCTTGACGGCCGACTTGTTGCGCGACATGCCCCCTACCCGCATCCCGCCGGGGTGGAATCCCGAATGGCCTACCGGCGAGGTTCCCCCCGTGCCAATCCATTTGCTGCCCCCGTGATGCGCCTCGTTCTGTTCCTTTAAACGGTCCATAAAATATTTCAGCAGTTCTTCGGGAGTCAGTTTTTTTAGTTGATCCTCGTCGATTCCTAAAAAATCGGCCAGTTCCCGAGGGTCTTTTAGCCATTCTTCCAGCAGGGAGCGGGCCACTTCCGAAAGCTCGAAATCCTCAGGAGAGGAAAATTCCAGGCCCCGGAAATGGTGGGCAAAGGCGCGGTCGTAGAGATCGAAGTACCGTTCACTTTTGATCAGCAGCGTTCGGGCCCCGATATAAAAATCATCCAGAGAATTAATCAGCCCCTGGCTTAAAGCCCGCTGCAATTTCAGGAAGGCCGTGGGACTCACCGGGATCCCGGCCTCCCTCAAAAAATAGAAAAAACGTACGAACATGGCGTCCCTTACTAGTTACAATCCCAAAATCCGAAATTCGAAGACGAAATCAGAACAAGTTTAGCTATATTTTGAAACGCGTCACCCCTTTTTGGGCGACCGCGTAGTCGGGGCTTTTTTTGAACAACACTCCCAGGTAAGGGACGTCGCCTTTGACCAGATCCTTGGGACGAAAATCCGGGTCGGAGCGCAGTGCCCGAATCCAGTTGATCAGTTCCCGGGTGGCCGGTTTTTTTTCGATACCCCGGATTTCGCGCAGCCGGTAGAAAGCCTGAACGGTGCTGTCCAACAGGTCACGGCTGACGTCCGGGAAATGGACCTGGATGATCCGGCGCATCATGTCCGGTTCCGGGAAAGCGATGTGGTGGAAGTTGCAGCGGCCCAGGAAGGGATCGGAAAGGTCTTTCTTGGCATTGGAGGTGATCACGATCACCGGGCGGTGTTTGGCCTTGACGGTCTTGTCGATTTCGATGATGTCGAACTCCATCTGGTCCAATACATCGAGCATATCATCCTGGAAATCCGTATCGGCCTTGTCGATTTCATCGATCAACAGGACCACCTTTTTATCGGTCACAAAGGACTGCCCGATCTTTCCCATTTTGATATATTCTTCAATATTGCTTACCTCCCGATGGGAATCGCCGAAACGGCTGTCGTTTAAACGGGTCAGGGTGTCGTATTGATAAAGCGCGTCAATCAACTTCATGCTTGATTTAACGTTGAGCACGATCAAGCGCATCTTCAGGGCCTCGGAAATGGCGTAGGCCAGCATGGTTTTGCCGGTCCCCGGCTCACCCTTCAATAACAGCGGCATCTCCAGCGACATGGAGATGTTGACAATCTTGGCCAATTCTTCGTCCAGGACATATTTGGAAGCCCCGGAAAATTTTTGCGGTTCGGTTCCACTAGCCATCGATAAGCTCCTTACGAAATATTTAACTTATAATAATATAATGAAAATGGAGTTTTGGTCAAGATGTTTGTCAATGCGAGATACCTTCGTCGTTTCACTCTTCGCCCATGAGAGGCGGGGTGACTTTTTTTGAGTCCAACACCCGTGAGGTGGTTCAATGATTTCTTCGGGTATAAATTACTTTGGTTCTATTGCAGGAGGCCAGGAAGCAACTGGTGCACTCCCCAGCCATCTCCAAGGGATCCAGAGGCTCCAAATGGACCTCGAAACCCAGTTCCCGGTATTCCTCCACCGCTTCACTCAATCGGGGTTCATCGGCGGAAAACTGTTTGACCCAGCCTTCTTTTTCCAATTCCTGATGTCGGCCCATTGAATCTCCTAGTTGACTTTTTCGGCCAGCGCCTTGGCCAACAGGGCGGCGCCCACGGCCCCCGCGATCTGAGTATCGTAGATGGGCTCTAGGGCCTTGAGGCCTAATTCTTTTTCCAGCCGGGAAACGACCCCGATATTTTTGGCAATACCCCCGGTGATGGCGAAATCCGGCTCCAGGCCGATCCGTTTCAACAGGGTGGCCACTCGGTGGGCCATGGCCGAGGTATAAGCGGCGATGACCTTTTCCTTGGGCCAGCCTTCCTGCAGAAGGCCCGAGGCCTCGGATTTGGCGAAGACCACGCAGGTGCTGCTGACCGGGGGCGGCTCTTCCTCCACTAACAGAGAAAGTTCTCCCATGTCGTTGATGGATACGCCGAGCAGGTCGGCAAAAACTTCCATGCCCCGCCCGGTACCGGCGGCGCACTTGTCATTCATCAGGAAATTGGTCACCTTCCCTTTTTCATTAATATGGATGGCCTTGCAATCCTGACCGCCCATGTCCAGCACGGTACGGACCGTGGGACCGTACATAAAACTGGCGCCCCGCCCGTGGCAGGCGATTTCCGTAATGGCTCGTTGAGCAAAAGGAACGTTGACCCGGCCGTAGCCGGTTCCCACGGTATAATGAATTTTGCCTAAATTCAGACCGGTCCCCTCCAGCGCCCAGTTCATGGCCTTGATGGCGCTGTTGGGGCTGTCGGAGCCGGTGCGCATATTGGCGTAGCAATACAATCCGCCGTCGGTCATGACCACCGCTTGAGAACTCACAGACCCCACATCGACTCCGGCGGTGATGAGCGTAGCCTTCTCCCAGTCCTTCTCCGGTGCGGTCCACCGGGATTCAGTCCATCTCCAGAACTCAGCCATAGTCGGTTTCTCCCTGTTCTGTTATAAGGCGACGGCCAGCAGGGCCGCACC
Organism: uncultured delta proteobacterium; assembly: GCA_963746605.1. Lineage (GTDB taxonomy): Bacteria > Desulfobacterota > RBG-13-43-22 > RBG-13-43-22 > RBG-13-43-22 > CAVQSS01. The sequence continues at coordinate 95,010 of CAVVCH010000003.1, forward strand.
GTAGGCACTGACCGTTTCCGGGGTTTCCGGGACGAAGATCTCGGTATCCAGTTCCCGCTTCAATGATTCCACGAAGCCAACATTTCTAGCCACCCCGCCGATCAGCATCACCTCTTTTTCAAGGCCCACCCGGCGGACCATGGAGACAATCCGGTCGGCGATGGCGTCATGGACGGCCCGGGCTATATCCGGCTTGGGGGTCTTGGCGTGGACCAGGGTGACCAGCTCCGACTCTGCAAAAACCGCGCACTGGGCGTTCATGGACACGACCTGGGAAGACTGAAGGGACAAGGGACCCAATTCCTCGATTTTTACTTCCAGAGCCCGCGCCATGGCCTCGGTAAAGGCTCCGGTCCCGGCGGCACATTTTTCATTGACGGCGAAATCCACCACATTCCCGGCGGCGTCGATTTTGATGGCCCGGGCTTCCTCGGCCCCCACATCGATAACCATCCGAATCCTGGGATCCAGCCTGCTGGCCCCATGGGCCGCTGCTGAAACCTCGGTAATTTGGGCGTGGGCCTCGGTAATACCCTTGCGTCCAGCGCCGGTGGAAATAACCCGGTCAATCTGATTCACTGGAACGCCGGCCGTGGACAAGGCCTCCGTCCAGGCGTATTTCAGCGATTCCCTGAGGTCATATCCGGCCGGACTAATGGTCCGACCGATGATCCGGCCGTCTTTTAAAATAACAATCTTGATCGTTTTGGCGCCAACATCAACCCCCGCTGTAATCATGATGTGCTTACCTTCCCTTGTTTCAGGAGGACGCCTGACGGGCGCTCCGTGGTATCAGGCCGTCGCCTTTTCAATCCCCAGTGTCTACACGAAGGCGTCAATGCTCGGCAGGTTGATCCTCGCCGATCGGGATCAGGTTGACTAAAAAAGGTCTTCCGGACGAAGCATTTCCAAAAAAGCCGCTACCCGGATTTTAGACTGGCTCAGGGAGAGCTCCGGTTCCAGGATCAGGCTGGAGACCCCGACGCCGTCCAGGGCCTGGCTTAGGGACGGGATATCCGATTCCGGGGGATCGCAAAACTTCTGCTGGATGATGATAACCCCCTGGACCCGCCAGTCCTTGACCCGTTTCAGGAGGTGATCCAGTCGGCGGCTCAGGGGCCAGTCTTTGCAGGGGTAGGCCAACCGATCCACGTAGCTAGCGGCGATGGCGGTCAGCCGGTCGGCAGTCGGAAGGACCTCGTTCCAGAAATAACGGCTGCCGGTGCAGTGGTCGTCAATGACGAAGGTGGCGTCCAGGGACTCGACCATTTTAACGAACTCCGTATCACCGTCTTCGCTGTTCAGGATCATGAGGCGGATCTGACCTCCCAGTCTCAGGTCCCGGGTGGGCAGTTCCTTTTCCAAAACGTCCTCAAGAATCCGGTTGTGCTGCCGTTTGTCGATCCATTGACTGCTGACCCTCAGGTACATGACCTCCAGGCCGGTCAGAGGCGGGTTGTCCTTTTTTCGGGTTTCAAAGGCCTGGCGCATAAGGCGGCGGCTTTCGTTCAGGATCTCGATGCCCCGGTCCAGGTCGGCGTCGGTGATCTCTTGGCCGGTCCATTCTTCGACGGATTTCTTGAATTCGGCCAGCTCGGCGGCCAGACCGGGACCGGTCCGGGGATTCTGAATCGGATGCCAGGACGGGAAATAGCAAAAGGGCGCAGGGAGATGAAGCAACCCAGGGGCAATGGCCTCGGGGATAGGCGGGCAGGATGGGGAGATCATGACCCCGTCCAGGTAATCGTAGCCGTCCGGAAGTCCCTGGGTCAGGCATTCCCGGCACAAGGGGCAGTCTTTACCGGACAGATGCTGTTCGGTCATGGTCCGGGGTTCGTGGCTGACTGGGAGGCATACTGGAAGGATTTCGGCGGCGTATAAAATTTCCTCCGGCACCTGGGGGCAAAAATACCCCAGGATCTTGCCGCCGGTTTTCTGCTTCCAGGCTTTGGCGTACTCGTGATGGTTATTATACCATTCTTGAAACAATTCGATCATTGGAAACGGCGTGATGGCGGCAACACAAAATATCTGTTTGGAGGAAGCCGCCTCAGGTGAAGTGCAGCCGAAGGGAAATTACCTGCCGGAGTCTGCAAAAATCCGGGACGGCGGGCGGACGGTCCGGTTTTTTGGCTATAGAAGGTTTATCGCGGCCTATTCCTCTATCTTGGGTTCGAACGAAGATGGGGTAGATTGTAGCGCTCTGGTCAAAACGTAAGCGGCCTGTACCGCCTCCGTAGGGCACAGCGGAAAACATTCTTTGCAGTTCCAGCACTCTTTAGAGGCTATCTCCGGAATAAAGCTGATCTCCTTCCTGATGCCTCGGTCAACAAACCCCACGGCGTTCTTCTTCTTGACCTCAGCACAGTAGCGCACACACAGTCCGCAATGAATGCAAAAGGAGGCCTCTTTTTCAAAGAGGTCCTTATCGGCGCCATACTCTCGAGCTAAATCCTGCAGATCAAACGCATCGGGAGCATGAGCCAATAATAACTGCAGGATCATTTTGCGAATTCTATCTACCTTCGGAGACCTGGTTCTGACGACCAAATTTTTTTCCACCGGGTACACGCAGGAAACAACGAGTCGGGTCCCGCCGCGACTCTCCAATTCCACAATGCAAAGCCGGCAACCCCCAAAAGGTTCTAATTTCTCGTGGTAACAAAGTGTCGGAATCGAAATTCCCGCACTTCGGGCGGCTTCCAAAAGGGTCATCCCTTCCTGGGCGCTGACTTCTTTTCCGTCAATTTGCAATAGGATTTCGCTCATTTTTTCTTACTCTCCCGGACTATCGTTCTCGCTTCTTCAGGAATAGGGGGCGGCACAGGCTCGCCGGAAATCTTGTTCACCGAGCGAAAGCGAGGGGGGCAGACTTCAAAGCAGGTTCCGCATTTGGTGCACTTCTCCTGGTCAATGACATGGATCCGGTTCTTGCCGCCGACAATCGCCTCGGAAGGGCACTTCTTAAGGCAGATCATACAGGCCTGGCACTTAGCCGGGTCAATATGGTAGGCAATCAGCTCCTTGCAGGACAAGGCCGGGCACCTTTTCTCCTTGATGTGGGCCTCATATTCATCTCTGAAGTAGCGTAACGTGCTTAGAAACGGGTTCGGAGCGCTCTTGCCCAAAGCACAAAGGGCGGCTTCATTGGCTGTCTCCGATAGCTCTTCCAGGAGCTCGATGTCTCCTTCTTTGCCTTTTCCCTGGGTGATATTCGTGAGAATCTTCAGCATCTGCCGCAAGCCTTCACGGCAGGGCACACATTTGCCGCAGGATTCATCGGTGAGGAAGTTCATGAAGTACCTGGAAACATCCACCATGCAGGTATTTTCATCCATCACAATCATCCCACCGGACCCCATCATGGAACCGACCTGGGTGAGCTCATCAAAACCGACCGGCAGATCCAACAATTCCTCCGGAATGCAGCCGCCCGACGGTCCCCCGGTCTGTACGGCTTTGAAGCGCTTGCCGCCCGGAATGCCGCCGCCTATCTTGAAGATAATATCCCGCAGGGGCGTGCCCATGGGTACTTCCACCAGGCCGGTATTGGTGATCTTGCCGACCACGGAGAAAATCTTCGTGCCCTTGCTGCTCTCCGTACCATATTGGGTAAACCAGTCCGCCCCTTTATCGATGATCAAGGGCACATTGGCCCAGGTCTCCACATTGTTCAAAACGCTGGGTTTACCCCAGAGGCCGACGATGTTGGAGCGGATATATTTCGGTCGGGGCTCTCCGACCCGGCCTTCCAGGGCCGTCATCAGCGCCGTTGATTCGCCACAGACAAAGGCTCCCGCCCCCTGGTGCACGATCACCTTGAAATCAAAGCCCGATGCCCAGGATGTTCCGGCCCAGCAGGCCGTACTCCTCCGCCTGCTGGATGGCCAGAAAGACGTTTTCCACGGCCAAAGGGTATTCCTGTCGAACGTAGATATAGCCCTCGTGGGCGCCGACGGCATAGGCCCCGATGGTCAACCCTTCGAGAACGGCGTGGGGATTCCCCTCGAGCAGGCTCCGGTCCATATAGGCCCCCGGGTCCCCCTCGTCGGCATTGACGATTACGTATTTGATCTCCTCCGGGGCATTACGGGATCCTTCCCACTTCCGTCCGGCAGGAAAGCCGCCGCCGCCCCTCCCTCGCAAGTTGGCTTTCTTGATTTCCTGCAACACCTGATCGGAGGTCATCCCGGAAAGGGCCTTGGCCAAGGCGGAATAGCCGCCAATGGCCAGATAGTCATCGATATTTTTGGGATCCACACTGCCGTTGGAACCGAAGACCAGGCGCTTCTGGTACTTGTAGAAGGGGATATCCTGTTCATGGACAATCTTTTCCTGGGTGTCAGGGTCGGTATAGAGCAGACGCTCGACGACCTTTTTCTCCTTGATGGTCTGGGAAATAATCTCCGGAACATCCTCCGGCTTTATTTGGAAATAACAGATTTCCTCCGGGTGAATTACGATGATGGGGCCCCGCTCACAAAAACCGTGACAGCCGGTCTTCCGAAGATCCACCTCGGCCCGTAAGCCTTGTTTCTCAATCTCTTCTTCAATACGCGCCGCGACTTCCCGACTACCGGTAGCATGGCAAGCCGATCCGGAACAGAGGGTGATGCACGGTTTTTGAGGGTCTCGGGTCGAAAGGATTTCCTTCCGCAGTGCTTCCAATTCAGCGGGTGAATTTATCCGCGCCATAATTCTTCCTTACTCATAGTTTTTTAACACGTTGGCAGCTTCGGCCGGCGCCATCTTCCCGTGGGTTTTCCCATCGATTTCCATCACCGGCCCCAAAGCACAGCAGCCGAGGCAGTTGACGGTCTGCAGGCTGAACTTCAAATCCAGGTCCGATTCCCCGGGGTGAATGCCGGTCAGGTCCTGCACCGTATCGAGAACCCGCTGCGCCCCACGGACATGACAGGCCGTCCCCACACAAATGTGAATTTCATGGCGTCCTTTCGGGACCAGGCTGAAGGCCTTATAAAAGGTGGCGATATGCTGGATGCGGGTCATGGGAACCTGCAGCCGCTCGGCGACCTGCTCCAGGGCTTCCCGGGAGAGCCAATGTTTTTCGGCCTGAATCTCCAGCAGTACTTGAATGAGCGAACTGGGCTCACCGTGATGTTTATTGATGATTTGATCGATTCTCTCGTTATCCATAGCCTCTGTTCCTGATCTCCCTCTTACTCCTAACGCAACGCTCTTTCTTTCACCTCAGGCGAGCGCATAGCGCTTCAGGCTTTCATCGTATCTCACCAGTCGATGTTTGGATGAAATCCCCAGGTGTTTTGATACTTCAGACGGTGTTAGACCTACACCCTGGGCGATTTCTCCGGTGGTGAGGGGCCCTTTTCGCAGGAGCGACACAATCTGGCCTATGGCCAATTTTTCGATAATGGTCTCATCAAATATCCGCTTCAGCTCGTCGCTGTCAAAGAACTTCTGGTACGCATCTTCCGCCAGGGCCGGTAACCGCAGCCGCTCCCTTTCCACCAGTCTGATGTAGGGGATGAGTTCGGTAACCACCTCCAGCTTGAGCTGCAACCCTTTGGCATCCAGGCCTTCGCCTTCGCCCAGCGGTCCCAACTCCTTCACCTGCTTGACGAAGTCATTGACCGATTCCACAAAAAGGCCTCCTTCGGCGCCGGACATAAATTGGATTTTTACCCTTTCCGGTCTCAACCCCAGGTGCTCCATAATTTTCTTGCTGATATGCACCATGGTTAAGGCATGGTAGTTCCCGTGGGTAATGTAGTTGCATTCATTGAGATGGCAGGCGCCGATAAATACCCCATCCGCTCCCTTGGAGAAAGCCCGGAAGACATGGGCCAGGTCGATCCTGCCGGAACACATGACGCGAATAAGCCTCATTTCGGTGGTATATTGCTGTCTGGAAACTCCAGCCAGGTCCGCCGCACCGTAGGCTCACCAATGGCAGACAAAACCCAATACTTTTGGCTTGAATCTAGGTCCGGCACTCATTCGTTCCTACCTCCGTAAATATTTTTGGCTAGCCTTTCCGGCTTTATTCCTTCGCAGGCTTCTAGGCATTTCCAGCCGCCGCCCTGGGTCTCATGATCGCTTCATCGGAAAGCGCCGCATCAATTTCGCTCAAGATCTCTTCATCGGTAAAGTGTTTGAGAAAAATGGCGCTGGTGGCGCACTTGGTGTTGCAGAGGCCGTCCCCTTTGCAGAGGACCGGATTCACCTTGGCCTTTCGGCCCTGCGGCGTCTCGTAAAACTCGATGGCGCCGTAGGTACAGGCGGTGATGCAGGCCCCACAGGAAACACACTTCTCCTCGTTCACTTCGCACACAGCGCCGGAGGCGATGACGGTATCATGAGAGAGCAGCGTTAAGACCCGGCCGGCGGCTCCATAAGACTGGTTGATCGTTTCCGACATAAACTTGGGATAGTGGGCTAACCCACACAGATAGACGCCGTCCGTGGCAAACTCTACCGGTCTTAATTTGACATGGGCTTCTTTGAAGAAGCCGTCCGGACTCAAGGTTACCTTGAAGAGCCCGGCGATTTCCTTGGTGGTGGCGGAGGGAATAACCGCGGCCGCCAGGGCCAGTAGATCGGCATCCAGTTCCAGCTTTTTGCCCAAGATAGAATCGGTCGCGGTACACTTTGAGAACGGGGCGACCGTCCTCCGACTGCCCCGCTTCTACCAGCGGCGCATCCTGCGGCTCATAGCGGATGAACTTGACGTCTTTATTGGAGGCTTCCCGGTAATAATCTTCTTTAAACCCATAGGTCCTTATGTCCCTGAAGAGTATCGTGATATCCATCTGCGGGTTGAGCTCTTTCAATTTCAAGGCATGCTTGACGGACTGGCTGCAACAAATCCGGCTGCAATAATTTCGCTCTTCATTACGGCAGCCGATGCATTGGATCATCACCAGACTCTGGGCGTTCATCACCCGTTCATCGCCTTGGGCGATCCGCTCCTCCAGCTCCAGATGAGTCAGGACCCGGTCATCTTCTCCATACAGGTATTCGGTAGGTCGGTAGACCTCAGCCCCTATGGCGATGACGACGGCGCCATGTTGTATCTCGGTGACCCCCCGGTCGGATTTCACCTTGGTGACGAAACTTCCGATGTAACCGCTCGCTTCGGTGATCGCCGCCTCGGTATAGACATGGATCAAGGGGTGCCGATACACCCGTCCCACCAGATCACGCACCTGGGCCTGGACGTCCAGACCTTCCAGGGTGTAATGGACTTTTCGGGCGATCCCCCCTAATTCTGATTCCTTTTCCACCAGGTGCACTTCGTGTCCCTGGTCGGCTATGGAGAGTGCACAGGTCAGGCCGGCTAGACCCCCGCCAACCACCAGGGCCGCCTTGTTGACCGGCAGATCAAATTCCTGCAACGGCTCCAGGTGGCAAGCACGGGCCACCGACATGCGGATGATGTCCTTGGCCTTCCGGGTGGCTTCTTCCTTTTCTTTCGAGTGGACCCAGGAGTCATGCTCTCTAATATTCGCCATGTCTAAGTAATATTGATTGATTCCCGCCTCCCGCAGCGTGTCCCGGAATAAAGGCTCCAGGGTTCGGGGGGAGCAGGCAGCGACAATGACGCGATTGAGCCCTTTTTCCCGGGTCATGTCCGTTATTTCTTTGGCCGAATTCGTCGCACAGGAAAAAACCTGATTCTGGGCGTGGACCACATTGGGCAGGGATTTGCAATACTCGACGGTGTCGGGGACATTCACCACGGAGGAGATATTCGCCCCGCAATGACAGACAAAGACCCCGATCCGCGGCTCCTCCTGGGAGACATCCCTTTCCGGGGGATAGATTCTTTCCCGGGTCAGCTTCCCGCGCCGGTAGTCCAGGAATTGACCGCATTGAGAGCCGGCCCCGCTGGCGCTGAAAACCGACTCCGGGATATCGACCGGCCCTTGGAGGGCGCCGCTGACAAAGATTCCGGGCCTATTGGTCACCATAGGATTGACCGGATCGAGCTTGCAAAAATTATGGTGATTGAGTTCGATGCCGAATTTCTTGGCCAACCCGGATACATCCACCGGAGGATTCAATCCGACGGATAGTACCACCATATCGAATTCTTCCTCATGAACGCCGTCGTCGGGGGTGGCATAGCGCAGGGTGACATTTTTGGTTTCCGGGATCTCTTTTCCTATGGATACATAACTTCGGATAAATCGAACCCCGGGCAGATTCTCGGCCCTCTGGTAGTAGCGTTCGAAATCCTTGCCGAAGGAACGAATATCGTTATGGAATATGGTACATTCGGCCTCCGGGTGATGATCCTTGGTCAAAATAACCTGTTTCTGGGTATAGGTGCAGCAGACGCCCGAGCAATAGCTGTTGCCTCCCGGAGGGTTGATCTGTCGGGAACCGACGCATTGGATCCAGGCAATTTTACGGGGATGCTTCAGGTCGGAGGCGCGTAGTATCTCACCCCCGTAGGCCCCGGTGGAGGATAAGAGTCGTTCATAATCCATACTGGTCACCACGTTCTGAAACTCTCCGTAGTGAAAATCTCCCCGGACTTTAGGATCAAACGGTTCCAGGCCGAAGGACAGAATGATCGCCCCGACCTTTAGCTCCAGCTTCTCCGGCACTTGATGGAAGTCGATGGCCTTATTTTCGCATACGCCTTCGCAGATACGACATTTCTTCTCTTTCAGGTAAAGACAGCTTTCGTCGATATAGGAGACCAGAGGAATGGCCTGGGAGAAGTAGATATGGACGGCTTTATTTTCCGATATCTCCTGATTAAAGGGATCGGGGTACAATACCGGGCAGTATTTCACGCAGGTGGTACAACCCGTGCATAGGTCCTCTTTGATATATCGTGGTTTTCTGACCAGGGAGACCGTAAAATCTCCCGCTTCCCCTTCGATACCGTTTACTTCAGTATACGTCAGGACCTCGATGTTGGGATGCCGGCCGACCTCGACCAGTTTGGGTGACAGGATTCACATGGAGCAGTCATTGGTGGGAAAGGTCTTGTCCAATTGGGCCATATGGCCCCCGATGCTCGGTGCTTTCTCAACCAGATACACCCTAAACCCCGCCGTGGCCAGATCCAGCGAGGCTTGAATGCCGCTGATCCCTCCACCGACAACCATGACGTCGCCGATAGTATCGGCGGCGAGACTTTTACCAAGCTGTTCCATCTGTTCGTTTTCCACTGGCTAAGCCCTCATCCTTTTTCTTCGGTTCCTAAAGCACTTCTTGAATGATTTCTGTGATGTCCTTAACCTCAAGGCGATCGGTAAGGTCCAGGGTTAACCGGCTGTCTTCAAACATGGTAATGCAGTAGGGACAGGCGGTCACCAGCACCTCCGCTCCGACCTCCAGGGCCTGGGCCAAGCGGAGTTCGGAAAATCGTTCACCCTTTGGTGTTTCCATCCAGATCCGGCCGCCGCCCCCGCCGCAACAGAGGCTGTCCAGTCGCGAATCCGGCAACTCTTTCAGCTCTAAACCGGGGATTTTCTTCAACGCCTCCCGAGGCTCTTCAAAGATACCGTTATGGCGACCCAGGTAGCAGGGGTCATGATAGGCCACTTTCTTCTCATACTCCCGGTTGATCTCCAGCCTTCCCTCCCGAAGCAACTCGAAAACATACTGGGAGATATGAATGACCTCAAAGTTCACCAGGAATTCCGGATACTCGTTCTTGAAGGTGTGGTAGCAATGGGGGGAGGAAACCAGGATTTTTTTCACCCCATGATCGATGAAGGTTTTGATATTTTCCCGGGCCAGACGTTTGAATAATTCTTCATCGCCCGCCTTGCGGATGCTTTCTCCGCAGCAATTTTCCTCTGCGCCCAGTATTCCGAAGTCCACTCCGGCCTGATTGAGGAGGCCGGCTGTGGCCCGGGCCACCTTTTTTAACCTGGGATCATAGCTGAGGTAACAACCGGGGAAATATAAAATCTCCATCCCCTCGGTGAAGGGCTTGACCGATAGACCTTCCGCCCACTTGGCCCTGTCTTTTCGCGCTTCACTCAAGGGGTTCCCTTCGTCAATGAGGCTGGCACTGGCGGTGCGCACCGGCTTGACCGCCTTCGGAAAAACCTGATATTCCGTGGCAATCCGGCGCAGGGCGATCCCGGATTGTATCTGTTGGACGTCCCGGGGGCACCGCTGCGGGCAACGGCCGCAGGTCGTACAGCGCCAGATTTCCTCACTTTCTATATCCGTCAACCCGAACGTGGCCTCTCGGACGATCTTGCGTATACTGAAGCTTCTGACCCGGTTCCAGGGACAAACCGTATCGCATAATCCGCATTGATAGCATCGTTTGAAGGCGTCTCCGCCGTTCGCCTTGATGACGTCGATGATCTCTTTATAGGGGGCTACAGTCTCCACAGTTTTTCTGATTCCTTTTCTTGGGCCATAACGGGATGCTTACCCATATTAATTCAGCCAAAAATTGAAAGATTTTTGGCTAGCCCTTCTTGGACAGAGACAGCCGGGCCACGGTGTCCATAACCTTCTCCAGGCCGTATTTGTCCACCAATGATTCCAACCCGATTTCCACGTCCTCCGGCCGCGCTTCTTCCTCGACGTCCTCTTCCCTTTGTTCGTAGGTCAAGGCATTCACCAGGCACCACTTGACGCACAAGGGCTCCTCTTCGCCTTCACACATATCGCATTTCAGCGGAAGACCGGAATCGGGTTCTTTGAAAAGATCCCGGGAGGGACAGGAAGCCCTGCAAAAGGCACACTCGTCGTATTCCTTGCCGTCAATCACATATTTGTCTCGGCCCATGCATTCGGCTTTGGCATGTTCACCCGCGTAGACGGGAACATAGACGTCTTTCAGTGGTTCACGAATCACCCGAATACGGGACCGGGCCGGATTATTGCTGCTGTATTGGGGCGCCGCGTGAAAGGCGGAACAGGCGACCTCACAGGCCCGGCAACCGTTGCATTTGTCCACGTCCACTTTGATGGTTTTAACGATTTTCTTTTTTTTCTCCCCCTGCACAGCTACACCTCCTTCTCTTTTTCCGCCGAGGTCTCATGGGCAGGTGTGTCGTCCGGTTCTGAATAGATCCCTCTCTTTTCGAAGTCTTGGAATACGTAATCCAGACCTAATTCCCGTAAGGACGCTTCCGTGGGAATTCCCTGATCATTCCAGCCCTTGAATTGGTAATAGGTATCCAAGAGTTCTTTCTCCAATTCGGGAAACCGTTTCTTCCAATGGTCCGCGGGTGGCTTGTCATCCTTTCTCCGCATGCCCCTCCGGACGTTAATAGCTCTGACCAGCGTCCGGTACCTTTTGGTCGCTTGCGTCAACAGGGCTTCATCCATCTCGATCCCGGCCCCGGAGGAAATAAATTTCGGGTAATTGTGTATATGATAGGGAGGCTTTAGAGGAAAGGACGACAACCCGGCGCACATTCCGAGGGCGTCATCGATGTAGTGCATCCGTTCCTGCCAGTCGACAATGTCGCAACACATGGGCACCGTGGGGTAGAAGGGCATGGATTTTTCCCCGCGGGGTTCCCAATCCAAGAAAATCTGCTTGAACTTTTCATCCGGAACGTGAAACCAATCCTGGACAAAGGCCTCCCGCTCTTCCCGCGTGAGAAAAGGGGCCTGGGGGAACTGCCCTTCGATTTGGGTGATGTTGATCTTCTCACCGGTGGCATACATCAGGAAATAAATGGGATTGAGCATGGACAGCTTGAGGGGCAGTTGCTCATGTTTTTTAATATTATTATGGGCATAGTCTTCGGCGCCCTGGCCGATCTGCCGGGCCGCCCAATAGGTGCCGTTGGCCAGCACATCGCCGATCCCTTCCCGCCGAACGATGCGGTCCAGTAACCAGCGAAATCTCCCCTCGTTATCGGACGGCATTCCCGGCAGGTCCTTATCGGTCAGGATGCCATTTTCATACAGTTCAACGGCAAAGGCCATCACTTGCGGGGCGGAGAAGGCGTCCACCCCATACTCCGTGGCGCTTTGAGCGATGCCCAAACCAAACTCCAGGTCGGACATGGCCGCCATGGTATAGGTCAGTTTCGAGAAGCATTTCATCATGTAGGTGGGCTGTCCCGGGGGGGAAATGGTGGCCCCGCAGGTCATCGGACAGTTGTAGCAACTGATCAACCGCCTCCGCATACTATCCAGGGTCTCCGCCCACTGTCGGGCGACCTCTTCGTTCCAAAAATCTTTTCGGCGGGTGCGGGAATTTCCCCACATGAAATTTTCGGTGTGCCATTTTTCATCATGGACTTTCATTTCTTGCGGCGACCCCAGTCCGGCTAAAATGGGCATGACCCCGGGAACCGGATTTTCATTTCGCCATTTTATATATTGCAGGACTTCGTTGCAAAGCCCCATGAATTCAGCCGGCCGGGCCACGTTAATGTCCTTGGTTCCCCGGACGACGATCGCCTTGACCCCTTTGTCTCCCATCACGGCGCCAATGCCGCCCCGGCTGGCACTGGACCGGCCCTGCTCGATGGAAGCAAAAAAGACCCTGTTTTCACCGGCCAGACCGATAGCGGCCACCTGGGCTTTGGGCTCCTTCAATTCCTGCCGAATCAGTTCGGCCGTTTCAACAGCGCCCTTGCCCTGCAAGTGAGAGGCATCCCGTATTTCTACCTTGTCATTGTGTATCCACAGATAAACCAACTTAGGGGACTTGCCGCGCAGGATCACTTTGTCATAACCGGCGTACTTCAACTCCGGGGCCCAAAACCCCCCCATCATGGAATAGGCCATTAACTGCGTCTGAGGCGAAATGGTGGAAACAATGGTCCGATTACACCCGGTGGCCGGTGTCCCACATAAAAGGCCGGCACCGAATATTAAAAGATTGTCAGGAGAAAAGGGTTCGGTTTCGGGGGGAACCCGGTCCCATAATATCTTGGCGTTCGTACCTAAGCCCCCCAGGTAAAGTTCGGTGTCTCTGGGATCGGTTTCTACCCGCTCAATGTTTCCTCGGGATAGATCAATTTCCAAATTAAACCCTGTTTCGGCGTACCTCATTTTTTTTCCCTTCTAGATTACCTGAATCCGCGGCGGCGGTTGTTTCTCAATCAAAATCCAGGCCGGGAGTTCAGGGGCTAGTAAGCCTTTCCTGCTGATAAACCAATCACTCTTTGGTATTCAGTTTTTTGTACAGGTTGATAAAGTTGCTGCGGTTGAAGCCGACGGACTTAAAAAAAGAAAGCAGATCCACTGAATCCCACCGGGCGGCCGTATAGATTTCATTAATTTTATTTTTTTTGAATTGCTTGAACAACTGGGTAATCAAAGATTGCCCGATGCCGGTCCCCATGGTTTTGGGGTGAACACCGATGATTTTGATCCAGCCGCTTTGGTCCAGCCCGAAGCTGTTGCTCGTGATCTCGCTGATTACAAATCCTACCACCTGGTCTTTATCTAACGCCACTAAGCAGAGACTGCTTTCTTTCTGAATGGTGTCTCCCCAATGGGTGAGTTTCTTGGGGCCGATCTTCTTTTTGGTTATTAGCTCCTGGATGTGAATCACCTCGGGCAGATCGGCTACCGTCAATTTTCGGATTCTAATTGCTTTCAAGGCCATCGCGTTCTCCATCCATCAATCGATACGAATAATTTTGACATGTTTCCCCACCCATTCCGGGGGAAGATAAACCCGACCGCTGTTGCCGCTTTGCTTGACCTCTTTTTCGATCATTTCTTCGCCGAACACCTCAAATTTGGCCTTGAGCGATTTACTGGTTTCTTCGTTTTTCGCGGTGAGTTCTTTGGGAGAGCTTTCTCTTCTGTGGGGTACCATATTTTTTCCTTATCCGACCAAAAAAAACAAACCCGGTTTGAGAGCGTCGTTATGTCAAAACCCATTGAATTAGTACTAGAAAAACAACTAAACCGCCTCTTCAGTCGAACCCGGAGGAAGGAACGTGTATGGCTATAAATTAACTATATTTTAACTACAAAGTAGTTATAGGGATTTTTAAAATCTTTGTCAAGGGAAAAATAATCAGGGGTGAGTTTTTTGGGTTATGGATTTTTGGGAGGTGGCGAGATGGGTTTTGTACCGGTCCAGAAACCATGAGGGTCGTAACGACGGATAATCGCCAATTCTTCCGCGGTAGGGGCCGGGCTGACGGTGATCTTCGAGGCCGTTTTCAATTCCCAACCGGTTTGTTCGACCACGGTTTCCGGAGTAATGCCGGGGTGCACCTGGCTTAGATAAGCCTCGCGGGTATTCGGATCGAAACGCAGAACTCCCAACGTGGTGATGACTGCCGCGGGACCCCCTCGGACAAGTCCCTGGCGGCTGCGCCAATCTCCTCCGTCCCCAAATCCGGGCGAAGTGATATAATTGACTTTTTCCACGAAACGGCGTTTCTCGTGCGCCATAATAATCAGCAACTTGCGGGCCAGCGAGGCGATATCCCCGCCGCCGCCGCTTCCGGGGAGGCGAATGGGGCCTCGCGGCCCTTCCACCAGGGTGGTGTTTAAATTGCCGAACTTATCTACTTCCGCTCCGCCGATAAAACCGATATGGACCCTCCCTTTTTGCAGGAAGCCCATAACCGTCAACATATCACAGCACATGGTGGCCTGAAAGATATTGGGGGGATCCCCCATGGTGACCATGGGGTCGAAGGCGGGGATTTCTCTGATGACGCCGTTTTCAAAAAGGCCGATGGCTCTGGGGGCATGGGTTATTTTGGCTAAAATAAAGGCCAGTAAGGGCAGACGCATACCGACGAAAACCACGTCTCTGTCGGAGATTTCCCGGGCGGCGATAGTGACCATCAGTTCGGCGGGAGTGTAATCCCGTGAGACGGGAGAAGCAAGGCGCGGGGCGGTTGGTTCGAGGTTTTGTGGTTTCTGGGTATTGGCATCGAATTACGCTTCGCGTATTCGGATGTCGAAGTCCGTATTTAATCTCAATGCCTCGCGAGGGATCCTCCGGAGCCTTAAGCTAAAGACGATACCTGCCTAACTCTTGACAGAATAATTAATAATCAATTGTTAATTATTAACTGTTAATGAATGCCTTGTGGTGCCGAGTTCTATTTTCGTGCTACTCCGGGTACTGGCTTTATCTGGCTTCGGTGAACGGACATAAGGGTAACCAGGGCCTTGGCGGCCAGGACTTCCCCGTCAGATCTTTGATCAAAGATCTCGGATTCACCCACCAGGACTCGACCTCCTTCTCGGAGGATCCGGGACTTACAAATCAAGACCTGACCGTAAGCCGGCCGCAGGAAATTGATTTTAAATTCAATGGTCAGGATCCGGTGTTCCTCATCGACCAGACTGAAAGCGGCGTACCCGGCCGTATGGTCGGCCATGGTGGCCAGTACCCCCGCATGAATGTACTGATCCTGTTGTCGATGGCGGTCCAGCACCTGCAACCGGGATTCCAGGTACCCTATTCGGTATTCCTGAACCTGGTAGCCCACATCCCCGATAAAGCCCCGGGAATAATCCCGGGTCAAAAAATCGCGGCGTTCCGACGAAAATTCTTTATTCGACCCGACCAACGTTTTGCCCCAATAAAGTGAACCAGGTATTATCGGTTTCCCATTCCCCGAGCAGGGAAAAGCCGGGGCGGTCCAGTCGCCGTTTGATCTCGGCGTATTCGCTGCGCAGCAGCCCGGAAAGAACCGTCCATTTTTTTTCGAAAAAAGCCGGTTGCCCAACCAGTTCCCGGACAACCGCGAAATGTAAATTGGCAAAGAGGAGATCGGCTTTTTGCTTCAAGTATTCCTCGGCCTGCCCTTCTTCCACCCGTATCCGTCCGGATAACCCGTTCAAGTCGATATTTTTTCGAGATGTGGCCACGCAAGCCGGGTTCCAATCGACCCCCAGGGCTTCCCGGGCCCCCAGCTTGACAGCGGCTATGGCCAGGATCCCGGTTCCCGTCCCCAGGTCCAGGACCATTTCGGGGGTTTCCCGGTCAAAGATCCAGAGCAGGGCTTTGAGGCAGTCCCGGGTGGTGGGATGTTGCCCTGACCCGAAGACTACCCCGGGGTCGATGATCAGGGAAATCCGATCCTTGTCTTCCGGGACCGGGTGACCCAACGGGAAGATCCGCAGCCGGCCGATGGATAGCGGTTCCAGATTTTCCCCTGCCTGCCAGTCTCGGTAGCTGATCTCGTGGGTCCGAACCCAGGAAAGGCCGGGGTGGTCGGTTAGAAAGCTCTGCAGTTCAACCTTCGAGGGACGGGAGAAAAAGAGAAACGTGCTGTCCCCTTCCCGCCAGTGGGCTATCAGGTTGTTCTGAAAAAAAGATTCCGGTTGGACCACTGTCCCCGACAGTTCATAAATATACATGCGGTCTTCGGGGTTCATGCCTGTTTGATCTCTCGATAAACCTTCACCATGAGTGGACCATCCCATCCGAAGTTAAAACAACCCGGCCCCTGGAAAAACTCCTATTTCCAGGGGCCGAAGTCCGATTCCTGCGCCGCGGCTGCCCGCGGCCTTTCGATCGCCGGGCAGCCGCGGCAATAGGTGCGCTGCCGCCTGAAGGCTATTCCACCGGGACCCAATAATAATCGAGCACGGTGTTCGTGGGTTTATCGGTCCGGAACTCGGCCTGGACCTTCATTCCGATGAAGGGTTTCCCGTATAAGAGATAGCTCTTGGGGATGGTCGCCAATCCCGGGATTTCCACGTCGATCTGCCAGTAGGGGGTGGAAAGCTCTATCCCTACCCCGGCATAGACCACTTCGGTAAAGGCGTAGACCTGACCGATGACCGGATTGCGCAGGGCCTTCCATTTCATTTCCGTATGGCAGTCGGGACAATGCGCCCGCGGGGGTATCCAGAAGCGGTTCTCGGTACATTGCTTATTGGGGCAGAAGGTGGCCATCAATTTTCCTTCCGTCAGTCCCTTAAAGAAAGGTGAAAGCATCCCGTACGTATGCACATGGGTTAAGCTCCGGGGCCACTCAATAACCGTCTGGGGTTCGGTCTGCCGAATTTTAGTCGTCTGACCAATGAATTTGGTCTGTGGTTGTTTTTTAGCCATTGTTTCTTCCTCCTTTACCAGCTCTTCCTGAGAATACCGACGGTCACATGAGATCCGACCCCTGCATGGGAGACCCAGAGGGCCTGCTTGCTTTTTTTCGGGATCTGCAGGCTCTTCCAGTCACGGGGTTTGGTCTTGCCCCATTTTTTCCAGATCTTCGAGTCACCGTGAAACTGATCGTATTTTTGCTGCAACTGCCAGAGGCACTCCACAGCCTGAAAAATGCCGGTGGCGCCCACGGCATGCATGGTCCCCAGCAGCCCGCCGGACAGGTTGGAGGGGCATTTCCCGCCGTAATAGGCGTCTCCCGATTCGATATACTCCTGTTCCTGGCCGTAAGGCCGAAGGCCGATATCGCCGTAGGTCTGGAGATCGCTGATGGTGAAGGCGTCATGGAGCTCCACCAGATCCAATTCTTCCAGCGGGTCATGAATTCCGGCCATTCGATACGCTAAGTAAGCGGCAAAGCGGGCGGCCAGAAAACTTTCGAATCCCGGATAGCGGCTCCCTTCCTTCAGATAATTCTTATACATTCCCGGTTTTTCGTTGGGTAGCAGCGGGATTTCCATGTGGCGCCGGTCAGCCACCCGCAGGGTGTGGGAACCGCCGCAGATAAAGACCTCCACCGGGTGGTCGGACAGCTTATAAGCCGTTTTCTCGTCGCAGAGCAGGGCGCAGGCCGAACCGACGCTCATGGCGCAGCATTCCAGGAAGCGCAGGGGAAAGGCCGACATGGGGCTGGCCAGGACCTCTTCCACCGTGTGCTTACCCGGTTGTTGCGCATAGGGGGAAGAGCAGGCATAGAGACGGTTTTTGACGGCGATCTTAGCCCGTGTGGTTTCCGAAACATCAAAGGCCCAGGCAAAGCGATTGGCCATGGCGGCATAATAAGCCGAATAGATGCGGGCTAGCCGGGTTTCAAAATCCTTGCAGGCGGCGGTAGCGATATAAAAATTCCCCGTCCGGGTATCGACCTCGTCCATCCGCTCCCATCCGGCGGCCAGGGCTACGTCGGCATAACCTGAGGCGACGGCCATGGCGGCGTTCAGGATGGTGGTCCCGCCGGTGGCCCCGCCGGTTTTGATGCCCATATTATACAGGGGGTCCAGACCTAGATAGTCGTGGACCTTGGCCTCGCACAAGAGTTGATCCTGGAAATGATCGGCGAATTCCCCATAGGCCGCATAGTTGATGAGACCCTTGACTTCCAGGGGGTCCATTTTAAGATTGTTATTTTCGAGCATCTGTTTGAAGGCCATCATGACCAGCTCTTCCAGTCTGTATTCCGGAAAATACTTTTTGTAGGCCGTCGTGCCCCCGGCGACCAAGAAGACCTTGCGATTCCATTTGGGAATCCGTAAGTTGCCTTTCTTGAATGTAATCATCCCCGATCCTCCTCCAATTTTAATAAGGTTTTAATATCATTACTTAAATTCGCTTCAGAGCGGCATTTTGGGCCTGATGAACCGAATGGTGAAACATTTCAGGCTTGTAACCCGAATAGTAGCTACGTTATAATTAAAATTTAACCGCTGTCAAGTTCTAAATTATAGGGTTTATGATCGCCTCCCTCCATCCCTGCATCCGTAAAGACATCAATATCCTCTGCGCTGGCCGGTCACTCACGGACCGGGAGAAAAAACGGCTGGAAAAAGCCCGGGCGGTCATCCTCCCTCAGGGGGTAACCGCCGAGGTCTACCGGGAGTGCCGCCGTCTGGTTCCCCGGGTTTTTCCCAATTACGACCTGCGATTCGGCCTGGAGGGCAAGGTCGGCGATGCTCTTCTTTTTGAGTATTTTCAGGTCCCTCACCCCCGGACTTTAGCTTTCGCGGATAGGGAGTCATTCAGCAAGGCCTTCCCGGAACCGGAACTCGCCCGGATCCTTCTTTTCGGCTATCCCCTGGTCCTGAAAGGGAATGAGGGCGGAGAAGGTTCCCTGGTCTTTCGGGTTGAATCGGCTCGGGATCTTGAAGAAAAGCTGGATGGATTGTGCGGCTCAGCGGTCCGGAATCAGGGATTTGTCCTCCAGGAGTTTATCGACCATGGGGGCCGTGATTTGCGGGTGGCGATCCTCTATGATCAACTGTTCGCTTATTGGCGGGTTCAGCCCGACCCTTCCCGGTTTCGGACCAATCAAAGCCAGGGGGGAACGATTGACCACGGTGGCGATTCAATACTGAAAGAGATGGCTATAAAGTCGGTAGAACGGTTTTGTCGTCGCGCCGGGATCCATGTAGCCGGGTTTGATATCCTCTTTGAGCGGACTCGGAACCCTCACACGCCATTATTCCTGGAAATCAATTATTACTTCGGAAGAAGGGGATTGGGAGGGTCCCTGCGCTTTTACGAACTTTTCGAGCAGGCCGCGGACCGCTGGTTGGCCTCCGGGGAACTGGAGGAGGGACGGGGCCTTAACGCGGAAACACTGGGATCATTTCCGGAAATAAAGGGAATTGTATCAACTTAGGCTTTTGAAAGGGACCGTGGAAAGGCCTATTCACCGCAGAGACGCGGAGAACGCAGGGAACAATTATTTTTCCTTTGGCGGGAGATACCGCCAAAGGAAAACCGCTCATTGCTTCGCGAACCCTTTACCCGCCGGAGGCGGCAGGATCTTTCATAAAATCGGCATCTCCCGATTTTATGAAAATAAATTTCCCGGCGTTCTCGGCGTCTCTGCGGTGAAATGCTTTCAAAAAAGCTAAAATGTTACAAAGAATTAAGTTTTGCATTTAAGGGGTAATAGTCTAATATTGGATAAAAGGATAAAGGAGGTCGCCGTTAAACCCCATGTGTTTAGCTATACCGATGGAAGTCAAAGAGATCAGGGAAAACTGGGCCCTGGTGGAATATGAGGGGACCCGCCGCGAGGTTCGGTTGGATATTGTGGACCAACGCCCGCAGGTGGGCGATTATGTGATCATTCACGCCGGATTCGCTCTGCATCGGATTGATGAGGACGAAGCCAAAATCAGTTTAGCCTACTGGAAGGAAATCCTGGCCCATGCCCCTGAAGCATTTGAGTGAATACCGGGATAAAGACCTGGCCCAGAAACTGATCGCCGCCATTCGGTCCGAATCCCGGAAGCCGGCTCGGTTGATGGAGGTGTGCGGCACCCATACGGTTTCTATTTTCCGGCATGGAATCCGGCAATTGCTGCCGCCTTCTATTCAGCTTATTTCCGGCCCGGGCTGTCCGGTCTGTGTGACTGCCACCGAAGATATCGATCAGGCGATCAAGTTGGCGCGATTCCCGGAAGTGACGGTGACGTCCTTCGGCGATCTGCTCCGGGTCCCGGGTTCGAATTCCTCCCTGCAGCGGGAAAGGGCTGTCGGGGCCGATGTCCGCATCGTCTATTCCACTTTTGATGCCCTGAAACTGGCCCAGGAAAACCCGGGGAAGAAGGTTGTTTTTTTAGCCATCGGTTTTGAAACTACGGCGCCCACCATTGCCGCCGCGGTGGCCGAAGCGGACCGGTTGGATCTGAAGAATTTTTATATCCTGGCCGCTCACAAGTTGCTGCCTCCGGCCTTGGGGGCACTACTGGGCATGGGGGAGCTGAACCTTCAGGGGTTCATTTATCCCGGGCATGTGACCACCATTATCGGCACGGAAGCTTATGAATGGGTGGCCCGGGAGTATGGGATCCCCGGCGTGGTCTGCGGGTTTGAACCGGTGGATATCCTGGAGACGATCCTGATGCTGGTTCAACAGATCGAAAAGAATGAGGCTCGGGTAGAGATCCAGTATAAACGGGGGGCTACGGCCCAGGGAAATCCCAAGGCCCGGGAACTGCTGCATCAGGTATTCGAACCCTGTTCGGCTATCTGGAGGGGCTTGGGCCCTATCCCGGAAAGCGGCCTGACTCTGAAACCCGCCTATCGCCGGTTTGCCGCCGAGGACGTTTTTGATCTGCGCGTCCCCCCGGCTAAGGACCATCCCGGGTGCGGCTGCGGGGAAGTGCTTCGCGGTATCAAAACGCCTCTGGAGTGCCCGCTCTTTCGAAAAGCCTGTACCCCCGACTCCCCCATCGGCCCCTGCATGGTTTCCACCGAGGGCACCTGCGCCGCCTACTTCAGATACCACCAGTAAGTTTCCCGCCCCGGCACCCGTTGGGAAGATTGATCAGGGACGATCGCCGTTAAAAGCCTGGATGGCCTGGTTGACCTCTTTCGGTTTCTCCAGCATAACCAGGTGCCCGGCGCCGGGGACCAAGACCAATTTCGAATTCAGGATTTCTTTTTGCAGGGTTTCCGAAAAAGCCGGCGGCGTCATCACATCCCGTTCCCCCACCAGGATTAAGGTCGGCAGCGTAATCGTCGAGACGTTCTCCGAGCGGTCAAAACGGTTGCAGGCCTGGAAATCGTTGTAGATCACCTGAATCGGGGTCTGCCGCATGAGTTCCAGGGACTGTTGGATCAGCAGGGGATCCGTATCCGGAGGGAAGCACCATTGGTTGATCAGGGCCAACGTAGGCTCCGGCCTCTCGGCCAGTCCTTCGAGAATTTTTTGGGAGACCCGGAGTTCGGCCCCGGTGGCGATTAAAATCAAACCCTTGATCCGGGACCAGGACCGAAGGGCCAATTCCAAGGCAATCGCTCCGCCCATGGAGTGGCCTCCCAGAAAGAAGGATTCGATCGGGAAGGCGGAAAAGGTCTCTTCCATCCAGGCGGCATAGCCGCTGATGGTATCCCGTCCCGGGCCGGGCGTGCCGCCGTGGCCCGGCAGGTCGATGGCTAGAACGTTCATCGTTTGGTCGAGCCGACGAAGCTGATGAAGAAAGGTCTGGGAGCTCCCGCCGGCCCCGTGAAGCAGGATTAAGGTGGGGCGGTCCGAAATAATACCCTGTTCTCCGGTTTTATAGCCGACATTCGAAGGCAGGCCGATGTTGTCCATGATTATCCCTCCGCGATGGTCATATAAATTCTTCACGCCATGTTAGCACGGGGGCAGCTAAATCCGAAGCACGAAATTCGAGACAAAGTCGAATGGCCTACATGAAAAACCAAAGAATCGGCCCGAAGGGCGGGTGGGAAGCGTGGCGGCAGGTTGCCGCCACGCTGGCTGGGTCAAAAGTTCAGTTGAGGTCCTTCACGGAGTTTACCCTGAGCCGAAAACGAGATCCTTCGCTCCACTCAGGATGACAGGAGGCGAAGGCACCGAATGGCCAGCGAAGGATTCAGGAAGCCATCGAGGAGCCTCTACGAATCCGTTCCGGGCTAGGAAAGTATCTTTTTGAATTCCTCTTTCAATACCGGCACGATCTCAAACAGATCTCCCACGATACCGTAATCGGCCTTCTGGAAGATGGGGGCATCCGGATCTTTGTTGACGGCGACAATGATCTTGGAAGAGCCCATACCGGCCAGGTGCTGGATGGCCCCGGAGATACCGCAGGCGATGTACATATTAGGGCAGACCACTTTTCCGGTCTGGCCCACCTGGTCGGTGTGAGACCGCCAGCCGGCATCGACCGCCGAACGGGAGGCTCCCACGCTGGCCCCGATAACGCCGGCCAGCTCTTCCAAGACCTGAAAGTTTTCCGCCGCTTTCATGCCCCGGCCGCCGGAGACGATAAAAGTGGCTTCTGTCAGGTCCACCTTGCCGCTGATGTCGGCCGATTCCTCCACCAGGACCGTTCGCTGATCCTCGGGCTTTAAAGCTACCGCTACATTCACTATCTCCGCGGTGCGGGAGGAGTCTGGTTCGGCCAGAGACAATACATTCGGGCCGGGCCGCCGCCATCTGGGGCCGGGAGGTTTCACAGGCCACTTCGGCGTAGACCTTGCCGGCATACAGGGGCCGCTTGGCGATCAACAGTCCGTTTTCCAAGCGGAAGGACACGCAGTCCTGAGCCAGACCGGTTTCCAGACGAGCCGCCAGTTTTGCGGCCAGTTCTTTTCCCTGGGCGCTGGCCCCTAAAAGAACGATATCCGGTTCATGCTTTTTGATCAGATCCGCCAGAACGGCGGTGTAGGATTCCGGGGTATAGTTGGTCAGGGCCGGATCGTCGGCCACGTAGAGGGTATCCGGTCCGTAGGCTACCAGTTTTTTGGCCTCTTCGCTGATCTGGGACCCCAGAACGACGGCGACGAACGGCTGGCCGGACTGGTCGGCCAGTCGCCGACCCTCGCTGGCTAATTCATAGGATATCTTGCGCAGGTTTCCCCCGCGTTGTTCGGCTATAATCCAAATACCTTTTGCCATGGTTTCATCTCCTTACTAAATAATTTTGGCTTCTTCCCGCAACAGTTTAACCAATTGGGCGCCTTTTTCCTGGGGTGATTCACCGGTGACGATTTGTCCGGCTTTGCGTTCGGGAGGAGGGGTTAAACTCAGGACCTTGATTTTGGAGCCGGCCTCTCCGGCCTGGCTGGGATCCAGCCCTAAATCACCCAATTTTTTAGCGGCCAGGGGTTTCTTTTTGGCTTTCATGATTCCAGGGAGCGAGGCATAGCGGGGCTCGTTCAAGCCCTTTTGAGTGGTAATTAGGGCCGGCAGAGGGGATTCCAAGACCCAGTTGGCTCCCTCAACGGCGCGCAGGATGCGGACTTTGGTCTTGTCCTCGGATAGTTCCACCTTGGTGGCCACCGATAACAAGGGGATATTCAGGAGTTCGGATAAGGCCGCTCCGACCTGTCCATTGTCGTCGTCCACGGCCCGCTGACCGCAGAAGACCAGGTCATGAGGGACCGCTTTAATGGCGGCCGCCAGGGCCCGGGCCGTGGCCAGGGAATCCCCGCCGTCGGCAGCCGGGTCGTCGATGTGAATGGCTTCATCGGCCCCCATGGCCAGGGCGGTGCGCAGGGCTTCCACCACCCGCTGCGGACCTAATCCGACGACGGTTACTTTCCCTCCGCCCACTTTCTCCTTGAGTCGCAGGGCTTCCTCCACCCCAAATTCATCGTAGGGGTTCATCACCCATTTGATGTCGGCGGTTTGAATGCCCTTTCCCCCGGAATCGATCTTGATTTGCGCTTCCGTGTCCGGGACTTGTTTAATGCAGGCCAGTATGTTCACGTTTTCCTCCTTTCCGTGTCCTGCCGCTGTGAGGAGCAGGATCGGGTTGTTTTGTGGTTTGCGGTTCAGGGACCACCATCCCCTGCAAAAAATAACCGCTGATCTGCCGGGCGGCCAGGGGGATGGAATGCTTTTTTAAAGGGGAGAGGACCAGGAGTCGGGAGATTTCGTCCAGGGCCCCAAAAAAGGCTCTTTTGGCGATCCCGGGATGGATATCGGACCGAAAAACCCCTTGGTCCTGTCCTTCTCGGATGATGGCGGAGATCAGGTCCAGGTACTGGGAAAATTGTTGATTGTCATATTCCTTCATAAATTTGCTGCTTTGGCGGACCTCCACCTGAATGACCTCGGCCAATTCTTTATTTCTTTGAACCAAGCCCAGGTGGGCCTGAGCAAATTGCTCCATCATCCTTACCGGATCGTTCTCCCGGGCGATGACGTCCTTCATTTCCTTGATGATGTTGGTCATCTCCTCTTCAAAAAGGTTGATCAGGATATCATCCTTGTTATGAAAATAGAGATAGATCGTCCCGTCGGCTACCTCGGCTTCCCTGGCAATCTCGGAGACCTTGGACTGATAGAACCCGTTCCGGGCAAAGATCCGAACGGCGGCTTCCAGGATTTTTTTACGTTTATTGGTTTCTCTCATGGATGTCGGCGAACGGGAAACCGGACTTCAAGAACATTTATGAATGAAGCGTCATTCAGGATATAAAGGAAAGATTGGCCGCTGTCAAGCATTTAATTGGGCAGTTATCTTTTCGTTGACAGTGATCAGGATAGTTAATAGAATATACAAAAAACTAAACACAAAAATAGAGGTTTTTATGAGGACGATACAGATGACTCTTGACGATGAACTGGTTGAGACCGTTGACGCGCTGGCGAAAGAGCTTAAAACCACCCGGTCCGCTTTTACCCGCGAAGCCTTGAAAGGGGCTCTCCAACAATATCAGACGGAGAAGCTGGAAAGCCAGCATCGTCGGGGATATGAGCGGTTTCCAGAGGCCAAACAGGAATTTGACGCCTGGGAAAAGGAACAGGTGTGGGGGGAGGAATGAAAAGAGGAGAGATTCGATGGTATAAATTCATCCATCCTGATAAGAAACGGCCAATCCTTGTTCTAACCCGGGATTCCATTCTGGATTATCTTGGTGAGGTGACCGTCGCCCCAATTACGACGACGATACGGGATATCCCGAGTGAAGTCATCTTGACCCAAAGGGAGGGAATGCCGATGGAGTGCGCTGTAAATTTGGATCATCTCCAGACCGTTTCCAAGAGTAAAATCGGGCCATTGATCACCGCCATTTCCTCGGAAAAATTAAAGGAAGTCGCCGGGGCCATTCGATTTGCACTCAATATTTAAGAGGAGTTACCCATGAATTTAACCGCCAAATGGCAGCGTACCGGCCGGAAGGTCCTGCATTCCTTTCGAATTTTTCTAATCCGGGAAGATCGCTATCGACTGCCCCGAAACGGTCGGGAGGTCCCTTTTTATATCCTGGAAAGCTCTGATTGGGTGAATGTCATCCCCCTGACGGAATCGGAGGAGGTGATCCTGATCCGCCAATTTCGATTCGGTACGGAAAGCGTCACCCTGGAAATCCCGGGCGGTATCGTGGAGCCGGGGATGACGCCTTTGGAAGCCGCCCAGAGAGAGTTACTGGAGGAAACAGGCTATCATTCCGAGGAATGGGACTATTTGGGGTACGTTCACCCCAATCCGGCTTTTTTAAACAACCGCTGTCACAGCTTTGTGGCCCGGAGGGTTGAAAAGGTGGCGGAGATTGATCAGGAGGAAAGCGAAGAGATCGAGGTCCAGACGGCGCCTCTGGAAAACATCCCGGAATTGATCGCCTCAGGAGGGATCACCCATTCCCTGGTGGTTTGCGCCTTTCACTGGCTGGGGCTAAAAAAAATCAACGCCCAATGAAAGAGCCTTGGGCGTTGATTTTTTTTAAACGTTTCCCATCTTTTCTTTGAAAGTCCTGATGGTTTGCGTATAATCCGGTGTGTGAAAGACGGCCGACCCGGCCACGACTACATCAGCCCCGGCCCGGCAGACCACTTCCACATTGTCGGGGGTCACTCCTCCGTCCACCTCGATGTCTACCTCCAGGTTTCGTTCGGTAATCATTTTTTTCAGGTTTCGGATTTTCTGAACGCTGCTGAGGATGAATTTCTGTCCGCCGAAACCCGGGTTGACGCTCATGATCATCACCATGTCCACCTCTTCCAGGATTTGATCCAGAAGAACCAGGGAGGTGGAAGGATTCAGGACCACCGCCGGAATCATTGAACATTCCCGGATCAGGTTTATGGTCCGGTTTAAGTGAGGACAGACCTCGATCTGAACCGCCAGGATATCGGCGCCGGCCCGGGCAAAATCCGGAATGTATTGATCCGGGTTCTGGATCATCAAGTGGACATCCAGGGGCAGGCAACTGATTTTCCGGATGGCTTCCACCATGATCGGTCCGAAGGTAATGTTGGGGACGAAATGGCCGTCCATCACATCGATATGCAGGTAGTCGGCGCCGGCGGCTTCCACGGCCTGGATTTCCTCGCGCAGGCGGCCGAAATCGGCGGAGAGTATGGAAGGGGCGATTCGTTTCATAGGGAACCTCAATTTTTAATTTTTTTGCCGCGGACCCACGCGGACAGGGTGGCGGCGACCTGCCGCCACCCTAACTATCCGGCCCTTCGGGCACAAAAACTGACGCCTCCGAGGGAATTGAATGTTATCGGGTTTTTCCCCTCGCGCTAGCGATGGCTGGTTCTAGCCGGGCAAAGCCTGCCCCGGTGATGATTTTAAACCGGGGTCGCCCGGCTAAAAAATAGACCCCCTTATTCCGCGTGTGTCTGCGGCAAAACAAGTTGAACGACTATTTATTCCCCCTAAATCCACAGATACTAATGCCTGATCAACCGGGCGGCGAAGAAGCCGTCCGTGCCGTGCCGGTGCGGCCAGGCGTAATAAAAACCTCGGGGATCGGCCAATCCCCTCGCCGGCCCCGGCAGATAAGGGGCCACCGAATCCAGGAAGAATTCAGGATGCCCAGCCAGGAACTGTTCGATCACGGCTTCATTTTCCTCCGGGCATAAGGTGCAGGTCGAATAAACCAACGTCCCCTTGGGTTTAAGGTATTCGGCGGCCTTTTGCAAGAATTTATTTTGCTGTTCGGCCAAGCGCCGGCTGTCTTCGAGACGGATTCTCCATTTCAGGTCCGGGTGGCGTCGGATCACCCCCCAGCCGCTGCAGGGGGCGTCGACCAGAATGCGATCAAAGGCCGGTTGATTTTTGTTGAAGAAATCAGGTTGCAGAAAATCCCCGGTTTGAACCCGGATATTCCTCAGACCCAGGCGGCGGGCATTTTTACCTAACTCCCGGATCTTGGAGGAACTGAAGTCGACTCCCAGAATGGCGCCTTGGTTTTTCATGAGCTGCGCCAAATGGGTGGTTTTCCCGCCAAATCCCGCGCAAAGGTCCAGAACCCTTTCACCGGGTTGGGGATCCAGTATATAGGCAATCAACTGAGAGGCCTCATCCTGAATCTGGTAAAGCCCTTCCAGGTATAGTTCCGAGGCATGGAGCGGGCCCTGGGGGTGAACGACCCGAAGGCCTACCGGCGAAAAGGGTGTGGGCTCCACCTGTCCGACCTGCCTTTTCAGGCGATCAAGCAGGTCTTCCCGGCTGCTCAGGAGGGTATTGACTCTCAGATTTAACGGCGGGATTTGATTGTCGGCCTCGCAGAGGGCCACGGTTTCATGCGGCCCCAAGGTTTTCAGCCAATAATCCACCAGCCATAGGGGGTGGGATTGGGTAATGGTCAAATAACCCAGGAGATCGTCGGCGGCGGGAAAGGCCAGAGAGTCCCGGATGCGGCTCAAAGTCCGAAGGGTTCCATTGATCAATCCGCCGGTCCAGGGGGCCGGCCCGGATTTGGCCAGTTTAACCGATTCGTTTACCGCCGCCGAGTGAGGCACTTTGTCCAGGAACAGCAATTGAAAGGCCCCCAGGCGCAGGATGGAGAGGGTCTGAAAAGAGAGTTTTTTCAGGGAGGTGTGAACGCACCGTTCCAGCGCCCAGTCAATCTTGGACCGCCAGCGGTAAACCCCGAAAAGCAGTTGCTGGATAAAGGCGCGGTCAATCGAGGGGATGTCCGGGTGTTTTTCGTAGAGCTCCCAAAGCATTCGATCCGGAAACAGATCGGTCTTCTGACCACGAACCAGGAGGGTAAGGGCCCAGTTGCGGGCAGAGGACATTTAAGGACCTAATTTTTCCCCGACCCGCAGGGGATAACCAATCAGGAAATCCTGACTACTCAGGCGGCGGTGACCTTCCAATTGAACTTCCGATAATGAAAGCGTTCCCCTCCCGGTGAGGACCTGAATCTGGGCATTCTCAAAAGAACCTATGGTGCCCGGCTCACCGGAGGCCCATTCTTCCAGGGGCTGGGCGCGGTGGATGATTAGGCGCTTCCCCTGCAAAAAGGTAAAGGCCCGCGGCCAGGGCGTTAATCCCCGTACCAGGAAATCCAATTCCTGCGCGGAAAGCCGCCAGTCGATTCGGCCTAGTGATTTTGTTAAAGGGGGAGCATAACTGGCCTGTTCCGGATCCTGTGGTTGGGCCTGTAAGGTCCCGGCCCTCAAGGACTGGAGAGTCTTGAATAACAGACCGGCTCCCAATTCGGCCAACCGGTCATGGAGGGTCTGGGCTGTGTCGCTGGTTGAGATGGGAATCGTTTCCTGGAGCAGCAGATCGCCGGTATCCAGGCCCGCATCCAGGCGCATGGTGGTGACCCCGGTTTCTTTTTCCCCCGAAATCAGGGCCCATTGAATGGGGGCCGCCCCGCGAAGCTTGGGGAGCAGGGAGGCGTGGACGTTGATGGATCCCCAGATCGGAATATCCAAAACGGCTTGAGGTAGGATCAGGCCATAAGCTACGACGATCAATAGGTCCGGGTCATAGGCGGACAGTGTCTCCCGCACCTCGGGATCCTTTAGTGAATTTGGTTGCACGATAGGCAGGCCATGGGTCAGGGCCGTTTCTTTTACCGGGGAATGGGCCAGACGCTGCCCGCGTCCTTTGGGCCGGTCCGGCTGGGTAAATACGGCTACAACTTCCTCGTTATTATCCAGCAATTTTTTCAGGGAGGGTACGGCGAAATCAGGGGTGCCCATGAAAATCAATCGGGAATAATCAGGGGGAGTCATCAATGATACCCTCGCAAAATCGCGCTCGGGCTTATGATGGACTTCGGATGAGTCCATCATCTGACTTCAGTTGTTTTAGA
The DNA here is from genome assembly GCA_963746605.1 of uncultured delta proteobacterium. Taxonomy (GTDB): domain Bacteria; phylum Desulfobacterota; class RBG-13-43-22; order RBG-13-43-22; family RBG-13-43-22; genus CAVQSS01. Next base: position 124,306 of record CAVVCH010000003.1, read on the forward strand.
CGCCGTTTTTTGTAAAGGGCCCTCTTCAGGGCGCTGATGCGGTCCAGCATTAGGATTCCTTCGAGGTGGTCAATTTCATGTTGCAGGACCACGGCCAGCAGGCCTTCTCCGCAGATCTCCACTGGTTCTCCTTGGGCGTTTACTCCCTGAACGGTCACCTTGGCGTGCCTTTTCACCTCCGCGTAATACTCGGGCACGCTGAGGCAACCCTCTTCCTGACTTTGAGAGCCTTCGCCGGAGACGATTTCCGGATTGATCAATACCGAAGGGTTCCGGGGCTGATCCTTGGGGGTGGCATCGTAAACAATGAGCCGCAGGGGCTTTCCTACCTGGTTGGCGGCCAGCCCGATTCCCGGCGCTTGGTACATGGTTTCGATCATGTCCTCGACCAATTGAAGGACGGAGTCATCAATTCCCGTTATGGGAAGCGCTTTTTGCTTCAGGACCGGGTTGGGATAGGTACAAATTTCTAAAACAGCCATATTTTTAAAATAACAATTTATACGCCAAATGCAATAGATTCTTACATCTATTGTTTCGAGAATTGGTCTCGAACAATGGATGTAAGAATCTATATAAAAAAGAAACCATCTTTCCATATATTTTGGCGGTTTTTTACAGCCAAAAATTTAAAAATTTTTGCTAGTTTTACAACATGTCCACCGGATCCACATCCAGAATCAGTTGGACCCCGGAGCCCTTCAGGTACCGGTTGCCGGTTTCCTGGACCCAGGAGGAGATCTGATGCAACATCCGGGGGTCTTTCCCTTTTACTAATATCTGCCAGCGGTGCCTCCCCTTAATCTTAATGATAGGCGCCGGTACCGGACCTAAGATGGTCAGGGAGGAGGTCAGGTTTCTTTTTTCCCTTTCCAGCGACAAAAGATTTCCGATCTCCTGGGCCTTGTCCCGGACCGCCATTTCCGGGTTGCCCTGAATCAGGATATGGACCAGCCGAGTAAAGGGGGGATACGCAAATTCACGTCGGAATTGGAGCTCCTGACGGTAGAAACCCAGGTAATCGTGACGACGGACGTATTCAAAAACATAATGCTCCGGGTTGTAGGTTTGAATGAATACCTTTCCCGGATACGGACCTCGTCCGGTCCGGCCGGCGACTTGGGCCAAGAGCTGAAAGGTCCGTTCCCCTGATCGGAAATCCGGCCAATTGAGGGATAGATCGGCACATAACACGCCGATCAGCGTCACTCCGGGGAAATCGTGGCCTTTGGTAATCATCTGGGTACCGACCAGGATCTGGGTCTTCCGATCTTGAAAACGTTTAAGGATCTGGTAATGAGCATTTTTTTTGGAAACCGTGTCCCGGTCGAGTCGATCGACGACGGTTTCCGGAAAAAGCAGTTTGAGCTCTTTTTCGACTTTTTCGGTTCCCCAGCCGACGGTTTTGATTCCCTCCCGTCCACAGGCTGGACAAAGAAAAAACAAGGGTTGATGAAAACCGCAGAGATGGCAGACCAATTCCCGAGACGCTGCGTGGAAGGTTAAGGAAACCGAGCAGTTCCGGCAGCGGACCGGGGCTCCGCAGAGGGTGCATACGGTCAGTGGTTCAAAACCCCGGCGGTTTAAGAAAAACAAAATCTGGTGTCCCGCTTTCACCTGGGTCTTCACGGCTTCCAACAAAGGAGGCGATAGGGGCGTTCCCTGACGGCCTTTTCTAAATTGTTTGAGATCGATCAAATTGATCTCGGGCATGGCCCGTTGATGAACCCGACGGGTCAGGGGGAGATAAGCCATTTTTTTTCGGTCCTGAAGGTGAAGCGTGGTCAGGGAAGGGGTGGCGGACCCCAATAGGGCAACGGCCTGCGCCAATTGCGCCCGAACCAGGGCCAAATCCCGGGCGTGGTACCTCAGGGAATCTTGCTGTTTCAAGGAGGGATCGTGCTCTTCGTCCACGACGATCAGCCCCAAGGTCTCCAGGGGGGCAAAAATAGCGGAACGGGTCCCCACTACGATCGGGGTTTCCGATGCCTGGATGCGTCGCCATTGATCCAGTCGCTCCCTGGGGGAAAGACCGCTGTGGAGAACGGCTATTTTTTCACCAAACCGGGTTCGAAAGCGTCCTTCCATCTGGGGCACCAGACCGATTTCCGGTACCAAGATCAGAGCTTGACGGTTCCGGGCGAGGGTTTCCTCCGCGGCCCGCATATAGACTTCCGTTTTCCCCGAACCGGTGACTCCGTGAAGAAGCAGGGACTGAAATCGTTCGTCGACCAATGCCCGTTTGATCTTTATCAGGGCCTGCTCCTGCTCGGTCGTTAAAGCGACCGGTCTCTCTTCCAAGCAAAGAATTTCCCCTAGAGGGTTTCGAAAACAGGGTTTTTCCCGGATCTCCACCAGTCCTTTCCGACACCATTGGTTGAGCCGCCGCGGCGGGATGGCGAAAAAAAGGCGCAAATCTGCCAAGGGCATCCCTTCCGGCCTTTGCAGGCAATCAAGGAGCGGCCGATCGTTTTCAGAAAAAGCCTCTTCGGAAAAACCGGGGCCGGGATAGACCCACTTGACTTTTTTTGGGCGGGTTTTCTCTTTCGGCAGGTGTTTTATTTTACTGACCAAACCCCGGGCCTGTAACCGAGCGGCCAATTTTTTTTGGTTTGAGTCCAGCTTACCCCAGGATCGCCTTTTTTGACTAAGATCGGTGAGTAATTCCCATTCGAGCGGGGGTAAGGGAGATTTTATAAGGGTCTCCGCACCCAGCGGGGTGATTTCAATCACTTCCAGGCTGTTCACGGCCAGTCCGGGGGGCAGCGCCGCCTTGACTACCTGTCCCAGGGGACGATGGTAATATCGGGAAATCCAGCTAAAAAAAGTCCGCAGGGAGGGACTGAAAAAGGGTAGGGGATCCAAGATTCGCTCGATCATTTTTATAGGTTGTTCGGGACCCGGGTCAGGGGCCGGCTCCCAGAGATAACCGGTAACCAGCTGGTTTCTTAGGGGGACCAGAACCCGCTGTCCTATTTCCGGGGGAATAAGGAGTGGCGTCGGGATCTGATACATATACGGCTGGTCTAAGGGTGGGATGACCACCTGGAAAAAAGACATGGGGACAGATTTTTTACCTTTATTTATCGGATGGTTGATTGTAGCATAAGGACTGGTTAAGGTATAGACGGTTGGGAGGGCGGACCCACAAAACGTCCGTCATTAGAGACCAAGGATCTCCATGCGTTCCATTGAGCAAATCGTTTCGGCTTTAAGAAAACATCATTATATAACGGATCGGCCTTTGGCCACAGTTTTATTTCTATCCCAAGCCCTTAAGAAACCTGTTTTTCTGGAGGGGGAGCCCGGGGTGGGAAAGACCGAGGTGGCCCTGGTCCTATCCCGGATATTAAAAACCAGGCTGATTCGCCTGCAATGCTACGAGGGGTTGGACGTCCACACCGCCTTGTATGAGTGGAATTATCCGAAACAGATCTTGAGCATCCGTTTGGCGGAAGCTGCTGGCCGGGCCTCCAATGACTTAGAAAAACATATTTTCGACGAGGAGTTTCTAATAAAGAGGCCCCTGCTTGAGGCGATTCTCAGTCCGGAACCCAAGCCGCCGGTCCTCCTGATCGACGAGCTGGACCGGGCCGACGAAGAATTCGAAGCTTTTTTATTGGAAATACTTTCCGATTTTCAGGTCTCCATTCCCGAAATCGGAACCCTCAAGGCCAAACAGCGCCCCTGGGTGATCATTACCTCCAACCGGACCAGGGATATCCACGACGCCCTCAAGCGGCGGTGTCTCTACCACTGGATTGAGTACCCATCGGTGGAGAAGGAATTCCAGATCATCCTCTCCCGCATCCCCAAAATCGATCACTCCCTGGCGGGGAAAATCGCCCGGTTTATGGCAACGCTACGCAGCCAGGATCTCCAAAAAAAACCGGGGATCTCCGAGAGTCTCGACTGGGCCTGGGCCCTGATCCACTTGCACAAACCGTCCCTGGATGAACAAACCGTAGAAGAGACGTTGGGGTGTATCCTGAAATACCAGGAGGATCAACGCTTCTTCCAGGATAAGGTGCTTGGGGATGAAGGCCGGCGGCAAGCCTTTTTCGGGACCGATGCCGGGGTCTCGGGTTAAATTACCGGCGTGTGCCGGGCCTGGTCCTCTACCCTGGCCCTTGAGCCAAGAGTGTATATCCCGAAGGGTCCACCGTTTCGGCCGCCGTTTGAAATCCCTGGGAGTACCGGTAACGATTTCCGGGGTTCGAGATGCCCTCCATTCCCTGGTTTATGTGGATTTATCCCGAAAGGCCGATTTCGCGATCGCCCTAAGGGCCAATTTAATTTGCCGAAAAGAGGACCTGGGTCTTTTCGAGGCCGAATTCGAACATTTCTGGCGTTCCCAGGGAATACCGGAACAGCAGGGACCCAAGGAGGAGTCCGGGGTCAGACCCGGTTTTGGGTCGGAAGATCCTGGTAGGGGGGAGGAAGAAGTCACTCCTGTGAAAGAGAGGGCCGGTGTGCTTTTCAGCCGGGCCGAGGTTCTGGCCGAAAAGGATTTCCAGGCTTGGGAGGAGGACGACTGGCAGGAGGTCTCCCGCTGGACCGCGCATTGGATCCGTCCGTTGATTAACCGCTGTTCTCTTCGCTTCCAATCCTCCCATCGTGGATCAAGGCTGGAAATCCGAAAAATGTTTCGCCGAAGCTTGCGGGTAGGGGGGGATTTGACGGCCCTGGCCTTTCGCCGGAAAAAAATCAAACCGCGGCGGCTGATTTTTTTGGCCGATGTAAGCGGGTCCATGGAGCCGTACGGGCGATTTTTCTTTCTTTTTGTGCAGGCCTGGTTGAACACCTCTTTCCCCGTGGAAATTTTTGCTTTTTCCACCCGACTGACCTATTTAACCCGCTGGCTTAAATCCAAAAAGATGGAGGAGTTGGGGGAGATCGTTTCCGCTCAAGTCCCCCAATGGTCAAGCGGAACCCGGATCGGGGAATCTCTGGAGCAGTTTCAGAGGATTTACGGCCCTAAACTTTTGGGGACCCGAAGTATACTATTGATTTTCAGCGACGGCTGGGACTTGGGGGATCCGGCGCTGTTGCGGGAAGCCATGCGGCGCCTTCGGCGGCGGTCCTATAAGATCCTCTGGTTGAATCCCCTGATGGGGTGCCCCGATTACCAGCCCATCTGCCAGGGTATGGCCGCGGCCCTGCCCTGGGTGGACCGCTTGCTTCCGGCCCATAACTTGAGGGCCCTCGCCGGGGTTGTGAATACCATAGAGGGGCTGGCGGGCTAAAAAGGACCTCTGTCGGACCATGGGGAGCTGCCTACGAATAACCGGATGGGAAAATGTCTTTAGCTAAACCGCTGCACGTTTGTTACTTCGGGACCTATCGGGCGGGATATTCCCGAAATCAAATTTTAATTGAGGGTCTGCGCAGAAACGGGATAATGGTTACCGAATGCCACCAACCGCTTTGGCGGGGCATTGAGGATCGAATAAAGGCGATCGGAGGGGGATGGAGCAGTCCAAAATTCTTGGGAAGGGTAATCCGGACCTATTTTCGTTTGATGGCCGACTATTCAAAAATACCGGATTACGATCTTTTGATGGTCGGGTACCCCGGTCAATTCGATATCTTTCTCGCCCGAATTCTTTCCTGGCTGAAGGGAAGGCCTTTGGGTTGGGATGTGTTCATGTCCATTTACCTGATCGCCCTGGAACGGGGTCTGGGCAAGAAACACCCCCGGATGCTTAAGGTATTGCGGCGGATAGAAGCTTGGGCCCTGCGGGTGCCCCACCTTTTAGTCATCGATACCCGGGATTACGCCCTCTGGATGCAGGACACCCATGGAATAAAGGCCGATCGTTTCAGCCTGGTTCCTACCGGGGCGGATGATCGGGTATTCCATCGTCGGCCGAATTTCCCCCAAAAGGACCGCTCTTTCCTGGTGTTGTATTACGGGACGTTCATTCCCAACCACGGGGTTGAATTCATCATGGAGGCGGCTTATCTACTAAAGGAGCAGGAAGGACTCCGATTCGAATTCATCGGGGACGGACCGGACCGCCCGAAAGTTTGGGAACAGGCCCAAAAGTACCGGTTGAAGAATGTATCTTTGGTCGATTGGATGGATAAGGAGGCGTTGGTCTTCAGAATTCAGGAGGCCGATATCTGCCTGGGGGCTTTTGGGACGACGCCTCAGTCTATGATGACCGTACAGAATAAGATCTATGAGGGGCTGGCCATGGCCAAGCCGGTAATCACCGGGGATTCGCCGGCGGTTCGCCGGAACCTCGTTCATGGTGAGAACATCTGGGTCTGCAGAAGGGAGGACCCGCAGGCCCTGGCGGAGGCGATCCGGACCCTTTATGCCAACCCGGCCTTGGTTGAGCAATTAGGGGAAAAGGGATATAACACCTTTTCGAACAATTATGACCTGAAGCATATCGGTCAGACCCTCTCCCGGGCCATTAAGCGGGAGATCCGTTCCAAAAGATGCTAATAGGCCTTTTATGGACCAGGGAGCCCTAGAGACGAAGAGGCGTTTTTCTCCGGCCAGTCCCCTGGTATTGGCGGTGGTCGTAAATTGGAACCGGGGAAAGGATACGCTGGAGTGCCTTCGTTCCCTGGAACAGCAAACCTATCCGCGAATGGGTATTATTGTGGTCGATAATGGCTCCGAGGACGGTTCTCCGGAGTCGATCCAGAGAAACTTCCCCGAGGTGGAACTGATCCGCCTGAGCCGCAACACGGGATTTGCGGGCGGGTTTAACCGCGGGATTGAGAGGGCCCTTTCCCAAGGCGGGGACTATGTTTTAATCTTGAATAACGACACCGTCTCCGATCGACGGATGGTTGAAAAGTTGGCAGGAACCATGCGCCCGGGAGATGGTGTGGCGTTTCCTAAAATCTATTATTATGATGATCCCCGTCGAATCTGGTCGGTAGGGGCCCGACGGCAGTTCCTGACCTTGGAAATGACCGATAAAGCGACCGGGCAAGTGGATCGGGGGCAATGGGAGGAAGTTCAGGAAAGGGACTATGCGACCGGGTGCGCCCTTTTGGTCCGGCGGGAGGTATTTGAAAAAGTCGGTTTATTTGATGAACGGTATTTTGCCTATTATGAGGATTTGGATTTTTCTTTCCGGGTAAAAGAGGCCGGATTTCGGATGCTATTGGTCCCGGAAGCCCGTCTCTGGCATAAGGTGGCTCTATCCAGTGGAGGACCGGATTCGCCCCAGGAACGTTACCTCATGGCCAAAGGAAGTGTGCTGTTTTTTGGCCGGCACGGGGGGGGCTGGCGTCGACTTTTCATTATTCCCTACCGCCTGGGAAGCGCCGTTAAAACCACGGTAAAGCTGCTGGTCCGTCGAAAATTCAAGTCGGTTCAGGCCTATTGGAAGGGGTTATCCGAGGGTTTAAGACTGGTTTTCCAGGACAACCGGAGTGAATTTAAAATCGGATGAGAAGGCCGATGAAGATATTGTTGATGGTTTTTAACCAGACGGGGAAGGGAACCTATTGGCGGGCTTTCCATTGGGGAAGGATTCTGGCCCGTTGGGGGCATGAGGTCACCTTAATGGCCACCGCTCCGGAGTCCAGGTTTTTCTTTCGCGTAAGCCAACCGGCGGGCCTTCGTTTGGTGGAAACCCCCGATCTGCTTTCAGGACCCTTGCGTTCCGGATGGGATCCCTGGAATACGATGAAACGTATCGCCTGGCTCGGGCGGGAGGACTTTGATCTGGTTCACGCCTTTGAGGGACGACCGGTGGTCCTGTTCCCGGCCTTGTTTGAAAAAAAAAGAGGAGCCCGGTTGATCATGGACTGGTGCGACTGGTTTGGACGAGGCGGGTCGGTTGAGGAGCGACCCCAGCCTTTGGTCCGGTGGCTGTTAAGGCCGATCGAAACCCATTTTGAAGGGGCCTATCGGTGCCGCGCGGATGGTACCACGGTGATCAATGCCTTGCTGAGGGAAAAGGCCATTGGTTTGGGCGTGGATCCGGCCACAATTTTGCTGATTCAAAACGGTTCGGATCCAGGCAGAGCGCCTCAGTCTCGGGGAGAGGCGAGAAAAAAAATAGGGTTGGAAGGGGAGGATCAACTGATCGGTTTCGTGGGCGGGACTTTCTCACAGGACGCCCGGTTTATGGCGGAGGCTCTCAATAGGGTCGCTGCCAGGAATAATAAAGTGAAGTTGTTATTGATTGGATATTTTAACCGGGAAATTGAAACGTGGTTGTCTGATCCTTCCAGGGTGATCAGAACGGGGGGATTGCCCTATGATCGTATATTTGATTATTTGTCCGCCTGCGATATCTGCTGGTTGCCTTTATGCGATAATAGCGCCAATCAAGGGCGGCAACCGCTGAAGTTCAATGATTATCTGACCGTGGGTCGCCCGGTGGTGGCAACCGATGTAGGGGACCTGAGGGAAATCATGGTAAAACATCAGGTGGGATTGATCACCGACAATCATTTCGCTGATTTTGCCCAAAAGACGTTGGAGTTATTGGAGCAGACCTCTCTGCAGGAAGAATTGGGCAAAAATGCAAGGGTTGCCGCGGAAACGGCATTCAGTTGGGAAAAGATGACTAGGGATCTGGAAACGTTTTATTTAAAGGTTTTGGAAAAGGCCGGTCCGAACTAAATGGAATCCACTCGCTGTACCATTTGTGCCGCTGACGATTTCGAGGTGGTCTTCGAAGGTCCCGATTGGATTTCTCACTTGCCCGGATTATTTCGAATGGTCCGTTGTCTTCATTGCGGGTTGTATTACCTCAACCCCCGGCCGGACCAAGAAGAAATACACCGCTATTACCCCCAGGACTATTTGGCCTTCCAGAAATCTATCGAAGAAGAAACCGCTTTCCTGAAAAGGATGGACCGGCGCTACGGAATCTATAAACGGGTCCGATCGGTCATTAAAGTCCTGCCCGGACCAGGGAGAATTCTGGACGTCGGCTGCGCTACCGGTTTATTTCTTTCGGGGATGAAGGAGCGGGGCTGGGAAGCCCTGGGGATTGAACTGAATGAACAGGCCGCGGTCTATGCCCGCGATCGGATGGGACTCAATATTATTACCGGGAATTTTCTGGGGGCGGATCTTCCCAGCCACTATTTTGACGTGATAACCCTGTGGGATGTTCTGGAACACTTGCCCGATCCCCTGCCGGTCCTCCAAAAACTCTCGAAAATAATCCGCCCGGGTGGATTGCTGGTGCTCAACCTGCCGAACCCTGAAAGCTGGGAGGCCAGGCGTTTCGGCCCCCTCTGGATCGGCTGGGATTTACCCCGGCATCTTAATCTCTTCCCCTTGCCTTTATTAAGCTCTTTGCTTGAAAAGGTCGGGTTCAACCACCCCACAATCAAATCGTTAACGGGGAATTTTTTCGTTTTTAAGTTCAGCCTCGGCCTGTTATTAGATGAAAAAATCCATCGAAATGGCCGGCCTCCTCCAAGGTACTCAAAATACTATTGAACTCCCCCCTATCGCGACTGGTCGCCTTTCCGGTCTATGCCCTGTCAGATCCTCTTAAGTTGGGTAGTTGCTTGGCCCTGTTTTCCCGGTTTGAAGCCGGATCTAATCCTGGGGGTAATTAAATGCTGGAAATTCGCCTGACGGAACATGGGAATACCAAAGAGGAATATGAAAAAATCTATTCGGACGAAGGGATCTGCCATCTGGATTCATTTTATAAATGGCTGCTGAGGCATTTGGCTCCCCAACCGGGGAAGTTGTTCTTAGACGTAGCCTGCGGGGAGGGCCGCTTAACCGGTTGGGCCCAGAGCCCGGGGATTAATCGGCCACGGTGTCGATTTCTCGGAAGGGGCCGCTCGCCTCGCCTCCTCCGGGGGTCGGGGTTCTTTCACCGTGGGGGACGGGGAGGCTCTTCCCTACAAGACCGGCTCTTTCGATTATATCACCAGCATCGGCAGCCTGGAGCATTACCTGGATCCTCTAAAAGGCGTTGAAGAAATTACCCGGCTATTGGCCCCGGGGGGGCAGGCGTTGATTTTGTTGCCGAACACCTTCGGTATTATGCACAATGTCTGGACTGCCTTGCGTACCGGGAGACCCGGAATGGATAAGCAGCCCATACAACGGTACGCCACGGTTAGAGAATGGGAGGATCTGTTGAACCGGGGAGGGCTGCGCGTCGTGCGGATTATTAAATATGAACGTGAATTTCCGACTTCCTGGAAAGACGCCCGGTGGTATCTGGGGCATCGAAAAAATCTGGTCCGGTTACTTTTGACCCCTTTCATACCCCTGAATTGGGCGTGTTGTTTTGTGTTTAAATGCCTTAAGGACGGTAATAATCATTAAGGGCATAGCTTAAACGAAAAAAAGGGCGTCCCCAGCCGGGACGCCCTTTTTTCGTTTTGGGAAAGATCCCGGTTATTAATTGGCAGCCAAGGCTTGATAGGTCATAAACAAGTCTCCGGCGCCAAAGGCCAGTTCGTTGACAATGGAGGCCACCTTACACGTTGCTCCGGTTCCGACGATAGTGGCCGATCCTACATAGGTAGCAGGCCAGCTCGCTCCGGTCTGGAGAAAAGTATGGGAGGAACCCGGGGTCAGGCCGGCAAAGGTTTCATTGGCGGGTGTGAACGCCCCGGCCGTATTAGGGCCGTAGTTAACCGCGATATCACAATTCCCGGTTCCCACGTTCTGGACCTGGATGCCGGTAAAGAACCCGGCGTTGTTGGCCATGATCAGAGGAGCGACCACAGCTGGCCGGAGCGGAGGCAGGGTTAAACCCTTCATACGCGGTACCCTGGCCGACCAAGCTCAGCTGGTTGACGATGGCCACTAAATTTTGCGCAGCAGAATTGGTGATGGTCGCACCGCCCACATAGGTGGAGGACCACTGTCCATTGAGTTGGAGCTGCGTACAGGATTGTCCGACGGCTAAATTGGGACAGGTGTCCGGGGTGGGGGCTAAGGATCCCTGGGTATTGGCCCCATAGGTGATGGTCACGTTCGTAGGGGCGGAGCCGACATTCATCACCTGGATACCGGTGAAGAAGCCGGCATTGTTGGCCATGACCAGGGGGGCCTTGATTTCTGTGGAGCCGCCGGAGAAGCTGTTATAGCCCAGCATGGCCTTGGTGGAACCGGTGCCGACCTGCATCACCGAAGCCACTATGGGCTGTCCGTCGCTGACTACGGTAGCGGAACCCGACAAAACCGGCCGGCAACGCGGCATTGGTGGCCTGGTCGAAGGTCTTGGCCGCTCCGGGGGCGATGGCGGCCGTTTCGGTGGTGGCGTTGCTGTAGGTTACCGTCACATTCGTGCTGACCGTGCCGCAGTTTTGAACGTTGAACCAGGTGTCAAATCCTGCATTCCCTTTCATCAGCAAGGGCAGGTTGGTACTGGTGGATCCGGAAGAAAAACCGGTGGTGGAAGCAAAATAGGTCCCGTCCCCCACGGTATTGACGATGGCCACGACCTGTTGGTCGGATTCGATGATCACGGAGCCATTAAAAGGAGAAGGGGCATCGATGGGGAAGTAGGTTTTTGACGAGCTGGCCGGGATGGCGTCCGTCTTGGCGAACACCTGCGTTCCGGTCTGGTCAAGATACTTGATTTGTATGTTGGCGACCGCGGCGCTCAAATTCTGAACTTGAAAGCCTGAAGAATAAGTAATGGCGTTAACAGGATTGCCCATCGACAATACTACAAAAATCCCCAAGAAAACGATGGCTGAGATTTGACTTACTTTTTTCATAAACGGCTCCTTCCTCTCGGTACTAGGCATTTGGTTTTTAATTTTGAGGGTCTTTCTTAATTTTGTCAATATTTAAATACGGATTAATTATAAAACAGACATTAAGCTCATTTCAACATAATTATTATCGGCAAAAAACCACAAAGGTAAAATATTTCTTTGCTCTTTTTTCTTGTCTAAAGAATAAAACGGTTTTCGGGAAAACAAAATAGGGTAAACACTGTATTTTGGGTCTGCGGATCACCTAATTTAGGGGGCGATAAGACGATAAAAGGAACGACGGATTCATAGGGCGCTTGTCGATCGTTTCCTGATTTTGCGAAAAGTCTCAAGAGATCACACCGGATATAAGAATATGTTGGGTATGAGTCCTCCTCGGCCACCCCATATAGTGTAGGCTGGGGGGGGAGCCCCGTCTGCCGGCAGGGAACGAACCAATGAAAACAGCCGATCCCTTGGCGGAGAATATCAGAGATCCAAAACGAGGTCCGATTTTGGAAGGGCCACGCAGGGCAGGATCAGGTTATGGCCGGGCGGTTCTTCGTCCAAACCGTCATCCACCTCCATGAATACTTCACCGGAAAGCAGCTTCACTTTGCAGGACCCGCAAACCCCCACATGGCACTCGTTTTCAATGGGTATTCCGTTTTCTTCTGCGAAATCCATAATGTTTTCAAAACGTTCATCCCATTTCAGGACTTTCCCGGATTTTTTGAATTCAATGGTATACGCCATCGGATCAGGTTCCTTTCTATGGTGAGCAATCGCTATGTTCCAGCCGGTCGGGTGAAAAAATTAATCAGAAAATTACACTCCTTGGGAGAAAGATCAAAGTGTTTTCCCGCCTCTTCGATCAATTGGATCAGAGGAGGTGGTGAAACCAGCTCCCGTTGCTCGCTGATCCAACGAATGGCCCGTCTGAGAAGCTCGCCTTCGGGTAATTCCGGGTGTGCCATAGGGGGGGTAACCTCCGGGTGTACAGGATGGTAGAAGCTATTGGATCATTTTAGTGCAGTTTTATAAGCAGGTCAATAAAACAACTCCTTCAAAGGTTGACAGGTGGGGAGTTGATTATTAGTTTTATGGTTTCAAATAAGGGGTAGGCAGGTGAACAGGCTCATGATGGACCGAAGAAAGTTTTTGACCATAACCGGCCTGGCGATGGCGGCTTACACGATGCCGGGCACTCCCGCCGGGGCCCAATCTAAAAAGGAGGTAAAAAGTATGTCTTACGCAGCCAAGGATTACTCCAAGTTGATCGGTATGGAAGGATTTAGTGAAACCCTGTTAAAAAACCATTTTACCCTCTACCAGGGCTATGTAACCAATACCAACAAGGTCTTGGATACCCTCAGTCAGATGCTCAAGGAAGGAAAGGCCGGCAGCTACGAATACGCCGAATTAAAAAGGCGGTTGGGCTGGGAATTCAACGGAATGCGACTCCACGAATATTATTTTGAGAACTTGGGAGGGAAGGGCGGTCTCAACCAGGGGGGCAAACTGGCTGGGAAGTTGGCCGAGGGCTTCGGCGGCTATGAGGCCTGGGAAAAGGATTTCAAGGCCACCGCGACAATGCGCGGGATCGGCTGGGTGGTGCTTTATCAGGACCCGGCCAATGGCAAACTGATTAATTTCTGGATTAACGAACATGATGTTTCCCACCCGGCGGGCGGTAATCCTCTTTTGATTCTCGATGTGTTTGAGCATGCTTTCATGATCGATTATGGGTTGAAACGACCGGACTATATCGAGGCCTTCTTCAAGAATATCAATTGGGGCGCGGTGGAAGCCCGGTTGAAATAAGGATAGAAGTAAGCCACCTCCCAAGTTTTATAAAAAGGCGTGCCGCCCAATCACGTGATGGTGAAGGGGGCACGCCTTTTCTATTTAGATGTTCCCGTCATTTGTTGACCCCTGCTGTAAAGTCAACGTTAATTAACGTTGACGATAATCGCATCCTATTTTCAGGGAGTGATTTCTTAAAAAATATGAAATTTCATTAAGTTAGTAATTTATAGATTATGGCCTCATTCTTGCTTTTTTAGCAAAAAGTGGCAGCTAAGTTAAAAAGAACGGATCCCTTGAAAGGTAGACTGTTCCTTTTGTCCCAGCCCGAGCGCGGGCTGGTTACCCGCCGTTAACCTCCCTCATTCCTCCCTCCGGGGGTGGATGGATCCCCTCCCTCCACCCCCCCTCCTTTTTCCTGGCACTTCGCTTTTTGCTCAGGTTCTCATCACAGCGTCGGGATCGATGGTGGCCGCCCGCCAGGAAGGGATGATCGTAGCCACCAGATAAGGAATAACCCGATGGCCTTTAAGATGCCGATTTCCCGTCTCTCCCCGGCGCTCAAGCCTGAAGCCTTTTCCCAGGCTAGGATGATGAAAGCCAGGGCCGAGGACCGAAAAAATGACCACGATCATCCGCTTCACCATGGAAGAGTAAAGCCTAGATGCGCAGGATTTCCTCCTGGGGTGCGAACCGCTGCGGCGGAAGGACGAAAGAGCCGCTGGGAAAGTGTTCAAACGACAGGGGGTGATCCTGGAAAGGGGAATGCAGATCCGCCTGCGAAAGGTGACGGGTATAGCGGGCCTCGGTAAAAAGACAGAGATCGGTCGGCCTCAACTCTTCCACCGTTCGGCCCAGTCGCGTCAGCCTCTTCTGGTCCAACCCGGGCTGGATCAGGGCATGAAGGCCGATCAGGAGGAGTACCAGCGCACAGACCGCCAAAAAAACAAAAAAAAGGAAGAGGGACGCAAGAGATCAATCCAGTGTTTTCAGGATCTCGGGGGTGATCTCCTGAAATCGAAGCAGTCTTTTCCCTTTATGATCTTTAAGAAATTCCCGGGCCTCGGCTTCCTTTCCAAAAGGGACCAACTCCTTGCCCATGGGGCCGAAAACCTCGCTGCCGATCACGTAAAAGGCCCGAGACCCCTCGATGCTTTCCAGGGAATAGTAGTCCGTCACATAAAGGACGATTATCTCACCCTGAGATTTTCCGGGCTGATACTGGGGGACCTTGAAATAGAATTTCATCAGGTCCTTCGCTCCGTCAAAATAGATCCGTGAGCCATCCCGAAAAACGGCTTGGGAAACCCAATCCGGGTATTTGTAAACGAACATGCCGCAAACCGGACATTTGTCCTTGGAGGTGGGTTTAAGGGGAATCGGGTCGGCGGCCCAGGTCTCAAAGGCCAGCAGGATAGAAAGACCCAAGAAGAAGGCCGTTTTTTTCATAGTATCCTCCGTTCTGAAAAATCTATTGGCGCCCTTCCCGCAAAGGCGGGAATCCAATCTCCCATGGGCTTCCTGGACTCCCGCTTTCGCGAGGAAGTGGTTTAAACGACTTTATTTGGGTTCTATTTTTTTTGTTCCATCATTTTTTGACGCATCATCCGCCGCCGTTCGCGGATCATCTTGGTGTCTTCGGCGATATCTTCGTAGGCCGCTTTCAACGCGCCGTCGAAATCCGCCAGATTTCCTCCGCTTTCTTTCAGAAACGCGTCAGCCTCTTCCTTCTTCGCGAAAGCCCACTTGGCCCTCTTGGTCATAACCCCCGGTTTGGCGCCTCCGATCACCCAGAAGGCTTTTTCGGCATTGATCAGGGTCTTGGTGGAATAATCCCCAACCCATAACAATTTGGGAGTTTTATCGAGGTTCAAGGCCAGATCAATCGCCGCACAATGCAGGCTGCAGGTGCCGACCTGGGTGCCATCGTCGTATTCGATGAGCATCCGGCTGTGGGCAAATTTTTCACGGTCCATCCCGCAGTACTTGCAGGAGGAGTGCTTCTTGACGTCCTCGTTGGCTGAAAGAATGGGGGTTAAGGACAGAATGAATATAACCGAAAACAGAAATAGTATGATTTTTTTCATGGAACCTCCTGAGATAATATCCCTCGCTCCGTCGCGGGGGTATAAGGGCGCAGGCGTCGGCAATTCATCGAAACTCCATTACGCCGGAGGATTAGTCCTCTCGGGGTCTATCAAATTCGACGGATCCCCGCCTACGCGGGAATGACCCCGGGTACCACCCGGGGATTCATTGGCAGCACCAATGCGAGTCGGGAACTAAAAGAGGAAGGGAGGTGGTTTTTGGGGGGGATTTCCGAAATAATAATGGTAGACGGGATTCGAGGTGTCTATAAAACCGGTAGCCACCAGATTGAATTCTAATACGGTCAGGGCCATAATAAGGTCTTGATCTAAGGAGAGGGATTCCCCCGGCCAGGGTATCGACCCCGAGCAGGGACAAGGACAGAGGGAAAAGGTCTCCCCGGCCGGGTGAGCCTTCTTAGGGATGCAGCAGTAACAGTCCAACCCCCCTTGACCAAAACAGCCTTTTTCCCGGGCATCCCCTGAGGAAGGGAGGATCCCGATCCACAGGGCGGTTACTAATAAAAAGATCGGCAACCGGTTCATCGGACCATCAGGGGCGACACTAATTTATAGAGTCCGCCTTGATCGATTTCACCCAGGATCTTGAAACGTATCAAGCCGCCCCGGTCCACGATCAGGGTGGTGGGGATCCCGGTAATGCCGTAGCGCTTGGCGGCCGCGGAATCGGAGTCTAGGGGAATGGAATAAGATACTTTGAGGTTGACGAGATAAGCTTCAACGGCCACAGGGTTTTCCCCGACGTTGATGGAAAAAGGCCGGAATCCTTTGTTCTTGAACTGCTGAAACAGGGATTCGATGGCTAATGATTTCCTTCCGGCAATAGGGACACCAACTGGCCCAAAAATGCAAAAGGCCCACCTGGCCTCTAAGATCGTCCGGCAGGGAGACCTTGCGCCCTTTGAGGTCCAACAGATCGGCCCGGGGCGGGGTATCACCAATTTTTAGGGCCCCTTCCGCCGGCGAAAGCCATCCTTTCAAGTCAATCCCCAGGCTTCCTAAAACGATGAGCAGCGCTTTAAGAAAGTCTCTCCGGATCAGGGAGCCAGGAAATGAAAAATTTTCCGTCATGGGTTGGTTCGGGTTTCCAGCTAACAGATGCGCGGTAGTTGCTCCCCGGTCAACATGTCGATCAGCCGACGTCCGCCGATAGCGGTTTTCATAAAAATCCGGCCGGGATCATCCCCGAGTACCCGACCGATCAGGGCGGCCTCTTGACCGTAGGGGTGCTGCCGCATGACCGTCAATAACCGATCCGCCCCGGTCTCGGGAGCTATCGCCACCAATTTCCCCTCGTTGGCCAGATACAGCGGGTCCAATCCCAATATTTCGGCCGCGGCTTGAACCTCGCTTCGTACGGGCAGGGATTCCTCCCAAATTTCCATCGCCACCTGGGATTGCTGGGCGATTTCGTTTAAAGTGGTGGCCAGGCCCCCGCGGGTAGGGTCTCTGAGGACATGGAGGTCCGGGCACACCGCGAGCATATCTTTTACCAGGCCATTCAAGGGGGCTACATCGCTTTTTAACGGAGAATCAAAGGCCAGACCCTCCCGCTTGGAAAGAATGGTCATGCCATGGTCTCCCAGGGTCCCGCTGACCAGGAGAACGTCTCCGGGGCGGGCATTCTGTCCGGCCACATTCACTCCCGGAGGGATCCAGCCGATTCCGGCGGTGTTAATAAAAATTTTATCGGCATTTCCTTTGGGAACGACCTTGGTGTCTCCGGTGACCACTTGGACTCCGGCTTGCCGGGCCGCTTCGGCCATGGACCTGGAGGATTCGCTCCAGGTCGGACAGCAAAAATCCTTCCTCCAAGATGAAACCCAGGCTCAGATAACGTGGGTCGGCCCCGCGCATGGCCAGGTCGTTCACGGTGCCGCAGATGGCCAGGGAGCCGATATCCCCTCCCGGGAAGAAGATCGGGTCCACCACGTAGCTGTCGGTGGTGAACGCCAGACGGACCCCTTCCAATTCCAAAGAGGCGCTATCGTTTAAATCATTTAAAAAGACGTTTTGAAAATAGGGGAGAACGGTTCGAGCGATCAAGTCGTGCGAAGACCGCCCTCCGCTGCCGTGGTCAAGCAGTATTCTATCTCCAGCCATCGATCATTCCTTGAATTTCCGGGTACGGGCCTTGAATCATCGGGTCGGGCTTTGGTTCTTAGGGAGGTTCGTCTTCAGCGGCTTCGGGCGAGCGGGAGATTAAGAACTAATCTGAATTCTTGGGTCCTTTGGCCAAGGTTCGGGTCCGTTTGCCGGGATGTTTTTTAAGGGCTGGCGTTTTAAGCGACTGATCGGCTCGGACCAGGGATTTACGTTGGGGGGTTTTGATCTATTTTGCCGTTTTCCGGTTTGCTTTTTTCTTCTCCGGATACTTTGGACACAAAAAGATTCAAGGTTCTTCCGGCCTGCATTCTTTTGCTTTCCTGAGGATTCCATTTCCTGATCTGGTCCACGGTGATTTCATAGGTTTGGGCAATGGACACCAAGGGTGTCACCCTTTTTGACCCGGTAGCGAATCGGCTGCGGACCGGCATCCTGTTTTTTTTCAACCGCCGGTTCTTGAAGTTTTGCCGTTTTGGAATTCAGGGATCGCTTGGCTTTTAACGCCGGACGATTCCCATTATCCCCGTCCAAGTCTCCGTCCAGGATTTCTTCGGAAAACCCTTTCTGCGGGATGAGCAGGAGAGAACCGGCGGCGGGATAGGCGGTCAATTTTACCCGGTTGACTTTGGCGATCGTGGCGGCTTTAACCCCGTATTTGCGGGCAATGGCGGCGAAGCGTTCTCCCTTCTTCACCTTGTGGTGGGCGTAGACCACCCGAGGTTTGGGTTTGATCAACTGGGCGTAATTCTCCATGAGACGGTCCTTGGAACCGTGGGGGATCCGCAGGCGGTATTCGGACTCACCGGGGGGGGTGATCCAGCGTTTTAATTCCGGATTCAGATCCACCAGAATGTTGAGGTCCACGCCGGAGGCGGAGGCCACGTCTTTCAATTCCACGGCGCCCGGGAGGGTCACCTCTTCAAAGGACAACGGAGACTGGTAGGAGACGTCATGGAATCCGTATTTTTCCGGCTCCTTGGAAATCAGGGCGGCGGCGATCATTTTGGGTACATACTGTTTCGTCTCGTCCCTTATGTAATTGCAATGCTCGGCAGTGATATCCCAATAAGTCTGGGCATCGTACATGGCCAGTGCCCGGGTGATTTTTCCTTCCCCGGCATTGTATCCGGCGGCGGCCAAGTACCAGGACCCGAATCGTTTAAATAGATCGGACAAATGCCTGGCGGCGGCCTGAGTGGACTTAATGGGGTCTTTTCGTTCATCCACCCAGGAATTGACTTTAAGTCCGTACCGTTGCCCGGTTTCCCGGATGAATTGCCACATTCCCGCGGCCTGGGCCCGGGAATAGGCCTTATTGCTGAAGCCACTTTCAATCATGGCCAAATAAATTAAATCTTCCGGGAGTCCCTGTTCGTTCAAGATTTTCTTGATCATGGGGATATAACGGCCGGATCGGGAAAGCCAGAGCGAAAAACGTTTCGGTATCTTGGTCTGAAAATAATCCAAGAAATAAACCACCTGATCGTTAATGACGAGCGGGATGTCGTTGGAGGCTTCGGATTCCGAAGCGAGGCCTTTTTGCAGTTCCTTCCATTCTAAGATGACCTTTTTTCGGATTTCCTCCTGAGAGGGCCGGATCACCGGAGGTAATTCATCCACCGGTTCTTCCAATAGGGCCTCTTCCAGGGCGGCGTCCTTATTGGGACCGGCGGGTGCGGGGGATGGCTTGACGGTTTCAAGCCACTCGGTTGAAAAGGAGGGAGCACCAACCCGGGCCGAGACGGAAGCGGCTGAAAGATTGGCCTTCGGAAACAGGAGCAGGGCAAAAAAAACAATCCCCAAAAAAAGACAGCCGATCCTTGGCCATTGATTCATTCGTCAATCCTTTGCCGTTTTGGTTTTATTTCGCTAACCTGAATTTCAGCGGATTTAAGGATAATAGTATTTGAAAGCCATCATATACAAGACAAGAAAAAAAAACAACCCCTAAAAAAGCGGCTGGGAAGGGATAAGGGATGGAGCTAAAATTTTACGCCGGTGACCAGGTTTTCCTTTTTCAGCGCGTCAAAATTTTTTAAATCCAGTATCGCTTGTCCGATTTTGGTGAGATGCTCCGCCAATTCTTTGCCGGCCTGTTCCATGCCGGGAAGGGCGCTGATTTGTTGGACCAGGTTCTCGCCCCTGGCCAAAAGGGAATTGATCCGCTCCTTGGACACCTCCTGGCCTTTTTGGAGTTGCTCCTGGGTTTGCCTCAGATTATTCATGACGTCCAGGATTTCATTCTTTACCGCGATTAATGGGCTTAAATGTTCTTCGGTGTATTCCGGCTCACTCATCCAGGTTCTCCCCCTTGAGGCCCGGTATTCGGGGACTGCGCATCACCTTCGGTCCAGGCCAAATGGGCTGAATGTATTGGCTTCATCCCGTTTGTCAAGGTTTTTGACGGGGATTTAATATGAAACAGTAAGGATTTCCGGTCGTTATTTAGGAAGGGCGGGCGGGCTGAAAATAGGGGACAAATAGAAAAGCCGAAATCTGCTCATTTCTGACAGACTTCGGCTTTTCTTGATTGAATCAGGCTAACAACTACAGGAACTGCCGCAGGTTGCTCCGCCGCCCAGGCTGACGTCCGAAGTAACCATAAATCCTGACCGTCCCCATTGTTCGACAAAATCCACTTTTATTTCTTTCGCCTGTTCCTCCAGACCTTTGTCGACCACATAGGTCAGGCCGTTAATTTCAAACACGTTGTCAGTCTCTTTGGACTCATCCAGAGCCAAGGCCAATGAAGGCCCTGATCACCCGCCCTGACTTAGGAAAATACGTATCGGAGAGCTCACATTCTGTTTGGTAAAATAATCTTTAAATGCACCTTGGGCCTGTTCGGTAACCGTTAACATAATAAAATCCTCTTTTCTCGATAATTTTTAATTTTTTCTCTTCTGCTCCATCGCTTTCTTTTACTCAAAATTTTAGTCACCACACCATTCTTTGTCAAGCACCGGAAGCAATTTGGCTTAAAATCGGCTCTAAGCTGATCCGGTGGTCATTGAGCCCCAAGAGGCTTTTATCCAGGCCAAAGGCCAGTCCGATAAGCTGGGAGATATGGAAAGTGGGGAGGTTAAACCCGTCATGGTATTTACGTTCCAACATCATCTGCCCGCGGTCAAACTGAGAAAAACAGGAGGGGCAGCCCACGGCAACAGCCTGGATATGATGTTTTTTCATGTGATTGAGTTTTTCCCGGGTGATCTCGTTGGCCGCCTCCTGGTCGATGTTGGTTCCCAAGGCCGACCCGCAACAGAGAAATTTTCGCGAATATTCCATCGGTTCAGCGCCCAGCAACGATAGGATCTGGTCCATGCTCCTGGGCACATAACTGGCGGCCTCGGATAGATTCTCCGGGTACATCAGCCGAGGAGGGCGGTAAAGGTGGCAGCCGTAATGACAGCCGATTCGGATCCCATTCAATGATTGAACGGCCCGCTCGGCCAGCCGAGCCAGGCCGAGATCGTCAACCAAGACGTCCAGGAGGTGCTTGACCTTAATGGTTCCCCCATAGGTATGGCCGAATTCCCGAAGCAGGCCGTTGACCTGGGTTTTTCGCTGGGGATCATTCTTTAGAGCCAGGTTGGCCTCCTTCAAGGTATTCACGCAACCGTTGCAGATAGAAAGGATGTTGACGCCGGCCTCCTCGGCCAGGCAGAGGTTGCGCGCCGCTAAGGCCAGCCAACTGTCGAAGTGGACCAGTTTCAGTTGGGTCGGCGCCGGGCAGCAGGAAAAGGGCAGGTCCAGCAGCTCCACGTCCAGGGCCTTCAACACCTCGCGGGTGGCCTTTTCAAAACCCGGATACTTGACCGGGATCACACAGCCTAAAAAGAATGCGTATTTCATCTTAGCTCAGTTCGATGACCTCGTTTAATCCGGTTTTTTTAAGCAGGCCCTCGATTTCGTCCACTGCCAGGGCCTCCAGAGGGGGCAGGGCCAGTTTCTTCCGGTCGCGATGTACCTTGTCCGAAATCACCAGGGTCCGTCCGGTCTTGGCCACCAGGTCCACGCCAAATTTGATTTTTTCGGGCAGGTTCCCCCGTTGAGCGGCCAGGTTACAGATAGCGGTGAGCAGATCGGAGATATGAATTTCCTGGGGACAACGGTCCTCGCACACCTGGCAGGTCGTGCAGTACCAGACCCGCTCGTCGTTGACCACGGCTTCCTGTCCGAGGTTCAGGCAGCGCAGCAGGGTCTCCCGGGGACCATAGGAATGGTCCAGGACCATGGCTGCGGGACAGCTCCCGGTGCACCGGGCGCACTGGTAGCATTCAAAGAGGTCTTCCTTGTTAAAGAGTTCCCAGATGCTCTTAATCACCTTTTAATCCCTCGCTCGGCTTCTTTTCTTTTTTTTCGGGGACCAAAACGGCCTTGGTTTTTTCAATTTCCTCCCGGCTTACCGTCCCGATGATCTCGTCCAGTTCTTTGATCTTTTTGGAAAACTGAATGCCCTCGGCGGCGCTGATCCAGGCCAGTTGGAGGCGGTTTTTATCCAGTCCCAGACGCTCCATTTTTTTCCAAACTTTTTTCACCCGCTTTTCGGTCTGATGATTGGCGTTGATATAGTGGCAATCTCCGATATGGCAGCCGGAAACCAAAACGGCGGCTGCCCCCCGGCGGAAGGCGGTTTCGATAAACCGGGTGCTGATGCGGCCGGAACACATGGTGCGGATAATGCGCACCGACGGCGGATACTGCATGCGGCTGACGCCGGCAAAATCGGCGCCGGCATAAGAGCACCAGTTGCAGCAGAAGGCTACGGCCTTTTTTTCCGGGGCCTCTTCGGTAATGGCTTCGATCTGGGCCAGGATCTGCGCGTCGGTAAAATGCCGTTGGCTGAGTGCTCCGAAGGGGCACTCGGCCACGCAGGTCCCGCAACCGGCGCAGGAGGCCTGGGTGATAGCTACGATTTTGGTTTCCGGGTCCTGTCGGATGGCGGAATAGGGGCAGACCTTGACGCACATCCCGCAGCCTTGGCACAGATCCTCGTCGACCTGGGCGGTAATGGCCTCCACCATGACCTTGCCCTGGGACATCAGGATGTTGGCCCGGGAGGCGGCGGCGCAGGCCTGGGTGACGGAATCCTTGATGTCCTTGGGTCCTTCGGCGCAACCGGCTAAAAAGATGCCGCCGGTGGGTGTGTCCACCGGTCGCAGTTTGGGATGGGCCTCGAGATAAAAACCGTCCGAACCGGTGGACAGGTTCAAGAGCCGTTGCAGGACCGGGCTGTCTTTGCGCGGTTCGATGCCCACGGAAAGGATAGCCAGGTCCGCTTCATACCGGTAGAGCTGGGAGAGGAGGGTGTTCTCCCCGATAAGCGTCAAATCATGGGATTCGGGGTCCTCGATGATCTCCCCGGGGACCCCCCGAATGAAGGAGATCCCTTCCCGGCGGGCCCGCTGAAACAAATCCTCGAAACCTTTGCCGAAGGCGCGGATATCGATGTAGAAAACGATGACCTTGGTCGCGGGCCAGTGTTCCTTGATCAGCAGGGCGTCCTTGATGGTGTTCATGCAGCAGATATTGCTGCAGTAAATGTTGGATCGCTTGGACCGAGAGCCGATGCATTGGAGAAAGGCCACCGTTTTGGGAATCCGCCGGTCGGAAGGACGGATGAGGGTTCCCCCGGAGGGTCCCCCGGCGTTGATCAGCCGTTCGAACTCCAGGCTGGTAATGACATTGGGGAACTTCCGGTACCCGAATTCGGTCAGGGGGGTGGGGTCGTACACGTCCACTCCGGTAGCCACGATGATCGTCCCCACCTCCAGGTGCAGGATCCGATCTTTATCGGCATAGTCGATACACCGCTTCTGACAGGCCTGGGAACAACGGTCGCAGGCCACGATGCCGTGCTTGTTTAGACAGAGATCCATGTCGATACGGAAGGTGGAAGGCACGGCTTGGGCAAAGGAGCGGTAGACGGCCCGACGCATGGACAGGCCGGTGTTGAACTCATCCGGGGCCACCTGGGGGCAGACCTGGGTGCAGTCCCCGCAGGCGGTGCAGGAATCCTTGACGAAGCGCGCCTGCCGGCGGACCTGGACCTGGAAGTTGCCCACGTAGCCGTCCACCTGTTCCACCTCGCTTAAGGTCAACAATTCGATATTGGGGTGCCGCCCGACCTCCGACATTTTAGGGGCCAGGATGCAGATCGAGCAGTCCATGGTGGGAAAGGTCTTGTCGATCTGGGCCATACGGCCGCCGATGCTGGGTTCCTTTTCCACCAGATACACCTTGTACCCGCTGTTGGCCAGGTCCAGGGCCGCCTGGATCCCGGCCACCCCGCCCCCGATGACCAGGGCCTTGCGGTGCACCGGCACTTCCAGTTCCTGCTGGGGGGCCAGGAGTCGGGCCCGGGCCACCGCCATTTTGACTATATCCTGAGCCTTTAGGGTGGCCCCCTCCTTGTCGTGTAAATGGACCCAGGAGCAATGTTCCCGGATATTGGCCATTTCAAACAGGTAGGGATTCAAGCCGGCTTCCTGGCAGGCGGTCCGAAAAGTGGGTTCGTGAAGACGAGGCGTGCAGGAGGCCACCACCACCCGGTTAAGCCGCTGTTCGCGGATATCCTGCTTGATCTCTTCCTGGCCCGGATCGGAGCAGGTGTATAAATTAGTCTTGGCCAAGACCACGCCGGGCATAACGGCCGCGTAGTCGGCCACCCGGGCGCAATCCACCACGGCGCCGATATTCAGGCCGCACTGGCAGACATACACCCCGATGCGGGGTTCTTCCTTATCTTTTCTCTGAACTTTTTTGGCGGCCAACCCGGTAACTCCTCTAATAAAACCTTGGTATCAACTGACTGCCGGCGACTGATCGCTGCCGGCTGTCTTTAATTGTTTGCCGTATTCATACCCTTTTTCGAAGGCCTTGAGGTTCAATTCCTCGGTCCCCCGGGGGATGGAATCGAACAGGGCCTGTTTCATGGCCTCGTAACCGACCACCTCGGTCACGGAAGTAATAAACCCCAGCATGACGATATTGGCCACGATCTTCCGCCCCAGTTTTTCGGCAAATCGGGTGGCGGGGATTTTGAACAACCGGGAGCCCTCCGGGACCGAATCCAGTTGGACCAGATCTTCGTCGATCAGGACGATGGACTGACCCGCCAACCCGCCGCCGTACGTATTTTTAGCCTCCTCGGACATGAGGACCAGGATCTGAGGATCGGTCACCCGGGGATAATGAATTTCATCCCGGGAAAGGACCACATCGGCACTGCAGGCCCCGCCCCGGGCCTCCGGGCCGTAACTTTGGGTAAAAACCGCGTTGAGGCGCTCGAACAAGGCGGCGGCCTTGCCCAGGACCTGGCCGGCCAGGACGATCCCCTGGCCGCCGAAGCCCGCCAATCGGATCTCCGTTTTAGTATCGGTCATCATAAGGAATAAGCCGTCTGAAGGTTTAATTGTCCCGTTTGAATTTGCTCAAAATATTTTCCTGGTAGAGTTCGTCGAATGTCGGCCGGCTTTGATCGATAAATTTTCCGACGATGATCTTTCCTTTCAGACCGATGTCCGCTTCCCGGGGGTCCGTATCGTTTTGAACCAGGCTGTTTTCCCGGTAAAACTTCATTTCGTCCAGGCCGCTGCCCAGTTTGTTCGGCCGCCCGTAACCGATGGGGCAGGGGGCGATGACTTCAATAAAGGTGAACCCTTTCTTGGTCAAGCTTTCCGCGATGGCGGTGACCAGGTGCCGGGCATGAAAGGTGGTCCAGCGGGCCACGTAGACCGCCCCGCTGGCATAGGCCAGAAAGGGCAGGTTGAAGGAATGCTCGAAATTCCCATAGGGGGTGGTGGTGGTCTTGGCCGCCACCGGGGTGGTGGGGGCCGCCTGACCGCCGGTCATGCCGTAATTGAAATTGTTGACGCAGATGATTTTGAGATTGATGTTCCGCCGGGCGGCATGAATGAAATGATTGCCGCCGATGGCAAAGAGGTCCCCATCCCCGCTGAAGACCGCGACCGTCAGGTCCGGCCGCACCAGGGCCAGGCCGGTGGCGAAGGGGATGGCCCGGCCGTGGGTGGTGTGGTAGGTATCCATGTCCAGATAACCGGCCACCCGGCCCGTACAGCCGATGCCGGAAACCACCGCTGTCTGGTCCACCTGCAGGCCGGCCGTCTTCAACCCTTTGATGTAGGTGTTCAAGACCACCCCCAGACCGCAGCCCGGGCACCAGATGTGGGGAATGCGTCCCGGCTTCAAATAGATATCATCGGGATGGAGCCCATGCTGCTCCTCCCTGATCCGGCTGGTGGTCTGAGGGTCATAGGGGACTACGGGTTGATGACGGATTTTCATGCCAGCATTTCCTTGACGGCGTCGATGATGTCCGCGGGGGTGTGGATCGATCCGCCCATGAGGGGCAGCAGCACCGTCTCCGCCCGACCCTGGGCGCAGCGCTCCACCTCGTAGACCATCTGGCCGTAATTGATTTCCGGGACGATAAAAGCCTTGACCCGCGCGGAAATTTCCCTGATCTGTTCTTCCGGAAAGGGCCAAAGGGTGATGAGTCGCAGCAGTCCGACTTTTTCCCCGGCCTGTCTGAGACCGGTGACCGCTTCCCGGGCGGCTCGAGCGGTACAACCATAGGCCACGACAACCACCTCGGCCTGCTCCAGGCCGAGGGCTTCGGTTTGAATAATCCGGGCCGCGTTCAGACGGATTTTATCCACCAGCCTGCGGACCAGGCGTTCATGGGTCGCCGCCGTAATAACCGGGTAACCCTGTTCGTCGTGGGTCAGTCCGGTGACATGGACATGAAAGCCATCCCCGGCACAGGCCATGGAAGGAACCAGGTCGTCCCCGGCCAGAAAGGGAAGATAACACTCCCGGGACTGATCCGGACGTTGGCGTCCAACCAGTTGAATCTGTTCAGGCGGCGGGATAACCACCTTTTCGCTCATGTGACCCACCATCTCATCCCCCAGCACAAAAACCGGCAAACGGTAGGTCTCCGACAGATTGAAGGCGGTAATGGTCAGATTGAACATTTCCTGAGGAGAGGAAGGGGCCAGGGCGATCACCCCGTAGTCCCCATGCGAGCCCCAGCGGGCCTGCATGACGTCGGCCTGGCCGACCAGGGTGGGCAAGCCGGTAGAAGGGCCGGCGCGCATGATGTCCACCACCACGCAGGGGGTCTCGGTCATCATGCCCAACCCGATATTTTCCATCATCAGGGAAAAACCCGGACCGGAGGTGGCGGTCATGGCCTTCACCCCGCCCCAGGAGGCCCCCAGGATAGCCGCCATGGAGGCGATCTCGTCTTCCATCTGGATACACATCCCCTGCACCTGGGGGAGCCGTTTGGCCAGGCGTTCGGCGATTTCGGTGGCCGGGGTGATGGGATAGCCGGCAAAAAAGCGACATCCGGCGGCGATGGCGCCCTCGGCGCAGGCTTCGTCGCCGTTGATAAAGAATTCTCCCGTTAAGATTCCTGGAATGGCCATGGCCCTGTTACTTTCCCGATCTTCCACTCCACGGTTCAAACCGGGGGGATGATCCGCCGGAGGTGGTTACACTCCGAATTTTTTAGAATATTTAATGATGTGCTCGGCGGTTAATTCTTGGTACTCTTTCAGCTCGCTGTAGATGGCAAATTCCGGGCAGATGATCTCGCAGAGGTTACAGTTCACACATTCCCCCTCCTTGGTCACCAGGGGGGGGTGGTAGCCTTTTTTGTTGAATTCAGAGGATTCCTTGAGGACCTGGTTAGGGCAGAATTCAATGCAAAAGTTGCACCCCTTGCAGCGGTCCTTGATGATATGCAATTCCCCGATCGGTATGGAATGGGAAGAGGCATCTAATGGAAGTCTCCAAAATTTCATGGTCTTTCCCTGAAAAAAGAAAATAAAGCTTTACTTTGTAATAATTTTTAGCCTGTTTGTCAATAAGAATCTCAGCCGCACATCAACCAGTGGGCGCTGCCCGGGGGGGCCTTCATCCGATCGACATTAGACTTCCAGCTCAGTGTCCCCACCCGCCTCCTCCGGATCCCCTTCTACCCAGGCCACCGTCAGCGTGTAGGCCACGGCCAGCGCCACCGGTCCGATAAAGATGCCGATCAGGCCGAAGGCCATCAGACCGCCGATCACGCCGGCGAAAATAAGCAGCAGGGGCAGGTCGGCGCCCTTCTTGATCAGGAAGGGCCGCAGAACGTTGTCCATGGTGCCCACCACCAGGGTAAACAAAAGCAGGACCGTCCCCCAGACCGGGCTGTTGCTCCAGTAAAGCCAGACCACCGCCGCCCCCAGCACAGGGATAGGGCCGATCTGGGCGATGGCCAGCATGAACATGACCGCGGTCAGGACCGGCGCGAAGGGCACCCCCGTGATCATGAGGCCGATCCCGCCCAGCAGCGACTGGGCCATGGCGGTCACCACCACCCCCAGGGCGATGCCGCGGATGGCCTGCCCCGCCAGACGGACGGATTCTTCCCCCCGCCTGCCGGCCAGCCTTTGCCCGAAACGCAGGATGCCCGCTGCGGCCCGCTCGCCGTTGGCGTACAACAGGGCCGCCAGGATGACCGTCAGCAGGAACTCGACGAACAGGGCACCCAGACTCCCCACACGGGAAACAAACCATTTAATGATACTGCCCGCATAGGGCCAGACCCTGGCAGCGATCCCCTTAAATCCGGAGGCGGCCATTTTATTCCAGGCATCGGCTAACGGGACTCCGACGAAGGGCAAGTGGGTCACCCAGTCTGGAGCGGTCGTGATTTCATACTGTCCCAGGGATTTGGCCCAGCCCATAATGGTATCAACCTTGGAAACGATCACCCCGATGGCCGCCGAAAGAGGGACCACCAGCACACAGAGGAGGATCAGGGTCATCACGGCTACCGCCGCCCAGCGCCGGCCCCCAAGCCAGGATTGGATTTTAATCATCATAGGCCAGGTGGCCGCCACGATCGTGGCGGCCCAGATAATCGCGGCCAGGAAAGGAAGCAGGATCCACAGCGATACCGCGATCAAGGCCACGATAAAGAGCGCGCCCAGAATGGTCCGGGTCAAGTCATTTTGCTTTTCGCCCACGATGCATCTCTCGGATGGTTTTTAAGGAGCCTACCTCTTGAACCCGTTCGCTGCCGGAACTTCACCCGAAGGTTTGGAAGTTGGGCTGCCGGGGATGAACTATTTAACATACTGCGATTATTTCCGAAATTCAATATTTTCTTCATGGATCTAATAATGTTTGTACTGCCGAGCGCAATACTTTATAATTCCCGCATAAAGAGAATTGACAAATTTTTTATTCAGAAGGAGGACCCGGCATGGGCCTGAAACAAACTGGGTTTCTTTACGGTGCGGTGTCGGCCGTTGTTCTGGCCGTCGTGATCCTTGGCGGCTGCGGCACGGCCATCAAATATTCCTACGAACCTCGGGCGAGCTTCCCGGAATTAAAAACCTACCAGTGGGCCAAAACCAGCCAAATATACCTGGCGGACCCTCTGCTTGAAGCCAACGTGCGATTCCTGGCGGATCGTTACCTGGAAGGGAAAGGGTTGACTTCAAAAACGGATAAGGCCGATTTGCTTATTTGGATGGGGTATGATTTCGATTACAACACCTAACTATGAACTCCGGATGCTGACCCTGAACATCTCCCGGGCCGACACCAACGATCTGGTCTGGCGGGGGACGGCCACGGGGAGCATGCGGACCGACGCCGCCTCCGGTGAACTGAAGAAGGCGGTTGAGGGGATCCTGATCAATTTCCCCCCGAAGTAAATATCCGGCCCCGGAACTGCGAAACCGTCGGCGGATCAGCGAGGTCTTTTCACGGCACGAAGGCTAGCGGGCCTTGCCTAAGGAAATGAAAGCCAAAAGGAAATTTTCATGAGAAAAAGAATATTCTGGGTACCTGCAGTCAAGTATTTCAGGGCGGCACTTTTTCTGCTGGCGGCCGCCGGTGTCGGGATCGGGACGGGGGTTTGGGGGGCGGAAAATGGTTTCGAGACCCCGCCCATCCTCAAGGCCGGCCAGATCTTACCGGCCGAATTACTTCGAGGAAAGCGCTATCAGATCGAAGAAACGGTCCCCACGGACGGCTTCCTGATGAAGTTTACCATCGTCTCCGATTTCGGGACCTTTATCGCCCGCAGTCCCGGGATGGCGGAAATCCGGATAAAGGAAATCGACGCTATGGACCGGCTGGAAAAAGTATCCAAATCCGACGCCTTTGTGGCGGGTTTAAAGGCCTCGGGCCGGCAGTTCGGCCAGCAGGTCGGTCAATTAATCGAAAACCCCGAGGAGACGGTCAAGGGCATCCCGGAGGGAGTGGGACGTTTTTTCGATCGGGTCGGCCGGGGAGCCAAAACCGGATATCAGAAACTGGCGGACAAGAAAGAACAGGAAAAGCAGGCCGCCCCGCCGCCGTCCGGACCGGGGGCCCGGTTGCCCGGAGAGCCTGAACCCACCCAAGCCCAGGGAGCGAAAATGACGGTGGAGGAAGCCGCGGTCCGTGCGGTCGGGAAGACGACGGCCGACGCCTTCGGTTATGATGATCAACGCCGCCGCATTGCCCGGGAGTTGGGGGTTGATCCCTACTCCACCAACCCGGTCCTCACCAAGATGCTCGATGACATTGCCTCGGCCGCCTTCGCCGGCGGCCTGGGGATTTCGGCCTTCAAGGCCGTGGTCCCCGGTGGAATGGTTATTTCGACCACCACCACCTTGTCGAATTGGGTTTGGGATATGCCTCCTGGAGACCTCAAGGTCCAAAACGAGCGGTCCTTGAAGGCCATGGGGGTTTCCCAGGACCAGGTGGATCTCCTGCTTCGTCACCCGCATTTCACGCTGACCATGCAGACCCGACTGGTCAAGGCCCTGGAGCGGCTGCCCAAAACCGCCGGCCGGCCGGGGGTCATGCCGGTAGCCACGACAGTCTTATCGTTTGACCAGGCCCGGTTCGTGGTGGAGGCCATGGAGATGCTGGCCGGTTATAACGAAAAGATAGCGCCGATTAAAGCTTTGGATAAAGGGGTTCCCTTCGCCGGATTAACGGGAACGGGGACTCTGGTGGTAGCCGGCCCGGTGGACTGTCTGTCCTGGACCGAACGAGCCAACCGCTTTGCCACCCGGCCGGACCTGAAGGCCAAGCAGCGAATCCTCTGGTTGCGCGGAGAAGCCACCCCACGAGCCCGGCTCGAATTGACCAAGTTGGGTTGGGTCGTCAAAGAAAATTCGCTAAAAAAGACAAAATGATGATGGGAACTATTCAAAAACTTTTATTGGCCCTAAGTCTTCTGGCGTTTTCGGCGGGTTGTTCTCTTTATCATTACCCGGTGAATGCGCCCTTAAACCGGTATGACCCGGATTTCGGGTACAAACCCAAGAATATAGCCCAATCCCGGGAGGCCAGTGACCTGCTCCTGTTGGTTACCTTCTCCGGCGGAGGAACCCGCGCCGCCTCCTTTTCCTATGGCGTGCTGGAGGCCCTGCGGGATACCCCGGTGTCCAAAGGAGGCCGGGAGCTCCGGCTGCTGGATGAGGTCGATCTTATTTCCGGGGTTTCCGGAGGAAGCTTTACCGCCGCCTACTACGGTCTGTTCGGGGATCGCATTTTCGAGGATTTTGAGCCGAAATTCCTTAAAAAAAATGTCCAGGGGGATCTTAGAAACCAGATTTTCTTCAACCCGGCCAACTGGTCACGGCTGTTCTCGCCATTTTTTGGCCGCAGCGACCTGGCCGCCGAATATTACGATAAAAACGTGTTTGAGGGGGCGACCTTCGCCGACCTGAGCCGGCGCCCTAAACCCATGATCCTCATCAACGGTACGGACATGGTTTACGGGAGCCGGGTGGCCTTCACCCAAGATTTCTTCGATCTGATCTGTTCCGATCTGAACACCTTTTCGGTGGCCCGGGCCTGCGCCGCCTCTTCGGCGGTGCCTATTCTACTGACGCCGATCACCCTGAAAAATTATGCCGGAAGCTGTGACTATGTACCCCCGAAATCTCTGAGCCAAGCCCTGGAGGCCAGAGACCTGCCCGACCGGCAGTTTGACCTGGCCAACAATCTTGTCCCCTTTATGGACTCCGAGAGGAAACCCTATATCCACCTGGTGGACGGAGGCGTGGCGGACAACCTGGGCCTCCGGGCCTTGCTGGAAAGGGTCATCGCCAGTGGAAATATAATGAACAACCTCAAAACCGCGAATCTGGAG
>CAVVCH010000004.1:0-37010 GCA_963746605.1 uncultured delta proteobacterium
AGCCATTCGGTTTCTCAACATCAATACGGTTATTCAATGATAGAACGTCAAAGGACACCCGGAGATATGGCCTCGACCGGTTTATCGACCCTGTTTTCCAAGCCAGCCCCGCGACTCCAACCAGGGTTGCACAACCAGGAAAAGGGCCGGCAGGAGGAAGAACGCGTCCCGGACCAACGTAAAAGGTGAAATCCGCTCTCCTACGCCGAAGCAACCGCAATCGGCTTCAATGCCGCGCAGAAAGGTTACTCCCATGACCCCGATGAAAAAGGCAAGAAACGTGGCGGCAAAGCCGGCGGTGTACCGGATCCCGATGCCTGACAGCAGGGCGGCCCCCACGACGATCTCCAGCCAGGGAAGGATCTTTACCACCCAGACGACCGCATCGGGAGATAATAATTGGTATTCTTCGGCCGCCACGGCAAACTGCAGGGGATTTTCTATCTTCGTGTAGCCGGCATAGATAAAGATCCCCGACAAAAAAATCCGGCAGGCCCAGTGCAGGAGGCGCGGGTTCATCCGACTTACTTCAATAACTGGTCCAGACGATCTTTCAAAACAGGATAGGAAACTTTCCCGACCACCTTCTCCTCCCGCCCCTTGGCGTAAAGAAAAAACGTCGGCGTCGCTCGAACCTTCCGTTCCGCTGCAATCGCCAGGTCTTGATCGATGCTTTGATCCAGGGAAGGATCCTTGAGGAATTGTTTGACCTTGGCCATCTCATCCGGCGTGAGCACCTCCGCCACTACCGGCTCGATCTTTCCGTCTTTCGCCCACTGGGACTGTTTTACAAACAGGGCCTCACTCACCCGTTGCCACTGATCCTGACCAAGTCGGTACGCCGCAACAGCGTACCGGGCGCTGTCGCGGGAGTAAGCGTGGATCTTCAGGGGGTACTCATAATAAATGACGCAGACCTTGTTGTCACGGGCATACTCCTTCAATAACGGCCGAATCGTCTCCAGAAAAAAAACGCCGCATGAGGGGCACTGATAGCCGGAGAAGACCTCCATTCTTATGGGAGCGTTAAGCTGTCCGCCCACGATCAGGCCTTGAACCGCTGCCGGATTCTGTTGACCCATCGCAGGGAAAGCGACGGCCAGAAGGTTGAACAGTATTAGCAGAAATCGTATCCTTAGATTCATTTTAACATCTCCTCATGCGCCTTATCAATTCTTAATTGCGGCCTGCTTTGAAAAGGTCGGCCGGGGTTCGGAATCCGGAGTACCATTGGAAAACCCTTTCGCCGAGACCCGGCGACGACGGAGGCTCGATTTCGGACTAAGCTGCCGACAGTGGTCTCCCCAAAAGGCAAACAATCTATCATTTAAGTGGCACCCGATCGACCTTCCAGGGCCTCCTGGACCATCCCTCGCAAACAGGTCGGCAACCGCTTCAAAACGGGGTCCTGGGTCCGGTTCTTGTGAACCAGAATACACTCACAACAGATCCCGTGGTTGGGACAGTCCTCCTTGGGACAGGGGCAATAGGAATTGATCCGGTCTCTGACCGGGCATTCGCATGGGTTTATTCGGGTCCATTATTCTCCTCGAATTGGTTCTGTTTTCGGGGGATGGGTGTGGCGGATGAACTTGCCTTCCACCATATAGATCACCATCTCGGCGATGTTGGTGGCGTGATCGGCCATGCGCTCCAGGTGTTTGGCCACGTAGCTGATTTTGACCGCCCGGGAAACCGTGCAGGTATCCTTGATCATAAAAAAAAGAAGCTCGTTGAAGATCTGGATCGCCAGGTTATCCATCTGCTCGTCCCGCTGGATGACATCGTAGGCGATGGCCGTGTCCGGTTTGGTAAAGGATTCCAGTACATCGACCACCATGCCCTGAACGATCTTGGCCATGAGGGGAATATCGATATAGGGCTTTAACTGGGGCTCCTTGTTCAGTTCCAGGGCCAGTTTGCTGATATTTTCCGCGAAGTCGCCGATGCGCTCCAGGTCGGTGGTGATCTTCATGGCCGTAGTGATGAACCGCAGGTCCCCTCCCACGGGCTGCCGGAGGGCCAGGACGCGGATGCACTCCTCATCGATCTCCACGTCGTAGGTATTGATCACCCGGTCCCCTTCGATGACCTCTTCGGCTAAACGGTTGTTCCGCTCCACCAAGGACCGGATAGCCCGCCCGATGGCCTCCTCCACTAAAGAGCCCATCTTCAGAATCTTGACCTTCACTTCCCTCAGTTCATCCTCAACCGGTTTCATGTTTAGGACCTCCTTTCTTTCTTTTCTTGGGCCGCAAGTACACCCATAACGGACCTTTCAATCCCAACCGATGCATCTTGGCGGCCTCTCCGGGAAGCCGGTCTATCCCCAAGCCCGGGAAGATCCAGTTCGGATGGACCTCCGAAAAGTCCAGCAGTCGCACTTCCAGATGATCCCGGACCTTCGGGGACAGATAAAAAAACGGCTCCAGGGGATTCCAGTCTCGCGGGCAGCAGCCCTTCCTCCCGGGCGATTTCAGCCAGCCGCGTCCCCGGAAAGACGCGGATGCCGGTCATACAGATCACCGCGGTGGGGTTCAGGTCCTCTACCTGGGACAGCGTTTCCTCCAGAGTGGCCCGGGTCTCCCCGGGACCGCCCAACAGCAGGCTGAAACAAAAAGGGATATCCCGCTCCCGGCAGATCCGGGCCGCTTCCCGGATTTGAAGCAATGAAAAATTTTTCCCCAGGGCGTCCAGTTGCGCCGGGGCCGCCGCGTCCAGACCGAATTCCAGGGCGGCGCAGCCCGAGGCCTTCATGGCCTCACCCAAACGGTCGTTCAGGAAGCCGGGGTTGACATAGGCCGTCCAGCGGACCGGCACCTTTTGCCGGACAATTTCCCGGCAGATGCCTTCGGCCTGCTCCTCCGGAAAATTGAAATTGTTGTCCACAAAAAAAATATAGTCCAGCCCGCGGTCCACCAGGGCCTGGATTTCCCGGACCACCCCGGATGGGTTCCCGCACCCGGACCGAACGGCCTTCGATCAGCGGGTAGGTGCAATAGATGCAGTGAAAGGGGCAGCCGCGCTTGGATTGAATATTGGCCAGCCCGCCCTGCTCCCGGTAGGCCCCGGCATCAAACGCTTCCCGGTCCGGCCAGGGAAGGGTAGTTCAAGTCCTCTGGGATGCCGCCGGTTACAATACGGTCACGGGAAGGCCCTCGGGCCGGAAGATCCGCCGAAGGACGGATGAGCGTTCCCCGACAGTTCGCCCAAAAGTTCAAGGAAAGCCCGTTCCCCTTCGCCGACCACCCCGTAGTCCGCCCCTAAGAAGTCCAGAACCTCTTCCGGCAGAAGGGTGAAGCCCGAACCGCCGACCACGATCGGGGCCGTGGTCTTATCGGCGGCAGAGCTCAACCACCTCCTTGATGAACGGCAGGTAGGCGGTGGAACGGGGGTAGGTGACATTATCGATGTTGCGGATGGACAAGCCGATGCAGTCGGGCCGGAACGATTCCAGGTCCTGTTCCAGAACCCCTCCCCAGTCGGAATGGAAACAGAGATCGCTGCCCTTGACGGTCATCCCCGCGGCCTTCAGCACGGCCGCCAGGCTCGCCAGGCCCAAAGGATATACCGGATCAGGGCTGACCTCCCGGTTGGGAGAAATCAACAAAACGCGCATGCTCAGGCCGCTGCCGGGGGTTTGGCCGACACATCCATGATCTTTACCGGTCCCGCCTCCGCCGACCAGCCGTGGGGAATTCCGGCCGGAACAAAATAGCCCTGCCCCGGTCCCAGGTTCGGTATTTCCCCCCCGATGGTCAAGGAGAAGACCCCCTCCAGCACCACGCCGCACTGGTCGAAGGGATGGGCGTGGCCTTCGTCCCGCATCCCGGATTCAATCGTCATGACCGCCAGGATCAACTGTTCCCCAACCTGGGCGAAACTCTTGATGCCGGGCCTGAAATCCTGAAGCGGCATTTGAGCAAAATCAAAAAAAGGCATCAGCGACTCCTGAGAAACGTTGCCCTCTCCCTTTCATTGGAGGAGAGGGGGAACGTTCGAGAGATATTCCCGTAGGCTGCTAAGGGTCTCAAAGACGATTCACCGGGATCCAGGCCAGCAACTCTTCCAACTCGTCGCCCATATACGGATAGAGTTCCTCCAGGTTAAAATCCTCCCCGCAACCGGGGCAGGAAAAATAAACCTTCTTTCAAGTCCGGCAAAGACGTAACGGTTTTTGACATTTCGGGCAGGCAATCCTTGGCATAGGTTCTATATTATTCGTCTTTTAAAGGGCTTGTCAATCTTATTTCCCCCGCACGAACCGACTCCGAATCAACACCTTTGCTATTGATTTAGACGGCTTTTTTAGCTACATTAATACGAAAATAAAATCGAAGCTCAAAGTGGTCTTTCGGAGCGGCGACCCCGCCGCCAAAACGTTGGAATATTTTCATGCTTCGTGGGTGCCCCGCGGGGCATGGGGGTTTAAAAGCAGAATCGGCATGAACCCTTCCAGCAGAAAAAAAAATCCGGACGATCGGACCTTAACCCCGGCGGATCTGGCCCAGTTGAAGGCCGCTGGAATCACCCCGGCCCAGATCCGGCGCCAGATCGCTCTGTTCCGGAAGGCGAGCCACTACCGGGAACTCCATCGACCCTGCACTATCGGGGACGGCATCCACCGGATCTCCCCCGCTGAAGCCCGATCCCTGATCCCCCTGCAGGAAGAAGCCGCCGGGGCCGGTCGTTTTCTGAAATTCGTGCCCGCCTCGGGGGCCGCCAGCCGGATGTTTGAAGCCCTTCATCATTATCACCGCCAGTCGGAGATGACTCAAGTGGGCCAGATCCTGGAGCGAGCCGCTCAGGGCGGACCGAGGGCCAAGATCCTCATCCGCTTCCTGGAGGAATGGGAACGTTTCCCTTTTTCGGGGGCCTTGAAAGAAAAAATCCTGGACGAGGGCCTGAAGCTCGGTCATCTGATCAAAGGGGACCGCTGGCGGAAAGTTTTGAACCTGCTGTTGACCGACCGAGGTTTGAATTACCAGACCTTGCCCAAGGCTCTGATGACCTTTCATCGTTATCCCGACGAATGCCGCTCCGCCCTGGAAGAACACCTGGTTGAAGCCGCCGCCACCATTCGGGATGAAAAGGGTAGCGCCCGTCTCCACTTTACTCTCTCCCCGGAACATAAGGGCCTCTTCCTGGAGCACCTTTCAGCCGTGAGACCCAAACAGGAGGAACGGCTGGGGGCCCGCTTCGAAATCAGCTATTCGCACCAGCACCGCTCGACGGACACCATCGCCGTGGATCTGGAAGGGCGCCCGCTGCGGGAATCCGACGGCCGCCTGTACCTGCGGCCCGGAGGACACGGGGCACTGCTGATCAATCTGCACCGCCTGGGCGGCGACCTGCTCTACCTGAAGAATATCGACAATGTGGTGCCGGATCACTTGAAGGGTGTCACCATCGAATGGAAAAAAATTTTAGGGGGATACCTGATCCAGGCCCAGCGGCAGGTGTACCGGCACCTGGATAAACTTAAGAAGAAACCCGGGGACAAGAGAGGGCAGGAGGCGGCCCTGGATTTTCTCCGGCAGGCCCTGTCCGTCTCCGAGCCGGAAGGTTTTTGGAAATGGCCGTCGGAGAACCGCGGGGAATTCCTCTTGAAAAAATTAAACCGCCCGCTGCGAGTCTGCGGCGTGGTGAAAAATCAGGGCGAACCGGGCGGGGGTCCCTTCTGGGTAAAGGGCCCTGACGGCACCCTGACCCTGCAGATCGTGGAAAGCGCCCAGGTGGACCTGGAATCCGACGAACAGCATGAAATCTGGTTCCGGGCCACCCATTTTAACCCGGTCGACCTGGTCTGTTCGCTGCGGGACAATGAGGGAAAACCATTCGATTTGAGGCGCTACGTCGATCCCGAGGCCGTCTTCATCACCCGGAAATCCAAAGACGGCCAGGCCCTGCAGGCCCTGGAGCTACCCGGCCTGTGGAATGGGGCCATGGCCGACTGGATCACCCTGTTCGTGGAAGTTCCTCTCGAAACCTTCAACCCGGTCAAGACCCTGCTGGACCTGCTCCGCCCCGAACACCAACCGGAAAACAGAGGGTAGATATAAGCCTAACTGCTTGACATTAATAATTAATAATCAATTGTTAATTATCAATTATTAACGATATCATACGATACTGAAATCTATTTTCGTATGTGAGAAGGAAGGGTTGTCTAAAGTTCTTCACCGCCGGTCGAAACGGCAGCAGCTCCCCTGGACTGTCTTGGCGAATTTTTTCAGTTCCGAGGCCGCTTCGGCCATCTGCCCGTAGTGGGTAAATAACTTGGTCCGATTGTCCGTTACCCCGATGGACAGGCTGATCAAAGGGAAGGTCCGTTCCCGGCCCCGGCGGTCCCGGGCCAGGATCCCCCCTCTCTCCCGGTCCTCGGGGTCATAAAAGGTGGGAATGATTTGTTCGAGATGGTCGATAATCTCCCCGGCGATCTCCTCGGCCAGGGCCGGTTCGACGATAAAAACGAAATCGTCCCCCCCGATGTGGCCCACAAAGCTTTTTTGAGACTGCTTTTGCTTGACGATGTTTAAAATGAGGCGGCCCAGCATCTTCAAGACCTCATCTCCCCGGCTGAATCCGTACTTGTCGTTGAAAGGCTTGAAATAATCAATATCCGCGTAGGCCAGGGCAAATATATCGCCCCGGTCCAGACGGCTTTGGATCTGTTTGATAATAGTGATATTGCCGGGCAGCCGGGTTAAGGGGCTGACTTCCATGTTGCGTTCCGCCCGCAGGATGCAGAGCTCCACCCGGGCGGCCAAATCGGTCTCCAGGAGCGACCGGCGCAGGTAATCATCGCATTTCAATTCGTCCCATCCCGCGATGAGGTAATCGTCCTCCAGCACGGCCAGGACCGGGACCTGCCCGAAGATAGGATCTTCTTTCAGGTCGGAAAGCAGCCGGGCAACCAGTGGATCGCCGGGGCGCAGGTCGATCAGGATCAGGTCCGGCAGGGAATGATAGATGTAATCCAGGGAAGACTGGATCTGGTAGAAAAGAACCAGTTTATAGGCCTCGCCCAGGTGCTTCTCGACCAGGCCGGCCAGGGTCTGATCGCCGGTAATATGCACAATGGTCTGCATGAGGCGTTATTCCAAGACTAAAAAATCACCGGCCACATCCAGGGAGTCGTCCAGTTCCTTCAGGATGGCAGAAAGATCCTCTTCCGAGAGCTTGAGCAATTCCCAGGCCTGGGGGTGGATGGCGGGGACAAAAGGATCGCCGGCAAAACCAAATCCGCGGGCCCGCACCAGGATGTCCGACAAATGCACGACGGCGGTAGGCACCGGGACCTGACGGGCCAGATGGGGTTTATGGTGGTACTCGATGATCTCGGTCAGGGCCGGCGGGAAATGCCATTTCTGGGCAATCCAGCCGCCGGCATCGGCGTGGTTGATCTCAAAAAATTCTTTCTCTCCCTGAAACGTGAACAACTCCCGCCGGGCTACGTCTTCCAGGACCCGTTCATAATCCGCCGGGAATTTCAGGCTGAAGATGACCTTGCCGATATCGTGCAACAGGGCGGCTATCGCCACTTCATCGGGGTCTTTCAGGCCGATTTTCTGGCCGATAATTCGGGCGGCTGTGGCGCAACCCACCGAATGCTCCCAGAGGCCGCTCAAGGCCTTTTTCATGGCTTCGAACACCGAAACCCCCAGCAGCAATCCGCGGATCAGGTTCACCCCTAAAAGGACCAGTGACTGATTGATCGAAGCGATCCGTCCCGGAAAGCCGTAGATGGGTGAATTTACCGCCCGCAAAACCCTCGTAGTCAGCACCGGATCGTTGGAGATAAAGTTGCCGATTTCCTTTAAGGAAACCTTGGGGTTTTCGATGACCCGAAGCAGCTTATGGAGAACGCTGGGCAGGGTGGGCAGGGTCTCGATATTTTCAATCTCCCGACGTAAGGTTTTATAGTCCATCATCTTCGTACAATCCGGCGATATGGTCGGCCAGGATCCTCTTCAGGACCGCCATCTGGGGTTCTGTTTCGGTTTTTTTGAAACGATAATCCAGTTCGGACAGAAGGACATCCTTGGGGCGGGTAGGTTTATTGCCTCCCCGAACAAAAACGCCTTCAATCTCCATCTTATGAAGCCGCTCGATCAGCTCCTCGGTTAATTCCAGCCCTTCACTCAGCAAAACCATGCCGCTGGGGTTGGTCACCGATTTCAAGAGCCGCATACCGGGCTTAAGATCACTGATCGTCAATTTGGGCAAAGGACGTGCTCCTTAATTGTTAATAACAACTCGTCAGCACATAGACATTCATTAATAATTGATAATTAACAATTGATTATTAATTATCAATATCATACTGCAATAAGGTATTGTCCTGCCCCCTTTTGTTTTCATGCTTCGTGGTTACCCCCCGGCCACTCGTACTCAAGCTAAATTCTCGGAGCGAGAAACTAAATTATAAACTTTCTTTGATTAAATTGAAACGTCTTTCCATCGGTGAATTTGTTATAATGGCCGATCACATCAGACAGGAAACCTGGATGCCCCTTCACTATTATCATCGAGTCTGGCTGGTCCTGATCTTCGGTTGGATCAGCAATTATATGGTTCGGGTGGCCCTTTCACCGGTCCTCCTTCCGTTGATGAAGGAATTTTCCCTGAGTTACGCCCAGGCCGGACTGCTGGCCAGCGCGGTGTTTTACTCCTATGCCCTGATGCAGTTCCCGGCCGGCTATCTGGGCGACCGCTTCGGTAAAAAGCGCATCCTGATCCTCTGCATCCTGGGGTGGGGGCTCTCCTCCCTGGCCATGGCGGCCGCGGCCTCCTTCGCTGCCCTGGTCCTGGTCCGTTTCCTGACCGGCCTGGCCCAGGGGACCTACTTCAGCAACGACCGGCCGATTATCGCGTATTACACCCCCAGGGAGAAGGCCGGGATCGGCCAGGGCATCTCCTTCATGGGGTTGGGCCTGGGAATGTGCCTCGGGATCCTGCTGGCCGGCTGGATTTCCGACCATTGGGGCTGGCGGTCTGTGTTTCTTATTTTTTCACTGCCGTCCCTGGCGGCCGCTTTCTTGATTTACCGGGTGATCCTGGAACCACCCCGGGAAACAATCGTTTGCGGAAAGCCCGAAGGACCGCCCCTTTCCTGGATCTTTAAGCACCGGGACCTGTGGCTGCTCTACCTGGGCGGCATCCCGGGCGTCTACGCCCTCTGGATGATCGGGGCCTGGGCCCCGGCCATGTTGAAGGAAGTCGGCGTTCGAACCGTAACCGGAGCCTCCCTTTACGCCAGCCTTTTAGGTCTGTCAGCCATCCCGGGTCTGGCCCTGACCGGCTGGCTCAGCGACCGCCTGGCGTGCCGGGGAAGGGGCCGAAAAGGGCTGATCGCCTTGGAATTCCTGATGATCTCCGTCATGCTCTTCATCTTCGGCCTGGGGGTCCGGGGGCGCTGGGAAGCCTGGGTCATGGGAGGGCTGATATTTATTATCGGGATGGTCGTCTGGGGGCATTGGGCGGCCTATTATTCCCTGATACCGGAAATGGTCCCCCCATCTATCTTAGGAACGGTTTTCGGCTTTACCAATTCCATCCATTTCATCGGCGGCCTGTTGGCCCCCTGGCTGACCGGATGGATTAAGGATGCTACCGGCTCTTTTGCCTCTGCCTGTTTTGGAGCCGCTATCTTCGCCTTGATGGGGGCGTTGATCCTCTTTTCGGTCCGCCCCGCCTTTCGCTGGAAGCCGGAAATTCCGCTAAGGGCTTCATTCCATAGCGCTATTTTTTTTGATTGACATTTTTCCGCATTCCGCTAACATAATTACCGGCAATCTGGGGTAGTTCGATAGAACTTTAAAAGGGAAGATGGTGCGAATCCATCACGGACCCGCCGCTGTAACCGGGGACGAAAGCCGCAAGAGCCACTGTTCGAGACGAACGGGAAGGCGCGGCCGGTAGAGAGATCCGGGAGTCAGAAGACCTGCCCAGCAGAATCTGGAACTGTACCCTCGCGGACCTAGGGTTGCCTTTTGGGAGGATAGAAAACGGTATCCCCGAAACCATTGAACAGGTTTCGGGGTTTTTTGTTTTGACGGAAGAGCCTCTCATAAATGAGAATAAAGAGACCGTTAATTATTAGGATATCCGGCAATGACAGCCAATGAATTTGGTCACGGCGGCTACATCAATCGGTTGGCCCGACAAGCCGGGCTCAGGCCCGACCAGGTGCTCGATTTTTCAGCGAATATCAATCCGCTGGGACCGCCGGAATGGTTCCGCTCCCTCGTCAGTTCCCAGTTAAGCTCTCTGGTCCATTATCCGGACCCGGAATGTTCTTCCTTGGTGGAAGCCATCGCCCTGCATTACCGGACCGACCCTCAAGAGATCGTAGTGGGAAACGGATCTTCCGAGCTATTGTACCTGATTCCCCGGGCCCTGCCCGTTACCAAAGCCCTGGTCGCGGTTCCCGCTTATATCGATTACGCCCGCGCCGCTCAAATCGCCGGCCTGCCGATTGAATGGCACTCTTTGCAGGAATCCGCGGGGTTCAGGCTAGACCTGAATCAATTGGAAGACCATATCTCCGGGGGCGAACTGGTCATCCTCGGGCAACCCAACAACCCGACCGGATTGACCTTCGATCCCCAGGCCTTGCGGGCCTTGGCCCTTCGGCATCCCGAAACCTGCTTCCTCATCGATGAGGCTTTTGCCGACTTCGTCGAGGGCTTGGACAGCCTGGCCCAAAATCGCCCTTCCAATGTGATCGTCCTCCTCTCCTTCACGAAATTCTACGCCGTCCCGGGCTTACGGTTGGGCAGCGCCCTCCTGGAGCCGGCCTGGGCCAGAAAGATCCAGGAACTGCGCCCTTCCTGGACCGTCAATACCCTGGCCCAGCAATTTGGGGCGGCCGCGCTGGGAGACCTAGAATATGAACAGGCTGGGCGGGCTTTTGTCAAAGAACAGCGTCATCTGTTATTCCGGACCCTCGCGGCCATCCCTTATTTGACCGTTTATCCCGGTGAAGCCAACTTTCTTTTCCTGCGTTCAGACCATCCGGTGCTGAACGCCTCCGAATTAGCCCGTAGGTTGCTGGCCGAAGGGATAGCCATTCGGGTTTGCGATAATTACCAGGGTTTGGATCACCGCTATTTCCGGGTGGCGGTCCGAACGGAGGCCGAAAATCAACGGCTGGCCGACGCCCTGAAAGCCGTTTTAGACGATAAAAAGGTCACGCGGGTCAAACACCCCAAAACACCGGCCCTCATGTTCCAGGGGACCAGTTCCAACGCCGGCAAGAGCGTGTTGACCGCGGCTTTTTGCCGAATCCTGTTGCAGGACGGCTACCGGGTAGCTCCCTTTAAGTCCCAAAACATGTCCCTGAATTCGTTCGTCACCCATGACGGCGGGGAAATGGGCCGGGCCCAGGTGGTCCAGGCCCAGGCCAGCCGATTGGACCCGGACGTGCGCATGAATCCCGTACTGCTCAAACCCAGCAGTGACACCGGCGCCCAGGTAATCGTTCACGGCCAGCCGGTGGGTAACATGGACGTGAATCAGTATATCGCCTATAAGCCCCAGGTCATGAATCGGGTCAAAGAGGCCTACGATTCTCTGGCCGACGAATTCGAGGTCATCGTCTTGGAAGGGGCCGGCAGTCCGGCCGAAGTCAATTTGAAACACCACGATATCGTCAATATGCGCATGGCCGAATATGCCGGCGCACCGGTCCTGCTGGTGGGCGATATCGACCGGGGCGGTGTCTTTGCCTCGTTTATCGGCACCATGGAAGTCCTGGCCGAATGGGAACGTCGGCTGGTAGCCGGGTTTATCGTCAACCGTTTCCGGGGCCAGGAGAAACTGCTGGAACCGGCTTTTCAGTACACGGAGCGGCATACCGGCCGACCGGTCCTGGGGACGGTACCGTATTTGAAAGACCACGGTCTGCCGGAAGAAGATTCGGTCAGCTTTAAGAGCGGCCAATGGGACCAGGCCCGCGGGCCGGAAGAAGGGGTGGAGATCGCCCTGATCGATTTACCTCACATCTCCAATTTCACGGACTTTGACTCCCTGCGGCTTGAACCGGATGTGAATCTGCGCGTTGTCCGCGGTCCGCAGGACTTGAACTGCCCGGACGCGGTGATCATTCCGGGCAGCAAGAACGTCATTGGCGACCTGATCTATCTAAAGGAAAGCGGTTTGGAACAGCGCCTGAGTCTAATGGCCCGGGAAGGCCGAACGGAGATGGTGGGAGTGTGCGGCGGTTTTCAGATTTTAGGGCGGGAGATCGCCGATCCTTACGGAATCGAATCCGAGGGTCGTTCTCTTCAGGGATTGGGGCTGCTGCCCGTAACCACCGTCCTCGAACAGGAGAAAACCCTGGTTCGGGTCCGGGCCAAACACCTGCCCTCCGGACATGAATTGTACGGCTATGAAATCCATCACGGACGGACCGACGGCCACGGACTGCAACCCATCGTCCGCCGGGAGGACGGCGAAATAATCGGGATCGGTCAAAATCAGGACCGAATTTGGGGGACCTATCTCCACGGCCTTTTCGACGCCGACGCCTTCCGCCGCTGGTTCAT
Source organism: uncultured delta proteobacterium (assembly GCA_963746605.1). GTDB lineage: Bacteria > Desulfobacterota > RBG-13-43-22 > RBG-13-43-22 > RBG-13-43-22 > CAVQSS01. The sequence continues at coordinate 12,552 of CAVVCH010000004.1, forward strand.
CGACCGGCTGCGGGCGCGCCGGGGCCTCCCGGTGGATGGACGGATACGAACCGTCTATAACCTGGAAGCCTCCCTGGACCGGCTGGCCGAGACGGTCCGCCGGAGCCTGCGGATGGAGTATATCTACCGGTTGATGGGGCTCAAGTAAAGACGCGGAGCGCGAAGCGCTGAGAGCTCAGCGCAAGAGAAAGGCATGAGACATAAATAGGAGTCGAGGAGTACAAATTAAGGTAATCTTACGCTCTACGCCTGCGCTCCGCGCTCTGCGACCCCAAGAGGTATGAATAATGGACAGTACTCCGGGACGCACGCTGATCTTCACCGGGGATGGCAAGGGCAAGACCACGGCCTCTCTGGGGATGGTCCTGCGGGCGGTCGGACACGGACAGCGGGTTTTGATCCTGCAGTTTATCAAGGCCAATTCGTATAGCGGCGAACTGGCGGTTCTAAAAAACCTACCCGGGGTGGAACTCTTTCAAATGGGCCGAGGTTTTCTGGTCCCGCCGGAAGATCCCCGGTTTGAAGAGCACCGGCGGGCCGCGGAAGAGGCTCTGAAAAAAGCGGTGGAAATTCTGGAAGCCGGGGGGCATCAGTTGATCATTCTGGATGAGGTCTGCACGGCAGTTAAGAAGAACCTGCTGACAGAAGGACAGGTGATCGAGGCGGTTTCCCATAGAAATGGAAACGCGGTTTTGGTCCTCACCGGACGAGGGGCCGGCCCCGGCTTAACGGCCCTGGCCGATACTGTGACCGAAATGCGCAGTCTAAAACACGGGCTCACCGCCGGCTGGAAGGCCCAGGAAGGGGTTGAATTTTGATCGGCTCCATCCCCCGGATCGTTGTGGCCGGCACCCAGAGCGGGGTAGGGAAAACCTCCCTTACCCTGGCTCTGGTGGCCGCCCTTAGAAAGAGAGGACTGCGGGTTCAGACCTTCAAAGTCGGCCCCGACTTTCTGGACCCTTCTTATCTGACCATCGCCTCGGGAAGACCCTGTTATAACCTGGACGGCTGGATGACCGATCAAAATTATCTCCTCCGGCTTTTCGAGCGGGCCACCCGGGACGCCGATCTGGCCGTGGTGGAAGGAGTTATGGGTCTCTTTGACGGGGCCGACCCGGCCACCGCCGAGGGCAGCACCGCCGAGGTCGCTTGCTGGCTGCAGGCCCCGGTGCTGCTGGTGGTCAATGCCCACGGCATGGCTCGCAGCATTGCCGCCCTGGTCAAAGGGTACGGGGAGTTCGATCCGAAGCTCCGAGTGGCCGGGGTGTTGGCCAACTATTCCGGCACCGACCGTCACCGGGAATGGATCAGCGCCTCCCTGGCCTCGGCCTCTCTGCCTCCCCTGCTGGGGGCCATTCCCCGGGGGGCCTTCCCTAATCTTCCCAGCCGCCACCTGGGTCTGGTGACGGCCGACCGGCCACAACCTGTCCGAGAACATCCTGGCTGAGCTGGCGGCCGTGGTGGACCGGCAAACGCATCTGGAGCAAATCCTGGACGCAGCCCGAAAGGCGCCTCCTCTACCGTTCCCAGCCCCACCACCCGAAATCCCGTCTCCCTCCGAAGCGGTGCCCATCGGGGTGGCCCGGGACCAGGCTTTTCACTTTTACTATCAGGATAATCTGGATGAATTGACCCGGCAGGGAGCCGTCTTGGTCCCCTTCTCTCCTCTGGCCGATGATCACTTGCCTTCCGATTTAAAAGCCTTATATTTTGGAGGCGGATACCCTGAAGAATATGCCCAAGCCCTGTCCGCTAACCGCCCTTTTCTGGAGGATGTCCGCCGGTTCGCCGAAGCCGGGCTTCCCGTCTATGCCGAATGCGGGGGTTTGATGTATCTCACCCAGGGGATAAAAACCCGGGACCATAAGACAATACCCCCTGGCAGGGCTCCTGCCGGCTTGGACCCGGATGCTGGATCGTTTGAAGACCTTGGGTTACGTGGAAGTCTGCCTGACCCGGGACGCCCTGTTGGGCGAAAAGGGGGCGACTCTCAGAGGCCACGAATTTCATTACTCGGAACTTTTGGAAGACCCGACCCGTGACGGACAATGGGCCGCGGCCTATCACCTGAAGCGGCGGCGTTCGCAGAATGAGGAACAGGAAGGCTTCCAGCACCGGCAGACGTTAGCCAGCTATGTGCACCTTCACTGGGCCTCCCGCCCCGAAGCCGTTACGACCTTCATCCGCCATTGTGGAGCTGCTTGATGACGTTGACCCCACCCCCCCATCATTCCAAAGCGACGGATCAACGGATCCCCGTTATCCGAGATTTTTTGGCCGCGCCCTTCAACGGAGAAGAGATCGAGGCCCGCTCCTTTTCGGTTATCGACCGGGAAGCCCCGGCGCACTCTTTCAACCCGGACGAATGGGAGGTGGTGCGGCGCATGGTCCACACCGTCGGCGATTTTTCCATCATTCCCGACATCCGCTTTTCTCCGGGGGCCCTGGAGGCGGCCGGGTCGGCCCTCCGGAATGGCCGCCTGATTTACTGCGATTCCAATATGATCCGTTCCGGTCTGTCCCTGGCCCGGTTGCGCCGGGTCAATCCCGATTATGGACCGGAAAGAATTGTCTGCTATGTGGCGGATGAGGCCGTAGCCCGCGATTCCAAAAATCTGGGATTGCCCCGTTCCCTGTTGGGCATTCGGAAAGCCGGGCCCCTGCTGGAAGGGGCCATCGCGGTATTCGGCAACGCCCCCATCGCCCTGTTGGAATTGAATCGGATGATTGTGGAGGAAGGATTGAAGCCGGCCCTGGTGATTGGAATGCCGGTGGGGTTTGTTCATGTGGTGGAGAGCAAACAGGAATTAATGACGCTTCCGGTGCCGTTCATCGCCCTGGCCGGGAGGCGCGGCGGAAGCCCGCTGGCGGTCAGCGTCGTTCATGCCTTGTGCACCCTGGCACAGAATCAGAGGATCGAGTAAAGAGACCCAACTTTTCATTAATAATTAATAATTAACAATTGATTATTCAGGGTTAATGAAAAAGCTGAAGTTAAACAAGAGAGGATCAATCATGGCAGAACAAGCCAACAAACCCACGGGGTATTTTTGGAAGCGATTATACTGCTTGGTCACGGCAGCCGGGTCCCGGAAGCCGGCCAGGCGATGACCCGTGTGGCCCAACGGTTAAAAGAAAAATTCGGTTACCCGCTGGTGGAGGTTTGTTTTATGTCTCGCCTGGGGCCTCACTTCCCGGAAACTTTCGGAAAATGCGTACGCCAGGGTGCCTCCCGAGTGGTAGTGATCCCCTACTTTCTGCACACCGGGCTGCATATCCTCCTGGACATTCCGGAAATGATGCAGGAAGAGGCTAAAAAGTTCCCCGAGGTGCAATTGATCTTCGGCCGAAGTTTGGGTTTCGACGAATCCCTGGTGGATCTGGTCAACCATTGTATCCAGGCCTCCACGGATTGTTCCGACGTGCGAGAGATCCCCCTTCCGCCCAAGGAGAAATTCCCCATCCCCCCGGGCCAGGCAGTATTCGTGCCCATGGACCCCGAGGAAGCGGCGATTTATCGCAAGAACGGCAACGGCCAGCATCACCATTAATAGGCATGGTCTCAAGTAATATGGAGTGATGGAGAATTGGAGAAATGGAGTAATGTTTTTCAGACCATCACTCCAATACTCCATTACTCCGATACTCCATTTTCGGGAGGCAAGAAAGAACTTCATGAAGATCACGAAGATGTTGGGTTGGTTGTCGATTCTGCTTCTTGTTGAAGGGCAGCTAACGGTTTCCAGCGCCTTGGCCATGCATGTTTCCGAAGGAATTCTGCCCTTTTCCTGGGCCGTTTTCTGGTATCTGACCGCCGTCCCTTTTGGCTGCTACGGACTTTACCGACTGAAAAAAGTGTCCCGGACCGACCTCTCTTTCAAACCCCTGGTAGGGCTTTTGGCCGCCTTTGTTTTTATCATTTCCTGCCTGCCGGTGCCCGTGCCCACGGCCGGGACCTGTTCCCATCCCTGCGGTACCGGACTTTCGGCGATCCTGGTCGGTCCGGGAATCAGCATTCTGATCGCCGGCGTGGCGCTCTTGATCCAGGCCCTTTTCTTAGCCCATGGGGGGTTGAGCACTCTGGGCGCTAATGTCATGGCTATGGGCGTCATGGGCTCCCTCGCCGGTTTTGTCACCTTTAAATTGCTGCGCCTCCTGAGACTCAATTTGGCCGTGGCCGGCTTCGCCGCCGGTCTGCTGGCCGATTGGGCCACGTATGTCACGACTTCGGCGATTCTGGCCTCCGGCATCCGGGGGGAATCCGCTTTCTTGCCCCTGTTCTGGAAAATCGTGATCGCCTTCATCCCCACCCAACTTCCCCTGGGCATTTTGGAAGGGGCCATGACGGCCGGAATGGTTATGCTGCTCTCTAAAAAACGGCCGGACCTGCTGGTCAAGATGCGGATCCTAAAATCGGCGGAGGTTTTGACAACATGAAAGCCTTCCGGTATGGACTGATGATCTGCTTGGTCTGCTCCTGGTTTTTAGGGGTCGCGTCTTCTGCCTGGGCCGAGGAAAAAGCCGGGAAATGGCCCGGCATCGATACCTCCGTGGTTGAAAAAATTGCCAAGGAGCATGGGCGAGAGGCCAGGGAACCGATCATCAATACCGACCAAGGGGACCTGCTTCTGTTTGTCTTTCTTCTGGCCGGGGCCGTGGGCGGATTTGCGGCCGGCTATTACTGGAGAAAGTTGATCAGCGAAAAGACCCCTCTTTCCAACCGGACGTTGGGTCTTGACGAAACGGAAGACCGCCAGAGATCCCGGGGGGAACTTCATTAAATGGACCTCTTCCCCGAATCCTTTCATCCGGATCATTGGCTTTCAAGAATGGACTCCCGGGTTAAACTCCCGGCCGCGGTCTTGGTTCTGATCATGATCCTAACCCACCAGGGCTTTGCCTTTCCCTGGATCGTTGCCTTCGCCGCCCTCCTTCTCCTGAATCGAATGAGGATACCCCTGAAGGTTTACCTTATCAGAATCGGCGAACCGCTGTTCATTATTCTCATGTTGATTTTTTTGAAAACCTTCTTCAGCGGCCGGGAAGTCATTTATTCCCTGGATCTTTGGGGCTGGACCCTGGCGGTCCATCAGGACGGCTTGCTGGAAGGACTCCGTATCGGCAGCCGGATCATCGGGGCCGTTTCCCTGGTGGTGCTTCTCAGTTTTTGCACTTCCTTCACCGATTTCATGGCCGGACTCTCCTGGTTTAAGGTGCCCAAGAGCCTGATTGAAATTCTCCTCTTCGCCTACCGTTACATCTTTGTCCTTCTGGAGGAGGCCCAGGTGATCTACCTGGCCCAAAAAAATCGTTTCGGGTACTCCAGCCTGGCCCGGGGGCTGAATTCCTTTGGGACCCTGACCGGGTCCCTGATCCTCCGGGTCTTTGAGCATAGCCAGAATGTCTCGGTCTCCATGATCCAACGGGGCTATGACGGGCACCTGCCCCTGATGAAACATAAATCCTTCAAGAGGGCTGAAGTCCTTTGTTCCTGCCTGGTGCTCCTGGCCTTTGGAATCCTATGGCAGATAACGCGGTAAGACTCCAGGCCCGGGAGGTTTCCTACCATTACCCGGACGGCACGGCTGCCCTGGAACAGATTAACCTGTCGATCCATGACGGGGAATTTATAGGACTGTTGGGAGCCAACGGGTCCGGTAAAACCACACTGCTTAAGGTTCTGGACGGACTGATCCGGGATTTCAAGGGCACCGTAACCCTGGACGGATCGAATATCAAGGCGCTGACCGCCAAAGAAATCTACAGCAAGATGGGCATGGTCTTCCAAAACCCGGACGATCAACTTTTCGCTTCCACGGTCTTTGATGACGTGGCCTTCGGACCCATCAACATGGGTTTCCCGGAGCGGGAGGTCAACGAGCGGGTCGCCCGGGCCATGGGCGATGTGGAAATGGAAGGGTTCGCCAAGAAATCGATCCACCACCTGAGTTTCGGGCAAAAAAAAAGGATCTGCATCGCCGGCCTGCTGGCCATGGGGCATCAGGTCCTGTTGCTGGATGAACCCACCGCCGGCCTGGACCCCATGGGTGAATACAAGATGATGAACCTTCTGACCAAGCTGAACAAGGAATGCCGGGTCACCATTGTCATGGCTACCCACAGCGTGGACCTGGTGCCGATCTTCTTGGACCGGCTTTATATCCTGGTGCAGGGCCGGATCGTCCGGAGCGGGACTCCGGAGGAGGTCCTGACGGCCCCGGAAGAAATGACCCAGGTGAAACTCCGGCTGCCCCAGATCGCGGAATTGATTTATCGTCTGAAACACGAAGATCGACTGCCCTTTAAGAAAATTCCCCTGACCATCGGCGAGGCCCGCCGGGAATTGCTGCGGCTGGTGGAAGAAAGGGGAAAGATACCGGCAAAATCCAAAGAAACATTCAAATGAATTTCAAAATCGAAACGTTTACATTTGGATTTTGGACCTGTGCTGTTTCGGATTTCGTTTCGGATTTCGAATTTATAGGTCCCGAATTGAGTTCAGATTAAGCCGTATACGGATCTGACCGAGGGATGAGCACCCTTCGTTCAGGCTTTACCACCGGAACCTGCGCGGCCGCAGCCGCCAAGGCGGCGACGCTTCTCCTTCAGGGGGAAGTCTCGGTCACCGACGTGGAAATAGGTCTTCCCGACGGCGAACGGGTACGATTCCCCGTGGTCTGGAGCCGGACCGGTCCCGGAAACGCCCAGGCCGCCGTGCGCAAAGACGCCGGAGACGACCCGGACATTACCCATCAGGCGGTGGTCAAGGCCCAGGTGTCCTGGAAGGAAGGGGCGGAAATTGAATTTCAGGCCGGGGAAGGGGTCGGGACCGTTACCAAGCCGGGGTTGGCCATTCCACCCGGAGAGGCCGCCATCAATCCGGTGCCCCGGCGGATGATCCGGGATTCCATTCGCGAAGTCACGGACCGGGCCGTCCGCGTGACGGTTTCCATCCCCGACGGGGAAGCCCTGGCCGCCAAAACCTTTAACCCCAAATTGGGGGTGCAGGGCGGGTTATCCATCCTGGGGACGACCGGGAGGGTCCGGCCCTTTAGTTGTCCGGCCCTGCAGGAATCGCTGCGCTGCGCCCTGCAGGTAGCCCTGGCCCTGGGCCTGAAGGACCTGGCTTTCGTGCCCGGTCATATCGGGGAAAAGGCGGCTCACCGGCATTTTGCCCTGCGGTCGGAACAGGTGATCGAGGTCAGCAACGAATGGGGCTACATGCTGGAGCAGGCCGTCCGGGAAAAGGTCCCCCGGCTGCTGGCCCTGGGCCATCCCGGAAAACTGGCCAAACTGGCCGAAAGGATGTGGGACACCCATTCGGGCCGATCCAGGAGCGCTCTGCCCTTGGTGGAAAAAATTGCCGCCGAACATTTTTCCGACCCCCTTCCGGAAGCAAACACGGTCGAGGGCTTTCTGGCCGCCTGGCCGGAGAAAACCCGCAAGGAACTGGCCGATACGTTGGCCCGGCGGGTACGGCTGGCAATGGAGGAGTTTACCGGGCAGCAAATTCATATCGCCGTGGTCCTGGTCAACTTGCAGGGAGACCGGCTGGGAAGCGCGGGAGATCTGACCCCATGGAAATTAAACCAATCCCCATCGTCATCGTAGGCTGCGGCCCGGGATCCCCGGAATACCTGACAGCAGCGGCCATCGGGGCCGTTCAAGAGGCGGAAGTGCTGGTGGGCGCCCAGCGGTTGCTGGATCTATTTCCCGAACACCCGGGTGAACGAATCCTAATGGAAGCCCACACCGACAAGGTGCTGGCCGCCATCGCCGAGCGTCCGGATGAGAAGATCGCTGTGCTGGTTACCGGAGACCCCGGCTTGGCCAGCCTGGCTCAACCGATCCTGAAGCGTTTCGGCCGGGATCGTTGCCGGGTGATCCCCGGAATCAGTTCCCTCCAGGCGGCCTTTGCCAGCCTGGGACTGGATTGGCTGGGCGTGCGGGTCATCGATGCTCATGGGAAAGATCCCTCGGTTCACCTAAAAACGTTGGAGGGTATCGACAAGGTAGCTGTCTTGGGGGGTCGGAAAGAATCCCTCTCTTGGATTCTTCAGGAGACCTCGGCCCTGGGTGATAATTATAAGCTCTGGGCCTGCGAGGACCTGACCCTGGAGACTGAACGGATCCAGGAACTAGATCCCCGGACCGCTGCCGGCCTGGTGTTGTCCTCGCGGACTATTTTCATCTTGGTGCGGAAATAACCGGCATCTGTCATTCTGAAGGAGCGAAGCGACTGAAGTTTGGATTTTTGAGGTAGGGGCGGGGTTCATCCCCGCCCGTGGTCAGGTCGCTCCAGATGCCCAGGCTCGGGAGGGTATAAAACCCTCCCCTACAAAAAAACTATTCTTTGACAAGGACGGTACTATGAAATTAGGAACAATTTATGGCGTCGGGGTAGGTCCCGGCGACCCCCAATTGATTACCTTGAAGGGGGCCGCGGTGCTGGGGAGGTGCCAGCAGGTCTTTGTCCCCAAGGCCCGGGACGAGGGGGACAGCGCGGCCCTCTCCATTGCCGGGGTCCATCTGCGCGGCGATGCTGAAATCCATGAACTGGTTTTCCCCATGATCACCGACCGAAAGGAGCTGGCCAGCCGGTGGGAGGATTCGGCCGGACAGGTGGCCGCCGCGCTTCAGACCGGAGAAGACGCCTGCTTCCTGACCCTGGGGGACCCCCTGCTCTATTCCACGTATATCTATCTCCTGCGGGCCCTGCGGAAAATCCTGCCGGAGGCGAAGGTGGTGACTATTCCCGGGGGTCACCGCCTTCAGCGCCGCCGCGGCCCTGACCGATTTCCCCGTGGGCGAAGCCAAGGAACCGGTCACCATCGTCCCCACGGCGGATGACCTGCAGGCCGTGGAAGAGGCCCTGGACCGGGGGGGCACGGTGATCCTGATGAAGATCGGCAAACGACTGGACAAGATCCTGGACCTGCTGGAGAAGAAAAAGCTGCTGGACCAAGCCGTTTTTGTGTCCCGGGCCGGACAACCCGATCAGCGGCTGGAAACGGATCTGGGAAAACTGCGGGCCGAAGGGCCGAAGGTCGGTTACCTGTCCATTATTTTGGTTCATGCCGGAAAAGGCAAATCCGAAACAAATTCAAATGACCAAAATTCGAAATTCAAAACCCTTGGCCCATAAACCTCAGCGATCCGCCGGTAGAGGCATGCCCTTCTATTTCTGTTCCGGAAGGGGAAGTTGTTTCGGTCATTTGAATTTTGAACATTGTTATTTGTTTCGGATTTCGTGCTTCGAATTTCGAATTTAAACTCAACACAGACTGGAAAATTATGAAAGTTTACTTTGTCGGCGCCGGGCCCGGAGACCCGGAACTGTTAACCTTCAAAGCGGATCGGATACTCCGGGGCTGCCGTTGCTGTATCTATGCCGGTTCCCTCATCAACCCGGAGATACTCTCGCGCCTGCCGGAAGATGCCGAGCGCTATGATTCGGCCAAAATGGACCTCCCGGAAATCATTAAAATCATCGAACACGCCCGGTCTCGGGAAATCGACGTGGTCCGGCTGCATTCAGGGGATCCCTCGATCTATGGCGCCATCCGGGAACAGATGAACGAACTGGATTCTCTGGGTATCCCTTATGAAGTAGTTCCGGGGGTCAGCTCCTTTCAGGCGGCGGCTGCGGCCCTGCCCACGGAACTGACCGCCCCGGAGGTCTCCCAAACCATTATCCTGACCCGGACCTCCGGCCGCACCCCGGTCCCCGAAGAACAGAAGCTCAAGGAATTGGCCCGTTCCAAGGCGACCCTCTGCATCTTTCTATCCGTGGATCGTTTAGCCGAGATCACCGCCGACCTGATCCCCCACTATGGCGCCGACAGTCCGGCGGCCGTGGTGTACCGGGCCTCCTGGCCGGATCAGAAGGTGGTCCGGGGGACCCTGGCCGATATCGCCGGTCAGACCGAAAAGGCCGGCATCAAGAAGACCGCCATGATCATCGTGGGGCAGGCCCTCTCCCGCCGTATCCCGGCCTCCAAGTTGTATGACCAGACTTTTTCCCACGGCTACCGAAAGGCCCGGTCGGAATGAAGCTGGCCCTGATCAGCCTCTCCAACGAAGGGGCGCTACTCCTGGCCCGGCTGGCCCGGCATTTTCCCGAAGCCCGGCTTTTTCTTCATGAAAAATGCCGATCCGACCTTCCCGGGGAACGGTTCGGACAGATCACCGAACTGACCCGCAACATATTTTGGGAATACCGGGGACTGGTCTTTGCCGTCCCCACGGGGGTGGCGGTCCGGGCCATCGCCCCCCTGATCAAACACAAAAAAGAAGATCCGGCCGTGGTGGTCCTGGACGTAGTCGGGCGGTTCGCCATCAGCCTGCTCTCCGGACACGAAGGCGGGGCCAACGATTTAGCCCTGGACGTGGGGAACATTCTCGGGGCCGAGCCGGTCATCACCACCACCACCGAGGCCCTCAAGACGGTGATCGTCGGCGTGGGCTGCCGCCGGGGCGCCTCGGCGCAAAAGATCCGGGAGGCGGTCGAGGCGGCCCTTCAGGAGACCGGGATCGACAAGTCAGAAGTGCGCTGGCTGGCCTCGGCGGATATCAAGGCCGACGAGGTTGGACTTATCCAGGCGGCCCGGACCCTGGGGATTCCCTACCGCCTGGTGGACTCGGAAGAAATCCGTCTGTCCAGCCGACCTTTTCAGCATTCCGAATTTGTGGCCAAAAAAGTGAACGTGCCGGCCGTGGCGGAGGCCTCGGCCCTGTTGGCAGGAAGGAGGACCCGATTAATACTGCCCAAGAAGATCTTCAACGGGGTGACCGTGGCCCTGGCCCGGGAAAACTTTTTATAGTCGGCATCGGCCCCGGGGGATCGTTGGATCGAACCCGGAGAGCCGAACGGGCCATCGCGGAGAGTCAGGTGGTCGTCGGCTATTCCCGCTATCTGGAATTGATTGCCGATCTGACCAAAGGAAAAAAAATAGGTTCTTCCGGAATGCGTCAGGAGACCGAACGCTGCCGGAAGGCCCTGGAGCTGGCCCGTTCCGGGGAGACCGTGTCCCTCATCTCTTCCGGGGACTCGGGGATCTACGGCATGGCCGGTCTGGCCCTGGAGTTGAACGCCGCCGAACAATTTTCGGTGCCCATTGAGATTGTCCCCGGACTGACGGCCGCCGGGGCCGCCGCGGCCCGGATGGGGGCGCCCCTGATGCTGGATTACGCCACCATCAGCCTGAGCGATTTGCTGGTACCCTGGGAAACCATCCGCCGGCGTCTGGAAGCGGTGGCCGCCGCCGACCTGGTCACGGTCCTCTATAATCCCAGAAGCAAAAAACGGGTGAAGCAGTTGGAAGACGCCGTGGCCATCTTCGCCCGCCACCGGCCGGGAACAACCCCGGTGGGCATCGGAACCGCGGTGGGCACGGAGGAAGAACAGATCGTCCTGACCGACCTGTCTCACGTCCTGGAAAAGGAAATCGGCATGCGCAGTCTGGTCATCATCGGTAACAGCTCTTCTAAAAAACTATTGGACTGGTTCATCACACCGAGAGGATATAAAGTCTGAAGCGCGAAGCGCTGAGCGTTTGGCGCAGAGCGTTATTACTAAGAACAAGAACTGACAGACTCCGTGGTATGAAAGGGCTGTCAACAAGTTAGAAAGGTTTTCAACGCTTCGCGCTCCGCGCTCTGCGCCATGCGAAAAATGATTTTATTATTAGGCGGCACCAGTGAAACCGCACCTCTGGCCGAGGCTCTGGTCGAAAAGGGCTTTTCGGTGCTGGTATCCACCGCCACCGACATCGCTCTGGCCATCGGGAACCATCCCGCCATTCGGAGAAGGACCGGACTGCTCGATGAACCGCAGCTCACCCGACTCCTCCTTGAGGAAAAAATTCGCGGGGTGCTCGACGCCACCCACCCCTATGCCGAAGCCATCGGTCCTTTGGCCCGAAAGATCGCCGGACAACTGCACCTCCCCTATTTTCGCTGGCTTCGCCCGGCGGCCCTTTCCGGATCAAGCGAAATCCTGACCGCCGCCGACCATGCGGAAGCGGCCACCCTGGCCTTTTCGATCGGCTTCCCCGTTCTCCTGACCATCGGCTCCAAAAACCTGGAGCCTTATGTCCGCGAAAGCCGGAGGACCGGCGTCCCGGTCATCGCCCGCATCCTGGACCATCCCGATTCCCGGGCCGCCTGCCAGAAACTCGGCCTTCCCCCGGAGGTGGTCATCGCCGGCAAGGGCCCTTTTTCGGTCGACGAAAATCGGTCAACTATTCGGAATTTTCAAGATCGGGGTCCTGGTGACCAAGGACAGCGGGACGGCGGGAGGCGTGCCGGAAAAGCTGGAAGCGGCCCGGATGGAAGGATGCCGGGTAGTGGTAGTCCGCCGTCCGGAATCGCCGGTGGAATATTTCGATCAAGTGGAACCCCTCATAAAAGGGCTGCTGGAGGCCCTAACACCTTAACCCGTGGAAATGTCCTCTTCTTGATAAACTTTAGGAATACTTCCTGTAGTCCTCAAACCTTATTTTCAAAAAAAGACAAGAGTTCGAATAAGCGTCAATCCAAAGTTGCTCAAGGGAAGAAGATGAAAATATCCGAAGCCTTGAGAGCAATTTTGGATTGACGCATGAAGAACGGAGCCGCTGCCGCCACCTATGGGGATTCAATCCTGTCTTCGCAGTTTATTTCCTAGTGGAGAAGGTCTGAGTTGGGCAGATGGTTGTCGTTAGGGACTGAAACTGGTTGGTCCCAGGTGCCGGCAACGGTATCGACTGACGATTGATAACCTGTGGGAGTGGTACTATATGGTTTTTGGCCATAGGAAGCCTTGGCGAAACAGGGTGCCCTTTTCGCAGGAAGCGGGAGAGTTCGTTTTTAGATAGCTCATAGGAATCATCTGAATAGCTAGGGGCTGTGGCTTCGATAGGGAAGCAATAGCGCTATCCTGGCCATTTTGCCTTTTTGACAGACAGGGCAGGACAGGACATCGATGCTACAGATCCGGAGCAATTGTTCTTGCCAGGTCTCCGGCCTGACGTTTTCTTTGGCTACGGTTTTAGCACCTCCAAGGATTTGACGACAGACGATGAGGTTGTCTTTTCGTTTTCTGTTGGCCAGCAGGCCGAAGTGACGTATCCGGACATAGCGAGCGGGCAAGACATGGAGGAGGAACCTGCGGATAAACTCCTCGGTCTTGAGCATCATGGTCTTTTGGCGGTTATGGTCCGCATAATCTCGCCAGAGGAAGGAAACCTGGCCGTCCCGGATGGTGAGGAGGCGGTTATTGCTGATGGCGATTCGGTGGGTATATCTACCCAGGTACTGAAGGACCCCCTGGGCGCCATCGAAGGGCGGTTTGCAATAGACGACCCATTTTTTACGGTAGAGCGGCCTCCGGAAGGTTTCGAAGTCTCCGGGATCTTTGAGCTGGCTGAGGCGGCCGGGAAAGACCAGTTGCCCGCTTTGGAAGGCATCTTTGAGGAGGTCCAGGAACTTACCTCTGAACAACGACGACAGGACCCTGACGGGCAGGAAAAACCCTTTACGGCAAGATACCCAGCGGCCTCGGTCAGCGGATAGACCGCCCCCGGTGACAATGCAGTGGAGGTGGGGATGGTCCCTGAGGTTCTGACCCCAGGTATGGAGAATGCCGATAATCCCGACCGTGGCGCCGAGATGTTTCGGGTTCTGGGCGAGTTCCAGGAGGGTCTCGGAAGCAGCGCGAAAAAGCAGATCGTAGAGGACCTTCCGGTTCATTAAAACCAGGGGATTCAGTTCGGAGGGGATGGTGAAGACCACATGAAAGTATTCAATGGGCAGGAGGTCCTGACAGCGAGCCTCGATCCATTGCTCTTTCCGTAAGGTCTGGCATTTGGGGCAGTGCCGGTTTCGGCAGGAGTTATACGATATTTCCAGATGACCGCAGTGGTCGCACTGATCCCTATGGCCGCCCAGGGCAGCGGTTCTGCAGACCTCGATGGCGCGCATGACCCGCAAATGATGGCGGGGCAACCGGTGGGATTGTCGATAAGCCGGGCCGTGCTGACGGAAGATTTCCGCCACCTCCAGGCCGTCGGTGGTTCGCAACCGCTTGCTGGATTAGGAGACCGGTTGGGCGGCTTGATCGAGAGGCGAGGTGACCTGGGCCAGATTCAGCCGGCTCACATGCAGATAGACGGTGGTCGTGGTCGGGGATCGGTGGCCCAGAAGCAGTTGGACATGGTGGAGACTCGTTCCGGCTTCAATCAGATGCGTGGCAAAGCTGTGCCTCAACGTATGCACGCTGGCCGGTTTGGTGATGCCGGCCCGTTTCTTGGCTTGGTAGAAGAGTTGCTGTACCGAATTAGTGGAGAGGTGATCATTCGCTTTCATCCCTTTAAATAACCACTCCTGGGGACGATATTTTCTCCAGTATTGCCTTAAATGCTCCAGGGCCGTTTGGGACAAGATGGAGTAGCGATCCTGGCCTCCCTTGCCCTGATGGATCCTGACCATCATCCGCTGACTATCAATATCGGTTATCTTCAGACGTGCGGTTTCACTGGCTCTCAGTCCCGAGGAGTAGGTGAGCATCAGGATCGCTTTGTGTTTGAGATTCGTCGTCACCGCCAAGAGGGATTTCACCTCCGAGAGATCCAGAACGATAGGCAGTTTCCTCTTGGCCCGGGGATGCTTGATCTTCTCCACCGGCCATTCGCGTTTCAGCGTCGTTCGGTATAAAAATTTGAGGGCGGCCACATAAAACCGGAAGGTCCCTTCGGACAGATGCCTTTCATTGATCAGGTGAAGCAGGTACTCCTTCATCTCCGCTTCCCCCAGTTCTTCCGGTGACCGGTTAAAATAGTTGGCCAGGTTGTCCGCTTCTCTGAGGTAAATCCTTTGCGTAATCGGTTTGGCTCCGCTCAACTGAAGGTCTACCTGCATCCGCTCCCTTAAGCTCTTCATCATACCATCTCCTTTGATTTTGATATCCGCCAGTGGGTACCGGCGGTTCGACAAAAGAAATAGTATGGAGAATCACCGTTGATTAACAAGCGACAAGAAACGTCCGGGTTGAAGAGGCTGAGGGATTAGTTTATCGGGGCATAACCAGGACCACCGCGAAGCAGGTCTACCAGCATCCGTTCTCTTAAGCTCTTCATCATACAACCTCCTTTGATTATGATATCCGCCGGTTGGTACCGGCGGTACGACAAAGGAAATTGTATGGAGATCACCGTTGATTAACAAGCAACAACAAACATCCGGGTTGAATGGGCTGAGAGAGTAGTTTAGCGGGGCATAACCAAGACTACCGCGCAGCGGTTTAGTCTTCAAACGGCAATCGTCAATTTTGGGATTATCCGGGTAAAGCATTAGTAGGTGAATTCAGTCGCCCAGAAATATCATTATAAATTGGGTAGTTAGTACCTGCCCTGCTAAGATTCCAACACCTTTTCTGGTTTATTTTCAGAGAACCGTCCCCGGCCATCCGTGATTAAGCCGACTTCATTTGCCTTTGAATCAATAAAGCTCCAAACTCCCTATCCGCCTCAGACGGACCACCCAAACCCAAACCTCTCGAAACTTCAGATAGACTACTCGGATTCCCAGCTTCCTTTCAATGAGGACCAGGATTCCGGAGCTTCCGTAGATCACTCCTCCGTTTAAGGAATATTCGGGAAGCAGAGGGAGTAGTTCGTCCAAATTTTGGAAGGATTCCCCTTCTTTTTTTACCTTCCCCAGCTCATCCCGATTTTTGACTGCTGACCCGGACGAGAAGGTCAAAAAGATCGTGCGCCTCAAGGGGAGTTCACCCTTAACAGCTCTTATCTGCAAACTCAGTCAATGCATAGGGTTACGTTACCCTGACTTCTACCTCTTAAAATACAGTATTTCACTTCATAAATTACGCTATTTACCCTATTTCTATTTTTAAGCTTATAATGTCAGCTAAAGACATCGTGGAGTAGACGCCAATCACCGATCACAACCTAAAGGAGGACTACACCATGAACAAGGCAGAAAAAAACGCCGAGACCGTGCGACGGGGTTACATGAGGCCTTCAACTCGGGCGTCATGATGACGCTCACAGAGATCTTCCACGAGAGCGCCTCGTGGCACACGCGTGGATCTGCCGGGACCTATCTCGGGGCGTTGGCTTTTTCTCTTTCTCATCCTGACCTTGAGCCTGGTGCTGCCCCGGGCGGCCTGGGCGGCGGACACCTGGACCGCCACCGGCTCCCTGATCACGGGCGGTCGCTCCTAACACACCGCCACCCTCCTGGCCAACGGCAAGGTCCTGGTGGCCGGGGGCTGTATCGGCGCACGGCATCCTGGCCAGCGCCGAGCTCTACGACCCGGCCACGGGGACCTGGACCGCCACCGGCTCCCTCACCACGCGCCCGCGCACTTCACACCGCCACCCTGCTGCCCAACGGCAAGGTCCTGGTGGCGGGGGGCTATGACGGCACCAGTGGCGTCCTGGCCAGCGCCGAGCTCTACGACCCGGCCACGGGGACCTGGACCGCCACCGGCTCCCTGGCCACCGCCCGCGTACGACCACACGGCCACCCTGCTGCCCAACGGCCAGGTCCTGGTGGCCGGGGGCTGTGGCCACCGCGCTACCTGACCAGCGCCGAGCTCTACGACCCGGCCACCGGAACCTGGACCGCCACCGGCTCCCTGGCCACGGCCCGCTACAACCACACGGCCACCCTGCTGCCCAACGGCCAGGTCCTGGTGGCCGGGGGCTATGGCAGCGGCACTACCTGGCCAGCGCCGAGCTCTACGACCCGGCCACGGGGACCTGGACCGCCACCGGCTCCCTGCCACCACGCCGCGGCCATCCACACGGCCACCCTGCTGCCCAACGGCCAGGTCCTGGTGGCCGGGGGCACCGGGAGCGATCTCCTGACCAGCGCCGAGCTCTACAACCCGGCCGCGGGGACCTGGGCGGCCACCGGCTCCATGACCACCGCCCGGGCTACCCACACGGCCACTCTGCTGCCCAACGGCAAGGTCCTGGTGGCCGGGGGCGGGGCCACGAACGGCGCCTACATCGACACCGCCGAGCTCTATGGGACCATAATCCCCACGGCCATGCTCTGGTTACCGATTATCATCACCAGTCAGTAAGCCTACCATTTACTTCGGTTAAGAAGTAGGTCAGGGGCACCGGAGTAGAACCCGGCCAAGGATCTATTTTTTTCCTTTTTCTTCCCCTTCCATTCCTCTTTTTCCAATTTTCTTCCGTTTCAGAGAACCGCTGACCGATTTATGGTTTCCCCGGGAGGGAAGCCATGGACCGGAACCGATGTCGGCATTGCAAATCTTTTTTTCTTCCGAATCCCCGGATTATGCCCAATCAAGCATCGGGAAACCAGGCGGTCAATGAAAGACTATCTGGAAGTGGGCATCAGTTGTTCGACGTCATTTTAAAAGGATAGCTCTATCATTTTTCGGCTTACCTGCTTAACCATAAGTATCTCGGGAATAACCCATTTATTGTCCAAAACATGACAATTTTTTGCTGATCACGGCGGTTAAAGCCGGTCTCTCAGCCCTTATTACTAACCTTCAAAGCTCCTCTCTTAAACCTTAACGCCCCAAAATAATTGTATTTTCACGTTCAATAATTATGGTTTAATTGTTGCTTTTAGATAACTGGGAAAATTGATTTTTCGGCTTTTACCAGAAAAAGGAATTTCTATGAGACATTTTGGCGATGAAGTTCTAAAAGCGGATGAAATATCGAGATGGCTGAGAATCCCTAAGTCAACCATTTATAAGCTCTGCCTGGAAGGTAAGATCCCTGGGACAAAAATCGGCAGACATTGGCGGTTTGACCGTAAGGATATTGAGGTTTGGTTCAAGAAAAGAACTGAAAATGGAAACCAGGAGATTAGCTGGGATGGAAGCGTCTATTGACGAGAAAGTTGAAATGGAAATTTATATCCCTTTAGCCACCCTTTATGAAGAAACTGCGGGCACTTCTTTAAAAGACGGATTGACCGGCCTGCATAATAAGGCCTTTGTCAAGAAATACCTGGAAACGGAAATTAAACGGGCGAACCGGCAACGCTATCCCTTCGGCCTGATGATGATCGACATTGATGATTTCAAGAAAATAAATGATCGGTTCGGGAGCTTGTCCGGAAATTTGATCATAAAAGACCTGGCGCAAATAATCAAGAAAAATATTCGGGAGGTCGATCTGTCGGCTCGTTACGGAGGCGATGAATTCGTGGTGATCCTGCCCTATACCGATCAGACCGAAACGGTGCCGGTTTTCGAGCGTATCCAAAAGGCCGTGGCCTGTTACTGGCAAAGTAAGAAAACCCTCCTTCAACAGGAACCCCTGACCTTGAGTTTCGGGGTCGCCTTTTTCCCAAGCAAGGAACGACTATGGGAGAATTAATTCGAAAAGCCGACCTGGCCCTTTATCGATCCAAGCAGGAAGGGAAAAACCGATATACCTTTTATAACGGGTTGCTGGATTTAGGAGAAAAAAGATGAAATATGAGGCCCAGACTGAAGAACAACTGATCCAGGAGTTGGAAGATCTCCGTCGGAGGATTGCTGAACTGGAAGAATCAGGAACCGAGTTCAACCGGGCAGAGGCGGAGCTCCTGGACAGTGTACAAAAATACAGACTGATTTCCGAAAATTCCAATGACTGGATTTATCTGATTAAGCCGGATAAGACTTTTCAATACGTTTCACCATCCTGCGAAGGTATCACCGGATATCCCTCAATTGAATTTATAAACAACCCGGGGCTTTTGTTGGATATCATCCATCCCGATGATAAAGAAAAGGTAGAATCTCATCTGGAAATAGTGCGAGAAGAAACCACAGTCCATAATTCGGAATTTCGTATTTTCACTAAAGCAGGTGAACTACGTTGGATTCGACATTCATGTCTCCCCGTCTATAATAATGAAAGCCAATATGTCGGGCGGTCAGGGTCGAACCGGGACATAACTCCACGGAAGAATGCGGAGGAGGCCTTGCGAGAAAGTGAGGAACTTTATCGGACGGTTTTTGAACAATCGAATGACGGTATTGCCTTGGTTAAAGAGGACCAACACATTCATGTCAATCAAAAGATGATGGAGATTTTTGGTTATGAACGTCTTGAAGATATTGTTGGTCAACGGGTTACCCTTTTGGTCCATCCCGATGATCAGGAGCAAGTAAAAGATATTAACCGTCGAAGACAAAGAGGAGAAGCGGTACCCCAGAAATATGAATTTAAGGGCCAACGCAAAGATGGTGAATCTCTTTTTATTGAAGTTTCTGCAACGAAGATCAGCCTTCAGGGAGAGAATCTTTCACTGGCCATTTTGAGGGACATCACCGAGCGCAAGCAAATGGAAGAGAAGCTTGCGGCAGTCCGAGGAGCGATATCGCAACATCCTGGAAAGCATCGAAGAAGGATACTATGAGGTGGATATTGCCGGGAACCTCACCTTCTTCAATGATTCCTTGTGTAACTTGCTTGGGTATTCCAGGGATGAGTTGATGGGTCTGAACAACCGTCGGTACACGGATGAGGAGAACGCTGACTAAGCTCTACAAGGCCTTTAATGAAGTGTATCGGACAGGGATCCCGGTAAAGGATTTTGATTGGCGGGTGATCCGAAAAGATGGGACTACCGCATTTGGAGAGATTTCCGTTTCACCTATTCGGGATAGGGAGGGTAACATCACAGGCTTCCGTGGGATCGCCCGGGACATCACCGAGCGCAAACAATTGGAGGAGGCCATCAAAACCCTGTCTATCAAAGATGACCTGACCGGCCTCTATAACCGCCGGGGTTTTTTTGCCTTGGCCGAACAGGGGTTGAAGATGGCCCAACGGATGGGAACAGAAATTTTGCTCATTTATGGAGACCTGGATAACCTGAAGAAAATTAATGACACCTTCGGTCATAAAGAAGGTGATCAGGCCTTGGTGGATATTTCACAGATACTTAAAGAGACCTTTCGGGAATCGGATATCATTGCCCGCATAGGGGGCGATGAATTTGTCATCCTGGCCATGAACAACTCTGAGACCTCGGCCGAAAAACTGATTCACCGCTTCGAGCAGGTCTTGAATGACCATCGTCTCCAAACAAAGTCCTCCCATAAACTGGCTATGAGCTTTGGTATTGCCTGTTTTGATCCCAAAAATCCTTCTTCCATAGATGCTCTGCTCGTCGAGGCGGATAAGTTGATGTATGAAAATAAACAAAAGAAGAGTAGATAGGGTCAGAAATGGCCTCGCCTTTTTTTATGTACACTTCAAATAGTAATCATTCACTTTTAATCCAGTTCTTGGGCAAGAGTAGTAGGTGAAAGGTTGGGAGGTTTGGTCTTCCCCCTAACTCTAGATCGAGCCGCTATCCGATCTCCTCTTTTTCCACTATCGGCATCACCTGATCCCCCTCCCCGACCGTTCGATCGACTCCGGTAGCGATCGGCCGTTCCCGGGCCCCGGGTACGGTTGAGATCCTGGATTAAACCACCTTGGGGGGTATATACAATTTTAAAGTCGGGACTTTCTTAAAATGCGGGTCCAGGGTAAACACCGCCACCTCCTCCTGAAGGGCCGTGGCGGCAATGATCAGGTCGGAAAGGGGGAGGGTCAATCCTTTGCGCCGCAATTGGGCCGAAAGCTCTCCGGCCTTTTGCCAGTTTTCCCGGCTGGTTTCCTGGAAAGGCAATGGTTCGAGACTTTTCCGGACCCGTTGGGTCTCTTCCGGAATTTTTATCCCCTGCAGAATCTCCGCCAGGACCATCCCACCAAGATCACTTGGCGATTTCGGAGCAAGCTATGCAGGTGGAGGGTAACCGGTGAATGGGGTTGATTAAAAAACTCAATCCAGACCGAGTGTCAACCACGATCGGGGTTTCATTAATTTCCCCCTCCTCTTCCTTTTGCCAGTCCAGGTCAAGGTGGATCTGTCCACTCGAAGCGATCAGGTCTTAGATGGCTTTTTTCCAGGTACTCCCGGATCGGCTGTCGATGCCTTGGTTTTGCTCCGAATCTGGGTGCGCTCCATAAGCGCATCCAATAGCTCGATCTTTGACATTAATAGTAGTCCTCATTGTATGCTCCATCTTGCATATTTTTTTCTCTAAGTATACATCATATTTTGCCGATCTTCAAGACTAATTGTGCACCCATCGGCAGCCAAGTCCAGCCACCTCTAGTGACGCTATCGGTATCACCCGATCCCCCCGACCGTTCGATCCGCTCGCGGTAGCGATCGGCTATTTCCGGGCCTCGGGAACGGGTCAGATCCTCCATGGCAGATCAAAAAGCCAAGTTGCTATTCGGATAAAAATAACATAATATTTTCATCGATTCATCGACGGAAAGGCCTGATGGTTTTGAGGATGAAGATGATACCGTACTTTTGGTTTTTTTGGCGGCTATTGGTTGGGCGGGTTCCTGTTCGCTCATCAGGCGGAGGCCCAGTCGGGTATTCGGTTAGACGAAAACAAAATCTCGGCGCCGGTTTTAGCCGACACGGCGGATAATCAGGTGGGGGACTTCCGATCATTTTAAACAATCAACCGCAGGACTATGAGATCAGCCTGCAGGGCAAACGACCGGCGACGCCAGCTTATTTAATCTGGGGCTGACCGCCCAATTCTCCTGCCCCAAAGGCGATTTCCGGGATTTCTTACCGTTAATCAACAGGAACTGATAGATAAAAGGCGGGTGCCTTCCAGGACTTGCTTAATCGGGGATGAATTTGGATGTAATTGAAATTTTTCGTGTAAAATCATCGAGTTCCTTAACTGTTTCCGACTCTTTGGCCATTAGGGAACAGTTCAAACAATACGGCCCGGTCGGCGATTCGCGCTTTGAGAAGGGAGGCCCAAGATGGACTATATTCGCTATATCGAGAAAACCCATGAATACTACCGCGGCCTAGGCTACGATAAAACCTACAACTACGCCTTTAACGAGGACATACCCTTTAAGCGACTGAAGAAACCGCTCTCGAAATGCCGGGTGACGCTGGTGACCACAGCCTCATTCCTCCTGTTGAGTGAGGAAGGCCTTCCATTGGAAGAGCCCCGAATGATCGGTACCAATGAGCTGGAGGTGTTCACGGCACCCAGCGACTGGCCCGCCGTCCGCATCCTGTCCACCAGCGAGGATCACGACCGCTACCAGACGGACATGAACGACGTCAACGCCTTTTTCCCCACCACGCGCATGCGGGAGTTCCTCAGGGAAGGGGTATTCGGAAGCCTGAGCAAAAACTACTACCGGACCCTACCGAATTACAGCCACCGAAAGACAACGGAGGTGGACGGACCGGAAATCCTCCGGCAGTGCAGAGAGGACCACGTGGACGTGGCTCTGCTGACGCCCGTCTGACCCGATCTGCCACGAGACCGGTGAGTCTGGGGCCCCCCGTGTTCTGGAGGCGGGAGGCATCTCCACGGTCACCCACACCAACGCGCGGGATATCGCCGCCAGCGCCGGCAACCCGCGACAGATTTTTCTCAACTTTCCCGGTGGGCAATCCGGCGGGGCGGCCCCTGACCGGAAAATCAGCGCAACGTCCTGCGTGCCGGGTTGAAGCTGCTGGAAGAGGCCGACCGGCCGGGGTCATCGTCGATCTGCCGTACGCCTCGTCCGAAAGCCGTGCCTGGATGGAAAAATTCATGACCGACGAGCAGCCCTTTATTTCTGAGGAGGCGGAGGCGCACGGCAGGAACGGCTGCGGAAGGCACGGGAGCAGAAGGCCAGGCAATTGCCGTAGTCCCAGGAAAGTGACTAAAGTAACTAAAAGGAAGAAACCAAGAGGAAACGATATGGGAGAACGGCAAATCACCGTGTATTCGCAACCCTTCTGAGGCCCCTGCACCGCACTGTCAGAGTATCTGACCGGCAAAGGGGTTGAATTCGTGAGAAAAGATCTGATGATCGACGAAGAGGCTCGTGATGAACTGTTCCGCTTGGGTGTTCGCTCCGCACCAGCCCTGGTGGTAGACGGCGAAGTGGTCATCGGGTTTGACAAGGCACGCATCAATGCCTTGTTGAACCTTTGATCCGGGGGTTAGGCGCCCTTGCCCGGGAGCCATCCAGGGGCAGCGGGAAGTCGGTCGTCGGCCTGACGCCCCGCTATGACCGCAGCGACCACTTTTGGTTTTGTCTGCTTCACGAGTTGGCGCATGTGGCCAACCATCTTTCTGCATCCCCCTGATCCTTTCTTTTCCTTGCTGTTATACTCTTCTCATGAAAAAATAACTTTTTCAACGATGATACAAAAGATCAAACAGCGTTTCAGGCATTTAGAGCGGGACATGCTCTTTTTCATATCGGGTCTCGCCATGATTGGTTTTGCCGAAAGCATGGTGAACGCTGTCTTCAATAATTTTTTGAATGAGACGTTCAGCCTCAACAGCTTTCAGCGCACCTTTTTGGAACTGCCCCGCGAACTGCCGGGCTTTTCCGTAATCTTTGTTTCAGCTGTGTTGTTTTTTGTCCGCAGCAGGAGGCTGGCGACTTTCGCCGCCTTGGCCGGCGCCGGCGGGTTGGTCTTGATGGCCTTTTTCTCGGTCACCTTCCATTGGATGTTCGCCTGGCTTTTTATCCTTAGTTTGGGCCAGCACATGCTGATGCCGCTCAACACGAGCATCGGCATGGAACTGGCCCGCGAAGGCCAGACCGGCAAGCGCCTGGGCCAGTTTAATGCCATCCGGAATTTCGTGTTTGTGATCGGCGGCTTTTTCACGTTTCTGGGATTTAGGTATCTGCATTTCACGTTCCAGATCTCATTCCTGTTCGCCGCCTTGTTTTACCTCTTTGCCGCATTGATGTTTTTTCGCCATGCACCCCGGCAAGGCCCATCCCCCGGCTTTACATCTCAAGTTTCACAAAGAATATAGATTATATTACTGGCTCTCCATCCTTTTTGGAACACGCAAACAGATTTTTCTGACCTTTGCGCCCTGGGTGCTGGTGACGGTTTTTAATCAGCCGGTCACTATGCTGGCGACCTTGTTGACGATCGGGGGTATTTGCGGTGTTGCTTTCCAACCTTTGCTGGGTAAGGCCATCGACAAGTTGGGGGAAAAAACCGTATTGATCACGGAAGCTGTTTTGCTGATCAGGGGTCTGTATTGGTTACGGATTTTCGCGGGACTTTTTGCCCGAACGCGCGGCCTTGACCATCGTGAGCCTCTGTTTTGTCATGGACCAGCTTTTGATGTCCGTTAATATGGCTCGCGCGACTTACTTGAAGAAAATAGTGGTGCATCCCGATCACATTACCCCGACCCTCACGATGTCGGTATCGCTGGATCATGTTTTTTCCATCAGCCTCGCGCTGGTGGGCGGAGTCATCTGGGCGGCCTGGGGTTACCAGATGGTTTTTCTGTTGGGCGGATGTATTGCCCTGTTAAATTTCATTTCCGCCCAGTTCATCACGATTCCAGGGAAGAATAAAGATCGGAATTTTGGGTGAAAGAGGTAAATTTGGTAAAAAGAG
>CAVVCH010000005.1:0-54438 GCA_963746605.1 uncultured delta proteobacterium
CTACCGAGGTCAACGCTGTGTCCGCATGATGTTGTTGAAACCAGGCAGGTGATTCTTCCCCGTGGCGTTTGGCTTCCAAGAGATCTTCCACCTTCCGGCGAAAAACCGGGTCGGCCGACAAAAGCTCGATCCGGTCTCGAGAGACCGTTTGCAGGACGACCCAAGGGTTGTAGGTGAGTTCCCAGAGCGCGGAATCAAGCTGTTTCCAGACCTCATCGGCGGAATGATTCCAATAAAAATGCATATCCAGCGCCAGCTCGGCCAGGGAATCGAATCCTTCGACTTCCATAGGAAGAAAACTGTGTATCGGGTTGCTGACCCGTATTTGCTTGCTCATGGTCTTGACCGTTATTCAAGATTGTCCAGCGTTTCCGGTATCAGGTTGGAAAGCGCCGGAAATATGTGCATGCAATCGCTGATCGATTTAACGTCCTTCCGGTTGATCACGGCATTGACCACTTCCTGGATGAGCATGGCCGCCTGAGGACCAATGATATGAAAACCCAAAATCCTCTCCGTACCCTTTTCAACGATCGCCTTGGCAAAACCCTCCCGTTCATCCATGGCCTCGCCCATGACGGTATCGGAGTATTTGGCCCGGCCCACCAGGATTTCGTGGTCTTTTCGGGCCCGCGCTTCCGTCAGTCCGACCGAAGCAATTTGAGGATTCGTAAACACCGCATGGGGGACGTTTTCGAAATCCATCTTGATCTTTTTCCGGTGCGTGGCATTGTGCCAGGCCAATTCAGCTTCTTTGTCCCCGGCATGGGTAAACATCGCCCTGCCGATAGCATCCCCCAGGGCCCAGATGTTTTTTTGGTTGGTCTGAAGGGTGTCGTCCACCTTGATGAAATGGTGCGGGTCGGTCTCGATCCCGGCATTTTCAAGGTGTAGCCGATCGGCGTTGGATTCTCTGCCGGCAGACACGAAGAGCGCTTCCGCCGAAATTTCCCTTTCTTCCCCGGTACGAATGTCCTGGGTCCGCACCGTCCACCCCCGGTTGGTCGGTCTTATTGCTTGGGTGTCGACGCCCAAATGCAGTTCGATGGATTTTTCCATTTCCTTTTTTAGCAATTCGGATATTTCCGGCTCTTCCAACGGCAGGAACGTCGAATGTCGGTGCAGGAGGGCGACCCGGGTGCCTAAGGCCGAAAAGAAATGGGCGTACTCCAGACCGACATAGCCGCCGCCGATAAAGATCAGGCTCTCCGGCCTTTTCTCCAGTTCCAGCACATTCTCATTGGTCAGAACCCGATTGGGGTCCAGCCCTTTGATCATGGGCATCGAGGGACGGGCGCCGCTGGCAATAAATATTCTCTTTCCTCGTATTCTTTTTTCCTCCACTTCGAGGGTCCGTTCATCCATAAAATGGCCTTCGCCGGTGAAAAAATCAAGATTTTCAGATTCCTCCAGGGCCGTTTTAATCCCGGTTCTGCCGCCGCTGACCGCTTTCCTCATCCGATCCATGATGACCTGGAAGTCGATGGCGAGGATGGGAGCCTGGACCCCGAATCGGGTCGCTTCCCGGATCTCCATAATTCGATCGGCCGCATGGATCAGGGTTTTCGAAGGCACACAGCCGTAATTAACGCACGTCCCCCCCACCGGCCCCTTATTGACCAGAGCCACTTTTCGTCCTTGGGCGAGGGCTTTAAAAACAATTCCCAAACCGACATCTCCTGCCCCGATAACAATAACATCATAGCTTTTCATGACGCTGCCCCTCCGCCAAAGTGGCCTTCATTTATGGCCTTCATGGTGAAATTCGGTTTACCTATCTCATCGAACAATTCATCAGGCTGGTGCCATAACGGTTGGACTCCCGAGTCCCATCCGTTTTATTCCTCTGGAGCGGATGGGACTTCAGGGACGCAACTATCCGACATTTCAGCCGCCAATCCCTTTCGGGGTGGGGCGGTTACCCGGCGGTTTTGATATTGGCTATCAACTGGGCAATCTGGAGCCCCAAACTGACACACTGTTTGCCTTCCATGCAGGTCTCCGCATCCACCGGTTCCAGGTAGGTTTTAAGGTGATGGGCCTCCTTATCCAACTCCACGGTCCAGACCTTTTTGGCCTCATCAAAGTCTACCTTGACATCGATGCCGCATTCTCCCATTTCAGGATAAAGGGATTTAATCCGATCACACAATTCTTTCTTGTCGTACATGGTATTACCCTCCTTTTTGGTTGACGATCTTTTTTTGCTGTTTGATTACAAACCAGTCGATGAGACTTCTGGCGATGCTGATCTTGCCCGGGATTTTGGGCAGTCGGTCGAAGGGAAACCATTGGGCCTCCAGGATCTCCGTGCCGTCCACCCGGATCTCGCCGCCGGCATACCGGGCGGTGAAAGCGATCATCAGGGAGTCCGGAAAAGGCCACGGCTGGCTCCCGAAATAGCGGATGTCCTGGACCGTGATGCCGGTCTCTTCCCCTACTTCGCGGGCCACCGCCTCTTCCAGCGTTTCGCCCGGTTCGGCAAAACCGGCCAGGACACTGTAAAACTCATCCCGGAAATGGGGTGAGCGGGCCAGCAAACATTTCTCTCCCCGTTCCACCAGAACGATCACCGCCGGCGATATCCGGGGGAAGCTCAAGTAGCCGCAGTCCGGGCATTCTTTGGCCTGCTGACCGGCCTTGTTTTTCATTTCCTTCCCGCATCGCTTGCAGAATCGGGTTTTTTGAGACCAGTCTAACAGATGAAGGGCCCGAAAAGAAAGAAGGATCATTTCCGGATTCAGTCGGCTGTCCAGTTGCCGCAGGTCCTGGAAAACCATCCCGGCCGGAGCAGCCTCGGAAGTGGAAAGGGTCGCGGCATAACAATGTGTTCCTTCCAGTGTTCCCAGATAGGTTTCCCCCCGGGTGCGGCATCCAAGGTCATTCACGTTATGGACCAAGGGGAGGGCCGGCTCGTGGCCCTCGGAGGAAACCAGCAGCCGGTGTTTTTGAAAGATAAACCACCAGGCCGGATCCGTTTGTTCAAGCGGCGGATCGGCCGAAGGAATAAATTGCCTTTTCATCTATAAATCCTCAACGTGTTGCCCACCACGGTCAGGCTGCTGGCGAACATGGCCAGAACCGCCAGCAGAGGGTTCAATTGGCCGCTCATGGCCAGAGGAATTCCAAGCATATTGTACATAAAGGCAAACAGGAGGTTCTGGCGAATAATCCTGGAACTTACCATAGAAAGATGGAACGCCTCCTGGATCTTTAAGGGATCATCGGTTAATAGCGTGATATCCGAAGCCTCCGAAAGGATTCCGGCCCGGGTCCCCAGAGCAAAACCCACATCCGCCTGGGCCAGGGCCGCTGCGTCGTTAAGGCCGTCCCCGATCATGCCCACCCGATGTCCTTTCTGCTGGAGTTCTCTAATGACGCGAACCTTATCCTTAGCCAGGGCCTGGCCGATAAAGGGGCTTACGCCCAATGTTCGGGCGATGGCCCCGGTGGTCTCCAGGGAATCTCCGGAAACCATCCAGGTCTGAAACCCTTTTTCTTGAAGGTCTGAAACGGCCTCGCCGGCCGTTTCTTTGAGAACATCCCCAAAGGTCAGGAATCCCCGGACCTGTTCCTCCCAGCCGAAGAAGACGATGGTCGCTCCTCCGTTCGACAGGCCCATGGCCTGAGACGCAAGCGTCCGAGGGAATTTCAGCCCCTGAGACTGCATCAAACTTCGATTTCCGACGACCACCGCTTGACCGGCAACTACCCCGTAGACCCCCTGGCCAGACAGGGATTTGAAATCCCGCACTTCCTCCAAGCCCGAAGAAAACTCCCGGGCCCGGCTTTGAATCTCCTTGGCCAGAAAGTGGTCGGAAGGGGATTCCACCGAAGCAATCCTTCGCCAGGCCTCTTCCGAGGAGCCTTCCAGGCAGACCATTTCCCGCAGGGAATAACGGCCTTCGGTCAGGGTCCCGGTTTTATCGAAGATCAAGACGTCCAACTTTTTCATTTTTTCCAGGGCCGCCGGATCCCGGATGAGGATGCCCTTTGTGCGACCGACGCCGATGGACGCCACCTTAGCTAGAGGGACGGCAATCCCCAGGGCGCAGGGGCAGGAAACAACCAGAATCGTTACGGCCCGCAGCAGGCTCTCCTCTAACGTATGACCCTGATAGACCAAGTACCAGGCGGTTCCGACGGCTAGGCCCAAAAGTCCAGGTACAACCCAGCGGATCAGGCGATCGGCAAAGAGTTCGACAGCGGTCTTCCGGGATAGACCCTCCTGCATCAAGGTAAGGATCTGACCGATAGCACTCTCCGACCCCACGCGGGTGGCCCGAATATTCAGCCGGTGGTCGAGAAGAAAAGCGCCGGCCCGGACTTCGTCGTTGAGCCCTCTTTTTATCGGCCGCGACTCACCGGTCAAATACGATTCGTCCACCGTAGCCCGCCCGAAAAAAATCCGGCCATCCACGGGCACCCTTTCCCCGCTTCGAACCTGGAATTCGTCTCCGGGTTGAAGGGCTTCGGCGGCCATCCATTTTTCCTCTCCCTTCGTGAGGAGTCGCACTTTTTGATGGGTCAGGTGATAGAGTTCCAAAAGGCCCCGGGAAATCCTTTCCTTGGCCCGGGCCTCCAGATATTTTCCCAAGAGGACCAAGACGATCAACATGGCGGCTGTGTCGAAATAGAGATGGAGACTGCCTCGCCCCATCCGGGCGACGCTGTAAAAATAGGCGGACAGGGCGCCAAGGACAATAAGGACTTCCATGGATGGTTTTCCGTAGCGCAGTCCGACCAGGGCCTTTTTAAAAATGGGGAACCCCCCATACATCAAGACCGGGGTAGCCAGCACCCACAGGAGGAAGGAGAGATAGCCGATGGCCTCGTTCCCCAGATCCTGAAAAAAACCGCCGTACAGGGTCCAGGAAATCATCATCACCTGGACCGTCAAAATCGCGGAAACGCCCAAGCGCCGCTCTACTCTTTTTCTTTCCCCTGAAGCCCCTGCCGGATCCTGAAAGGAGGAGGGACGATATCCCAGCCTGGAAATCCGATCCCGGATTTCCTCGATCGTCACCTGATAAGGAAGGTATTTAATCCGGACCAGATCGGAGGCGAACAGGGCCTTGACCGCCAATATACCCGGAGTCCCGGACAATACACCTTCAATCAACCAGGAACAGGCGCTGCACCACATCCCCTCCAGTTTCAGGATCAATTCTTTGGCCAGCGCCTCTTGCGGATCGGAAGCCTCGCAGGCTGCCGGGTCGTCTTCCCTACCCTGCGCCCTGCTTCTCTCCCGGTCTTCATCCTTCCTGCCGATGAGCTCAGACGCAGCGCAGAGACGAAAGAGGTCTGAATTTTTGAAGTCGGCCGGAGGCCCCCCGGGAAGACTGGAGAGAAGGTGAAAGACCTGCCGGCAGCCGAAACAACAGAAATGGAAAACAGCTTCTCCCCGCTTTTCCCGTACTCCGGAACGATCGACCGGCAAACCACATAGGCGGCATTCCAATTCAGGACTCATATCGTGTAAATCCCGGCGAGGCCGGCCGCGTGTGGCTGGAGTCGGGCTTTTGGTTGGACCTCGCACCTTGAACCCTCGGTTATACCAGAAGCTTCGCGCCCTGGAAGACCAGGATCAGCCCCATAAAAACGACGGAAAGCGCGGCCAGCCGTTCCCCGATCAGTCTCGTTCGCAGGGTGACCAGGGAAGCGGAGATTCCCAGGCCCACCAGCGCGGGTATGGTGCCCAGGCCGAAAGCCACCATGGTCAGACAGCCGGCCGCCATATTTTCCGTGGTGGCCGCCTTGATGAGCATGGAGCAGGAGAGGCAGCAAGGCAGAAGCCCGCTGGCCAGTCCCAGTCCCATCTTGGAAATGGAACCGGGGGATTGAAACAGGGGAGGAAGGAGACGGTTCCACAGGAAACGGGGGGTCGGAGAAAATCGGGACAAAAGACCCGGCAGGGGGATCATCCGGAGGAAGACCATTCCCAAGAGAATAATCAGGATCCCCCCGGTCAGGATGACCCCCCCGCGGACAGGTAGATAGAGATTGAAGCCGGCCACATTAAAGAGGCCGGCGGCCAGGGCGCCCAGTATTCCATAGGTCATCAGCCTTCCGGAATGATAAGCCAGATGGTGAAAAAATCCCTGGCTCCAGGGAGAGTGGCCCCAGCGCCGCGGTCCGGGTATCCGGACTTTTGATGTGCACCGCGTAGGCCATGACCAGGGGGCCGCACATGCCCAGGCAATGAAGGCTGCCCAGCAGGCCGATCAGGAAAGGAGCCATAAGTTCGATAGCCATTAAAGGGCCCTCATTCCCCATGACCCCCAAGGGCCGGGTTGGAACCGGTCCGGACCCCTGGCCTTTTTTCCTCAGCCAGGGCCCGCAAATAGGTGATGACGGCCCAGCGATCTTCCGCCGCCACGGTGGCAGCCAGGGGAGGTTGTCTTTTAAAGCCCAGGCTGATCTTGTAAAACAGTTCTCCGTCTGTCTGGACCTGCACCCGGGTGTCCAAAAGATACGTCGGTAAGGGATAAAAGCTTTGCCCCACCGTGGCCTTCCCGTCGAGTCCGGGACCATGACACTGGATGCAGTAATAGAGATAACTCCTCTTTCCCTGGTCTATAACCGCCGGGGTCCTGGGCCAGGGGTTGATCAATTGCTTGGGGTTTGATCTTCTTAGGTTCTCGATGCCCCCACCCAGCGGGATAGTCCCCTTGGGCATGATCGGAAACGAAAGTTGAAAGGTATTGATGGCCTCGTCATCCCGCATCCGGCCGTAGTAGTTGCTGACCAGGATGGAAAGAAAAAAGAGGAGAACGGCCAGGAGGCCCACGACCAAACCGGAGATGAAGAAGGCTTTTCTCTTGGACATGTTCACCGTCCTCCCTGACCGCTGGATTTTTCGGCCTCCCCGCTTTGGCCCATCACATGTTGCTGCCGAATCTTCTCCCCTTCCTCCAACGGGGCCGTGCCGGCCTGTTTTTCAGCCCCCCGGACCGAATAGACCGACTGACCGGGTACGTCGGGAATCGTCCCGTAACGCCAGGGCGGCGGCCAACTGACCCCCACGGTGTAAAAAATAATGAGCCCCCAGCAGTAAAAAGGCCAGGGCCACGGCCAGCACGATGCTCCAGCTCCGGGCGATTGACCCCTCATTTTCCGGAGGAACCGGGGCCCGGCTTTTTCGGTTCAGGTTGTTCGATCCCATCTCTATCCAATGGCCTTTACCCTGAGCCCGACCAGGATCAAGTAACCCAGGGCCCAGACAATGACACCGACATACACCATAATAAGAAATGGCGGCACCGGATGATCCGCCTTCTTTTGTTCCTCCCCGGACCCCGGCCCCTCCGGCTTTAATTCCTCTCCGCCTGTCTCCGGCGGGCCTGTGGGATAAAAGGCCCAGGCCACATAGAGCAGCACCAGGGCCCCCAGCCCTAAAAAAAAGGCCAGGGCCATTTCCTGCAAGGTGGTCAAGGGGAAAAAGGGCATGGCCGCACCTTACCCGGTCAGGGCCAACAACAGTGATCCCGCCAAACCCCGACCATCAACAGCCCGATGAACATCAGGACATAAACCTCCAGGGTCAGCCTGGCCGGATCCTTGACCAGGGGCTGAGGCAGGACGTCCCGCAGGGGCAGGTAGCGGGCCCGGTCCTGATCGGAGAACTGTCCGCTCTGAAGTCCCCATAAAAAGGCCGCCAACGAGACCCACAGGCTGAAAGCGATCAAAATCATCCAGGCTGAAAAATACATCCTATTTCTCCTTCTCCCGGCCCAAGGCCTTGGACAGGGGCTCATTTCCCGGGGGTTCGTAGGCGGCATCGATCCCTTTGGGTTCCTGATGGGCATCGCTTTGGCCGATGAAATAAACGGCCACATAATTCCCCACTTCCCAGATCTTGGTGGATTCCAGTTCCTTCTTGAAATAAGGCATGGCCGTTCCGGTGATGCCGTTCATGATCTGGTGATAGAGGATGCCGCCGGAAATCCCCCTCTGGTTCAACAAGGTAAAGTTGAGCGGCGGGGGATAGAGATAGGGCTCGGCCGGCCCCATGCCGTCGCCGATCGGGCCGTGACAGCCGATACAAAAACTCTGATAAATCTTGTGCCCCCGTTCCAGCCCGGCCTCGGTGGTCGGGTAGGGGTTGGTCAGCTTTCTCCAGGGTTCGGGGACCTTTGATGGAGCCAGTCAATATTCTCGTCCGGCCCGGCCTCATAGGCCTGGACGGCCTTGTCCTTCCAGGCTTTCTGCCGCTGAACCCGGAAGTCGGCCATCCGAAATCCCAGGCTTTGCTTATAGGCGATCGAGGGCCTGGATCTGTTTCCTTTCCCAGAAATTCCCAGGAAGGCATGATCGATTCCGGCCGGACAAACCGGGGATTGGTAAAGTGGGCCAAATGCCAGTCATCCGGGTGTTCCCCCCCTTCCTGGGAGAGGTCCGGACCGGTCCGCTCCGTGCCCACCTGATGGGGCTGATCCTGGACATAATCGCCGGAGAGGGCGATCCTCTCGGCACCGATGTCCCAGTCCATATCCCGGACAAACTGGGTATGGCAGAAGGTGCATCCGTTGCGCACATAGACTTCCCGACCCAGAGCCTCCAGGGAGGATCGAGCCCGAAAGATTTCCGAAGGCTGTTCGCTGATGGTCGTCCAGGGCAAGATGACGGCGATAAACAGCACCGAGGCGAAGATGATCAGGCCCCCGAAAACAATGACCGTCAGGTTCATCTTCATGGGGCTTCCCCCTTCCAATCCGGGGAGGCCTCTTTGACCCCGTAAAGACTCTTATAAATGTTGATCAGCCCCAGGACCGCCCCGCCGACGATCAACAGACCGATGGCGGCCCGAAGGACCATGTAGACATGGATCTCGGGCAGGATCTTGTAAACCGTCTGCCCGTTCAGCCAGCCATGGCCCTGGACCAGGCCGGCCGCGGTCAGGACCGTAAAAAACCCGGCCATGCCGATGAGCACCAGCCAGTATTGGATATCGGCCCAGCGGCGGTTATAGATCGGCCGGCCGGTTATCCGGGGCAGGATAAAATAAATCCCCCCCAGGGCGATGGTTCCGGAAAATCCCAGAACGCCCATGTGGGCATGGGCCACCACCCAGTTGGTCAGATGGGTCACCCGCTGGAGCGTGGGCAAGGACTGCAAAGGACCCTGGATGCAGGTAAAGATATACCAGACCAGACCGGCCATGACGAACTTTCCGCCGATGTCGGCATGGATCAGTCCCAGACGGCCGCGCATGGTCAGCCAGAGATTGATCAACACGGTCAAAACCGGGATAAACATCCCTAAACTGCCGGTGATGGCCACGACCTTCAACCAGGTGGGCACCGGTGTCTGCAGAAGATGGTGGGCTCCGATGTGGGTGTAAAGGACCAGGATGCTCCAGAACCCGACCAGAGACAGGGAGTGGCTGTAAAGCGGAGACCGGCAGACGATGGGAATGACGTAATAGGAAAGGGCCACGGCCAGAGGGGTCAGGAATAATCCCACCACCCCATGGCCGTAAAACCAGGCCAGGACGGCATCGGGCATGCCGGTAATGGCCCCGGTGGAAGGGTTCCAGACGGCATTGCCGAAAAAGTAGATCAGAAAGAAGTAGATCAAGGCCGGCGAAGATATACCAGATGGACACGTACAAGGTCTTTTCCTGACGTCTTCCGGCCGTCCGAAAAAGGTTATAAAAAATCAGGACAAAGGTGAGCAGGACCCCCATATCGACCGGCCAGATCCATTCGGCGTATTCCCGGCCCTGGGAATAGCCCAGGGCCAGGGTGACGGTCCCGGAAGCGATGGTCAGATTCAAGAGCCACAGGGAGAACTTTCCCAACCGTTCGCTGTACAGAGGGGTTCGCAGCAAGGTGGGCACCAGGTAAAAAGCGGACCCCAACAAGGCCGTGCCGACAAAACCGAAGATGACCACATTGGTGTGCATGGGCCGGGTCCGGCCGAAGACCAGCCAGGAGATGTTTCCCAGAAGGTCCGGGGCGACCAGATGGGTGGCATCGATGAAGCCGATCAAAGGCCCGATGACAAACCAGACGGCCGCGCTCAAAAAAAAGGCCTTGACGGTTCCATACGTTTCCTCTTTCAGAAGTGTCACTTCCCCGGCTCCTACCCAAAAAATTTGAATTTTGAGTTCAAATTCGAAATCCGAATATCGAAATCCGAATTTATAGATCCTCTTGTTTTATCTGTAAGCATCTAAGGCCTCCGCCCGCTGCGATCTTCTACTGGTGACAGGCCAGCCAGCAATCCAGTTGCGCCTTCTTCTGTTTGTGGCAGTCGATACAAAATTTCATCTGAAAGGCTTTGGGTTGCAACCGATCCATTTGTTCCACCCGGCCGTGACAGTCGCGGCAATCCAGTTTCCCGAAACGCAAGTGCGGCTGATGCTTGAACTTGACGAAATCAGGAACATAGAAAATCCGCACCCAGGGGACCGGCCGTCCGCTGTCGTAATGCTCCTTTTCCTTAAGAAGCATCGGATGGGTGGGGATGATGTAGTTATGGCAAAAAAAGCATTTCTCCATTTCCGGGAGCCCGGCATGGGCCGACCTCTCCACGTAGGGATGACAGAAACGGCAGTTGATCGCCTTGACCCCGGCGTGGACCCGGTGGCTGAAAGGGATGGGCTGTCGGGGGCCGATCCCCCGGCCGGGATAGGCATAATAAAAATAGAGCATCAGCCCCATCAGCAAAACCCCTAGGGAAAACCATTTTTTCCAGGACGGCCCCGGCACCGTTTTTCTTGGTTGATCTTCCATCAGAGGCTTCATTCCCGGTTTTCCTCCAGGCTGTCCAAAAACAGGGGGTCCGTCAGAGGGAGCAAAGGGAATCGCTTAAAAAACCAGAGGAGGCTCAAAGCCATGAGTCCCAGAAAACCAAGGCTGATCAGTAGTTCCAGAAGCCCCAACGGCAGGTCTTTACCTTTCCAGAGAGAGGGGGCCACCAGCAGGAAACGTTCCAGCCACATCCCGATCAGGATGATCCCGCTCAAGGTCACCATCAGCACCGGTCGCCTCTTGGCCTTCCGGCTGAGAAGGACGACAAAAGGCAGGGCAAAACAGACCGCCAGCACGGTCCAGGCCAGGGGTTTCCAGGGCGCGCTGTTGACCCGGGTAATCACGAAACGGGTCTCCTCGGGAAGGTTTCCGTACCAGATGACCAAAAACTGGGAAAAGAAAAAATCTCCGGTGACCAGGCAGAAGCCGAGGAGCAGCTTGCCCAGGTCGTGAAACTGTCCGACCTGGACAAACCGGCCCAGCCTGAAGGCCTTGACCGAAATGACGGCCAGGACCATCAAACCGGCCAGAGCGCTGTAAAAACCCCCGGTAAAAAAGTACATCCCGAACAGGGTGCTGTGCCACTCGGGCGATAAGGACATGACCAGATCAAAACCGATCAGGCTGAACACCAGGGATAGAGGATCGCCACCAGCGGGGAAAGGATGGCCTGTTTCCGCAGGTTTTTTTCTCCCCGGCGCCGCATTCCTTCCAGGTCCTCCACCCCCTGGGAATGGATTTCCCGCTCCCCTCGAACGGAGTAATAAACCAGGACCAGGGAGACGGCGGTCAGCAGCAAGATAGCCAGGCCATCCCGGGCAAAGAGAAAGCCGGTATTCAACCAGGCCGCTTGGTGGGGCGACGGTTCATGGATCCAGGGGAAAAGGTGTTCCCGGCCCGGGTACAGGACCCAGAAGAGCAGGCAGGAGAGGGGCAGAAAAGCCACCGGGGCCTCGGCCAGGCGTTTGATCGGCCGCCCCCAGCGGGCCTGGGTAATGACCAGGGCCGCGGAGATAAGGATGGAACCAAAGGCCAGACCGGACCAGAAGAGATAATTCACCAGGAAGACCTGCCAGGCCCTTTCGGCCTGGGAGCCGGAGACCCCGATCCCGAAGGCGGCTCCTCCGAGAACCGTCAGAAACAGGGAAGCCAGGGTCCAGGGCCTGGTTCCGGTCGCGGCTCGGGCGCCCTTCAGCTCCGAAAAGGATCTCAGCCCGCGACATCATGGATCTCCTCGGCGCCGGCCTCTTTCAGGAGACCGGCGATCCTTTCCCGCTCCTCCGGCCGGCAGGGTATGAGCAGGCCGAAACGGTCATTGGAAAAGCGGGGATCATAATAGGCCGGTAACCCCCGCCGGGGCAGACGGCTGTGAATGAGCATTCCGGCAAAAGAGAACAGGACCCCGAACAGGATCAGAAATTCAAAGCCGACGATCACAAAGGGGACCCAGGGGATAATCGGCTTGCCGCTGACCACGAACTTCCATTGGAGGACCGTATAGAAGGCCAGGGAAAAGCCGGAGAGGAGTCCCAGAAGACCTCCACCAAGGGTATAGTAACGAACCGGGCTGGGCTTCGGTTTCTTGGTTGCCGGGATCGACTCCAGGGGGGAGGGAGCGAAGACCGTACAATCCTGGTTCATCCCCTGGAGGGCCGCGAGGGCTATCTGGAGATCATTCGGATAGCTAAAGATGCCCAGCAGCGCCGGCTCGGGCCGAAGGCCTTTCTTTCCCGGCATCACGGCGCCCTCCGGGGACGGTTGGGAGGGGTGATCTCTTCTTTTAGATCGGCCAGGGAAATGGTGGGCAGGAATTTGGAAAATAAGAAAAACAGGAAGAAAAAGATACTGAAGGCCCCGAACATGATGCCATATTCCACCCAGGTCGGGCCGGGGTAGAGTCTCCAAATATAGGGATCATAGGCATGGGCCGGGGACCCGATAATGATCACGTACCGTTCGAACCACATGCCGATGACCACCAGGACGGCGATCAGGGCCAGGGTCTTGGTATTGGTTCGAATCTTCTTAAAAAAATAAAACAGCGGGGCGACGGAATTGCAGAAGATCATGAGCCAGAACCATTCCCGGTAATACCCGACCATCCGCCAGTAAAAGCTGTCCCCTTCGGTTTTGTCTCCCCCATACCAGGCCATGAAATGCTCGGTCAGATAGGAGTAGCTCATGATCAGGCCGGTCAGGATAATGGTCTTGGCAATATTTTCCAGGGTTTCCGGAGTAATGATGTTTTCAAACCGGTACAGACGCCGCAACGGAATTAAAAGGATGAGCACCATGGCCAGACCGGAATGGATGGCCCCGGCTACAAAGTAAGGGGCGAAGATGGTGCTGTGCCAGCCCGGTAAAATGGACAGAGCGAAATCCCAGGAGACGACGCTGTGCACAGAGATGACCAGCGGGGTGGCCAGGGCCGATAACAGCAGCACCGCCCCGCCGTGGTGGCGCCATTGATGCTGGGTACCGGTCCAGTTCAAGGAAAAGATTCCGTAGAGCCGGCGCCGAAGGCCCTGGGACCGATCTCGGACGGCCGCCAAGTCGGGGATCAGGCCGGTGTACCAGAAAAGGAGGCTGACCAGGAGATACGTGGAAATAGCAATCACGTCAAAAACCAGAGGGGACTGGAAATTGGGCCAGAGGTTGCGTTGGTTGGGGTAGGGCAGGATCCAGTAGACCACCCAGAGCCGGCCCAGATGAATGAAGGGAAACAGACCGGCCACCATGACGGCGAAAACCGTCATGGCCTCGGCGCTCCGGGATATGGCCGTGCGCCAGCGGGCCCGGAATAAAAAAAGGATGGCCGAGATCAGGGTGCCCGAATGGGCCAGACCGACGAAAAAGACAAAATTGACCAGATAGGTGCCCCAGGCAATGGGGTGATTGGGCCCGGCCACGCCGATGCCCATCCGGATCTGGTAGGCCCAGCAGCCGACCCCTACCAGGATGCCGAAAAACCAGCCGGCCACGATTTTCAGATAGAGATTTCCCGGCGGAGACATGGCCTGCAAAACTTCCTGGTTGACGGCGCCGTACGGCAGGTCTTTCATCATCAGGCCTCAAAAATGTGCGTTATCCTCTTTAAATAAATGACCGCCGGCTTGGTGTTGAGCTGCCCCAGGACCTGATACCGGCGCGGGTCCTGGATCAATCGGGAAACGCGGCTTTCCGGGTCAAGGAGATTTCCAAAAACCAACGTCTCGGTCGGACAGGTCTGGGCGCAGGCGGTGGTGAATTCCCCGTCTTTCACTTTTCGGCCTTCGGCCCGAGCCCGAATCTTGGCCCCAATGATCCGCTGGACACAGAAGGAGCACTTTTCCATGACCCCTTTCGAGCGGACCGTCACCTCGGGGTTGAGCTGCCAGTCCAGGGGCCGGGGACGGGTATAGGTAAACCAGTTGAACCGCCGCACCTTGTAGGGATCGTTTTGCAGACAAAAGCGGGTGCCGATACACCGGTTGTAGGTCTGGTTGTTCAGGCCTTCCGGATTATGGATCGGGGCATACACCGGGCAGACCGATTCGCAGGGGGCGAAGTCGCAGTGCTGACAAAGCATGGGCAGCCAGCGGGCCACCCTCTCCCGCGGGTCAAAGTAACGCTGAATCCGGATCCAGGCCATCTCCCGGCCTTTGAGGACCTGCTCCTTTCCGACGACCGCCACATTGTTCTCGGCATAACAGGCCGTCACGCAGGCCGAACAGCCGATGCAGCGGTCCAGGTCGACCACCATGGCCCAACGGTATTCCTTGTGTTGGTGCACAGGATAAAAATCCTTTCGGGGGTCAACCCCTTGCGGCAACGGCAGGTCGATGTGGGGGAGCTCCGCGGATTGGAGGGATCGTTGATATTCCTTCAGGGCCATGACCTGCATGAGTTCCCGATCTTGCTGAAAAAAGCTTCCGTCCACGTGGGCCAGGACGATCTGCCGGCCCTGCTTTTGAAGACTGACCTGCAGGGCCGAGCGGAACCATCCCCCCGAAATGTTGTCGGTCGGCCGGAGACAATAACGCCAGAGGATTGGCCGGATGCCCATCGGCATACCTTCCATAATTCCAGTGGCCCTGTCCGATGGGCATGGCCAGGATTCCGCGAGGGACCGTGTAAACGGGATAGGCCGGCACCTCCAGACTGCCGTAGGGGGATCGGACTTTCAGCACCTCCCCCTTTTGAATATTTAGGCCCTTGGCTGTTTCCGGATGGATCTCCAGCCAGCCGTCCCAGGTAATCTGGGTCAGGGGATCCGGAAGTTCCTGAAGCCAGGGTCGGTTGGCTTCCCGGCCGTCAAAGAACTGGATCGTCGGATACAGGGTTAACGGCAGGTGGGCGGCGGATTTCGGGCTGATTTCCAGCGGCGGGAAGGCCCAGGAAGGCGCCTTTGAAGAAAGTAACGATTTCTCCGCCGGCGGTTCTTTCTTTTTCCACGACCCGCCCCTTTCCAAGGCCTTAGGCCAGAATTCTTCCGGGGCCAGGTCGGGCTCCAGCGCAGCTCTCTGCCGGGCCCAGGAGGCCTGCAGGAACTGATAAAAATTCTTCCAGGGGAATGGTTCTGTCCCTCGAATCTTTTGGCCGGAGGCTATTAGCAGATCCCCGAGAGGCCGGGTCTGGAAGACAGGCCCCATGACCGGCTGGAGCAGTCCCCTCACCCCCCGCCGGGGCGAATAGTCCCCCCAGGATTCCAGAAAGGTATGATTGGGCAGGACCAGGTGGGCCAGGCTGCTGGTCTCATCCCGATAACTCGAGAAGCTGACCACCAGAGGAACTTCCTTCAGGGCCTCCTGAAATTCGGCGGCAAAGGGCAGGTTGAACGCCGGGTTGACCTGGCCCAGGAGCAGAAGATCAATCTCTTTCCGCTTCATCCGTTCCGACAGCGCTTTCATCCGGGTCAAAGGGGCGGCCTGGCCATAGGCCGAGGGACTGTTGAAATCGATGGCCTGCCGGCTGCCCGGTTTAACCAGGCAGAGGAGATTGGCCACCACGGCGGCTTCCAGGGCCCGGGGTCCGGAAAGCCCCAGCCCTTCGGCCAGGACCAGGGGTCTTTCGGCCCGGCTGAACCGGCGGGCCAGATCCCGGAGGACCGCCTCTTGGACCCCCGTCTTTTGGCTGATACGGTCCAGGGGAAAATCAGCAACCGTTTTGCTTAACCAGGCCTTCTGATCAGAGGGGAAAGGGTCGGCCGATCCCTCATCGAGCAAAACCCTGAGTAGGCCCAGACCGATGAGATACTCATCGCCCGGAGGAACGGCAATCCACTGGTCGGCATTGTTGGCCGTCAAGGAAAGTCTCGGGCCGACGTATATGAAGGGGTTTTTCCCGTGAGGTTTCAGCCCATGAAAAGAGGCGAACTGGCGGGCAAATTCCAGATTGGAGATCCAGGTTTCCAAAAAACCGGCGCCCAAGGAAATCAGAAAATCGGCCTGATCGATCCGGTAATGCGGAATCCCTTCCCGTTGAAAAACAATTTCATTGGCCCGGCGCAAAGGCTCGTAGTTCAAGGGTTCATAGAGGAGGAGCTCCCGGGAGCCGAATTCCGCGAGCCAGTGGGAAACCAGCTCTTGTAACGCGCCGTTCATCAACTCGTCGATAAAGACGATGCGCTCGCCCCGACCTTGGCGGACCAGTTCCTCCAGGGTTTGGACCAGGGTTTTTTCCCCTTGATCCCAGGTGATCGGGACCCATTCCCCCTTGCCTTTTCTCATCAAGGGCTGGGGATGCCGGTCGGGATTATAAAGCCCCTGGAGGGAGGCCTGGCCGCGGGCACAGAGTTTTCCTCCGCTGACCGGATGGAGGGGATTTCCCTCCACCTTGATTACCCGTCCATCCCGGTTCTTGGCCAGAAGGCCGCACCCGGCCGGGCACTCCCGGCAGGTGCTGGCATACCAGACCGCCCCGCCGGGGATAATATCTTCCGGAGGAGCGAGGTAAGGGATCAGGTCATTAGGAGTGGTAGACGAACAGCCTATAGCGGCGCTGGTCCCAGCCAGACCTATGAGCTTTAAAAAGTCCCGGCGCTCGAGCATATACTTGAATCACTTTCCGGAATAGAACAGAAGTCAGGGATTTTTTTCGGATTTTCAAATCAGGCCTTGAGGTATTTTACCGAAATAACGAAATAAGTAAATGGGGTTATTTAAGTAAGGACCTCTTTTAACTCGGGTAGCGGATGGAAGGAACCTACCCCGAACCATTTGGCCCACGCTTGAAAAATTAAGATGAACCCTTATGGACCACATTACAGGCAGGGCATCCACAGACCGGACAGGTGATCGTTTCAGCCAACTCGCTCTTTTGATCATCCTTTCCAATAACCCGATCCATGAACACCTTGAACCCGTGTCCGCATTCCCGGCATAAGGCTTCCACTTCTTCTTTTTCCATTTCTTCTGACCTCTCTTTTTGCTCCATGGTTCTTTCCTCCTTATAAAATTGTCACGTTACTCTTCTTTAGGCCTCCTTGGATACACGGCGGTGAATCAGTTTCCTCCGGTGCCGGGTATCAGGTACCGGGCGGCCGCTCCGGCGAGTTCATAGAAATAACCGGGGAAAAGTCCTCCGCCGACCACGATTACGATCAGGGCCGAGGTGAGCAGCCGGGTCGCCGGAGATAAGAAGATCCGGGGTAGCGCTTCATCGGGCTCAAGGAAATAGGCCGCCTTCACTATCAGGGCGTAGTAATACAAAGAAACAGCCACGTTAATCATGCCGATCAACACTAAATAGAAATAACCATTTTTCATGGCCGCTGTAAAGACCAGGAATTTTCCGGTGAAGCCGATGGTCGGAGGGATTCCTCCGAGGCTGAAAACCCCGAGCAGCAGCGCCATGGCCAAAAGAGGTGATCGGCGATGTAATCCCGCCAACCGGGCGATCGGCGGATCCCCGCCTTCGGGGGACACCTTGACTACTACCAGAAAACAGATAAAGCTCATCACCAGATAGGCCAGCGCATAAAAAATGGCCCCGGCATAGCCGCTCGGATTAAAGCTGAGGATGCCGATCAGCACATACCCGGCCTGGGCGATCGCGGAATATCCCAGCAGTCTCTTGAGGTCATTTTGAACCATGGCCGTCAGATTGCCCAGGGTCATGGAGGCAATGGCCAGTACAGCCAGGATGTGGACCAGCGGTCTGCTGCCGCCCCCGCTCAAGGACACCACGCGCATCAGGATGGCGATGGCCGCCACCTTGCTCGTTGTGGCGATGTAGGCCGTCACCTGGTTGGCCGCCCCCTGATAAACACCCGGAGCCCAGACATGGAAAGGAAAGAGGGCCAACTTGAAAAAAAAGCCGCTCAGGGTAAAAAGAAGGCCGATGAAGGCCAGAGGCGATCCCATCAGGCCGGGAAGCACCCGGAGGAGTTCCCCTACATATGTGGTTCCCGTGGCGCCGTAGAGCGCAGCCAGGCCGAAAAGCATCACCGCCGAGGTGGCCGCCCCCATCAGGAAATATTTTAGGCCCGCTTCCAGATGAGGGCCAGAGCCTTTCCTCAAGGGGACCAACAAGTAGAGCGAATAACTGGCCAATTCCAGGGCCACGTAGATCGTGAGCAGTTCTACACTGCTGACCAGGACCATCATGGCCAACGTGCCCAGGAAGAGGAGAAAATAAAACTCGGAGTGGCGCTCCTCACTGATACCCTTCAGCTCGGAGCAGAGGCAGAGGACGAGAAACATCCCCAGCGCCAGCAGGACCTTGAATACCTGGGAAAAAAGATCCACGCGAAAGACCTGGGAGAAGAAAGAGCCCTCCAGTCTGACGGCCCCCAGGGTCACCGCTACTCCCCCGGCCGCCAGGACAAGGGCGATCCGGTAATCCCGCCGGGGGTTGGACCGGGAACCCAGGGCCAGGATAAAAAAGACCCCGGTCACCAGAAAAAAGTAAATCTCGGGGATGAGGGGCGTTCCGTTCATCGCGGCAAGGTCTCCATGAAAGGGAGTACCGCAGTTTGAATCAGATCGAGCATCAGCGCCGGCAGGAGACCGAAGAGGACGATCACCGCCACCAGAATCATCCGGGGAAGGCCCAGGCTGAAAGAAACATCGGGCAGGTGCGCCAGGCGTTCATTCCGCTGCCCATAAAAGGTCTTTTGAACCACGCGGAGCATAAAAAGGGCGCTCACCACGAGAGAAGCGATCGCTACTACTCCGCGAACAGGGTAGACCTTAAGGGCCGAGACAAAGATGGTAAATTCGGCCCAGAAATTGGCAAACCCCGGTACCCCCATGCCGGCCAGCGCGCCCAGGATAAAATAGCCGGAGGCAACCGGCATAATCTTGCTCAGGCCCCCCAGTTCCGGGATCATCTTGGTCCCGGTCCGGTCATGGAAATACCCTACCGAGGAAAAAAGCAGGGCCGTCATAACCCCATGGGCAAACATCTGGAAGACGGCGCCGTTCAGGCCGTCCACGGTGACCGTGGAGAGCCCCAGACCGACAATCCCCATGTGGGAGACACTGGAGTAGGCCACCACGTACTTCAGATCAGTCTGGGTCAAACCCACAAAGATTCCGTACACAATCCCGATAGTCGCCAGAACGGCCATAAACTCCGCCCAATACTGCCAACCCAACGGACAGAGGAAAATAGCCACCCGTAGAATCCCGAAGGCCCCCAGTTTCATGAGCACACCGGCATGAAGCATGCTCACCGAGGTGGGTGCGGCCACATGGCCTGAAGGCGACCAGGTATGGAAAGGCCAGACACCGGCCAGGATGCCAAACCCCAGATAGAGAAAGATGAAAGCACATTTTTGTTGAAAGGGCGTAAAGGTCCCGGGACGCATAAGTTGGATCAGATCAAAGGTGTTCAAACCCGATTTTACAACAAGATACAGGATGGCCGGAAGGATCAGGGCGCTTCCCGCCAGCAGATAGAGGAACAGCTTCATGGCGCCGTGCTCCTTCCGGGTGGTGCCCCAGATCAGGATCAGGGGGAACATGGGAAAGAGCGAGACATCATACCAGACAAAGATAAAAAAAAGGTCCAGGCTCATGAAGAAGCCGAAGACCCCCATTACCAGCAGGAAGTA
The DNA here is from genome assembly GCA_963746605.1 of uncultured delta proteobacterium. Lineage (GTDB taxonomy): Bacteria > Desulfobacterota > RBG-13-43-22 > RBG-13-43-22 > RBG-13-43-22 > CAVQSS01. Next base: position 19,795 of record CAVVCH010000005.1, read on the forward strand.
CAGGACAAAAAACTCTTTGACCCTTTCCTCCAGCTCCCACATGGTCAGCACCCCGGTAAAATGCACAATGCCGGTCAGAAGCAGCAGGGGCAGATTGAAACCATCCGCTCCGTTGAAATAGTGGATGCCCAGCGATTTAATCCAGACGACCTTCTCCACGAACTGAAGTCCCCCTTGAGACCGGTCATAGGCGATGAAGAGATAGATGGAGAGCAGAAAGGCCATGCCGGAAAAGACAGCGCTTACCCAGCGGATCAGGGCCTTTCGTTCAGCGGGGATAAAAAGGATAGCCAGAAGACCCGCCAAACAACTGAGCAGGATCGCCGTCAGGAAGGGGAATCCGGCCAAGTCAAAACGCATAGGTGTTTCCTCTCCGGGCAGCGCCCCTGACCTGCATTCCCCGGATATTCAGTTTTAGGCGACTTGGTTCCATTCCAGACTCAATTTCCTAAGGCATCGGACTCAAACTACTCCGCCGAACCATTCTTCCCCTCTATGAAAAGAAAAAATAGAGGGCCACCAGTCCCAGTACGGAGAAGGACACCAGGAGGTTATGCCGCAGACGGCCGGATTGAAGATAGGAGACCACCCGCCCGCTGCCTACTGTGAATTTGCAGAACGCGTCGATTCCGCCGTCTATCACCTGCCGGTCATTCCGGGTAAAAAGGTTGGCGAAAGTCCGATAAATCACAACTTCCAAAAAGATCCGATAAAAATGATCCAGGTACCAGCGCTCGGCCAGGAAGTTCCGGAGCGGCGGAATTCGCTCCACAAAACCGATCTGCTTCGAATCCCGGCGGCCGAACTCAAGCCAAGCCAGTGCCAGTGCGAAGAGTACCAGTCCCAGGGAACCATAGGTGACCCAGTCCCAATGACCCGCACTACTCTGTCGTCCCAGCAGGAAACCTTTCAGAGAAGCCTCCAAGAACCCCAGCCCACTAATGATGATCCCCAGTATGATGAGCGGTCCGGCCATGACCCAGTACGTGGAGGCCGGCGGCCGACTTTCATTTTTATCATCCTGTTCCCCTTTTTTCGGGAACAGGATGATAAAAATGGGCCGAAAGGTATAATAGGTGGTCAGAAAAACGCCCAAAAGGCCGGCCAGGAGCCAGACAGGATTGTTCAGACCGGCCAGGGCACTCAGGATGGCTTCCTTGCTGAAAAAACCGGCAAAGGGAAAAAGGCCGGAAAGGCTCGCCCCGGCCAGAACGAGACAGACCATGGGAATCTTCAGTCCCCGGCCCCATCGTTTACCTATTTCGTACATATCACTGGTCCCATAATAGGTGACCCAGACCCCCGAGCAGAGAAAGAGCAGTGTCTTGAAGGCGGCATGGGTTGTCAGATGAAAGATCCCCGCGAAGTACCCCCCCGCTCCCAGCGCCATCACCATATATCCCAACTGGCTGATAGTGGAGTAGGCCCAGACCTTTTTGATATCCCGATCCACCATGGCCATGGTGGAAGCCATGAGCATGGAGATGGTCCCGATGGCCAGAATAACGGTCAGGGCCACGGTGGAATGGCTGAAAAATGGGAAAAGACGGGCCAAGAGGTAAACTCCGGCGGCCACCATGGTGGCGGAATGGAGCAATGCGCTGACCGGCGTGGGACCTTCCATGGCATCCGGGAGCCAGGTCATAAGCGGGAACTGGGCGCTCTTGCCCACCACCCCGCCGAACATCAAAAGAGCGCAAAGGGTAATGAATCCTGAAGACAACCGGGCGGGAACTTCGGGGCTGTTCATTTCCAAGATATTAAGGTTGCCCATGTTTAGCAGCACCAAAAGAAGTCCGAGGAAAAAAGCGACATCCCCCAGACGGGTCATGACGAAGGCTTTTTTTCCGGCCTGGGTGGCGTTGAATTTTTCGTACCAAAAGCCGATCAACAGATAAGAGCACAGGCCCACCAGTTCCCAGAAAAAATAGAGCTGGAGCAGGGAAGAGGAGAGGGTCAGGGACATCATGGCCCAGGCGAAGAGGGAGTGCAGGGCATAATAGCGGGACCACCCCGGGTCGCCGGACATGTAGCCCAGGGAGTAGACCTGCACCAGGAGACTGATCCCGGTCACCACGGTCAGCATGAGCAGGCTGACCGGATCCAGTAAAAATCCGAAGGAGATGGAACTATTCCCGGTGACGAGCCATCGACTGGCGTAATGGATCGGGTAATTCAGGTCCCAATGGGTGAGGAGCAGCAAAAGGGACCCGATCAGCGAAACCGTGACCGCCCCGATGGAAAGGACGGCCGCGGTCCTCGAAGAGGGCCGGACAAAAATGATAATAGCCAGGAAGGCCAGGAAGGGGAACAGGACCGCTGCCGTTAAGGCTAGGAGCGTCGGGTCTTTAAGCACGTTCAAGATCATCGCTGTTCTCAGGATTTCAGGGGATCCACTACTACCATTTCAAAAATGTTAAACGGTCCGGATCCAGGGAACCCTTGGACCGGTAGGCCGCGATGACCAGTGCCAGTCCCACCGCGACCTCGGTGGCGGCTACCCCCAGGATGAAGAGGACAAAGGCCTGTCCTTCCAACTGTTGCCAACGCAGGGCGGAGGCCAGAAAGAGAATGGCCGCGGCGTTCATCATAACCTCCACCCCGATGAGGGTCATGATCAGATTGCGTCGCGTCAACAAACAGACCAGCCCCAGACAGAAAACGGCCGCCGCCAGAAGGAAGACCTGGCTGTAAGGTACAATCATAGTTGCTCCCCGTTCTTTCCTGCTCGATTGCTCTTTCCCAGTTGGATTACGGCCATCAGGCCGACGAGCAGGATAAGAGAGATAATCTCCACAGAGAGCCAGTACCGCTCGAAGATGAAACGGCCGAAGGCCCTGGGGGTGGCCACGGCCAGTTCCAAGGGGACCCGACTGCGCGGGTCCGTAAAGACCAGCAGCACCGCCACCAAGAGAAAGACCAAACCCAAACCAATAGCGGGCGCCCACTGGGCGGGTGTCATCCCGGCTTCCGCGGCCGCCTCCTCCTTAAGCAGCATAATCACAAAGAGGAACAGGACCATTATCGCGCCGGCGTAAATGATGATCTCCAGGGCGGCCAAAAAGGGCGCCCCGAGGAGATAAAAAAGCAGGGCGCTGCCCAGAAAAGACAAAATCAGATAAACCACCGCATGCACGGGATGACAACGGGTAATCGCCAGCCCGGTCGTTACCAGGATAAACCCGGCGACCACATAAAAGATAATGGCATAGACGGTCATGGACAATCCTATCCCTGCCGCGAATCGTCAGGCGTCAGGCGCGAAGGGCCGCGGCTCACGGCAGATTACTCCTCAGATTCACCGGTTTTTCCTCCTGGATATGCCCACCCTTGCCTCCGGCTACGTCAAGACCAGCATGACGATAAAAATTATACTCCTTGTTTTTCCCCCCGTGATCCACCAGAAGATTTTCTTTTTCAGCCAAGAGCGTTAAGACCTCGGTTTCGCAAAATTCAAAGTGCGGGGTCAGTTGGATAGCCAGAGTAGGACACGCCTCCTCACAGAACCCTCAGTAAATACAACGGGCGAAGTTGATGCGGAACCACGGTGCCCAGCGCCGCCCATCCTCTCGTTCGGCGGATTGCATGGAGATGCAGTTGACCGGACAGACCGCCGAACAGAGATAACAGGCCACACAGCGTTCCTCACCGTCCGGGTCCCGGGTAAGGATGATCCTGGCCCGGGAACGGGCGGGCAGAGGCCGTTTATACTCCGGGTACTGTTCGGTGACCGGTTTTCGGAAAAGATGCTTAAAGACGGTCCAAAAGCCCTTGGCCAATCCCGGTCCGGCATCGGTCCAAAGCTTGAGCCCCCTGAAGGAGCTGTCCATTTTTTTTAATTTTTTTGGAACCATAACATTATCCCGCCGGTAACCATGATATTCAGCAAGGCCACGGGGATGAGGATCTTCCAGCCCAAATCCATGAGCTGGTCATAACGTAGGCGCGGCAGGGTAGTCCGCATCCAGATCATGACAAAAACCACGGCCAAGGCCTTGATCAAGAACCAGATCACAGGCGGCAAGAGCGGGCCGCGCCATCCGCCCAGAAAGAAAACAGCCATCAATCCGCCCACGACGATCATAGTGATGTACTCGCCCAAAAAATAAAGACCGAAACGCATACCGCTGTATTCCAGATGGTATCCGGCCACCAGCTCGGCGTCGGCCTCCGGCAAGTCAAAGGGGATCCGTTTGCTTTCAGCCACGGCACTGATAAAGAAGAGTACCAGGGCCACCGGCTGCACCAGTATAAAAGGGTAACGGGCCTGGGCTTCCACGATATCCACCAGGCTGAAAGAGCGGGCCAGCATGACCACGGGGACCAGTGAGAGTCCCAAGGAGAGTTCGTAACTGATCATCTGGGCCACGGCCCGGATGCCGCCCAGAAGGCTGTATTTTGAATTGGAGGCCCATCCTCCCAAGGCAACCCCATAGACGCTGATCGAAGAAAGGGCCAGGACAAAAAGAAGGCCCACATTGAGATCGGTAATCACCATAGGAACAGACCGGCCCCTGATGGTCCATCCCCGGCCGAAGGGGATGACGGCAAAAATAAGCAAGGCCGTGGTCGCCACGACTGCCGGGGCCAAAAGAAAAATAAGACGGTCCGCCCCTTGGGGGACGGTGTCTTCCTTGGTCAGCATCTTGATGACATCGGCCAAGGGCTGGAGCAGTCCGAACTTCCCGGCCCGGTTAGGACCATAGCGGACCTGCATCCGTCCCAGAAGCTTTCGTTCCGCCAGGGTCAGGTAAGCGGCGAGGGTCAGCAGACCGATCATCACCACACCCAGCTTGATCAATAGGAAGAGGTAGCCTAAAATCCAGTCCGGGGTCACGGGGCCTCCTGACTTTTTTTTATCTGATCCAGAGACACCCTTATCGGATAGGCGGCTATTTTTTGCCAGACCAGTTGGTCCTGCCGCGGCAGGACCATGACCCCCGCCGCCAGATGTTCCTGGAGATCCAACGCTATTTCCAACGGGCCTCCATCGAGGGAGATAACCGCCGTATCCCTATTTCGGAATCCTAACCGGCTCCCCACCTCGGTCGGCAGGATTAGACTGGGATTGCTGACTGTTTCCCGGAGGGGACTGGAATAGGAAGACATTTCTTCGGTACCGAAGGTCCGATCGACCAGCAGGAGTTCCAGGGAATCACCGGGGCTGGTGTTTTTCTCCGAGACCCCTGAGTCCGCCATTGAAAAAGGACCTCCCTCCCCCGAATCGGGCCCTTGATCGGGAATAATACGAATTTCATCCCGGGAATCCTTCGGGGTCTGCAGGCGGGAGAAGATCGGATTTTCTTCGGCCAGGGCTGTCCAGAGGCTATCCGGAGAAAGATCTTGCCCCGGAGAAAGGAGCCGGGCCAGTTCAGCCAGGATCCAGACGGCCGGCCGGGGCTCCCCTCCGGGGATATCCGGACGGAAGGAGCGCGGCGGATGGCCTCCGGCCCTGAGTTGTTCGACCGGAATCCCGCCGCGATAAACCGGCGACGTCCTTTGAACTCGTCCCTCCTGATTGACGAAAGACCCTCCGGCTTCAAATAAGGTTTGGGTGGGCAGAAAAATATCCGCCTGCCGGGCCGACGGGAGAAGGCAGAAAATCCATTACCAGCAGAAAATCGAGCTTTTCCAGGGCCTGTTCCAACCGGGCTCGATCCGGGAAAAGCCGGAAGGGGTCGCACTCCACCAAAATCAAAGCGGCTATGGAACCCTTTTCGATATCCTCCAGGGTCTTCAAAAAGGAAGCCCCCGGAGAGGAGAGGAGGGCCGACCCGAAATCGTTGGCTTCCCCCAAGAGATAGAAAAGGCCGGCCGGCTGTCCTCCGGCTTGAAGCAGAAGGACCAATTCGAAAGCCAGCGACGGAGTGGTCTCCCTGACCACGTCGCTGCCGCAAACAATGACCGGTCGACGGCTTTGTTTCATTTTCCGGGTTATTTCCCCCAGGCGGTCGTTAAGGGCCGGCCCCTGGCTGGTTTCATGCGGAAGGGACTCGTAAAATCGAAGTGCCCCGGCCCCGATTTTTTCCGCGTCCGAGCGGTTGACGGTCCTCTTGGATCAAGACGGCCAGGCAGAGATCCAGATCATCCGGGGTGACGGGAAGGTGTTCAAAGGTCAGGGGGAGAAAGACCGGTCGGGGATCAATTACGAAAATGGAGGCCCCCTTCCGGAAGGCCTGGCGCAGGGTCAGGGACAACAAGGGGGCTTCCTGCTCCGGATCGGCCCCGATAACCAGAATGAAGTCCGACTGTTCGATTTCCCTCAGGGAAACCGCTACCCGCTTATCCAGTCTGGAGACCGCCATCCTCACCGTCTTTTCTCTAAAAGGATCTACCAGATAGGCCGGGTCGGACCAGCCTTGCCTCCGGCTGAGGCATTTTAACATCCCCTGGGTCTCCAGGCTGCTTCGGCCGGAACCCTGCCCGGCAACGGCCCGGGGTCCCCCGGTCTGGATTATTCTGGAGAGCCTCTGGGCAGCGGCCTGGAGGGCCTGATCCAGGGAAACTTCTTCCCGGCCGATCCGGGCCCGGCGCGGCCTCTCCGGATGGTTGGCATAGTCAAAGCCATACCGGCCCCGGTCACAGATAAAATACCCGTTGACCCGCCGGCTGAAGCCGGCTTCCATCCGGACCAACTCGCGATACCGGGCGCTGGCTATGACCCGGCAGCCCAGGGAGCAGTGGATACAGAGGGAAGGGCTTCGTTCATACTCCCAACGCCGGCCTTTATAACGGGACGGCTTGTCGGTCAGGACCCCGGTGGGACAAAGATCGATGATATTGCCGGAAAAGGGACTTTCCAGCGGACCGTCGCTGAACCGGCCGAAATACATGTGTCTGGCGATCCGCAGGGCGCCGAAATCCCGGTAGCCGGCGAACTCCTGGTAAAATCGACGGCAGCGAAAACAATGGATACAGCGGTTCATCTCATGCCGGATAAAGGGGCCCAGGTATTGGTCGTCATAGGTCCGCTTTTTTCCGAGAAAGCGCCTGATTCCCTGGCCGCCGGCCACGGTCAGGTCCTGGAGCAGACAGTGGCCCCCTTCATCGCAAACCGGGCAGTCATGGGGATGGTTCATCATCAGCCACTCGATCACCTGACGGCGAAAATCGACCGCTTCCGCATCGGTGGTGGAGACCACCATGCCCTCCCCGGCCTCCACCATGCAGCTCATTTCCACCCCTTTCACCGGTCCTTGCAGGAATTTCACGGCGCACATCCGGCAGGCCCCCAGCGATCCCAGAGCCGGATGATAACAGAAGCGGGGGATGATGATGCCCAGCGCTTCAGCCGCTTCAATGACCTTGGTCCCTTGAGGGACTTCGATCTCCAGATTATCGATGATCAGTTTGGGCATTTCCGTTGATACCTGAAAGCGTTTAGGGACCAGGATTAAAGGCCTGCTGCCCCCTACGTTTTAAAGGGGCACTTCTTTTGGGAGATGTGTTCGTGAATTTCCTCGACAAAGTCATCCACCAGCCCCCTGACCGGCGTCGCCGCCCCGGGGGCAAAGGCACAGTAAGCCTTGGACAGGTGTTCGCACATCCCCCGCAGGATAGGGATAAACGCTTCCTTTCCTTCTCCTTCTTCAATGCGCCGGAGCAAATCCCCTATGTAGGGCAGTCCTTCGCGGCAGGGGGTACAAAAGCCGCAGGATTCCCGGGTAAAAAATTGTATCAGGTTCAACGTGGCCCCCACCAGGCAGGTTTTATGATCGAAGACCACGATGGCCCCGGTCCCCAAGCGATGGCCCGGGCCTATTTTTTTAAACGAATCAAAATCCATCTCAATATCGTAAAATTCTTTAGGCACATACCGGGTCGAGGCCCCTCCCGGCAAACAGGTTTTATATTCATATCCGGGCTGCATTCCTCCGGCCTGCGCTTCGATGATTTCAGATAAGGGGGTTCCAAAGGGCAGTTCAAAACAACCGGGACGGTTGACCCGACCGCTGACGGTGTAGATTTTGTTGCCGGCGGCGGTCTGGGCTTCGGGCCAGATTTCGAAACCACTCGGCGCCGTTTTTCAGGATATGGGGCACGTAGGCCAGGGTTTCAGCGTTGTTGATCAGGGTGGGCCGGCCCCAAAGCCCTTCCGAGGTGAGGTGTCCTTCTATATTGGGATGAGGTCTTTTCCCCTCTAAAGCATGAATAAGGCCTTTGGTCTCTCCGCAAATGTATCGGCCCGCGCTCCGGTGGACAACGACCTGCAGGGAATGGCTGCTCCCCAGGATGTTCCGGCCCAATAAACCCGCCTCCCTGGCCTCCGCCAGGGCCCTTTCGAGTATTCCGGCCACGCTTTCATAGGAAGGGCGGATAAAGAAAAAGCCTCTTTCCGCCGAAACGGCATAGGAAGCGATGATCATCCCTTCGAGGACACTGTGCGGATTGGCCGATACCAGGGTCCTATCCTTGAAGGTCCCGGGCTCCATTTCATCCGTATTGGATACGATATACCTCGGGAAAAGCGCATCATCGGCCACCAGAGACCATTTGCGTCCGGTGGGGAAACCCGCTCCGCCGTACCCCCGTAGACCGGAATCCAGGACGACCTGTTTGACCTCCTGGGGAGTATGCTTCCCGAGGACGTCCGCTAAGGCCTGATAGCCGCCGCTCTGACGATAGGCCGCCAGTCGGATCGAGTGACCGGGTTGAACATTTTTCAGGAGCACCAGTTCCGACATACCCATTAGCGGTCCGGGATCGGGGTCTCCTGCCCGGTTTTAAGTTTTTCCAGGATCTGATCAATTATCTCAGGGGTCAGCGGACCGTAAGGCACCCCGTTAACCAACATGGCCGGGGCATGATCACAGTATCCGATGCAGGCCGAAGGCAGTATGGTGAACAGGGTGTCGGAGGTGATCTCTCCCACCCGAACGCCCAACTTCCGGCAAAGGTAGGCCACGACGGATTCCTCCCCGAACATCCAGCAGACGACCCCATCACAGGCGTGGATGACGTATTTTCCCACCGGCTCCCGGTAGATGAAATCGTAGAAGGTAGCGATTTCCTCCAGTTCCAGAGGGGTCAGGCCCAGAAGATCAGCCCCTTCCTGCAGGGCCTCATCACTGAGATAGCAGTACTCTTTCTGCAGGGCGAACATCACCTCCACGGCCAGTTCACGGGGATGATCGGTCTCGGCCATCTTTTGCCGGAGTAACTCCAAGGCCTCTTTGGACAACATCCCTGGACCCCCTACCGATCGATATCCGGCATGATATAGTCCAGGGAGCCGATAATGGAGAGCAGATCGGACACCAGGCCGCCACGGGCCATCAGGGGCATGGCCTGGACATTGGCAAAATCGGGGGTCCGTATCCGCAGACGATAGGCCATCGGGAGGCCATCGCTGACCACATAATAGCCCTGCTCGCCACGAGGGGTTTCAACCGCGGCATAGGCCTCACCCCTGGGAATTTTTGGCCCCTGGGTAACATGGACAAAATGATGAATGAGGCTTTCGATATCCTTCAGGGTGTCGGTTTTCCTGGGAACCGCGTAACGGTAGTCCTCGCGTGACATAACGGCCGCCGGGCATCTTGCGAGCGGCCTGCTCGATGATCCGCAGGCTCTGGCGCATCTCCTCGACCCGCACCTGGTAACGGGCGTAGCAGTCTCCTTCCGCTTCGGTGGGGATATCAAAATCAAATTGTTCATAAGAAGAATAGGGGAACTGCTTGCGCAGGTCCCAGTTGAGCCCACAGGCCCGCAGGTTGGGGCCGGTTACCCCCCAATCTATGGCCTGCTCCAGGGAAAGAGTGCCGACACCCCGGGTACGGGCCTCAAAAATAGGGTTCCGGGTGGCCAGGGCCTCGTAGTCCTTGATCCGGGCGGGAAACATTTTTATGAAATCATCTATCGGTTCTTTCCAGCCTTCGGGTAGGTCGTCGGCCACGCCGCCGATGCGAAACCAGGAGGGATGGAGCCGGCCTCCGGTGATGAGCTCGATAATATCCATAATCTTTTCGCGGTCCCGAAAGGTGTAAAAGACCGGACCGATGGCGCCCAGGTCCTGCAGGAAGGTGCCGAACCAGACCAGGTGATTGCTCAGACGGAAAAATTCACCGAGCAGCACCCGGATGGTTTGCGCCCGTTCCGGAACCTGGATCCCGGTCAAGATTTCCACCGAATTCAGGTAGGCCAGGTTATTGTAAACACCGGAGAGATAATCCACCCGGTCGGTGTAAGGAATGAATTGGTGCCAGGACTGGCGTTCACCGATCTTTTCCACCGAACGGTGGTGATACCCGATATCCATGGCCATGTCGGAGATCTTTTCTCCCTCGAGGGAAAGGATAAATCGCATCAGTCCGTGAGAGCCCGGGTGATGAGGACCTACGTTCAAGACCATCTCCGGCCCCTCTTCCCCGACCTTTCCGGACGATGATCCCGGCGTCCTGGGGCTGGTATCTTTCAGCCTCGGCCCTGGTGTAAGGAGCCATCTCGGTTGCCCGGCCCGGATAATCCTTTCGTAAGGGATGGCCTTCCCAGTCGTGGGGGAGGAGGATTCGGCGCAGATCCGGATGTCCTTGAAACCGGATGCCAAAGAGGTCGAAGACTTCCCGCTCATACCAGTTGGCCGAGGGCCAGATATCGGTGATGCTTTGGGTTTCCGGGTTTTTATCGAATAAAGGAACCTTTAGACGAAGGCGCCCGGCCGGTTCAAAGGAAAGCAAATGATAGACCAGATTATACTGCGGGTATTTTTGCGGGTCCGGGCTGGGAGGCCTATCCCGACCGATTTCTTTCCCCACCGTACCATCATGGATCTCATAATTCCCTCGGCCCCGACGGGCCGATTCATCCACCGCGGTCAGATCATCCAGGCGCAGGAACTTGGGGTTGGATTCAGTCTTTAGGAAACGAAGGACCTCCTTAATCCGGTCCGCGCCGACCTCAAAGGTTATCATATCCGAGGTTGGGAGGATTGGACGAAGGGCCTCGCCGAACTTTTCCTTAAGCACCGAGGCCAGGGAGCGGTCCCGGTCCGTCAGTTCAATCCTGCGGGCCGGCGGCGTCCACATCAGGTCGGAGCGGCTATCCCAAAATAGCGGAGGAGTGACGGAAGTGCCTCGGATGGGAAGGCCTTCATAACCCGGACCCCGGGTATCCCTGGATTTGGTCTGCCCATCGACCAACACGGGTTTTTGAGACCCCTGGGTCCCTCCGGTCCGATGGATAATCGAACGACTCGGTCTTTCCGACTCGATCTTTTTCTGCAACAGCAGCAATCCCTGCAAGACGGCCTCCGGCCGTGGTGGACAGCCCGGGATATAGACATCTACGGGCAAGATCTGATCAATGCCCTGGACCACGCTATAGCCATCATACATCCCGCCGCAGTTGCTGCAGGAACCCATGGAGATCACCCATTTTGGTTCAGGCATCTGATCATAAAACCGCAGAATAGCCGGGGCCACTTTTTTAAAGATGGTTCCCGAGGTGATCAGGAGATCGGACTGGCGGGGCGAACCGCGCAGGACCTCGGCCCCAAAACGGGCCATATCATAGCGGGGAGTCAGGGCCGTGGACTCCTCGATGAAGCAGCAGGAAAGTCCGAAAAAGGCGGGCCAGAGGCTGTACTTCCGCGACCAGTTGACCAGCAGATCCAATCGGTCCAGGGCCTTATTTTTGGCCTGATCGAAGGTTCTCAAGATCGGACACCCACTCCAATCCCTGTTTCTTCCAGATGTAAAAAAGCCCGGCCAGCAGGAGCACCATAAAAAAAGAAATCTGGAGCCAACCGGACCAGCCTAACTCCAGGAGGGCCACGGCCCAGGCGAAAATAAAGACCGCCTCCACATCGAAAAGAAGGAAAAAAACAGCCACCCGGTAAAAAGGAACGGGATAGTTGATCTGCGCCGGTCCGGTCGGGATAATCCCGCATTCAAAGGGTAGCGCTTTATTCGGTGTGATTTTCTTTTCTCCCAGCCAGGAAGAAAGGAAAAGCAGGAGGCCCATTAAAGCCAGGATCATCAGGCCGTACAGGAAAAGGGCCGGGAGACCCGGTTCCCAGGGGGTTAACGTTCCGCCGGCGGCTAAAGGCTGCATGGCTAAGAGTTCATCAACAACGAATTCCAATCCTTGGAGAAACTATCCATCCCCTTGATCGTCAGCTCATGGGACAGATCAAATTCCTGCCATTTTTTGTTGAGGTCGATCTCCCGATAAGGCATCGTTTTTAAGCCCCTCGAATCGTAGCCATATTCCGCGCCGGGAAGGGGAAGGCCCTCTTCCCCCCATTGCTTCAAGATGGCCGCGGGTGCGGTGATGATATCCGATCCCAGCTTCAAAGCATAAAGCAGATGATCCATGGTTCTGACACTGGCGGTCAGAACTTCCACATGGCCGTCTCCTTTCTCGTACATCCGGAGGATGTGGGCGATGAGGTCCATTCCGTTTTCTCCCCGATCATCCAAACGGCCGATGAAGGGCGAGACGAAGACCTCCCCCTTCTTGGCCCCCCGGGTGGCGGCGTAAACGGCCGCGGCCTGCTCCTGGGAGAAGCAGAGGGTCAGATTGACCCGCAGTCCTTTTTGGACGGCCCGTTCGGCGGCGGTCAATCCTTCCCGGGAGGAGGGAAACTTGATGTGGGCATTGGGGATCCAGGAAAACATCTCCCGGCCCTGCGCCAACATGCTTTCCGCCGTGGTGGAAGGGTCGGCATAGACTTCAATGGAGATGGACCCTTGAGGAATCAACCGGGAGATCTCTCCGACTACCTGCCGATAAAAGTCCAGGATCTCTTTTTCGCTGAACTTCCCCCCCTGTTCCAAATGCCGCCGCGCTTCCGGGTTTTTGGAGATAAGCGTCGGATTGGTGGTCTGGCCGTCGAGGAATCCCAAACGGCCGATGATTTCCCTGGTTTCCTCCGGATTTCCCCCATCGAGGAAGATGCGGCTCTTAAGATTCTCCGGTCTCATAATAACTCCTTCACTTTTCTGATGATCGCCTCTTTGGAAATTTCCTCATAGGCCATAAGTTCCTCCGGCCGGCCGCTCCGCGGCAGGGTCTTCACCGCCAGAGAATAGATGACCGCCTGCTCTCCGGCCAGGGCGGTCCGGACCGCCTCCCCCAAACCTCCTTCGAGATGATGATCTTCTACGGTGATGAGGGCCCGGGTATCGAGAGCGGCCTGCTTCAGGGTGGCCCCATCGATCGGTTTGATGCTGTAAAGGTCAATGATCCGCAGGGATACGCCTTCGGCCTTTAAGACCTCATAGGCCTGAAGGGCCTCGAAAAGAGTGACCCCGGCCGCCACCACCGTAATATCATCCCGGTCGCTTTGTTTCAGCACCTTGGATCCGCCGATAGGAAACTGATCCGCTTCCGTATAAAGGATGGGCGTAGCCATCCGGGTGGTTCGCAGGTAAATGATGCCCTGATTTCGGGCGGCCTCTTCCACCAGCCGCTCGGTCGCGAAGGCATCGCTGGGGTAAAGGACCACGCTGCCCAGAATTGTCCGGAACAGGGCGATATCCTCCAGACCCATTTGTGAAGGCCCGTCCTCCCCGATCGATACCCCGGCATGGGAGCCGCAACATTTGATATTGGCGGCCGAATACTGGCTCATCCGGAGCTGATCAAAGGCCCGGGTGAAGAAGGCGGCAAAAGTGGAAATGAACGGGATTTTTCCCCGGCAAGAAAGGCCCTGGGCCGTTCCGACCAGATTCTGTTCGGCCACAAACATCTCGAAAAACCGTTCCGGAAACGCCTGCTGAAAGATCTCGGCGTAGGTCGAATTACTGACTTCCCCATCGAGGACGACCATCTCGGGATAGCGAGGGAAGATTCGCTTCAAAGCCAGGCCGTAGGCCTTCCGGGTGGCTACCGCCTGGTCCGGCGGATAGAAGGGCTCCGCTATTTTTCCGGACGTCCTTTTCTCCGGCTTCCGATCTTCCGGTTCGGCTATTTCTCCTCGGAGGGTCTGATCCACCTCCCCCAGCTCCTTCAGTGCCCGTTTCAGTTCCTCTTTACTCAAGACCTTCCCGTGCCAACCGTTTTTATCCTCCACCCAGGAAACGCCCTTGCCTTTGATGGTCTCGGCGATGATCATGACCGGTTTATCGGTTGACTCCAGAGCCTGGTGAAAGGCCGGCAGAATTTGATTAAAGTCATGGCCGTCTATCAGGATGGTTTCCCAGCCGAAAGCCGCGACCCGCTTCTGATAGGCTTTTAAATCATGGCCATGCATGGTTTCTCCGCGTTGGCCAAGGCGATTGACATCAAGAATGCCGATGAGGTTATTCAATTGGTAATAGGCCGCGATCTCCAGGGCCTCCCATTGAGAGCCCTCGGCCATCTCGCTGTCTCCCAGAAGGACATAGCTCCGGTAAGGGAGCTTATCCAGAAACTTGGCATTGAGCGCGATCCCCAGACCGATGGAGAGTCCTTGGCCCAGGGAGCCGGTGGCCGCTTCGGTGTAGGGGAAAGTAACCGTCGGGTGCCCCTCCAGCGGGCTCCCGAATTTTCTCAAAGACATCAGCTCCGGCTCGCTGACTTTACCGGCAGCCGCCCAGAGGGCGTAAAAGAGGGGCGAGGCATGCCCTTTGGAAAAAAGAAGGCGGTCGTTGTTGGGATGATCCGGGCGGTTGAGGTCATAGCGGAAAAGGCCGCCAAACAGCAAGCCGGTCATCAAATCCGCGGCCGATAAGGAAGAGCTGGGATGCCCGGAACCGGCTTCCGTGGTCGAAACCAGGGAGTAATAGCGTATCAGCCTGGCTATTTTCTGCAATTTTTCTAGGGAATCCATTCTAAGGCGCTCCATTTCAGAATTTAAAGAACAGCGAATCCCGGTAAACCCAGCCCAAGTAGCCCCCTCGGGCCCACTTTTTTTGAGCCCACTGAATTCTTAGCGGGAGAACTGGATCACCCCCTGACGTAAATGTTCGATAAACGCCTTATCGCCCTGAGACTTGTGCCCCAGTCCGATAACCTGGAATTTTTCAGGCAGCCAGTGGTCCAGAAAGAGATCATAGAGGGCCGGGATCAGCTTGCGCCGGGCCAGGTCGCCGCCAATGCCGAAGATAACAAAGACCGTTGATTGGGGATGGATATCAGCCGACACCACGTCTCCTTATTCCGCCGTCCATTGGGTGTGGAAGACGCCCGGCCCATCAACCCGTTCATAGGTGTGGGCGCCAAAATAATCGCGCTGGGCCTGAATTAGATTGGCCGGCAACCAGGGACTGCGGAGGCTGTCATAATAGGCCAGGGAGGCCATCAGTCCGGGTACGGGGATTCCCAGCTCAACGGCGGCCTTTATCACCGTTCGCAAGGCTTCCCGGCAGGGCTTCATCCTTTCGGCCAGATCAGGATCCAGCAGGGGATGGATAAGGTCCGGTTGAATCCGGTAGGCGGCCACTATTTTTTCCAATAGAAAGGCCCGAATGATGCAGCCGCCGCTCCAGATACGGGCCACTTCCCCCAGATCCAAACCATAGTGATAGGTCCGGGAGGCCTTTCGGAGCAAAGTCAGACCCTGACCATAGGTCAGAATCAAGCCGCCATAAAGGGCTTCACCGAGTTGGGCGATAAATCCTTCCCGTTCCCCCTGATAGGCTAGGCTATCCTCTCCCGACAGCCGGCCAACAGCCTGCCTTTCCTGTTTACAGCCGGACAGGTCTCGCATGACCACAGCCAGATCGATGGTTGGCGTCGGGACCTGCAATTCCAGGGCATTCACGGAAGTCCACATTCCGGTCCCTTTTTGCCCGGCTTGATCCAGAATCTTATCGATCAAGCGGCCTTCGCTCCTCTCATCCTCCTGACGAAAGATACGGGCGGTAATCTCGATTAAATAGGCCTTGAGTTCGGTCTGATTCCAACGGTCAAAAATCAGGGATAAATCATCGTTGTTCAAACCCAGTCCCTGTTTGAGCAGGTGGTAGGCCTCGGCGATCAGTTGCATGACGCCGTATTCAATCCCGTTATGGACCATTTTCACATAATGACCTGCCGAACCGCTACCCAGGTAGGTAACACAGGGGATACCATTCACCTTGGCGGCGATGGCCTCGAGGATCGGACGCACCCGTTCATAGGCCTGCGGAGCCCCCCCGGGCATCAGACTGGGACCGTAGCGGGCTCCTAACCCTCCTCCGGATATACCCAGCCCCAGATAAAGAAGGGCCTTTCCGGTCAGTTCCCGCTCCCGGCGATCGGTATCGCTGAAAAGGGAATTGCCGCCATCAATAATCAGGTCGTTCGGTTCGAGGAGGGGTAGAAGCTCTTGGATCGTCTGGTCCACCGGTCGGCCCGCCGAAATAATCAACAAGATTGCCCTTGGCCTGCGCAGCAGCTTAATAAACTCAGACAGGCTATAACCGGCCCCGATCGACCGCCCGGCGCCATCCGTCTCCATAAAATCCTTTATTTTTTCAGCCGTCCGGTTGTGGACCGCAATGGGAATTCCATGGTCGGCAATATTTAAGGCCAGATTACGGCCCATCTCACCCAGACCAATCAGACCGATCTCAAATTTTTGTTCGCCCATGATTGCCCGCCTCCTCAAACAACTACCAACAGGATCCTCTTCGCCCCCCATTTGACCAAGTAAGCCGTAGAGGATTCATTAAACAATATAACACCACGGCATTTCAAATCCAAAATCTTTTTATTAACAATCTGGATCAGAACACCTGGATGGCCGCCGGTTCTCTCAAACCAGGTCTCCTCCCTCCTCCAGGGCCGGATAAGTGACTGTATACCCTTCGACCCGAGCCCAGCCGGTGAGCCGGTGTTCCCGAGAGTCTCCCGGTCTGAAGAGATGGGTCACCGGCATCCCCCGCACCAAAAGGGCATCGGCGATCAGCGATCGATGGCAGCGCCAGGGCAGGGTTTCCGCGCATATGAGGACCAGGGTATGTTTGGAAGCCCTTTCGATCAGGTCGTTCAGGTTTGACTCGAATTCTTCGGTCTGCATGTAATCGGCAAAGCCTCGGAAAGAGGCATTGCGCCAGCCCGTATTCAATGATTCGGGACGGACCTTCCTTAGCCCCCCGAGTCCGGGTTGGTGAATATATCCGATTCCGAAAGGATGGAGATTACCCGGGAGGGTTTCCTGGTTGAATTGAGGATTATGCCTTGACCGGGGTATGGTCCGGACGTCCACCAGGAGATCGATGCCCACCGATTCAAGGACGGCTATGAACAGGTCGAGCGGCCGGGTCCCGTGGCCTACGGTGAACACTCGAAGACTCTGAGCCTGGCTCCCCTCTGACAAGCGCGTGATCCCTCCCAGCGGACAGGCCGATTTATCACTCACCATCTCATGGTTTCATGCCAGACCAACTGTCTTGGGGTTGGACGGGTATTACCATAACAAGACCTCACTATTAGAACAATGCGTAAATAAATGGCGCCAAAGCGCTTCCCTCAGTGAGGACCATCAATGCGCCTAACGCCAGCAGCATTAGAACAATGGGCAGCAACCAATACTTTTTTCTCACCTTTAGAAACTGCCAAAACTCCATCATTATGGATAGTTTGCTCATTTTCCCCACCTTCTCCTGTTAATACATTTTCTCGTAACTTGATTCTCCTGCCACTCTTTCTTTTGCCTTTTTATCCAGTAGGATTCGGCCTTGCAATCAAACCTAAGTGTAAGGGGATCTTTGCCCAGTATCCTCATGAATAACCCAATCGGCGTCAGCACAAGGTAATATACCAATGCAAGGATTATATGGCTCATGATGAATCCAAGAACCAGGGCAAGGGCCATCCACGCTTTGTATAGCATAGCGAGTGATCTTGGCCACACCAGCCCGGCAAGCAAAATCACTGCGCCGATGGCAATGAAATATAAACCCTATCGGCCCTCTTCGCCACAAGACAAGAGCACCAACAATTCCCAAGGCGATGGAGATGGTAAGCGCAAAGCTTCGAAGTTCTTTGTTATTCGGTGTTTTTATCTTTATTTCTACCATAGCCCTATCTCAATCCAATTCGAATTCTTTTTTCCAGTCGATATCACCCGCCAGCTCTTTCTGGTCTTTCTTGTCGAGTATGAAATTCTCCATCACCAGATAATCCATCTCGGTTCGCATGAAGCAGGTAAATGCATCTTCCGGCGTACAGACAATCGGCTCCCCACGAACATTGAAAGAGGTGTTGACAACCACCGGACAGCCCGTCATTTCATAGAAAGCCTTGATCATGGCGTGATACCGAGGGTTTGTTTCCTCATGAACAGTCTGCAGGCGTGCCGAATAATCCACGTGGGTAATCGCCGGCACATCCGAACGCATCACATTCAGTTGATCGACACCCCACAACTTTTTCTCTGATTCGGTCATGGCCCTCCTTCGCTCCGGTTTCACGTAAGCGACCAGGAGCATATAGGGGCTTTCCCGGTCGATCTCGAAAAAATCGGAAACATGCTCATCGAGAACCGCTGGTGCAAATGGTCGAAAACTTTCACGAAATTTAATTTTGAGGTTCATTATCGATTGCATTTTGGGAGATCTCGCATCCCCAATAATGCTTCGCGCGCCCAAGGCCCGGGGGCCAAATTCCATGCATCCCTGGAACCACCCGATAACCTTTTCCTGACCAATCAGGCTGGCGACAACCTCAGGAATTTCATTATAAGATATTTCGCGATAGGAGATGTCCTGACTATCCAGAAACTCCTTGATTTGATTAGAATTATAATCCGGGCCTAAAAAGGACCCTTTCTGAAGATCCCCCTTCCCGCTGGCAACTCTTTTGTTCCCAAGGTATTGGTGCCAGGTAAAGAGCGCGGCCCCAAGAGCGCCACCCGCATCGCCGGCGGCCGGTTGAATCCATAAGTTTTGGAAGGGACCTTCTCTCAGAATAAGGCCGTTACCCACACAGTTCAGGGCAACCCCACCTGCGAGGCATAGGTTTTTTTCCCCCGTAATTCTGTGGATGTGCCGGGTGGTGCGCATCATCACTTCTTCGGTTACTGCCTGGATAGACCTTGCCAGATCCATCTCCTTTTGCGTGAGCTTGGATTCCGGTTTCCTCGGCGGTCCACCAAAAAGTCGGTGAAATTTCTCATTGGTCATGGTCAAGCCGACGCAATAGTTAAAATAATCCATGTTGAGCCGGTAAGAGCCGTCTTCTTTTAGGTCCATGAGGTGACTAAGAATAAGGTCTACATATTTCGGTTCGCCGTACGGGGCCAGTCCCATCACCTTATATTCACCGGAATTCACCTTGAAACCGGTGTAATAGGTAAAGGCGGAATACAAAAGCCCAAGGGAATGCGGAAAGTGAATCTCCGAATCTATCTCCACCAGGTTTTCATGCCCCACCCCAAAGCTCGTGGTCGTCCATTCCCACCCCATCCATAGTTAAAAGCGGCGCGCTCGAAAGGAGATGGAAAAAGAGCTGGCCGCATGGATTCATGGTGCTCCGGATAGATAATCTTTCCCTTGTGACAAGCTCCTTTTAATGAGGTCCGATATCCATAGCTTTTGCTTGATCCAGACAGGCATTGCTTTCCAGAAAGACTTGATTCCTTCGGGGCATAGGCCAGTAGGTTTCCAAAAGCCTCTCAAACTTTATGAAGGGCTTGTCGTAGAAGGCAACGTAACCAGATCCGCCTCGAATGCCGCAGACTAGACAATATTGGACGGCGTTGAAGGGAAGTTGAATCGTGCTTTTCGGTAAACCGTTCTTCCTGGGCTGCGGACAGAATTTCTCCGTCCTTGACAAGACACGCTGCGCTATCATGGTAAAATGCTGAAATTCCAAGAATACATTCAAACTACTCGTGTTTGATCGTTCTCTGCGGCTTCCAGCTCTTTTAAATTAGCGGGGATGGATCATTATAGCATATTCATGGCCCATAGCAAGACAACTCATAGTTCATGGCTCGTAGCTCATGGCAAAATAATAAAATCAAATTTTGAATTTCGTCAACTTACTATGAGATTGAATCAGAGATGGTTGAGGTATACAATAAAACGTTAGCAGATCTTTAAAACTTTAACGGTATGGTCAAAGAGGAGTTGGAAATTGGAGATCGGAACTAATCCAAAGTGGAAAGTTGCACGCATTATCCTGATGGGACTGCTGCTGATGGTGGCGGTGGTTTTGGCAGGGCGCATTGTCGGCATGCTAATCATGTCAAAATCGCAAGAGAATTTCTTTCTCTCCGATGCCGCGCAGGATATCAGCATGCCGTTCTTTTTCTTAGCCTCTTCTTTGCTGCTGTTTGCCTTCTTAAAGTGGAAACTGTGGCAACAGATTCGCATAGCCTTGCATAAACGGGCCGTAGGCAATGTTCTGCTCTCCGTGGGAGCGGTGTTGATCACCCTTGTCGTGTTTGAACTGGTTATGCGCCCCTTCACGGTGGTCTTCAGCGCAGCAAATCCAACACGCAATCAGTTCGGCGAAGGGGGGAACAAGGCTGAGTTTTATTAACGACGATCTGTTGGGATACATCCCAGCGATGGGGGTTAATTCCAGCTATAATGAATACGGCGTGCGCCATAATAACTACACCCTAGCCAAGCCAGAAGGGTGGCGTCGTGCTCTCTTTATAGGCGACTCCATTATCGGCTATGGGTTTACTCAAAGAGCGTTACAAGAACTTACCGAAGGCAAGCCGATTGAATATTGGAATGCCGGTGTCTTTGGCTACTCCACAGCGCAAGAGGTGATGTTTTACAAGCGGTTTAACCGTCCAGTCAAACCCAATCTTGTGGTATTAGGGTTTTGCCTGAACGACTTTGATGGTACACCGGTGTTACTGCTCAATAACGAAAAGGGGAATGTGATGGTAAGCCCCTATCTTGGGCAAGAGTACTATAACGCTTGGCTGTTTAAAAATTCGGTTATCTACCGTCTCTACCTGTCAGCAAAGGCAGGGTTTACTGGACGTGCAGGCCTGGAGGATGATGTAAAGAAGTACTTGGCGGAGTTAAAAGGTATCAGCCAAGAGGATGATTTTAACCTCAAGGTGGTGATCTATCCCATCTTGAAGACCGAAGCCGATTGGCCGAGCAGTTATCTGAAACAGCATGAGCAGATTATCAGGATTCTGAAAGCGCTTGGCATCGTTTACTATGATCTTAAACCGCTGTTGAATGAAACACTTAAGAGCCATCCAGTAAAATGGGTACAGATGTCCGAAGGGGACTATTTTCATCCTTCGCAGCAGTTTAGCGGGATTATTGCCAAACATTTGCTAAAGCAGGGGCTGTTTGAACAGGAGATGCAGGCGATCGAGCAATATCGTCTCCAAGCAGCAAAAACTGAGATAGCGATCAAGGAGAAAAAAGAAGAAAAAAAGAGGATCTTTAACCGTCCGGCCTTGACCAAAGCCTGGGACGAAATCAACCTCAAGGAGCCCTGCTTTTTCGATACGACCAATACTTACCCCAAGAAGGACCCTATCGACCTGACCAAGGATGGCCCGATCGGGAGGGAAGGCGACACCCATGACGATCGAAGAGTGCTGGGACTGCATCGAAGACGACGTCTGCACCGCGATTCTCAGTAAGCAGAAACAAATCCCAAAAATATCCTTCCCTTTTCTACCAATCCCTTCTGGAAAGAACCAGCACCTCGCTGATATATCGAAAAAGTTCTTTGGCTTGACCGGGGGAAACCTGAGGTTCAGGGAACGGGGGCATAGGCGCCTGGGGATGACGAATCCAAGCAATAAAGGTATCGAGATCCTTCAACTTGGGTGAATTTCTGATCGGTCGATCGGGCTTGATTAAATTGCCTCCCTGGGGATGACAACCAACACAGTTGGCTTCGAATAGTTTTTCTCCGGCGGCGTAGGCTTTTGCCTCATTCGGTGTTTTTTCTTCGTAAACCAATTGCGCGCCGAAAAAGCCTAAGAGAACCACAGTAAAAAGACAGAGCGTATAGAAAATCAGAGGGACCTTCGACCTGAGTTCCTCCTTGCGTTTGAAAAACAGGGCCGCTGCAAGTAAAAAAATGAAAAAGATCCCTGATAACGCCATCTTTATCTTTATGGGGGGCAGCCAGGCGCCACGATAGAAATGCAGCCAATCCATCAGACCGAACAGAACGACCGGAAACCAAGAGAGAAAGGCCAGCACCAGGCAATGGCGCGCGGATCGGACCAATCCCTCCTTCCGGGAAAGGAGCCCCAGCCAGCCGAAGATAAAGGCACCGGCCACCAAGCCTATAGGCAGGTGAACCAGAGCAGGATGGATTGGATGTTTGTATCCAAGCTGGTTCACGAGTTGGTAAAAATAGTGGACCCATGAATCGATCATATCCGGACCTTACCCAACTTAGCTCGTCTTGAGTACTTTTAGGATTAGTTTTAAAATATAGCCATTCATTCGGATAAATAGAATGGTGGATTGTATGTATTTTTATCAAAATTTCTAATTACTCGCCGGAGAAGGAATAGATCCTCGGCTAACCAGCAGACCGTTGAAAGCAAACGGCCTTCTTTCATTTGCAGATCGCCTTTACAGGAAACATCTTGACAGTCCCCGGATGTCCCGTTATCTTTTTGACGGATTCTGAGAGCTATCGCCCTCTTAGAAGGGTCTTCGCGAGATGACTCTACGACAAAAGGATAGAAATCGAAAAATAAAAAAGGATTAGAGGTCCCCGTCAATGCTTAGTTCGTTTCCTTCGAAAAACGGCCCCCTGCTCTTGCTGATCGCCGGAGCCAAAGGCGCTGTGGCCTCAACGGTGGCTGTGGCCGTGCTGGCTCTCCACCGGAATCCGGAGTCCATCCTTTCCAGTCTGACCACGGCGGACAAATTCCCCTCTCTTGGACCGCCTCAGGACTTCCAAATGGTGGGCTGGGATCAAACCCGGAAGACCCTAAGTGCGTCCATTGAAGATCACGGCGTTCTTCCCGAACACCTCTGGAAGCCCTTTCAATTCGAACTGGATCAGATGACGATCCGCGAGGCCCCTGCGCCGGATCTGGATTTCAGAACCGCGGTCGAACGGCTCCGCGATGATATCCGGATCCTCTGCGATCGGTTTCCCGGGGCGCGGCCCGTCTTCGTCAATCTATTGCCCGCCGCCCTTCGAAAAAACCCAAGCGGCAGTCAAAGTCTATCCGAGCTCTATGCCAGGCGGAAAGCACCCGACCCGGTTGACCTGGCCTACACGGCCGCGGCGGTGCTTTCCGGGGTGCCGGTGGTGAATTTCACTCCCAATGAAATCGAAATTCCTTCCCTGCTTCACGAAGCCGCGGAGCGGGGCGTACCCCTGGCCGGGCGAGACGGCAAGACCGGGCAGACCTATCTGAAAGTGGTCCTCGCCTCGGCCTTGAAGGCCAGAAAACTGTACGTCGATGGCTGGTATAGTCTCAATATTCTCGGCAATGCCGATGGGAAAAACCTGATGGAACCCGGCAAGGCGGAAGGAAAACTGATGAATAAGACCGAAATCCTGGATGAAATTCTGGGCTATTCGGTGGGAGAAAGGTACCAGGCCGCCTCCCATAAAGTGCATATCGATTACTACCCTCCCCGGGGAGATGCCAAGGAAGCCTGGGACGTGATCGACTTCCTGGGGCTTTTCGGGCTTCCCATGAGTCTCCGCCTCAATCTTCAGGGCCGGGACTCCATCCTGGCGGCGCCCTTGGTGCTGGATCTGGCCCGGTGGATGGCTGCCTTACAAAGGTCGGGCAAATCCGGACTAGTGCCGGAGTTGGGTTTTTACTTCAAAAAACCCCTGGGGGATAAACCCTTCCTGACCTTTGAGGACCAGTTGACCGGTCTGCATGATCTGGAAGAGTCCTGTAACCGGATCCTATCTCCGCCACAGGCATCTTTATCTCCGGTTCAATGAGGGGCCTAAATTGAAATTCGGATACAGCACCAATGCCTTTGTCAAATTCTCCCTGATCGAATCGGTGGAAAAAATTGCTCAGCTTGGTTTCCGGGGTGTTGAAATCATGTGCGACCGCCCTCACCTCTATCCCCCTGATTTCGGGGCGGAGGAATTGGTCCGGCTCAAGGCGGTCCTTCAGGCCCGGGATTTGAAAGTGACCAACCTAAATAGTTTCACCCTTTTTGCCGTGGGGGATACCTACCTGCCATCCTGGATAGAACCCGAAAAGGAGAGAAGGGACATTCGCATCCGCCATACTCTGGAGTGTCTGAAGGTGGCGGATCGCCTGGGATGCAGCAGCATCTCCGTCCCACCCGGCGGACCCCCCAATGGCTTTCCGAGACCGGAGGCCATTGCCCTTTTCCATCGGGGATTGGAGCAGGTCATGCCCCTGGCTGAGTCGCTGGGGGTAAAGGTCCTGGTGGAACCGGAACCGCAGCTCCTGATTGAAAATAGCCTCCAATTCGGATCCTTTATGAAAGACGTGGCCTCTGCTTCCGTGGGTCTGAATTTTGATATGGGTCATTTCTACTGCGTAGGAGAGGATCCGGCCGCCGCCTTTGAAAAACTCTTTCCTTGGGTGGGACATGTTCACGTGGAGGACATCGCCGCTACCCGGATCCATCGCCACCTCATCGCGGGAGAGGGGGCGCTACCCTTCCTGAATATCTTCAAGACCATGTCCCGCCTGGGATATCAGGGCGATATCAGCCTGGAACTTTATCCTTATACCGACAGGCCGGAGGAGGCTGGAAAAGCGAGTCTCCGATACCTGGTTCCCCTTTTCGAAGAGGCGGGACTGGAAATAGAAAGCCTTTCCCGGTTACCTGGAGCGTAAAGAGGTGCCCTTTAAAAATCCCCGCAACGGGGCAAAAGAAGACCAGGGACTGAAGCCGGCGACCTTCCCGGAGGCCGAGGGGGAGAAGACCCATTTCGGATTCCAGGAGATTCCGACCCGGGAAAAGGTTAAGTGGGTGCGGGAACATTTTGATACGGTGGCCCGGAAGTACGATGTCCTGAACACGTTGCTGAGCTTCGGGATCCATTACCTTTGGAAAAGGAAGGCGATCCGGCTCTTAGGACTGAAATCAGGCGACCGGGTTATCGATGTCTGCGGCGGAACCGGAGACCTTTCCATCCTGGCGGTGAAACAAGTGAATCCCTCCGGCCTGGTGGTCTTATATGATATCAACCGGAAAATGATGGCGACGGGGAAAGGGAAGTCCACGAATAGGGCTTCCAGAGAGAAAATCCGCTACGTCCAGGGAGATGCCGAAAAAATCTCCTTTGGATCCCAGGAGTTTGACGCCGCCATGGTGGGTTTTGGGATCCGGAACCTGACGCACCCGGAGGAAGGGTTCAGAGAGATGTACCGCGTCCTGAAACCAGGGGGAAGGTTCCTATGTCTCGAGTTCTCGAAGCCGACCGCACCGCTCTTTCGCCGCCTGTACGACTTCTATTCTTTCCGCCTCATGCCCCTGATCGGGCTTCTCTTCGTGGGGTCACGGAAGGCCTATACGTATCTACCCGAGTCGATTCGGATGTTTCCTTCTCCGCAGGAACTGAGCGCCCTTCTGGAAGAAATCGGTTTCTCCGAAGTTACGTACCGGAAACTGACCAACGGGATTGCGGTCATCCATCTGGGCCTCAAAAAGTGAGGCCTTCACCGTGAAACTGAACTGGGCGGAGCGCTGGGTGGTGAACAACCCGTTCCGCGTATTGGAGCAACGGTTCGAAATCCGGAGGCTCAAAGGGATGATGTCCCTCCCACCAGGCGCTATCGCCCTGGAGGTGGGCTGTGGCCGTGGTGCCGGAGCCCATCTGATCCTCAAAGCGTTTCAGCTTTCGCGGGTTTACGCCATGGACCTGGATCTCCGGATGGTCCGGAAGGCGCAGGACTATCTGGCCCTCCGCAGCGAGGCGCAGGTGCCCCTTTTTGTGGGAAATGTGTTCCGCCTCCCCCTGAACCCGGAGTCCATGGATGCGGTGTTTGGCTTTGGGGTCTTGCATCATGTGGTCGATTGGCGTGTTGCCCTGGCTGAAATCGCCAGAGTCTTGAAACCGGGTGGGGTCTATTATATCGAGGAACTTTACCCGGCCCTCTACCAAAACTTCCTCACCCGGCGGATACTGCTTCACCCTGCGGAGGATCGGTTTTTTAGCCACGACCTCAAACAAGCCCTGCAGCAGGAGGATCTGCCCCTCAAGAAAGCCCTGGAGATCGAGCGCCTCGGTATTCTCGGAGTAGCCGTAAAGGAAGGCGGAACAGGCGGTTCAGTCTCTCTCGACGGGAAAGGTTAAATTGGCGCCAAACCAGCCAAGGACGGTGACCAGGGGTAACAGGGAAAAGATTAGCAGTGAATAAATAACGCTGGAAGGACTGAAAACACCCAGGATATCCGGGACAGCGATTCTCCAGAGGAACGCCGCGATTTCCGTCCCAAACAGGATGACCGACACTTTCTTTTTGATGGCTACGGGTCGAACCGGCTTCGCCAGGTAGTTCAGCCACCAGGTGTAGTAACCAGTGGCCATGGCCACCGGAGTAAAGAGAATCCCGGCTCCGAGGCAGTTTAAAGCGGTTAGTTCAAAGGACCGGACCCCGGTCAAAAAGTAGAGTAGCGTGAATAGGGTGGTAGAAAACATAAAAACGATCGGAAAGTGGATGGTCATGGGATGGGGATGCCGCCGGAGCATGGGGAAACGGGAAAGGAGCCGGGACAGGAACTCCGGTATCTCGCGTTCGGCAACCTCCCTTTTTTTCAAAACAGCCACCTGCGGGTATCGTTCCAGGACCTCCGTTCCATGGGGCGCACCCTGGATATCCGTAGTCAGATCCTTCCCGGCGTGGTGGCGCTTCATGTGCAGGCCGCCTTTCCACAATTTGCTTTCGCTCACGTCGAAAACTCTGCCCTGGTGGGCAATATAGACCGGCTGGCCATCTTGGCCGTTGCCTTCCGACAATTCCCTGGAATCAATCTCTTTCATCCACCCCTCTTTTCACTCCACCGAATCTTTTTGCTTTATTTTTTCAATCTCCTTTTGGACATAATCCAGCATGTGGCCGTGCAGACGAAGCGTTACCTTGCAAAACGCACAACTAAGCATGGCATCTTCCACCAGGATGTGGATCGGATAGTCGGTTACCCGGGCACAAACCGGGCAGGAAAAGGGTAATGTTTTTTCCATCATGCCTCCTCTCGTATAGGTATCTCTATTATTATCATAGGCCGCCGGGGAAAAACGAGACTTATTGATCGACGCTCAGTTTCCCCGCCGCCCACTTAAACTGGGCCAGGGAGATCTGGTAATCCCATTCCGATTCCACTTGGGTGGCCTGGGCCCGGGCCAGGGCAGTCTGGGCGTCCAAGAGATCGGAGATCGTCCCGGCCCCTGCCTCGTAGCGCTCTCGGGATAATCGTTGACTTTCCAAGGCTTCTTGAACCAGGGTTTGGGTGGTTTCCACGGTCTGGTACAGTTCGGTAACCCTGGAAAAGGCATTCCAGACTTCCTGCTTGACAGCCAGCCTCAACCGCTCCGCCTCGGCCTCCTCTTTCGACAAATCCGCCTTAGCCCGGGCCAAGCGATGCTTCCGGGCAAAACCGGTAAACAACGGCCATTCGAGGGTGACTCCGACCGCCCAATCCTCGTCCTGAGGTAGAAAATCGTTATCCCGCCAGCCGTAACTGCCTTCGACCCTGAGTCTTGGGCCATACGCGCTCCGGGCCGCTTGGATATTGCTTTGGGAAACTTCAATTTTTTTCAGAGCGGCCTTTATTTCCGGCCGGGATTGAGCGGCCTGATCCAGGTATAGGGACAGGTCCATCTGTTCCGGACGGATCGGGCTTTGCGAGGAGGGTGCCACCGCTATCGGTTTTTCCACCGTCCGTCCCATAGCTAGATTTAAATTACCCCGGGCCAGGCGGATCAGACTTTCGGCTCGGACCAGCGCCAACTGGGCGTTGGAGACCTCCACTTGCGCCCGAAGCACATCCGCCTTCGGCACCTCCCCGGCTTCTTTTCGAAGGTTGGTCAAGCGCAGGTGATCCCGGCTTCGTTCCAGGTTTTGATCCGCCACTCCTTTGGCTTCCAAGGCCGATGTCAAACCGTAGAAGCCATAATAAACGCTTAAAATTATATCTTGACGGACCTTGGCCTGCTCTTCCTGTGCCAAACCCTGCTGGGCTTTGGCGACTTGCAACCGGGCCTGCCTTTCCCCAAAATCATATAAGGTATAGCGGGCGCTGAGTCCGGCCAGCCAATCGTTGGTCGGACCGACCGTGGTGGACGATCCCGGCGGGATAGCAACCCAACTAGGCAGAAAGGCGTGGGTCTGCCAGCGTCGATAGCCGGTCTGCAGTCCTACTTCCGGGTAAAAGGGAGCTCCCGCCTCGCCCACCACTTCCTTAGCTCCCTGCAGCCCGGCCGCGGCAGCCCGGCCGGTCGGGTTTTCTTTTAGAGCGATCCGGATGCAATCCGGCAGCGTCAAGGGCCGGTTGGCAGGTTCGGAGTCAGCCGCCGCAGCGGAATAAGCGAATAGCAGAAAAATGAATATACCTAATCTGGTTCCGATTTTTGCCATGGGATTTACTCCTTGTCCGATATTCGTTTCATTGCTATCTGCCACCCCGGCGACAAACGGATAGGGGTCGTTATTTCATAAGGAAAATAATGAATCGGCAATCAGGCCAGGGTTTTTCGAAATCTCCTCGAGGCCAGCCACAAGATCAACAGTCCCATGACCGCCAGGGCCGCCATTTGCGGCCAAAGAATAGAAATTCCCACTCCCTTGAGAAAGATTCCCCGGATGACGATCAGAAAATAGCGTAAGGGATTTAAATACGTGAGCCACTGAACGACTTCCGGCATATTGGCTATGGGAAAGACGAAGCCGGACAGCAGCACCGCCGGAAACTGAAAAAAGAAGGCGCTCATCATGGCCTGCTGCTGGGTCCGGCTGACTGTAGAAATGAAAAGGCCCATACCCAGTGTAGTCATCAAGTAGAGGCTGGTGGCCGCGAAGAGCAGCCAAAGACTTCCCTGAATAGGCACTTCAAACCAAAAAACACCGACGAGGGTAATCAGGACGACATCCACCAAACTGATCAGCGCAAAGGGCAAGGTTTTCCCCAGGATAAATTCTTTAGGGGTGATCGGGGTGACCATGATTTGTTCCATGGTCCCGATCTCCTTCTCCCGGACTACGGCCATACTGGTCAATAAAAGAGTAATCAGCATGACCAGCAGGGCGATAACACCGGGCACGTAATAATTTCGGCTTTCCAGGTTTTCATTGAACCAGGCCCGGATCTCCAGATCCACCGGATTCGGCCCCGGGCCGGAACCTCGCAGCCCCGCCAATCGTTGAATCAATATATCCTGAGAATAGCGGGAAACGATTTTGCCGCTGTAGTTCAGGACAATAGCGGCCGTGTTGGAATCCGTGCCATCCACAATCAGTTGAATGATGCCCTGCCGACCGGCCTTGAGGTTCTCCTCAAAGCCCTTATTGAGACGGATCACGGCCTGAACCTTCCCGTGGTCCACCAGCTCCCGGACCTGCTCCTCCCTGGTTACGACGGCCTCGATGTCGAAATATCCGGAGTGGACAAAGCGGGCGATTACCTCCCGACTGGCCACGCTGTTGTCCAGATCATGGATGCCGGTGGCCACATGTCGTACATCGGTGGTCACGGCATACCCAAAAATGACCATCTGGAATATGGGCATGACGAAGACGATGCCCCTGGCCCGGGGATCCCGAAAAATCTGGATGAATTCCTTGATCAGTATCTGTTTAAGCCGTTCAAACATGATCGCCTCACCGGAGAAAATTTCGCAAAAGGTCCGTCAGAGAATGCCTGTCATTCTGAGCGAATGCGAAGAATCTCGTTTTTTCATCAAGTGGCCAGATCCTTCGCGGAGTTTACCCTGAGACTAAAACCGAGATCCTTCGCGTTGCTCAGGATGACAGGTAGGCTCAGGGTGACAGGCCAGGCACTCAGGCTGACGGTTTGGGCCTTATGGCAAACCCTTCCCCCGCTCAGATCAGCCTTTTTTTGAATTTCCTGTTCGCCAGGAAAAACATGACCAGGCCAAACACACTTAAAAAAATCCCTTCCACATACAAAACCCGCGGACCGACCCCTTTCAGGTAAATCCCCTTGAGCAGGATGACGAAATACTTGGCCGGGACCAGGTAGGTGATCCACTGCAGTACCGTGGGCATACTCCGGATCGGATAGGCAAACCCCGAAAGTAGAAAGGCCGGTAAAAAAGTGGCCACCATAGCCAACTGGCTGGCCAGGAGCTGGTTCTTGGTGACAATACTGATCAACATCCCGAGGGACAGGGTTCCGATCAAAAAGATGGCGGCTTGGGCAAAAATCAAGGCCACGTTGCCTCTCAGCGGAACCTGGAAAAGGAACTCCCCCATTATCACCGCTAAAAAAACATCAAACATGCCGATGGTGAAGTAAGGGATCAGTTTCCCGATAATCAACTCCGAGGCCTTGACCGGCGTGGAGATGAGTTGCTCCATGGTCCCCTGTTCCCATTCCCGGGCTACCGTGAGGGAGGTCAGCAACGCCGCAATGACCATCATAATGACCGCAATCAATCCCGGAATGATATAATTCCGGGATTCCAGGTCGGCGTTAAACCAGACCCGGGGCCGCAATTCCAGTGGAGCCACGAGGGCCACTCCCCCCGACCTCCGGAACTCCAGGAGCATCCGATCCTGGGAAAAGGCCGCCACGATCACTTCGGCATATCCCGCGGCGATGGTGGCGGTATTCGAATCGCTGCCATCCACGATCATCTGGACCGGCGTCTTCTTCCCCGAAGCGACCCGACCGGCAAAATCGGGAGGGATCACCAGAGCAACCAGGGCCCGGCGGGAATCGATGAATTTTTCCATCTCCGGATAATTATCTACGGTCCCCTGCAGGGAAAAATAACGGGACCCCAAAAAATGACTGATGAACTCCCGGCTGGCCTGAGAACGGTTTTGATCCCAGATGACCATAGGTACTTTATCAACGTCCAGGGTCAGCGCATAACCGAAGAGCAGCAACATGATCATGGGGATGGCGATCCCCATGCCCAGGCTCCGGGGATCGCGAACGATATGAATGAATTCTTTGCGGGCCATAGCCCCGATGCGCAACAACTTCACTTTCGTACCTCCGCTTGCGCCTGTTCCGCTCTATCCCGATCCTCGATCAAAGAAACAAAAACGTCCTCCAGGGAAGGGGCAATTTTTTCGACCGCGATGCCTCGATAGCCGTTATCACTAAGAGTCTGGCGAATGATTTTTTGCAAGGTCTCGGCTTTTTCCACTACCGCGTGCAGCCCTTTACCGAAAAGGGCCACTTCTTTTACCCCGGGAATCGTTTCGATGAGCCCCATGGCATCCTGGGGCCGATCGCAGACGCATTCCAGGACGTCCTCCCGCATCCACTGTGTCTTCAGCGCTTCCGGTGTCCCCAGGGCGATCAGCTCTCCCCGGTAAATCAAGCCGATGCGGTCGCAATACTCGGCTTCATCCATGTAATGCGTCGTGACGAAAACCGTAACCCCTTTGCCGGACAGCTCATAGATCAAATCCCAGAACCGGCGCCGGCTGATAGGATCGACTCCGGAAGTGGGTTCGTCCAGAAAGATGATCGGGGGTTCATGAAGGATGGCGCAGCCCAAGGCCAGACGCTGCTTCCAGCCTCCAGCCAACAAGGAGGTGCGGGTGGCGCGGCGTTCCTCCAGGCCGGCCATCTGGATCACCCATTCCTTGCGTTCCTTTTTTTTCTCCTCGGCAATGGAATAGATGCCGCTGTAAAAATTGATGTTTTCCTCCACGGTCAGGTCTTCGTAGAGGGAAAATCTCTGGCTCATGTAGCCGATATGGGCCTTGATTCTTTCCGCCTCCCGGACGATATCGAACCCGGCCACGGTCCCGGATCCGCCGCTGGGGGCCAGGATGCCGCAGAGAATGCGGATGGTCGTCGATTTACCTGCTCCATTGGGTCCCAGGAAGCCGAAGATTTCTCCTTTTTCCACTTCAAAGCTGACACGGTTGACGGCCACAAAGCTGCCGAAGCGCCTTTCCAGGTCCCTGACCACCACGGCCTTTTCGCCGTCAATGATGGCCATGGACTGACTCCACTTTTCCCTCGGAGACCACGGAAATAAAGACATCCTCGAGGGACGGGTCAATGGGACGGATCCCCAAAATCTGCAGCCCTGCCCCGGCAACGATCCTTTGGGCCTTTTCGGAATCCGAATCCGGATCCCGGGTGACCAGATGGACCCGGTCTCCGAATAAACCGACTGAATCGGAATCATAGTGCTCCCGTAACAGGGCCGTGGCCCGGCGGGGCTGATTCGATCGGATTTCCAGGATCGTCCCTTTCATTAATTGCTTCACCTCTTCCGGAGAACCCAAGGCCATTATCCGACCGTTATGCATCAGCCCGATCCGGTTGCACCGTTCGGCTTCATCCAGGTAGGCAGTGGAAACAAAAATAGTCACTTTTTCCTTAAGCAACTGGTAGAGGATACGCCAGAAATCACGGCGGGAAACGGGATCCACCCCGTTGGTCGGCTCATCCAGAAAGAGCACCTTGGGGGTGTGGATCAAGGCGCAGGCCAGCCCCAGCTTTTGCTTCATCCCGCCGGATAGGTTTCCGGCCAGCCGCTTTTTAAAGGGGGTCAAATTGCTGAACCCCAGGAGGCGGTTGACTATTTCTTCCCGACCCTTTCGGGGCACGCCGTAAATATCGGCATAAAATTGAATATTCTCCATGACCGTCAGGTCGGGATAGAGGCCGAAACGCTGGCTCATATAGCCGGTATCTTCCTTGAGGGCTTCAGCTTGTTGGACAATAGAGTAGCCGGCCACCCAGGCCTCCCCCGAAGTGGGTTCCAGGATAGCGGTCAACAGCCGCATGGTCGTGCTCTTTCCCGCTCCATCGGGTCCCACCAGACCGAAGATTTCTCCCTCGGCTACCGACAGGGTCAGCCCGTCGACGGCCTTCAGGCCGTTAAAGGACTTGGTCAGCTTTTCAGTTCGAATGGCATCCATAATACGAAAACAGATACTGGATAAAGACCAAAAGCGATACTGGATCCAGGATAAAAAACAATAAACAGGGTGAGGGGACCAGGGTTCGAGTGTAGGGGAGGGGTTAATCCCCTCCCGCACCCAGCCAGGCCTTCAGTACTAATTTAAATCGCTGATTCCCAAGCTCGGGAGGGGATGAACCCCTCCCCTGCGAAAAACTCAAACTTTTCCCTCAAAGTGAATTATTTCTTTTCATTTAATAGTATTTCCCCATCTGCCGGCATCCCCGGCTTCAGTTCCAGGTGGGGATTGGGAATCTCCACCTTGATCCGGTAAACCAGCTTCACCCGTTCCTTCTGGGTCTGAATGTTCTTGGGCGTGAATTCCGCCTGGGGCGCCAGGAAAGAGATGCGCCCCTCATAGCTCTTTCCGGGGTAGGTATCCGTCGTGACCTTGACCTTTTGTCCAATCTTGACTCGCCCCAGGTCGGTTTCATTGATGTAGGCCCGAAGGAAAACCTGACTCACCTCGCCCACGGTTACCACCGGAGTTCCGGCGGAAACCACTTCTCCCGGCTCTATGTTTTTGGAAAGGACGATCCCGGCGAGCGGGGAAACGGCCACGGTGTACTCCAGCCGAGTTTGGGCCTGGGCCAGGACCTGTTCCGCGGCCTTCAAGGACGCCCGGGCCTGGTCGATCTTTTCCTGTCGGGGGCCTTTTTTGACCAGTTCCAGGGATTCCCGGGCTTCGCGGACCTTGGCCTCGGCGCCGTCACGGGTGGTCCGGGCCTGGTCGTACTCCCGGGTCGAAATCACCTCCCGCTGGTAAAGCGTTTTCTGCCGCTCGAATTCCACCCGGGCCCGGTCTTGATCGGCCTGGGCCCGCTCCAGGAGGGCTTTGGCCTGGGCGATTTCTTCGTTCCGGGACCCGGCCTGCAATTCCGCCAAAACGGCCCGCGCGGAGCTGACCTGGGCCTGGCGCACTGCTTTTTCCTGGACCAGCTCCTGGCTGTCCAGCCGGGCCACCACCTGCCCGGAGGTAACGGTTTCCCCTTCCGAAACCAGCCGTTCCTCCACCCTTCCCGGAATCTTGAAGCTCACCTCGGCTTCGGTCAATTCGATATTTCCGGATACCCGGATCAGGTCGGGGTTAACGGGGGAACGGTTTTGAAAGTATCAAAAAAACAGCGGTTAAAACCGCCAGGATTAAGATGATGGGAATTATTTTTTTCTTCACCGCTACCCTCCGCTATTTGGGATTCAAAAACTATTGTTTTAACAGGCTTACCTTCTCCCGACCGATTATTCGTCTATCCTTCGAGAGACAATCGCCTCCTTAAAGACAGGCCAGGCCCGGTGGATATGTCGGCTGACATCGTAGCGGCCG
The DNA here is from genome assembly GCA_963746605.1 of uncultured delta proteobacterium. Taxonomy (GTDB): domain Bacteria; phylum Desulfobacterota; class RBG-13-43-22; order RBG-13-43-22; family RBG-13-43-22; genus CAVQSS01. Next base: position 54,053 of record CAVVCH010000005.1, read on the forward strand.
TCGCTCAGATACCAGAGAACGGCGGCGGGTTGAAACAGTCCCAGGAACAGGACCGACACCATTTCCGGTTCAAAATTTTTCGTAATTTGTCCTGTTTTTTGCCCCGCCCGGACAATGGCCTCCACTTCGGAAAGAAAGGTCCTGACTAAATGATAGACCTTTTTTTTTCGGTCCGAGTGGCCGGCATAAACATCTTCGGAAAAGATGATCCGGGGGATGGCCTGATTGTCTCTAATCATTTCCAGATGGCGCTCCAATAAAAGCCTAAGCCGCTCCAACGGATCCTCGGTTTCTTGGCAGACAAATTCCACATTGCCCAAAAGTCTCTGCCGGATGATTTCCAGGGCCGCATCCACCATCTCCTCCTTGCCCTTGAAGTGCCGGTA
>CAVVCH010000006.1:0-68369 GCA_963746605.1 uncultured delta proteobacterium
GGTAATCATCAATGGCCGAACCGTGATGAAAAACCGGGAGCTGTTGACCCTGGACCTTAAAGAAATTCTATCCCGGGCAAACCGTTTCGCCGAGACGTTGCGGCTGGCCCGGCTTAATTGATACACAAGACCAAGCAGCCCGGTAAGCTTCAAATTTGAAATCCGAAACAAATCCAAATGACCAAATTTCCAAATTCGAAACCACTCGCGGAGAACCGTGCCGTAGAGGAAGATTTTGATTTTTTGATCAAGGACGGCCTGATCCTGGCCCTCTCCCCAGCGCATCCTGACCCTCTTCCGACGGGCGCTCTAGGCATCAAAGACAGCCGGATCACGTACCTCGGTGCCCGTTGCCCGGAGCTCCGGACAGCCCGGGAAGTGATCGACGGCCGGGGATTCCTGGTCCTGCCGGGTCTGATCAATACCCATACCCATGCCGCCATGACGCTCTTCCGGGGTCTGGCCGACGATTTCCCCTTAAGGGACTGGTTGGAAAAACACATCTTTCCCGCGGAGGCTCGATTCGTCAACCCGGATACGGTTTACTGGGGGAGCCTGCTGGCCTGCGCCGAGATGATCCGCTCCGGAACTACGACGCTGGCCGACGGGTATTTTTGTCTGGACGGTTCCGCCCGGGCTATTAGCGAGTCCGGGATGCGGGCTGTCCTGGCCCCGGGGGTAATTGATTTTCCGGCCCCGGGTGTTCCAAATCCCGCCGACAATATCCGGGTGGCCCGGGATTTCATTGAAAAATGGTCCGGACTTTGCCCGAGGATCCGATTGGGGCTATTCCCCCATTCTCCCTATACCTGCTCCTCGAAGACCCTGAAAAAGGTCACGGCACTGGCCCTGGAAAAAAAGATTCCTCTTTTTATTCACCTGGCGGAAACCAGGGAGGAGGTGGCCTTGGTCCGGGACCAGACCGGTTTTACCCCGGTTCGTTATTTGGATCGCCTGGGTTGTCTCGAGGCTTCCTTCATTGGGGTCCATGGGAATTACCTGGATCAGGAGGAGATGGCACTCCTCGCCGGAGCGGGCGCCCACGTCAGCCATTGCCCGGAGAGCAATATGAAGCTGGGAGCGGGGGTGACCCCGGTGTTGGACCTGCTGGCCCGGGGAATAGTCGTGGGATTGGGAACGGACGGCTGCGCCGGCAATAATGACTTGGATCTCTATCCGGGAAATGGGTACCGCCGCTCGACTGCACAAGGTCCATCACCTTGACCCCACCCTGTTGGGGGCCCGGTCGGTCTTGAAAATGGCTACCATCAAGGCGGCGGAAGTCCTGGGGATGGAAGAAGAAATCGGTTCCCTGGAAGTAGGGAAGCAGGCTGATTTGATTCTAATCGATCTCAACCAACCGCATTTGACCCCCCTCTATCATCCTTATTCCCATTTAGTCTATGCCGCCTCCGGGGCTGACGTGGACACGGTTTTTATTGCCGGACAAATGGTGATGCGGCGGCGAAGGCTGTTGACCTTGGATTGGGAAGAAATCCGGGAACGGGTGATATCGATCAGCAGGGAAATTCGTATGCTGAGATAGGGTGGCGCGGGCTTGGAAGTCCGCTCCGCGGTCTAAGGGGCGAGCCGCTGGTGCTTAGAACCAGTCAAGAAATAAGCTGTACAATGCCGAGGTATCTCCGTGTCCATGGCCGCCAGGGCCGCCTCGGAGCGCAGGGGGCCGCCGACCAGGAAATCGGCCCGCTTCTCCAGAATCAATCGCTCAACGGCCAGGAGAGCGTCGCTCACCGGGATGAGCCGGGTACCAGGTCCCGGGTGTCCATCACCTCATCGCCAAGGGATGTCTCACCCCGCTGACGTTCACGCCGCCCCCACCATTGATCTCCTCCATTGCCAGGCGAATCCCTTGTTCGGAGGCCCGGCCGTACACGAAACCCAGGGGCAGGGGACAGCCGAGCCGGATGGGGGAGGGGGGGTGGGCTGAAAGATCTTCAGCGAAACCAATGCCTATGAGGATGGAAGTTGAAAGAATCAAGAACAGACGGCTCCGATTTTTGAATGTAAATATCAGGTTTAGACAAACCTTTCCGTAAACGAGGAATAACTTTGAACTGGGACTCCATCGGGGTAGGCTTACATAATAATAAAAAAACCACCCCGAGGTCGGGATGGCTTTGGTGCCTTGCATAACCCCCGCCGATCTATTACCCGGCCGGAGGGGGAAAATCAATATTTTTTTATGTGAACGGAGCAGGTCAAACGGAGTCATCTTCTTTCTTGAAATGGCAATTATTTGACTTTTATCTTGACTTTTTGACTTATCGGTGCCGGAAATGAATTAATTTTGATTTTGGGGGAAATCGATGGAAAATCCGATTTACCAAAAATTGGCCGGGCACCTGGACAACCTCCCGGGCGGTTTCCCGCCCACTGAAACCGGTGTTGAACTGCGCATTTTAAAAAGGCTCTTCGATCCGGAGGAGGCGGAAATGGCCCTTTATTTGACGCTGATTTCGGAGGAACCCCGGGTCATCGCCCGAAGAGCTAACATTTCCCGGGAAGAAGCCGCCAGGCGGCTTGAGGCCATGGCCCGGAAAGGGCTCATCCTGCGAGAGGAGTCCGACCGGGGTGTTATGAAATATATGGCCGCCCAGTATATGGTGGGTATCTGGGAATATCAGGTCAATGACCTTGACCCGGATCTGATCAAGGACATGAACGAATATATTCCCTTCCTCAGTGACCAGAGCTGGAAAGTTCCCCAGATGCGGGTTGTACCCATAGGCCGAAGCATAACCCCGGAAAATAAGATTCTTTCCTATGAGATGGCCGCGGACCTGATCAGGCAGCAGAAAAAATTTGGGGTTGCTCCCTGCATCTGCCGCCGCGAACATACTATGATTGACGCTGGATGCAAAAAACCGGAGGAAAGTTGCCTTATCTTTGGCCTGGGCGTGGATTATTACCAGCGAAACGGTTTATGCCGGGTAATTGACTTGCAGGAATCTCTAAGTTTTCTGAAACGGGCGGACGAGGTGGGTCTGGTGCTCCAACCGTCCAATACCAAAGAAGTCCTTTTTATGTGTTGCTGCTGCGGCTGTTGCTGCCAGGTCCTGAAATTATACAAGCGCCATCCTAAGCCCGTCTCCCTGGTTTCCACCCCCTTTGTAGCGGCCCATGACGCCGAAACCTGTTCAAGCTGCGGGGTCTGTGTGGAACGCTGCCAAATGGAGGCCCTACGATTGGAGTCCGACACCATCACCCAGAATCCCGACCGCTGCATCGGTTGCGGACTCTGTGTTTCTACCTGTCCCACCGATTCGATCCGGCTGGTCCGCAAGCCGGATTCGGAGCAACCGGAAATCCCCAAGGATATCGTTCAGAATTTAATGCAACTCGGCAAAGCCCGTGGGAAGATCACCACACCGGGGCTGATGAAGATGATGGTCAAATCCAAAATAGAACGGATTCTGACCAGGGGATCTTCTTAAATTCAGCATGAAATTATAGATGTACTTGTCAAAGATGGGCCAAGGGGGAAATTTCCTCAAAAAAGAGATTTCTTCAAACTTCAATTCTTGAATAAAGACAAGATTTTTCCTGGAAATCTGTAGCGCCCATCACCCTCTATCATAGCCAATGATGCCGGAAACAGGAACGCCCTTCGTTCCGATCTATTCGAACCCGAAGAGCGCTGAAGCCGGAGTGTCAGGCGAAACGCTGGTACTCCGGATAATACATGAGCGACTTGACGTAGGACAACAAATCGTCAGGTCGCGGCACACGCGCGAGCCCTCGCTGGTATGCCGTTTTCGCCACCTCGACGGCGATCGCCGTGGAGACGTTTCTGATCTTGGGCAGAGACGGGTAGAGACTTCCTTGAGCCAGATCAGCGTAGGACACGTGTCGTGAGAGGGTCCGGGCAGCAACCAGGAACATTTCGTCCGTGATGTGTGCGGCACCGGAGGCGATGACACCCAACCCCACACCCGGAAAGATGTAAACGTTATTCCCTTGAGCAGGAACAAATGTTTGGTTGTCGACCTTGACCGAATCAAAGGGACTGCCGCTGGCAAAGATGGCGCGGCCTTTAGTCCAGAGGTAGGCGTCGTGCGCCGTGCACTCGGTCTTGGAAGTCGGATTGGAAAGGGAGAAGACGATGGGCCTTTCGTTGATCCTGGTCATGGCTTCCAGCACTTGTTGCGTGAACATGCGGGGCTTGCCCGAGACCCCGATGATAGCCGTGGGCTTGAGGGCTTCAACGCACCCGAGAAAGTCCGGGATGAACTCATGATCATGGGCATAGGAGAGTTTGCGCTCGTCCAGGTCGGTACGGGACTTCACGACCAGGCCCTTGGAATCTACAAACCAGCATCGCTCCCGTGCCTCATCTCCGGTGAGCCCCTCATCCACCATGGCCGTAACCATCAGATTGGCGGTTCCGGTTCCCGCCTCACCCGCGCCAAGAAAGAGGATCTTCTGATCTTTGAGCTTTCCTCCGGTGATGTGCGTGGCTGAATAGATGCCGGCCAGTGTTACGGCAGCCGTTCCCTGAATGTCGTCATTGAAGCAGCAAATCCGGTTCTGATATTTCTGCAAGAGGCGAAACGCATTGTGGTTGGCAAAATCCTCGAATTGGATGAGGACGCCGGGAAACATCTCCTGCGCCGCGAGAATAAACTCGTCCATCAGCTCATTATACGCCTCTCCACGTAGCCGTCGCTGTCTGAGGCCGATATACAGCGGATCATTGAGCAGGTCTTCGTTTTCCGTGCCTACATCAATGGTCACCGGAAGACCGTGAAATGGATGAATCCCTCCGCACGCGGTATAGAGGGCGAGCTTCCCTGACGGGATGCCCATGCCGTGAGCCCCGATGTCTCCCAGGCCGAGGATGCGCTCCCCATCGGTCACCACAATGATACGAATATCGTGGATGCGCGCGTTGCGAAGCAGACCAACGATGTTTCCCTTATCATTCGCTGTAATGAACACACCATGAGGTCTTCGCATAATATAGCTGTACTCCAGGCAGGCCTGTCCGACCGTAGGGGTGTAGACAATGGGCATCAGCTCCTCGATGTTCTCCAGAATCAAACGGTAAAACAGGGTCATGTTCCGGTCTTGAAGGCCCGAGAGAAAGATATACCGATCAAGGTTGGTGGGCTTTCTCCTCACGTTTCCGAGAACTCGGATAAGCTGTCCCTCTATGGTTTGGACCCGGGGCGGTAACAGGCCACGAATGCCCAATGCATCCCGCTCTGCTTCGGTGAATGCCGAGCCTTTATTGAAAGCCGGATCCCGCAATACCGCAATACCGAGAGGAAGCCGAATCATAAGCTCCTTCTTGGCTTTCTTGCCTAGGGCAGGCGACGCGGCACCCGGCTTCCCGGCGCTTCCGCCGGCCGCCTGTTCCGACGATTTCGCTCCCACGCTGTTTTTTACCTGACGTTCCGCACTCTGCTTAACCTGATCGTCCACGTCGCCTGTTGAATTAGACATGGTATTATCCCCTTTCACATGTAATATCATAAATCTATATGGTTTCTCCGGTCATCTATTTATCAAAAGACAATCGGCAAAAAAATCTTCGATGTCTTGGATTGAGCGGCTGTCATGACCTTTCAAATCTGGATTGAGGATGGAAGATGGAGTGACGGGATTACTGAAAATCTCGCCAGGCCGGTAGGCGGCCCAGGCCGTTGGCGGCCTTGACGGCCCTGAGTATCGCTTCCTGGAGCATCTCCTGAGCTAATATCCCCACCTGCATGAGACCGACCTCGACCTGTCCCACAGAAAGAGCGAAAACGATATCTCCGTCGTACAGGGTGTGCACCGGGGCGATCATCCGGACCAGGGCGTTCTGGCCCAACTGGGCGAGTTTTCGGGCATCGTGCTTATCCAGGCGGGCGTTGGTGAGGATTACCCCCAGGGTGGTGTTCTGGACCACGAACTGTTTGGGTTGGATTCCCTGTTTCATGCAGGCCCAGGTGTCGGCAAACGTTATGTCCTGAGGACCGGTGCGGGCTCCGGCCATGATCTTCCCATCCGGATCAATCACGTCGCCGAAGGCGTTGACCACCACCAGGGCGGCAACCGTCAGCCCGTTTTCCAGGGTTGTGGAGGCGTACCCCAATCCGCCTTTGGTGGCCTGGAGGACGCTGAAGAGTTTCCCGATGGTGGCCCCGGTCCCGGCCCCGACACTCCCTTCCTCCACCGGTCCGGAGGTGGCCTGCAGGCAGGCCTGGTAGCCCAGGGCCTTGTCGGGGCGCACAGCCGGATTTCCAAAGGCCAGATCAAACAGGATGGCCGAAGGCACGATGGGTACCCGGGTGACGGTCACATCAAAGCCGATCCCTTTCTCTTCCAAGTATTGCAGCACCCCGCCGGTAGCATCCAGACCAAAGGAACTTCCCCCGGCCAATAAGATCCCATGAATGTGAGGTACCCGGTGGAGGGCGGCGAGGGAATCGGTCTGCCGGGTTCCCGAGGCTGAACCCCGAACATCCATCCCGGCCACCGCCCCGTCCGGGCAAAGGATCACGGTACAGCCGGTAGGCCCGTCCGGATAGGAGGCGTGGCCGATCAGAACGTTAGGAAACTCGTTGAGAGACATTGGTATCCTGGAAATTCGGTTTTATTTAGCCGACAACCAAATTCGAACGCTGCGATCTCTGAGAGCTCGAGCGAAGCGGGCGAGAGAAAAAACCTCATTTCTTTAACTTTTTTCTGAGGTAAGGTAGGAGGCCGCCGGATAAAAGCACTTCAACCTTATTAGCGGTTATCTGGGGCAGCAGACGGAACCCTTTTCGTTCATTTCCGCGACGGACCTCGATGGCCTTCAGTTTTCTGATTGATTTTCTGACTCCGGAAAAGGTCAGCAGGTCTCCCTGTCCCAGCCCCAAATAATCCTCGGGATTCTCAAACACCAAAGGCAGGATCCCGTAGTTGATCAGGTTGTTCAGATGAATCCGGGCGAAGGATTTGGACAGGACCGCCCGGATGCCTAAGAACATGGGCGCCAGGGCGGCATGTTCTCGGGAAGAGCCCTGACCGTAATTTTCTCCGCCGATGATGACCCCGCCCTTGGCCTCCAAGGCCCGTTCGGCGAACGTAACATCGAGCCGGGAGAAAGTATAACGGGAAATCGCCGGGATGTTGGAACGAAAGGGGAGAATTTCGGAACCGCCCGGCAGGATATCATCGGTAGTGATGTGGTCTCCCAGTTTGATCAGGACCGTGGCCTGGAAGTCGTCGGCCAGGGGTCTTCCTCGGGGGATCGGTTTAATGTTGGGACCTCGAAGGATCTCCTGGCCGGTTTCCGGAGGCGCGGGAGCTTGAATCAGGGGGTCCAGGCCCTTATAAGGAGGTTTCCAGGAAGAACGGGGAAGCTCGAAAGGATAAAGAAAGGGGTCGACCACTTCGCCCTTCAAAGCGATCAGCGCCCCCACCAACGGGTTGGCCAGATAAACCTGAGCGTTGAGCGTCCCGCTGCGACCTTTGAAATTGCGGTTATACGACCGGAAAGACACGCCCTGGTCCGGCGGGGCGCCGCCCATGCCGATGCAGGGGCCGCAACCGGCCTCCAGTATCCGGGCACCGGCGGCGATCAGGTCCTCCAGTGCCCCGGCAGTAGACAGGGATCGCAGCACCTGGCGGGACCCGGGATTGATCAACAAATTGAGCCGGGGGGCCAGGCTCTGCCCTTTTAACAGGCGGGCCACAGCGTTCAGCATCTCAAAGGACGAATTGGAACAACTGCCGATACAGACCTGATCGACTTTCAGTCCGATCAGCTCCTTCACCGGCGCCACCCGATCCGGGCTGAAAGGCCGGGCCGCCAGGGGTTCCACCCGGCCCAGGTCCAACACCAGCAGGTCGTCGCCGGCTGAATCGGGATCCGGCAACAGCTCCCGCCATTCCTTTTCCCGGCCCCGCATCTTTAAAAAACGACGGGTCACTTCATCACTGGGAAAAAGGGAGGTGGTGGCCCCCAATTCAGCACCCAGGTTGCAGATCGTAGCCCTTTCACTGATCGATAAACTGCCGATCCCCGGGCCCTGGAATTCGTGAATCCAACCCACTCCGCCTCCCACGGTCAGCCGGCGAAGCAGTTCGAGACTGACATCCATGGCGGTCACCCAGGGCCGTCGCAGACGGCCGGTCAAACGTATCTGCCGAATTTTGGGTTTGGGGAGGTCGTAGGGAACCCCCGCCATGGCCGCCGCGATGTCCAACCCCCCGCAGCCCATGGCGATCATTCCCATACCTCCGCAGGTGGGGGTGTGGCTGTCGGAGCCCAAAAGGATCTCTCCAGGACGGGCAAAATTTTCCAGATGCAGTTGATGGCAGATGCCGTTACCCGGAGGCGAATAATAGGCGCCGTATCGGGCCGCCGCCGTCTGCAGGAAGCGATGATCATCCGGATTGCGCGAGTCCACCTGGAGAATATTATGGTCCACATACGAAACAGCCAGGGGGATCTGAATCCGCGGCAAACCGATGGCCTCAAACTGCAGATACACCATGGTGCCGGTGGCATCCTGGGTCAGGACCTGGTCGATTTTCAAAGGGATGAAAGTCTCATCCTTTTGGGCTGTGACTGCCTGATGTTCCATTAATATCTTTTGAGCAACCGTTAATCCCATTGATACCTTCCTGTAAATACGAAAATTAGAGTTATTGCAGGTTGCTGGTTGCAGTCGATTGTAGGGGAGGGGTTAACCGCTCATGCACCCAGCCGGGCTAGATCCGGCTTCAAAAAATTTGAATGCTTAATTCCCAAGGTCGGGAGGGGTTAACCCTCCCTACCAAAACCGAAGAGCTTGAATATTTTCATGCTTCGGGGTGCTCACCGTAGCATGGGGGGTCCAGCCCTTCTAATTCCAACCCGGCCCTAAAGCGGAAGCTGGACAAGCATCCGGGTCCCTTGATTGACCTCCGATTCCACTTGAATATCGCCGTTGTGATCGTGAATAATTTTGTAGGAAACCGCCAATCCCAGGCCCGTTCCCTTCTTCTTCGTGGTAAAGAAGGGCCTGAACAGGTTGGCCAAATGTTCCGGACTGATCCCCTTGCCGGTATCTGAAATTTCTATAAACACATTGGGCGCCAGCGGATAGGTTTTGATGCGCAGGCGCCCGCCGGCTGTCATGGCCTCGGCGGCATTTTTAATCAGGTTTAAGAGGACCTGTTTCAACTGTTCGGGATCGAACTCGAACTCCGGCAGGTGCGGGTCCAGGTCGATCTGGATTTCGATTTTTTGATCCGATAAAACCGGTTTCATCAGCGAAAGAATTTCCTGGATCAAGGGATTGATGGCCCCTTTGATTTTCCGGGGAGTGGTGGGGCGGGTAAAATCCCGTACCTCGATCAGCATGTTTTCCAGTCGGCTGACCTCATTGGTGATCAGATCCAGTTTCTCTTTTTCCCGATCCCCCAGGTTGGCCGATCGTTTTAACTGCTGGGCCAGCCCCCCGATGGCAATCAGGGGATTCTTGATCTCATGGGACACATGGCTGGCCATGGACCCAACGGCCGCCAGTCGTTCGGAGTGGATCAATTTCTCCTGGGACTTTTTGAGTTCCTCGGTCTTCCGGTCGACTTCAATGGTCAAGGTACTGGACCAGCGATTGGAGATAAAGACCAACATCCCGGTGCCGAAGATAATCAGCAATTGGAAGATACCGATCAATAGGAACTGCCGGATATTTAGACTGCGGATCAATCCGGAGACCTCTTCGATGGGGGCCACCAGGGCCACCGACCAGAATTCTTCGGCCAGCAAAGGCTGCGGTCGCCCTTGGCGCTCCGGCGTTTCGTAAAACGGGATCGGGGTGTAGGCGATCAATTTTTCCGTCTTGGCTCAATCTGCTGCGGTGCCAACCGCTGATGTACCGGGCCATACCCTCTTTTTTTTGAAGGAGCTCCTGGCGGGTCAAGTCATCGATAACTTTATAGGATAGCCGGGGATTGCGGGCCTTCCGGACTTCAAAAATGCTGCGCCCCACGAATTCACTTTCAAAATGATCGAAGAGAATGCCCTGGGGATTGATGACCCAGGCGTACCCGGTACTGCCGGAAACTACCCCAAAGGTGGCCTTTTTCACAATTTGAATGGCGTCTAAAATAAACACGATGGCCCCCCGGACCCCGGTTCCCTGGTCTTTCGAAAAGGGGAGAGGGATCATCATGGGCAATACCCATTCGCCGCCCAAAGAAAAAGTATGGCCGATCCAGATGCGGTTGGGCGAGATGGGGGTTGGCAGGTAAGGTTCCAAGGCTTTCAGTTCCGGGAGTGGGATCTCCTGCGGCTTCCAGCTCGGGTCTTGGATGCGCCAAACCGGGTGACCTTTATCGTCCAATACCATCAGGCTGAGCACGTCACCGGATAGAAGTTGGTGATACTCCCAAAGAATCTCTTTCGCCGCCTGTCCGGTCGTCGTTTTATTCACCTGCCAGGTTTCCCTGATGGCCAACAGGGATTTCTGTAGATGGGAAATCTGGTTTTGAATATGGTCGGATATTTTCCGGGCGAGGATAAGCTGCTGCTGATTGAACTGGTTGCTAATGATCTCCTGGGTCTGTCGTGAGGTGGAATACCCCAGGTAGACGATCAGGAGCGTCAGGGCCAGGGCGGACACATAGATCAGCGGCAGCAGTTTTTTTAACAGGATCGGGAAAGAGATGCGTTTCATTGTCGGATATGGAGGAGCAGGTAGCCACCAATCAACAAGAACAGGATATTGGACGCCCAGGCGGCCCAGAAGGCCGGAAAGACTCCGGAAAGACCCAGAGACCGGGAAAAGCCGAAGAAGATCCAGTAGACAAAGGTTACCCCCAGACTGCTGACAATTCCCTGAGCAATGCCGATTCCTTTTTCCCGGCGCAGAGCCATAGAAATCCCGATCAGGGCCATGATAATTGAAACCCCGGGAAAGGATAAGCGCATTTGCTGCTCCACCCGGTAGGGTTGGGTCTCATAACCCTCCCGCTCGATTTTCCCGATTAATCTTCTCAACTCGGAATAAGTCATTTCTTCGCTGCTTTTTTCTCGATAGCGAAAATCCTCCGGGGTTTCCGTCAGAGGCAGCTTAAGGACCTTGAAGACCTGGCTGCTACTGGAACTTATGGGTTGATAGGTTTGGTAGAGGCCGTCTTCAAAAGTCCAGACGCCGTCCGCCCATGATCCTCGTTGGGCATCCAACCGCGATTGCAGATAAAATTGAGGATCGAAGAAGTAGAGGCTGACCTTGACAGCCGATTGATCTTTAAAGTTAAAGCGATCAAAGGTATAGATCGACCGTTCCCCCTTGAACCAGATCCGTTCGTTGATCAGGACGGCTCGCGATTCCATTTTTTTTACCTGGACATTCCAGATTTCCATAGCCCGCGCATTGGTAATGGGGATAAAACCTTCTCCCAGGATAAAGACCAGGAGGCTGGTCACTATAGCGAGCAGGATGATGGGCGAGGAGAGTCGAATCATGCTGATCCCGCTGGACTTGAACGCGATGAGCTGGTTGTTTTTGGAAAATGAACCGAAAGTCAACTGCGTACCCATCAGAATGGCGACGGGGATCATTTGTTTGATGATGGACGGGATGATATAAAGAAAATAATTCAGTATCTGGTGCGGCGGGACCCCGGCCGTGTTAAAATCGTCCAATTTCTCCATCACTTCCACCAATAAGTAGATCATCACAAAGGTGCCCAGGCAGAGTAGGGTCATCTTCAAGAATTCTTTGGCAATGTAATGGGAAACGATTCGCATGGAAGAAATACTAACCAAGGGGATTTCTTTTGTAAATAAAAAAGGTTCTTCGCCCTAGGGAGCGATCGCCCGAGCATTCTGTTCCGGATCTCAGGAAAAGGGTTTTTCAAAGACATCCCCAATCTGAATCCGCGTCAATAAGAACAATCGCCCCTAAAAACAGATGCAACGCCGGATGCCCAATTGGAGCTGTCGAAGGGACCCCAAAATAGGCTCTTGTTTTTTTGTGAAAAATTAGTATTGTTCCATAGACTATGACCATCCGCGAAAATATTGAAGAACGGGAAAGGCTGTACCTGTCTCCCTGGGCCTGCCGGAGCGATGAGAGCCGGGGGCGGAATCGCCTGGAACCTGAATGCGCCCTACGTACTGCTTTTCAGCGGGATCGGGACCGGATCATCCACTGCAAGGCCTTTCGTCGGCTGAAACACAAAACCCAGGTCTTTCTTTCCCCCACCGGGGACCACTACCGGACCCGTCTGACCCATACCCTGGAGGTCTCTCAGATCGCGCGCACCGTGGCCCGCTGCCTGGGATTAAACGAAGATTTGACGGAAGCCAGCGCGCTGGGGCATGATCTGGGTCACACCCCTTTCGGGCATGCCGGGGAAGAGGTGTTGAATGATATCGTTCCCGGTGGTTTTTTGCACAATCAACAAAGTCTGCGGGTGGTCGACGAGCTGGAAAAAGGCGGGGAGGGCCTCAACCTTTCCTGGGAAGTCCGGGACGGCATTCTGAAGCATTCCAAGGGCAAAGGGGAAATTCTGCCCCAGGACCCGGAGGAGAGGTCGGCCACACTGGAAGGGCAGGTGGTGCGCATCGCCGATATTATCGCCTACATCAGCCATGACTTGGACGACGCCCTGCGGGGCGGCTTGATCACCGATCAAGAGATCCCTCCCTATTGCCGCCTTGAACTGGGAGACCGCAGTTCCCAGCGAATTAACACCATGGTGACGGACCTGGTCGAACACAGCCGGGAGAGCCTGCCGCGGGAATTGTCCCTGGGGTCGTCGGTTCAAAAGGCCATGACTACGTTGAGGGACTTTCTCTACGAGCGGGTCTACGAAATCGGCCGGGTGCATTATGACTTCATCAAGGCCCGGAAAGTGATCCAGGAATTGTATGGCGTCCTGATGGAATCCCCGGAACAGATTAAAAGGGAAACCGGACTGGAATTGGGGGACTTGCCGCTCGATCCTCAACGGGCCTCGGATTTCGTCGCCGGGATGACCGACCGCTATGCGTTGAGTCTCTACGAAAAGGTCTTTCTTCCCAAACCCTGGGCCGTGTTGTAACGAAATTGGTCGGTATGGATCTGGCAACTATCCTGACGCTACACCGAGAACCGATCATTGACGAGTGGGTTCGCCGTCTGCAAACGGAAGTGAGCCCGCGCTATAGCGAGAGGCCCCTGGAGGAATTGGTTCTAACCGTTTCCCGGGTGTATGACGCCAACTTCGCCGTGATCCTCCAGGACGATTATTCTCAGATTGACGCCCATATCAAGTGGATTACCCGACTCCGACTCGAAGGCGGTTTTTCCCTCTCGGACGTCCAGAATGCCTATGATCTTTACCGAAAGGTGCTCGTCCCGATTCTGGTCAAGGAACTTAACCGCCACGGGCTCCTGCAGGCCCTGCAACGGATGGATACCTGCCTGCTGTATACCATCAAACGATTCAGCAATTACTTTCAGTCCCTTCATGAAAAGGAAATCCGGGAACACGCTGGAAACCTGGAGCGGGAAGTAGAAAAGCGTACCCGAGAGCTTTCCGAATCCGAAGGAAAGTATCGGGTCCTGGTAGAGGAGATCAACGACGGGTATTTCGTCAATCAGCGGGGTCTGATCGTCTTTGCCAATCAAGCCTTTTGCGATCTCCATGGCTATTCCTCCCCGGAGATGTTCGGCCGACCCTATACGGATTTTATCGCTTTTGAATCACTTCCCGCGGTGCAGAAACTCTATGAGCAGCGGATGGCCGGTGAAGATACGGAGGACCTCTATGTTTTTCTCCGCCGTCACAAAAATGGTCTGGCCCTGCCTACGGAAAACAAGGTGAAACGTATCCTCTACCAGGGGGAATACGCGGTGGCCGGCATTTGCCGGGACATTACGGAACGAACGGAAACGGAGAGGCGGATCCGGGAATCCGAACGTTTGGCTCATATCGGAAAGCTCACCACCTCCCTGGCCCATGAGATTCGAAATCCCCTTTCCTCGGTGAAGATGAACAGCCAGATCATCTTGAAAAATGCGGGATTCAGCGGCAATGATCAGCGGCGCATGGAGATCATTATTCAGGAAATATCCAGGTTGGAGCGGATTCTCGAAGAGATGCTGGATTTCGCCCGACCGGTACGGTTGAACCTGCAACCGGCTTCGATCAACCGCATCCTGGATTCCTGTCTCGAAATCATGGAGGCCCGGATCCGCATGAAAGGGATCGCCGTTAAAAAACGATATGCCCGAAGACTGCCTTCCATCCCGGTGGATCATGAAAAAATCGAGCAGGCCCTGATCAATGTCTTCCTGAATGCCTTGGAGGCGTTACCGGAAGGAGGGCATATCGAGATCGTCACCGGACAGTCGAAAGAGGCTGGTCGAGCCTGGCAGGTCGAAATCACCGATGACGGACCGGGCGTCAATCCGGAAGACCTTCCTTTTGTCTTTGATCCGTTCTTCAGCAACAAGAAGAAGGGTACGGGCCTCGGACTATTCAATGTAAAAAAGATTATCGAGGCCCACGGCGGCACCGGGGAATTGGCCCTGCGCAAACCCCGGGGAACCAGAGTCATTCTAAGGATTCCCCTGAGGGAAAAGGTGTGAAGAATAAAAAAATCCTGATCATTGACGATGAACGGTCGCTCCTGGAGTCCCTGGAGATGTTCCTTACCGAGAAAGGATACGCCGTGGCCTGCGCCCAGTCGGCCGCGGAAGGATTGAAGCTATGCGGGCTCTTTGATCCCCAGGTGATCATCCTGGATATTCGCCTCCCGGATATGGATGGCTTGGATGTGCTGCGACAACTGATTCGCAGCGGCCGAAAGAATATCATTATTGTGACGGCCTTTCATGACATGGAAATAACCATTAAGGCGGTGAAATACGGGGCCTTCGAATATATTCCTAAACCCATCGATGTGGAGGAATTGGAAAAGGCCATTGATAAGGCCATCAAGTCCCTCAACACCTCCCCTACCAGCAAAGCGCTCTGGATCGATCCCGCGTTGGCCTATGTGAAAGGAAAAGTGATCGGTCAGAGCCGAACCATGAAAGAGATTTTCAAAAACATAGGCGTGCTTTCCGAAAACAGGGTCACGGTGCTTATAGAAGGAGAGACCGGCACGGGGAAGGAGTTGATTGCCCGGGCTATCCATTATAACAGTCCTGCTCGGGAGCATCCCTTCCGAACGATCGATTGCTCCACCCTGGTAGGGTCTCTGTTGGAAAGCGAACTTTTCGGCCATGAGAAGGGCGCCTTCACCGGGGCCTCCGGGTCGAAGCGTGGAAAGTTCGAACTCGCCGGTAAGGGGACCATTTTTCTGGATGAGATCGGTGAAATCCCTATTGAGCTTCAGTCGAAGCTGCTGCGGTTTTTACAGGAGAAAGAATTCGAGCGTCTCGGGGGTGAAAAAAAGATCAAGTCGGATGCCCGGGTGATCGCCGCTACCAACAAAGATCTCCGGCTGATGGTCAGCCAGGGAACTTTCCGGGAAGACCTTTATTACCGGCTCAAGGTGGCGGGCCTGCAGGTCCCCCCCTCCGGGAGCGCAAACCGGATATTCCGCTCTTGGTGGAATATATCCTGCGAAAAATCAACCATGAACTCGGGAAAGGGATCAGGAAGGTTGAGGAGGCCGCCCTGAGGAAGATGATGGCCTACGATTGGCGAGGTAATGTCCGGGAACTGACAAACATCCTGACCCACGTGGCGATCAATACCCAGGGAGAAATAATCCTTGAAGAACCTGTTGAAGCCTTGCTCGGCCGGAGCGTGCCGCTTGATCTCCATCTCCAAGAGATGATCCCCAAGGAACAGAGCCTGAAAGATATGGAGAAGGAGTACATTGTCAGGACATTGGAGCGGACGCGTTGGCATTTGGGGAAGACCTGTGCGCTTCTGGGCATCTCCCGGCCTACGCTTCGCCACAAGCTGAAGACCTATGGATTGGCGATAGATCCGAAGCCTTGTTAGTTTTCTTTTGCTGTTACTTGATCTGAAATCGGCCTCTGTAGGCGTTGGGTCTCGACGAAAGGGTTTTCCCATTGCTTTTTGGGTTCTAACCCGGCCCCCATGTTTTCAAATCGACCAGGACGAAGGGCCAGCCTGAGAGGCATCAAATAGTTCGGGGTATGGGCCTGCTTTGAATAAAGTTTATGCGGTCGGCCCGGATTCGAAGTCCGGAGTACCTTGGGAAAACCCTTTCGTCGAGACCCAACGCCCAAACCAGATAGGGGGGAGTACGCACCCAAAAGGCGAAGCGTCGATTTTTTAAGAAGGCCATTGAAAAAAATTTTCATAAATTGTAAAATCAGTTCAAGTCGATCGAGCGTTGGGCTACCCGGCTTTTTTCTCAACTCCCTGCAATAGCATCAAATCTTTTTTTTGGGACCCCTGGCAGACCTCTTGCAGGAGTAGGATAGGCATGGAGTAGCTCCCTCGTAGGTCTTACGATAGCAACCGATATCCAACATAAGTAAGGAGGAGCATGATGAAGGCAAAATGTTTGGTTCCCTGGGTCCTGGTCTGTTTTGTCAGCCTAACCTTTTTCGCCGGCGCATCGACCCTGGCTGCTGAAAAGCCCATCGTCATCGGGGCCCCGCTGGCCACGGGCTTTCTCTACGGCTGGGACGCGGAGCGAGGGATTCGCCTGGCCGTGGAGGAGATTAACGCCAAGGGCGGGGTGAACGTGGCGGGGGCCAAGCGGCCCTTTGAAGTGTCGGTGATGGATACCCGCGATCTGGAACCCGGGGTGCCGGTGAGCGACGCCCTCCTGACCGTGGAAAAACTTATCCTCGAGAAAAAGGCCGATTTCATTATCGGGGGCCCGGTCCGTTCGGAAGCGGCTCTGGCCGCTATGGACCTGCTGTCCAAATACAAGAAGGTTTCCATCCTGACCACCGGGGCCCTGACCCCGGCCTACCACGCCCGGGTGGCGGAAAATTACGATAAATTCAAATATTGTTTCCGCATCAGCGGGGAAGCCAAATGGATGGTGACCGGAGAGATCATCCCCAGCCTGGAAGAGATCGGCAAAAAATTTAGCCTGAATAAGTTATTTATCATGGTCCAGGATGTGGCTCACGCGCGGGCCGGCGGGGAACTGATTGCCAAGATCATGAGCGGTAAGGGCTGGACCGTATTGGGTAAACCGGAAATCTATCCCACCGGGACCACGGATTTCTCCATGGGCTTGCTGAAGGCCAAGAGAGAGGGGGCCCAGGTCATATTGATCTGGATGGACATGCCCGAAAGCTCCATTCTGCTGAAACAATGGTATGACCTCAAAGTCCCGGCTCTGCCTTTCGGTTCCATTATTGCCGCCGCCGAACAACCCGGCTTCTGGAAAGCTACCGAGGGTAAGGGCGAATTCTGTCTGGCCAATGTGGTCAATGCCGGGAACGCCGCTTCTAATGCCACCCCTTGGACCATGAAATTTTATGACGCCTACACCAAGCGCTGGAAGATCGAACCCGAGGGTTACGGCGCCTCGAGCAGCTACATGGCCGTCTATACGCTTAAAGACGCCATTGAGCGGGCCGGCACCTTGGACGCCGACGCCGTGGTGGCGGCCATGGCCAAGACCGACCTCATGGGGGTTTACGGGCGAATCCGCTTCGATCCCAAGACCCATCAGGTCATCCCCAGCCTGGATCCCAAGGAGGGGGCCGTGGGCACCATCTTCCAATGGCAGAAAGGGAAAAGGGTCGTGGTGTTTCCGACCTCCATCGCCACCGGACAGATTCTGCTGCCGCCCTGGATGAAGAAAGTAAGGAAATACAAATTCGAAACCCGAAGCACGAAATCCGAAACAAATTCAAATGACCGAAATTTTAGAATTCGAGTTTGTTTCGAATTTCGAAATTTGAATTTCGAATTTAACTTGCCATAAGTTTTGTAGGGGAGGGGTTCATCCCCTCCCGAGCTTGGGAATCAAGGATTCAGCTTTCTTGTCGTCGGTTCGGTGGGGTGCGGGAGGGGATGAACCCCTCCCCTACATCAAAAGCCACACCCGCTGATTCATCCATAATGTTATTAAAGATTATTCTCATAACTTTATTGTTTACCTAAACACTGAAATGGAAATCCTAATTTACGGTACGGTCAACAGCGTTTCCCTGGCCTTGATGGCCCTGGGGTTTACTCTGGTCTATGGGATCAGCGGTCTGCCCAATTTTGCCCACGGGGCCCTTTATGTGATCACCGGGTTTATCGTTTGGACCCTGATGCGCACCTTGGGCCTGCCGTACCTCTGGGCCATTCCCCTGGCCTTAATCGCCATCGGACTGATCGGGGCCGCTATCTATTATTTTATTCTGATTCGCGTCCGGGGCATGGCCACCTCGGAGATTATCGCCTCCTATGCTATTGGGTTGGCCATTCTGGAGGGCCTGCGCTGGGGGGGATTCAAGGGCCTGACCTATACCCTGCCGGTCTTCATCGAGGGAACCTGGGAAGTGGGCGGGGTGATGGTCGACTACCAGCGGCTCCTGGTGGTCGGGATCGGGGTGGTGGTCATGGCCCTGCTTTGGCTGTTTACCCATTTCAACCGCATCGGCTTGGCCCTGCGGGGTATGGCCCAGGATGAACGGGCGGCCATGATGCTGGGCATCGACTCCGACCGCATGGCCGTGGTGGCCATGGGCATGGGTTCCATGCTGGCCGGTTTGGCGGCCATCGCCCTGCTGCCTCTGGGCAACATCGTGGTGGAAGCCGGTTACAATGTGCTGATTATGGCCATTGCCGTCTGTATCGTCGGCGGACTGGGCAGTTGGGTGGGGGCGGTGCTGGCGGCCTTTGTCATCGGCTTCGCCCAGATCTTGACCGTGGTTTATGTCGAGTCCCATTTTCAAATCGTGGTGGCCCTGCTGGCCATCATCGTTACCTTGATTCTTAAACCATCCGGTCTTTTCGGCCGCCAAAAAGAATTGGAAGAGAGGGTCTAACCGTGGCCCACGCCTCTGTTCGCCGGGAACGTCTGGATCGTGGAATCAAGGTCCGCACCAGCGGCATTTATGCCATTACCGGCTGGAAGGAGATCACCTACCTGGTCATCCCCCGGTTGGTGCTGATCGTGGGGCTCCTGCTCCTGCCCCTGGTCGTCACCAACCCCTATTGGCAGCGGGTAATCTCCATTGTCGCTATTTACGCCCTGCTGGCCCTCAGTTTCGATTTTCTGACCCATTTCGTCGGCCTGGTTTCTTTGGGTGGGGCTTTTTTTGTCGGCGTGGGCGGTTATCTGGCAGCCCTCTTGAATACCCAGTTCGGTCTCTCCCCGCTCTTTTCCATCCCCCTGGCCACCATCGGCGGGGCCGTTTTCTGCACCCTGCTGATCATACCCTGCCTGCCGCTCCGAGGGGTTTACTTCTCCATCGTAACGCTGATGTATCCCCTGTTGGCGGCCCGCATCATCGAGGCCTTGAATATCTTCGGTGGCACGGACGGGATCCTGGGCGTCGCCGGTTTTCCCAACCGCTGGGTGGAACAATATTCTCTGATTGTGATTATCCTGCTGGCCCTATTCGGGTTGCGCCGCTTCGTCAACATGGATATCGGCTTGGTCTTCCGGGCCGTCAAGGACAACGACCAGGCGGTCAAGGCCTCCGGTCTGAGCATCACTTTCTATAAGACCATGGCGGTCTTCATCTCCTCGGGGTTGGCCTGCCTGGCCGGGGCCTATCTGGTCCATATCTACATGTGGGCCGGCATCTCCACCCTGGCCCTGGACTTCTCCATCATCCCCATCGCCGCGACCGTCATCGGGGGCGGCGGGACTCTGGTCGGGCCGGTCCTCGGGGCCCTGATCCTGGTCCCCATCTCCGAACTGCTGCGGGCCTTCGGCACCTTGCGCATCGTCTTCTATTCTCTGATCCTGATGGCCTTTATCGTCTTTCGCAGCGAAGGGATCATGGTCTACGGCCAACGCAAATACCATCAGTTTGAAAAATGGATCAAGGTATGAGTGTGGAACCCTTGCTGGAAGTCCGAGATATCAGTAAAGCCTTCGGGGGCATTCAGGCCCTGTCCGGGGTCAGCTTCCAGGTCTTTCCCGGGGACATCTTCGGTATCATCGGACCGAACGGTTCGGGCAAGACCACCCTGGTGAACAGCATCACCGGATTTGTCCGGGTCAACTCCGGCCACGTTCTTTTCAAGGGACGGGATATTACCAACCGCCCGCCCCATAAAATCGCCGACCTGGGGGTTACCCGGACCTTTCAGATCATGCGACCCTATTACAGCCTGCCCGCCTATAAGAATTTGATCATTCCCTTGTTCTCTCCCCGGGCCCGGCGCACCGGCGGCTGGCGGGGGGGAGGTAAACTGGGGGACCGCGACACGGTGGGGATCGATATCCTGGAGGAGATCGGTTTCGAGCGTGATTCCCAAGTCCCCTATAAAATGGCCTCGACCCTGCCGACCGGATATTTAAAAAGGCTGGAATTGGCCCGCTGCCTAGCCTTGCGACCGGAATTGATCCTCTGCGATGAGGTCTTTTCCGGACTGAGCATGAGCGAGATCGCCAGTATGATCCCCCTGCTGGAACGACTGCAAATGGAGGGGATCACCCTGATCATGATAGAACACCGTTTAAAGGAGCTCTTTCGGGTGGCCAACCGGGTCATGGTTTTGAATTTCGGCCAGAAATTATCCGAAGGCCTGCCGGAGGTGGTGATGGCCGATGAGAAAGTGAAGGAGGCCTATCTCGGTTCGGAGGATCTGTCCGATTATGTTTGAAGCCCGGGAGTTGATGGTTTTTTATGAAAATATGCTGGCCCTGAACAACGTGGGCTTGAAGTGCGGTCCGGATCAGATCGTCGGCCTTTTCGGCGCCAACAGCGCCGGGAAATCGACGCTGATGTACGTAATCTCCGGCATCATTCTGGATATTAAACGAAAAGAGGAGATGGCCGGAGGCGAGCGGATCACGGTCTTAGGACAGGTGACCTTCCAGGGGCGGGACCTGATGGATCTTAAACCCAGCCGGCGGGCCCGGGAGGGGATCATCCTCTGCCCGGAACGGCGCCGGATCTTTCCGGAAAGCACGGTTCTGGAGAACTTAGCCATCGGCGGTTACCTGGCTTCCACCCGGCAAAAAAAGGAAACCCTGGATTACGTTTTTAAGATTTTCCCGGCCTTGGTGCCGTTGAAGAACCGGGAAGGCGGCTTTTTAAGCGGCGGCGAGCAGCAGATGCTGGCCATCGGTCGTGCGCTCATGGCGCAACCCAAAATTCTTTTGCTGGATGAACCGCTCATGGGCTTGAGTCCGCTGGTCCAGGCCATGCTGGTTCGGTCGATCCGGGAGATTCGAAACGAAAGGGGAATCGCCATTATAGTCGCCGAACAGTATGCCCGCCCGCTTTTGCCCATTATCGATTATGCCTATATTCTGGAAAACGGGGCGGCCGTGATGGAAGGCTCCCGCCAGGAACTAATGGACAATCCCGACGTGCGCTCCGCCTATTTCGGGGTTTAAGCCGGTGCGGTTAATAGAATGAACATCGAACATCGAACTCCAACATCGAATGTTCAATGGCGCTTTGTTTTTCATTCGAGGTTGGGCGTTCGATGTTCGATGTTCGACGTTCATTTAGTTAATAGGGCTGTTTACCATGCATTCCCGATCTTATTTGAATGAAACGGTCATTGCTCGATTTGAGGCCATGGCCGAAAAATATCCCCGGAACACGGCCGTGGTTTTTCTGGGGGAGAAGTTCTCCTATCGGGAACTGAACCTGTTGGCCCGACGCTTTGCCGCCGGATTATCCCACCTGGGCGTTAAACCGGGAGATCGGGTGGCCATTTATATTTCCAATTGCATCCAATGGGTGGTGGCCTTTTTGGGGATTCAGAAAATCGGGGCGGTGGTCATGCCGATTTCCCCCATCTACACCTCTCATGAGATCGAATATATGATCAAGGATGCCGGGGCCGAGACGATCATCTGCCATGACACCAATTTCGGCTACGTGAAGGAAATCCTGGCCCGCACGCCTTTAAAACGGGTGATCGTCACCAATCTGGCGGAACTCCTGCCGTTCTGGAAGCGGGCCATCGGCACCCTGTTCGACAAGATCCCCGGAGGCAAGGTCGAAGGGGGGCAGGGGATTTTCTCATTCCGGGATTTGCTGAAAATATCCTCCGACCCACCTCCCGTAAAAATCGATCCTGCTCATGATCTGGCGTACATTTTATATACGGGTGGAACCACCGGTTTTCCCAAGGGTGTCCCGGGAAACCATCAGGGGATGACTTCCTACATCCAGGATATCATGGAGGATGTAATCCAAGGTTATGTGCGGGAAGGCGCGGATACTTATATCGCCGTCAACCCTCTCTTTCATATCATGGCTTTGGGCTTTTTTATGGCCGTGGGCCTGAATCAGGGCAATACCACCATCCTGATGCCCGTTCCCCAAGTGGACGCCATCCTGGAAGACATCCGACGGTTCCAGGTTCGTTGGTTTTTAGGGGTACCCACCCTCTATCGGATGATCCTGGAAAACGACCGTCTGGGACGTTACGACCTAAGGAGTTTAAAATACTGCTTTTGCGGCGGCGATATGCTGCCCGTGGAAGTCTCTCATCGCTGGAAGGAAACCGTCGGACAGTCCATTTACCAGGTTTATGGTTCCACCGAGGTCGGGCATATCACCTACAGCCGTCTGGACCGCGAACCGGATCCCCAATCCATCGGGACCCCCCTCCAGTCCAGGCAGTGTCTGGTAGTGGACCCGGAAACCCTGGCGCCGGTCCCAACCGGGGAGGTGGGCGAATTGCTGGTCACTTCCGAGTTTACCCTGAAGCAATACTGGAATAAACCGGAGGAGACCGCCAAGGCCTACATTCCCCTTAACGGGCAGCCGTATTACCGGATGGGGGATTTTGTCCGCCGGACCGAACAGGGCGATCTGGTTTATGTGGAACGACTGGCGGACATCATCAAATTTAAAGGCTATCGGGTTTCCGCTTCGGAGATCGAGGCCGTCTTGCAGGATCATCCCACGGTCATCGGCGCCTGTGCGGTAGGGATCCCCGACCCCAAGGTAGGGGAACGCATCAAGGCCATCGTGGTCCTGAAAAGCGACGCCAAAGGCGTGGGCGGAACCGAGTTGATCAAATGGTGCCGGGAACGGCTGGCGGCCTACAAGATTCCCCAGTACATTGAGTTCCGGGATATGCTCCCCAAATCCAAGGTGGGCAAACTCCTGCGCCGTGAAATTCGAGATGAGGAGAAGCGCCGATTGGAAAAGGGGAAGACCAAAACCTAACCATATCCTAAAGGTGGAGTAATCGAGCACTGGACGCAATGGTTTTTTGGACCATCACTCCAGTGCTCCATTACTCCATCGCTCCATCAGAACTGCCTTTGTGAGCACCTAACCAAATCGGAGGGAAACCGATGGGAACCTGCCTGAAAAAGGGGCTGATCCTGGGGTTGCTGGGGGTTGCTTTTTGGAGCCTGACTTCTTTTGGACCATCGCCGGAATTGAGGACCGGCTCGGGGTGAAAGTTCGGAGGGAATCGCCGTAGCCCTGATGATAAAGGTTTTTGAGGTTTCCAGCGTCTGGGGACAGGGGGTTTCGGCGTCGCCGCCGGTCTACCAGGGGAGGCTGGTGATTAATTATCCCCTCTTGAATTCCATCCTCCTGGTCCTGTTGCTGATAGCGGTTTTGGGGGCCGTCCGGATCCTGCAACGGCTTTTTACGACCAAAATGAGGACCTTCGAAAACCGGATTGCTTATCTGGAATATACGGTGAAGGATCTTTATGCCAGGCAGAAAGAGGACATGGACGGCCTGCTGCGCCAAATCCATAACCTCCCGGGAAAAGCCAAAACCACCGAATCCAAAAAAGACCTGGAGAAAGATACCACCGTGGGAAAAATTCCGATCCCGCGCGATCCTAACCCTTCCGTGGAGCAATAGGGCGCCCGGTTTCGTCCGCTGAAGGCTTCCCGGCTTGCCACCATTGCAGGATCTGGTAACGCAATACGAGCATCCCCCCGGCCCCGATCGCACCCAGAACCGCCCCGCCGACCACATCCAGAGGAAAATGTTCCCCCACGTAGACCCGGGAGTACCCCACCAGCAGGGCGATAAAAATCAAGCCGAAGGCCCAGCGGCGGTAAATATAGGATAGAAAAAAAACCCCACCGAAGACATTGGCGGCATGGTTGGAGGGAAAGGAAAAAGAACGGGGACAGGGCCAGAATATCCGGACGTCGGACAAGGCGTTGCAGGGCCGCAACCGGGCGAAGAGGTGTTTGAAAAAAAAACTGTTGCTGGTATCCAGGAGACCCACCAGCAGGACTAAGAGGACCAGGGTGATCCGGGTCTGCTTCCCTCCCCAGTACGAACCAGATCAGCCAGGCGCCCAAAAACCAAAATTTCCAGTGATCAAATTCGGTGATATAGGGCATCACCCGATCAAAGAAGGCATTTTGATGCCCCTGGTTGATCCAATAGAAAAAGGTGACGTCCCAATTCAACAACGAAGCCATCGCGAGGGGATCAGCAAGCGGGGTGTTTTGAAAAATGAACGCCGAACATTTTTTTCCGTGACCCTTCCAAAGTCCATCCAGCGCAAAAATATTTTAGCGTTTAGCCGAGGATATCCAAAATTTCCAGTTGCCGCACGCCCCCGGGGGTCTTGACCTGGATTTCGTCACCGGGTTCCTTACCGATCAGGGCCCGGCCCATGGGGGAGATGACCGAAATTTCTCCCTGGTCGGCATTGGATTCATCCGGACCGACCAGGCGCAATTTCATTTCTTCCCCGGTATTCAGGTCATTGATATGGACGGTACAGCCGAAGATCACCCGGTCGCTCGGCAGGTTGGAACAATCGATAACTTCGGAAGTGGCAATCTTAGAATGCAGTTCGGCGATGCGCCCTTCAATAAATCCCTGCCGTTCTTTAGCGGCATGGTATTCGGCATTTTCCGAGATGTCTCCGTGGGCACGGGCCTCGGCAATCGCTTTGATCACCGACGGACGTCCTTCGGTTTCCAGTCGGCGCAATTCCTCCCGCAGGCGTTCAAGGCCCTCCTTGGTAATGGGCGTACGGTCCATAAAATAACTCCCTTTCAAAATAAGTTCCCCCGGAGAATGGCGCTTCGGGGGGATTTAGTATTCTAACAAAAGCGGTTAAGGGGTGCAAGCGGATTTGTGCCGGGCCAGGTAGGAGCGCACGAGCGTTTCCATTTCCTTAAGGGATTTATGTTGCCGGGTCGCCAGGCTTTTCAGATCCTCATACTCGATAGTAAACTCCGGAGAGGATCGCTTGGCGAGACCGGGGCGCTCAAACCGCTTCAGACCGATGTTTCCCCAGGGTGTTGCCACACGTTCGGTTTTCCGGGACAGGATTTGCCGTTGCGCCTCATAAAATCGAACACCGAGGGTTGTGGTTTCAGCCAGCAGGATTCCCATCAGAAATTCTCGGTCGGTCGGCCGGCAGAGGACCTGGAGCAGGATCCCGGGACGGTTTTTTTTCATCTGACAGGGCAGCAACAGGCAATCCAGTGCCCCGGCCTGAAAGAGACGTTCGAACAAATAATCATACCATTGCGGGTTCATATCGTCGATGTTGGTTTCCAGGACCGTTACTTTTTCCTGTTCGGCGGACCGAGTTCCTTCTCCCAACCAGATCCGCAGGGCATTGGGGCGGTCGGAAAGTTCCTGGCGTCCCAAACCGTAGCCCACCTTCGTCAAGGTACAGGCGGGGGGGGGGCCGAAGTGCCGGACCCAGGTTTTGACGATCGCCGCGCCGGTGGGGGTAACCAGTTCTTTCTCCAGACCGGAGGGGACCAGCGCCGCCCCTTCCAAGAGGGCCAGTGTAGCCGGGGCCGGTAGAGGCAAGGGGCCGTGTTGGCTCTGAACCCACCCTCGACCCGCGGGCAGCGGCGAGGCCCAGACCGAATTCACTTGAAAATAGTGGAATCCCAGGGCCGCCCCGACTGCGTCGATGATCGTGTCCAAGGCGCCGATCTCGTGAAAATGAACCTCCTCCACCTCTCGCCCATGAATTCGACCCTCCACGGTTGCCAGATGGCGCAGGACGTCGAGGGCCGGCTGTTTGATTTCCGCAGGCAGGGAACTTCGGTCAAGCAGCGTTCGCAGGTCTCGATAGGAGCGGTGCGGGGGGGTCTTTTTTCCCTCCTGTATCGAGACCTGAAAACCGGAAAGCCCGCCCCGTTCCTCACGGTGAATCAGGAGCCGGAAGGGCGGCAAGGCCAGATCTTTTAAGGTTCGGCGCAGCAGAGGGGCCGGCAATCCCAGGTCCAGCCAGGCCCCCAGCACCATGTCGCCGCTGATGCCGGAAAAACAGTCCAGGTAGGCGATGCTCATGCCCGGGGCCCCTTTTTACCGGCGGCTTTCTTTTTAGGTGCCGGTTTTTTGATGAGGGCCTGCTCGATGACCTGATCCATATCCCGGACCAAAACAAACTGCAGGCGGCGCCGAATGGGCCGCGGAATCTCGGCCAAATCCTTCTGGTTCTGTTCGGGGATAATCAGGATCTTGATTTTGTTCCGGATCGCGGCCAGGGTTTTTTCCTTTAAGCCCCCAATCGGCAGAACTTTCCCCCGCAAGGTGATTTCACCGGTCATGGCGATATCCTTATTGACCGGAATCTTGGTTAAAGCGGAAACCAGGGAGACCGCCAGGGTAATGCCGGCTGACGGGCCATCCTTGGGGATAGCCCCGGCCGGGACGTGGATATGAATATCCAAGAGGTCAAAATCGGATTCCTTCAATTGAAACTGACGACTGCGCGACCGG
Source organism: uncultured delta proteobacterium (assembly GCA_963746605.1). GTDB lineage: Bacteria > Desulfobacterota > RBG-13-43-22 > RBG-13-43-22 > RBG-13-43-22 > CAVQSS01. Next base: position 26,745 of record CAVVCH010000006.1, read on the forward strand.
GCATAACTGAGGGCGGCCTGCGCCGATTCCTTCATCACTTCCCCCAATTGGCCGGTAAGCAGGAAATTGCCTTTGCCTCTCATGATCGTCGTTTCCACGTAGAGCACTTCCCCCCCGCTGGGCGTCCAGGCTAAGCCGGTGGCCACTCCCACTTCGTGGTTTTTACGGATTTCGTCGGGCAAAAACACTGGAGGGCCGAGATAACGGTACAAGGTTTTGGGAGTGACCTTGAAAGCGCCCTTTTCCCCCTCGGCCACCTTCCGGGCGACTTTCCGGCAAATGGCCCCGAGCTCTTTCTCCAAATTGCGAAGCCCGGCTTCTTCCGTGTACTCGTTGATAATCTTCAGCAGGGACTGGCTATGAATGGTCAGGCGCTTCTCGTCCAGACCATGTTCGCGAACCTGGCGCGGCCAAAGATACGAAAGGGCGATATGAAGTTTTTCGTCATCGGAATAGCCGGGAATCTCGATGATCTCCATCCGGTCCCGCAAGGCCGAGGGGATCGGATCGGTCATATTGGCCGTGGTGATGAACATGACCGAGGACAGGTCAAAGGGGAGGCTCAGGTAATGATCGCTGAAGGCAAAGTTCTGTTCGGGATCCAGGACCTCCAGCAGGGCGGCGGCGGGATTTCCCCGGTAATCGGCCCCGAGCTTGTCGATTTCATCCATCATGAAAACCGGGTTGTTCACCCCCACCTGCTTCAACCCGTATAAAATGCGCCCCGGCATGGCCCCGATATACGTCCGGCGATGTCCCCGAATCTCGGCTTCGTCCCGGACTCCGCCCAGGGAGATGCGGATAAATTTCCGACCCAGGGCCCGGGCGATGGAGCGTCCCAGAGAGGTCTTCCCGACCCCGGGCGGGCCCACAAAACAGAGGATGGGTCCTTTCATCTTGGGGTTCAGTTTTCGGACGCTTAAATATTCCAGAATCCGGTCTTTGACCTTTTGCAGATCGTAGTGGTCTTCATTCAAAATTTGCTGGGCGGCGCGGACATCGATTTTGTCCCGCGTCTTTTTATCCCAGGGCAGGCTGACGATCCAGTCCAGATAAGTCCGGACGATGGAAATTTCGGCCGATTCGGAATGCATCTGTTCCAACCGGGCCAGTTGTTTCAGGGCCTCGGCCTCGGTTTCTTTGGACAGATGCAGTTTCTTGATCTTCTCCCGGTACTCGGTCACTTCCTGCTGGCGCTCGTCATACTCCCCCAGTTCCCGGCGAATGGCCTGCATTTGTTCTCGAAGAAAATACTCCCGCTGGCCCTTGGACATTTCCTCCTTGGCCTCGGATTGAATGCGGGCCTGAACCGTGGACACTTCCAGTTCCTTGCCTAGATGTTCGTATACCTTTTGCAGTCGCTCCAGGGGGTCCACCAACTCCAGGAGTCGCTGGAATTCTTCAATTTTTAAACGCAGGTTGGAGGCCACCAGATCGGCCAGCAGGCCGGGTTCCTCCACGCTGTTCAAAATGGCGATGACATCCTGGGAGAGCAAACCTTTGAGGGAGAGGATTTTTTCGCTTTGCTCCCGCACCGTACGCATCAGGGCCTCGGTTTCCACCGACTCCCGGGTCACCTCCAGGTCGGGAAGGGCTTTGAGCTGAACCTGGAAGGAGGGACGCTGTTCGAGGAACTTCAGGGTCTCGGCCCGGGAAATACCTTGAACCAGAATCTTTAACCGTCCGTCGTTCAGTTTCATCATCCGTAGGATCAAGGCCACGCTGCCGACGGCATAAAGGTCTTCCGGCCCCGGGTCTTCCTGGGTCTGGTTTTTCTGGGCCACCAGAAAAACCAGACGATCATGGACCAGGGCTTTTTCCACGGCCTGAATGGACCCTTCCCGGGAAACAATCAGCGGCAGAATCATATTGGAAAAAATCACCACGTCCCGCACCGGAAGCAGCGGCAAGACCTCGGGAATGGTCAGTTCCCGCAGGTTTTCCCCGATGGTTTTTTCAATTTCGAAGTCCAGGTCTTGATTAGCCATACTTGAAAATGTAAACGGTTCGCGGGACTTCGTCAAGGAATTTAGGGGAAACGGGCGGCGGAGGGCAGCGGGTTAAAAAAACAGCTTGACAGAAATTGTCTAATAACTCATTGTTAAAACTTGCATTACTTGTTCAGGCCTGGTTCGACCGCGACGCAAGCCGGCGAGGGGAGAGCCATTCAAGATGCAGACCAAAAATATTTGAATTTTTGTTTCAAATCTTCTTATTTCGAGTTTATAACCAAACTAAAGGAGGAGGGCGCGTTATGGGCAGAGGAAATCGTTGGGTTGTCTGGGGGGCATTTTTTTTGTTGCTGACCGGGTTGATTTGGGGGCCGGCCCCGACCAACGCCCAGGAGGTCATTAAGGTCGGAATTATCCTTCCGTTGACCGGAGAAAAGGCCAAATTCGGGGAGATTGAAAAAAACTCCTTTGTCATGGCCCTAAACGAGATCAACAAGGCCGGCGGCGTCAAGGGCAAAAAGATCGAACTGCTCTTTGAGGATGACACCGGCAAGCCGGATATCGCCAGAGCCGCGGTGGAAAAGCTGATTTCCAAGGATGGGGTAGTCCTGTTGGGCGGGGGCTACGGCAGTTCGGAAACCTATGCCATCTCCGGGGTGGCCCAGCAAAAAAAGATGCCCTTCCTGATTAACACCGGTTCAGCCGATGATATTACCGAAAAAGGCTGGAATTATATTTTCAGGCTCAATCCCTCGGTGAGCGAGTATGCCGATGCGGCCGAAAGCTTTTACAAGGAAGTGGCCAAACCGAAGACGGCGGTCATCCTTTACGAAAATTCCCTCTTCGGGACCAGCGGTTCCAAAGACGCCGATAAAACCTTGAAGGCCATGGGCGTGCAGGTGGCCCTCAAGGAAGGGTATGAACACGGGGCCGTGGACTTCAAGCCCCTGTTGATCAAGGTCAAGAACGCCAATCCCGATTTGATCTACATGATCTCCTATGTGATGGACGCCTCCTTGATCATGCGCCAGTCCATGGAGCTGGACATCAATCCGAAAATGTTCGTCGGCGGCGGGGCGGGGTTCACGCTGCCGGAGTTCTACCAAAATGCCGGCAAAGCGGCCGAGGGGGTTTTTTCGGCCGACCTGTGGATTCCGACCCTGCCTTTTCCGGGGGCCAAGGAATATTTTGCCAATTATAAAAAATCGTTCGGAAAAGAAACCGAATACCACGGGGCCGAAGCCTATGCCGCCATGCAGGTGATTGCCGATGTTCTGAAAAGGACCAAATCCTTCTCGCCGGATGATATCCGCCAGGCCTTGGCGGCCACGGACCTGATGACCGTTTTCGGACCGGTCAAATTTTTGGCTTACGGTAAGAAAGACCAACCAGAATAAGCTGCCGACTTACCTGGTCCAGTGGATCAAGGGAAAGATGGAATGTGTCTGGCCGAAACAATACGCCACGGCCGCCTATGTTTTTCCCCATAAGCCCTGGAAGAGTAGATAACTGAAATAGTGATTTCCCGATTGACTGACGGGCAGGCGGGGGACCGCCTGCCCCTCCAACCAACCTAACTGGCAAGGAAACGACTATGCTAGTCTTTACCCAAACCGTCGTGGCCGGGTTTCTGATCGGAGGCCTTTACGCCCTGATCGGGATCGGCATGACCCTGATCATGGGCGTCATGGGCATCATCAACCTGGCCCACGGGCAGATTATGATGGTCTCCATGTACATCACGCTGGTCTGTTACCAGGTTTTCGGCATCGATCCTTACCTGGCCCTGCTGATCACCATGCCGTCCCTTTTTATACTGTCCTTCTTCATCGGCAAATATCTCCTGGTCCCCCTGATCGGCCGGGAATCCATTCTCCCGGAAAACCAGGTCCTGATGACGGTGGGGATCGGCATCTGCATGACCGAAACCATGCGCTTTATCTTTTCCTCCAACTACCAGTCGGTCCGCACCGGCTATTCCAATAAGGCCTTTTACCTGGGGGAAATTTCCTTCAATTTTCCGCTGGCCGTCGCCTTCCTGATCGCCATCGTGATTACCGTCGCCCTCTTTTTCTTTTTAATGAAAACCGATACCGGCCGAGCCATTCGAGCAACGGCCCAGGATAAAGACGCGGCGGTCCTGATGGGCATCCATCAGCAAAAAATCACCTATGCCACCTACGGCCTGGGAGCCGCTCTGACGGCGGCCGCCGGCAGCCTGCTGCTTCCTATCTACTATCTTTTCCCGGACCTGGGAGGGGCCTTCACCCTGAAGGCCTTTGTCATTACCATCCTGGGGGGGCTGGGCAGCACCGTCGGAGCGATCTTGGGCGGACTGACCCTCGGGATTGCCGAGTCTCTGGGGGCTACCTATATCTCCATGGGCTATAAAGACGCGGTGGGCATGATCATCTTTCTCCTGGTCTTGATCTTTATCCCCGGCGGGCTGAAACGGTTCACCAAAATTTAGGGAGAGCGGAGCGATGGAGTCGTCTAGAGGAATCATAAAATACCTGATTATTTTTGTACTCGCCGGGCTATTGCCACTCTTCGTCAAGCAGGACTATTATATTCACCTCATGATCCTGGTGTTGATGTGGGTGATCATCGGGTCATGCTGGAACCTGATCGCCGGCTATACGGGTCAGGTCTCCTTCGGGCAGGCCGCCTTTTTTGGAGTGGGGGCCTATACCGCCGGGATCCTGCATACCAAACTGGAACTCTCCCCCTGGTTAGGAATGGTCCTGGGAGGCTGGACGGCCATCCTCCTGGCCCTGCTGATCGGCTACCTGTGTTTCCGGCTGCGAGGCCCGTATTTCGCCCTGGCCACCCTGGCCTCCGGGGAAATCTTGCGCCTCATCGCCAACAACTGGGTTGATTTTACCGAGGGCATGGTCGGCATCCTGGTTATTCAGACCTTTTCCAGCAAGTTGCCTTATTATTATCTGGTTTTAGGACTGGCGGCCCTCTGCCTGGGAGTCATCTCTCTGGTGATGCATTCCAAATGGGGTTACTATTTCGTTTCCATCCGGGAGGATCAGGATGCCGCCGAATCCCTGGGAATCAATACCGCCCTTTATAAGAACGTCTCGCTGATGATCAGTTCCTTCTTTACCGGAACGGTGGGGGCCTTTTATTTGAACTACATGGGTTTCATTGACCCCTCCATCGTCTTTGCCCTCCACGACATTTCCATCCAGGCCATTCTGGTCGGGATTATCGGCGGGGTCGCCACCCTGTGGGGGCCGGCCCTGGGGGCGTTGATCATGGTGGGGATTCAGGAGCTTTTTCGAACCGCCATTTTCGGTCTGGCCCCCAAATGGGTAAGCCAGGGACATGCGATGGCCTTCGGTCTGCTGGTGGTCCTGACCATCCTCTTCATGTCCAACGGGGTAGTGGGCGATTGGGTAAAGATTAAGCGCCTCTTTACCCGAAAAGCAGCGGAGGGCGGCTCATGATTATTTTTGAAGCCCGGGATATGGTGAAATATTTTGGGGGCCTGAGTGCCGTGAACGGCGTCAGCTTCCAGGTGGAACAGGGTGAAATCTTCGGTCTGATCGGACCCAACGGCTCCGGGAAGACCACTACTTTCAATCTGATCAATAATTATTTTCCCTTGACCTCGGGGGACGTCTTTTTGAACGGACAATCCATCAAGGGCTTGAAGACCCATAAAATATGCCATTTGGGCATTGCCCGGACTTTCCAGGTGGTCAAACCCCTGGCCCGTCTGACGGTGCTGGAAAACGTAGTGGCCTCCGCCTTCTGCCGGGTCAACAGCATCAAAGAGGCCCAGAAGCAGGCCCTGGAAATGATTGAATTCTGCGGGCTCCTGCCCTACAAGGATCAACAAGCCAAGGGATTGCCTATCGGTTTGCGCAAACGATTGGAAATCACCCGGGCCATGGCCACCCAGCCTAAGGTGCTGCTCCTGGACGAGACCTGCGCCGGGTTGACCCCTAAGGAAGTAGATCAGGCCATTGAATTGATCCAGGAGATCAACCGACGGGGAGTGACGATCATCGTCATCGAACATATCATGAAAGTCATCATGACCATTTCCCAACGAATCCTGGCCATCAACCACGGCCAGCCCATCGCCAGCGGGACACCGAAAGAGATTGCCCAGAATAAGCAGGTGATTGAGGCCTACCTGGGGGAGGATGAAAATGCTTAAGATCAATCATATCGATGTATCTTATGGCGATGTGCAAGTCCTCTGGGATGTCTCTTTTGAGGTCCAGGAGAAGGAAATTCTGGTCTTGGTCGGGGCCAACGGCGCCGGGAAATCCACCACCCTGCGGACCATTTCCGGGTTGTTGCGGCCTTCTAAGGGATCCATCGAGTATAAAGGCCAGGTCTTGAACCAGGTCCCGGCCCACAAGATGATCGAACTGGGGTTAGCCCATGTGCCGGAGGGCCGAAGGCTTTTCCCGGAGATGACCGTCGAGGAAAACCTGATCATGGGGTCCCTGAGCCCCAAGGCCAAGGCCAAACGCCAGCAGTCCATGAAGGAAGTCTACCGGCTTTTCCCCCGCCTGGAAGAACGCCGCAAGCAGCAATCCCGGACCATGAGCGGCGGGGAACAGCAGATGTGCGCCATCGGCCGGGGACTGATGTCCCTCCCGGAGATCCTGCTGCTGGATGAACCTTCCTTGGGTCTGGCCCCCATCCTGGTCCAGGAAATCTTTCATATTGCCCAACGAATCAATGAGGAAGGCGTGACCATCCTGCTGGTGGAACAAAATGTTAAGAATACGCTCTCTTTCTGCCACCGGGCTTACGTCATGGAGAACGGCCGGATCGTCCTGGAGGGGACCGGCAAGGAACTCCTGAACAACCCCCACGTCAAGGAAGCCTACCTGGGAATCTGAGCCGGTCCTGGGCCGAGACAAAGAAAGGGCACCCAGTGGAGGCTATGGTTTTAGCGGCAGGGGAGGGCACCCGACTCCTCCCTCTTACTTTGGTAAAGCCTAAGCCTCTCTTCCCGCTGCTCAACCGTCCGCTGCTGGCCTGGATTTTTGAGAACCTGGCCCATTTTCAGGTCCGGCGGCTGATACTGAATTCCCATCATCTTTCCGAACAGATCGAATCCTTTCTGACCCAATCCGATCATCGGGGTCGATTCGAAGACCTGCAACTCCGCCGGGAGCCGGTGCTTCTGGGAACAGGGGGAGGGATTAAGAATACCGAAGGTTTCTGGCGCTCCGATCCCTTTCTGGTGGTGAACGGCGATATCCTCACGGATGTCGATTTGTCCGCGGCCGCCGAATTCCACCGGAAACATCAGGGACCGATAACGCTGGTGGTGCACGATTACCCGTTTTTCAACAACATCGCGGTGGATGAGCCGGGGCGGATCCGGGCGCTGCGGACCTCCTCCGAGGGCCGATGGGCCTTTACCGGAATTCATATTCTTAATCGGGAAATTTTCGATTATCTTCCGCCGTTGGCACCCTATGATATCATCCCGGTCTATCAGACCCTGATAAGCCGGGGGATACCGCTCTGGGCTTTTCGGGTGAATGGACATTACTGGAGGGATATGGGGACCCTCGAATCGTATCGGGCTTTACACGAGGACATCCTGACCGGCAAGACCGCTTCGTTTCTCGTTCCCGGCCGAGAAGCTGCATCTAATCCTCCGGGCTGGTGCCTTCATCCGCAGGCCCAACTCGGGGAAGGGGTGCGGTTGGAAGGGTGGGGTGCCGTGGGTGAAAATTGCCGACTCGGTAAAGGCTGTCGCCTGCGGAACACCATCCTCTGGGATCGGGTCACTGTGCTGGAAGGGGTCCGGATAGAGGGCGCCATAGTCTCGGAGGACCGAGTGGTTACAGGTGATTTGGTGGGAGGTATTATTTGATGGTAATCTTAACCTGAATTAATAATCAAGAATTAATTGTGTACGATTATGTACGAGTGAGGAAACCCGCAATGAGCAATGCCTGGCAGCGAAGCCTGACTGGAGATTAGCGGAGCAGAAATGTTGGCGCCGTACTCGTACACGTACTCATACACGCCGAATTCTGGGCTTTTCGCTGGAGTCACTCGTGCATGTGGATGGGTGAGTTGCACGCGATTCGGCAGCCCACAAATTCTGTTCTGAAGAGCTGAAATGAGAAAACTAACCCATTACTTGAAGTCTATACTTCCGACCGCTTTCGGCTATACCGGTCGGATAGCTATTCACTGTCTGAAAGGAGACGGGTCTGATCGAAAGGTTTACCGGGTAAGAGCGGGCCAAAAAACCTCCATACTGGTTGATCATCCCGGCGGAAGGACTGGTGTTCCTTCGGAAAACGGTTCTTTCTATTATATCGGGCGACATTTAGCGTCCCGGGGGATTCATACACCGGCCATCAAAGACTATGATCGACGATTGGGAATCTTTTTGCTGGAGGATTTCGGGGATATTACTCTGGAGGATTGGATAAATATTAAAAAAAACGATTTAACATATACTTACAAGGAAATAATAAAGCATCTGGTTAGGATTCAAGTAGATGGTTTCCAGGGCTTTGATCCCCGGCAGTGTTACGATACTCCTGTTTACGACGGTCTTTTTTCCTGGGAACGGGAAAGCGAATATTTTATCCGTTCCTTTCTCCAGGGATTTCTGGGCCGGAAGAAGATCGATTCGGCGGCCCTGACCCAATTCAAGGAGATCGCCCTGCGGGTGGATCAGGAAAAATCGCGTTTTTTTCTTTACCGGGACTTTCAATCGCGTAATATTATGGTGTTGGCGGATGGTTTCGGCTTTATTGATTTTCAGGGAGGCCGGCTGGGCCCCCCGCAGTACGATCTGGCCTCCCTCTTGATCGACCCCTATGCGGGGCTTTCCAGGACTGTTCAGGAAAAATTGCTAACATGTTATTTGCAGGAACTTTCCAGGAAAACGTGTTGTTTCAGCTTCTAGTTTTAGGGAACATTACCAAGTCATCGGTTTTCAGCGGAATTTGCAGATCCTGGGGGCCTTCAGTTTCCTGAGCCGCGTTAAAGGGAAAACCTATTTTGAAACCTACATCCCGGCGGCGGTGGAGAATTTAAAGGTTTGGGTGAGCAACGACCTTTTTAGACCCTACCGTCACTTGAGAAAGATCATAAAGGAGCTTTAATGGGATTCATCGTTGCCCTGGTGGGGGCCCCGAATGTGGGGAAATCGACTCTCTTTAATCGGCTGATCCGGAGAAAAAAAGCCGTGGTAGACGACCAGCCGGGGGTCACCCGGGACCGTAATTACCAAGAATTGAATTGGGAGGGGAAGTCCCTGACCTTGGTGGATACCGGTGGGTTTGAATGGGATCATCGTTCTCCGCTCGGAGAAGGCATGCAGGAGCAGATCGAGGTGGCTCTCGATGAGGCCGACCTCATTGTCTTCGTCGGAGACGGACGGATCGGCTTAACCCCCACCGACGAAATGGTAATGGAACGCCTGCGCCGGACGGCTAAACCGGTTATCTATACCGTCAACAAAGTGGACCACGCCGGTCGAGAAGACAACCTGGGTGAATTTTACCGATTGGGCATCGAAAAGCTGCTGCCGGTCTCCGCGCTCCACGGATTGGGGATCGGCGAACTGGAGGAGCAAATCGCCCGTCACATCCCCCGGATCGAAGAAGTCCCCCCCTCGGAAGAGGTCCTGTCCCTGGCAATCATCGGCCGGCCCAATGTGGGCAAGTCCTCCCTGGTCAATGCCCTGTTGGGTGTGGAGCGGGTGATGGTCAGTCCCGTTCCCGGGACCACCCGCGATGCGATTGATACCCCCTTCGAATTCCAGGGGCAGAAATTCCTGTTGATCGATACGGCCGGGATTCGGCGTAAAGCCCGGATCTCGCTCCGTCTGGAAAAATACTGCGTTCTGGAGGCCATTAAGACCCTGGATCGCTGCGATCTGGCGGTTATCCTGCTGGACGCCCAAGATCAAGTCACCGAGCAGGACGCCCGGATCGCCGGTTTGGCCTTTGAAAAGGGTCGGGCTTGCCTGGTGGGGATCAACAAGTGGGACCTGCTCGCCAAAACCGTCAAAAAGAAAGACTTTCTCGAAGAACTCCGTTATCAGCTCAAGTATCTGGCCTTTGCCCCCTTCATCCCGCTTTCCGCCCAGACCGGCTACGGCCTGGGCCACCTGATGAAGACCGCCCGAAAGGTTTACCAGCAAACCACGCTACGGGTAGGAACCGGCCCCTTAAACCAGGCCCTGAAAAAAATCCTGGAAGGACATTCGTTGCCCCTGATGGGAGGGCAGCGGGTTAAGATCTATTACGGAACACAGGTGGCCGTGAAACCCCCGACCTTTGTCTTTTTTGCAAATTATCCGGAGAAGATTCATTTCTCCTATCAGCGGTATTTAACCAACCAATTGCGGGAACAGTTCGGGATGGACCTGACCCCGATCCGGGTGTTTTTCCGGAAAAGGGACAAGACCGAATAACTTTGAGAATTAGAGGTGTCGGATGGCAACCAATTTAGCTATCGACGATTCCCTGCTCCTACTTGCCAAGAAAGTGGGGGGACTTAAGACGAAAAAAGAAACGGTCAACACAGCACTGAAGGAATTTATACAAAGACGCCGGCAAGAAGAAGTGATTAAGCTCTTCGGGACCGTTTCTTATGACCCGGGCTATGATTATAAAAAAGGACGGGACCCTGCGTGAAGTCCTGGTCGATACATCCGTGTGGTCGTTGGCTTTCCGCAACGTTATCAGAAATCTCTGGCGGGGCAATTATATAGTTTCTAGGAGGGCGGAGGGTATGTCTAAAATAATCAAAGCTGGGATATTTTTGCTGGCGTTCATCTGGCTATCGTTTTCAGTATGCCTGGCCCAGGACACCGTTCGGATCGGAGTCTATCTGCCCATGACCGGCGGAGTGGCCTCCTTCGGGCAGATGGAATGGGCCGGGATCCAGACGGCCCATGCCATGAAGCCCACGGTCTCGGGTAAAAGAGTGGAATTGTTTCTGGTCGATACCCGGAGCGATAAGATCGAAGCGGCCAACGCGGTCAGCCGGCTGATCGAAAAAAACAAGGTTTCTGCCATCATCGGCGAGGCCATCAGCGGCAACACCTTGGCCGGCGGGCCCATCGCCGAGAAAGCCCGGATCCCCATGGTCTCTCCCACGGCCACCAACCCCCTGGTCACCCAGGGGAAAAAATACGTCTTTCGGGTCTGCTTCCTGGATACCTTTCAGGGCGAAGCCGCGGCCAGATTTGCTTTCAATAGTTTCAAGGCCCGCCGGGCCGCGGTGCTGACCGATAAATCCCAGGATTATTGCGTGGGACTGGCCGAGTTTTTCAAGAAAGCCTTTATCAAAATGGGTGGGAAAATCGTGGCCGAGAGCTTCTGCCAGGGGGGAGACCAGGACTTTTCAGCCCAGTTGTCTACTATCCTGGCCGCCAAACCGGACGTGCTGTTCATCCCCAACTATTACGCCGAAGACGCCCTGATCGCTCGCCAGGCCAAGGAACTGGGGCTGAACGTGCCGATCTTCGGCTCGGACGGGGCCCAGACCCCGGAGTTGATTCAGATCGGCGGTCCGGCCGTGGAAGGGATCCATTTCATCGGCCATTTCCATCCCCAGGGGGCGGCCACCCCGCTGGCTAAGGAATTCATGAAAAACTTCACTAAAAAATTTCCTAAGGAAAAGGACATCACCGCCTTTCACGCCCTGGGAGCCGACGCCTACTTCGTTTTATTGGATGCCATGGAAAGGGCCAAGTCCGTAGAAGGGGAAAAAGTCCGACAGGCCCTGACCCTGACCCGAAAGTTTCCGGCCGTCTCCGGGGTCATGGACCTGGGGACCGATGGAAACGCGGTCAAGCCCGCGGTGATCTTGACCGTAAAAAACGGGGCCTTTGCCTACCTGACGACACTGCACTTCTAACTAAATGAACGTCGAACATTGAACATCGAACGCCCAACCTTGAATGAAAAACAAACCTTTGTTGCCAAGCAGGGAACGCCTATTTCTATTTCATCATCTTTCCCTATTAAACCCCCATGCCCGGGGCGGGCACCCTGAAGCATGAAAATAAGGATTGACCAGGATTCGTCATTCCGGACAAGCGAAGCGCGATCCGGAATCCAGCCTCGTGTAAGCTCCGGAGGTCCTGGATACCGGATCAAGTCCGGTATGACGAGCCAGGGAAAAGCCCTAAAAGGCACCGCTCGATTTTATATTCGCGGAGAACTGGCGGCCCTGGGTCCATTGGCGACTGCCGTGCAAGTGACCGTCGGGGAGGACAAGATCCACGGCACCTCGGCCGTTATTGGCGTTCAATTGGCCGAAGGGACCGATCCGGAAACCCTGAAGACACGGGTCGCCGAAATCCTGGCCCGTTATACCATCCATTATCAGGTGATTTTAGAGGGGCTGGAAGGAACTGTAAGATCAAATAACCTTGACAAACGACCCTACAACCGTTCGCCCTGAGTGCTTGTCGAAGGGTGAACGATTCCAGACGGCGCATGCTTCGACAGTCGCTGCAGCATGAACGGTAGATGAATTAAGCGGTATTGTACTAGGAGCCGTTATTAAGTTTCAGACCGGGTTCGCTAGGGAGTCGCCATTTGTTCGTTATTTATAATCAGTGTCATTCCGGGCGAAAGCCGGAATCCAGTCCTTACATTTTACCGTTCAGCGAAAGAAGTTCTTTTTCTTTTTCGGCAATTTTTTCCTCTAAATCCTCAATGGTCAACAGTTGATGCGGGCGGATGGAATGCGCCGGAAGAGCGGCTTCCCGTTCCGCTTTTTCCTGCTGGAGAAGGCAAATATCCTCCCGGAGTTTTTGAATTTTAGGGTCCAAAGGTCTTTCCTTTCTCTTATTTTTTCGGATATCCCACCGATTGGGCCAAAACGATCCTCTGATCCGGTCGAAGATTCATCTCCTTAGCCAGGGCCGCCCGGTCGATTAAGGCGCGCACGCCGGTGGCCAATCCTTCCGAAGCGCAAAAGAGATAAACATTCTCAACGATCAAGCCGGTGTCCGCAGCCCCATAAAAGTCTTTTTGTTCATTGGGAGTCTGACCCATTTTTGAAAAATCCGCGACAAAAACGAGACTAACCGGGGCGTCCGCCACGTAGGTCTGACGCCCGGTCAGGGCGCGAATATCTTTATTCAGAACCGGCTTCAGTTGATGATCCTTGGCCTCGTAAAGAAAAAGACCCTCGCCGGTGGCGACATAGACATCGATTTCCTGCCAGTTCAGGGCCGAAGGGGCGGTGCGCCTCCCGGAATCCGGTCGGTTTACTCCGAAGGCCGCCCAAAGCATATTGGAAAGCATCTGCGGCGGCAATTTCTCGGGACTAAAGGTCCGGGAAGTTTTTCTCTCTTTCAACACCTGCATCAAGGGACGACCGCCGTCGGTTTGAGGCTTCAAAAGTTGAATCGGTTTGAGTTCCTGGGCCGAAGTTCCAATGGGGAAAAACGTAAAGTACAGCCAAGGCCAGCGCCGCGATTGGGAAAAATCTTTTGTTCATGATCGTTCCTCTCTCAATTGAAATAATAAAATAAATTGTAGGAAAATGACCATATGTTCTCATCGAACTTCTTGCCATTCCCGTTAGCCCGTGATATGAGAAGATAAGACCCCCTCATAAAAAATCAAGATAAAATAGATCGTTTAGGGTTTTAGCCACCGGAAACAGGCTAACTCGACCAACCCCTGTCATTGGGAGTAAAGAAGTGACGGACTCGTCAGAAGTCCGTCAACAGACCGAGGGCGATTAAGCCCCGGTCTGGGGTAGGGGTGGCACCATTGGAATTCACTTCCAATGGCGGGGGAGGGAGAGCCCGCCCCCGCCGAGCAGAAAGTCGTTTTTAGACTTTTTGCGAGGTTATCAGAAGTGATCGATCCGATTCCTTCCGTTTTCCAGGAACAGGAGCCAATCCCGGCCCGGGAGCGGCGCGAACAGTACGTCCGCCAAGGGCAAGCTGTTCCATTTCCTCCGAGGGGTCCTTTCAAGCGCCGAATCCAAAAAGCTGATCAGTTTCATCTCCCAGCTTCGCTTTTTTCCCCTTACAACGCAATCCGACAGGATCCAGGATGGACTGGAAATTTTCGGCCTTTCCGGAAGAAAGGCCAAAACCCCGCTGCTCTGCTCTCTCTCCCGCTGGGAGAGGGCAGGGCGGAGAGGAGCCCATCTTTTTCCGTCATCCCGGACCCGATCCGGGATCCAGTCCCATAGGGCAGGTGACTCAATTATTATGAAAGGTAAAAACGATTTCGATCAATACCTGGAACAGCATTTAAAAGATCGGGCCTTTGCGGAGCGGTTTAAAAATAGCGGGCGAGGCTTCGGGATGTGGCGCTGCAATTGGCGGACCTGTTGCAAAAAGCCAGGGATCTCAGGTGGAATAGATCGGTAAAGGACTTGATTTTCAAATGGAACATCAGGGCAAGGAAACGATTTCTGGATGATTTTATGTTTCTGACAATTCAGGAGGTTAAAAACTTGAGGTCACAAATTGTGACCTCAAGCGGATTATTTTTCCAGCACCCTTAAAAAAAATATGACCAGACTGCCAGGGTGGTGGCATTATGGTATGTTATTAGATGTCCATTATACCCCTCTCCCCACTGGGGGAAAGGGCCGGAGTGAGGGGGAAAACGTCTTTTCCCGTCATCCCGGATTAGATAAACCTTACCCGGGACGACTTTCAAGGTCACAATTTGTGACCTTGACTAAAGGAGGAACCATGGAATCGTTGGTGCCGGTTGAGATGATTGAGGGAAAAATTCTCTCGATTCGAGGTCAGAAGGTGATGCTCGACGAGCACTTGGCTGAGTTGTACAGGGCGACCACCAAACGATTAAATGAGCAGGTAAAACGGAACCTCAAAAGATTTCCTCCTGATTTTATGTTCCGGCTGAATGAGGAAGAGGCCGAAATTTTGAGGTCGCAATTTGCGACCTCAAAGACTCAACGTGGGGGCCGCAGATATTTACCTTATGCCTTTACGGAACAGGGCGTGGCCATGCTTTCATCGGTTCTGAACAGCGACCGGGCGATTGAGGTCAACATCCAGATCATGCGGGTCTTCGTCAAACTCCGGGAAATGATCGCTTCCCATAAAGACCTGGCCCGCAAACTGGATGCCCTGGAAAAGAAATACGATGACAATTTTAAAGTGGTTTTCGAAGCCATCCGGGCTTTGATGACGCCCCCGCCGGAGAAGCCCAAAAAGAAAATCGGGTTCGGCCTGAGAGAAAAACAGGCGGGGTATGGAAAAAAGACGGCCAAACAGGATTAACAAGATGGACGGGCTAATTTGGACCTTTCGCAAGAAAGGCTCAAATCCCTTTCCCTTTTCCCCCTCTCCCCGCCGAGGGAGAGGGTTGGGGTGAGGGGGGAAAAAGTCTTTATTCATCATCCCGGACTCGATAAGCCTGCCCGGAAGGTAATAAGCCGGGGAGATCCACGATGGCGGGTGTGGGAGGGTAGGGGGGAAATGTAGCCCAGACGCCCCCGGCAGGGAAACCTTAAAATGAAAGGTCCAACTATGCCCAAAAAATTCTACGCCCACAGCCTGCCCGGGCAGGCCGCCGGAGGAGTGGCAGCCGCTGGAGGAGCATTTGAGAAATGTGGCCGAGATGGCCCGGAGGTTTGCTGAGCCTTTCGGGGCAGGTGATTGGGCTTATCTGGCGGGGTTGTGGCATGATTTGGGGAAGTATTCCTGCGAGTTTCAGAGCCGCGTGCTTGCCACGAACGATCCGGAGGCCCATATCGAAGCCAAGCCCGGTCGGCCGGATCACTCCACGGCAGGGGCGCAGCACGTTTCATTCCATCTTCAAGGACATGGGCAAACTCATCGCCTACGCCATCGCCGGCCATCATGCCGGACTTCCTGACGGGAAAACGAACGATATCTCCTGTCTGTACAATCGATTTGCAGAAAAAGATCCCGGATTATTCCTGCGCCCCCATTGCGCTGCTGCAAACAAAATTAACCTTGCAGCTCCCCGTTTGCCCTCTCAGATCCAAAGCGGTTTTCTTTTCAGCTCTCATTCTTTACTCGGATGATTTACTCCTGTCTGGTCGACGCCGATTTCCTAGATACCGAAAAATTTCTGGAACCGGAAAAATTCGATTGGCGGAAAGGATATCCTTCCCTGGACGTCTTGGAAAGAAATTTGCGAGTCTATATGGATGACCTGGTCAATCGAGCCTCCCCAACCAAGCTGAACGAGGAGAGAAAAGATATTTTCGAAAACTGTCTGAAGGCGGCCGAATTGGGAACCCGGCCTTTTCTCGTTAACGGTGCCCACCGGTGGAGGGAAAACTCTCTGCGTCACTGGCCTTCGGTTTGAAGCATGCGCTTAAATATAATATAGAAAAGGATTATCTATGTCATCCCCTACACCAGTATTATCGAACAAAACGCAGCTATTTTTCGACGGGCTCTTGGTGAAAACGCCGTAATTGAACACCACTCCAATTTCGAACCTCCGGAAGAAGACCGCTGGTCAAGGTTGGCCTCGGAAAATTGGGATGCCCCGGTGATCGTCACTACGAACGTCCAGTTCTTTGAATCCCTTTTTTCCGTGCGCTCTTCCCGGTGCAGGAAATTGCATAATATCGCACAGAGCGTGGTGATTCTGGATGAGGCCCAGATGCTTCCGGTCCCGCTTTTAAAACCATGCCTGGAGGCTATAAAAGAATTGGCCTCCCATTACGGCACCACCATTATCCTGTGTACCGCCACCCAGCCTGCTCTGGGCAAGTCTGCGGAATTTAAAGATGGACTGGAGGGCGTCCGGGAAATCATTCCCGATCCGGTTTCTCTCTATCAGGCCTTTAAGAAGGTGAAAGTGGATTACCTGCCGACACTGAGCAATCAAGACCCTGGCGAACATGCTTCTGGAACATAAACAAGTTCTCACCATTTGCAATACCCGCAGGCAAGCCCGGGAGACCTTTGAGTTGATTCGCCAGGAAGGAGGAGTGTTCCATTTGAGCGCCCTAATGTGCCCGGCACATCGGACCACGATCCTTAAAAAAATCCGCCAAACGCTGAAAATCGGTGAACCATGCCGGGTAGTCAGTACTCAGTTGATCGAGGCCGGGGTGGATATCGACTTCCCGGTTGTATTTCGGTCAATTGCCGGCATCGATTCGATCGCCCAGGCTGCTGGGCGCTGTAATCGGGAAGGATTATTGCCGGGAATGGGCCAAGTTTTTATTTTTACCCCGGAGTTCGGCCTGCCGCCGGGATATTTCCGACAGACGGCCCAGACCGCTCAAGAGGTTATGCGACATCATCAAGATCCCCTGAGCCTTAAAGCAGTGGAAGAGTATTTCCAGACCCTTTATTGGCTGAAGGGGGATAATCTTAGACGAGTTTCAGATTCTTAAAATGATTTTAGACGGGATCCGGACTGGAGATTATCCGTTTAGGACAATCGCCCAGAAGTTCAAGATTATTCAGGATTACATGGAATCCATTATCATTCCCTGGAATGAGGAGGCGGATGCGCTGATAAGGGAGATTCGATATACGGAATACCCTGGAGCAACGGCTCGTAAAGCCCAACGGTTCACCATCCAGGTTCCGCCGAGGACTTTTTATGATTTATTAAACGGGGGAGCGGTTGAACGTATTCACGAACGATACAACATATTGACCAACAAAGATATTTATCGGAAGGATCTGGGACTATGCCCGGAGGATCCATCCTTTCATGAGGTGGAATCACTCATGGTTTAGCTCTTTAAAAGAAGTTTAATCTAAGAATGACGAGAGAAGGGAGGTGAGATGATGGCTTACGGAATCAGATTGAAGGTATGGGGTGATTACGCTTGTTTTACCCGCCCTGAAATGAAAGTGGAGCGAGTCAGTTATGATGTGATGACGCCTTCGGCGGCCCGGGGGGTGCTGGAGGCCATCTACTGGAAACCGGCTATTCAATGGGTGATTGATCGGATCCATGTGCTGAATCCGATCCGTTTCGACAACGTTCGACGGAATGAACTGGCCGGGAAATTGGCCGTCGGAACGGTGAAAAAAGCAATGAAAGATGGAAGATCGCCGGTTGAGGTTTTCATCGAAGAAGATCGGCAGCAACGGGCCGCCATGGTCCTGCGGGATGTCGCCTATGTAATCGACGCCCATTTCGATTTCAGCGGTTCGGAAGACAACAACCCGGCCAAGCATAAGGAGATGTTCGACCGCCGGGCCGCCAAAGGGCAGTGTTTCCATCGACCTTATCTGGGCTGCCGGGAGTTCCCGGCCCAGTTTGAGCCGGTGGAGGAAGTGCCGCCGTCTGTGCATCAGGGGAGAAAGGATTTGGGCTGGATGCTGCATGACATTGATTTTGATAATAAAATGGAAGCCAAGTTCTTTAGGGCGGTCATGGTAGACGGCATAATTGAAATTCCCCCATTTAATGGAGAGGAGGTGAAGAGGTGATACTCCAGGCGCTGAATCAGTATTACGAAAGGTTAAAGGATAACCCAGAAACCAAAATCCCTCTTTTTGGATTTGGTAGCCAGAAGATACATTTTGTCGTGGTTCTTAATGATGATGGGCAAGTTGTTCAAGTCAAGGATCTTCGGGAAAAGGTAAAAAACAAAACAGTACCCGCTTCTATTACCGTTCCGATGATAGGGAAAAAACGTGCGGTGGATATTACACCCAATTTCATGTGGGACAACACGGGATATGTCTTAGGGTGGGATGCCAAAGGAAAAGATGCCCGAACTAAAAAATGTTTTGCGGCTTTTAAGAAATTACACCAGGAAATAGGAAAAGGAATATCTGATCGCGGTCTGAAGGCGGTTATCGGTTTTCTTGAATCATGGCACCCTGAGAAGGATAAGTTCCTTGAACATTGGGGTGAAATGTCCGGTGCAAATCTTGTTTTTCAACTGGATGGAGAATTAGGAATATATCCATGATCGCCCTTCGGTTAGGGATGCTTGGATTAACTACTGTGCGGCAAATTCATCCGAGACGATCTCCACTTGTCTGATCAAGGGGAAACCGGCACCGATAGCTCGCTTGCATCCGGCGATTAAAGGTGTACAGGGTGCACAATCTACCGGGGCAGGCATTGTATCTTTTAATTTAGACGCCTTTTTGTCGTACGAGAAATCTCAAAATTTCAATGCACCAATAGGTGAGGATACTGCCTTCGCCTATACCACAGCCCTTAATTATCTGCTCCGGTTCGAGAGTCGTCAAAAGATTCGTATCGGAGATGCCACGACGGTCTTCTGGACCGAGCGGGAGTCCCCCATTGAAGGTTTTATGGGAATGATCCTTGATCCCAGAGATGATTCAGGGGATTTAGCCGATGTGCGACTTTTCTTAGAAGCGGTTCGGGACGGGAAGCAGCCCGCAGGTATCGATGATCCTAGATCTCAACTTCTATATTCTGGGGTTGTCTCCAAACGCTTCACGGCTTTCCGTCCGTTTCTGGCATGTAAGCACCGTAGGAGAGATCAGCAACAGGATTGGACAACATTTTCGAGATTTGGCTATCGTCCGAAGTGAAAAAGATCCGGAGTTTCCAGGAATATGGTGGCTTTTGAAAGAGACCGCAGTTCAAAGAAAGACAGATAACATCCCGCCGCTTCTCGGCGGCGCTTTGATGCGGGCCATCATAACCGGGACCGCTTATCCACAAAGTTTGCTTTCGATCCTCATAGGAAGGATCAGGGCTGATCAAACCATTAACTATATGCGGGCCGCTATGATCAAGGCCTGTTTAAATCGAAAAAGTCGCATCCATCAAAAGTAAAGAGGAGGTCAGTATGGCTTTGGACAAGGAATCCCCAAACGTCGCCTACCGATTAGGGAGGCTATTTGCCGTTTTGGAGAAAGCGCAGAAGGACGCCATCCCAGGTGCCAATACAACCATCAAGGATCGTTATTACGGATCTGGCATCGGCGACTCCGAGCGTTGTATTTCCCCAATTGGTCCGGTTGGCCCAGCATCACCTCCAAAAGGCGGAATATGGATTTAGGACGGACAAAATGATCGAAGATATAATGGGAGGCATTGAGAAATTCCCTGCTCATCTGAGCCTCGACGATCAAGGGATGTTTGCCATCGGATACTATCACCAACGACAGGCTTTTTATACTAAAACGGAAAAACAGAAGGAGGACTAATTAAATGAACGAGCCTATTAAAAGTCGCTACGAATTTGTTTATCTCTTTGATGTCGAAAACGGAAACCCTAATGGTGACCCTGATGCCGGCAATATGCCGCGTATTGATCCGGAAACGAGTTTCGGGTTAGTGACCGATGTCTGTTTAAAGAGAAAAATCAGGAATTTCGTCGAGATCGTGAAAGGTAATCAATCTCCTTATGAAATTTATATTCGGGAGAAGGCCATCCTCAACCAGACTCATGAGAGAGCACATAAGGCTGTCGGAGTTGCAGATAAAGGAGATGACAAGAAACGCAAAGGAACCGGCGATGAGGTAGAAAAAGCCCGAGAGTGGATGTGTGCACAATTTTTACGATGTAAGGACCTTTGGAGCCGTTATGTCTACGGGGGTTAATTGTGGACAGAGTCCGCGGTCCAGTTCAATTGAATTTTGCACGAAGTATAGAGTCCATTGTCCCTATGGAGATAAGCATCACTCGGATGGCGGTTGCCACTGAAAAAGAAGCCGAACAACAAAGCGGGGACAACCGAACTATGGGTCAGCAAACACATCGTCCCCTACGCCCTCTACCGTGCTGAAGGATATATTTCAGCTCACCTTGCCAACCAAACCGGTTTTTCGGAACCTGACCTTTCCCTACTGTGGGAGGCATTGATTAACATGTTTGACCATGATCATTCGGCTGCCCGGGGAAAAATGAACGCCCGAAAATTGATTGTTTTTAAACATGACTCCGCCTTGGGGAATGCCCCGGCTCATAAATTATTTGATCTTGTAAAAGTCAATCGAACGACAGATGTTTCAATCCCTGCAAGGGCTTTTTCTGATTATGCAGTTCTCGTGAAAGAAGGTGAAGTACCCCACGGGGTTACCATTGAGGAAAAAATCTGAGGAGAATATCAGATGAGAAGATGAGGGAGACGAATTGCGCCAACACCGAAGGCATCTTCCGCATCATCCAGTCCATCCCCTCCCCCAAGGCCGAGCCGTTCAAACGCTGGCTGGCCAAGGTCGGCTATGAGCGGGTGCAGGATGATAAAGATCTGGAAATGTGCCAGAAAAGACAAAAGCGCTTTACAAGGCCAAATATCGTAAACCGAGAAACAACGAATGATTACCGATACCACGCCGGAAGCACGAAGCCCACCAACGGCAAATTTTTCACGGAGCGGTGAGGAGCGTCTCCGAGTGTATGGCCTTGAGCGATCAGATGCGGGATATCGCCTTGGCTCGGTAGAGAAGCAGGAATCCGCAGGCGGAGAAGAGGAGATCATGGATGTATAAAGGATTCATGGAATTGAAGTAAAACGGAAGATCGAAAAATGGTCTCAGGAATTAGGGCTTAATGATCTCTGAGCAGCATTTGCAATCGTTGTTAGTCCATGAAGGAAAGACAAAAGCTAGTAGAAAGGGCAGGGCGGTCGAACTGATGCCGGAAGGACGCCGTATGGTGCATGTTTTGCAATTATTGAGGTTTTAAAATCGTACAATTCCAGCAAACCAAGGAGGCTTCTGTAAAGCAATGGCACCACATTCCGGAAACCAACTTCCCGACGCCCCTCCCGCCCTCATCCCGCCTCACGGCGGCTACCAGGATCTCCAGTCCTTTCAAATGGCCGAGATCGTCTATGACGGCACGGTGTTTTTCTGCGACCGCTTCATCACCCGTCGCTCCCGCACCCACGACCAGATGGTCCAGGCGGCGCGGAGCGGCAAGCAAAATATCGCGGAGGGCAGCCAGGTCTCCGGCACCTCCAAGAAAACCGAGTTGAAGCTGGTGGGGGTGGCCCGGGGCAGCCTGGAAGAGCTGCTGGTGGATTTCAAGGATTTCCTGCGCCAGAAGGGCCTGCCCCTTGGGGCAAGGACCACCCGAAAGCCCGCGAGGTCCGGGGCCTCTGCTACCGCCAGGATAGGTCTTATTTGACCTATAAGACCTATATTGAGGAAAGCGCGGCGGAGGTGGCCGCCAACACCCTGGTCTGCCTGATCCACCAGACCAACTATCTGCTGGACCAGCAGCTTCGGGCCTTGGAAAAAGGCTTTTCTGAAGGAGGGCGGCTTTACCGAAAGGCTCTACCGGACCCGGACCCAGGCCCGGGGACCCTGGAAGGGGCCATGAGCTACACCGAAGACAACCTGATCATGCTTTCCGCCTTGCAGCACTTTGTTTTCTGCGAGCGCCAGTGCGCCTTGATTCACATTGAGCAGGTGTGGGAGGAAAATCGCTGGACTGCCGAGGGCCGAATCCTGCACGAGCGGGTCCACGAGCAGGAAGGGGAGACCCGGGCCGGGGTGCGAATCGAGCGGGGTCTTTCTTTGCGCTCTCTCCGGCTCGGGCTGGTGGGGGTGGCGGATGTGGTGGAATTTCATCCGCAGCCTGGGGGCGGGTGGCGGCCTTTCCCGGTGGAGTACAAGCGGGGCAAGCCAAACCGGACCATTGCGATGAGGTCCAGTTATGCGCCCAGGCCATGTGCCTGGAGGAAATGATCGGGGTGGAGGTCCCGGAGGGCGCTCTTTTTTATGGAAAAATCAGGCGCCGCCATGATGTAGTTTTTACACCGGAACTGAGGAAAACGACAGAGGAAACGGCCGCCGGGGTGCGTAAACTCCTGGATGCGGGGATAACCCCGCCGGCCGTCTATGACAAGAAATGCAAACAATGTTCCCTGATCGAGGTCTGCCTGCCCCAGTCCTTGGGCCGGAAAAGGGATATAAAACGTTATCTTTCAAGTGCGCTGGAGGACCCGGTAGATTGAAGCTTAAGATAGAAACTAAGAAAATCGGGTTCGACTTGATGGAATAGCTAGCCAGGTTTAGTAGCCGCAGACTCGGCTTTCAACGGGTGACAGGAAAAATCAGGGATTGCCGGTCTAAACCCTCTAGCGCTGAGCAGATTCTTCGTCGCTTTACGTCCTAGATGACAAGGGCTGCTTCAGGCGTTGAGCGAAGTCGGCTGTCGCGCCTTTGTCGTGTAGAAAAAGTCTTTTCCAGATGAATGAAAAGGGATAGGCAGGTGAACCATGAAAAAACATCTAAACACTCTATTTGTGACCACCCAGGGGGCCTATCTCTCCAAGGAAGGCGAGACCGTGGTGGTGAAAAATGAAGGAAAGATACTCCTGCAGCTCCCGATCCACACCATCGGGGGGATCGTCTGCTTCGGCCAGGTTTCCTGCAGCCCTTTTCTGATGGGCTTTTGCGCGGAGCAGGGGGTGAGCCTCAGCTTTCTTTCGGAGCATGGCCGGTTTCTGGCCCGGGTTCAGGGGCCGGTCTCCGGTAATGTGCTCCTTCGGCGGCAGCAATACCGCTGGGCCGACGATGAGGGTCAATCGGCCCGGATGGCCGGGTCCATTCTCGTAGGGAAGGTGGCCAATTGCCGATCGGTCCTGGGCCGAACGCTCCGGGATCATTCGGAGAAGGTTAAGGAGGATGAGGTCCGGTCGGCTTATGACCGGCTAAAGAACAATCTTCAGATGCTGACCGGAGACAGGATCCCTGGATGTGCTTCGCGGCATCGAGGGGGAAGCGGCCCACACCTATTTCGGGGTCTTCGATCACCTGATCCTTTCCCAGAAGGAGGATTTCACCTTTGCCGAACGAAACCGGCGGCCGCCATTAGACCGGGTTAATTGCCTGCTGTCGTTTCTCTATACCCTGTTGATGCATGATGTCCGGTCCGCCCTGGAGTGCGTGGGGCTCGATCCGGCGGTCGGATTTCTGCACCGGGATCGACCGGGCCGGCCGGGGTTGGCCCTCGACCTGATGGAGGAGTTCAGACCGGTCTTTGCCGATCGCCTGGCCCTTTCCCTGATTAACCTCAATCAGGTCCAGAAGAAAGGCTTTACCACCAAGGAAAATGGAGCAGTGCTCATGGATGACGAGACCAGAAAAACCGTCCTGGTGGCTTACCAGAAAAGAAAACAGGATGAACTGGTCCATCCTTTCCTGGAAGAAAAGGTCACCATGGGTCTGCTGCCTCATCTGCAGGCCATGCTCCTGGCGCGTCATATTCGCGGCGATCTGGATGGGTATCCGCCTTTTCTGTGGAAGTAGAGGGAGGATACAAGATGGAAGATGGAAGATGGGAGATGGAAGCAAAAGATAAAGCGTTGCGCCGCAGGCCGAGGGGTTTCCTGAAATCGGTATCTCCCGATTTCGGGAAAAGAAATTCTCTCTGTGTTCTCCGTGCCTCCGTGGTGAAAAAGCAGTTAAAGGCCTTTTAGCCGCGGACTCTCGCGGACAGGGTGAGCGATTATGATGGTCGTCGTGAGCTATGATGTTTCCACCATAGAACCGGAAGGCCGGCGGCGTCTGGCCCGGGTGGCCAAGGTCTGCAAAAACAACGGCCAGCGGGTGCAGTATTCGGTATTCGAATGCTCCGTAGATCCCGCGCGTTGGGCCTTTTTTCGAGACCGGTTGATCAAAGAGATTAATCCGGAACAGGACAGCCTGCGATTTTATTTCCTGGGGGCCAACTGGAAACGCCGGATGGAGCATGTGGGAGCCAAAAAAGGATATGATTTGGATGACCCGCTGGTGGTTTAGGGCCTGGTGCGAACCATAAGCTGCCATTCCAGGAGAATGGGAACTTATGATAATTTATCAAGGGGTTACGAATGGTTTACGTACAGTCTGGTTCGCGCAGACGATTTATTATAAAAAATCAACAAGTTGTAGTAAAATGGCTCTTTGAAAAATGAATAGTGTTGGGATGATTTGGGGACAGGTTCGCAAAATTGGCGTGATAAATTTAATGTTTTAAAGCAGTTGGAAGTGAACAGTCGCCCCCCGCGCGGGGGCGTGGATTGAAACTCCAAGCCGTCAGTCGAATGCCCGCGCGGCTGACATTGTCACTCCGATAGTCGCCCCCCGCGCGGGGGCGTGGATTGAAACGCGATAGATCACTGTGCCAAGGCTGATTAAACCGGTGAGCGGAACCGTCGTCGCCCCCCGCGCGGGGGCGTGGATTGAAACATCATCTGTCAATGCCTGGCCAGTCTTCTCAAAGTCGCCCCCCGCGCGGGGGCGTGGATTGAAACCAGGGTTCCACCCGACCCGAGGACGTCGCCCCCCGCGCGGGGGCGTGGATTGAAACATCCGGCTAGCTGGATATTATCCATAGGGCATGTCAGGTCGCCCCCCGCGCGGGGGCGTGGATTGAAACTATGATCGATCGTTGCTAATCGGCCTGGTCTGACATCGTCGCCCCCCGCGCGGGGGCGTGGATTGAAACTGCACCAATGGCACGCTATGCTTCCGTAAGATCTACGGTCGCCCCCCGCGCGGGGGCGTGGATTGAAACAAATCATCGACACCGGACGCTCTTGAACCGCTTCGCGTCGCCCCCCGCGCGGGGGCGTGGATTGAAACCGATCTGAGCGGACTCGTAAGCAATCTCTGACGATACGTCGCCCCCCGCGCGGGGGCGTGGATTGAAACTAGTCACCGTGACAAGCTCCCGTCGGCACAACAGGTCGCCCCCCGCGCGGGGGCGTGGATTGAAACACGAACTGGACGTGCTCAACAGCTTATCCTGACATGTCGCCCCCCGCGCGGGGGCGTGGATTGAAACGCCGCGTTCAGGTCCGTTTGTGCGTAGATTTGCGCGTCGCCCCCCGCGCGGGGGGCGACGTCGGGATTACTGCGTTTTGATTAGCGAGATAATGAAAATCGACCGAAATAATCATAATCAGGATCGATGCCACGCATATGCGCCCTGAATTCGGCGGGCCAGCCGTGCGTATTCCGTTCAAAGCCGATTATTCCGCCCGGAAGGGCTCCGAGAACCAGCATAAGGATTATTTTTGATTGCAACGCTTTAAATCATAGGTGCTGCTGAGATCGCTGGAAGAAGGGGGTGAATAATTCCTATTGATTTTTGATCTTTTGATGGTATCATATAAAGCATCATATTTAATATCAGAAATGGGGTGAAATGGCATGGCGCTAAGTATTTCCGAAGACATAAAATCGGTTTCGGAGCTTAAGAAGAAAACCAACGAAATCTTTAGACAGATGCATCAGACTGGCCGTCCAATTATCGTTACCGTGAATGGCCGTCCGGATGCCGTTTTACTGGAGGTGGAGGTTTTTGAGAAAAAATTGAAATCGCTAAATCTGGGTACCCTTCTGGCGGAGGCGGAAATCGACATTCGAGAAGGTCGTACCCGGGGGGCCAGGAATTTTCTGAAGGAGTTCCGGAAGAATGCCAAAGTATCGCGTCGAGATTACCAAGACCGCTGAATCAGACCTCTGGGAAATATTTCACTATATAGCAGTGGACAACGAGGCGGCGGCCAACAGGTTGGTGAGTGAAATAGAACGACAAATCGATTCCCTGGAACGATATCCTCAACGATGTCCGGTCATACCGGAATCAACGGAATTAGCAAAGGAATATCGTCATATTATTTACGGCCAGTACCGAACTGTTTTCAGAATCGATGGTTCCAGGGTTCTCATCCTGCGCATTCTACACAGCGCCCGTTTGCTGAGTTTAAAGTTGTTTGAAAGATAGCGTGGGGATGAACCGACGGCACTGATGCCATGGGTAATCCAACAAAGTTTCAGCCCCTGATGGATACCCGGCTAATACCATCAATGGAACTAAGTTTGGCAAGTAAACCACGGAGGTCTTCCCGGTCATCGACTGAAATAGTAAAGGCGTAATTATATATTGTGTCCTGACGATCGTATTCATAATTAATGCTGGTGATAAGCGCCTTGGCCTTTATTAATGTCTCTTCGACTATCTTCTCCTTATCGTCGCTGTTGGTCGTGATACTGACCTGTTTAAACACTTGTTTTTCCATCTTATGTTCGATTCCTCTCAGAAACCAGAGGGCAATCATCGTAATAAACGTGGCAATTATTCCGGGAAGATAGAGGCCAACGCCCACGGCCAAGCCGATGGCGGAAACAATCCAGAGACAAGCCGCCGTGGTCAGGCCCTGGACAATAAATCCCGTCTTAATAATAACCCCGGCGCCCAGAAACCCAATTCCCGTGATAGCACCGGCGGCTATGCGAGAAGGATCGATTTTTATGTAGTCGATATTTTGTTTGGTGAGATAATGAAAATCGACCGAGACGATCATAATCAGGACCGACGCCACGCAGACAATGATATGAGTCCTGAATCCGGCAGGCCGGCCGTGCGTATATCGTTCAAAGCCGATTATCCCGCCCAGAAGGGCTCCGAGAACCAGCCTCAGGATCATTTCAGCTATTCCGGTCATGGATTTACCTCACAGAATGCTCATTGAAGTCGGCTGAAAAAACCGAATTGGCAGGCCCGTTGGTCAAAGGTCAACACCATATCGCAGCCGGAATGTTTTGCCGATTGGGCGATTAACAAGTCCGGAAGGTCAATACGGGTGTCCTTGGCGGAGGAGATTAATCCCTGAATAACCGCCTGGGATTCCCACTTCAAAACAGGCATACGGAGCAAAGCTTCTAAGGAATCCACCATCTCTTGCCTGGAGATTTTGTAGACCGAATCCAGGACCCAGATCATCTCCAGGACGACCAATAGGGGAACAAAGAATGCTTCCCCATCGATCTCCGCCTGTTTTAATTTTCGGTAGATGATTTCAGCCTGCGCGGGATCATCGTTGACCAGAAAGCGAACCAGGACATTGGTATCCAGGGCTTTCATAACTTCTCGGTCCGCAGCTTTCGTTTAAGGCCGGCGTCCATTTGTTCAACGGAAGCAGCCTTTCTGCCGGGTCGGCACAGTCGGCCGAAGACCTCATCGACCTTCTTGGTGATGGGTCGAAACAGAGCTTCTTTCGCGTCGGAAAGGACGAACTCCACCTGGTCGCCGGCCCGCAGTTGCAAGGATTCCCGAACAACTTTAGGGATTGTTACCTGCCCCTTGCTGGTCAGGGTAGCTAAGGCCATTGCCTTTTTCTCCTTACTATTATTATATTCCTTACTCAAGGGTAAGTGGGCTTGGAAGAGATGTCAAGAATATTTTTCCTTCCAGCCAGGATAGCGGCGGCAGTGGCTGTCAATCTGCCGGCCACCCTTCCGGTCTCCGGGCAGAAAATTGGAGGCGCATCAAAGTCCACGACCGAATGTTCACCGTGCCAGGTAGGCGAAGAGGGTGCCCTTTACTTCTCTATCGGATAACCGGCCTTGATCCAATCCTCAAAACCGGAAAGCGAACCAGGACATTGGTCTCCAGGGCTTTTGTGGCTTCTCCCTCCGAGACTTTTGTCTGTTGAACGCCCTAAAACATACCATTGTTGTTGGAGGCCGTTTCAGGGATCGGCTGCAGAACGTCCCAGTGCTCAACGATTTTCCCCTGTTCTACTAGGAAAATATCAATCACCGCCAATCCGCGAGCCTCCGCGTTCCTTTTCATGTGGGCGTGGACTGCGACCAGATTATCTTCAGCAATGACCCGCTTGATGGTAACCGTTGCTTGTGGATTGTCCTTGAAAAATTGACTGACATATTTGATCGAGGCTCCTTTGCCGGCAGGAATATTGGGGTTGTGCTGGATAAAGGTCTCCCCCACATATTTTGTGAAAGCCTCCTCCACCTGTTTATTGACAAAGGCCAAGGTATAAAAATCCGTCAGGGGGTTAAAGCCCCTGGCCCCAGCGGTACTGCCAAAGAATCCCAACCAGTTTATAATCGGTCCCCGTAATGGTTTGCACGCCGGTGCTGGCGAAAAGCTTGATCGAATTGTTCCGGTTCACTGGCAAGGCCAGGGTGACGCCCACTCGAGAATTGCTCTCTGAATCATCGCTCCGCACGCCGTCTATTGTCGTGCGTCCGCCGTAATCGTAAGTCCCGCTCACTGCCGCCCAGATTCCCCGACCTAGGTCGTACGTGACGTGTAGCTGGGTGGTAGAGACGGGATCCTGCTCCAGCTTCTTGCCGCCGAAGTAGTCGTCATTATTGCTGAAGAAAATCACTCCCGTGGAAAGCTCTACCGCAAGCGCCCCCCACGCCTTAGAAATTCCGATGTCGGGCTTGACGAACCAGCGGTTATTACCAAGGTTCACCAATTTGTCCCGATCATACTGTCCCAGTGGCGCTGATACCTGAACGCTAGCTCCGATGATTACATCCTGTTGGTAGCTGGCAAATTCCTGCAGTGACAGCGCGGGGGAACCATAGAAATTCACCGAGAAACGGAAGCGCGGGTCGTTTAATCCGGAAACATTGCGTTCTCGCGGTTGACCCGCTGCCAGCGCGTTTCCGGATAGTTGGGAATAAGGCAGTATGACATCGAACTTGCCTGATTTGCCCCATACGTCCAGTGTCCGGGCATAAGCCAAGATGCCGGTGTGCATCTGGAGTTGGGCGTCCTTGATCGGTGACGAAGCCGCGGTTGACAAACCGCCATCCGAATAGGCATAGCCCACCAATAGGAAATTGATCCCGACCGGCGTATTGACATATGATCTCGGCTCGATCTCGCCGGCTTGTGTGGGTGAAGCCGCGAACAAGAGCGCAATCAAGACTGGTAGCGCGCCGGAACGCTTGATCATATCCCGATAAGCTCGCCAGACGGCTCGAGCGACTACGACGGGAAAAAAACGTCGGCCCTGTCCATCCCAATTCAAATTCCGCATCATAATATTTCGAGTAGATGCCTCATCAAGGATTTAATGTCCAATGGTCTAATTCTTAGCTGTCAAATGCCGGGCCGAACTGGAAGGCGCGAGTGGCATCGGGCGAATAGACCTGATCGATCGTCCCCTGAAAGGCGATCCAGGGGGCCGACCTCAATGCGGCCGACGGACCCGCCGCCGTTCTACTTCGGGTTTGTTTTTAAACTGACATTCTATTATAGATTGTTTGCCTCATGATCGAAATGAAAAAAGGCACCACCTGGGGATCAAACTGCGAACCGCTCTTCTCCTGGATAAGGTGCAGGGCCTTTTCCATCTCCCAGGCGGCCCGGTAGGGACGATCGGTGGTCAAGGCATCGTAGACATCGGCCACGGCTATGATCCGAGCCCCCAGAGGGATTTCCAGGCCTTTTAGGCCGTCAGGGTACCCGCGGCCGTCATAGTGCTCGTGGTGGGCCCGCACCATCGGACGGATTTTTTCGAAATCTTTCACGACTCCCAGGATGCGGGCGCCGATCTCCGGGTGGGTCTTCATATGGGAATATTTCTCTTGGTCCAGGGGCCCGTCATAATTTAAGACATCCTCCCGTATTCCTATTTTGCCGATATCGTGGAGGATGGCCGCGTGAAAAATTTCCTGGCACTCTTTTTCGGAAAGGCCCATGGCCTGAGCTGTTTTCAGGGCATACTGACTGACGTGATCAGAATGGCCCCGGGTATAAGGATCGCGGGCATCGATGGCTTCGGCCAGGGAGAGGATCGTCTCCAGGAAAAGCGCTTCCTGCTCGGCGTAAAGTCTGGCCAGGTTCAAGGCCATTTCTTGAATCCCATCGCCGATCCGGCCCAGTTCATCCCGGCTTTCAATCCTAAAATCCTTTTGGAAATCTCCGGCGCCGATCTGGCGAAGACGTTCCTTGATGCGGTTCAGCGGTGTATTGAGCTGATTGGCAATGAGTCCGGAAAGAAGGAGGCATAAAAATAAACCCAGGATCAGAAATACATTAAACTGGCGCTCTTCTTCCGATACGGAAAAAGCCGCCAGGATGGCCATAGGTAAAAAGCCCCCGGCAAAAAAACCGATCAGCAATTTCAAGACGATGGGGAAGTCACGAAAGGATAGGGGTGCCGGGTTTGGGGATCTATGGGTCCGCCATAACCGCGGAAAAAAGAGCGGAGAAGCGACGACCAGCGGTGAAAAAAATCTCAACAGGGGAAGGCCCAGCAGGATACAGGGCAGGCCGTTGCCGACAATGGAAGTGGCACAGTAGGTCAGGCTTTTGGACCACGGCAAACCGTAGGGGGTCAAGCTCAACAGGATCATGGTGACCAGCACACCCAGGATATTGGAAAGGAGGGCCCCCATCAGAATAAAACCCCGGATTTCCTTGCCGGTCGGTAGAGACGGGTCCCAACCCTTGTATTGGAAATAGAAGCGCAACAATCCCCCCTGGATGAAGTTGCCTGAGATCCAGGCCAGGTTCTGGGGCCAGGGAAATCCGCCCAGAGCATTGGAAACCAGGGGAAAAATCATGGCCGAGAGAATCCCCAGTCCTCCAAACCACAATCCGCCCACGGTTTGAAAAACCATCGCCGGCCAGAAAAGACTGGCTTGTTCAACGAAAGGGATGGAGAAAGTACCTAATTCCCCCACTAACAGAGCGATACTGGTCCACAACAGAATCAGGAGAATTGGGGCCTTTCCCGGCCGCGCTCCCTGGCCGGGTTCCAAGGTCCAGATTGGGGACGTCGGTGTTTTCAATTTTTGATAAGAATTTCTCTTGGAATGGGCCGAGTGTAAAATATGCCCGAGGAGGGGTCAAGGAGAAAAAATAAAGGAGGAAAAGGAACTTAAGGGAACGGCGGGTTTAAGTTTATGAGCTACCGTAGGATCAAAGGGAGGTACGTATACGTACCGTAGGTGTAACGGGCGAAATTCGCCGAGACATTGTCTCCCGCCGTGCCAAAGTCGCCGCCCACCCAGAGATTGCCGTGGGAAAGAGCCAAGGCCTGGATAGAACCAAACGGCCAGGGACCCACGCCGCTGCCGAGCGCCGACCAGTTGTTGCCGTCCCAGCGGGCGACCTGGTTGACGGTTGCCCGCGCCGTATGGCAGTCCACGTCCCCGCAGAGGGATTGAAAGTATCCGCCGGCATAGAGGTCGTTATCCCGGTCCACAGCCAGGGCCCTGACGTCTTGATCAAGTCCCAGGCCCAGATTAGACCAGAACCAGCTCTGGCCATCCCAGACAGCCGCCCGGTTGGCGGGAGATCTGGTCGAGCAGGCGATATCTCCGCAGATACCGGTGAAGGAACCGCCGGCATAGAGGTACTGGTTGTGGTCAAAGGCGAGTGCGTAAACAGTGAAATCAAATCCCGGCCCAACCCCCGACCAGACGCCGGAATCGCCGCTGGGCACCCACTTGGCAATAAAGTTGACCCTTTGTCCTTTGGCGGTGCAGTCCGCATTCCCGCAGAGGAAAACAAACAACCCCGGAAGATGGGTTGCCGTATGGACTTGGCCTTTGGATGACGAAATTATATATCGTTTTAACAAAAGTAAATAGGGAAATTTGATTCCTGAGGGCGATGTTCGGGTGGATAAGCAGAGAGAGGACGCACGGTCAGTTCGACTTGAATTCCTTGAGTACCGTGACGTCGAACTCGACGTTCACCTTCGGTCCGCCGGCCGAGACGTCGTCGAAGGCCAGTTTGCCGGCGAGACGCTCGGCGTTGTTCACCCGCGCAACGAAGGCCTCGGGCATTGCGCCAAAAGAATACTGAACCTTCTGGCCGTTCACCGCCACCCAGTAACCGAGGCGCGGAGGAGCATCGAAGTCCACCGTCATTCCCTCAGTCACCTGCCCGCCCGCGCACGACATGGTCTCGCAGGCCTGCAATGGGACGCCGATGTCGTCGGCAGACAGGATCAGACGGCGAATCGTCTTCCCCGGGTCCCTTTCATAAGGGCCCTTCACGAGCCAGGCGTATTTGAGTGTGACCGAGTACGTCTGGTAAGTCAACGTCCCCTTGACCTGGTTGTCGCCGGCGATTGATAAGTTGGCCGGCACGCCGGCGGCCAGGAACGCGAAGATAAACGCGGCCAAACCCGTTCTAAAATTCATCAAAGCTCCCTTCCTCCGAGTTTATGTAGCTCGGTCCAGTTCTTTCCTTACAGCCATTCCCAGTTTCTCCAGAACATAGGGCTTTTTTACATAGTCGCCCGCGCCGAGCGCTTGAGCGGCTTTCACCCGCTCCGTTTCCGAAAAACCACTGACGATAATGGCCTTCTGGTTCGGATGAATCGTAAGCACACTCCGGTAAGTGTCCAGTCCGTCCATACCGGGGTCCATAATCATGTCCAGAATCACGAGATCCACCGTATGTTCCTCCAGGTAGGCCACCGCCTCTTCACCGCTGGGGACCTTTGTTACGGAGTAATTCAATTTCTCGAGCATCTCCGCGGCTAAATCACGCTGTCCCTTAACGTCATCTACAATGAGAATGGTCTCGCTTTTCCCCAGGTATTCGGAAATGGAGACGGACCTATCTTCCGCGTTGATTTCTTCCCGTGTCACCGGAAAATAGAGCGTGAAGGTACTTCCTTTTTGCTCCTTGGTTTGAACATTTATGTATCCGCAATGATCTTTCACCGTACCCCAAACCACCGCCAGCCCTAATCCGGTTCCGCTTCTCCCCATGGCCTTCTTGGTATAAAAAGGCTCAAAAATTCGCTTCAGATCAGATACGGGTATCCCTTCACCCGTATCTGATACAGAAAGGACCACATAGTCTCCCTCCCGGACCTCATCATATCCCTGGATTGGTCTTTCCAGATACTGATTGGATGTTTTAATAGTCAGGGCGCCGCCTTTCGGCATGGCCTCACTGGCATTCGAAAGTAGATTGAATAACGTCTTACCGAGATGGACGGGAGAACCGGAGATGTTCAACAGGTCCGGTTCCAGATCGGCCTTGATCGTTACCGAAGGATGGTAGGAAGACAGATTTTCAAACTCCGGTGAATTCTGACAATCAACGATGATTTTGTTCAGATTAAGTACCTGCTTGTTGGCTACCCCCCTTCTGGCCAAGGTCAGCAGATCCTGGACAATAGCGGCCGCCCGCTTGCTCCCGCCCAGAATATTCACCAGACCGGGCCTCAGCGGGCTTGAGTCCTCTACATCATAAAGGAGCAACTCCGAATAGCCGACAATAATTCCCAGAACATTGTTGAGGTCGTGGGCGACACCACCCGCCAAGGTCCCCAGGGCCTCCATTTTCTCCGCACGTTGTAACCGTTCCTCCAGCTTCCGCTTTTCCTCCTCGGCCATCCGTCGTTCGGTGATGTCATGGAAGAAAACAAGGGCGCCGTTCTGGTTCTCGTAGAGGAAGGGCACGGCGGAGACCTCAACATCAAAGGATGTGCCATCGAGTTTGAGAAATTTTTGTTCCAGCGGCGGGATGTCTTTTCTTTCCTCGTTGAGCAACCGGATGCGCTCCCGGACTGCTTCGTGATAATCGGGGTGGATTCGGTTCATGACGGGACTGCCGAGGAATTGGTCGGGGGATATTCCGCCAAACAGCCCTACCGCCGCCTTGTTCACATAAGCGAACTGTCTTTGGGTTTGAATGAATATGGCTTCCGGTGCGTTTTCCACCAGCGAGCGGAAGCGTGCCTCGCTCTCGCGCAGCGCCTCCTCGGCCCACTTGCGGCTGGTGATATCTCTTAGGTAGACCAGGGAA
Organism: uncultured delta proteobacterium; assembly: GCA_963746605.1. Classification (GTDB taxonomy): domain Bacteria; phylum Desulfobacterota; class RBG-13-43-22; order RBG-13-43-22; family RBG-13-43-22; genus CAVQSS01. The sequence continues at coordinate 61,148 of CAVVCH010000006.1, forward strand.
ACCGCTTCGCCCTGATAGAGCGTCTTGGAGGCAGAGATTTCAATATAAATAGGTTCACCATTTTTTCGCTGGCCTTTAAATTCATATTGGGAGTGTACGGCCTCTCCTTTTTGCCTTCGGCGGTTAATTTCTTGGACCCTCTCTTGATCGTCCGGGTGAACCATCATGTCAATCGGTTTGCCTATGATTTCTTCCGGTCGATCATAGCCAAAGATTTCCACCATCCGCTGATTGACAAAGATATGCCGGTCCCCTTTAACCAAGGTGACGCCGTCATTGGATTGTTCGATGGCCGTCCGGTAGCGCTCCTCACTCTCTCTCAGCGCCTCCTCCGTCTGCTTGCGCTCGCTGACATCGGTAACCATGGCAAAGGATCCGGCGATGCCCCCCTGATCGTTCAAGAGGGGAGTGGCACTGGCCAAGACCCAGATCAATTTCCCGTTTTTGCAGACGAATCGACGTTCATAGGTCTCGCCTTGACCCAGGCGACGTTTTTCCATACTGAGGTGGTGGGCCGAAAGGTCTTCGGCGTATATGAAGCGGTCCGGGCTCTGGCCGATCATCTCTTCGGGCTTATAGCCGAGCATGTCGAGCATCTTTTGATTGGCAAAGCTAATGCTTTGTGACTCGTCCAAAGCCAAAATGCCTTCGTTGGCCGTCTCCACAATGAGGCGGTAACGTTCCTCGGCTTTTTTTCGGTTCAATTCCGCTATTTTTCTGCGGCGATTCATCTCCAGCAACGCGACGATCATGCCAGCCTGCAAGGCGATTAACGCCAGGAAACCGATTACATATCCTTTATAGTCCTCCCAGATCGAGGTCGGGCGATTGACAATGATACTCGCCTTAGGCAAACGGTCAGTCCTGACTCCCCAGCGTTTGAGTTGCGGCCAGTTGAATCGAGGAGCGATTCGAGGTGGGAGAGTGGTGAGCGGTTGGGTGATTGAAAAATTGCCCTTCAGGATGTCAAGCGCCAATTGGGCGGTTCTGGCACCTTCATCTCCATAGCTCAGCATAAAACCGCCGACCACCAAAGGGAGTATCTCGTCATAAAGACCGAAAATCGGGGCATTCGATCCTTTGGAAAGGGCTATCGCCACTTCCCTGGGAACGAAAGTCCGACCGGTCCGGTCTTTATAAAGGGCAATATATAGGACGATAGTTTCCGGCGGCAGGGCGCCGATCCGCTGCAGGGTTTCCTCGTAGGTGAGGCCGCTGCTATACTCGAAATCCAGTTTGCCAAACCATGGTGCCAATTGGTTCCTGGCATTTTGTTCCCAGCGTCGCTCATCCTCACCGTCACCTGCGACGACGAAAACCCGTTTGGTTTGAGGAAACAGGGACAGCGCCGCTTCCAGTGTCTCCGCAACGCCCAAAATGCTGGGGATTTGGACGATTCGGCGTGAAGATTCGACCGAATGAATGATGTCGGAGGTGAGGATGGCCAAAAGGGGTGTCTGTGGAGAAAAATTCCGGCCTTCTTTTAAGATGAAATCCCTGGCCAGGCCTTCTACGGTGATGATCAGGTCAATTTTCTTGTCGGCATATTTCTTTCGTAGTAAATCAAGCAGGTTCAGTCGATATTCCGGACTGCTGTTCCGTACCAGGTCCAATTGTTCAAGATAGACAGATTTAAGAGGAAATCCGGCACGTTCCAGGCTGGAAAAGAAGGCGACCATGTTTTTTCTGTAGGCGGGCAGGTAAAGACCAGCGGAATAAAGGAGTAGTATGGACTTTGGTGCCGGAGACTGTAAAGCAGGGGCCCGTGATGATTGGGCCTTGGCCACCCCGGTGTTTAGTCCCCGAGTAGGAACGATCAGGATTAGAAAAAAGAGGAGACCGAAAATCAGAGCGCTATATATGCGGCCAGGTATTTTATCTCCGCTCTCGCCTTCCTGAAAATGTATTCCCCTCAAAAGGGGGTTGTCCCTTTTCGCACTTTTCATAATGATTGCCATGATTGCCGTTTGGACTTTTTTGCTATTTTCAAAATGAAATCTCGAGGATTACAGGAGGGAGTCCCTTTTCGGAAGAATATCGTCTGTCCAACCGGGTTAAGCGGACTCACTTATTTAGGGCCGTCCTTCAGTACGCGGCGGAGGATTTTCCCAGAGGGGCTACGGGGGATGGCCTCGATGAACACCACCCGGTGCAGGCGTTTGTATTTGGCCAGGCCTTTGGCGGCGTATTCGATCAGGTCTTCCGCGGTGCATTCGGCCTTGGGCCGCAGGACCACGTAGGCCACGGGTACCTCGCCGAAATCGGGGTGGGCTTCCGCGATGACAGCCGCGTCCTGCACTTCGGGATGCCCAACCAGGATATGCTCGATTTCCGCCGGGGCCACCTGAAAGCCTTTGCACTTGATCAGTTCTTTCAACCGGTCGACGATATACACGTAGCCATCCTCATCTTTCCGGCCCAAGTCGCCGGTCCGCAGCCAGCCATCCACCAGAGTCCGGGACGTAGCCTCCGGGTCCTGATAGTAGCCTTTCATTACCTGGGGGCCCCGCACCCAGAGCTCTCCCACTTCTCCGACCGGGAGTTCCATCATGGTCCCCGGGTTGACGATCTTATCCTCCGTATTGGCCAGCGGCCAACCGATGGAGCCCACTTTGATCCGGTCCAGGGGATTGACATGGGTGGTGGGAGATGATTCCGTCAATCCGTAGCCTTGCATGACCGGCACGCCGGTGATCCGGGTGAATCGTTCCTGGATCTCGGGGGAAAGGGGTGCGCCGCCGGTGTTGATGTACCGCAACCGGCTCCAGTCCATGGTCGGGACCTGCGGGTCCTGGCAGAATTCCTGGACGATCAGGGGAACGGTAAAAAAGAGGGTAGGGCGAAAGGTTTTAAAAAGCGTTAGAAATTCGTCCAGCGGGCGGAAGCGGCTGGCCACCACCTGGGTCGCTCCCCCCAGGATAGCGGCCCCCATGAGAACAGTCATCCCGTATATGTGAAAAAAAGGGAGCTGGTTGATAAAGAGATCGTCTTCGTGGACCCCATGGGCTTGCACCACCTGAAAGAGGTTGCTCACCAGATTATGGTGGGTCAGCATCACCCCCTTGGGCAGGCCGGTGGTTCCGCTGGAGACGACGTCGTTCTGGTCGGCGTGCTGATCATGGCCGCGCTTGGCTACGGGCTGGACCAGCTCTTCCGCGCGCTCGAAAGGCGCGTGGTGCATTGGGCGGGGCGGGACTGACCTTCGGACTCCTGTGGCTGCCCCGCGTTATGCCGCGGCCACTCGGTCGGATCGCTTCAATGCCGGTGACCGGCCAGCTCCAGCCGTAGCGCCTCGTCCTCCGAAGCGGATGCTCAACAGCAACGCCCGACCATTTCATCCTCCCCTCGGCCTGGTCAGGTGAACCCGTGATAGCCTTATCCGGACGACGATTGCCACGGCGGTTACTGCGTCCGTAATCGAATATTTGGTCGCCTACCAGCTCACCTGAGGACTTACGTCATGGGCGTCAAAATTTGGTATCGCGGCGAACCGGTGGCGCTGGCATCACGGCTGTCGCATGGACTGTCGTAACAGATCCGGCGTGGGCGTCCTGAAAAGAAGAATCGGGAAGCTGATGCGCCCGTCGCTTGGCGCCTTGGTGTTGGCGCTCGCGGCTTTCCTGTCGATTTCGGGGCCCGCCGCCGCTGTTGAGCTGCTCCAGCCGACCGGCGCCGTTCGGCTGGCGCCGATGGGCCTGGGACGCGCGTCTGCTCCGGTGAGATTCGATACCGATGCAGCGTTCTCGCTGAAGCCCGGCGAGGAAGCAACGCTCTCCATTCCTGAGGAGGTGTCCTACCCTGTCGCATTTGAAAGGGCCATTGAGCATGCCAGCGGTAGCCGCACATGGGTGGGCCGCCTCAAGGGTGCTTTCACGCCAGGGCGGGTCGTCATCACCCACGGTAACGCGGGATCTTTCGGTCTGTTCGTTCTGCCGGAGGGGGCCTTTTACCTCACGACCATCGCTGGCCGTCAACAAGTTGGCAAGTACGCAGCGGACGTGGAGGCCGGCGAGGCGTTCGACGACGACAGTATCCTGCCGCCAAGCGAAGCGGCGGTGTCGGTGGTCGCCAAGACGGCCCCCTTGCCGCCTCAGGTCAAAGCCTTGGCAGCCACCGCTGCGACCGAGAACACGACCGTCGATCTCATGATCCTGTACACACCAACCGTGGCCGCGCGCTACGGGGGAGCGTTACAGGCCCGACTGGATCAACTGGTCGCGATCGCCAATCAAGCTTTTGTGGATAGCGGGATTCAGGTGGTCCTACGGCTCGTTCACGCTGAGCAGGTCGAATACAGTGAAACCGTGGATTCGCAGACTGCACTGACTGAACTTGCCAAGAGCGATAACCCCTCCAGTACGGCAGCATCTGTACCGAGCCTCGCTCATGTATCGACCCTCCGGAGGGCCAAGAATGCTGATCTGGTCACGCTTGTGCGACCATATTTGCGGGCACATTCGCCTGGGAGCAGCCGGGCCTATTTCGCAGTGGGCCAGAGAGTAGGTACCGGTGAACTGGTGGCGTACCCCACCTATGGGTACTCCGTAGTAAGCGAAGGGGACGCGATCGATGTAGCCGGGTGGCATGCACTCGATTCCAATCTAGTGCATGAGATTGGACACAACTTCGGCGCTCAACATGATCGAGATCACGCGAGCGGGCCGGGAGCCTTCCCCTATGCATATGGCTTCGGCGTACCTGGGGTGTTTGCTACGATCATGGCCCATAGCTACATCGACGCGCCGCGCGCCTATGTGTTTTCCAGTCCGGACCTCTCCTGTCCGGGCGGCCCCTGTGGCGTATCCGAAACCAATCCAACGGCAAGTGCAAACAATGTCCTAACGCTGAACAATATGCGACAGCTCGTCGCGGGATTCATGCCGGCCATGGGGACCGTATCTCCCAACTACCAAGGGTTGTGGTGGAACGTGCCGGCGGCCTCGGAGTCGGGCTGGGGCATCAACCTCGCGCACCAGGGCGACACGATCTTCGCCACCTGGTTTACCTACGACGCATCGGGTAAGGCATGGTGGCTAACGATGACCGCCGACAAGACCGCGTCCGGGAACTATGTCGGGACGATCTACCAAACCACCGGGCCGGCGTTCAGCGCTGTTCCGTTCGATCCCAATCAGGTCACGCGCACGGCAGTTGGATCGGGGACCTTGACGTTCAGCAGTGTCAGCAGTGGCACGTTCGCCTACACGGTCAACGGCATCCCGCAGACCAAGGCAATTACGCAACAACAGTTCGGGCCACTACCGACCTGCTTGTGGGGCGCCCAAGTGGACCTGACGAAGGCGACTAATTTCCAGGATTTGTGGTGGGCGGCGCCCCCGGGTTCGGAATCGGGCTGGGGCATCAACCTCACCCAGCAGGGGACGACGATTTTCGCCACCTGGTTCACTTACGATGTGAATCGCAACCCGTTGTGGTACTCGGTAACGGCACCGTTGACGGCGTCGAACACCTTCTCGGGGACGTTGTACCGGACGACCGGGCCCGCATTCAGTTCAGTGCCGTTCAACCCCAATCTGGTACAACGCACGGCAATAGGCTCAGCAACGTTGACCTTCACCAACGGCAACAGCGGGACGTTGGCCTATCAGGTTACCGACGGCACGAACGTGGCGAATCAGACGAAGGCGATTACGCGGCAAGTGTTCCGAGCGCCGGGAACCGTGTGCCAGTAAATGTGCGCGTGTAGCCCGAAATCACGCGAATCGTTAGCCGCAGTGTCCTAGCCCGCTTCGCGGTTGTAGGAATTCCTCGAAGTCTGCGAACGTCTGCTTTCCCCCTGCGCCAAAGGCAGCACTGGGTCGTTATGCTGAGCTCAGCATAACGACCCCACTCCGGACAGTAGCCTTTCTCGAAACCAGACGTTCAGCGAACGAAACTGAGCGGCACGGAATGCGGGTATCGCATCCTCACTGGCATGGTAATCCAGACTGGATAGGCAGTTACTGGATCACCTCGTCCGCGCGCAATAGTACGCTCTGCGGTATCGTGATGCCGAGCGCCTTCGCCGTTTTCAGGTTGATCACCAACTGGAACTTCGTTGGCTGCTCAACCGCAAGGTCGGCCGGCTTGGCACCCTTCAGGATCTTGTCGACGTATACGGCACCGCGCCGATTCAATTCGATGAGATCGGGTCCATACGACAGCAGTCCGCCCGCAACGACCATTTCACGGACCAGATACATCGTGGGGAGTCTCGCGCGCGACGCCAGATCCGGGATGCGTTGCGACGGGTTATGGAAGATCGGATCGCCCACAACCCACAGGGCATCGGCATGTTGTTGGACCGCGGCATCGATCGCGCGCTCGATTCCCTCCGGCGACCGGACCTCGAGCACTTGCAGTTTCACCCCCAATTGCCGCGCCGCGGGCGGCGCTTCCACCGGAAAGAGCGCGCTAGTGACCTCGTTGCTTGGATTGAGCAAGACGGCAATCCGAGTCGCTTGCGGCACCGCTTGCTTCAATACTTCCAGTCCCTTCGCCATGAAGCCGCCCGGAACCACCGTCGCTACTCCTGTGACGTTGCCTCCCGGTCGAGCGAGGCTCTCGACCAGCCCGACGCGAACCGGATCCGCGACGGCGATGAAGACGATGGGAATCGTGGATGTGGCGTTCTTTACGGCTCGACTCGGCTGCGGAGATGATGCAATGATGAGATCCGGTTTGAGGTCGACCAACTCCTGCGCGAGGGCGGGTAATCGTTCGAACTGTCCACCAGCGGCGCGATACTCGATGTGCAGGTTACCGCCCTCGACCCATCCGGCGCTGCGCAGTGCGTCGCGTAGCGCATCATAACCGGGGATCTCGCAACGGATGCTGCAAAGCAGACCGATGTGCGCAACCCTTTCCGTTGGCTGGGCGCCAACATTCACCGACGCCGCGATGAGGCCGCCGGCGATCGCACAAAGCTGGATGCACCTACTTGTACCGCGATCAGCAATCAATGAATCACCTCATTTGCGCAGCGCCCACGTAAACGCCAGGTTCCGCCATATCGGCGCAGTATGCTCCAGGTGCCCCTGCCCGTCGGCGATAGCCTCCGCCTGGCGGCTCGCGGACTGACGCGAGATTCGGGCGGTGTTCAGTGCTTGAGAATCCATCAGCTTTGATACGTGGACCATTCCAGAGCGATCGAGCACACGCATCAGACTCAATGACTGCTCTGGAGCGATTTGAGAGAAGGCGACGACTGGCTGCTCGTGGC
>CAVVCH010000007.1:0-67949 GCA_963746605.1 uncultured delta proteobacterium
ACGCGGTGAGCTGTATCGGGTATCCGCCCCGTCCTCCAGGGACCCTAAAAAGTTCCGGTCTTCGTGGTAGTCAGCCGTCAGATCTTGATCGACTCCCGATTTTTAACCGTCTATTTGCGCCCCGGTTTATTCGGCCTACGACGGGCTGGCCAGTCAGGTTCCGATTGGACCGGATGAGGGGCTTAGACACGAAAGCAGCATCCATTGTGACGAATTGGTGAGCCTTTCCAAATCGGTTTTAACTAATTTCATCGGGACCCTGCCGCCGCCTAAAATCGAACAACTTCACCGGGCTTTGCGGATAGCGTTGGATCTGCCTTAAAGTACCATCCATTTTCGCCGGCTCTCTTTTTACCATTTGGGATTAAACCAGTGGATGCCCCTTTAAATTACTTCAGTACAGTGCAAATACTGTCCGAGGAACAGCATTATAACGGTTATCCGGTATTTCCGATTCTTCACGGTCTGGGATAAAATACAAAAAGTGAACTCGAAAGGAAAGCCCCCAGTCTATACCTCAACCCGGTTTACCTAATAAAGCCGCCCAGGCCCGGAATCACTCCTTTTGCCGGCCTGGTACAAGGAGGTTCTCTTATGCATTATAAAAACACATCTCTTTCTGCAAAGCTGCTGTTCGGTTTTCTGGCCGGTTTTTTAGCAACCCTGATCTTTCATCAACTGACGCTGGTCTTGTTATGGAGCATGGGCTTTGCGCCGTTCGGACCTTTTTCAATGGCCGCCACCAAACCATTCGGGGTCCCAGCGGTCTTTTCCCTGGCTTTTTGGGGAGGCATCTGGGGTGTGATATTGGTCCTGATCCAGGGACGCTTTCCGAAGAAAGGCTATTGGCTTTTCGTTTTTTTGTTCGGAGCCATTTTACCTTCGTTGGTTGCCCTATTTTTAGTTTTGCCGCTTAAGGGCAGACCCATGGGTGGCGGCGGGCACCCGGCTCTCTTGCTGACCGCCCTCCTGATCAACGGCGCCTGGGGGATCGGAACCGTCCTGATCTTTAAGCTCTTTTCAGGCTGGTTTAGCGGCCGGCGCCACCGGTAAGGAGGAATGGAAAATAAAAATGAGGAAGTGATGAAAGCAATTTTCTAACAGATTCTCCCATTCTATCACTGGCAGAGCGCATCAATTTCCGAAGGTTTCTCAGTTCGATGCCCAAGGCACTTCCGGTCTTGAGTAAGAAGAAAAATTTGTTGACAGGGGGTTGAAAACTGGGGTACAGAGTACCAGATGGGGACCAGAAAGATCCTCTTATGCTTCCATTAATCCAAAGGCTTTTTGTCTTTAAGCAATCCATGGTCGAAATAAAATTCTTCGGTCGGGGAGGGCAGGGGGCGGTGATCGCTTCCCAGATACTGGCCAAGGCCTATTTCCTGATGGGCTGGTATCCCCAGTGTTTTGCCCTGTTCGGCGGCGAACGCCGGGGGGCGCCGGTGTTCAGCTTCCTGCGGGTGGATGAAAAAAAGATCCTCCTCAAGTGCGAGATCAAAAGGCCCGACCGGATGATTTTCCTGGCTTCCGATTTGCTGGAGGAAAAGGAAATCGAAGCCTGCCTGAAACCGAACGGCCTGATCCTGATCAACAAGACCCAACCCGACCAACCGGCCTTAAATTCCAAACAATTTCGTCTGGCCCAGGTGGATGCCCTGCGCATTGCCGCCGGAGAGGGGCTGGGAAGCATTATCAATACGGCCATCCTGGGCGCCTACTGCCGGGCCGCCGGGGCCGTCCCGCTCGCCTGCCTGGAAGAGGCGATCCGGGGTACGGTGCCGGCCAAGGTGGAGGCCAATGTGGCCGCGGCCCGAAAGGCGTATGAGTTGACGAAAATATTTTAAAGACTTTCTTTCACCGCCCGCTGCGCTCAAGACGCAGAGGACGCAAAGGGTTTTTTTATTCCGCGAACCGGCGGAAAAAATAAATTCTTTGCGCCCTTTGCGCCTTTGCGGTGCGAAAATAATTTTATGGATATTAAAGACATCGAACAGATAGCCCCGGTTTCCCGGGGGTCCACGGAGATTTTCAAGACCGGCCGGTGGGGTTCCGGGAAACCGGTTTATGTGGAGAAGACCTCCCCCTGCCGGCAGGCCTGTCCGGCGGGGATCGATATGGCCCGGGCCTTGGCCGCGGCGTCCCTGGGGCGGCTCGACGAGGCCCTGCGGATCGTCCGGGAGGACAATCCCTTGCCGGGCGTCTGCGGACGGGTCTGCTACCACCCCTGCGAACAGGCCTGCAACCGGAAGGATTTTGACGAAGCGGTTAATATCCGCGGCTTTGAACGGTATCTGTCCGACCACGGTCGGGTGGACCTGGAAAGAGAGGTCCCGGTCGAATTAAAAAAAGAGAAAGTGGCCGTCATCGGCTCCGGCCCGGCCGGCCTGAGCGCCGCCTGGCAATTGGTCCGGCTGGGATACCCGGTCACAATCTTCGAGGCCCTGCCCGAACCCGGGGGGATGCTGCGCTACGGTATTCCGGAGTACCGGCTCCCCGTCGAGGTCCTCCAAAGGGAGATCGGGTATATCCGGCAACTCGGCGTGGAGATCCGGACCGGGGTGCGGGCGGGAAGAGACATTCCCCTGACGGAAATCAAAAAAGAGTACCAGGCCCTGTTCCTGGCCGCCGGGGCCCAAGGGAAGCCGGCGCCTGGGGATCGAAGGTGAAGACCTCCCCGGCGTCCTGGAAGGGATCCGGTTCCTGCGGCGGGTCCGTCACGGCGAGAAGGTGAAAATCGGCCGCCGGGTGGTCGTGATCGGGGGCGGAAATACCGCCGTGGACTGCGCCCGCACGGCCCGGCGTCTGGGCGGCGAAGAGGTCACCATCCTCTACCGACGCTCCCGGGCTTGAGATGCCGGCCTTGTCGGACGATCTGGACGGGGCGGAGCGGGAAGGGATCCGGCTGGAATGCCCGGTCCGTCCGAAACGATTGATTGAAGAAAAAGGGCGGCTGGCGGCGCTGGAATGTCTGCGGATGGAACCCGGACCTCCTGATGAAGACGGCCGGCCACGGCCCGTCCCCATACCGGGTTCGGAGTTCATCCTTCCGGTGGAAACGGTCATCAGTCGCCGTGGGCCAGGTCCCGGAGGCCGAATTCGTGGGGGACCTGGGGCTGTCTTTGAATCGGCTGGGCCGGATCGAAATGGTACCCGGGACCGCCGCCACGGCCGTGCCGGGGGTCTTCGCCGGCGGAGACGGCGCCGGAGGCCGGGCCTTCGTGGCCGATGCCATTGCCGAAGGGAAAACAGGGGCCCTGGCGATTGCCTGTTTTCTGGAAGGACGGGAGTTTAAAACGGAACGGGAACGCCTGCGGATCGGTTCCGGGGAATTCCTGGCCCTGGCCCCTTTCCGGACACCGGCGAAGACCCAGGCCGATTTGAAAAAAATCGTTTCCTTCGATCAGCTCAACAGCCTCTGTTTTCAACACAGCCGCCGGCAAGAAAATTCGGACCGAATGGACCCGCTGGAGGGACTGAAGCACTTCGAGGAACTGACGGAGGGCCTGGCCCCGGCCCAGATAAAGGCCGAGATCGCCCGCTGCTTCAAATGCGGCACCTGTATCCATTGCGATCTCTGCTTTCTCCTCTGTCCGGATGTTTCCATCCGGAAGATCGGTTGGGAGGGCTACCGGGTGAACAGTGATTACTGCAAGGGCTGCGGCCAGTGCGCCGCCACCTGTCCCCGGCAGGTGATCGAGATGGGGGGGCCGGCATGAGGACCCTGCTTTCCGGAAACGAGGCCATCGCCGAGGCGGTGCGCCTGGCCCGGGTGCCGTTCGTGGCCGCCTATCCCATTACCCCGCAGACCCCGATTTACGAAAAGTTGTCTGAAATGGAGAACCAGGGACGAATCACCGGGACTATGATGCGCACCGAATCCGAGCATTCGGCCATGGCCGCCTGCATCGCCGCCTCCCTGACCGGGGTGCGGACCTTCACCGCCACCGCCTCCCAGGGGCTGGCCCTGATGCACGAGATGCTCCACTTTGCCTCCGGGAACCGGGTCCCGGTGGTGATGGCCAACGTGAACCGGGTGCTGGCCGTGCCCTGGGCCTTCGGCAGCGACCAGACCGACAGTCTTTCCCAGCGGGATACGGGCTGGCTGCAACTGTACTGCGAGGACGGACAGGAGGCCCTCGATACGGTCATCCAGGCCTACCGGATCGCCGAGCAGGTCATGCTGCCCGTCATGGTCTGCATCGACGGGTTTTTCACCTCCCATTTCATCGAACCCCTGGAGATCCCCGATCAGGAGGCGGTTGATGCCTTCCTGCCCCTGCCCAGCATCCCCAACCGGTTTGACACCCAAAACCCCGCCTACATTTCCAATGTGGTCAGTCCCGCGCAGTTCATGCGCTTCCGGCAGCGGAGTTTCGAGGATATGGACAAGGCCCGACCGGTCATCCAAGCCGTCGATGAAGAATACCGGCAACGATTCGGCCGAGGCTACGGGCTGGTGGAGGCCGTGGATACCGGGGACGCCGAGATCGTCCTGGTCACCAGCGGGGCCATGACCGGCACGGCCCGGGTGGCCGTCCGGGCGCTCCGGGAACATGGGGTCCGGGCCGGGCTGCTCAAGATCAAGGCCTTCCGGCCTTTCCCCAGGGAGGAGGTCCAGGCTGCGCTGAAAGGGGTGCCGAAGGCGGCGGTGGTGGACCGGAATATCTCCATCGGCAAGGAAGGGATCTTCTGCCAGGAATTGAAGGCCGCCCTGTATCCGCTGGAACGGCGCCCGCAAATCACCGGGTACATCGCGGGACTATGCGGGGACGATGTCTCCCCGGAGACGCTCGAGGAATTGGCCCGAGATACACTCCGGAGCGAGCAGCCACCTCCCGGACCGATCTGGGTGCGGAACGAATGAAAAACTTTCACCGCAAAGGCGCAAGGGACGCAAAGATAGAAAACGAATATTTCCGGTCGGGCCACATGGCCTGTCCGGGGTGCGGCATGGCCTCCACCATTCGGCTGGTCTTGAAGGCCCTGGGTGAAAAAACGGTCGTGGTCATCATTCCTTCCTGCGTCGGCGTCATCAGCGCCGCTTTTCCGAACAGCACCCTGACCGTGCCCTGTTTTCATTCAGCCTTTGAGATCGCGGCCCCGACGGCAGCCGGCATCGCTCAGGCCCTCAAAATTCAAGGGGATGAGGAAACCACCGTGCTGGCCCTGGCCGGCGACGGCGGCACTTTTGATATCGGGCTTCAGTCCCTGTCGGGCGCTGCCGATCGGAATGAAAATTTTCTCTATGTCTGTCTGGACAACGAAGGCTACATGAACACGGGTATTCAGTCGAGTTCGGCCACCCCCCAGGGGGCCTGGACTACGACCACGCCGGGGGGTCGGGGCGGAAAAAAGAAACACTTCATGGAAATCATCGCGGCCCATCGCCTCCCCTATGCCGCCACGGCCTCCATCGGCCAACCGCTGGATCTCATGGAAAAGGTTAAAAAGGCCCAAAGGGTCCGGGGGACCCGGTTCATTCACACCCTGGTCCCCTGCCCGACGGGCTGGCGGATGCCCGAGGATCAGAGCGCTCGGTCGGCCATGCTGGCCGTGGAAAGCCGGATCTTCCCTCTCTATGAGATTGTCGACGGGATCCAATACCGGATCACCCACGAATCACGAGGCCTCCCGGTCAGGGAGTACCTCAAACTGCAGGGTCGGTTTCGTCACCTGAGCGAGGAAGCGATTGCTGGGATCCAGCAAGAAGTGGACGAAGAATGGGAGCGGCTTCTGGTCCGCGTCCGGGGTTGTTCCCCAGAGGGCTGATCGACCGATGAAAAAATTGGTAATCCACGACAGCGGCACTATCCGAAAGAAGGTCTACACCTATGTGCGCGACCGGATTCTGGCGGGAGAGATAGCCCCTCAGCAGCGCCTGATCGAGACCAAGATCGCCCAGGAGATCGGGACCTCCCGCACCCCGGTCCGGGAGGCCCTGCATAACTTGGAAGTCGAAGGGCTCATCGAGTCCATCCCGCGGGTCGGGTATCGAGTCAAATTTTTGAATTCCGCAGAGGTGGAGGAGATTTGCGCTATCCGGGCCACTATCGAAGGGATGGCCGCCGACTGGGCCATGAGGAAGGCCCCTGGAAAGCTGGTGTCGGAACTAAAAAAAAATATTGTCCAGTCGGAAAAAATCATAGCCCAGGGTACGGTTAAGGCTTTTGTGGAGTTGGATGCCCAATTCCATGAGAGTATCGCCCGACTGAGCGGTAGCCCGCGTCTCTTGGAGCTGGCCCAGACCCTTCGGCGCCATATGCTGCGCTACCGGATAGAGAGTATCTATACACCGGATAACGTCCGGCGGGCCATCGACGGACACAAAGGCATCCTCCGGGCGATCGAGAAGGCCGATCGGGGAGGGGTGGGACAGGCCCTTAATGCCCATCTGGAACAGTCGAAGAAGGATATTCTGCGGTATGCCTTCAAAGAAACCAATCCGGAATCAGGAGGAGTAGAGGCTTTGGTTCCCGGTCCTGGGATTTGTTCCTAACATTGAAACCGGGGCATTCTTTAAGTCCGAAATTCGAAGCACGAAATCCGAAACAAACACGAATGTCCAAAATCCAAATGATCAAAACAAACACGTTTCGAATTTTGAAATTTGATCATTTGAATTTGTTTCGGATTTCGGATTTCGGATTTCGAGTTTGTGTTTGTGTTTTGGTTAACAATCGATGAGGGGAGAAAGGTTCTGGCATATTTTTGATCGGATCCTCGATCGGCTGGCCGCCCTGGCCGGTCTGATCCTGGTCTTTATCGTGGCCGCCGTTTGCTACACCATCGGGCTGCGCTATCTGTTTACCCGCACCACGATCTGGATCACCCAGACCACCGAGTATGCCCTCTTGTGGATCGTTTTTCTTTCCACCACCTGGCTTTTGAGGGAGGGGGGGCATATCACGACCGATATCGTCTACACGCATCTTCGGAAGAAAACCAAACGCCGTCTCGACGGAGTCATGCTGGTCATCGGGGGGATCACCAGCGCCCTCCTGGTTTATTTGGGAGCAATCCATACCTGGGACTGTATCGCCAACGGCGTGACCGATGTCCGGGCGGTGACCGTCCCCAAAGCATCTGTTTTCAGCATCATCCCTCTGGGCAGCCTGCTCCTGACCATTCAGTTCTTTCGCATGGCCTGGGATCGAATGGCCCGGCGGAAGGACCAGGAATAGCCGATGGAATGGTACACGGCCCTTCTGATCCTGTTCGGAGGCATGGTGCTTCTGATTTTGACCAACCTGCCCATCGCCTTTGCCTTTCTGGTGGTCAATATGGTCGCGGCCTATTTCTTTCTGGGGGGGATGCCGGGCCTGGTCGGGGTGGTGACGGGAACCTTCACCTCGATTACGACTTTCACCCTGCTCCCCGTGCCCTTTTTCATCCTCATGGGGGAACTGATCTTCCATTCCGGCTTAGGGCTCAACGCGGTCAACGTGCTGGACAAATGGCTGGGTAAGGTCCGGGGCCGGCTCTCCATCCTGGCCATCGTCATGGGGGTCATCATCGGCGCCCTCTCCGGCTCAACGATCGCCACCTGCGCTCTCCTGGGAACCATCCTGCTTCCGGATATGTTGAAAAGAGGCTACAGCAAGAACATGAGCTTGGGCCCGCTCATGGGCGTCGGTACCGTGGATGCCCTGATCCCTCCCAACGCCCTGACCGTGGTGCTGGCCAGTCTGGCCAACATCGATGTCGGTCAACTGCTGATCGCCGGCATCTTGCCGGGCATTATCATGTCCGTCCTCTACCTGGCCTATGTCATCATCCGCTGCCGACTCAAACCGGAAGAAGCGCCGCTGTACGATGTCCCCCCCATTCCCTTGAAGGAAAAGATCGCGGATACGGTTAAGTACCTGTTGCCGCTCAGCTTGATCATCTTTATGGTCATCGGTTTCATATTCCTCGGAATCGCCACTCCGACGGAGGCGGCGGCCACCGGCACCTTGGGGTCCTTCATCCTGGCTCTCGTTTACCGGCGCTTAACCCTGGAAACGATCAAGAAATCGGTTTACGGGACCGTGAAAGTCACGGTCATGATCTTCATGATCATCATCGTCTCCAGCACCTACGGGGAAATATTAGCCTTTACGGGCGCAGCTTCCGGAATGACGGCGTTTATTACTCAGCTCACCATTTCGCCCATGGTGATCCTTGTCGGCATGCTGATCGTTATCCTGATTATGGGTTGTTTCATGGAAACGGTGGCCATTATGATGATCACCATCCCGATCTATATGCCGGTCGTTAACTCGTTAGGTTATAATACGGTCTGGTTTGGTGTCCTGATGCTGATCGCCCTGGAGACCGGTCTGATCACCCCTCCCTTTGGCGTAACCCTCTTTGTGATGAAAGGCGTTGCTCCCCCGGAGGTAACCATGGCCGATATCTGGAGAGCCGTTACCCCCTATGTGGTCATCGATATCCTCTGCATCGCCCTGGTGTTGATTATGCCGTTTTTGGCAACGGTCGTACCCGGACTCATGGGGATGAAATGAAGGGAAATAAAATCATTCGGTTTTCAAAGGACGATCCGGAGGGATTTGGATCGTCGGCCTTTAAAATAATTCCATTAAGGAGGCACCTTCATGAAAAAAAGATTTCTGTTGATGATGTTTCTGGCCCTGGCCGTTTTAATCGGTCCGACCGGCTGGGTTAAGGCGGAAACCTTCACCCTGAAAGCCGTGACCGGCTGGCCTAAAACAGCCAGCGAGTACAAGGCCTTTACCATCTTTACCGACCTGGTGGAACAGGCGGTTAAACAGAAAGCCCCGGGAGAATTGAAAATCCAGTATATCGGCGGCCCGGAGGCGGTCAAAACACCCGACCAGGTCCAGGCCTTGCAGCGGGGTATGGTGGACATGGTCTATACCACCACGGCCTATTACGTATCGGTCCTCCCGGAAGTGGATGCGTACAAATTATCCAATTTTACTCCCGCTGAAGAAAGATCCGGCGGGGCCCTGGCCTATCTGAACGGTATCCACGAAAAGAAGATCGGAGTCCATTTGCTGGCCAGGCTGGGTCTGGATACCAAATTTCATCTCTACCTGAAAAAACCCATCAAGACCGCCGACCTCAAAGGGTTGAACATCCGGGTTTCACCGATGTACCTGCAGGCCATCAAAGGACTCGGCGGGAATCCGGTGGTGATTCCACCCACGGAAGTCTATACCGCCCTGGAGCGAAACGTGGTCGACGGCTATTGCTGGCCTTCGGTCGGAATTCGGGACTGGGGCTGGCACAAGCAGACGAAATATGTGGTCGACCCGGGCTTTTACACGGTTCCCAATCCCTTGCTGGTCAATTTGAACACTTGGAATAAGCTGCCCCAAAAGCTGAGGGACCTGCTCACCGAAGCGGCCAAAGAAGCGGAGAAAAAGGTAACGGCCGTTTTTGACGAACTGGAGAAACAGGAGCGGCCGCTGCTGGTCAAGGAAGGCATCCAGGTGATTGACCTGCCGGCCGGCGAGAAGGAAAAGTTTCTGCAGGTGGCTACCGATGAGGGCTGGAAGGACATCTTACTGAAAAATCCCCAATCCGGACCGGAGCTTAAAAAACTGCTGACCAGACCGAGGTAAAGAGGTGGAAGAAAGAATTAAAAAAGCCCTGATCGACATCGCCGGCCGGGAAAATGTTTCCGAGGCCCTAGTAGATCGGATCAACTGTTCGCAGGATTTTTCAGAACACCGCCATCTCCCGGAGGGGACCGTCTGGCCGACCACTACGGAACAGGTTTCGGCCATCCTCCGACTGGCCACTCAGGAAAAAATCCCCGTCACCCCCCGGGGGGCGGGCACGGGGGCCACGGGTATGGCGGTGCCCAGCCGGGGGGGGATCGTCCTGGACCTGGTGCGGATGAATAAGATTCTGAAGATCAGTATTGAAGACCGCTTGGCCGTCGTCCAGCCGGGGGTTGTCTACGCCGACCTGCAAAGGGCTTTGGGCCGTTTTGGTTTCTTCTTTCCTCCCGATCCGGCCTCGGGCAAGGTAGCTACCCTCGGAGGCAACGTGGCCACCAACGCCGGGGGGATTAAAGGGGCTAAATACGGCACCACCAAAGATTATGTTCTGGGTCTGGAGGTGGTTCTGCCCGACGGCCGGGTCATGCGGACCGGGTCCAATTGTATGAAGTCGGTCTCCGGCTACGGCCTGACCCAACTCCTGGTGGCCTCCGAAGGCACCCTGGGGGTGATCACCGAGATCCGGCTCAAGGTAAACCCGTTGCCCACCGCCCGTTCTACCGCCTTAGCCGCCTTTGACCGGTTGCGGGACGCGGGCCAGGCCGTCACCCAGATCATGGTCTCCGGGATTATCCCCAGTGTTTGCGAAATCCTGGACCGTCAAACCATCAACCTGCTGACTCGGCATACCGAAGTGGAGTTACCCGCCGCGGAGGCCATCATCCTGGTCGAGACCGACGGTTATACCGTGACGGAAACCGAATTTCAGATGAGCAAAATCATCGAGGTATTTCAAAAGAACCAGGCGGTCCAAATCAGGCAAGCCGCCTCGGCGGCCGAAGCCGAAGGCCTCTGGTCCGCCCGCAAGTCGCTGGGCAGCGTGATTATGCGGTTCAAACCGAATTTTCTGGTGGAGGATGTGACCGTTCCCATGTCCAGGATCACCGATCTGCTGGAAGGGATCGAGGCGATCGGCCGCCGCTATGCCCTGGACCTGGTTACCTTCGGGCATGCGGGCGACGGGAATCTTCATCCCCACGTCATGTACGACGGCGCCGACCCGGAGGAAGTGGGCCGGGTGCACCAGGCGGCGGCCGACCTCTTCCGGCTGACCTGTCAACTGGGGGGAACCCTGACCGGGGAGCACGGCATCGGATTGAGCAAGGCCTCTTTTATGTCCCTGGAGCACGATCCGGTGTCCCTGGAGATGATGCGTGCTCTGAAGAAAGTTTTCGATCCGCAGAACATCCTCAACCCGGGAAAGATGGGGCTGGAGGTTTAAATGGAGCCCGGCAAACTTTTTGGGAAAAAATATCGGGATCAGATTTCCCGGTGTTCGCGCTGCGGATTTTGTCAGGTTTCCTGCCCGGTCTACGGGGCCACTCTCCGGCCGGCAATCAACCCCCGGGGGAAGATGCTTATTTTAAAGGATGTTCTGGAGGGGCGGTTGGCCCTCGGCCGGGAACTGCAGGAAGTCTTTTACCAGTGTACCGTTTGCGCCAATTGCGCTTTGAATTGTCCCGCCGGGGTTAATGTGGCCGAGGTCCTCCAGGAAGCCCGGAAAGAGATGGTCCGGACAGGGGAGGGGCACCCGGTATTCGAAGGGTTGCAGCAGGTCCTGGACCGGCAGGTCAATATTTACGGTGAGGACGGCCGGGATGATTTCGGAAGGGAAAAAAATAAGCCGGCCGAGTATATTTTCTTTATCGGGTGCGTGGGCTCCTTTCGGGAAGTCGAATCCACCCGGCAAACCTTGAACCTGCTGGACCGTCTGAAGGTGGATTATACCTTGATCGACGAGGACTGTTGCAGCGGCATCCTGCAGGAGGTCGGTTACCCGATAAACGAGGATCGGGTCAGGGAAAATTGCCAACGCATCTTAAAGACGGGGGCCAAAACCGTTATTACCGGCTGTCCTTATTGCTTTCGGACCTTTAACCGGGCTCCTTCTTACGCGCCGCTCCGGGACCGGGGGATCGGGATTATACATCTGACCCAGTTCTTAGAGGACGTAGACCTCGGCGTCACCACGGAAAAAAAGATCACCTACCATGATCCCTGCGACCTGGGAAGGCATTCAAAAATGTACGACGCACCCCGCCGGATCATCCGGCGGATTGCCCCGAATTTTGTGGAAATGGACCACCACCAGGACCAGGCCCTCTGCTGCGGCGCGGGGGGAGGGATGCGGGCCGCCTATCCCGGGACGTCCATTAAGATGGCCCGCCATTGTCTGCGGGAGGCCACGGACATCGGCGCCGACATTCTTTTGACCAACTGCAATTCCTGTTTACACAATTTGTCCAATGCCCAAAAAAGATATTCCTTTTTTCGGAAAGATAAATTACACATTTATAACGTGGGCCAGTACCTTAATCTCCTCCTGGATGGAGCCGAATGAGCCGGGAAGAAAAGGATAAGGCCAGGCCGGAGCTTGAGCCTCACTTATCAAAGGATATTAAATGGTTCCATGACCCGGGGCTTCGTTTTTTGCTTGACAACTTTCGGGTGCGTCCGTATACTCCCCCGAATGACTATAATATGATTATATTGTAATTAATTCATGGCTACAAACAAGAATTTCAGACTGAAAAGGAGGTGAGGGGAGGCGAATCAACACGTCCTTAGGATTAACCGGCCGGATCAAGCACTTGACAGTCAATAACCATTCAGAGGAGGTTAGGCATGTTTAAAAAAGGACTATCTTTTCTTATAGGCGGGTGTTTTCTGCTTTCCATTCTCTTGGTTGGGGTGGGCTCTTCCCAGGCCAAGACCATCGAACTGACCTATTCCATCTTCTTTCCCGCTACCCATACCCATACGCTCTTGGCCACCGAATGGGCCAAGGAGATAGAAAAGCGGACCAATGGGGCGGTAAAGATTACCATGTTCCCGGGCGCCACCCTGACGCCGGCCAACCAGTGCTACGACGGTGTGGTTAAAGGGATTTCGGACATCGGCATGTCGGTGCTCAGTTACACGGCCGGTCGCTTTCCCCTGATGGAGGTCATCGACATGCCGCTGGGCTATAAAACCGGCAACCAGGCCACCCGGTTGTGCAATGTCTACTATAACAAATTTCAACCCAAAGAATTGGACGATGTCAAGGTGATGTATCTTCATGGACACGGTCCGGGCATCCTCCATACCCGGAGTAAACCGGTATCCAAACTCGAGGACCTGAAGGGGATGAAGATCCGCTGCACCGGGACCACCGCCAAACTGGTTTCCCATTTAGGGGCAACGCCGGTGGCCATGGCCCAGACCGAGACCTACGATGCCGTCCAGAAAGGGGTGGTGGACGGGCTGATGTCGCCTATTGAAACCTTAAAAGGGTGGAAGTTCGCGGAAGTCGTCAAATATACCACCTTGAATTACGGCTCGGCTTATTCCATGGCCTTCTTTGTGGTCATGAACAAACAAAAGTGGGCCTCCCTGCCCAAAGAGGCGCAAACGGTCATTCAAAAAGTGAATGAGGAGTGGATCGAAAAAACGGCCAAGGCTTGGGACGACATTGATAAGGCCGGGTTGGAATTCGGCAAGTCCAAGGGAATTCAATTCATCCCCTTGTCCAAGCAGGAAGACGAACGCTGGGCCCAGATGGCCCGTCCCATGTTTAGTGAGTATGCCCAGGCCATGAAAGCCAAGGGACTACCCGGAGAGGAAGCCTTGAATTTCTGCTTAGACTGGTTGAAGAAGAATCCGTAGATCGGATTATTTCAAAGGCAATGCGGTGTTCCCCTTAACCCTCCGGTCCCGGAGGGTTAAGGGGAACACCATAATGTGTTAAACCACCAGGCCCGGTGCGTGGCCCCGAAGCACGTAAATGAAAGTGGCGATATTACAGCTTAAGTGCTTTATATTAATAATTAATAATCAATTGTTAATTGTTAATGAATGCCTATAGCGATACCGAGTTCTATTTATATACTAAAAATATAGCTGCTAGGGGAGTAGCCCCATGAATATATTTGTTGACGGCATCCACAAAGTCTCCCGCCTGATGTACTGGATCGCGGGAATCGCTTTGGCCGGGATTATGGCCTTAACGGTGGCCGACGTTTTTTTACGGCTTTTTAAGCTGCCCATTGAGGGAACGTTTGAGATTGTCTCGCTATTGGGGGGGGTGGTTATCGGCTTTGCCATTCCCCAGACCACCATTGAACGCGGGCATGTGCTCATGGATTTTTTGACCGAACGGCTTTCCTTCGGAGGACAGCGTTTCCTCCATCTGCTTACCCGATTATTGGGCGGTTTGACCTTTTTGATTATCGGCTGGAATCTTTTTAAACTGGGGAACGATCTGAAGGATACCGGTCAGGTCTCGTTGACGTTGAAATTCCCGGAATACCCGGTGGCTTACGGGATCGCCTTTTGTTGTCTCTTGGAGTGCCTGGTTTTATTGTCTGACCTGATCAAGAAAAAGGGGGCGGAAGTATGAGTTTCGGCATAATCGGCCTGCTGACGATAGTTCTCCTGTTTGTCCTGTTTCTTTTGGGCCTGGAAATCGGTTTTGCCATGGCCCTGGCCGGCTTCATCGGTTTTGCCGCCATCGTCAATGTCCCCGCGGCCCTGAACCTGGTAGCCAAGGACATCTACAGTGTCTTTTCTTCCTATGGATTCACGGTCATACCGCTCTTTGTCTTGATGGGCCAAATAGGGGCCAGCGGCGGGGTGGCTCGAAATCTCTATGACGCGGCCTATAAATTTATCGGCCACATACCGGGCGGGTTGGCCATCGGGACCGTTGGGGCCGCCACGGCCTTCAAGGCTATCTGCGGCTCCTCTCCGGCCACGGCCGCCACCTTTGCCACGATCGCCGTTCCCGAGATGGACCGCTACGGCTATGACAAACGGCTCTCCTGCGGCACGGTGGCCACCGTCGGGACCCTGGGGGTTTTGATCCCGCCCAGCGTAACCCTGATTATTTATGGCATCCTGACCGAGACCTCCATCGGCAAGTTGTTTCTGGCCGGGATCATCCCCGGGTTGATCATCGCTTTTTCTTTTGTGGTTACACTGTACGGCTGGTGTAAAATCAATCCCCGGCTGGGGCCCAAGGGGCGCAAATCCACCTGGAAGGAACGGATCGCCTCCCTACCCCAGGTCCTTTGGGTGGCCCTGATTTTTGTCCTGGTGGTGGGGGGATTGATGTGGGGTTTTTTTACTCCTACCGAGGCGGGCAGCATCGGGACCTTTGCGGTGCTCATCCTCACCATCGCTAAAAGGGATATGGACCTGAAGCGTTTTGTCAAGGCGATCAAGGATACGCTGCGGATCAGTTGCATGGTGATCACGTTGATCGCCGGGGCCACCATTCTGGGACATTTTTTCGCCGTGACCCGAACCCCTTATCTCGTGGCCGATTGGCTGGGCAGCCTGCCCCTGGATCGCAACCTGATCATGATTCTCATCTTTGTTATTTATCTGATCGGAGGTTCCTTTATTGAGGACCTGGCTTTTCTGATCCTGGCCACGCCCATTTTCCTGCCCTTGGTTCTTAAACTGGGGTATGACCCGGTGTGGTTCGGGGTGATCGTCTGCGTCATCACCATGATCGGCATCATTCTGCCGCCCATGGCCATTAACGTCTTTGTTGTGGCCGGGGTAACGAAGGTGCCTATCGGCACCATTTATAAAGGGATTTACCCCTTTATTGTGGGCATGTATATTTGTCTGTTTATCTTTCTGTTTTTTCCCCAGATCTCGCTCTGGCTGCCTAATTTAATCATGAAATGAGTAGCGGATGGCAGCTTCTCTCCTTGAAGGGTAGGGGAGACTTTAGTCGTCCCAACGAGGATGCTAAAGCCTTCTCTGCCCGGGACTTTTATCCTTCGCGAATGCCCGCCCCGGGCGTTGAAATTAAATCTGAGAATTTATCTCTTTATTGCTGAGGGCTGGGTTTCGAAGGTTCAGGCGTTCCCCCAAAAGGATTATCTCTTCCATCCTTGACCCCCCCGTCGCTTTCCAGTAAAATACCCCCAAAAAATTCAAGATCAAGGCGAGGTGGATATGAATCCTGTCAAGGTACTGTTCGTTTCACCGGAAGTCGTTCCTTTTGCCAAAACCGGCGGGTTGGCCGATGTGGCCGGTTCACTGCCCAAGGCCCTCAAAAAATTGGGCTGCGATGTGCGCCTGGTCTTGCCACTCTACCGCATGGTCCGGCAGGGTAATTTCCCTCTGAAGAAAATGCTGGAGGGGATCCGGATCCCCTTGGGCGGGCGGGCCATTGAAGTGGACATTTACGAATCGACCCTGGCCGATGGACTCCCCGTCTATTTTATTGAACGGGATGAATTCTTCGATCGCACGAACCTTTACGGCACTTCACGAGGGGACTATTTTGATAACGACCAGCGCTTTGTCCTCTTCTGCCAGGCGACCCTGGCCCTGGCCCCCTTTATCCCCTTTCAACCGGATATCTTTCATGGCCATGACTGGCAGACGGGGCTGATCCCGGCCTATTTACATTTCCGCCGGGCCTGGGATCCTTTTTGGGCCAACACGGCCAGTATATTCACCATCCACAATATCGCCTATCAGGGGCTGTTTGAACCGGACATCGTTCCCCTGGCCGGTCTACCCTGGGAGGCCTATAGCCCTTCCGGACTGGAATTCTGGGGGTCGGTCAACCTCTTGAAATCCGGGATCGTCTACAGCCAGATCATCAATACCGTGAGCCGGCAGTACAGCCAGGAAATCCAAACCGAAGAATACGGCTATGGCTTGGAAGGGATCCTTTCGTATCGTCGGAATGACCTCTTCGGCATCGTCAATGGCGTTGATTATGAGGCCTGGGACCCCAAAACAGACCCTTTGATCGCCGCCTCTTTTCAACAAGACGACCTGGAGGGAAAAAAGGCCTGCAAGATCGACCTGCTGAAGCAATTCCACCTTTCCGAGGAACGGCAGGCCTACCCGCTTCTAGGGGTCATCTCCCGCCTGGCCGACCAGAAGGGGTTTGACCTGCTGGCCGCGGCCATGGACCGACTGATCGAGAAAGAGGTCACCCTGGTGATCCTGGGGACCGGAGAAGAAAAATACCATCAACTCTTTTCCGAACTGGCGGCGAAATTCCCCCAAAAAATCGGCCTGCGGTTGGCTTATGACAATACCCTGGCCCACAAAATTGAGGCCGGAAGCGACATGTTCCTCATGCCTTCCCGTTACGAGCCCTGCGGGTTGAATCAGATCTACAGCCTGAAGTACGGAACCATTCCCATTGTGCGGGCTACCGGCGGCCTGGACGACACCATCCAGTCTTTTAATGCCCTGGACCAGTCGGGCACCGGGTTCAAATTCCAGGAATACCAGGCCGAGGCCTTCTGGCAGTCCCTGGAGGAGGCCTTGCAGACCTATGAAATTCCCCACCTCTGGCGAGCGCTGATGCGCAATGCCATGTCGCAGGATTTCTCCTGGGAGAATTCAGCCCGCGAATACCTGCGCTTGTATCAATTGGCCCGGGATCGTCTAAGCGCTTAAAAGGTAAGAATGACGGACTCGCCAGAAGTCCGTCAGCAGCCCGAGCGCGAATAAGCGCCGGGCTGGGGCGGGGGTGGCACCATTGGAATTCACTTCAAATGGCGGGGGAGGGGAAGCCCTCCCCCGCCGAGCAGAAAGTCGTTTTTTGACTTTTTGCGAGGTTATCAATAATGACGGGGGTGAATAAAACGATTCGACGGAAGGTCTTCTTCCGGCTGTGGACAGGGATGCTGATTCTGTTCCTGATTTCCGGCCCGGGAGCCGGCATTTCTTCGGCCGGGCCTTCGGATCCGGATTCCGAAATCGGATCGTTGAATCTGAACCTGACCGACGATCAGGCGCAGACCATTCAGGAACTTCGGAACAGGTTTCGCCAGGAAATGATTCAGATCCGAAAAAGAATGGCCAGCAAGCGTTTGGAGCTGCGGACCTTGAGTGAAGAAGAATTTCAAGGCGTCCGGGGAGAAGAAATTCGAAAGGATCTCCAGGCCCTTTTCCTGAACGGCCGGGAAAGGGCCCTGGTGTATCAATCCGAGGCCCTAAAAATTCTGCGGGAAGACCAGAAAGAGAAACTGCCTGCGGGAAGTGATATGGGGTTTCGCTGCCATTGGGGTCCTTTTATGGGGGGCGGCCCCGGCAGGGATTTCCGCCGAAACCGAAACCTACCTGCACCGCCGTCGGAGAAATCTCCGATCCAACCTTGAATCGACGACCTTTTCATTCTGCCTACTATTTGCTTCCGGTCCTGGCGGTCCTGATCCTACTTCTTTTGATCAACGGTTACTTCGAAATCCAGAGAACCCGCGCGCAGTTGTTTAATCTCCTGGAGACCGAAGGACAACTGCTCGTCCGGGGGATTGAAACCAATGCGACCAATCTGATCAAGTCTTTCCTGGAGACCGGCCGCCGGTCGCCGGCCACAGATCTCCAGGAAGCTCTGGAAGCGGAACCGCTGCTGGGCCTGGAGGATATCATGATCGAGCGACTGGTCGACCTGGGCCTGCGCTTGGATCAGGAGGCGGCTAAGAAATCCGGGGATCCTGCCACCCTCAGCGGGTTGATAGCTAAAACCGGGTTAACGCAGATCGAGTTTTTGGCCCGGTCCCGGGAAGACCTATCCCTAAGGCCGCGCTACCGGGAGTTATTGAAAAATCCATTTTTTCAGAAAGCTGTTGGCCGGCCAATCCCGGCTGTTCGTCTCCCGGAAAGACGCCGGGAAGGGACAGCCCTTTTACGCTTACCCTGGCCCTGGCCCGGCGTTTTGATCGAGGGTTTATACTGATACGCATCTCGCCGGAAGAATACCGCTTTCTGGGGGAGCAGATTATTATCCAGGGATTGATCAATGAATTCTTGGGGAAAGGAAATCTGGCTTACCTGGAAATCCTGGATTCCCAAAAACGGCTGCTGGGAGGGGCCGGCCGCGGGACAGAGGCCCAACCGGCGGCGGTTGAATGGAAAAAAACCTGGCCGGGGAAAGAAGCCCCCTTGTCGTGGATCAAAAGAGCCGATGGCGAATTCTTAGAGCTGTCCCGGGCTTTCGCCCCGGACGGTCGTTCTCCGGGGTCTATCCGGCTGGGTTTGTCCCTCCAGGGGATCACGCCCATACTCTATCAATCCCAAAAGCATATCCTGCTCATGACTGCCGTGCTTTTGGCCTTGGGCATAGTCAGTTTTTTTATCATCTTTCAAATCCAGAATCGCCATTTCAGCAAAATAAAGGAACTGGAAGAGCAGATGCGGATTCAGGAAGAGCTTTCCGCCATGGGGCAACTGGCGGCGGGCGTGGCCCATGAAATCAAGAATCCCCTGAATGCCATCGGCCTGGTCGTCCAACGGCTTCAAAAGGAATTTCGCTGGGAAGACCCTCAAGGGCAGCAGGAATACGAGCGTTTTACCGGGATCGTCCGGGATGAAATCGACCGGGTTAATAAAATCATCGAGCAGTTTCTTTTTGTTGCCCGGCCCTATCAATCCGAATTCCGAACGCAGGCCTTGGACGAGATTCTGGATTACGTGCTGGACCTGCTGGAGGAGACCATAAAGCGCAACGGGATCGTCCTGGAGAAAAACTGGCCAAAAGATCTGCCGCCTGTGATGGGCGATCGCTCCCAGTTGACCCAGGCCTTTCTAAATCTGCTCAACAATGCGGTGGAAGCGATGCCCCGGGGCGGCCGCCTGAGAGTGGCCCTGCAATCAGGACCGGCACAGAAATCCCTGGAACTGCGGATTGAGGACAGCGGGCCCGGGATCCCACCGGAAAATCTGAAGAAGGTTTTCGCCCCTTATGTTACCACCAAGGAAAAGGGGATCGGCTTGGGCCTGGCCATCACCCAAAAGATCATTCAGGGCCACCAAGGCCGCCTGGAGGTGCACAGCCTCCCCGGAGAGGGGGCGACGGTCCGGATTCGTCTTCCCCTGGCGGAAAAGAAAAGTATCGCTTGACTTTTCAACGGATTAGTGTCAAAAAAAAAAGTTTTAAGTCGCACAAAAGAAGAGATTCTTCGCCAAGCTTTAATAAAATCCATGAGTAAAAGGTTGATGCCATGCTAAGAAAGATCCACTGGAAGTTCACCCTCATCGCCGTGCTCCTCGTACTGTCCATTCTTATTCTCCTGCCTTTGGCCTCCAAGAACCTCCCCTCCTGGTGGGGGAAGGTCCTGCCCGCCGAGGGCCTGCGTTTGGGCCTGGACCTCCAGGGCGGTATGCACCTGATCCTCAAAGTGGACCTGGACAAAGCCGTCAGTAACCAACTGGACTTGGTGCAGCAGGACCTCCGGGAAACGTTACGGAAGAAGCAGATTCCGATCAGTAAGGGGGAAACCCGGGGATTCAACCGCATGATCTTTATCCTGCCCAATCCGGAACAACTGACGAACCTCCAGAGCACCATTAAAGATGAATTTTCCGGGGTCACCATCCAGTCCACCGCCCAACAACCGGCGGGTCTTCAGGTTGAATTCGCCTTGAAGGAAAAAGAAATTAATTCCATCCGGGAAAACGCCCTGTCCCAGAGTCTGGAAATTATCCGCAACCGAATCGATCAGTTTGGGGTTACCGAACCGGTGATCGTCCGCCAGGGAGCGGATGAGATGGTGGTTCAGTTGCCGGGGGTCAAAGACCCGCAGCGGGCCCTGGACCTGATCGGTCGGACCGCCCAGTTGGAATTCAAGCTGGTGGATACGGAGACCAAAATCGATCTCCGGACCATGATTGACGAGGCCGTCAATAGCGGACGGTTGAAAAAGGATTTTTCCCATGCCGATTTGAATCAGGTGTTGGCCGATCGAATCCCTCCGGAACGGGAAATCTATATCCGCAAGGAGCTCGAACGGGAAACGGGCCGGGTCAGCAAACAGCCGGTGCTGCTGTTCAACAAGGCCCTGATGACCGGGGCGGCCATCAAAACCGCCCAGGTCCAGTTCGGCGGCAATTTTAACGAGCCCCATGTGAGCGTGGAGCTGAATGCCCACGGGACCCGGGTTTTCGACCAGGTGACCAAGGACAACGTGGGCCGCCAATTGGCCATCATCCTGGACCAGATCGTTCAATCGGCGCCGGTAATTCAGGAGCGGATTTCCGGAGGCCAGGCTCAGATCACCGGGTCTTTTACCCCCGATGAGGCCGCGGACCTGGCCATTGTACTGCGGGCCGGGGCCCTGCCGGCGCCGGTGCAAATCGTCCAGAATGTCACCGTCGGGCCTTCCCTGGGACTGGACTCGATCCAGAAGGGTCTCGTTTCCGGCTTGGTGGGCACAGGGCTGGTCGTACTGTTCATGATGTATTATTACCGGTTTTCCGGGATCCTGGCCAACCTGGCCATGGTGTTTAACGTCCTGTTCATGATGGCGGCCATGAGCCTGTTCCGAGCCACCCTGACCCTCCCCGGCATCGCCGGGGTCATTCTGTCCATCGGGATGGCCGTGGACTCCAACGTCCTGATCTTTGAGCGGATGCGGGAGGAGTTTAAGGCCGGCAAACCGGTCAAATCGGGGGTGGACGGAGGTTACGACAAGGCTTTCTGGACCATCATCGATTCCCATGTGACCACCCTGATCACCGCTTTCGCCTTGTTCCTTTTCGGGTCCGGTCCCATCAAGGGGTTTGCCGTCACCTTAAGCATCGGTGTCATCTTCAACCTCTTCACGGCCCTTTTTTGCACCCGGGTCATTTACGATTATCTGAGTGTCAAACGGCTGCTCAAGCCGCTGCACTTCGTGGAGTTCATCAAGAAATCCAAGATTGATTTTATCGGTCTGAGGAAGTACGCCTTTATCCTTTCCGGAATACTGTCCCTGATCGGGGTGATAGCCTTTGTCCAGATCAACCGCGGGGAAGCCAACCTGGGTGTGGAATTCGGGGGCGGCACCATGGCCCAATTCAAGGCCCAGCAGTCTTTCCGGTTGGACAAGGTCAGGAGCGCCCTGATCCAGCGGGGGTTTAAAGATTTTGAACTGCAGCAGGTAGCCAACGAAAATATCCTGATGGTGCGGATTAAAAAGACCGAAAAGACCGTGACCAAGGAAGCGGACGCCATCGCCAAGGCCCTCCAGGAGGATTTCCCCGAACTGAAATTTGTCTTGGAGAGCAAGGCGGAAATCGGGGCTTCGGTAAGCGCGGCCTTGAAAAAAGCGGCGTTGATCGCCATCGCCATTTCTCTGGCCGGGATCATTCTCTACCTGGCCTGGCGCTTTGAGTTCCGTTTCGGGGTGGCGGCGGCCATTGCCACCTTTCATGACGTCTTGGCGGTCCTGGGCATTTTTTACCTGTTGGACAAAGAGATCACCCTGCTGATCGTGACGGCCCTGCTGACCTTGGCCGGGTATTCCCTGACCGATACGGTGGTGGTCTTCGACCGGATCCGGGAGACCATGAACCGCCTGGGCCGGCGAAATTTCGGGGAGGTCATCAACCTCAGCGTCAATGAAGTGCTCTCGCGGACCATCATCACCTCCCTGACGGTGTTCCTGGTTTTGCTG
Source organism: uncultured delta proteobacterium (assembly GCA_963746605.1). Taxonomy (GTDB): domain Bacteria; phylum Desulfobacterota; class RBG-13-43-22; order RBG-13-43-22; family RBG-13-43-22; genus CAVQSS01. The sequence continues at coordinate 22,151 of CAVVCH010000007.1, forward strand.
GCGCTGTTTTTTCTGGGCGGGGTGGTGATCCATGATTTTGCCCTGGCCCTGCTGATGGGGGTGGTGGTGGGGACCTATTCCTCGATCTTCGTGGCCTCGCCCATCGTGTACCATTGGCCGAGTAAGAAAGGGAGGAGTCGGAAGGCGCCGGTGGAAAAGCCGGCCCTGATCAAGGCGACTCCGGAACCCGAGAAACCGGTGACTGAAAAAATCGAAAAACCCATGCCGGCGGCCAAGGGAAAGGCTGGAAAGAAGAAAGGGCGCAAGTAGGCCCCTTCCGGATTTGGTAACAGCGTTGATTAGGAGGGTTCTGAGGAGCCCTCCTATTTTTTTGTCGTTTCGCCCTTCCGGCTGGCAGCGGCGTAGCCTGAAGGATAGGTTCACCTGGTTGTCAAAATGGGGAAGAGTGATTAGTATCACTTAAAAGGAGAATATATGGCGGAAGCAAACCGATTGGATTTTGAACAAGGCCCTATTCGTCCGCCCAATGAGGCGAAAAGCCTGTTGATCCGGGTAACACGAAACTGTTCGTGGAATCAGTGCCTGTTTTGCCCGGTCTACAAAGGAAGGGAGTTTTCTCGTCGCGGGGTGGAGGAAGTCAAGGAAGACATCAGGACCATAAAAAAAATCAAAGAGGATCTGAATTCCTTATCCCGGCGATTGGGCGCCGGCGGGGAAGTGGATGATCGGGTCATCGGACATGTTTTTCATCACGCCGAATACAGCCATGCTTACCGAAACGTGGCCGCCTGGTTGTATTACGGGGAGCATAACGTCTTCCTCCAGGACGCCAACAATTTGATCCTCGGCACGAAAGAATTGAAAGAAATCCTGGAGTTTTTGCGGCAGGAGCTCTCACCGGTCAACCGCATCACCACCTACGCCCGGTCCAAGACGGTCAACCGGAAAACCGTGGAGGAATTGAAGACCCTGCGCCTGGCCGGCCTCGACCGGGTCCACATCGGGCTGGAAAGCGGTTCGGATGCTGTTTTGTCGCTGATGAAGAAAGGAGTCACCGCCGCCGAGCATATCGAAGCAGGGCGGAAGGTCAAGGCGGCCGGGATCTCCTTATCCGAATATATCATGCCGGGTTTGGGCGGACAGGCGTTGTGGCGGGAACACGCCCTGGAGACGGCCCGGGTATTGAATGCCATTGATCCGGATTTTATCCGGATCCGATCGCTACGTGTTCCCTCGCGAGTACCGCTTTATTCCCAAGTGGCCGATGGTTCCTTTGTTCCCTTGACCGACGACGAAACAGCCGAAGAACTTCATCTGCTGGTCGACAATCTGGAAGGAATCTCGAGTACCGTCACCTCCGATCATATCATGAACCTTTTGGAAGACGTTTCCGGCACGCTCCCTCAGGACAAAGGAAAGCTGCTGGCGGCCATTGACGCCTATCGTTTTCTTTCGCCGGAAGAGAAATTGATTTACCGCTTCGGGCGGCGGGGAGGCGCCTACCGTTCAGTGAAGGACATGAAGGATTTGGTGCTGCGTAACAAAATTGAAAGAGCCGTGGAGGAGGTAAAGGCCACCCATCCGGAGGGGATAGACTCCTTTCTGAAAGAACTGGTGGATCAGACCGTCTAAAGAAAAACCTTTTTTCGGAGGAAGAACCATGATAACACCGGAAGCTATGCGAGAGAAGGCCATGGATCTGTTTGCCCGGGATATTTACTGAGCCCAGGCCATCCTGGCCGTGGGTCTGGAAATGATCGGCGAAGAAGAAAGGGACGCGGCCATCCGGGCCATGGCCGGCTTGACCGGCGGCTGCTATCGGGGAGATCTCTGCGGGGCCATTGCCGGAGCGGCCCAGGTCGTCGGCTGCCTTTTTGGGCGAGCCAGCCTGAATGAAATGGAGGACGGTCGTCTGGCTTCCACGGTTAGAAAAGTGTATGACCGATTGAAGCAGATGGCGAAAGAAGAAATACGGCGATACCAGTTGCCGGACCATATCGAATTGTGACTGGTACGACCCGGAAGATGTGAAGGCCCGCCGGGTGGATGGCCGACGCGACGAGTGTACCCGTTTTGTAGGGGAGTGCGCCCGGGTTGTGGGAGAGGTGCTGCTCGAAGTGGTAGGCGAGGAGGAATTGAAAATATTGCAAGGGGTAGAGTGAAGTGAAAAGAAGAGGGGAGAAGGAAGAGGGAAGATAGAAGAAAAAAATCTCCTGCTCCGCGAAAAAGACCCCGCCAGAGGCGTGAGTTCTTTGAAAAATCGGCGTCTCAGCGATTTTTCAAAAACTAAATTCGTCTTTCTCTAGCCCCTCGGCGAACTCGAGCGAAGCGGGCGAGAGATAAAAAGAACACCCCCGGTAAATACATTTATGAGACTGTTGATAATCTAGAGGCCGGAGGAAAATTATTCCTCTACGAACAGGTTTACCAACTTTTTCCCCCGGATATCCGCCAGTCCTTTGTCGGTCAGTCGGATAAAGGGCAGGCCGGTAAAACAAAAGGTTTGCAGGGTCAGGAAAGGGCGTTCCAGGTCGGAGCCCAATGATCGAAAGGCCTGCTCCACGGCTTCGATCTGCCGTTGCAGCACGGGCAGGGGCTCTTCGGAAATGAGTCCCATGATCGGCAGCGGCATCTCCGCCAGCACCCGCTCCCCGGCGGCGACCACCAAGCCGCCGGCTAAATCCAACAGTCGGTTTACCGCCAGGGCCATTTCCCGGTCACTGGCCCCGATTACCAGGAGGTTGTTGGCGTCCCACCCCAGACTGGTGGCCACCGCCCCCTTTTTCAGACCGAACCCCTGGGCAAAACCCAACGCCGGGCAAGGCAGCGCAGCCAACCGCTGAAAGACCGCCATCTTCAAAACATCCTGCCGAGGATCCGCTTCCAAAAATCCTTTTTGACTCTTCAGCCGAACGCTGGATTCCCGGGTAATGGTGGAGCCGACGGCTTTGACGACCCGGACGGTAGTTTCCGGGCCCGGCGCCGGCAGCGCCAAACTCTCCGGCTCGATCCGGGAAAGGGAAAAAGATCGGCGGGCCTCGGGCGGATAGGCAAAAGGGTCCGAAGAAAGCAGCGGCCGTCCCTCGTCCACGGCCAGTCGGCCCCCCACCCACACCCGGCGGCATTCAAAATCACGCAGGTCTTCCACCAGCACCAGATCGGCTAACTTTCCCGGGGCCACCCCGCCCAGGTCCCGCAGGCCGTAATAATCGGCCACGTTGCGAGTGACCATCTGCACCGCCACCAGGGGATCCACCCCCAGTTCCACGGCCCGGGCCAGCAGGGCGTTCATCCCCCGTCCCCGCACCAGATCGGCCGGGTCAAACAGATCGGAGACGATCATCATTCGGTGCAGGTCAACCCCTTGCCGGGCAATCGGGGCGATCGCCTGAAATTCCCGGCGGACAAACCCTTCCCGGATCATGACCGCCAGACCCAGGCGAAGCCGCTCCAAGGCCTCGTCCAGGGTTGTCGCCTCATGACAGGAGGTCGTGCCCGCGGCCGCATACGCCATCAGATTTTCTCCCCGGGCCCCGGCGGCATGCCCTTCCCGGGTCTTATTCAGGCGGTGAGCCAGGGCATAACCGGACATGACCCGAGGATCCAGACCGGTTACCCGGGGCCAATAGGCCTCTCCTTCCCCCAGGACCAAGGGACTTCTCAAGATTCGGCGGAAGTCCCCCCGAGACCAGCCTTGACTGGTTTCCAATTCGGGGTAGGGAGGAGTCAGGGCCGGGGCTAAAAAGAAGATCCGCAGGGGTTGGCGGCCGGCCTCTTCCATGAACCAATCCACCCCGGTCTTTCCCAGGACATTGGCGATCATGGCCATTTCCGTTACCGCCGTGGTGTTACCTGTGGCCAAGGCATAAGGGCTGTATGCCCCGCAGGTAAAGATACTGTCTAAATGGGTATGGGCGTCGATCAATCCGGGAAGGAGGTATTTCCCTTTCCCGTTCACTACCTGTGTTTTCGGCCCTATCAGAGGACCGGACTCGGGTCCTACATAGGCGATGCGGTCTTGGGAGATCCCGACCGAAAACGAGGGCTGGATCTCCCGGGAATACACATTGACTAATTGGATGTTTTCGATGACCACCTCGGCCTTTTTTCGGCCCTGGGCCACCTGAATGAGTTCTTTTACTCGTTCCGTCCGCATAACGGTCCTTCCTTTTTAAGGGGGTAAGGCGAGTTTCGCGAGAATGGCGGGGAATTACAAGATCTGGAAATCTTCCGAGGCCGTAGTCAAGGGTTCAAGCCCCTGTTGGGTCAGGACATAGGTATTCTCCACTCCCACCAGCCCAATCCCCGGTAGGATCACCTTGGGCTCCAAGGCCAGAACCATGTTTTCCCCCAGGGGCCAACTAAATTTGGGGGCAATCAAGGGCAACTCATCCAGCTCCAGACCTACCCCGTGTCCTACATAGGCGGCCCGGGCGGCGTCGGATCCCATGAAATGGTCCCGGTACCCCAGTCGGGTGGCGGCTTCCACGGCCCAATGATAGATCTGTTCCCCGGTGATCCCCGGTTGGGCCCTATCCTTGATCAGTTCCTGGACCTCGATCATGGCCTGGTAGGCCTTGAGGGCGGCCGCCGCCGGCCTTCCCAGGGAAAACATGCGGGTCTGATCGACGATATATCCGTTAAAACAGCCGCAGTAATCGATGCTGATCGGTTCCCCTGACCGGAGCGTTTTTAAACCCGCCCCCTGGCTGAAAGCCGGCCCCGTACCCAGTCCACCGGAAGGGGAGTCGATGTAGGAGGCCCGAACCCCTTCCGGGCCGGAAAGGATATGGCCGTAAAATACCTCCTGGTTGAAGCCTCGGGTACGAATGTAACCCTGATGCCCCTTATGGCGCAGGAAAGATTCCAGGCGGCCGGCTAATTCCAGTTCGGTCAGCCCCGGTTTTAGCTGTGAAGGCACAGCCCGCACCAGGTCGGCCATCATCTGGGCCGCCTGCTTCAGGTTTTCAATCTCCCAGGCGGATTTGATCATCCGGCAGCGTCGGAGTTGAACGCTGAAGTCCAGCAGGTGGGCCGTCGGGAAAAGTTTTTCGAACTGCAGGTAGATCAGGGCCGGTAAGATATCCAGTTCCAGTCCCAGGGTCTGGGGCAAGAGGACATCCCTTTCCAGAAGGGCGACCGGAAGGTCCCGCAGGGAAGTCAGGGGTAAGATTTTCTCCAGGGAGGATTCCTCCCGGGCCCGCTCGATGTTTTTTCGAATAAAAAGGATTGGTTCTTCCTGGGGCTGGAGAAAAAGGACACCCGGCTGCATGGTTCCGGAAAAATAGAAACGATCCATGTTCTGGAACAGGAGGACCCCCTCGAACCCGTCCTGGACCATCATTTCCTGAATAGCCTGCAGGCGATGTTCAATCTCGGAGGCCGGGACGTAAAGGCCGGGTGGGCTGAATTCGGAGACCATAATGATAAATTATGAAAGAGCCTTTCCGACTTGTCAATGTCTTTCGGTTCCCGGGAACAAATTGATTGACAAGTTTCGGGAATCATAATAAAAATTTAATGATTGGTTCCACTTCCGGCCGGCGTTCACTCATTACTCACTCCGCAAGGATGCCATGAAACTAAGAACCAAAGCCTCCCTCTTTTTATCGACTCTCCTGGTCGCTATTTTTTTAGGACAGGCCCTCTATTTCTACTATGTTCTGGAGAAGGCCCTGCTGAATCAGACCCATCATCGGCAGGAAGAAATTGTGAGTCTGCTGGGTGACCGTCTCGATGTGGGTATTCGAAGCGCCCAAACCGATCTGTTGAATATCGCCGCTCATCTGGATTTCACGTTGCTGAAAGAATAAGAAATCCGGCCTGCTCGAATCCTATCTGCAGGCCGCTTTTAATTTTAATTCGGATTTCGACAACGGGTATTTTATCCTGGACGCGCAGGGCCGAGGATTGGCGGACTACCCGGCCGGAGCGGATTTTCTGGGACAGGATTTTTCCTTTCGGGATTATTTTCAAAAGACCCGGGATGAAAAACGACCGGTCATTTCCAAGACCTACCTTTCCAAGCGCACCGGGGCGCCGGTGATCACCTTTACCGCCCCCCTCAGGAGTTATGACGGGATATTTTTCGGGGTCTTAGCCGGTTCCGTAAATCTGCTGCGGGATAACATGTTCGGCATTTTTAAAGGGAATCGTATCGGCCAAACCGGAAAAATATTGATTTACGATTCGAGAGGGCAACTGATTTTTCATCCCGACCCGGGAATCATTCTGAATCCAACCCGACTGGCGGAATACCGGATCTCTCCCGAACTGTTCGGCCAAAAGGCCAAAGGCACGATTCTCCGCTCCGGCGGGGAGAAGAATGAAGTCTGCATTTCCTTTTATCGGATGGGAAGCACGGACTGGATCGTGGCCCTTCAGACCGAGTCCCGGGAAATCTTAGCTCCCCTGGAGGTCTTACGAAAGGAGGTGGCCCTGGCCCTGTTGCTGGCCTTGATCGCCGCCATCGGATTGGGTATCTGGGGCATGGGGATTTTGGTGAGACCCATCCAAGCCCTCAGTCGGAGTATCAAACATTTTCAGGGGGAAACGTGGGAGGAGCCTCCCGGCCTGTTGAACCGATCCGATGAAATCGGCGAATTGGGCCAGGATTTCAAGGGAATGAGTCTCAATCGGCGCCGAATCGAAAAGGATCTGCAGGAAAAGAAGGAGCAGTTGGAATTCCATTATGCCCTCTCCGAGGAGGTCAACCGGTCCCTGGATTTGAATACGCTGCTCAACCGGGCGGTGGAGATGATCACCCGAAAATCCAATGTTCCCATGATCGGCATCTTGATCTTGAATGAGGGGACCCAGGAACTGGAATACCTGGTACGATCCGGCTATCCGCCGGAACATATCCGGGATCATGATAAAATCCCCCTGAGCCAGGGGGCCTCCGGCCAGGTGGCCCGGACCGGGGAATCCTTGATCATCCCGGACTACAGCCGCTATCCCCAGGCCTTCCTCTCTTCCCAGGAAAAGGGCGGGATCGGCTCCATGGCGGTTTTCCCCTTGAAGATACAGGAACGCGTCGTCGGAATCCTGAATATCGCCGACCCGGAGCCCCAGGCCTTTTCTCCGGATAAAATCGATTTTTTTCAGCAACTGGCGCCGATTTTGGCCGGGGCCATTAATAATGCCCGGACCTACCAGCAGACCCAACATTTGAACCAGGCCCTGGTCGAGTTGAGCCGGATGGACGGCCTGACCGGGGTCTTCAACCGGCGTTACCTGGAAGAACGGTTGAGCGAAGAAATCAACCGATGTCGCAGACATGGGGGCTATCTGGGATTGATGATGATCGACGTGGATGATTTCAAGCAAATCAACGATAGCTTCGGTCATGCCGTCGGAGATGAGGTTTTGAAAGCGGCGGCCGATTTGATTCAAAAAAGTTGTCGAAATATTGATATCGTCGGTCGATACGGCGGGGATGAATTTCTGGTCATTTTGATCGAAACCACGGAACCTGAAGCCCTGAAGATCGCCGAGCGCATCCGACAGAAGGCCGAGGAGGTGGCCATACCGCCCCATCAGCCTTTGCTCAGCCTTTCGATCGGGGTGGCTTCTCAAAACAGCGACTATGAAGGGATTCTGAAAAAAGCCGACGATCGCATGTACGCCCAAAAACGGTTGAACCCTCTCCGTTCCTGAGCGGAAAGGCTGCAACCATCTCACCAAAAGTAGAGGTATTTATGAAGCTGAATTTTATTAAAGCCCGCGATCTGCCTGATGCCTGGTTTCAGGCCGTCTACGAGATCCTGGAACACGGCCGGGAGTATGTGATCGACCGGGGAAGCTGCGAAGGGCAAAAAAGGTTGGAATTCGATTACCTGACTGTCCAAATCAAGCATCCGGGGACCCGGCCGCTGATTCCCGACATCCCGCCGAATCTGGGGATTCCCAATCCCGTGGCCGAAGGCTACGTGGAACAGTACCTGCCCTATTTAATGACGGCCGTCAAACAGGAGAACGAGGATTATACCTACGGACAATATTTAGAACCTCAGATTCAGGAAGTCATCCGCATGTATAAAGAGGACGGCTACGGGACCAACCAGGCCTATATGACGGTGGGGAATCCCCAGGCCATCTATCTGAAAGACCCTCCCTGCCTCCGGGGGATCGACACTCGCATCCGTGACGGGCGGCTCCATTTTTTTGTATATTTCCGATCCTGGGATCTCTGGAACGGCTTCCCGGCCAACCTGGCCGCCATTCAAATGTTGAAGGAGTACATGGCCCAGGAGATCGGGGTGGAGGACGGTCAGATCATCGCCGCCAGTAAAGGGTTGCATCTCTACGACTATGTCTGGGAATTGGCGAAGCTGCGCACCCTTAAAAAATAAATTCGAAATCCGAAGCACCAAATTCGAGACAAACAACAATAATGGACTCGCAAAAAGTCCCGAACTGTCATCCTGAACCCTTCGCCTCCTGTCATCCTGAGCAACGCGAAGGATCTCGCTTTTCGGCTCAGGGTAAACTGCGTGAAGGATCTCAGAACTAGTTGAAATCCAAGATTCTTCGCATTCGCTCAGAATGACAAACTCTTGCTGACGTACTTTTTGCGAAACCATCAACATTGATTTTTTCTGCTAACGGACCGCTGCGGCTTAGGGAGAGGGTTGTTTTGAATTTTGAATTTCGGTCATTTGGATTTGTTTCGGATTTCGGATTTCGGGTTTCGAATTTTCCCCTAAAAGGACTTCTCTTTCAATTCGCTGGGCGAGTTGCTCCATGTCCCCTCACGACGTAATCGTCATCGGCGGGGGCGCCTCGGGATTGATGGCCGCCGGACGGGCAGCGGAAATGGGCGCCCGCGTTCTCCTCCTGGAAAAGATGCCCCGCCTGGGTTTAAAGCTGGGCCTCACCGGGAAGGGACGGGGCAACCTGACCAACCAAGGAGATATCCAGACCTTCATCGAAAGTTATTCTCCCGATGGAAAATTCCTGCGCAATTGTTTCGCCCGATTTTTCAATCAGGATCTGATGGACTTTTTTGAAACGCTGGGAGTCCCGTTAACCGTGGAACGGGGCCAGCGGGTTTTCCCGGCCTCGGACCGGGCACTGGACCTGGTTTCCGCCCTCCTTCGTTACGGCCAACAAGGCCGGGTCAGGATCACCAAAGAACACCCGGTGGAGAAAATTGAGGTTGGGGACGGAGCGGTCAAGGGGGTCTGGTCCCAAGGACGTTATTTTGAAGCCCAGGCGGTGGTCCTGGCTACCGGCGGGGCCTCCTATCCCCAGACCGGCTCCTCCGGGGACGGTTATCGTCTGGCGAGGTCGCTGGGACACACCATTATTCCCATCAGACCCTATTTAATCCCCCTGGTGACCGAGGACGACGAGGTCTCCGGACTGCAGGGCTTGTCCTTAAAGAATGTCCGGGCGACCCTTTACCTGGAGGGGAAGAAAGATCAATCGGAGTTCGGGGAGATGATCTTTACCCATTTTGGCCTGTCGGGTCCGATTATCCTGACGCTGAGCGGACGGGCCGTTGATCGGCTGCCTAAAGGGAAAGTGGAAGTGTCTTTGAATTTCAAACCGGCGTTGACGCCGGAACAGATCGATCTCAGGTTGAGGAGGGAGTTTCAGGAAAATCCCTTGAAGGGGGCCGGATCGGTATTGAAAAACCTGCTCCCCGCGCGGCTGGTACCGGTTTTTTTATCCCGGGCGGATGTTTCGGCGGAGAAAAAGAGCAATCAAATCACCTCCGGCGAACGGCAGCGGATCAAAAATCTTTTGTCCGATTTTCGTCTCACCGTCCAGGGGCATCGTCCTCTGGAGGAGGCCATCATTACGGCCGGTGGAATTGCCCTGAAAGAAGTGGACCCGCGCACCCTGGAATCAAAAAAGATAAAAAATTTGTTTCTCTGCGGGGAGGTTCTGGATATTCAAGGACGGACCGGGGGCTTTAATCTGCAGGCGGCGTTTTCCACCGGCTGGCTGGCCGGTACCCACGCGGCCGAAAAGCTTCGAATTTAACCCGAAGTCTCACCGAACGAAACGGGCGAAGGAGAGGGCCGTTTCTTAAGGCTCCCTCTCCCCGACGCGGGAGAGGGTTGGGGTGAGGGGGATAACCGTAGTTCAAGGCCGTTGCCGTTATAAAATTTTTGGCCAGAGTGTCCACCCGCAAAGCATGAAAATATGGAACGAGTCGATTTAAGAAACCTGACCCGCCAGGAATTGAAGGCCTGGGCGGCTAAACGGGGACTGGAACCCTACCGGGGGGACCAGATTTTTCAGTGGATCCAGTCGCCCGGGATCGAAACCTTCGACCAGATAACCAATTTGGCGAAAAAATGGCGGGCCAAACTGGAAGAAGAAGCCATCCTGAGCCGGTTGACGGCCCGGGAGATCGAAACCTCCCGGGACGGCACCCGCAAATTTTTATGGGACCTGGAAGACGGGGAACGGATCGAAAGCGTCCTGATCCCGGAACGGGGCCATTACACCCTGTGCATTTCCTCCCAGGTGGGCTGCGCCCAGCAGTGCCGTTTTTGTCATACCGGCCGGATCGGCCTGCGTCGGAATTTGAGCGCGGCGGAAATCGTCAACCAGGTGCGCACGGTAAAAGGCCATCTGGCGGGCGACCCCATTCAGTTGACCAACGTGGTCCTGATGGGTATGGGGGAGCCGCTGGCCAATTTCAAGAATACGCTGCGGGCCCTGCAGATCCTGTTGGACCCTCATGGGCTTGCAGATGTCCTACCGGCACGTGACCCTGTCCACGGCCGGGTTGATTCCGGAGATGAAGATCCTGGGCGAGCAGTCCCCGGTGGGCCTGGCCGTGTCTTTGAATGCCGCCGACGACGCCACCCGCAGCCTGCTCATGCCGGTCAACCGGCGTTACCCGCTCCGGGACCTGATCGAGGCCTGCCGCTCCTATCCGCTTGCCGCGCGGCAGCGGATTACCTTCGAATACATACTCCTGGAAGGAATCAACGACTCCCTCCGGTCGGCCAAAGATCTGGCGGACCTGCTGAAGGGGGTCAAGGCCAAAATCAATCTGATCCCCTTCAATCCCCACGAAGGCACCGAATTCCGGCCGCCCACGGAGCAGCGGCTCCTGGCCTTCCAGGAAGCCCTGATCAGCCGCCACTACACGGTCATCATCCGCCGGAGCAAAGGCAGCGACATCTCCGCCGCCTGCGGCCAGCTCCATGCCCGCTGGACCGGGGCCGAGCGCTCTTCGGCCAGCGGTGGAACAACTTCCGGGACGGTGTGATTGGAAGGGGATATAAAAAATAAAGATTTGGCCCCGTCTTCCCGATGGTTTTCGCGGTGTATGGGATATTGTTTAGATGATAGAATCCAGAGAACGTGTAACAGTCGTGCAGCGAATCCGCGTAAACTTGTGTCGCTGACGTTGGCGTTATATGCTTTAAAATGTCAGAATGCCCGGGTAGGAGTACCACTTAGAGAGGCTTCGTAATGCCGATTTCATGCATGCTTTGCGACAAAGAAGTGACAAACGGTGAGCGGGACTTCAGGCCTACCCGAACGCTATATATGTGCAGAAGGTGTGGGCTTATCCAGCTCGAGGAAGAAGCCGCAGATGACTTCGCGGGAGAGCGATATTCATCGAACGATAAAGCAGCCATCAGCATAACGCTTCGCAACGAGTGGGAGGGTGGGGGGAGGCCCTCCCGCGGGAATCAGAAACTGACGCTCGACGATCTCAACCGAATCGTTTCTCAATTTCGACCTTTAGACCCTATCGAGAAGATGGATTACGCGTTGGTGAATATCGAGAAGGCATCCAGTTACGTCGGGCAAAGACTCAGCATAATGATCGACTATGACTACCCCCTTTACTAAGGAATTTGTCGAGACGGGCAAAGGCCGTCCGCATCCTTACGACATGCCGGTGGGCCTATGAAGTCCTTCTGAATCGGCAAGGTGATATGTTTTATCATGGGAGGTCATGGTCAATACAATGCCGCCTGCGATCAAGGCAACAATCCTGGGCCACCCCGTCGTTTCGCTGCTCGTGATCTACATTGATGTTATAGTCGGCCTGTCGGCTTCTATGAGTATTCAAGAAAAAATCCCTGGGAAGAATATAGATGAAAACCTTGTGATCCTTGCCGGTGTGGCGCCCTCGGAGCAGGTACTACATCTCTGCCTGGAAGTGGGATGACCTGGGTGAGGCCGCACATCTCTGGAATATCCCGGCGAAGGCTCGGTGACTTTCTCCTGTTCGGCGTCACGGCGGCGGAGCTAGTTCTCCTCTTTTTCCTGGCGCCCACCTTCACGGTCGCAGATTGGGTTTACGTCTCACAGCATCTCCTGGTTCTTGGGATTGCCCTCACGCGTCCCCCGCCTGAGGCGCAGGATCGCTCGTTCCTCTCCAGCACCGCCGTCGTCGTATCCTATGCCTACCCCTATGCCCAGGTGGCGTATCTCCGGTGGGTGCCCGGCAACCTTACGTGGCCCGAGGGTGGGCTGGTGCTTGTGACTCTCGCGGCGTTTCTAAGCTTCGCAAGCCTTCTCAGTCTGGGCAGATGGTTCGGGGTCTGGCCGGCCATGCGTGGTCTGGCAACGAGAGGTCCATACCGGCTCGTGCGCCATCCGATGTATCTGGCCTATGTGCTTTCGGACATCGGTTGCAACCTCCAGGAATGGAATTTCGGCACAGCGCTGCTGGTGATGGCGGGATGGGCATCCCTGTTCTACCGCATCCGTGCCGAAGAGCGGATACTCTCTCAACATTCCGGATGGTCGACCTACGTTGCCTTGGTGCGCCAACGCCTCTTCCCCGGCCTCTGGTAGGCTGGGTAGTGGAAACGGGGTCAAATCTTTATTTTGTAAATGGGGTCACTTCTTTATTGTTGATAATATCGATCTCAGAGGCAATTCCCAGACTATCTGGCAAGGGAAACTGATCTTAGTTCTGAAATAAGGGGGGTCGGACCTGGTCCGACCCCCCATATTCTTTATACCATCTGGTGATTCGACATGGAGAAACACATAACGACCGGGTGCACCGGGTCGGTGAGAAAGGGCGCGTTTACGTTCCCAGACAGGCCGCCAAGTCTTGTTCCACGGTGGTGATCGGCTTGATGTCGAAATTCTCTACCAGAAGTTTGAGAACGTTCGGTGTCACGAAATCGGGCAGACTCGGTCCCAGGCGAATTCCCTTGATCCCCAAATGAAAGAGCGTCAAGAGGATCGCCACAGCCTTTTGCTCGTACCAGGACAGGATCAGGGACAGCGGAAGATCGTTGACCCCCACCCCGAGAGCCTCCGCCAGGGCCGTGGCGATGACGATGGCCGAGTAAGCGTCGTTGCACTGTCCAACGTCGAGCAGCCGAGGCACGCCGTCAATCGCCCCAAGGTCCTTCTCGAAGAACCGAAACTTGCCGCAGGCCAGCGTGAGGATGACCGTGTCATCGGGGGCCTTTTCGACGAACTCCGTGTAGTAGTTGCGGCCGGGTTTGGCGCCATCGCAACCACCCACGAGGAAGAAGTGACGGATTTTTCCGGCCTTGGCGTAGTCAACAACGGTGTCCAGGACACGTCCCATGGGGTGGTCCCTGAGCACCGTGTTCCTCGCGTAACCCACCCAGACCGATCCGCGATCTTCTTCCGTCGGGAAGCCCTGCATTTCTAGAGCCTTGTCGACCACCTTCGCGAAATCGCCGTTTGGCACATGGCTGACCCCCGGCCAACCTACAAGGCCGGTGGTGAAGATTCTGTCCCGGTAGGAATCTCGAGGCTTCTGAAGGCAGTTCGTGGTCATCAGGATGGCTCCCGGAAACTGCTCGAACTCCTCTTTCTGGTTTTGCCAAGCGGTTCCGTAGTGGCCAAAAAAGTGCTTGTACGACTTCAGGGCCGGGTAACCGTGGGCCGGCAGCATCTCTCCATGGGTGTAGACCGATACTCCCCGACCTTCAGTCTGTTTCAGCAGGTCCTCGAGGTCTTTGAGATCGTGACCGGAGACGAGAATGGCCTTCCCGGCAACATGCCCGAGCGGAACCGGGGTAGGTTGGGGATGACCGAAGCGGCCGGTGTTTCCCGCGTCGAGCAATTCCATGGCCCGGAGGTTGGCCTTTCCCGTGTCCAGTGCCGAGGCGACCCAGTCCTGCAAATCCATCTTCCGGTCCAAAAACCGGGTCAAAAGCCCCTGCACCGACGCATAAACCGCGTCGTCCTCCTCGCCGAGGATGGCTGCGTGGTCAGCGTAGGCGGCTACCCCGCGAATGCCGTAAAGAACGGTCTCCTGGAGACTTTGGATGTCGGGGTCCGCGCCCCGATCGATGGGAAGTCCCACTTCCTCTCCCTGTGCTACAAGTCCTTCCAAGGTTTGGGCTGGGTGGAACTCCGCCGCGGGATCTTCGAACCGGGTGGGTCCGCCGGCAGCAACAACCGCCTGCTTCAGGGCTTCACGTTTCTTTACCGTCTCCCGGATCAGATCTGCCAAACGAGGCGGGTCGAAGTCCACGTTCGTCAGGGTGGCAAACAGGGCCTTGACGGTAAAGCGGTTGACCTCTTGATCGACCACGCCAACGCTCCGACCGGCCACGGCAAATTGACTCAATCCCCTCACCGCGTAGGTCAGGAGATCCTGGAGCGCCGCAACTTGTGGGCTTTTACCGCAGACGCCTTGTTTGGTGCATCCGGTGCCTGGGACCGTCTGCTCACATTGATGACAAAACATGGGTTCTCTCCTGTCCGTAAAAGTGGCTTTACCATCGTTGGAGATGGCTGAAGTTTCTATTTTAGGAACCTTGCCGGTTTGTTTCCATGACTTAAGTCAAGTCCCACGTCCGCAGCCGGCTCATGCCGGTCAACCGACGTTACCCGCTCCGGGATGTGATCGAATCCTGCCGTTCCTATCCTTGCCGCGCAGTGAGCGGATTACCCTCGAACAACACCACAATAAGAGAATGTAGCAGATGTCCTACAACCGCCGCTAGATTTCGTGGCCATTGACGCCGCCAGCGGCTTCGCCCCTAGTATAAATAGACCTATCTCTTGACGACACGCTATCTTGATAGTACCATTAAAAGTGTCATAGGAGGTACATCCAATGCCAAAGACACCAAAGATTATCCCAATTTCCGACCTGAGGCAAAATGCCAGTAATGTGGTAAAAGGCATTTCTGCCTCCAAGCAACCGGTGTTCATTACCCAACGAGGACGAGCGGCCGCGGTCATGGTGAGCATGCAGGCCTATGAAGAGTCGCAGCACGAACTTGATATCCTTAGACTGCTGGCCCGCGGCGAAAAGGAAATGGAGGCGGGCGCGGGCTACGAACTTGACGAGGTACTGAAGGAAGCCGACCGTTTTCTTGAGAGCGCAAAACATTGAAAGTACGGTTTACCCCTGCAGGTCGCCAACAGTTCCTCGAAGGTGAAAGATCAAACGGTATGGATTATTGCCGCTTGGCATAACGCACAATTGCCAGAGAACCCTGAAAGTGAAAACGGGTAAACGATTCGCTGGGAGCGGGGGATGCAAGTGAAAACGGGTAACGAGTCGTTGGAGCCAATCGCCGAAAAAGCTGGCTCTGGCTCAACTCCGTGTTGGCGCCACCGTAGCGGTACCAACCAGACCATTGGAGACCGAGTGTTACATCGGCTCAAACACAGTAACAAGTGGTAATGAGCTGAAAGGTGATATGTTTTATCATAGGAGATTATGGTCAATAAAATGCCGCCTGCGATCAATGCGACAATCCTGAGCCACCCCGTCGTTTCGCTGCTCTTGATCTACATTGATGTTGTAGTCGGCCCGTCGGCGTCTATGAGTATTCGAGAAAAAATCCCTGGGAAGAATATAGATGAAAACCTTGTGATCCTTGCCGGTGTGGCGCCCCCGGAGCAGGTACTACATCTCTGCCTGGAAGGGGGATGACCTGGGTGAGGCCGCACATCTCTGGAATATCCCGGCGAAGGCTCGGTGACTTTCTCCTGTTCGGCGTCACGGCGGCGGAGTTAGTTCTCCTCTTTTTCCTGGCGCCCACCTTCACGGTCGCAGATTGGGTTTACGTCTCACAGCATCTCCTGGTTCTTGGGATTGCCCTCACGCGTCTCCCGCCTGAGGCGCAGGATCGCTCGTTCCTCTCCAGCACCGCCGTCGTCGTATCCTATGCCTACCCCTATGCCCAGGTGGCGTATCTCCGGTGGGTGCCCGGCAACCTTACGTGGCCCGAGGGTGGGCTGGTGCTTGTGACTCTCGCGGCGTTTCTGAGCTTCGCAAGCCTTCTCAGTCTGGGCAGATGGTTCGGGGTCTGGCCGGCCAGGCGTGGTCTGGCAACGAGAGGTCCATACCGGCTCGTGCGCCATCCGATGTATCTGGCCTATGTGCTTTCGGACATTGGTTGCAACCTCCAGGAATGGAATTTCGGCACAGCGCTGCTGGTGATGGCGGGATGGGCATCCCTGTTCTACCGCATCCGTGCCGAAGAGCGGATACTCTCTCAAGATTCCGGATGGTCGACCTACGTTGCCTTGGTGCGCCAACGCCTCTTCCCCGGCCTCTGGTAGGCTGGGTAGAGGCCCGGTCTGACAATCGGTCAGAAAACTTAATTTTGCTGAAAAGGTCATATAGATTTAATCCATTCGGTTATCGCCTTCTTTTTCTCCTCTGAAAAATCGTTGTGTACCTGATCATACAACCAGCGTAGAGACGTGCTTCTTAACCTATTCCGAAACAGCTCCTCTGCTTCCTGGATAACCACTTTTATCAGACAGGGACATTTATCTGTAAACACAGACGGATCATCCACAAAAATATTCTTCTTCCGAATTTCAGCACATTGAAAAAAGAACGAAGGCCCCTCAATAGCCTCAATTATATCCCAAAAGGAAACATCTTCAGATCGTCTTGCCAATTCGTACCCACCTTTAACGCCGGTAATGGATCGGACAATCCCTGCCTTTCGCAGCTTCGCGAAAACCTTTGAAAGGTAACTCTCTGTAATGCCGTTTAATTCTGCTATTTGCCTGATTCCAACCGTTTTGCGTTCAGGAATATCCACCATGTAAAATAATGAATGAAACGCATATTCTACCCCAATACTAAATTGCATTTTTTACCTCACTTTTGTGTTCATAAGGCCATTAATTACCTCATTAGTGAAAGTTTGTCTTGACTTTTCTATAGGCCATGACCATAATAGCCATTATGGATACATTATATCCATAATAAAAAAAATGAAAAGGAGAATAAACATGTTCGATGACAGGTTTCGGGAAGTTATTAGTAAAGAGGGTATTGTTTCTATTGTATCATGTTCTGATGGTGAAGCCCATGTGGTAAATACCTGGAATAGCTACCTCGTAATACCAGACGATGGAAGGCTCTTCATTCCCGCTTGGAAAATGAGAAAAACTGAAGGGAAAACGCTGAAGAATAACAAAGTGTTGCTCACTATCGGGACCAAGGAAGTGGACGGTCGCATGGGCCCCGGTACAGGATACCTTCTTGAAGGCACAGCAAGATTCATAAAGTCGGGGTCTGAATTTGATATGATGAAAAGCAAATTCTCATTTCTGACTCGAGTACTTGAAGTCACTGTTACATCGATGATACAGACGCTTTAAAGTGGAGCGTTGGACGGACGGGGGACATCCACGGGGCCTTGAGGGACGCCCATCGAATTATCACTTTCCCTTTGAGAGGCTTGCTATCAGTCCTATTTCATAATTCAATCGGCGTCCCTCTCAATCGTCCCGACCTCAATCTGTCTATTATCGTTCGGTACTATGGTTCCCGTGTATCTTGGAAAGAAGAACCGCCGTGTGTAGAAAGGCAGGGCCAGACATTGGCTCAGACCGTGAAAATTGACCAAAAAGAATTGCATAACCAACCGGCTGGCAATGGATCGCCGAAAGAGCCGGCTCACACTGGGCCGCGTTCGAGGCAATAGTCAAGTTGCAGGCTTGTTCACTGGTCGGCACCCTTGCTCTTTGATTTCGCACCGCCGTAGTCATAGACTCCTTTGCCGCTTTTTCGCCCTAAATGCCCGGCTTTAACCAGCTTCACCAGCATGGTCGCCGGACGGTATTTATCTCCCAGTTCACGATGGAACGTGTTCATACAGGCCAGCAGTATATCCAGCCCGAAGGCATCGGCGGCGGCCAAGGGGCCCAGGGGGAACCCCAGTCCCCTGGTGCAGCTTCGGTCGATCTCCTCGGGGCTGGCCAGGTTTGTCTCTAAGGCGCAGAAGGCTTCGTTGACCATCGGAAGGTAGAGGCGATTGATGACGAACCCCGGTGAATCGGCGACGGTGACCGTTTCTTTGCCGCAACTTCCCAGGAAGTCGATCACCTTCCGGTGCGTGTCATCGGAGGTGTCGATTCCCCGCACTACCTCAACCAGCGGGGTGAGGGCGGCAGGGATCAAAAAGTGGGTGCCGATGCATAGGGCGGGGCGTGAGGTGGCAGAGGCGATTTCCGTGATCCACAAGGTGGATGTGTTGCTGGCCAGGATGGCTTCCTTGGGGCTTAGATCGTCCAGGTCCTTTAAAAATCTGCTTTTTTATTTGGATGTCTTCATAGACCGCCTCGATGATAAGGTCGGCTTCGGCAACCGCTTCGCCCAGGTCCGCCCCCATCCTCAGGCGCCCCAGCGCCTCATTGACCTTTTCCTGGATAGCCTTGCCCTTCTTTACCCGCTGCGCCAGGAATCCTTCGATGTTTCTTCTTCCTTTATCCACGTTCTCCCGGGTTACGTCGTGCAAGTACGTTTGGAAACCTCCCAACGCGCAGACTATGCCGATCTGGCTGCCCATGGTTCCCATGCCCACCACTGAAACGTTTTGTATTGACATTGGATGAATCCCCTCTTTTGTTGCGAGTAAAAAATCAACGAAATAAGACTGTTTGGGCGCACAAACTATTTTAAGGCCTTACGGATTTTTGGTGTATCAGCTCGTGCAATTCAATGGCCCGCGAGAGAAGGGCTTTGGCCGAGGCGAGACCGGCTTGATCTTCCTGCACCCCAATACGAATAGAACGTTCAAACGTGCCTTCACCGTGGATACTGGCCACGGCCGAGGCACCCATGGGGCTGATAGATGAATGAATGGTCGCGGGAATCATATCCAGGGTTATAAAGGCGTAAAGATCCGGATTATCGCTCCAGCCTTGACAGAAAAGACTGCATGGTATTCCATTCCTGTGGGGTAAATCGGTTGAGGAACGCTCGATTGGTTTCTTCAAAAAGCCCCAGAAGGGACGCTTTTCGCTCTCTGGCCGAAAGCGTCAGATAGATGCGCAGCGAGCGACGGTCCCTGTTGTCCGGCTTCCTTTCAATCCATCCATCTTTTTCCAAACGGTCCAAGAGCCCGGTAATGGTCGCTCGATCCTGGAAGGTTTTCTCCGCCAGTTCACTGGGCAACAATCCCTCCTCTTCCATAATGGCAACTACCAAAAAGAACTGACCGTGGGTAAGCCCGAGAGAGGCAATCTCCTCACGGTAGGCCCTTGTTACGTTCCTTACGGTTTTGCCCAATTGAAAGCAGATGCAGTCTTTAAACGGCATCACATCTCCCTTTTCCCCGTAAAACAAACACGGCTCATATGATTAACATACAAATAGTTAAAACACAAACTAAATAGGCCTTATTCCGCCGGACAGGCCATGGCACTCTCAGGCGTGAGGTGAAAAATCTGAGTGCATCTGTCCGGAGAACGATTATTGGGCGCGTGACGCAACGTGCCTGGATTGGGAAATGTATTTCGATCAAAAAGAATCCTATTTACAAGTTCCATAAAAAGTCCTATAATCTATGTAACTAATTAGGGCCATAGGAAGTGATCCATGAAAGTAAAGGCGCATCTGGTTCTCCCGAAAGAAATCCTGGAAGAGGTCGATCAAATTGCCGGGAAAAGGGGCCGGAGCCTCTTCATCGCCGAGGCGGCCCTCGAAAAATTAGAGCGCGAGCGTTTCCTGAAAATATTAGAGGAAACGCGGGGGGCCTGGGACGACAAACGGCACCCGGATCTCCGGAGTTCCCGGGACATGGAAGCTTACTTGGGTAAGCAAAGGGATTCCTTGCAAAAGCGGCGGGAGCGCCTGGAGGGGCAGGGAAAGGATGACGGATTCGCCAGAAGTCCGTCAACAGCCCGAGCGCGAATAAGCGCTGGGGTGGGGGTGGGACCATTTGAATTCACTTCAAATGGCGGGGAGTCCGCCTAAGGCGGGATCACCCGCCGAGCAGAAAGTCGTTTTTTGACTTTTGCGAGGTTATCAAGGATGAGCAGATTTCTGCTGGATTCCGATGTGATCATCTGGCACCTGCGGGGCCGGAACGAAGTAACCGAGATGTTAAAGGGCCTTCAGTCCTACGGAGTTCCGGGGTGTTCCGCTATTTCCATCCTCGAAGTGGAAATGGGTATGAAGAAAAGCGAGGAGGAAAAAACGAGCCGGTTTCTGAAGGCCCTTAAGGTTTTCGAAGTTAACCGAGAAGTGGCTTCGCAAGCCGCTAAAATCGCCCGGGACCAGAAATCGAAAGGTCTGACCCTGGGACTGGGGGATGCCATTATCGCCGGCACCTGTTTGCTAAACAACCTAACATTGGTAACCTATAATCGGAAACATTACCCTGTTGAAACCCTGGAATTTTTTACAGTTCCCCCGTTAGACCGCTAAAACCATCCTGCCGTTTTTTTGTCGCTTTTTGGGGCCTGGGTTGACTTTATTTATAAATATAAGTTATAATAGAAAATTCGGGTCGAATGATCTTCATTGTCCCGGTAGGCTATATAGGAAGTCTTGGAAAAAATGAAACCGGATTTTGAAAAAGGACGGGGGCTGCTGCCGGCCATCGCCCAGGATTGGCAGACCGGCCAGGTCTTGATGCTGGCTTTTATGAATCAGACCGCCTGGGAAAAGACCCTGGAGACCCGCAAGGCCCATTACTGGAGCCGGAGTCGGAATGAACTCTGGTTGAAGGGGGGCACCTCCGGTCACGTTCAGGAAATTAAAGAAATCTGGATCGATTGCGACAACGACACCATTTTACTTAAAGTGGAACAAGTAGGGGGCGGGGCCTGCCATACCGGATACCGGAGCTGTTTTTTTCAGCAAGTGCAATCTGACGGCAGCCTGGAAGTGCGGGGGGAAAAGGCCTTTGATCCCGGGGAGGTCTATAAAAAGTGAAGCCTTTGTTAAAGTTAGGTATTCCGAAGGGGAGCCTCCAGGAGGCGACCATCAAGCTGTTTCGGAAGTCCGGTTGGAAGATCGACGTGAACAGCCGGAATTATTTCCCGGAAATGGACGACGATGAGATTCAATGCTCTATTTGCCGGGCCCAGGAGATGTCCCGGTACGTGGAGAGCGGGACCCTGGATGTGGGCTTGACCGGGAGGGATTGGACCCTGGAAAACAACTCCAAGGTCAAAATGGTGGCCGATCTGGTGTATTCCAAGGTCAGCCAGCGACCGGCCCGCTGGGTGCTGGCGGTGGCCAATGACTCTAAATTCAAGAAACCGGAAGACCTCCGGGGGAAAAAGATCGCCACGGAATTGGTCAACTTCACCAGGCGTTACTTTGCCGAGCGGGAAATACCGGTGCGGGTGGAATTTTCCTGGGGGGCCACGGAGGCCAAGATCGCCTCGGGATTGGCCGATGCCGTGGTGGAAGTGACCGAAACCGGGAGCACCATTCACGCCCACGGTCTGAAGATCATCGAGGAATTGATGCAATCCAATACCCAGGTGATTGCCAACCGGGAATCCTGGAAGGATCCCTGGAAAAAGGAAAAGGTCAAACAGATTGTCCTCCTGCTTCAAGGGGCCATGCGGGCCGAGAAGATGGTGGGCATCAAGATGAACGTCCCCAAAGAAAAACTAAAAGAGGTGGTGCAACAACTGCCCAGTTTAAACGCCCCGACCGTAGCCAATTTATACCAGTCCGACTGGTTTTCCGTGGAAACGGTGGTCGAGGAAGCGCGGGTTCGGGAATTGATCCCGGTTTTGATCAAGAAAGGTGCCCAGGGGATCATCGAGTATCCACTGAACAAAGTGATTTGATCGGACTTTCTAAAGGGCCTGGTCACCAGGGAATGAAACGATGCCACATTCATTAAAGGGGTTCCCCCGCGGTTGGTCCGGCTGCATCCCGTGGCTGCTGATCGGCGCGTTGTGTTTTGGCTGTCAGAGTTCTCCCCAGTTGAGAGAAGAAGCCTTGAGCCACATGCGTATGGGGGATTCCCTGCTTCAGGAAGGCAAACCCACCCAGGCCCTGGGGGAGCTGCTCAAAGCCACGGAAATGGATCCGGATAACCCCCAGATCCATAACGTCCTGGGGGTGGTTTATTTGGAGAAGGGGATGGCGCCGCAAGCCGCAGAACATTTTCAGAAGGCCCTGTCCCTGGATCCTAAATATATTGAGGTCCGCAATAACCTGGGGATCGCCTACTTGAGGTCCGGGAAAACCCAGGAGGCTATCCGAGAGTTCAACCTGGCCCTTGAAAGCCCTATCTATGCCACCCCGCAGTTTGCCTATTATAATTTAGGACAGGCCTACTTAGCGCTTAAAGATTATGAAAAGGCCCGGGCCAATTATAACGAATCCCTGAAACTATCCCCTCAGTACGGTCTGAGTTATTACGGATTGGGACTGACCTGGAAAGGGGTGGAAAACTGGGAAAAGGCGGCCGAAGCCTTTAAAAAAACCATCGAATATGCCCCCCGGTTCGTTCCGGCCCACTTTGAACTCGGGGAAGTCCTGGTCCGGCTTAAGGAAATCCCGCTGGCCCGTCTGGCCTTCCAGGAAGTGATCCAGTTGGCGCCCGATTCGGAACAGGCCAAGAAGGCCCAAGAGAAGTTAAAGGAATTGAAATGAATTCGCAGTCCGCCTCCTCCGACTCGGTTTCTTTGCGGGCTCGGGAAATCACGCCCTTTATCGTCATGGATGTCCTGGAAGCCGCCCAGGCCCTGGAAAGGGCAGGGGAGACACATCATCCACCTGGAAGTGGGGGAACCGGATTTTGATACCCCGGAGTGTATCAAGGAAGCCGGTATCCGGGCGATCAGGGAAGGCAAGACCCATTACACCCACAGCCTCGGACTGCTGGAATTGCGGGAGGCCATCTGCGCCCATTACCATGAACGCTATGGGGTGGAAATTTCACCGGAACAGGTGGTCGTGACTTCCGGCACTTCCCCGGCCATGTTCATGGTCTTTTCGGCCCTGCTGGAACCGGGGGAGGAAGTGATTGTCTCCGACCCCCATTACGCCTGTTACCCCAATTTCATCCGCTTTGCCCAAGGACAGCCGATCCTGGTCCCGGTCCGGGAGGAGGACGGGTTTCAATTTTATCCCGAAGAGGTGAAAAGACGGATCGGACCTAAGACCAAGGGAATCTTTATTAATTCTCCGGCCAATCCTACAGGCACCCTGCTTTCAGCCTCCCGCATGGAGGAATTGGCCCGCTTCTCTCCGGTCATCATCTCCGATGAAATTTACCACGGCCTGGTCTACGAAGGGCAGGAGCATTCCATCCTGGAGTTCACCGACCGGGCCTTCGTTCTCAACGGGTTTTCCAAGCTCTACGCCATGACCGGTTGGCGGCTGGGTTACCTGATTGCCCCCAAGGCCTTCGTGCGACCGCTCCAGAAGATCCATCAAAACTTTTTCATCTCGGCCAACGCCATGGCGCAGTGGGCCGGGATCGCCGCCCTGACCCAGGCCCAGGGGGATGTGGCTCGAATGCGAGAAACCTATGATCTTCGCCGGAAAGTTATGATCCGAAGGCTGAAAGAAATCGGCTTTGGGTTGGCGGTGGAACCCACAGGCGCGTTTTATGTCCTGGCCAACGCCAGAAAGTTCCATCCCGATTCCTATCGCCTGGCCTTTGATATTCTGCATAAAGCCAAGGTGGGGGTGTCCCCGGGGATCGACTTCGGGTCGGGGGGAGAAGGCTACCTTCGTTTTACCTACGCCAATTCCCTGGAAAGAATCGAGGAAGGCCTGCGCCGTTTGGCCGATTATATAGGCGCGAAGCGCTACCAAGAGATTTCATGATCATCCGTTCGGCGGTTTTTCTCAAAAGCGGGTTAAAACAGGGAGATTTTCCTATTCTCCCCCATCCGGAAATTGCCTTTGCCGGACGTTCCAATGTAGGCAAGTCATCTCTGATCAATGCCTTGCTGGGTCGAAAACATCTGGTCCGGACCAGCCGGACTCCCGGTCAGACCCAAACCTTGAATTTTTTCTTGATCAACGAGGATCTGGTGTTTGTGGATTTGCCGGGCTATGGATATTCCCAGGCCTCCAAAGCCGTCATCCAGGCCTATCAGCAGGCCATGATGGATTATCTGCAATTCAGCCGGAAGATCACGCTCCTGGTGCTCTTGTTGGATATCCGCCGTTCTCCCAGCGAAGAGGATCGGTTTTTTTTTCATTTGGCCCAAAATTTAGGGATTGGTCCCCTGGTGGTACTCACCAAAGCGGATAAGATCAATCGAGGCAAATGGGGGGAGGCATTCAAGGAGATAAGACGACACCTGGATTGGGGGGAACAGGCGGCGATTTTCTTTTCCACCCGAAGCCGGCAGGGCCAGCAGGAATTATGGGCGGCACTGAGCCTACATATTCAGAACGCCCAAGACCGGGACGCACCAAAGGTGTTTTAAAAGAAATGACGCTTAGAACCCGTCGAGAAATAAGCTGTACAATACCACTAATACCTCCGCTCATGCTGAGCCTGTCGAAGCATTGCCGTATCGTTCACCCTTCGACAAGCTCAGGGCGAACGGTTGTAGTGCCGCTTTGTCAAGGTTATTTGTTTACAGATCCTTAGCCTTGGACGGCGGCACCCTGTTGGGTTGCATAATCCCAAACCGAAACTTTCGTAAGGGTCTCCACCCTGACGGGCGAAGGATCGTATCATTAACTTTTCATTATCAAGGAGGAAAACACCATCATGAAGAAAAAGGTATTCACCGTAATGGCATTTTGTTTTTTAACCCTTGGCCTTTTCAGCGGTTCCGTTTTGGCGGCACCGCCGGACAACTTCACCACCAAGATGGTGGTCAACGGCATGTCCATGCCGATGGCCAAAATGGGCCTCAAAAGCCGGGTTCAGACAGGCATGCTGCAGGATATCTACACCGTCACCGACGGAGCGACCCATAAGACGGTCATGATCAATCCTCAGACTAAAACCTATTACGAGCAAGTGCAGCCAAAGCGCAACGAAGCCCCATCCGTTTATGATCCGAATGTGGTCATGGAGAAAAAGAAACTGGGATCGGAAACGGTGGACGGACATCCCTGTGTCAAATCGGAGATGACCTATTATCACAAGGACACTCCCACCCAGAAATTCAAGGGGATCATCTGGGAGGCCCAGGATTTAGGGGGACTGCCGATTCGAACCGAGATCACGGTCGAGGCCATGCAAAAGGCGGGGGGAAGCGGCAAAATGGTCAGTGAAATGAAGGAAGTCAAGGTGGGCGGGGCCACGGCGTCCATGTTTGAAGTGCCCAAAGACTACAAGAAAGTCAACAGCATGCCGGAATTGATGGGCATGGGCGGCGACATGCAAAATATGATGAAGCAGATGCAGAAGGGCAAGATGCCTAAGCAATAGGTCCGGCTTTCCATGCCAAAAATCACTAAACAACGTTCCGCTCAGCGGACAAGCTTTTTGCGGGTCCGTCATTTTTGGCGCTTGCTGCTTATAGGAGCATTCCTTTTTCTCGGCGCCTGCGCCGGAATGGAGGGGAACCTTTCCCCGAAAACCCCGGGAGTGACCCTGGATACCGGGAACCTGCTGGATCAGGAAAAAAACTGGCGGGGCATGGTCCTGTGCGGACCCTTCGGGTCGCCGATTAAAGGAAAAGTCGGGGAAATAGGTTGGCGGGCTGCCGAGGAGGCCGTCCGGAATAAGATGCCCATGGTTTACTTGACCACCGACGGCTTCCAGCGTTTGGAGGTTCAGGTCCTGGAGAAGGGGGAAAAGGAACGATGCAGCCTGATCCAGGAACGCATTTATCAGGATGGCGTCCTGGTGCGGGAGGAGATCAAACGATTCTGTGAATAAATCGCTCGGACGGACCCACAAAAAAACCAAATCGGGTGGTTTCGATTTGGTTTTTTTGTGGCCGGGATTCGGGCTACAGTGACGCTTGAAGCAGTTCGGTAATATCCTTTATTTCCAGTTGATCTTCTTTACCGGTGCCCTTGCGGCTGTCTTCAAAGAGGGAGATGCAGTAGGGGCAAGCGGTGGCTAAAATATCCGCCCCTTTTTCGGCGGCCTCCCGCACTTTTATATCCGAGAAGCGCTGTTCGGGCTTGGTCTCCATCCACAGGCGGCCGCCGCCCCCGCCGCAGCAGAGGCTGGTCCCTTTATTTTGTCCAAATTCGACCAACTCCGCGCCGGGGATGGCCTGGATCAGCTCCCGGGGTTGTTCGAACACTTCGTTGTGGCGGCCCAGGTAACAGGGATCGTGATAGACTACTTTTTTATTGAGGGGGTTTTTGGGGGTCAGCTTCCCTTCCTTTACCAGTTGCGTCAAGAAGAGGGAATAATGCTGGACTTCGAAGTCGGCCCCCAGTTCTTTGTAATCCTGGGTGAAGGTGGTGAAGCAGTGGGGCGAAGTGGTGATGATTTTTTTTACCCCTTTTTCCTTATACAGAGCGATGTTTTTCTCGGCCAGCTTGGAAAACAGGGCCTCGTCGCCGATTTTGCGGACCGATTCCCCGCAGCAGGATTCCTCGTTGCCGATGATGCCGAAGCTGACCCCGGCGGCTTTCAATAGCTCCACGATCGCTCGAGCGATTTTCTGGCTCCGTTGATCGTAAGCCGAGGTGCAGCAGACAAAAAGGAAATATTCCGTATCCGGCCCGAAAGTGGGTACATCCAGGCCCTGCGTCCAGTTGATCCGCTTCTCTTTGTCCTCCGCCCAGGGATTGCCGTGGCTGTGCACACTGCCCAGGATGGGGCGCAGGTTTTGAGGAATGGCTCCGGTTTCGGCGATCATGGCCCGCATGGCCCGGATCACATCGATGATCTTGACCTGCCGGGGGCAATTGCGGACACAGAGGTTGCAGGTGGTGCAGGCATACAGGATTTCATCCGACTCGAAGCCCTCCATGCCCAGTTGTCCCATGCGGATCAGCTTGCGGACCACGAAGGGAGAGCCCTCCACCACGCGTCCCCAGGGGCATAATCCGGCGCATAGCCCGCACTGCATGCATTGGTTTAAGGTATCTCCACCCATGGCCGCGATAGCCTGGTTGACTTCCATAAAGGGGGTAATCGACATAAAATACTCCTTTCTTGACCGAACGATCTTATTGTTATTATCTATTTAATTCAATAGGTTAATTAACGGAAACCCATTTTCTGTTGCCTTGTATCCTTAACATACCTTAAAAAGGTAAGTCAAGGGTTTTCCCCATGGAAACGCCAAGGAATGAAATCCAAATTGTCGTCGAATGTTACGCCGGGTATCAGTATCCGGAACGGCCGGTGGCTTTTCGCATCCAAGACAGGAATTTTAAGGTAGAAAAAATGTTGGATCGCTGGTATGGGGAAGAAGCGCACTATTTTAAAGTATTGGCTGATGATCAACGGGTGTATTTGTTGAGCTATCGTCCGGGGCAGGATGTCTGGACTTTGAGCGGGATGTTACCTCTCCAGGGCCATTGGTCGGGGGAGGAGGGGAAAAACAGTGTCTATTAGGATCGGATTGATCCAGGGCCAGGGCCGGTATGAAAATATTCGGGCCGCCCTGGAAACCCTGGATGACGAATTTCCCGTAGGAAATCGAATCGTCATCAAACCCAATTTTGTGTCCACCACCATTCAACCGGCGGCCACCCATGTCGATGCGGTCCGGGCGGTCATTGATTTCCTGCAGGAACGGTCAAAGGCCACCATTAAGATCGCCGAAGGCGCAGCCCTGGGGGATACCTTTGAGGGATTCCGGAACTTCGGCTACCTGGACTTGAAAAAGGAATACTCCAATTTGGAGTTCGTGGATCTCAACCGGGACATCTTCGAGACCGTCCTGCTGAAGGACAAGGGCGGAAACGGTCACCCTTTTCGCATCGCCCAGACCATCTTGCGGAGTGACCTGCGGATTTCCGTTACCCCCCCGAAAACCCATGATACCGTGGGGGTCACATTGGCAATAAAGAATATGCTGGTCGGGAGCCTGATTCGAAGCGCCCGTCTTTCCTCCTTATCCGTTTTCTGGAAACCCTTCCATTGGCTTACGGAATGGATGCCGGGGAGTATCCGGGACCTGTTTTCCTTCGAAAACCTGACCCGGCTCTTGGGGACCCGTTTTATCGGGAGTGATAAGGTCAAACTGCACCAGGGATATTTGAACCTCAACTTGTTCCTGTTCCAGTTGGCCGCCCTGATACCCCCGCACCTGGCCGTAATCGACGGTTTCGAAGGGATGGAAGGCAACGGGCCGGTCCACGGCGATCCTGTTCCCCTGGATTGGGCTTTGGCCGGGCTGAATCCTCTGACGGTGGACCGGGTAACCACCCGACTGATGGGGTTTGATCCCGAGGATATCGGCTACTTGACCTTTCTAACCGAAGCCCGGAGCGCCATGCCTAAGGAAAAGATTTCTTTCGTGGGAGATTCCCCGCAGGGATTGGGCCGGCCATTTAAACCCCACCGAAATTTTGTTCGCCAACAGGCCTGGAAGAGAGAACTGGCTGAAATCGGGGATAGCCGTTTGGCATTGGGTTTGGCCGGACATAATCCGGACCTATTGGGAGGGAATGACGATGGACAAGATGATGCGAATTCGAATCGGGAGCCTGGCCTTTGAGGCCCGGCTCAATGACACCAAGGTTGCCGGGATGATCTGGAAGGCCCTGCCTATTTCGGCCGACTTCAATTTTTGGGGGGATGAAATTTATTTTACCATTCCGGTCCGGGAAAAGACCCTGGAATTTCCAAAAGAGGTGGTCGAGGCCGGGGATCTGGGCTATTGGCCGGACGGCTCCTGTTTTTGTATTTTTTACGGGATGACCCCCATCAGCAGTCTGGGTAAGATCAAACCGGCCAGCCCGGTGGAGGTGATCGGCCGGGTGGAGGACTACGAAAGGTTTAAAGCGCTTACCGGAGCGGGGAAGATTACGCTGGAGCGAGTTTGAGGAAGAAGATCGACAAGGCCGATACTGGAAACCGGAATGGCTAGCCAGTATCGGCCTTTCTTTTTTTCCTAATCCAATTTAATCGAATCCTTGGTCTTTTCCCGTCGGTTGGACTCCTTCTTATTATAGCTCGCCATGCAGGAATCATTTTGCCCCTTGGTCAGCGAGCAAACCAGATAATCCGAGATTTCGATGATGCAGGCTCGTATGGCCTTGCCCGTGGGGGTTTTCTCGTATTTCCCCAGGTCGCCGGATAGAATCCCGATGTGTCCCCCCAGGCTGAACCCGCTGGACTCCGAGGTAGCTTCCACGGTCCGGCTGTCCGCGATTTCCCCGGTATCGGTGTCGATTATCTTCAGATCCACGGCCATATAGGCCCTTTCCTGTTTCCCGCCGACTCGAAAGCCCATGATCCCGATCCCGCCGCCGGTGCCCTGGGTATTCTCCTCGAAAGCGGAGACGGTGGCGGCTACCAGATACTTGGCCCCCTTAATTTTTCCGATTTTAGCCTTGGTCCGCGGATCGATCCGCCCGGAGGCTCCCAGATCCTGCTCCCCGATGACGGCATTGATTTCTTTTCGTTCCAATACCTGAAAAGCCTTGGTGGAGGCCAGTTCATTGACCAGCATGTCCTGGAGATCATAGCCCATGTTCCCTCGCCACCAACCGGCGGAGGTCTGGTTGGTGAACCGCAGCACCCCGAGGCGGGGCTTTTCCTGAGCCTCGGCCAGACAAAAAGAAAAAACAATCGTGAAAACAAACAACAGCGCAATGACTTTTTTCATGGTACCTCCTGATTCAATGAAATGAACTCGTCCTTTTCTGAGCAGAAAAATAGCCCAATCCGATTAAAAAAACAACCCTTAACCCGCTTACCTTTTTTTTCATTCTCAAGGAGTTTCATTCTTATTATCGGGCGAACATAAAAATATTTAAGAAAATAGTTTATAAATAGGGGCCGAGGGATTCTAAAGCTCCGATCTCTGTCATCCGTCATCCGTCATCTGCCCTCTGTCATCCGTCATCTGCCCTCTGTCGTTCTATCCCGCCTCGAGCATCCAGAAATGACGTTTTAATTATTCATCAAACAGGAGTTCGGGAAGTAAAACCAATGTCGGGAAATAGACTAAAAAAAACCGGCTTATCGGATAGTTGCCAGGTAGGATAAACCTAGAGTTGTTCTTGAATTTATAAAAATGGTAGAGTATAATAAATATTTCTATAATTGGCTTGACGGGTTATGGCACATGGCAATTCATCTCATAGCTCATGGCGAAAATACAGGGTACAAGGGCTTTATCTGAAAACGCCTACTTTTGATAAATAGTTTCCATCGTTCTCTTATACTATTTATCGAAGAAGGCATGGGAAAGAATGTGAAGAAGAGGACAATTTCAAGGAAGAAATTCTGACACCCCATTCCTAAAGTAAAGGACAACGCATGAAGAAGATCTTTGTTCCCTTCTGGATACTGAGTATTTTTCTGCTGTTCACCTCTTGCACGGCGGCGGTCAAAACGTCAGGGGCGCTGAACGTCCAGCCTGACCCGGCCCGGGATTATCAGATCCAAGTGGGCGATGCCCTGGACATCAAGTTTTTCTACCACCCCGAATTGAACGAGTCGGTAGTGGTCCGGCCGGACGGCCGGATTTCACTCCAGTTGGTACACGAGGTCCAGGCCTCGGGCCTGACCCCGGAAACGTTGCGGGAAAACCTCCGGGGAAAATACGAGCCACAAATCAGTAAACCGGAGATCGCCGTCATCGTCCGGTCCTTCACCGCCCAGAAGGTATACGTCGACGGGGAGGTGGCCAAGCCCGGGCTGATCCCCCTGACCGGCCGGATGACGGTCCTCCAGTCCATCGCCTCGGCCGGGGGATTGAAAGACACGGCCCGGACCAACGAGATCATCCTCATCCGCCGTGGCCCGGAAAACCGGCCGGCCTCAATGCTGGTGAACGTGGAAAAGGCGATCGACGGCAGCGATCCCTCACAGGACCTCTCGCTGCAGCCGGCGGATATCGTCTATGTCCCCAAGTCCCCGATCGCCAACGTCAACGTGTGGATTGACCAGTACATCCGGAAGAACATCCCGATCCAGTTGGGGCTTTATTATAATTTAGTGCCGTACTAGAGCTTATCTCAATGTCAAGCCTTCGTAACTAAGAGCTGACACAGGCAAAAGAGCTTATAGCTCATATGGTGAGCTGTATTTGTATTTGCTCTGAGCTACGAGCCCTGAGCTAAAAGAAGGAGATCCATGGAAACAACGAATTACCCGAATATTCAGGACTCGTCGGGCGGTAGCCTGCGCGATTTCCTGGCTATCCTCTTCAAGCGGAAGGCCGCCATCCTGACCATCTTTCTGGCTACGGTCATTACCGTGGCCGTCGGCTCCTTCCTGATGTCCCCCACCTACGAGGCCCGGTCCAGCCTGCTGGTCAAGTTCGGGCGGGAGTTCATCTACCGGTCCGAGGTAGGGGACAAGGCCCCCATGATCTCCTTCAACCAGGAAGAGGCCATCAACTCGGAGATCAACATCCTGACCAGCCGGGACATCATCGAGCGGGTGATCAAGACCATCAAGCTGGAGAATATCTACCCGGAGCTGGCGAAGAACCCGCCGGCCAGGATGACGCCGATGGAAGCGGCGGTTATCGTCTTCCAGAAGAAGCTGACGGCCGAGGGGATCAAGAAGTCCAGCGTCATCGAGGTCTCCTTCCAGCACAAGGATCCCCAAGTGGCCGCCCGGGCCGTCAACCTGCGTGGTGGACTTCTTCAAGGAGAAGCACCTGGCGGTCCACAGCGGGACGGAATCGACTTTCCTGGAAAGTCAGACCGACCTGTACGACCAAGGAGCTCAAGAACTCGGAGAATCGCCTGGAGGCCTTCAGGCAGAAGAACCGGGTCTTTTCCCTGGACGAGCAGCGGAGCCTGCTCTTGAAGCAGCGCACGGAGCTGGACACCTCGCTGAAGAGCACCCAGAACCGGATCGACGAACTGGCCAAGAAGCTCGCTTCCCTGAGGGGCCAGATGAAAGGCATCCTGGCCGACAAGAACAACTACACCCAGACCGAGCGGGACAAGATCATCGTCGAGGCCCGGGCCAAGCTGCTCACCCTGCAGTTGAGCGAGCAGGACCTCTCCTCCAAGTACACGGACAACAACCGGCTGCTGGTCAACGTGCGCCAGGAGATCCAGATCGTCAGGGATTTTCTGAAGGAGCAGGAGGAGGCCATCGGCGGCAAGGTGAAAACCAGCAACCCGGTTTACCAGGATGCGGAAAAGGGGGCCATGAACGCCGAGGCCGAAGAGGCTTCCTTACGGGCTAAGGCCGCCACCCTGCAGGCGCAGATCGGCCAGTTGGATGGCGAGATTAAGACCCTGGACCTCCGGGAAAAGGACCTCCAGGGACTGAAGCGGGAGGTCAGCTACCAATGACAAGAATTTCCGGACCTACCAGGACAAGAAGGAGGAGGCCCGGATCTCCGACGAGATGAACCGCCAGAAGCTGGCCAACATCAGCGTCATCCAGGCCGCCGTGGTCCCCTCCAAGCCCATCAAGCCCAAAAAAGCCCTGAATGTCCTGCTGGGCATCATCCTGGGGGCCGTCTCCGGCCTGGGGTTCGCCTTCCTCTCCGAGTATACCAGCCAGCGCTTCACCTCCCCGGACAGCGTGGAGCAGCGGCTCGGGCTGCCGGTGTTGGCGACGATAACGCTAAAAGAGTGACGTGGTTAAAACTCGGATGACAGATGGCAGATGACAGAAAAAAACAGATGACAGATGACGGATGGCAGACGACGGTAAAGACCCGATGACGGAACAGATTAAAAGCTTTCGGGATTTGCGGGTCTATCAAGCAGCATTTGAGTTGCAGCAAGAGGTTTTTAGGGTTTCCAAGTCCTTTCCAAAGGAAGAAATGTTCTCTCTGACAGATCAGATCAGGCGTTCATCGAGGGCCATCGGAGCCAATTTGGCAGAGGCCTGGCAAAAAAGACGTTATGAAGCTCATTTTGTCAGCAAACTGAGCGATTCAGACGCCGAACAGGCCGAAACCCAGCACTGGCTGGACACGGCCCTGAATTGTAAGTATATCAAGCCGGAAGTTCAGGCCGGCCTCCTTGAAAAATGTCAAGAGATCGGCCGAATGCTCGGCACCATGATCAACAAACCCTCATCTTTTTGTCGCCAATTCTCAAAATGATATTCCGTTATCTGTTATCTGTCCTCCGTCCTCCGTCATCCGGTCTTTCTCCGTCATCCGTCCTCTGTCATCCGTCATCCAGTCTTTCTCCGTCATCCGTCCTCTGTCATCCGTCATCCAGTCTTTCTCCGTCATCCGGTCTTTACTCTGAGCCATGAGCTAACCCATGTATCTCAATTATTATAATCTCCGGGCCGAACCCTTTCGGATCACCCCCGACCCGGAATTCCTCTACCTGAGCCCCAGCCACCGGGAGGCTCTGGCGACCATCACCTACGCGGTGGAGCAGGGTAAGGGGTTCATGGCCCTGGTGGGCGAGGTGGGTCTGGGGAAGACGACGCTGCTGCAGGCCTTCCTGCAGGCAGCGACAGGGAGCCAAAGAAAAGGTCATCTATCTCTTCAATAGCCGCTTTTCCTACGGCGGGCTGCTCCGGGCACTGGCGCGGGAGCTGGACCTGGAGGTGACCTCCGAGGAACCCGAAGATCTCCTGGATCATATTTACCAGGCCCTGATCCGGGAATACGCCCGGGGGAACAATATCGTCCTCCTGATCGACGAGGCCCAGGGTCTGCCGGAGGAAACCCTGGAGGGGCTTCGGTTGATCTCCAACCTGGAGACCTCGACCGAGAAGCTGCTCCAGATCGTGCTGGTGGGCCAGCCCGAACTGGCCGCCAAGCTCGACCGCTACGAGCTGCGCCAGCTCAAGCAGCGGATCGCCGTCCAGGCCGTCCTGTCCCCCCTGACCCGGGAGGAAAGCCGGGAATACCTCCGGTTCCGGCTGGAAAAAGCCGGCGGGCGGGCCGAGGATATTTTCACCCCCCGGGCCCTGGAAAGGATCGTCCGCCGGGCTAAGGGGATTCCCCGGGCCCTCAACATCCTGGCCGACAACGCCCTGGTGACCGGGTTCGGGTACCAGCGGAAACCCATTCCCCTCAAGGTGGTCAACGAGGTGTCGGCCGACCTGGAGGGTCGTAACAAATCGTTTTTCCGCCGCTGGGTCCCGGCTTCCCAAGCCGCTCTGCTGGTCGGCTTGGGGGTATTGGGGGCGTCCATCTATTATCAGCAGTCAGACTCGGGGCCCAAGGTCTCCATTACCTTGCGGGAGAAGGATCGGGCGGGGAAGGCCGCCGCCGTGAAGATTCCGCTCCAGGAGGATCCTCTGCAGGTCACCGGGATCCAGCCGGTCAGGGAGGGGGAAGTCATGAACCTCGCGGCCCCGAATGGTCTGGCCCAAGGGAAAACCGAGGCCTCCAGCGGGCGGGAAACCTCGACCCCGGGCAGCCGGGGAAAAGAACCGGCTGCCACCGAAAAAAAACCGACGCCGGAAAAAGAAAACCTGGGCATTCCTCCTAAACGAAAGGTGGAGGTCGCTCCGTCCCCGGAACAACAGCCGGCTGCCGCCGAAGAGCATCCAGCCCCCGGGTTCCCCTTCACCCGGAAGGTCCGGAAAGGAGAAAACCTCTACCGCATGATCCTGGAGGTCTACGGCGCCAGCAATCCGGAATTGTGGGATCTGGTCCGGAAGCACAATCCGCGGATCAACAAGGACCTGAAGATACTGGTGGGGCAAAAGATCATCTTCCCGGAATGGAAACCAATAGCCAAAAACGGAGGTTAGCTCATAGCTCATAGCAAAAAACAGGGGTCAAGGGTTCGAGGATTCAAGGGTTCAAGTGAACTGCGGAACAGGGTGCTTTTATTCTAAGAGAGGGACGCCGACATACAATTTTCGAAAGAGGGATAGGATCTGTAAACAAATAACCTTGACAAACGGCCCCACAACCGTTCGCCCTGAGCTTGTCGAAGGGTGAATGATACGGCAATGCTTCGACAGGCTCAGCATGAACGGAGATATTAGCGGTATTGTACAGCTTATTTCTTGACGGGTTCTTAAGGAGGACCGAAGTTCCTCGCCACAGAGAAATTGTCGATGAATTGGCCAGGAAAATTTGTAAAGATCTCGACATTCCTTTTGTGAGGTAATCAATGAAATACAGAGCGGTTATAAAAGAAGTTGGTGTGGATTGGATGGTTAATTGATCTGCCGGGGGTAAATGCTCAGGAGAAGAACAGGGAAGAATTATTAAAATCCCTTCGTATCGGAGCCGAGGATATGCCTGGCCACGATCGAAATCAACGATCCCCAATGGGCCGTTTAGGGGTATAAACTATCAGCACTCGGCCCCTTGAACCCTTCGAATTCACTATGAACTATGAGCTCCGAGCGATGACCTCTCTTGTCTTCGCCGTGAGCTATAAGCTACGAACTATGAGCTAAGTCGGAGATTTTATGGGTAAAATCTATCAGGCTCTCCAAAAAGCCCGAGACAACCGGAGCAAACTCCAGGTTGTCGTAGGAGTCCGGGAAACAGCCCCTGACCTATCCGGAAGCGGCGCCGGCCCCGAAGCGCGAAGACCCCCCGACCCTGTCGATGTTCAAGCCGATCCTAGCCCCGGCCCCCCGGAGGCGGTGCCGATCCCGGCAGCGGTCCCGCAGGAAACCTTCCTTCCCCTGACCCTGGAATTGGAGGCGGAGAAAGAGATGGCCACGCTGTACCAGAATATCGAGGCCCTGGTGGGCCAGCCCCGGAAAAAGATCATCCAGTTCATCGGTTCCCATCCGGGGGAGGGGACCTCCACCATAGCCCGCGACTTTGCCCGGTTCTCGGCCTCCCGGCTGGGGAAAAAGGTGCTTTTCCTGGAGGGGGACCCGGCCGACTCCTCGCAGCCTTTTTCCGGCGGAGGCCGAATGGTCAGCCTGGAAGAGACGGTCCGCCGGGGGGAGGAGGTCGAAGGGGCCTTTGCCCAGTCTGAGGGAACCGGCCTGGCCGTCGGCCTGGTGGCTCGGGAGGAGGGATCCCTGATCCACTTCCTGGAATCCGAAGACCGGGCCCCGGTTTGGGAGCGCCTGAAAGAGCATTTCGACCTGGTGGTGATCGATTCTCCTCCGTTGTCGGCCTCCACCGCCGGCCTGGCCTTCTGCCGCCGAGCCGACGGGGTAGTCCTGGTCCTGGAAGCCGAACGTACCCGGGGCCCGGTGGCCGAAAAGGCCAAGGAGCAGATCCAGAAGAACGGGGGGAATATCCTGGGGGTGGTCTTCAATAAAAGGAAGTTTTACATTCCGAAGAGTATTTATAAAAGACTTTAGATGACGGATGACAGATGACGAGACGGATGACGGAACGAAAGACCAGATGGCAGAAGACAGATGACGGATGACGGAACAGATCAAAAGCTATAGGGATTTGAGGGTCTATCAGGCAGCCTTTGAGCTGCAGCAGGAAATTTTTGAGGTTTCCAAGGCCTTCCCCATTTTCTTCAGAAATCGGGATTTTTCGATTTCTGAAGGCCGAGACGCAGCACTGGTTGGATACGGCGTTGGATTGCAAATACATCAAACCGGAGATTCACGCCGGCCTCCTCGAAAAATGCCAAGAGATCGGCCGCATGCTCGGCACCATGATTAACAAGCCTTCCTCCTTCTGTCGCCAATTCTCAAAATGACCCGTTCTTTTCTGTCATCTGTCATCCGTCATCTGTCATCCGGTCTTTGGCCGCATGCTCGGTACCATGATCAACAAACCCTCATCTTTTTGCCGTAACTTCTCTAAATAATGAATCTTTTTCCGTCATCTGTCCTCCGTCCTCCGTCCTCTGGTCTTTTTCCGTCGTCCGTCATCTGTCCTCTGTCTTCTCCGTCCTCCGTCTCCGTCATCTGTCCTCCGTCTCCGTCTCCGTCATCTGTCATGAGCTAACCCATGGTCCCCCTGCGCCGTAAAATCCTCCTCGATGCCCTCAAACTTTTCGACCTTGCGGCCCTGGTCGGCTATTTCCTCTTCGCCGCTTGGGTCAGCTCGCGGGAAATGAAGGGCGTTTCCTTCGAGCAGGTGCTGGCCATGCGGATCAAGGTTTCGAACCTGTTGACCTTCTTGGGCTTCCTGCTGGTCTGGCACCTGATCTTTTCATTTTTCAAGCTCTACCATTCCCGGCGCCTCACCTCTATCCCCGAAGATATGCGTCAAATCATCAAGGCCGTCACCTTGGGGACTTTGGTACTCTTTGTGGCGGCGCTGGTTTTCAACATCCGGCTGGTCAATGGCCTCTTCCTGGTTGTTTTTTTTAGCGCCTGTACCGCTGGGACGATGGCCTCCCGCCTGGTGCTGAAAAAGGTCCTGGAGAAGATCAGGACGAAGGGCCGGAACCTGCGGAACATCCTCATAGTGGGCACCAACGGTCGGGCCCTGCGTATGGTGGACAGGATCTTGAGGAAACCGGAATTCGGCTACCAGGTCATGGGTTTCGTGGACGAGGGCCGGGGCATGGCCGGTTTCGAGAAATCGGGCCACCGCCTGGTGGCTGACTTCAATAGCCTGCCGGCCCTGCTTCGCACCGAAGTGATCGACGAAGTGGCGATCTGCCTGCCCATCAAGTCCTATTACCAGCAGATTTCCCAGATCGTGTCCAACTGCGAGAAGCAGGGCATCATGGTCCGCTTCCTGTCGGACATCTTCAACCTGAAACTGGGCCGGGTCAAGCCGGAGGAGTTCGACGAAGGGGCCTTTATCACCGTTTCCACCGGACGGATGGAAGGGTTCCCTTTGCTGGTCAAGTATGGGATGGATTTCATCGTTTCGCTGGTTTTGCTGGTTTTTTTATGCATCCCCTTTCTGGCCGTGGCCCTGCTGATTAAGATTACATCCAAGGGACCCGTCTTTTTTATCCAGGACCGGGTGGGGCTCCACAAGCGGGTCTTCCGGCTGTATAAATTCCGGACCATGGTGGCCGACGCGGAGGCGAAAATCGCGGCCCTGGAGGGGCTGAACGAGGTGGACGGCCCGGCCTTCAAGATCAAAAACGATCCCCGGATCACCGGCATCGGCAAATTCTTGCGGAAAACCAGCATCGACGAACTGCCCCAGTTGATCAACGTGTTGAAGGGGGAGATGAGCCTGGTCGGCCCGCGGCCCCTGCCCATCCGGGACTACAACGGGTTCGACCGGGACTGGCACCGCCGGCGCTTCAGCGTCAAACCGGGCATGACCTGCCTCTGGCAGGTGAACGGCCGCGGCAATGTCTCTTTTTCCGAATGGATGAAAATGGACATGCAATATATTGATCAATGGTCGTTCTGGTTGGATCTGAAAATTCTCGTATTGACAATCCCGGCAGCTTTAAGAGGTTCAGGCGCCTCCTAACTGGAGTTATTTGCCACGAGCCACGAGCTGTGAGCTCTTGAAAAAGGTATAGAGATCGATCGGGAGACTTTTCCGCATCGAAAGGGCGGTAGCCTGCCCTGAAAGGTTGAACATTGATGACGGATGACAGATGACAGATGACGGAACATATTAAACTTTCGAGATTTGCGGGTCTATCAAGCAGCTTTTGAGCCGCAGAGGAAATTGGACGAATGCTCGGCAGTATGATCAAGGGAGTGGCCAGCTTGGATGCCGCTTCCTTCAACAGTCTCGATCAAAAAAATGACTTGTAAGATGAATAAATGACTTGTAAAATAAAATTTATAGAGGTTTGTTATGGAAACGGCGGTAACAAAGCGCGGGCAGACTGTCATCCCAGCCGCTATCCGGAAACGTTATCGGATAGACAACGGTGCTCATTTGGTTTGGCTAGATGACGGGGAGACGATAAAAGTTGTTCCGGTCACCGCCGACCCGCTACAAAACCTTCGGGGGCGAGGGCGGGGAAAGAAATT
Organism: uncultured delta proteobacterium; assembly: GCA_963746605.1. Classification (GTDB taxonomy): domain Bacteria; phylum Desulfobacterota; class RBG-13-43-22; order RBG-13-43-22; family RBG-13-43-22; genus CAVQSS01. Next base: position 61,123 of record CAVVCH010000007.1, read on the forward strand.
GACCGAAAAATTATTAAATGAACGCCGTAGAGATCGCGATTATGAAAAACGGCCCTGAAAGCGGGAAACGGCCTTTATCAGGTTGAAAGCTTTCCACCGTATTTCGCTGGCTGATGCTGTCATCGCGGCCTATGCCATTCGCCATGACGCCATCCTTATGCACAAGGACCCGGAATTTGAGGCCCTATCCGGTTCACTGACCCTGGGATCGCTCCCCTATAAATCAGCAGTTGGAAATCGGAAGATCCCAGGCTGATTTCTTGGGGTACTATGGTAAAAAAGAAAAAACCTGAATTCGGGGACTATAAGGAGGCTTCGGTCTGGTTCGATACAAGTGACCTGGCGGATTATCAGGATCAGATGGTTTCGGTAGATTTTTCGTTCGATCTGAGAAAAATGCCTGACTTGGTGGCCTTGGACCGGGAAATTGCCAAGGATGTTAGACAGTTGTCCATAAGAGAACATATTCCTACCCGGACACTGGTTAATCGGTTGCTGAAAAAAGGCCTAGAAGGTCTCCATTAGTCTTATTATTGGCCGTGTCGACTTTCCTCCGTCATCTGTCATCCGTCGTCCGTCATCCAGTCTTTACCCGTCCTCCGTCATCTGTCGTCTGTCATCCGGTTTTTCCCGTCTGCCAGACCAGAAAGCCCAAAGCTTTACTGAATGGAGTGAGCAACGTCCCGCTTTACGCGGAGGTGTCGAAACTGCCTCCCTGCATGACCCTGGAAAAGGAGCAGCCCAAAGACCGCCGTAAAATCCAGGCAGGAGAGGTTAACCGATCGATAAACTTCCATTTTAGCAAATGATATCCTGGGAGGACAGCCATGCAGGATCTGTTAAACCGTATTACCTTTGACAAGGAGGTTCTTTGTGGGAAGCCTCTTATTCGAGGACTACGGATATCTGTCGAAATGCTGTTAGAGTTACTGGCCAAAGGGGCTACACAGGAGGAGATCCTACAAGACTACCCCCAACTTGAACCAGATGACCTTCGGGCGGTTTTGCTTTATGCGCATCATCTAGTGGCCAGAGAAGATATTTTTGATCGTGTCGCAGTTGGGTAAACGCTATGGATTTCTTGCTGGATGTCAATGCCAGTGGGGCCGTGGCCCAATGGTTAATTCACCGGGGTCATGACGTAGCCGAGGTCGGCCGGAAAGACCCCAAAATGAGTGACAGTGAGATTTTGAACTGGGCCGTAAGGGAACACCGGGTTATTATTACAACAGACAACGATTTTGAGGAAATGATCTGGCGACAGGGGAAGCCGCATTGTGGGGTTTTACGTCTGGAAAACTTGCCACGCTCTGAGGGTCTATCAAGCCGCCTAAAATGAGCCTTTTGCCCAACGAGGACCTTCTATTGACCGCAGTGGCCCTCAAAGCCGACTATTTTCTTCAGAAATCGGCCCTTTGATTTCTGAAGCATCCGTGCCAAGTTGATGCCTTCGTCCCAGACCAAATAGACCAGTAAGTTATGCAACTTAGAACCAACGTCCCGCATTAGCGCATTACTTGGTTTTTCACTAATCAACAATCCGATCAAACAAATGGGCAAAAGGAGATTTTTATGATTAAAACAAAAGGATTGGCTTTGCAGGAGGCTTTGGATGCGGCTGATCATCTGCCCTTTGAGGATCAGGAAACATTGATCGAATTATTGCAGCGACGTTTTGTAGAAAAAAGAAGAGTGGAAATAGCTCGACATGCTAGAGAGACCATCAGGGCGGTAAGAGAAGGCAGGGCCAAGTATGGGAATATTGACGACCTTAAAAAAGACCTGCTGGGAAAACCGTGAGGCAGCTATCCTGGTCAACCAGTTTCCGTAGGGCCTTTAAGAAAAGGGTCGAGGGTAAGGCCACCTTAGAAGATAGAGTTTTTGAGGTTTTGGGGAGGTTAGCCGAGGACCCATATCACCCACTTCTGAAATCTCATAAACTAAGCGGCGCCTTGAAAGGGCTGTGGACGTGCTGGGTGGAATATGACTGCCGGATCATTTTTACTTTTGAAAAGGACCCTAAAGGGAGTGGCGAGTTAATCATATTGGTAGATATCGGCAAACATGACGAGGTCTATTAACCAGGTTGTCATGGAGAAGTGTCAATGAGCTATGAGCTGTTTTGTCACATGTCAAGACCTGGCACCACAATACGCAGCGCCAAATTAGCCCAATTAAGGGAGCATGTGGAAGAGAGGCTGATCACGCATCTGCGAAAGCGGCACAAGGTCAGAGATAGAAAGATGGGATACCTCAGGTTCAAACGGAGGGCGTTGTACGAGAAGTACGGTCTCTACAAAGTGCATGTCAATAGATCAGGCCTCGGAATTTTGGGATAGCCATGATTTTACTGAATTCCCAGATATTCAGGAAGTAAAAGGGGTTCGTTTCAAATGGTCAAAAGAGAAAGTCGGGGTCTAACCCCTGAGGCTCTGTGGTTTTGAACCTCCGCTTTCCGTCCTCCGGTCTTTTTCTGTCTTCAGCCCTCCGTCATCTGTCGTCTGTCATCCGTCATCAGGTCTTTTTCCGTCGTCTGTCGTCCGCCCTCTGTCATCTGGTCTTTATCCGTCATCTGTCGTCTGTCATCTGACCTCGCGCCCCCGGCGGGCAGCCGGTCTCAAGAAATCGAGTGCCCGATTTCTGGAGATTGAAAGGCAGTAACCGTGTCCATCCGTAAAATCCGTGCCAAAAAAGATGCCTTCGTTCCAGTCCAAATAGACCAGTAAGTTATGCAACTTTGAACCAACGTCCCGCATTATATAAGATCTATGAGCTGTATTCCTCGAACCCTTGGACCCTGTTTCTTTGCCATGAGCTAAGCAAACCAGATAACTTCATTGAAAAGAAATCAGCTTATAAAACATCTTAATTTAAACGGGCAACCCTTTTAAGAGAAGGACGTCGCCATAGCATCTTTAAAAAAGGCTTGGCTAAAACGGAAGTTCCAAGGCATTCTGTAAAGACTTGGACATCCCTTTTGTGAGGTAATCATTATGAAATATCGGGCCATTATAAGAAAATCCGGCGATTGGTGGATCGGGTGGCTGATTGATTTGCCGGGGGTCAATGCGCAGGAAAAAACAAAGAAAAAACTGTTTGAATCCTTAAGGATCGGCGCTGAAGATATTCTGGCCACCGACATATCTTTCGATCCCAAGACCGAAATGGCTACGATCGATGTTCCCGATCCTGCCTGGGCCTGATTTTTCATCCTCCTTCAGAATGGCTCCGTCCGTGCCGGGCAGCCGGTCTTTTTCTGTCCTCTGTCGTCTGTCATCTGTCATCCGGTCTTTTCCCGTTTTGCTAATTGGGGAAACAAAGCAAGGAATAAAAGGTTTTATGATCAAATGATTCCCTTAGCTGATCAAATTTTCGATGATTTCCTGGAATGTCAGGAGGAAATTTCCGGTGAAAAGAGTTATTAAGGAATACAAGGATTTTTTTATTGAAGCCAATAAAACCATGACGCCTGAAAGCGTTGTCCGGGCCGAGGAAAAGGCCAATCAGATTATGCTGAATCTTAAACTGGGCGAACTACGAAAGGAATTAGGCATTAAACAGGGGGACATCAAGGGGTTCAGCCAATCCGGTGTTTCAAAAATCGAAGGCAGAGAAGACTTAAAGATCTCCACGCTTATTTCATATTGTAAAGCTCTTGGGGTGGAGGTTGAAATAAAGACTTTTTTAAAAAAAGCGCTACCGAAGTCAAGGTCAAAGGTCCTCCTTCGCGCGGGTTGAAGACTATCTTTTGGAAATTCCAGCTCTTAGGCTCTGTAGTTCCGTCCTCCGTCGTCTGTCATCTGTCATCCGGTCCCTGTGGCTCTGATCTCTGAGGCTCTGAAGTTCTGTCATCCGTCATCTGTCCTCTGTCATCCGTCTTTCGTCGTCTGTCATCCGCAGTTTGGAGGATTACAAGTAGTGTATATTTTAGGCATTTCCGCATACTAGTATCATGTAACGTTAATATTTCGTATATTTAAAAAATATGCTATAATGGCGACAACTCACTGAGGGAGGTCGCCATGTCACCAAGATATCGAGTAACCTTGACCAAAGAGGAGCGCCAAGATCTGGAGACCCTGACCCATCGTGGAAAAACCCACGCCAGAAAGTTTATCCATGCCCGTGCATTACTTTTATGTGATGCGGGGCCGGATGGACCAGCCTGGAATGTTTCCGACGTGGCCGCAGCGCTGGGGGTTACCAGTCGGGCGATTGAACACCTGAAGAAACGATTTGTTGAGGAAGGGCTGGAAGCGGCCCTGGAGCGTAAGCCTCGGGAAATGCCTCCACGAGAAGTCACCTTTGACGGAGCCTTTGAAGCCCGATTGATCGCTTTGGCCTGTTCCGAAGCCCCGGAAGGTCGTCGGCGGTGGACAGTCAGGCTCTTGGCCGATAAGGCTGTCGAACTGGACTTTGCCCCTTCGGTATCGCATATGACGGTACAGCGGGTTTTAAAAAAAACGAACTTAAACCTCACCGCAGCCGATACTGGAAAATCCCTCCCGAAGGGAATGCGGCCTTTGTAGCCCAAATGGAAGATGTCCTGGAGATCTATCATTTGCCTTATGATCCGGCGTACCCGGTGGTGTGTATGGATGAATCCAACAAACAAATGATTGGCGAGCTTATAAAACCGATCCCCTGCGCTCCGAGACAGCCGGCGCGCATTGATCATGAATACGTCCGCAACGGGGTGGCAGAGATATTTATGGAAGTGGAGCCCCTGGCCGGAAAAAGGCATGTCGCTATCATGGAACGACGTACCCGTAAAGATTGGGCCGTACAAATCAGGCAGATGCTTGATAAACGTTACCCCAAGGCGATTAAGGTCCGTTTGGTTATGGATAATCTGAATACCCATCACATCGCCTCACTCTACGAAACCTTTAAACCCAAAGAAGCCAGACGGTTGGTGGAACGACTGGATATTCATTACACCCCGAAACACGGAAGTTGGTTAAATATGGCGGAGATCGAACTCAGCGTCATGAAAGGACAATGCCTCGATCGCCGGATTCCGGACATGGTTACCATGCAGACTGAAGTAGCCGCTTGGGAAAAAGATCGCAACAACAGTGCAAAAAAAATTAATTGGCAATTCACAACCTCAGATGCTCGGATTAGACTGAAAAGGCTTTATCCGAACTTATAACTGTTACATGATACTAGTCCCTCGGAACAGCTAATATTTCGGATAGAGTCGTTTCAATGGACGCGAGCGTCTGGCGTTGTGAATTGCCAGACAATTTCTCTCGCACTGTTGTTCCGGGGAGCGGCCACTCCTGGAAAAATTTAGGACAGGTTTGGACAGAGGCACACAGAAAAGGGGCTGAAGCCGAGATTGGCTTCAACCCCTTGTTTTTACTGGTGCCGGAGGTCGGAATTGAACCGACATGACCGCGGGGGTCGGGGGATTTTGAGTCAATAGTGAACGTAAGGCGATTTCCCATCAAATTTCAATCGCTTAATTTTCAATCAGTTAGAAGGACCAAATTGGAATATCTTGGGGGATTGTGGTGCTATTCTTCGGTTAGGACGGCTACAGTTTAGCTACAGTTTTTAAGCCCACAGCACGGGGGATTTATGGTCCCCCGACTACCTTACTCGCCGCATCAGGCAAGAAAAGTCATGTTCCCTCCAGGCGGCCTGAACCAACATCTCGTTCTCAGGGGTTGCCGGATCAACAAGCCATTTCCCTAAGCTTTTCATAAATACTGACCATGCCGAGAGTATCCATTCGGCAGTATTGCAGCAACCCCTGCCTGATCTTTTCCGTTTCCGCCGGATCCCCGCATTGGCACATCCGGAAATACCCTTCCATCGCCATCCCCCCGTCTCGAATTTCCAGCCCCTGATAGCTCATCTCTGGGACCAAGGCCGGGAGGACCATCTTCTGGGAGTACGACCCTTTCATGTCCCAGTGGTACCAGTCCCTTGTTCGAAAAGGGCTGGCCAAGTCCCGCAGGTTGCTAATGATGGTTTCAATCTTGTCCCGATGTTCGGGGAACCAGTCGGCGAGTTGGCTTAAAATGGTCTTCTCGAAAGAGGCGTTGTAAGCCAGGACGCAGGCGGTATCGGGGATATCCCGAACCAGTTTTTCAACCAAAGGGCGCCTGGGGTCAATGTTCGACTGCGCCAGAAACTCGGCATGGGCCAGACTCGATTTATCCCCCTGAAGGGAGTGTAGGGAATACTGGTAAGGGACCTGCTGGTAGGGCCTGGTAAAATCGTATATCGGTATGGCCGTCATGAAGGTTTCGAAATCGAAGAAATAGAGGGGGTACCAGAGGGTGTCGAGAAAACCTCTGATGCCATCCGGGTTGACACGCTCTTCCTGACCCAGATAAGCCTCAATCTGGAGGGACTGAATCGGGGACAAGGCGTCCTTCGGGACATCTTCCAGCCGGAGAAATCCTCGTCGGTATAAATCCCAGGGATTGGTTCCCCGCCGGGCCAAGTCCAAAACCGAATACTCCGGGATGTGGGCCCGGCAGTGGCCCTGGAAGTCACACGGATAAGGGTCGTCGCAGTGCTCCCCGATATCGGTAACCGGAAGGCCCTCGGCCAGGGTTTTCCGCAGCCGCCTGATTTCCTCCCGGACCCACCCTTCCCGTTCTATAGCCGTCCGGGTGAGGTCTTCGAAAAGGAACAACTGGTCCAAGTCCAAGGCCCCGTTTCTGACATACTGATTGTTGATATAGACCAGGTAAGCCTTACGGACCGGGAACCCCGAGGTTTTGAGGACGAAGTATTGGAGGGCAATGTCGTTGAGGTAGACTTCCTTGATCCCGGTGCTCCCCTTGACTTCGTAGAGGTCCCACTGG
>CAVVCH010000008.1:0-23604 GCA_963746605.1 uncultured delta proteobacterium
GATTAAGAGGCCGTCGCTTTAAAAAGGTGCGTCCAAAATTTCTTGCACCTTATCTAATCTGAAAGCTTTTGAACCGTTCAAAAACTTGTCCAGCCCTTTCCCCTCTAAGAAACTAACCGAATAAGCATTTGATTTGACCGCCGACGAATACCTTATTCATAATTTCTACCTATGCCAATCAAGGCAATCATCAATATTACCTATTTGACATATTAAGGTTCTTGATAAAGAATCCACCCGATGATTGAGGAGGAAAATCGCAGAGGGATTCGGCGGTCGGCAAGTCTAATTTTTTCTCGGTGGCCCTCCCGGATAATCCGCTGGGGATTGGCCTTGGTCTTTCTCTATGCCGGGACAGTCAAACTGATGGATCCCAAGGCCTTCGCCCGGTCCATTTCCCAATATGACCTGGCCCCGGATTTCCTGTTGCCGGTCCTGGCCATCGGATTGCCTATAGTGGAAATCCTGGGGGCTGTGGGCCTGATCTTCAAGGTTCGCGGGAGCTTGAGCCTTATTTTTGGCCTGCTCCTCTTTTTTGTGGCGGTCCTCTGGTACGGCCTTCTTAAGGATCTGCGCATTGATTGCGGCTGTTTTTCCCCGGAAGAACTCCAGGCCCAGGCCGGTCTTTGGCAGTCCTTTTACCGGGACCTGATGCTGATCGGCGCGGCGATTTACCTTTATCTGTCCCGCTGGCTCCAAAAGGACTTCAACCGGCAGAACCTGCCCTTTTGGGCAAAAATCAAATTAACCCTATAAAGGAGGAAAAAGCAGACATGAAGAAAGCAAGCGGTGTGAGGATGGGCCTATTAGTCCTGGTTTCATTTTTATTATTAACCAGTCCGGTGTTGGCCGCCTGGGGCAGCAAAGAAATGGACACCGAAAAAATCGCCGTCACCTTCGCAAGGGAAGTGGAGCGGGGGGGTTATAAAATGGTGACCACCGAGGAACTCAAGGGCTGGATCGACCAGAAGAAAGAGATGCTGATTATCGATACCATGCCTTTTGAAGACAGCTACAAAAAACAGCACGTTCCGGGAGCGGTCCAAATGGAGTTTCCCATCCCGGAGATGACCCAACTGGACGACAAGAAGAAGGCGGATTTCGAAAAAATGCTCGGTCCGAACAAAGACCGGCTGATCGTCATCTACTGCGGCTTCACCAAATGCACCCGCAGCCACAATGGGGCCATGTGGGCCGTCAAAATAGGTTACAAGAACGTCTACCGCTATCCTGGCGGCATCAAGGCCTGGGATGAAGCGGGCTACCCCGTAGAAAAGGTGAAGTAAAACACCACATGCAAATATTTCGACAACGAACTGACAACCTTACCTTTCTACCACCGCGTAAGGGCCTTCAGCCGTGGCCTTACATCGCTTGAAAACCCTTACGGTCGGGGTGGTCGCAACCCTGATCCTCTCCTGGGCGGGACCCGTTTCGGCATCGGACCGGGACGTGCCCGCCCTGCCCTCCCGCACGGAACCCCTCCGGATAGATACAATAAACAAGCAGGTCCTGGTCTATGCCGAGGTCAATCCCAAATCTCTCAACCAATCCAACCCTCACTGGGGGGTCGTTTATCAGGGAGGAAAATTAAACGACCAGGCCATCCTCCGCGCCTTCTGCACGCCCCAGGAATTTCACGACGCCCTGCTGCAGATCGGCGCCAAGCCAGGAAACAATCTGACCCTCCGCAGTTCGGGGGAAGTCATCGGAGGCGATGAACTCCTGGTTTCGGTCACCTGGCCCGGCCTTTCCCGATCCCTAGGGTTGACCGACGTCCTGGAAGATTCCTCCGGCAAGGGGTTCCGGATCCGTTTCGGCGGTAACCGGCAGCGGGCCGTCGAAGAGCAAACCGGCTGCGTCACCTGTTTGGAAAGCTGTCCCGTCGGGATTACCAGCAACGCCGCCTACCCGGCCATCAGTTCTTTCAAAAGAATGATTTCACCCAATTCCCAATTCAAAGGAAAGGCCGAGAAACTCCCTCGTCAGGGAGGGCTGATTCTTATCTACAGTTTAGGAAAAAATCCGACTTAATAGATCTCAACATGAAAGGAGACAAACATGGAATACGGAGCGCGAAACAAGATTGCGGCCGAAGTTACATCCATCATAAGTTGGAGCGACAATTTACCCTTTTCGCAAATTGATCTTTGGACTTCGGCTTTCGCCGGAGTGACGACTCACCGCCAGTTTTTTTCGTTATACCGGAAAAAGCTGGAATTAAGAAATTCTCAAAGGAGCAAGCTTATGAAAGTGGCCTACATATTCTCATCCTAAGCATATTTTGCTTTGTTGGAGCTGAGGTGTTTTTGGAGGAAGAAAAAGCAAATGGCAAAAGAGAAACTTCAGCCCAGGGATGTATCGAAGCTTGAAGTCCGGGAGTCACTCCGCGGTGCGCTGAGAGCGGTCTCAGAGACTTGCATCAACTGCCAGCTCTGCCAAAAGGAGTGTGCCTTCCTGCGGAAGTACGGCAAGCCCAAAGAGATCGCGGATATTTATGATCCCTCTGACCAGAGCCACCAGGGGATGCCTTTTGAGTGCAGCCTCTGTGAGCTCTGCCATACCGTCTGCCCGGTTGGGGCCAAACCGGCGGACATGTTTCTGCAAATGCGGTGCGAAACCGTGGACCGAGGCAACGGATCCTTTGCAGAGCACGGCGGACTCCTGGCCTACGAAAGAAGGGGGACCTCAAAGAAGTTCAGCTATTATGGGCTGCCGAAGGGGTTGTGATACGGTCTTTTTCCCTGGATGCACCTTGCCGGGTACGAGGCCGGATAAGACCTACGCCCTCTATCAGGAGCTGAAGACGCGGATGCCCTCCCTGGGAATTGTGCTCGACTGTTGCACCAAGATCTCCCACGATCTGGGCCGGGAGAAGTTCTTTCAGTCCATGTTCAATGAGATGAAATCCTATCTTCTGGAAAAGGGTGTGCGGCGGGTCTTGGTGGCCTGTCCAAACTGTCACAAGATCTTCTTAAATTACGGCGGCGAGTTGCAGGTCAAGACCGTATACGAAATCCTGGCCGATGACGGCGCCCACTCGGGCCGGAAACTAAGCGGTGTTGTGAGGATTCATGATCCCTGCGCGGTTCGCTCTGAGGAAAATGTGCACACTGCGCTGCGGGAGTTGGTTCGCCAGAAAGGTCTTGAGATTGAAGAGATGTCTCACAGCGGCAAATTAACCCTTTGCTGTGGTGAAGGGGGCTCAGTGGGGTGCGTTGCGCCATCGTTTTCAGAGAAATGGGGAGAGCTCCGAAAAACAGAAGCGGAACAGAAAAGGATTATCACCTGTTGCGCCGGCTGCGCCGGCTCCTTGAACAGGAAAACACCAACGAGCCATGTACTCGATCTCCTGTATGAACCGGAAGCCGCCCTAGCAGGCAAGGCGAAGGTTTCAGGCGCTCCCATCACCTATCTCAACCGGATCCGTCTAAAAAAGCGATTCAAAGAGGACAACAAAGGGGAAACCACCCGTGAAAGGTCCTTTTGGGCAGGAGAAAAAGCGAAGTCAGGAATACTCATCCGGCTGGCCATCCTGGGTTTAATCGTTACCGCCATTGTGGCCATCCGCGTCACCGGCGCTACAAAATATCTTGACCAAGAAGCTCTGAGGGGACTGATTACGGGATATGGGGCACTGGCCCCGATCATTTATATGCTGATTTACATGACAGCCCCGGCGTTTTTCCTTCCAGGGCTTCCCATCACCATCGTGGGGGGAATCCTTTTCGGCCCTTTTTGGGGTGTGGTTTACACTATCATCGGCTCAACCCTCGGGGCCTGTGTGGCTTTTCTCGTCTCGCGATACCTGGCGAGGGGCTGGATTTCAGGCAAGCTCCGCAGTCCCCGATGGCGAAGACTCGATGAGGCGGTGGAACGCCAGGGGTGGAAGGTGGTGGCTTTCACCCGGCTGATACCCGCCTTTCCATTCAACCTCCTGAATTACGCCTTCGGTCTAACCAAAATCAAGTTTGCTCATTACGCCTTGACCACCTTTTTCTGCATGTTGCCGGCCTGCATCGCTTTCATCGTTTTTTCAAGCTCCCTGCTGGACGTCATACGCGGAAGGATTTCAGGAGGATTTCTTCTTGGGGGTGGGTCTGATCGTTCTGGTGTCATTGATCCCACTTTTCTATAGACGCTATAAAGCAAAAAGGGGCACGGAAGAACCTTTCTAAATGGACAAGAATATAATAGCCGGGATCGACATCGGTTCCCGGTCCATTGAACTGGTGGTCCTTCAGGGGGATCAAAGGATCCATGAGGCCAAGGTGCCGACGACCTTTGATCCCCTGGGGCAATGCCGAAAAATCATGGAGGGTCTCTCCGTGGACCGGATCGTGGCCACCGGGTACGGCCGAAAGCTTTTGGCCGACGCACTGAACGGCGATCTCCCGGTTACGACCATTACGGAAATTCAGGCTTATGCCCTCGGGGCCCGAAACCTGTACCCAGAAACCCGGACCATCCTGGATATCGGCGGACAGGACACCAAGGTCATCTCCCTCTCCGGCCAGGGGAAAGTGGCCAAATTTGAAATGAACGACCGCTGCGCCGCCGGCACGGGGAAATTTTTGGAATTCATGGCCGCGGCCCTGCAGATTCCCATCGAATCCTTTGGGGACTACGCCTTGCAGGCCGATCGGCGGATCAAAATCAGCAGCATGTGCACCGTATTTGCCGAAAGCGAGGCCACCTCGCTCGTGGCCCGGGGAGAGCGACCGGAAAACATCGCCCTGGGGTTGCACTTGGCCATCGTGCAGCGCACTCTTTCCATGTTGGGCCGAGTAGGGAAGGAATCTCCCCTGATGTTTGCCGGAGGGGTGGCCCATAATCCCTGCATGCGGAAGCTGATTGAAGAAGAAACTAAAACGCCGGTCATCGTTCCTGAAAATCCGGATATGGTCGGGGCATTGGGAGCCGCCCTTTATGGAAAAGAAAAGCTCCTTATCCTGATAAAAAGTTGACGGCTCCTTGGTCAGCCATTAGCCTTCTTCCCTTGAATTCGATCTTTATAATCCAGGGTCTGGAATTTAAAGGAGGAAGGAAACATGAAAGATGAACCGGTCAAAAGGGCCGCTCAGAAGACCAAACATCAACCAAGGAAGAAAGTGAAGGGCCAGGAGGCCGTTCAAAGTCGACTGTGGGAATTCATACTGAATGGTCGAACCGGGAAGCCCGTTGACGGTTTTAGGCCCTCAACTTTATTCGGCTGTTCGGAAAAGGAATAATGGAATGAAATTTTCAACACAAGGGACACGCGTGGGAAAACCGGAGTCTTCCATTGAAATATTCCACCTTGGAATATTTTCAACGGTTCGGCGAACAAAGCCTTCTCCAGTTGGATGAAGTCCAGGAAGGCCGGCCGGAAGGTGGCGGGTATCTATTGCACCTTTGCCCCGGCGGAGTTGGTCTGGGCCGCCGGGGCCGTCCCGGTGGGGCTTTGCGGGAAAAAAGAGGCCCCGATTGCCGAGGCGGAAAAAACCCTGCCGGTCAATCTGTGTCCCTTGATCAAGTCCAGCTACGGGTACGCCGTAACGGACACCTGCCCCTTTTTCGCCGCCTCGGATTTCCTCATCGGGGAGACCACCTGTGACGGCAAGAAAAAGATGTTTGAACTGCTGGGGCGGATCAAGCCCCTTTTCTTGTTGCAGCTTCCCTATAACGCCGACGGCCGGATGGCTGCCTTTACTTTGGCAGGAAGAAATCTACAGGCTGAAGGAATATCTGGAAGAGACCACGGGGAACCGGATCGATCGGGAGGGCCTGCGCTACCAGATTAGAATCAACAATCGGATCCGGAGACTGCTAAAAGAAATCGTCTATCAGTGCGCCGGGGAGACCGTTCCCATCACCGGATTGGACCTTTTGCCGGTTATGGAGTCCAGAGGTTTCTCCGTGGACCTGGAGTCGTACGGGGAACACTTGGAGCAATTATTAAAAGAGCTGCGGGAGTTGAAGAAGCAGGGGAATTCAGTGGCCCCGCCGGATGCCCCCGGATCCTCCTGACCGGCTGCCCGGTCGGAAAGGGATCGGAAAAAGTGCTGCGACTGATCGAAGAATCCGGAGGCATCGTGGTCTGCCAGGAAAATTGCACCGGGATCAAAAGCTTCGATCGGCTGATCGACGAAACGGATGAAGATCCTTACCAGGCGATCGGGCGGTATTATCTCCAGACCCCCTGCTCCTGCCTGACCCCCAATACCGGTCGGTTTGACCTCATCGCCAGACTGATCAAGGATTTTAATATCCAGGGCGTAGTGGACCTCACCTGGCGCTGTTGCCTCACTTACAGCGTCGAGGCCCACCTGCTTCAGGAATTTCTGGAAAAAAACGGCCAAATTCCTTTTTTACATTTGGAAACCGATTACTCCTCCTGGGACGTGGAACAGTTGAAAACCCGGGTGGAAGCCTTTCTGGAGGTGGTTCGGGCTTAGCCGGCAGTCAAATGCCAAGAGTACCGCGCGGGCATGAGGTCTTATTAAGAAAATGTCTGTAAACCTGGTCCAGTGAGTTTTGTTTTGGATGTAGCGGGTCGGGGTCATCCGCCACCCGTAGCTTGGTCGATCCGAACCGGTTCAGGCGGGCGGGTATAAAACCCGCCCCTACGAAAAACGATCGAAAAACATATTTTTGTGCATCGCCGGTGCATCGCCGCAGGTGGGGCATTAAGGTTTTAATATTATGATCCGATTTATTCATCTGGAAAGAAGATTTGAGAAAGAACTGGAAGACCTTGTGGAAACGTGGGGAAAAAGGGGAGATCGCTGCCCAAAAAGCCGAGGAACTCATTAGCGGCCTTGACCCGAAACGGGCCCCCCGATTTAAAAAAAGTGTGGAAGTTGACCGGCTGGGGAGAGAAGCGGATTGAAGGGTGTCTCAAATACGACCTGGGTGACGGTTATCGGGCCATCTGTTTCCGCCGGGGAGAAACGCTGTTTATCTCTTACGTCGGAGATCACGACGAATGCCAGAAATATCTGGACCATTTCAGCGGCCGTCACAACTGGGTAGCCAAGGAAAACGGCACCACCCTGCCCGTTCAATTGGTTGAATCGTCAGAAGGGCCGGAAGCCAGTGCCTTCGGATGAGGACTTTGAAGAAGATTATGATGATCTCTTGATGGAACAGATCGACGATAAAACACTCCGCAAGGTCTTCAGCGGCCTCTTAAAAAATGGAAAGCAACCGGATCAATCTGTCTAAATGATTCCCAACTGGCTTTTTGCAACTTCATACCTGACCCCAATTATCTACCCCCTTGCTCCGGGAAACGGGTTCGACGGGGTGGCCTTGACTCTATCGGGTTGTTTTGGCCGTCGGTCGGGACCTAATCCTCAACCTGCCTCAGGCGGGTCCCCATTAGAACCTTTCGGCTACCGGTACGCCGAAGTAGGAGACCAAATGATCGATTTTTATTAACCAAATGCGTTTTTTTATTAAAATATCTTCCAAAATAAATAATATAGTTGAAAACTCATCTAAAAACGTAATATTATCCCAAAAATCCAACAGGGAGGGAGGGAGACAATAAATTATAATGAGGGGGAAATAATGGGGGAAAGGTTCTACAGCTTATTAATAAGGCCATTCACACCGATTTAATCAAGCACTGGTAAAAAATGTTGCAAAAGGAGGCAATGTATGAAGTTTGAAATTGGACTGGCCAAGCCAAATGCCGAAGAACGCCTTCGGAACCGGGGCATCTCACGAAGGGATTTCCTAAAATTTTGCGGCACGGTGGCGGCCGTAATGGGCCTGGAGGCCTCGTTCGCCAAAGAGATCGCCGCTGCCTTGACGGCCAAAAAACGGCCTTCGGTGGTTTACCTGCACAACGCTGAATGCACCGGCTGTTCGGAAGCGGTGTTGCGGACCGTCGATCCTTATATCGATGAGTTGATTCTCGACACGATTTCACTCGATTATCACGAAACCCTGATGGCCGGCGCCGGAAACGCGGTCGAAGAGGCACTGCATCAGGCCATAAAATCTCCCGAAGGGTACGTCTGTGTCATCGAAGGTGCAATTCCCACCAAGGACGGAGGCCTCTACGGAAAAATCGCCGGGAAAACCATGCTGCAGATGTGCAGCGAAATCGCCCCCAAGGCCAAGGCAGTCATCGCCATCGGGGCCTGCGCCACTTTTGGAGGCGTTCAGGCCGCCAAACCCAATCCGACCGGGGCCAAAGGGGTTAATGACGCTCTGAAAAAATTGGGTGTAAAGGCCATCAATATCGCCGGCTGTCCGCCCAACCCTTATAATTTCGTCGGTACCGTGGTCCATTTGCTGACCAAGGGGATGCCCAAGCTCGACGCCCTGAACCGTCCGGTCATGTTTTACGGCGAAACGGTTCATGACAAATGCCCGAGGCAGCCGCACTTCGACAAACAGGAATATGCCCCCTCCTTCGGTTCGGAAGAGGCTAAAAAAGGTTGGTGTTTGTACCAATTGGGCTGTAAAGGCCCTGACACCTATAATAACTGTCCCACGATTAAGTTCAACCAGACCAACTGGCCCGTGCAGGCCGGCCATCCCTGCATCGGCTGTAGCGAACCGGATTTCTGGGACAAGATGAGCCCCTTTTATGTCCAGAAGTAAACTGATCCAGCGGCTCGCGTGTTTCACTTAACGTATCTAAGGAGGATACCATAATGGCTGAACAAAAAACTACCGTTGCCGCCCCTCCCGGGGGAGGATATTCCGGGTCCATCGTCATCGACCCGATCACCCGAATCGAGGGACACCTGCGGATTGAAGTAGAAGTTAAAAACGGAAAAGTCCATAATGCCTGGTCCAGCTCCCAGCTTTTCCGGGGTCTGGAAATTATCTTGAAGGGACGGGATCCCCGTGATGCCCAGCACATTACCCAGCGGGCCTGCGGGGTCTGCACCTACGTGCATGCCCTGGCCGCCACCCGTTGCGTCGATAACGCCGTCAAGGTCAAGATCCCGGATAACGCCCGGTTGATGCGCAACCTGGTCATGGCCTCCCAGTTCATGCACGACCATATCGTTCATTTTTATCATCTCCACGCCCTGGACTGGGTGGATGTCACCAGCGCCCTCCAGGCCGATGCCCCCAAGGCCGCCAAACTGGCCAACGATATTTCTCCCAACCGCAAAACAACGGCTGAAGGCCTTAAAGGGGTTCAGGACAAACTAAAGGCTTTCGTGGACAACGGACAACTGGGTATTTTTACCAACGCCTATTTCCTGGGCGGTCACCCGGCCTACGTCCTGCCTCCGGAGGTCAACCTGATCGCCACCGCCCATTATTTAGAGGCCCTGCGGCTTCAGGTCAAGGCCGCCCGCATGATGGCCGTCATGGGCGGCAAGAATCCCCATACCCAATTTACTGTAGTGGGTGGCGCCACCAATTACGAGGCCCTGACCCCCGAACGCCTCAAAGAATACCGGGATCTCTACAAGGAAACCAAACAATTCATCGATGAGGTCTACATCCCGGATCTGCTGGCCGTGGCTTCTTTTTATAAGAATTGGGGGGCCATCGGAGGCTGCACGAACTTTCTCAGCTTCGGGGAATTTCCGGAAAATGAAAATGACCTGGAATCCCGCTGGCTACCCCCGGGGGTCATCATGAAACGGGACCTAGCCGGTATTCAGAAATTCGATCCCAACGCCATCCAGGAGCACGTGGCCTTCAGTTGGTATGAAGGCCGGGAGGCCCGGAAGCCGGCCAAGGGGGTCACCAAACCCAAATATACCAAGCTAAAGGACAAGAACCGTTATTCCTGGATGAAGGCCCCTCGATACAACAACGCGGCCATGGAAACGGGCCCCTTGGCCGCCGTCCTGGCCGCCTATGCCAAAGGCCAGCCCGAATGCAAGGCCCTGGTGGATACCGTCTTAAAGCACCTGGGCGTGGGCCCGGAAGCCCTGTTCTCCACCCTGGGTCGGACCGCCGCCCGGGGTATCGAATGCGCGGTCATCGCCGCCAAGACCGATACCTGGCTAAACCAGATGGAAGACAATGTCAAAAAAGGCGATACCAAACTATACGAGGAATGGAAGATGCCCAAAGAGGCCGAGGGTGTCGGTTTCGTCAATGCCCCCCGGGGAGCACTCAGTCATTGGATATCCATTAGAAATGAAAAAATCGAAAATTATCAGTTGGTGGTTCCCTCCACTTGGAATCTGGGTCCCCGCTGCGCCGCTGGAAAACTGGGGCCGGTGGAAGAGGCCCTGATCGGCACGCCCGTGGCCGATCCCAAACGGCCGGTGGAGATTTTGCGGACCGTCCATTCCTTCGATCCCTGCATTGCCTGCGGCGTGCACGTGATCGATCCCCAGACCAACGAGGTCTACGAATTCAAAGTTTCGTAGACGAAAATACCTGATCAGGAAAACCTTTTAAATATTCCTTGCTTCGGCCCTCTTCCTCCCCGATAGGGGGGAGAGGGCCGAAGCAAGGGGACCTAATCTGTTTCCCCAAGAAGGCCGAGAACAATCCACAGAACAAGCCAAGCCAGAAAATATCCGAAAATTTTTATTAGACGCGATTCAAGGATAGTTAAATGTCGGAGAAGCGAATACTGGTATTAGGGGTGGGGAACATTCTGCTGCGCGATGAGGGCGTCGGCGTGCGGGTGGTGGAGCGGCTCCAGGCCGACTATTCTTTTTCCCCGAATGTGTCCCTTATGGACGGGGGGACCCTGGGAATTAAACTGATGGACGCCATAAGCTCCTCGGATGTTTTAATCGTGGTGGATGCCGTGTTAAACGGGCAGCCACCGGGAACGTTTTATCGCCTGACCGGCGAAGAGGTCCGAAAGAGCGTGGCCTTTAAGTATTCCCTCCACCAAACGGACCTTCTGGAAACCCTGGCCTGCTGCGAACTGGTAGGCACCCGCCCCGAAACGGTGGTGGTAGGTATCGAACCCGAGGATTATTCCCCCTGGTCGGATGAACTGACCCATACTATCCAAGGCCGGGTAGCCGAAATGGCTGAACGGGTTCTTCGGGAAATAGAGAAAGCCGGCGGAAGCTATAGTACCAAGAACGATTCACCGACAGATAGTACCCTGAATTAAGGGGATCGCCGGTCCTGATAGTTCATGATAAAAACGATTGAGGCTTTTCCGCTGATTCTCCTGGCCGGTGGACGATCCTCGCGGATGGGAACGCCCAAAGGCCTGGTCGAATATCAGGGACGGCCCTGGCTGCTCGAACAATTAAGACGATTTGAGGCCGCATCGGGTAAAGAGGCGGTCATTGTTCTAGGCTATCACCAGGAAAGGTACTTTGAACGGATTCCTTGGTTGCTGAGCGCAAGGCAAGAAGCATCCATCCAGTCCGGCCTGGCCGTTTCCGTCGTCGTCAATAAAACCCCGGAGTTAGGCCAGTTCTCTTCTCTGCAAAGCGCCATCCCCTTTTTACTGGAAAAAGATTGGTCCGGGGCTTTTGTCCTGCCCGTGGATGTACCCGGTCCGCGGAGGGAAGTCTATGGCCGGCTAGGCGCGGCCCTTAACAAAAAAGTGGACGTGGTCATCCCTCACTACCGATCCAAAGGAGGTCATCCCGTTCTGCTGTCGCGACGCTTTCTCGCCCGACTTACTTTCGCTGCCCGTTGCGGACGACGAGGCCCGCCTCGATAAACAGATACGAGCCCTTTCCCCAGACCAGGTGGCGAGAGTGGGGGTCAGCGATCCTCAGGTCTGTTTAAATATAAATACCCTGGAAGAATTTCGGGCCTTTGCGGATCGCCGGGCGGCGGTCTCTTAAAGCCGGAGTCCTGAGGGGTGTATTCTCGGGATCGGATTGTGGTATTCTATACTCCGGACTTTACTGCCGGCTCGAAGTTGGACCAATTTTGGATTAGAGGAGGAGAGGGATTGATGGAAACCTATTACCGGCCCCAGGATCTGCCTAAATTTCCCGAGATCGGGAAAGAGGCGCCGGCCCTGGCCCAGAAATTTTTTGACTATTATCAGGCCGTCTTTGCCGAAGGGGCTCTGACGGAGCGGGAAAAGGCCCTGATCGCCCTGGCCGTGGCCCATGCCGTCCAGTGTCCTTACTGCATCGACGCCTATACCCAGACCTGTCTGGAAAAAGGGTCGGATCTGAACGAGATGACCGAGGCCGTGCACGTGGCCGTAGCCATTCGGGGCGGAGCCTCCCTGGTCCACGGGGTTCAGATGCGCAATGTGGCCGAAAAAATCTCCATGTAAACAGGTTTTTTGATGGAACCGGCTGTTAGTTCTCCGGCAGAAAAAGTTTCCATTGATCCCGAACAGGGCTGGAGCAAATCCTTCAGGACCACCTTGACCGAACAGGGGTTGTCGCTGGTGCGGGATCGGACTACCACCTTGCAGATCAATGTCGGGCTGATCTGCAACCAGGCCTGCCGGCACTGTCACCTGGAGGCCGGACCGGATCGCCGGGAAGTCATGAGCCTCCAAACGGTGGAGGACGTTATTGCCTACGCTCGGCGAGGAGGATTTTCGGTGGCGGATATCACCGGCGGGGCCCCGGAACTGAATCCCCATCTGACGCGGCTGATCACCGGGTTGGCCCCGCACACAAAAAAGATCATGGTCCGGTCCAACCTGACCGCCCTAAGCGACGGGCACCAGTCGACCCTGATGGAATTTTTCAAGGGACACCGGGTAGTGGTGGTGGGTTCCTTTCCTTCTCTACAGGCAGCCCAGACCGATAGCCAGCGGGGCCCCGGAGTTTTCCAGGCCTCGCTCAATGCCCTCCGGCAGTTGAATGCCCTGGGCTACGGTCGGGCCGACAGCGGCCTGGAATTGGACCTGGTCAGCAATCCCAGCGGGGCCTTTCTCCCTCCCTCGCAGACCGAAACGGAAAAACGCTTTCGGAGGGAACTGGAAAACCGCTGGGGCCTGTTTTTTAATCATCTCTATGTCTTCGCCAATGTCCCTCTGGGCCGCTACCGGGACTGGCTGGATCGGTCGGGAAACCTGCAGCGCTACCAGGAAAAGCTGGCCTCAGGCTTCAACCCGTCCACCCTGGCAGGCGTCATGTGCCGTTCTCTGGTCTCGATTTCCTGGGAAGGAACCCTCTACGATTGTGACTTCAACCTGGCCCTGGACCTGCCCTTGGCGGCCGGAAGGTCCACGTCTCGGAAATGGAAGGCCCGCCTCCGCCCGGCACCCCCATTCGGGTAGGAGACCACTGCTACGCCTGCACGGCCGGCAGCGGCTTTAGCTGAGGCGGCGCCACCCTCTGCGCCTGAGGTCAGGCCGTCTTTTCATTCGGAAGAATCATAAAACCTTTTGGCTTGACGGATAACGGGATTATTCCTAACCTCAGCCGGAGCGCCGGTCTGGGTTACGCGGCCCTCGGAATAGATAATGATTTTGTCACCCAGTTTAGAGGCTTCGTTCAGATCGTGGGTAACCATGACTACCGGAATCTTATAACGTACGAGCCGCACCGGTCAGGTATTGATGCATCTCCAGACGGAGAGGATGGTCGAGGGCTGAAAACGGCTCATCCAGCAAGAGCAACTTCGGCCGCCGGATGAGCGCCCGGGCCAAGGCCACCCGCTGCCGTTGCCCCCCGGAAATTTCAGCCGGCCTTTTGTCACCCAGTCCTTCGAGATGAAAACTTTCGATCATCTCTTCCGTTTTTTCCCGTCGTTCCTTTTTCCCCAGCCCCTTCGCCCCGTAGATAATATTGCCCCTGACCGTCATATGCGGAAATAGGGCCAGGTCCTGGAAAACGTAGCCGATGGATCGATCCTGGGGGGTGACATCGATTCCGGTCCGGCTGTCGAAAAGGACCTGCCCGCCTAAACGGATGGATCCCTGATCCGGTTTCATCAGCCCGGCGATCATCTGAAGGGTCATAGTTTTCCCGGCCCCGGAATAACCCGAAGAGAACGGCCAGTTCCTCTTGGATAGCCCATTCTACCTCCAGGGTAAACCCATCCACTTTTTTATGCAATTCCAGGGAAAGGGCCATCACCAGGCCTTCCGGCTGAAACGGTTGGCCAGATACAGAAACACACCGGAAGCGGCCGTGAGTAAAAGTACCACTCCTTGGGCCTGCGGCCAGTCGCCGCTTCCGGCCAGGGTGTAGATGGTCAGCGGCAGGGTATTGGTTTTTCCGGGGAGATTGCCCGCTATCATCAAGGTAGCCCCGAACTCCCCCATGGCCCGGGCAAAAGACAGGACCGCCCCGGCGATAATCCCCCGGCGAGCCAGCGGCAATATTACCCGCCAGGCGGTCCCGAGTTCAGAGTGTCCCAAGGGTATAGGAGGCGAAAATGAGGTTTTTATCGACCGACTCGATCGCCGCCCGGGTCGTCCGAACCATGAGAGGCAGGGCCACCACGAAGGAGGCCAGCACGGCCGCGTACCAGGAAAACATGATGCTCCACCCGGTCCAGGCATACAGACTCTTTCCCAACCAGCCGTTCCGGCCGAAGAGAATGATCAAATAGTATCCGGTTACCGTGGGGGGCAAGACCAGCGGCAGGGTAAACAGGATATCAACCAGTTCCCGGCCCGGAAAGCTTTTCCGGGCCAGCAGGTACCCGACCGCCACCCCGACGATCACGATAAAAAAGGTGGCCAGCAAGGCGACCTGCAGGGAAAGTCGAAGGGAAAATCCAGATTTCTTCCGTCATGCGCTATTTTTTATCCTCCAGGGTTTTGAATCCATATCGTCCGAGGATACGTTTCCCCTCGGAAGAAATCACCCAGGCGATAAAGGCCCGGGCCTGCCCTTCGTTTTTGGTACCCTTGACGGCGGCTATCGGATAGACCACCGGTTGGTGGCTCCCCTCGGGGGCCGGTAAGAATCTTCTTTAGGTCCCTGGCACGGGATGCAACATCGGTGGCGTAGACCAACCCGGCGTCGACCTCACCCCGCGCCACATAATCCAGGACCTGCCGGACATTTTCGGCGAAAACCAGCTTGTCCTTCAGCGGTTCCCAGAGATTCAGGCTCCTTAAAACCTGCTCGGCGTATCTCCCGGCCGGGACGGTTTGGGGATTGCCGATGGCGATTTTTTTAACCTCTTTCCGAGTAAGGTCGGAAAAAGCCTCCAGGCGGAAAGTCGAGGCCGCCGGAACAGCCAGCACCACGGTATTCCCGGCGAAGTTCACCCGCGACCCGGGGGCCGTTAGGCCCTGCCGCTCCAGTTCGTCCATCTCCTTTAGACCGGCCGAGGCAAATACATCCACCGGAGCCCCGCCTGCAATCTGCCGAACCAGGTCTCCCGAGGCCCCAAAATTAAATTGCACCCGACGCCTTTTTTGTCCAGCTTCAAAGGTTTTACTCAGTTCCGTAAAGGCCTCTTTCAAACTGATGGCGGCCGAAACGGTGATCTCCTGAGCTCGGACCGGAAAGGTCAAAACCCAAGTGAAGAAAATAAAAATAAAAAAATCTTTCAACAAGTTAAAGGATGCTCCCCTCCGTTCGGGATGACCTTCTTTTCGCGACTCCATCCTATTTATCCCTTTCTCAATTTGACTTGGAGACCCTGCAGCCAGTCCAGGGCCGCCTGGGCCTGTGACTGCCGGAAGTCATAAGTCAGGCGTTCCATCTCGGATGAGGTCGAACGTTTCCGTGCTTCCAATCTGGCTAATTTATCTCGACAGACCCCCTGCTGTCCCTCGATCAGCTTTTCCACCCATTTCCGGTCACTTTTTTCCAGGAAATGTATTTTGGCTAGGAATTCCAGGCGCAGGTCCCGAATATGTTCCACCGGAGCTTTTACCCAATGGTTGAATATTTTTCTTCCTGCCGGGGTTAGGGAAAAATTTTTTCGGTCCGGACGTTTTTCCTGGGCCTGGCGTTGATGGGCCACCAGCCCTGCCTGCTCCATCCGGGAAAGCAGGGCATAGGTCTGGCTGCGGCCCAGAGTCCAGATCAGGCTTAAATTCTCTTGTAGGTATTGATACAGATCATACCCATGCAGGTTGCCTCCGGTCAGGACGCCGAGGATCAGATATTCGGCCGGGTTCCGATCCCGTTCGGTCGGATAATTAATTTCATTGTGACTATTCATAATGTGAATATATATCCGAAGAGGGACCCCGAAGCAAAGGTTTTTTGATAAAAACTTGTTTTGGAGGAAAGAAAGTATTAATGTTATAAAAAAAGCTGGTTAATCGATTATCAATGAACAGCCAGACAAAAAGCGAACCCATTCACATAAAAATCAATACTACCTTCGCCATAGGTAATACCGAGGCCTTTAGCTCGCAATTCAATCGAAACGGTGATTTAATCCTGGAGCTGGACCCCGGGTCCACCGTTCAGGAATTGCTGCTGCGGCTTCCAGGTATGGGGACCCCGGAAAACTGGTCCGATCTCTTTCTCCATGTTTTCGTCAACCATAAAGTGGCCCCCTTTGACCGGGTTCTGGAAGACAATGACGTCCTAGATATCCATATTCCCCTGACCGGAGGGTAGTTCGGAGCAAAGGGCCTCCTATCGCGCTTCAAGGAATCGATTTCCATCTAAATCCTCTTTTAACCCACTTTTCAATTTCCACGGCCGTAAACACCGCACTGGAGAGCACGAACACCAGGATCAATTCCCCGGCGGCCAAGGGTTCGGTCTTAAAAACCAGGTTCAGGGCCGGGATATAGATCGTTGCCATCTGGAGCAGCACCGTCAGCAGGACGCTGGCCAGTAACGGTTTGTTGGAAAAAAGACCCTGTTCGAAGAGAGACACCCGTTCCGAACGGATAGCCAACACGTGGCCGAGTTGGAGAAAGCAGAGGGTGGTAAAGACCATGGTTTGCCAATGGCGATCACCCAGATGGATGGCCCAGGCTTGCAATCCGAGGGCCACTCCGGCCATCAGGAGACCGACCCAGATGGCATGGATGCCCAGTCCCTGGGCAAAGATGCTTTCCCGGGGGTCCCGAGGCGGCCGCTTCATCAGGTCTTTTTCTTCAGGCTCGGCCGAAAGAGCCAGGGCCGGCAGACCGTCCGTCACGAGATTGATCCAGAGGATGTGGATCGGCAGCAGCGGAATCGGTAACCCCAGAAAGGGGGCCAGAAAGAGGGTCCAGATTTCCCCGGAATTCGTGGTTAGGAGATAGCGGATGAACTTGCGAATATTGTCATAGATCTTTCGTCCTTCCCGCACGGCCTTCACGATAGTGGCGAAGTTATCGTCCATCAGGATCATGTCGGAGGCCTCTTTGGACACATCGGTGCCGGTTATACCCATGGCAATGCCGATATCCGCCCGCTTCAACGCCGGGGCATCATTGACCCCGTCCCCGGTCATGGCCACATACTGCCCCTTATCCTGCAGGGCCTTAACGATCTTCAGCTTCTGTTCGGGCGCGACTCGGGCGTAAACCTGTATCTTCTCTACCCGGTTTTCGAATTCCTCCAGCGAAAGCTGATCGAGTTCCCGACCGATCATAACGGCTTTTCCGTCCCCATCCAGGATTCCGATCCGTTTGGCAATTACCCTGGCTGTCAGCGGGTGGTCCCCGGTGATCATCACCGGCCGGATACCGGCGGACCGACACATAGCCACGGCCTCCTCCGCCTCCGGCCGGGGCGGGTCCATCATCCCGACGATCCCGATCAGCGTGAGCTCCTTTTCGACTCCTTCCGCAGTCAAGGGATCCGGAATTTCGTCCCAGATCCGCAAGCCGAACCCTAGCGCCCGCAGGCCGTCTCCGGCAATCCGGTCGGCGATCTCCAAGATTTGCGGCCGATCGAGATCTTCCAGACCCCGACTGGTAAAGGCCTTTTCGGAGCGCTCTACTATTTCCTCCACCGCCCCTTTGGTGAAGGAAATCACCCGGCCGTCTCCCCAGGGATGGAAGGTAGTCATCAACTTCCGGTCCGAATCAAAAGGGATCTCCGCCAGGCGGGGAAATTTTTCATCGAGTTTTTCCCGTTGAAAACCCTTTTCCCGGGCCAGGTTGAACAGGGCCGCTTCGGTCGGATCACCGAGGACGGATCCGGAGGCGTCCAGACGGGTGTCATTGGAAAGGGCCAGGGCCGTGAGCAGCATCCCCGGGGGTTTCCTGCTTGATAGAGGCTTCTCCGCGCTTTCCGGGCCGGCAGTCGGAAGTTCTTCGGACCGGAACAAATGGCCGTCGGTATAAATTTTCTCCACGGTCATGCGATTCAGGGTCAGGGTGCCGGTCTTGTCGGAACAGATAGTGGTGACCGATCCCAGGGTCTCGACCGCAGGCAGTTTCCGGATCAAAGCCTGCTGCTTGACCAGCTTTTTAGCCCCCAGGGCCAGCGAAATGGTGATGACCGCCGGCAGGGCCTCGGGGATGGCCGCCACCGCCAGGGAGATGGCCGTGAGCAGCATCAACAGCGGCGGTTCGCCCCGGAGAAGTCCGGCGACAAAGACAGTGGCGCAAATGGCCAACACCGCGTAGGCCAGCTTTCCCCCGAAGGAGGTGAGCCGCTTCTGGAGCGGTGTCTTTCCCTCCTCCTGGGCCTGGAGCAGGACGGCAATCCTACCGAGTTCCGTCTGCATCCCGGTGGCCGTCACCAGCCCACTGCCTCGGCCGTAGGTGACCAGCGTCCCTTTATACGCCATGTTTCTCCGGTCGCCTACGGACAGATCCACTTCCAGTAGGGCCTCGGTGTGCTTTTCCACCGGTACGGATTCACCGGTCAGGGCCGCCTCGTCAGTCATGAGCTGGACCGTTTCGACCAGGCGGATATCGGCCGGGACTACATTGCCGGCCTCCAGCAAGACCAGGTCTCCGGGAACGAGTTGTTCCGCGGTGATCATTTCAGGCTGGCCGTCCCGAATGACGGTGGCCGAAGGAGCGGCCATTTTTTTCAGGGCGGCCATGGCCTTTTCGGCCCGATATTCTTGCGTGAACCCGAGCGCGGCGTTCAGCAGCACGATCACGACGATGGAGATGGTGTCGGACGGTTCGCCGATGAAGCCGGCCACCACGGCGGCAGCGATCAGCACCAGGATCATGAAATCCTTGAACTGATCCAGGAACATCGCCAACATCGATTTGCGTTTTTTCTCGATCAGTTCGTTGGGGCCGAGGCGTTCCAGCCGCTTGACGGCTTCCTCCGGAGAAAGGCCGTTGCCGGAAGATTGAATTTTCTCCATCACCTCATCCGGGCTGAATTGGTGCCAGGGGAACGATCCGTTTTTGTCGGTCAATGCTTCCATCGTCTTGATCTTCCTTTATCGAGACTTCGATCGGTTCCTGATTTTATCCAAAAAAAAGACCTTCGTCACAGGCATACCGTGACAAAGGTCTGGCTTGTTAGATTGGGTTCTAACGGATGGTACCGGCCCTCTTTTCTTAGGAGGACGTATTGACGATAGCCACCTTAAAAGCTACTCCCCTCTGAGAAGTTAAAATTTATCAAACTAGGTTTTGGCTTGTCAAGAAGAATTTAGAAGTCGTCCGTTTGATCGACGCGTGGAAAAGCGGTTTGAGCTTTAAAGGCTGTTGATCATGCTTGCTTGATCTTGCCGAATCTTTCTAAACGGGCTCTGATAGGACATCTACAGAAAAAACAAATTGACTTCCCTAAACAGACTGAGCCATACTCCATCGGAAAAAGAAAGGTGATGAAGTTCACCGGAACCGGTTGACGGCTCTCTGATTCAGGGCCGGAGACCTGATAACTTCTATTTCGGCCGGGGCCGGGGTAGGAGTTTTTTTTTGGGAGGGTGCTCTTGGACACATTCGTTATATCGTTGGTTCTTTGGGCCCTGATTTTTCTGGCCGGACTCCTGTCCGTCGAACTGGGGCTGTCGGTGGCCATCATCGAGATCTCCCTGGGGGTGATCGGCGGGAATTTCCTGGGGCTCCAGCCGACCCCCTGGATCGCCTATCTGGCCGGGTTTGGCGGGATCCTGCTCACCTTCCTGGCCGGGGCCGAGGTGGACACCCAGGTTCTAAGATCCAAGTTCAAAGAGAGCTTTTTTATCGGCGGCATTTCCTTTGCGGCGCCCTTTCTGGGGGCCATGTTTTACGCCTACCATGTCTTAGGCTGGAGCTGGCCGGCTTCCAAGATTGCCGGCATTGCCCTGTCCACCACTTCCCTGGCCGTGGTCTACGCGGTTCTGGTGGAAACCGGTTTGACCCACACCGAGCTCGGAAAAATCATCATGGCCGCCACCTTTGTCACCGATTTGGGCACGGCCGTGGCCCTGTCCCTTCTGTTTCTGGAATTCAACGGATTCACCCTGATTTTCCTGGCGGCCTCCGCCCTGTTCATTTACCTGATCCCCAAAATCTACCCCTGGATTTGTACCCGTTACGGAGAGCGGGTCATCGAACCGGAAATAAAATTCCTCTTCCTGATTCTGGTCGCCTTTATGTATTTAGCCAAACTGGGGGCCAGCCATGCCATCCTGCCGGCCTTTGTTCTGGGCCTGGCCCTGTCCGATCAGTTTATGAAAAACCGCAAAT
Organism: uncultured delta proteobacterium; assembly: GCA_963746605.1. Taxonomy (GTDB): domain Bacteria; phylum Desulfobacterota; class RBG-13-43-22; order RBG-13-43-22; family RBG-13-43-22; genus CAVQSS01. Next base: position 20,378 of record CAVVCH010000008.1, read on the forward strand.
TACAGCACCGACTTCGGGTGGTGGCCTTCGCCATTATTACTCCTTTCTTCTTTATCAATGGAGGGATGAATATTTCCTTGAAATTGCTCCTGTTGAATGGGGGCCTGTTGCTGCAGATGCTGCTGATCAAGCAGGTCACCAAGATCGCCGGGGTCTATCCGCTGGCCCGCAAATACCTCCCCCGAGGGGCCATGTACACCACGCTCCTGATGAGTACCGGTTTGACCATGGGAACCATCTCTTCGGTCTTCGGCCTGACCGGTGGATTTATCAATCAAATCCAGTTCTCGGTGCTGGTGGCGGCCGTGGTCCTGAGCGCCATCATCCCCACCTTTATCGCCCAGAAATGGTTTGAACCCGCGTATCAATTGCCGGAAAATAGTGGGGATTCCGAAGGCTAAGTAACTTTATACGAATTAGGAGGGAACCGTGTTTAAGAAATTACTGGTAGCCTATGACGGCTCGGAGGATTCTCAGAAAGCCCTGGAGACGGCCCTGGAATTATCCCGGCGGTTCGATTCGGAAGTCCATCTGCTGACCATTATCGAACAGCTCCCCCGGTACGCGGCCACCATTGGAGAGGTGGAGGAGGCCCTGGCGGAGATCACCAAGGCGATTGAAAAGGAGCAGACCCTGGTTTGTGAGGGGGCCCGGGAGAAAGGGGTGGAAATCCATTGCCGGATCCTGCCCGGGCATGAAGTGGAAGCCATTATCGCCTATGCCCAAAGGGGGGGTTTTGATACCCTCCTCCTGGGCCGCAAAGGGCGTTCGGCCATCCTGCGGACCCAGAGCGGCAGCACGGCCGTTCAGCTATCGACCCATGCCCCCTGCACGGTTATCCTGGTGCAAGTGGAAAAGAAAAAAGACTAAACGTTCATTCGGGCGGTTGCTGTCAAATTTTATGGAACAAAATCCTTTCCCATTCGTTATTATGGCATATGGGCATCCAAGACCCGGGAGATGAACTTTTTTTAATTAAGCAATTTAAGGACGGCGATCGATCGACCTTCGAATGGATCGTCAAAAAATATCAAGATAGAATCTATAACCTCTGCCGCTACCTGCTTGTACATCCTCAGGATGCCGAGGATGCCGCCCAAGAAGTATTTATTAAGGCCTACCGGAAGTTAAAGGATTTCAAACCTGAATCCTCCCTTTACACCTGGCTATATCGCATTGGAGTGAATACCTGCCTCGACCACAAAAGGAAATTTCGGCCCGAACCCCTCAAAGACGAATCTCTGGCCGAGGACCTGCTTTCCGCCGAGCCATCTCCCGAACGGTGTTACCAATCGAAGGAGATCGGTCGGGCCATTCAGTCGGCCCTCGACCAACTTGCCAAAGAATTCCAGGGCCGTCATCGTCTTGAAGGAGATCGAAGGGCTTTCTTACGATGAAATTGCAGAGGTTCTGCACACCTCAATAGGGACGGTAAAATCGAGGATATCGAGAACACGGGAGGAACTGCGCCGGCTATTGCTCAAAAAAGGAATCTAAGCTGATGAAAAATGTTGGAACAAAATCAGGATTCAATCGTTTAATAATCAGGAGAGAAAAAATGCAATGTTCCGGGATACGAGAACTGATTTCATCGTATATCGATGACCAATTGGGTCCGGATGAAAAGGAGGCCTTCTCCTGCCACATCCGGAGCTGTCCAGGATGCCGAGAGGCTCTGGAAGAGGTCCAGTCTGTCCATGAACTATTCGCCTCCGCCGAGAGATTTTCCGCGCCTTATGGTTTCACTACCAGGGTCATGGCGAGTCTGGAAACCAAAGAGCCTTCCCGGTGGTGGGCCTTTTTTACCCTCCGGCCTTTTGTCCTGCGGGCCATGGAAGTGGCCTTCGCGCTTATCGTAGTTATAACCGGCATGCTTTTCGGTCACCTGTTGGTAGCCGACAGGGTGCTTCCCCAAAGGCCCGTCACCATTCAAGAGTCCTTTTCTTTGGATTTGTTTCAGGCCACGCCCCCTGATTCAATAGGCGGGGTCTATGTGGCGCTGGCGGAGGCCACCCATGAAAAATAACCTCTTAAAGTATATTCTGATTCTCTCTTTGCTGCTGAATTTCTCACTTCTGGGGGCCGCCGGATACACCTATTACCATGTTCACCATCAATCTCGCTTTCCTCTGACAGCGCCGGTTAACTGTGGTATCCAGGACAATCACCTGTTCGCAGCAGTTGTCCCTGAAACCGGAACAAATAAAGCTGTTCCAGCAAAAGGCGGCATCGTTCCATGACCCCCTGGGTAAAAAGAGACAGGAAGTGGAACGACTGAGGAGAAGGGCTTTTTGGTTTCATGCGGGCGGATAATCCCGACAGTCAAGCCATCGAAGCCACCATTATTCAGATCAACAGCACGCAGGAAGATATGCAGAGTATGGTCGTTGCCCATATGCTCGAATTCAAGTCCCTGCTCGACAAAGATCAGCAGAAGAGGTTTCTGGATCTGATCGAGGGCGCCATGGCCAAGCGAAAAGAGGCGCTCTGTCCTTAAAGCCCCCTCCGTCTAAGGAACCATCCGATTTCAGCCAAAAGGCTTTGCCCGCCTGTCGCTACCGAGGCCTTATCCGAAAAAACAGGGAAGATCACCAAGATTGAGGTACGCTATGAGTCTGCATTATTTGATAAAAGAACTCTATTATCAGCGGCGAAGAACCCTGGCGGCGATCATCGGGCTGTCGATAGGCATTGCCCTGCTGATCATTCTCAACGCCCTCTCTCTTGCCTACCGCCAGGCAGCACAGGCACCCCTGAAAGAGATCGGGGCGGATATCACGGTCCAGCGGTCCGGGAATGTCCCGGAACAGCTTGGGGGGGTCGTTTTCCCCTGTTCAGCCGTCACCATTCGTGACGAACAGGTTAAAAAGATAGAAGGCCTTCCAGGGATCAGGGGAATAGGCAAAGCCGTTCTGCTGTGGGTCTTCGATCCGAATCAGGCCTGGATTGTCCTCGGGATCGAACAACAGAATGGGGTTGGTCCTTCCCTTCTTCGCAATCGGTCATTGATGGACACTTTCTGGAAGCAGGCAAATCAGAAGTCCTGGTGGAGCAGGCCTATGCCCGGCAGTTCGGTATTAAGGTGGGGGATACGGTATCATTGACGAACCGATCCTTTCCGGTTGTCGGAGTGGTCGATGCCTCCCGAGCGGCGAAGATTGCTGTAGCCAACGTTTATATCCCCCTGGCTGAGGCACAGAATCTGGCCGCCGGCTCCCCCCAGGTCC
>CAVVCH010000009.1:0-74408 GCA_963746605.1 uncultured delta proteobacterium
GCAGATTCTCGAAATGGTGCGTCTGGAAGACCTGCCTGCGCGCGTCGGCGGATTCGAGGTCGTACTGGACTGGGCCGACGTTCTTTCTCTAGGGGAACAACAGCGGCTGGCCTTCGCCCGCCTGCTGATCAACCGACCCGGGTACGCCGTCCTGGACGAGGCCACCAGCGCCTTGGATGTCGCTGACGAGGCCAATCTTTACCACCGGTTGCAGCAACTGGGGATCAACTATATCAGTGTCGGCCATCGCAGCAGCATCGTGGATTTTCATGACCGGGTGTTGGAATTACAGGGACCAAACAAATGGCAGTTGCTGACCGTTCCGGAGTACCGGAATTCAATGGCGGCAAATAGACCTGCCGGTTGATTACGATGTCGTTTTAGGACAAGACGTCGATAGTGACGATCAGGCCGGTTAAAAGGTATCTTGAATGATCTTAAATGCACTGTCAAAGGTCATTCGGAAAGCAGATTACAAAGAATTTAAAACGTTTAACCGGAAAGTAGTGACAAGAATATGATGGAATTGCGCGATCTTGGTTTCAACCAATGGTTTCAAGCACAGGCCAGTGACTTACGGCAAGAGGGTCACGGCATTGCGCGCCTATCGGCGGTTGATCGTGGCTCATACCTCATCAGAAATGAACTCGGGGAAATTCCCGCTGAACTCGCCGGGAAGTTCTATTTCCAGATCGAATCCCCGGTTGACCTGCCCTGTGTCGGCGATTGGGTGACCGTGCGCTATCACAGTGATGACACCGCAGCCATTATCCATGGATTGTTTCCGAGAAAGACGTTCTTGCGCCGCAAGTCCGCCGGTGAAAAGGTGGATTTCCAGATGATTGCCGCCAACATAGATATCGCTTTCATTGTTCAATCGTGTCATTTTGACTTCAATGTGCGTAGGATGGATCGGTACTTGGTAATGGCAGCCGACGGCGGTGTTGAGCCGATTGTTATTCTTACCAAGACGGACTTGATCACCGAGGATGAACTGGAACAGGAGCTTGCGGCCATTAGATCAACCGGCATCACAGCCAGAGTACTGGCTCTCAGCAACATCACCGGCATCGGATTTGACGAATTTCAACAGGTGTTGGTCTCGGGACGAACCTATTGCCTGCTCGGGTCATCGGGGGTCGGCAAGACAACACTCATCAATCGCCTGATCGGGCAAGACGCTTTTGAGACAAAAGCCGTCAGTGGAACGGGAGAAGGCATGCATACCACTGCGCGTCGACAGCTCATCGTTCTTGATCAAGGCTCCATGTTAATCGATACCCCCGGAATGCGAGAACTCGGGCTTCTCGGTGCCAGTGAGGGGGTCAACCAAGGCTTTGAAGACGTTGCCCTGCTTTCCCTGAATTGCCGCTATGCCAATTGTGGCCACACCCAGGAACCGGGCTGCGCCGTGCTGGCAGCAGTGACAAGCGGTAAGTTGAGTGAAGAACGCTATTCCAGCTTTATGAAGCTCAAGAAGGAGTCTGAATTCCACGAGATGTCATACGTGGACAAACGGAAGAAGGACAGAGCATTCGGACGCTTCATCAAATCGGCCAAGGAGCAAATGAAGGATTGAAAGAGGAGCACCGAATAATCTCATGCAGGGGATGGGAAAAACGCGCCCGCTGAAGAGTATGTTAGCCACCTTATTGAGGTCCCATCCATGCGAATCGTCTGTTCTGTATCATTAATTTCACTGACAATGCTTGTGCTGTCCGGCTGCGCCAGCACTCATTTTCAAGTCACTGGCCAAGTTTCCCAGCATCCCCTGTGCCAGTTACCCGGCGAACAGGCTTCGGCACTTGTCTTTTGGGGTCCGAAGTGGCGCCCCGATCAGAAGGAGGTCTTGCGCCGCGAGGCCGCTGCACAGCGCGGGATTGAGCAGTTCTTTTCTACGTCTGAGTGCTTCGCCAAGATCAAGGTCATTCGCAAGGTCGGCGACCAAGAATCCATCGAACTTCCGCCGGCAGAGGTCCCTGGGCTCGCCGCCACATATGCGAGCGACTCCAGTTACGTTCTCTTCATCACTGTCCGCGAACTCGGCCCGATAGTGAAGCTCTTCTCCTCCCTCGCCCTGGTTGAGGGGGGAACCGATGTCGTCCTCGAGATTCGAGCCGTCTCTCCTTCCACCGGGCAAATCACCGCCGACTTCACCGCTCACTGGCAGAACGGAGGCCCATGGGTTATCAAGGGTGTCTCCACATTGGAGCAAGACATGGCCTCCGCGCTTCACGAAGCGCTCAAACCATCCCCCAAACCTTCGGACTGGAAATGAGGGTCGGGCTAAGGGAACCAGTTGATATGATGGGGATTGTTGCCAATCTTGCCCCCTAAAAGGGGCTATATCGAGTTTTTTAGGGGCAAAGTGTCCCTTGGCAGAGGGTGATCAATTATTACGGCGGGCTTTCGACCTACAAAGTCGGCAGCGGGGAACTGCAACGGGTTTTATTGGAGGAGGAAGGCATTCCCTTCAGGGCGGATGGGACGATTGATCTGAACCGATAGCAATGGCGGCCGGACCTGGGGATAATTAAAAAACTGGGGCTGCCGGAGGAGATCGCTTTCCAAATTAATGAGTCGGTATGACGGGGCCTTCCATCTTCAACCATGATTCCAGATAACACTTCTCAAAACAAAAGCCCGCTCTGGACCAGTAATTCGTTTTGGGGCAGCCCTCCCTCGTCGAGCCAAAAAGGCGGTTTATTGCCTTTTGGCGAGACCATCAAAAATGTTCCCTCCTGGCTCTCTTAGGGATCCCCTTCCCCGCAGCCGGCCGGTCCCACATGGTCACTTGCCAGTTATCCGGTCCCTTTTCCCCGGCGACCCAAAGGGGCAGCTCGATCTGGAAGTAGGCGGCCAGGGCATGGACATACGGCTCGTATAGTTGGCGCAGCTCCGCCAGTTTATTCCCGACGGCCCTTCCTTCGGGGAGCTGCCAGCCGCTGTCCGCCAGCAGTACGCGCAGTTCCGCCAGCTTCTCCGGCGGAAGCCGCTCCGGTTCGGGCTTTCTGGGTTTCGTTCTGAAAATCAGAGAGAGGTCGACTACGGCGTGCCGGGCCATGGCGAAGGTGAGTTCCGCCTGGCGCCGGTAGGGTCCCTCCAGACCGGCCAGGATCAGGCTGCTGGTGTCGAGGATCACCGTCAGCGCCGCCAGCCACGACTGGTTGTCATGCTGAGAGCGGAAATAGGCGATGATCGGATAGGAAAGGTGCCCTTCCAGCAATTCCGCCGACCATCGCTCCCATTCGTAAAGGAGCTGCCGCAGCGCTTCCGCCCCCCGCTCCCGGCCGTGCCGGCAAAGCATTTCCGAGGTGGTGGGAGGAGAGCCAGCCCGCGCGTCCAGCAGAGAGATGCTCACCTCCCGCCGGGCAAAAGACTGGTTGAGGGCGGGCAGATAACTGATCACCAGGGCGAGAAAGCCGAAGCCCATACCCGATTCAATCATCACCAGCAGCCGCGCCGGATTGTTCCGGGGGACCACATCGCCCAGTCCCAGGGTGAAGAAGGTGGTGCCGCTCAGGTAGAGGTCGATGATGAATCCCGCGCTTCCGTCCCGGGTCAACAGGGCGGAGCCGCCAGACCAGTGGAGGAGGGCGAAGCCCGTGATGAGTCCCCCCACCCAGATGCTCATGAGCAGGAGGAGGGAAAGGGGGCCAAAGAAGCTTAATAAGGTTTCTTGCCAACCCGGGGGGGCGGAGGAACGGACTATCTTCGCCCAGGGAAGCCAGGACCACCGGTAGAAGAAATAAGTAAACCGGAACCGCCGCGTTACCCGGCGCGGGAGAACGACGGTCTCGAAACCTTCCCATAAAACCAACAGAATTAAGATCGTTCCGGAAATTGCCGCGACGACAACCACAACCGCCCTCCCAAGGGACCCCACTTGACCCTGGAACCCTCCGATCAGAGTCACGAAAAATTCATCAGGCCATCGATCGTCCGCTATCCTTCTTAGACCCAGCGTCCATCACTGGATGGTTTTTCGCTTGGAATTTTCAGCTTACCCGAGGCAGGGGAAAAAGTAAATAACCCGAAGTTGAATTCCTTTGCCTATCTGTTATAATCAGTAAGTTTCTGAGAAGACTGTTTTTACCACAATGATATCAAGTGAGGATCCATGGGAGCTCCCCCTGAGCAATTAGGAAGAAACTCCGCAGCCCGTGATCATCCGCAGCATTATGCGGAACAGGTCAGGCTTCTTTACGGGAACGCGCTGGTGGGGCTCATTGGAACGTTGATCAATTCAACGATCCTGGTCTTCATTCTGCGAAGCGTAGTTCCGCATCGGATCCTGATTGTCTGGTTTGCCTGTATTCAATTGATTTCGCTAGCACGGCTTGTGCAAGTCACCCGGTTTAAGCGTGTCCCGGCGGAGTCATCCGAGGTCGGCCGCTGGGGAACATGGTTTGTAATCGGAATGGCTCTTTCCGGTATTGTCTGGGGTTCCGCAGGCATCTTTCTCTTCCCCGTCGAATCGATTATTCATCAGGCGTTTCTTGCCTTTGTGCTGGGCGGCATGGCGATCGGGGCCGCCGGGGCATTCTCGGTCGTCATGCCTGCATTCGTGGCGTATGCGCTGCCTTCCCTGACTCCCTTAATCGTACGGTTTCTGGCTGTCGGAGATGAAATCCATCTGGCTATGGGCGGAATGGTCCTGCTTTTTGCGGTTCTGATAACCGGTATTGCTTTGCGCATCAACAGAGTGACAATGGCGTCGTTGCTCCTCCGCTTTGAAAAAAACAGCCTCGTAGCCGATCTGTCTTCAGCCATGAATGATCTGGAAAAGCTGAATCGAGAACTCTCGACGGATATTGTGGCGCGTAGAAAGGTAGAAGAGGAACTGAAGCTATACAAAGAGCACCTTGAGGAAATGGTGGACAAGCGGACTGGGCAACTGATAGCGGCGAATACCCAACTCCAGCAGGAGATTGCGGAGCGCAGGAAGTTCCAGGACCTGCTTATTCAGGGCAAAAAAGAGTGGGAAGAGACCTTCGATGCGATCAATGACGCGATAACGATCCACGACAAAGATTTTAACGTCATTCGGGCAAATAAAGCGGCCGAGAGAATACTGGGATTACAATATCTTAAGATTCTGGGACAGAAGTGTTACCGCTTGTACCACGATTCCGCTTCCCGTCCCGAGGATTGTGCCAGTTGCAAGGTTTTGAAGACAGGGGAACCCTCCTCCGTCGAGGAGTTTGAACCACATTTAAATAAATTTATCGAGATGAAAGCCTACCCCATCTTTGATGGGGACAATCAAATCATTAAGTTGGTGCATGTTATCAGGGACATCACCGAGCAGAAACGTATGGAAGCGGAGATCTTGAGAGCACAGAAACTCGAATCAGTCGGAATTCTCGCAGGAGGGATCGCCCATGATTTCAATAACCTCCTTCAGGTCATCATGGGAAATATCTCCCTGGCTAAAATGCTGACGAATCCGAAGGACGAAATAGTACGTCTGCTGCAAGCGTCGGAGAAAGCGTCTGAACAAGCCAAGGAATTGAGCTACCGGCTTCTTACCTTCAGCAAGGGGGGAGCCCCGGTCAGAGGCATCATTTCGATAGCGGACCTTCTCGACGAATCGGTCAGTCTGACTCTGAGCGGATCGAATGTCTCCTGTGATTTGAGTTTCCCGGAGTCTCTCGATGCTGTTGAGGTGGATGAGGGACAGATGAAGCAGGTCTTCAATAATCTCCTCATCAACGCCAAGGAAGCGATGCCCGAGGGAGGGGCCATTGAGATCAGCGCATCGAATGTCAGGTTAACCGGAACCGACAATCTCCCCCTGAAAGAGGGGCGGTACGTGAAGATATCGGTAGCGGACCATGGGACCGGCATTTCGGACGAGAATCTCCCGAAGATCTTCGACCCCTATTTCTCCACAAAGGACAGGGGAAGCCAGAAGGGCATGGGGCTGGGACTCGCAATCTGTCATTCGATCATCACCCGGCATGAAGGACACATAGCAGTCGAATCTGCTGTGGGAGTCGGGTACGGTTTTTCATGTCTATCTTCCAGCCTTGGCGGAGCGCATCCCGGAGGGAAAAACAGAAACGGGAAAAGGTGGCGTGCTGTTCATGGATGATGAGGAAAGGGTTAGAAGAATTGCCGGTGCGATGTTACGACAATTGGGATACGATTTTGAGCTTGCGAGCAATGGGGAAGAAGCCATTGAGGCATACTGGAGAGCGAAAGAATCGGGAAAGACCTTTGCTGCGGTCATTCTCGACCTGACTGTGCGGAAGGGAATGGGAGGAGAGAAGACGCTCAGGAAACTTCGTGAGTTAGACCCGGCGGTAAAAGCGGTCATATCGAGCGGATATGCTGATGACCCGATCATGAAGGAGTTTAGGGCATACGGATTCATCGGTGCCATAGCAAAACCATATACCATCGAGAAATTTAAAGAACTGCTGCGCATATATGAGACATAATCAAGTAATATTTATTGCCGACCGTCCGCGAATTCGGCCCGATAGTGAAGCTCTTCTCCTCCCTCGCCCTTGTTGAGGGTGGAATCGATGTCGTCCTCGAGATTCGCGCCGGCTCCCCTTCCACCGGGCAAATCACCGCCGACTTCACCGCCCACTGGCAGAACGGAGGCCCATGGGTTATCAAGGGTGTCTCCACATTGGAGCAGGACATGGCCTCAGCACTTCAGGAGGCGCTCAAACCATCCCGCAAACCATTGGAAGTTCCGAAATTACAACAACTAAGAACCCGTCAGGAAATAAGCTGTGTAATACCGCTGATATCTCCGTTCATGCTGAGCCTGTCGAAGCATGGCCGTATCGTTCACCCTTCGACAAGCTCAGGGCGAACGGTTGCAGGGCCGCTTTGTCAAGGTTATTTGTTTACAGATCCTTACCCGTTAGAATTCAGGAGAAAATATTGGGAATACTACCATGACTCAAACTTTCGCTGAAATCCTGCTTCTGGTCCCCACAGCCCTCTGTGCCGGGTTCGTGATATTTGTTGCCGGGGTAATCCAGAGGGTTATGAATGATTTGGACGAAGCCGCGTTCAAACGTTTCTTGACCCTATTGAAAACACGCGCCTTGAGGTCACCCTATGCCATCGTAGTATCCAGCATTACCTTTGTCGGTATGGTGCCCTATTTTATTTACTATGGTTTCAGAAACAGGTGGTTCACGGCCGGGCTGGTCCTCTGGGTGATTGCCTCGATAGTCTCCAAGGCCACCGTTCTCCCGATCTACGCCAGAGTCGAGGCCCTGGAAAGCATTGCGGTGGCTGCGCTACACGAGGAGCGCCGGAAGCTGCAAATCGCCAATATAGTGCGCGCCACGCTCAGCCTGGCCTCCGTCGTTCTCCTGGTGATCGGTTTTGTTTGAAAGTTTCTGTGCATGGGGTCGGGCCAGACGAAATATTTGATTTGGCAAAAAATGCTGCCAACTCAGCATTTTAAAATTGACCTATAACGAGTCTTTAAGTGGCGAAAAGGTAGCTATTCAAAAAAAGGATGTTGTGAGGGGGTCCGGCTCCGAGAGTTCGGAAAATCTCGGCCGCCCAGGTAGCGGAGTCCTATGGGAATCAGACCCGCCGCCAAGAAGATGGAGGCTGTCACTCCGATGATTTCAAAACCATCCGGCATGGCTGTGAGTAGGGCGCCGATGAGTAGGGGTACGGTCTGCCAAAGAGAGAAGGCGCGTGTCTTGATCAGACCGATGGCCTGAATCGTAAAGCCCAAGGGCAGGAGAAGGATCCCCCACATCACGAAGAGCCAGCCCTTTTTGGCCATCATGGCCTCAATGCCGGGGAGCAACGCGGCAAACTCGTATTCCGGTAGCGTGTCAAAGGCACTTAAGGTGAGACAGAGGGCGCCCTTGTCGGCGGCGAGAACGACGGCCCCAAGAACGGCCAGAGTACCTCCGATGAGCCCGGCCCAAGAGGCCTGACTGCATTCAAGTAGTCCCTTGAATTGAAAAGCAACAATGATGAGCATAGGAACGCTGAATAGCATGAGGGAATGGCCGAGGTGCAGAGCGCCGTTGTGGTGAACCCTGGCCACCAGTTCGTGTCCATCGGCAATCAGGTGAGGATGGAACAAACCGGGATGAGCGGCAAAGGCATAAATGAAGATGAGGGGAAAGAGAATGAATGCCAAACCGATGCCAATCCTTTGAACCGCTTCGAGCGGGGAAGGTTGGGAGCGGACTTCTGCGGACATGGGTACCTCCTTGGTTGGTTGAATGCTTGAGGTCTGCTACGCCTCTTTTTTGAGAGGACGCCATTTCATGTAACGCCTCTTTTCCTCGACGATCTCCCACCTACCCGAATCGATAATCTTCGATCGGGCCTCGTCTCTGCTTTGATGACCGTTGTCTATAAAAAGAAATCCACTTCTTTTCGATATCCTGTTCAAGTCCCGCATCAGACCCCTGGAATCGCTCACCATATGAAACATGTCCAACGCGTAGATGACATCGGCTGTCTCATCGGCCAGGGAACATTTGTTCCGGTCTGTTACTACCGCGGTCACATTGGTCAGCCGTTCCTTAATGGCCCGTTTCGTCACTGCCTTGATGGCGAGTTCGTGGATATCGAGAGCGAATACCCGTCCCTGTGGTCCCGCCAATTCGGACGCACGCTTGATGTATGATCCCGGACCGCAGCCATAGTCGACAACGGTCTGTCCCGGCTCGATATTGAACTCGTCCAAGAGGGAGGATACCGACACGAATCTGTCCCTGACATCGAACAGCACCTTCATCATCCGAAAAGCAAAACCAGGCATTCTGTCCACCCCCTTGCCGCTGATTGTCAATCTCATGAGAGCCTCCTATCTAAGTGTTTATTTACTATACACTTTGCTGAAAAAAAATTATTTCCTTCTTTTCAAGAATTGCTCCAGTATGGTAAGAAACTCATCAAGGAACCGAATCCGCTCCTCAGAAAGCCCCATGAAATAGTCCCGAAAGCCGCCATCCATGGTCTCGTGCCAGTGCAGATGGGCGAAGAAGGCCACTTTGCCTTTTGTGGAGAGATTCACTATCACCCGCGACGTGTTGGACGGATCGGTCTCTTTCACAATGATCTCTTTGCCTGCCAGCCTTTTCAGTGTTTGTGATACCGCACCCTTGGTTATACCTAACCGTTTGGCCAGGGCGGTCACGCTGAGGCCCTCGTTCTGTCCTATTACCTCAATCATGTGGATTTCAGCGCCGGAGAAGTCTTCCCCGGTTCCGAATTGGCGCGGCTTTTTGTCCAACTGCTCCCAGAGTTTTGCCACCCTGCCGAATTTCCCAACAAGTGAAAACCTGGATGCGTTCGATTTGTTCATTGAGTAATAAGCGTATATTACCTAAACATTCTTGTCAAGCAAAAAGTGCCCCGTTTCAGACCTTCCGCCAGGAGAGAAATTTTCTCCTTCTTTCGAGTCGGAGCTGCCTCTATTCGACAGATCAACCAGATCGTAAAAGAGCAGCATATCTCTTCCGGCATTCCGGACAAAAAATCCGGGCCCCTTACGGTCCGTGTCCGCCAGAGTATTAGAGAAAAACATCACGCAGGAAGGCTTCCGGCAATGATGGAGTTGCGTTTTAAATGCCGGACTGGGTGCGGGAGGGGATGAACCCCTCCCCTACACTCGACTCCTTGTCCCCTCGAGCCCCGTTATCGGTTATTTTCGTGGTAACCCCCATGCCCGATGCCCGGGGTGGGCACCGCGCGGCATGTGAATAAGGATTGACCAGGTTCGTCATTCCGGACAAGCGAAGCGCGATCCGGAATCCAGCCTCGGAATAGCTCTGGAAGTTCTGGATACCGGATCAAGTCCGGTATGACGACCCCGGGAAAGGCATAAAAAGCTGTGTTCGACTTTGTGTACATACTACCCCCCTGCTCCGGGCGGGCACTCGCAACGCATGAAAACATTACTCCCTACACCCTCCCCGAAACCCTTAACCCCTCTTTTCCGTATTAATCGTTTCATCCAGCAGCCGGCCCAGGGCGGCCAGGTGGGCCTTTTCCTCGTCCCCCAGGCGGAACAGGACTTTCTTCGTTTCCCGGTCCTCCATCTTTCCCGCGAACCGCAGGTAGAGATCCAGGGCCTGGGTCTCCAGCATCAGGGACAGATCGAGGAGGTCCGTTTCAGTATGCAAGCGCGGTTCGTTTTCCCGGACGAATTCCTCAAACTGGAAACCGCCCTCCAGGACCGGCGAAGGGGCGGCTGTAGGTCGGGACTCCGCCCCCCCGGAGGAAAGCGCCAATCCTTGGTAGGCTTTTTTAAGCAGTTCCTGGTGTTTCTCCTCCGCGGCGGCCAGGAGCCGGAAAAGGTCTTGTAATCTCCCTTCGGGCTGCCGCTGTCCGAAGGTGGAATAAAAGCGGCGCAGGGCCTCCTCCATGCCGTAGGCCAGGACGATCGTTTCTCCCGGGCTTTCATCCCCCCGGATCAGGTCCAGATTCAGCTCCACCGGGCCCACCGCCTTGACCCCCTGCCAGGCCTTGATGCCCCCTTTGAGATTGTAGACTTCCTTGAACCCCTGCCCTGAAAGGAATTGAGCCGCCACGCGGCTCCGCCCGCCCACCGCTCAATAAACGAGGACCGGTTTTTCGGGGTCCAACTCCTTCAAGGAATTGGGCAAGGCGGCCATGGGGACCAGCCGGGCCCCGGGGAGGTGTTCCTCCTCGTATTCTCCGGGCTGGCGAACATCCAGCAGGGTATAGGAACCCTCCGCCCATTGGGCTATCAAGGCCTTGGCCTCTTCGGGCGTTATCGCTTTAACCGGCTTGAACAATTGCTTCCAGAGCATTGCCGCGTTTCCTTTCTTTTGGGACGGAGCAAGAATCAGATCAACGTATCGGCTTGGTAAAAGGCATGACCAGCAAATGGGGGATCCGTACCTTTTCGGCCCGGGGATAGGCCCCGACGCCGATCTTGATCCGGGACTGGTCCAGGTTATACAGGAAGGTGCCCAGTCCTTTGTCCCAGATGGACAGGATGGTCCCGTAGTTGGTGTTCCTTTCTTTGATGACCACCGAATGGTGAATGCGGTGCATGGAGGGCGGCACAAACAAAACTAGCCAGATCCTTTCCAGCCACGCCGGTAGGCGGATGTTGCTGTGCTGAAACTGGGAGGTCAGAACGACCAGGATCTCGAAAAGGATCAATCCCACCAGTTCGGCCCCCAGGAAAAAGACCAGGGAAAGCTTGATCATCGCGGAGATGGTCAACTCCCCCAGGTGAAACCGGGAGGCGGTGGAGACGTCCAGATTCAGATCGCTGTGGTGGACCCGGTGGAAGCGCCAGAACAAAGGCATTTCGTGGTTGAGGAAATGCCAAAGGTAGAGCATGAAATCCAGGAAGAGGACGGTGATGAGAATTTGCAGCCAACCGGGAAGATTGACCAGGTGGAAAACCCCCAACCGATTCTGGGTCACATACTGGGCGGCCTTGAAAATCGGAACGGCGAACATCAGGTTTAAGAGGAGGCCGTTGAAAACGGCCAAGCCGATGTTGTCCAGCCACCGCCGGGCCTTGGAAACGCTGGAAGGCCGATAAGGGATCAGCCGCTCCAGGAGCAGGTAAAAGGCCAGACCGCCCCAGAAGAAAAGCAGATTGATCGCTTTCAGTTCCAGCATAGCTCGAATCCGCCGAGCGATCAGACCAGCGGCAGAAAGGCCTGCAGCTCCGAAAACTCCGAGAGGGGCCGGTGACAGGTGTATTGCTCGCAGATATAGGCCTGAGGCCGGCCGGCAGCCGGAACCATCCCTTGTACAAAAGGGGCGATTCGCGCCAGCCGTTCCCCCTCCAGCCCGGGAGATTTGAACAGCAGGACCTTGTTGGGCAGAAAAGCCTGCCGAATGGCCCGGATCATGGCCAGGGAGGTCGGGTTCTCGGGATCCCCGGCGATGACCATTTCCCGGGCAGGTCCCACCACCCAGTCCACGCCATTCAAGAATTGAGTGTAGGCCTGAGGGGCCTCCCCTACGGTGGTTGCAAAGGCCCGGATCAGCCTCTCGGCCTTCTCTTCCCAGACCGTTTCGCCGGTAATCCGGAAGAGCCGGAGGAGATTGAGCAGGGCCACGGAATTTCCCGAGGGCGCCGCCCCGTCGTAGACCTCTTTTTCCCGGGTGATTAAATTTTCTCCGTCCCGGGCGGTGAAGAAAAACCCGCCCTGATCATTGTCCCAGAAAAGAGACGTCATCTCCCGGTTGAGGGCGACGGCGGCTGCTAGAAAATATAGGTCCCAGGTGGCCTCGTAGAGCTCGATCAGGCCCCAGATAAAAAAGGCGTAATCCTCGAGATAGCCCGGGTTGGCCAGGTGACCATCCCGGAACCTCCGGTACAGCCTGCCTTCGGGGGTCCTCATCCGCTCCAGGATAAACCGGGCCGAGCGGGCCGCCGCCCGGGCATAGGCCGGTTCATCCAGGGCCTGGGCCCCCTTGGCCAGGGCGGCGATCATCAAACCGTTCCAGGCGGTTAAAATCTTGTCATCTTTCAAGGGGTGGATCCGGCCTTCCCGGACCTCGAACAGCCTTTGCCGGGCCTCTTCCAGGGTTTTTTCCAGTTCCGCCGGATTCATTTTCTCCCGTTCGGCGCATTGCGCCAGAGGCAGCGGCAGGTTCGGTATGCTTTTGCCTTCGAAGTTGCCCCCCGGCTTGATGTCATAACACCGGCAATAAAGGCCCCCCCGCTCCTCTCCCAGGATCTTTTTCACTTCCTCCGGCGTCCAGACGTAAAACACCCCTTCGTGCCCTTCGCTGTCGGCATCTTCCGCCGAATAAAAACCGCCTTCCGGGTCGGTCATATCCCTGAGAACATAGGTAAAGATCTCCCGGGTGACCCGGGCCGTGAAAGGTTCCCTCCAGGCCTGAAAGGCCTCGGTGTAGGCCATGGCCAGCAGGGCCTGGTCGTAGAGCATCTTCTCGAAATGGGGAACGAGCCATTGGGCATCCACGGAATACCGGTGAAACCCCAGTCCGACGTGGTCGAAAACCCCCCCGAGGCGCATGGCCTCCAGGGTCTTGGTCACGATCGGCCGCGCCTGGGAATCCGGATGGCGCCGGTCCCAGCGAATCAGAAAAGTCAGATGGTGGGGGGTAGGAAATTTCGGGGCCGCGCCGAATCCCCCCCAGCGGGCGTCGAAGGATCTCCGAAGCTGGTCGTACCCCGCTTCCAGCGTAGCCGCATCCAGGCGCACCTCCGGGCCGGCCGGAGTCGAACGGGATTGGAGGGCATAGGTGATTTCCTCGCCGGCCTGAAAGACCCGCTCCCGGTCTTTTTTCCAGAGGGCGGCGATCTGCTGGAGGAGTTCCGTAAAACCCGACATGCCCATCCGGGCTGTTTTCGGAAAATAGGTGCCGGCGAAAAAGGGTTTTCCTTCCGGGGTCAGGAAGACGGAAAGGGGCCAGCCGCCCCGGCCGGTCAGGGACTGGCAGGCGGTCATATAAATCTGGTCCAGGTCCGGCCGTTCTTCCCGGTCCACCTTGACGGCTACGTAATCCTGATTGAGCAGGCGGGCCACCCCTTCATCCTCGAAGGATTCGTGGGCCATGACATGACACCAGTGGCAGGTGGCGTAGCCGATGGAGAGAAAAATCGGCTTGTCTTCCCTCTTGGCCTTGCCAAAGGCCTCTTCCCCCCAGGGATACCAGTCAACTGGATTGTGCGCGTGTTGCAGAAGGTAGGGGCTTTTCTCCCCGGCCAGACGGTTGGTGAACGGTTCGGCGGCCATGGTCCCTCCTTAAAAGGGGTCGGAAAAATCAGTGGGCGGGGAGGCCGATTCGGGGCCCCTCCGCCCTATGATTTTGAAGATATTTTTAGCGTATGGGCGGGGGGTCGGCCGCCCCTTCCAGAGTGCATTGAGTGAAATCGATTTCCTGCTGGCAACCTTTGCAAAAATGTTTTCGGTCAAACTCATCGGAGAATATCTCCGCCTCCCGGCCGCAGTTAGGACATTTGCAGGAAAAGGATTTCAGATGTTTCATACTTTCAAATCCCGGACAATGCATGGGTGTAGTCATAGTTCCTCCTTCAGATTAGTTTCGCCTGAATTTATACGTCAATTGATTATTGCTTATTAATGTCCGTGCTCCCTTGGACGGCTTTCACCCCCAAGTCATAAGCTTCCCGGAGGGCCGCCGGGTTATCCTTGATGTTTCCCTTATATTCAATCCCCTTATAAAACAGGCCGCCTTCGTAGGTCATATCCAGGGCGTCAAAAAAATACTTGGCCATCATCTGCGATCCATCAAAAAGGGTCTTGCCCTTGGTGGCCCCTACGGCGATCAGATAGCCCTTTCCATGGTCGTACCGTTTTCGCTGCTCGGGCGTCTTTTTTTCCAACAACCGTTTGGACCACATGGCCTGAACGCGATCCACCACGGCCTTTAACTGGGCGGTGACCCCGTAAAAAAATATGGGGGAGGAAAGGATGGTAACCCGGGCCTCCTCCAGCAAGGGATACACCCGCGTCATGTCATCCTGGACCACGCAAATGCCCGTCAGCGTGCAACCGCCGCATTCCAGACAACCGGACATCTTCAGGTCTCGCGCGTATACCTTTTCAACGGCCGCCCCGGCCGATCGTGCCCCCTCCAGCGCTTGATCCAGGAGCAGGTCGCTGTTTCCCCCGGGACGGGGACTGCCGTATATCCCCAGGACCGTCATTGACCGGGAGCTTCCTCTTCGGCCACCACCCGTCCCCGGTGCTTGGTGCCGCACAGGGGGCAGAGGATGTCGATCTCTTTTTCATCGCCGATGAATTTTTCCCTCAACTTTTCCGGACCTAAAAAGGTTACATCGCCGCAGGCGCAGGCCGGGCACTCCGCTCGAACCTTGTATTTCTTCTTGGACATTAGGAATCTCCCTTCAGACGATCATCAGAACCGGTAAAACCACATTCCGGAATATAACAGGTCACATTGACGAATTCGCAGGTTTCTTTACAGGCCGGGCATTTTTCCGGCGGCACATCGGCCTTCAGGGTATACCCGCATTTGCTGCATTTCCACTCGTTCAATTTCTCCACCCCCTTTTCGTAAAGATCTTTTAATTTTCTTTTTGATTCGCTCCACCACTTCGCTAAAAGCTATGTTTTTTACTTCGTCTCCGGCCATTAGATTAATCATTTGCTCGCCCGTTGGCAAGTCATCCAGAAGCGGAAGGGCTTCCCAGACGCCCAACTCCCCGAGAGTCCAGACCGTCATGGCCAGGAGGCCGCCCTGAGCCTGTTTCAACAAGGTAAACAAGGCCTTCTTGATGCACTCCCGATCCTCGGGGGCGAACTCCTTGACCCGACCCAAGGCCCAGACCAGCCCCTGCTGCAGGGCTTCATGGTCCAGGCAATTCTCCGGGTTCACCAGGTAACCGGTCAGGATGCAAGCGTATTCGCGGGCCAGGTCCGGCTGATGGGCCAGGATCTCCCCGAAAGCCTCGGGCATCCCCCAACCGATCCCCCCGCTCTCTTCATTCAGGTTCCAGATCAACTGCCGCAAGACCCGCCGGGCCTGCTCCGGGTTTATCAGGTAGAGACGGGCCGTAACCAGTCCCAAACCCCTTGATCGCCCTCCACCGGGTAATTTCATCGAGTTCGGCGGCCAGGCTGATCAGGATATTACCGGTCTTGCCGCCGTGCCGTGCGGCCAGTTCCACCAGCCCCGCATAATCTTCCCCGGCCAGGAGGGATTTAACTTCTTCTTTGAATTTCAACTACTTTTCCAGTTTATCCAACTCCCCGATCAACACTTCGAGGCGCGGCCGCTGGTTGATGTCATGGACGTCGATATAGCGGATGATCCCTTTCTTGTCGATGACCAACAAGGCCCGCTCGGAGGTGCCGTCGGAGCGAAGCACCCCGTAGCGTTCAGCCACCGCCCCGTGCGGATAGAAATCGGAGAGGACCGGAAACCAGAGCCGCCCCATCTGGTTGGTCCAGGAAAACAGGGTCGGTAGGTTGTCGACGGTGATCCCGAGCAGCACGGCGTTGCGCTCGGCAAAAAGGTCCTTGGCCAGGTTGTACCCGGGCCATTGGTCGGAGCAGACCGGCGTCCAGGCAGCGGGAACAAAGGATAGGACTACATTTTGCCGGTCGAGAAAACGGCTCAGGGTGATTTTCTCACCCGAAACGGCGGGCAAGGTAAAATCCGGGGCCTTCTCCCCGACCTTGACCCGGAGCCGGCTGTCCACCGGTTTTAGCGGTCCGACCTGATAGATGTTTTCTTTAAAGGCCTCGGACCGGGACCAGGCCGGTCCGGGCTGAAGGGCCAGCAAAAAACCTCCGTGCCATAAGGAATACGGTAATGGTTTTCAGAGTTGCCATGGGAGTCTCCTATCTGAGTTCGGAGGCCTTGACCAGCATTTCCAAAAAGGATTCGACTTCTTTGAATCCGGCCAGCTCCGAATAGACCACCCTTGGGGCCTCTGCTTTCCCCAGTTTAACCGCGATAAAATAGGGGGTCCGGGTTTCGCCCAGGGCCTTGTGGAGGGTGAAATCCTCATCCGGCAGCAGACGGGAAAGGCACGGTATAGGTCTTCTTGAAAACGTCTACCTCAAAAGGGCTGTTTCCGGCACCGATGCCGATCATCTTGATCTTTCCCTTTAATTGGGGGTTGTTTTCAATGGCCCGATAGAGTTCGTTGAGACCCGGGGCATCCTTCTGACAAAAGGGGCAGTACATGCTGAAGACCTCGATCAGGGCCACCTGGGCTTTGATCTGGGAAATCTTAAAAGCCCCGGTCCCGGAAAGCCCCAGATAATTCTTTTCATCCACACTCTTCGGAGCGGGCAACATCAGGGCCGGGAAAGGTTCCCCCTTGGCCGGAGGGCCAGCCGCCGCCTGCCCGGCCGGGGGGACAAGCCATCCGGCAGCCAGAAAGATCCCCACTAAGAATAGCAGCATTCGTTTCATCGTCCGCTCCCTCTCTTCTCCTCTTTAGTCCTCCGGACTGAACGCGTCTTTCCCGACACCACACAACGGGCAGAGCCAGTCGGCCGGGACATCTTCAAAGGCCGTTCCCGGAGCCACCCCGTTATCCGGATCGCCGGCGACCGGGTCATAAACATATCCACAGACGTCACAAACGTATTTTTTCATTTCCAAGCCCTCCTTATTTTTTTTCTCCTTTATTTCGATCGGCCAGCCATTCGGTCAGTTCCTGGAGATTCTTCCGCAAATACCATCGTCCGTGGGCAAAGACGCCGTAATCAGCGCCCATCATGGCCGAAGCGAAACGGGTGGAGTTGCCAAAAAACAGCCATTGTTCCATCCATTTCTTCTCCACGGCCTCATCAAAAGGGCTGCTTTTCTGGGCCAATCCTTTAGCCAACCCCTGGTCCCAGGCGGCCGTCATCACTTCCGTGGCCGCCAAGGTCATCTGGTTCGAGGTTTGAATGGTGTTCTCCAACCGCTGGAAATGCCCGGCCACCCAGGCCTGGCTGTGGCAGGACAGACAGACCTGCTGCATGGTCTTGAGCCGCTGCGCCTGTTCTTTTTCATCGATCAGGAAGGGAGTCGCCTGATCCCCGTTGAAATCGGTGGGCAGGGGCAGCCCGGCTTTGTTTTTGATGATCGTGGTATCCGCCGATTTCGGGTGGGCATGGGCATAGATGAGCCCGAAGAGCCTCCAGGGCAGCCGATCGTTCATTCGATGGGTCCTTTCGGCCACCGTCCGGCCGCCATCCCCGGTGATCAGACTCACATGGCAGGCGGCGCAGGTGGGGGCGGTGAAATCCTTCCCCACCTTCCAGGGGACGCTCTTAAAATCCCAGTCCTTGTTCAGGGAGGCGTGCAGGGTGCCGTGTTTGCTCACCTCGTACACCGGAGAGGCCGGAACATCGGGACCTTTGTGGCATTTGGAACAGGCATAGGGTTTACGGGCCACCTCGATGGAAAAGCCGTGGCGGCTGTGACAGGCCCCGCAGGAACCGAGACTGCCGTCGGGGTTGACCCGGCCTACCCCCTGGCTGGGCCAGCCGGTCAGGACCGGAAAACTCATCTCGCCCTGGGAGGTCTCCCGTTTCTGCAACCCTTTGACCTCCACCACCGTCCCATGGCAAAAGAGGCAGGAGTCGGCGTTGGTCTGGTCGCTCGGCTTGGTCCACTGCATCCGGTTCTCCCGGAACGACCCGGAGGCATTCACCTCTTCCACCAGGCTGTGATAAACCGGGTTGTTCATCAAATTGCCGTAGGCCTTGGACATCAGGTTTTGACCGTATTGCTGGACTTCCTGGGAATGGCAGGCGGCGCAATCCTCCGGGGTCACCACCACGTGGACCTGATAGCCGTTGTGTTCGAAGGAGTCTTTATGCCGGGAGGAATTTTGGGTATGGCATTCGGCGCAGCCCACCACCGATCCGGCCAGCGTTTCAGCAATTTTATCGGTGGAGACCCGCCGTTCCGGTTTGGATTTTTTCAGTCCCTCCCGGGGCGTCATCCGGGCGTGGCGGCTGTTTTCCCAGTCCTGCACCAGACCGGGGGTTAACTCCCGGTGGCAGGAAAGGCATTCCTGGGTAGAATCACTTACAACCACCTGTTTTTTAGGAGAAGCCGCCATAACAGAAACGGCCGCCAGCAGGAAAGCCGTCAACAACCCCGCCATCGCTTTACGCATCCCGGGTCTCCTTTTTCCCATATCTGATAACCTCGCAAAAAGTCAAAAGACGACTTTCTGCTCGGCGGGGGATCACGCCTTAGGCGTGACTCCCCCGCCATTGGAAGTGAATTCCAATGGTGCCACCCTCACCCCAGCCCGGCGCTTATTCGCGCTCGGGCTGCTGACGGACTTTTGCGAGTCCGTCTTATTGGAAGCTCTCTAAAATCCGGCCGAACCGCTCCCCGTCGACCCCCCGGTGGATAATCGGACCGGCCGACAAGGCCGCCAGGTGGGATTCGTACGTGGGCCGGGTGTTCTCATAGAGGATGCCCACGGGGATTCGATCCCCCCATTCTCGGGATTTGGCTAACGCCTCCTCCCAGCGCTGGGGGTCATAAGAGGGGGGTAATTCATAGCACCTTTTTTTGTACCAGCCGTAGGTGTTGACTTTGTTAAAGGAGACACAGGGCTGCAGGATGTCCACCAGGGAGAAGCCGGGATGCCGGACGGCCTGAACGATCAATCCCACCAGGTGGTCCTCCATTCCGGAAAACCCCCGGGCCACGAACCCGGCCTGCATGGCCACGGCCACCAGAACCGGGTTGAAAGGAGCGGCCGGTACGCCTTCCGGCTGGGCTTTGGTGATGAAACCTTCCTCGGTCGTCGGACTGGCCTGCCCTTTGGTCAAGCCGTAAATCTGGTTGTTGTGAACCAGCAGAGTCAGGTCGATGTTGCGCCGGATGGCCGCCAGGAAATGATTGCCTCCCTCGCCGTAATTGCAGCCGTCCCCGCTTTCGGCGATCACCGTCAAGTCCGGGTTGACCAGTTTGGCCCCGGTGGCCACCGGCAGTGCCCGGCCGTGAAGGCCGTTGAAAACATTGGCCCTCAAATAATGGGGCGCCTTGGCCGCCTGGCCGATGCCGGACACCAGCAGGACCTGGTGCGGTTCCAGTTCCAAGGCGGCCAGGGCCTTTTTGACCGCCGTCAGAATGGAATGGTTTCCGCAACCCGGACACCAGGCTGTTTCAAAATTTCCGTAATCCTCCCAGCGGACCGTCATGCCTCCTCCAACCCTCTCAGGATATACTCCGGGGTGATCGGCCAGCCGTCATAGCGCCGGATCTGCCGCCGAATCTGAAATCCGGTTTCCTGCCGCAGCAGTCTGGCGAACTGACCGGTGGCATTGCCTTCGATCGACACGACCTCCCCGGCCTGCTGTAGATGGGAAAAAAAATGATCGGGATTTAAAGGCCAGACCTGGGAAAAATGCAGCACCCCCACCGATCGCCCCGCGGTCCTCAAGGCCGCCGCGGCTTCCAGGACCGAACCCCGGTTGGAGCCCCAAGTCACCAGCAGCAGCTCCGAGTGGAGATCGCCCGTTACCTCCGGGGGAACCACCCGGTCTTTCAACAGGGCCGATTTTTTCGACCGCTTTTCCACCATCTGGATCCGGACGGATAGATCTTCGGTCAGGTGCCCGTCTTCGGTGTGCTCGTCGCTGTCGGCTACAACCAGCTGCTTGCTCAAGCCGGGGCGCAGCCGCGGGGAGACCCCCTCCGGGGTGAAGGCATAGCGGTGATACGTTCCGGACGCCGGTTCAGCCCCTGCCGGGGGTGCGGGAGGCAACGGCGTCGGGTCGAAAGGGATGACATCCCGATAGGAATCGGCCAGGAACTGATCGGTCAGCACAAAAACCGGCCCCTGGGACAGTTCAGCTATTTCCAGTGCCCGGCGGGTGATCCGGAAACATTCTTCCACCGATCCCGGGGCGAAGACGGCCCGGGGAAACTCGCCGTGCCCGGCATGCAGCACCAGTTCCAGGTCCCCCTGTTCGGTCCGGGTCGGCAGTCCGGTGGCCGGACCGGGTCTTTGGGCGACCACGATGACCAGCGGAGTTTCGGTCATGCCGGCCAGACTGACCCCTTCAGTCATTAAGTCGAACCCCCCGCCCGAAGTGGCCACCATGCTGGGCGCCCCGGCAAAGGAGGCCCCCAGGGCCATATTGATCACGGCAATCTCATCTTCGGCCTGCTCGACGACGATCCCCAGCGAAGAAGCCTGGGCCGCCAGGGTGAGCCCGATGGAGGTGGAGGGAGACATGGGATAGAAGGAAAAAAACTTCAATCCGGCCGAAAGGGCCCCCAGGGCGATGGCCTCATTGCCGTTCAGCAGGAGCCGGGCCGGTCGTTCGGGCGCCGGAGGCAGGGGGGGAAAGGAAACGGATTGTTGTTGGGTCCAGGAAAAAGCCTGTTGCAGGGCCTGGTGGTTGGCTTCCAGGGTCGCGGGGTTTTTGGCGCCGAAAAAATCTGCGGCGGCCTGAGCCGCCCGGGTCCCCGGCAGACCCAGCAGGGAGGCGACGATCCCCAGGGCGGTCATGTTCCAGTACCGCTCCGGGGCCAAATCCGGATAAGGGATTCGCAGGCAGCGACCTTCCGGCGCCTCCCAGCGCTGATCCAGCAGGATGACGCCCTGCCCGCTTAACTCCCCCCGGTGAAGTTCCACGGTCAAGGGGTCCAGGGCTACCAGGATGTCGATCCGTTCCTGAGGCGCCTGCAGTTCGAGCCGCGAGGTCCGGAGACGAAAGGTATTGTGCCCCCCCCGGATCCGGGATTGATAATCCTGGGTGACGACGATCGAATAGCCGCACCGGACCAGGATCTTGGCCAAAAGCTGTCCGATGGTCACCAGGCCCTGGCCGGCTTCACCCCCGATGACGATATTGACCGAATCCATGAGGCCCTCCGGGTCTTGTCTCAGCCCGCCCCTTCCAATCCGGCCCGCTCTTTTTCCATGAACCAGCCTTCAGGATCCGAAAGATAGTAATGGGTATCCCGAAGAGCCTGGGAATGTCCTTTTTCTTCCAGGATCATCTGAGCCAGAAAGGCCTTCTCCAGCGGATCAATGGCCTTAGCTAACTGGTTTTCGTAGAACTCAACGCTCCGCAGCTCAAAATCCAGGGCGAGTTTCAGGGCATCGAGGTCGTTGCTGCCCGCAATGCCGGCCTGCCGGTAGCGGGTCGTCAGTTCCCGAAAAACCTCCCCCAGATCCTGATAGGGACATTGAAGATTTTTCCAGTCCTCGGACCAATGTTGATCCTTGGTCAGGGAATCAGAAATCTTCCGGATGCGTTCCAGATGGACGATTTCGTCCTCAATGAGCAGGCGAAAGATCTCTTTCCCCAGCGGGTTCTCCGAAGTGGAGCTGGCCTTTTCATAAAAGGCCCGGCCCTTTTCTTCCATCTCCTGGGCCGTGCAAAGCATCTGAATGAAGCGTTCTTTGCTTTCTGTCATGGTCTCCTCGTCGAATTCTGGGTGGTTTCCTGGGCGGAGCGAATAGGTCCCGCCCTGTCAGTCGGTTTATTTTCAGGATAACAAAACTCGGGAACGAGTGCAACAGAGAGTTGGTTCTTCGTCCTTTTCGGCGTCCGGCGAACCGGCCGCCCGCCCAAAGGGCGAATCACCAAACATCAATCCATTGCTACCAGTCTTCGCATAGCAATTCGAATTGGTCCCGCTGATGGTCACAGGCGGGACACTTATCCGGGGCCTCGCGGCCCTCCTCCAGGTAGCCGCAGTTGCGGCAGCGCCAGGTGACGACTTTATCTTTCTTAAAAACCGTGCCGTTTTTGATATTAGCCAAGAAGCCGAGGTAGCGTCGTTCGTGTTGTTTTTCGGCCACGGCGATGGACTCGAAAATCTTGGCGATCTCCTCAAATCCTTCCTCCTTAGCCACCCTGCCAAAGGACGGGTACATATCCGTCCACTCGTAATTCTCTCCCCCGGCGGCTTCTTTGAGGTTTTCCGCCGTGGTCCCTATGACCCCGGCCGGAAATTTCGCCTGAATCTCCACTTCCCCCCCCAACAGCAGTTTAAATAACCGCTTGGCGTGTTCCTTCTCCTGATTGGCCGTTTCTTCAAAGATATACTGGATCTGGACATACCCTTCTTTTTTGGCCTGACTGGCAAAATAGGTATAGCGGTTCCGGGCCTGCGATTCACCGGCAAAGGCGGTTAGCAGGTTTCTTTCCGTTTTGGACCCTTTTAATTCCATAATTATCGCTCCTTTCCCTGGATATCTATACTCACGCTAATGGCTCTTTTGCTTTTTGGTCTTACACCGTGGACAAAGTCCGACAAATTCCAGGCGGCAGCTTAAAAGCTCATAATCCGTCTCTAAAGCAACCTTTTTTTCCATTTCTTGTGGATAGTCAATCAGCAGGTCTTTAACTTGCCCGCATTGTACGCACCGCAAGTGAAAATGGTCGTCCGTATTCCCATCATAGCGGCGCTGGTTGCCGGTCCCATCCAACCGCAGGATCTGATTTTGTCCGGCCATTAATTCCAGGTTGCGGTAGATAGTCCCCAAGCTGATTTTGGGAAGTTTTTTTCTAACCAGGGCATGGACCTCATCAGCGGTCGGGTGAGAAGAAACTTTTCTGATTTCTTCCAAAATGACCAGACGCTGTTTGGTGGTCCTGGTTTTCTTTTCCTTAATTTCCATACGTTTTTGCTTCCGTCACGCCTTCAAATAGTCAGGAATGGATTTCGTTTCGGTTCAGGCCTCCGCCCCGCCGGATACGGAAATAATTTCACCGGTCAAATAATCGGATTGATCGGAGGAAAGGAAGGCCACCACCCGGACCACATCCTGAACGCGGGCGATCCGGCCCAAGGGAACGCTCTTCAGAAGTTCCTTGAGGATGTCGTCGTTGCCCCAAAAGGGCCTGGAAAAATCGGTTTCCACCATTCCAGGGGCCACAGCGTTGACCCGAATCCCGTAAGAGGCCAATTCCTTGGCCAGGACCTTGGTTAGCATGTTCAGGCCCGCCTTGGCGATCCCGTAAATACCCATGCCGGGGGCGGCCCGGTGCCCGGCGATGGAACTGAGGTTGACGATGGCTCCACCTTTGGTTTTCAGCAGGGGAAAGGCTTGGCGGCAGCACAAAAAGGCCGACTTCAAATTTCCTTCCAAAATCTTGTCCCAGAGAGCGATATCCGCTTCAACGGTGGAGGGGGTGAAGATATTCATCCCCATATTGTTGACCAGGATATCCAGACTGCCAAAGGCATCCCGGACGGTACTGAACAGTTGTTCCACCTCTTCGGCCTTGCCCAGGTGGGCCGCCACGGTAACCACCTCACCCAGCTCTTCCCGGGCCTTCACCAAATTGGCTTCCTTTCGTCCGCAAATGGCCACCTTGGCGCCCGCTTCGACAAAATAGCGGGCAATCCCCAGTCCGATCCCACGCGAACCTCCAGTAATCAAGATACGCTTACCGACAAAATCATCCATCGCCTTCTCCTTCAAATCTATTCGTCCAAAACCCACTCCGTCCCCTGGGGGTTGTCCTTGAGGGTAACCCCCATTTCCCGGAGCTGGGCGCGCAGCTCGTCGGCCCGGGCCCAGTCTTTTTCCTTTCGAGCCTGAACCCGTTTGGAAATCAAATCTTCGATGCCTGGTCTGGACAACCCGCGGCGTTCCAAAGCCCGCTCTCTTTCCTGATGAAAAAAATCGTCCAAGGGCCGATTCAGAATACCCAGGAGCCAGCCGGCGGCTTTCAAAACACCAGCGGCCTTGACCAGGGAGTCCTTGGAAGCTCCGCCGGTTTTAAGACTCAGACTATCCAGCAGGCGATTCAGTTTGCGCGAAAGATCGTGAAAGTACCCCAGGGCTTGGGCGGTATTGAAATCATCCTCCAGGGCCTCGTCAAATTTTTCCTTGAATTGCCCGACCAGTCCCTCCAGTTCCTGGATTTTTTCCTTCGACCAATCCCCTGCTCCCCCCCGCTGCCAGCGTTCTTCCGGTTGTTCCAAGTCTTTGACCAGTTGGTATAGACGGTGGAGATGATTCTGAGCCTCCTGCAAGGCCTCCTCCGAATAATCCAGCGGGGTACGGTAATGCCGTGACAGCAAAAACAAACGAACCGCTTCGGGATGGAAACGCCGGACCATCTCCCGAATGGTTAAGAAATTACCCAGCGATTTGGACATTTTTTCGCCCCGGATGGTGACAAAACCGTTATGGACCCAGTACCGGGCCAGAGGACGACCCGAGGCGGCCATGGATTGGGCCTGCTCATTTTCATGATGAGGGAAAATCAGATCCTGCCCGCCTCCATGAATGTCGAAAGTCTCCCCCAGGTACTTGGAGCTCATGGCTGAACACTCGATATGCCATCCCGGCCGTCCCGGACCCCAGGGGCTTTCCCAGGTCGGCTCACCCTGTTTTCCGGCTTTCCAGAGGACAAAGTCCATGGGGTGGCGTTTGCGGGGGTCCACTTCGATCCTCGCCCCGGCCTGCATTTCCTCCAGGTTTCTCCCGGAAAGCCGTCCGTAGGGCCTAAAATGTTCTACCGCGAAAAAAACATCCCCGTCAACGGCGTAAGCCGTCCCCAGATCAATCAATTTCTGAACCAAGGCGATGATTTCCGGGACATGGCGGGTGGCCCGGGGTTCCACCTCGGGAGACAACACCCCCAAACCTTCCATGTCCTCTCTAAATTCTTCAATGTACTTTTCCGCCAATTGCTCGGCCTGGACCCCTTCCTGATTAGCCCGGGCGATGATCTTGTCGTCAATGTCGGTAAAGTTTCGGACGTAGGTCACCTCATACCCTTGGGAGCGGAGGAACCGAACGATCACATCGAAAACGATCATAGACCGGGCATGGCCGATATGACAACTGTCATAGACGGTCACCCCGCAGACATAGATCCCCACCTGGGGGGGATTCAAAGGAACAAAATCTTCCTTTTGACGGGTTTGGGAATTGTAAATCCTTAACGACATGGCAGTTCAGCACCCATTTGGCTATTGATTGATGAGGGCCACGGCGTAGGCGGCGATCCCCTCTTGCCGACCGCAAAACCCCAGTCCCTCGGAAGTGGTAGCTTTGATATGAATTTGGTCCGAAGAAATTTGCAGGCTTTCCGCCAGGGCCTGGCGCATGGAGGGGATAAAGTCCGCCAGTTTGGGCTGCTGGGCCACGATCGTGCTATCGAGGTAACCGATCTTCCAGCCTTCGGACCGGATCTTGGAATGGATGGTCTTTAAAAGGGTGAGGCTGGATGCCCCCTTATACTGTGGATCCGAATCCGGGAAATGCCGACCCAAATCTCCCAGCCCGGCGGCCCCCAGGAGGGCGTCTCCCACGGCGTGGGCCAGCACATCGGCATCGGAGTGCCCTTCCAGCCCAAGCGAATGAGGGATTTCGACCCCCCCCAGAATCAAGGCCCTTTCCGGAACCAGCCGGTGGACATCATAACCCAATCCCACTCGGAAAGGCGGGATCACAGGTCTTTCCTCCGCTGATTTATCAGGCTCTCGGCCAACGTCAGGTCTTCCGGGGTGGTAATCTTGATGTTCCCGTAGTCACCGGGAATCAGGCTGACCGCTTGCCCCAGGCGTTCCACCAGGGAAGCGTCATCCGTACCCGTGAAATTTTCCTGACTCGCTTTCTGGTGAGCCCGGTAGAGCAGGGAAAAGTCAAAAATTTGCGGCGTCTGGGCCAGCCAGATTTCCTCTCGGGGCAGGGTCTGCAATTTCCCCCCCGGGGCTAATCGTTTGACCGTATCCCGGGCCGGAACGGCTACGATGGCGGCCCCGGTCTGCCTGGCTTCCCTCAGGCCGGCTTCAATCAATTCGGGCCTGATCAAAGGGCGGACCCCGTCGTGAACTACCACCCAGGAACAATCCGACTTTATCGCCTGCAACCCATTCCAGACGGACTGCTGTCGCATCCGGCCTCCACGGACCACTTTGAGCACTTTCTTATATTGGTACTTTTCGACGATGTCCGTTTGAACCTTCGCCATTTCATCTTGCGGAACGATGATAAAGATCTCATCCACGATCGGGCAGGCTTCAAAAACCGCGATGGTCTGCGCCAGGATAGGTTTTCCCCCCAAGAGTAAAAACTGTTTGGCCGTGGGGGATTGCATCCGTTGACCTTTCCCGCCGGCGGTGATCAAGGCAATGGTCTTCAAGGTCTGATCTCTATTTTTTTCGGCGGCGGGCATAGCTTGCCCCCCCCTGGATGATGGTGAAAAAAAATAGGTGGAAGTGGATCATAAGCCGAGTCCTGTTTCCCGGTGGCTCACGCCGGCCGGGATGATGATCATTCCTCTAAGAGTCCGAATTGCTTCGGACCTCTAGCAACCAACCCGGGGGCCTTGGGCGGGCCACCCGTAACACCCCCCTATTTGGTCTTGCTCCGGATGGGGTTTACCAGGCTATCCCGATCACTCGGGATACCGGTGGGCTCTTACCCCGCCTTTTCACCCTTACTCCGCTTGAGGCGGAGCGGTATATTTTCTGTGGCACTTTCCTTCCCGTCACCGGGACTGGGTGTTACCCAGCATCCTGCCCTATGGAGCTCGGACTTTCCTCCCGCCGAAAGGCGGGCGATCATCTGATCCACTTCCACGCTATTTAGAAACCGGAGTGGTGGAGTTACGGAGTACCGGAGTATTGGGTTAAAAGAAGGAGTCCTGCTTATCTTTGATCTGTGGCGATCTTTGCAGACCATCACTCCACTACTCCGCTACTCCATCACTCCATTATTCTTGGTTAGGCTTTAAAATGATTTTTAATGGCCTCATTGGCCAACCGGTCCGCCTCCTGGTTCTGTTCCCGGGGTATATGAATTATAGCATATTCCTGAAAACGTCTCAAAAGATCTTGCGCCTGTTGGTAGAATTTCCGCAAACGATCACTTTTTACCCGGTATTGTCCGTTAATCTGGCGGACCAGCAGTTCTGAATCCAGATGAACTTTAACCGTCTTGGCACCCAAGGACAAGGCCTCTTCGAGCGCCGCCGTCAAGGCCTGGTATTCCGCTTCGTTATTGGTCCCATGCCCCAAGAATTTTCCGTTTTCCGACCGGATCTGTCCCTGGGGATCGCGGATGTGCCATCCGGCCCCGGAAGGCCCGGGATTTCCTTTAGCCGCCCCATCGGAAAATACCACCCAGGACCCGGCAGCCTGTTTTTTGAAAGCAGACAGGGTCTATTCCTTGGCGGCTTCGGGTTTCCCCGAATAAAATAAGATCCGCAGACAGTTCGGGCAACTGATTATCCGGTCGCACCGTTGGATTTCGTTGAATAACTGTTGGGGAATTTGCATATGACAGGTCATACAGGCGGCGTTGCGAACCTCGGCCAGGGCCAAACCGCGCAACCGATCCCTCAAAAATTCATATTGCCGGAGATGCGCCTGCTCCACCCCGGCGGCCGCCTTTTTCCGATCCTCCTCAAGCCGGGCTAATTCCTCTCCATAAACCTCACCGGCCTTTTCCCATTTTTCTTTTTGGGTTTTACCGGCCGCGATCTTCGCATCTAACGCTTTTTTTTGCTCCCGAACCTGTAGGGTCAAGGCCTCCATTTGTTCCATCAGTTCTAAAAGGGCGTCTTCCTGGCTCCCCTTGCTTCTGTTCAATTCATCAATCTCGGTGAGCATGGCCTTATATTCTTTATTGTTCTTTACCTCCATCAGTTTGGTCCGGCTTTTTTTTATTTTCTGGTCGATTTGCTCGACTTCCTTCTCCAGACCGCGCCGCTGTTTCTTCACTTCCTCCAAGCCGTTCGCAAAGGTCTCATAGGCTTGTCGGGCCGTTTGGAGTTCCAAATCAATCCCGGCCAAACGACGGGGAGTCTCCTCGGTTTGGACCTTCACTTGTTGAATATCGTTATCGATGCGCTGCAGACAAACCAATTGACGAATTTGTTCCTCCATCCGATTCCCCTTACATTGAAGTCGTTTCCCAGTTAAAAATAACGACAGGTGGGATCACCCGGTTCCAGGTGAATCCGGACCTCCAACTCCCAACCCTGCGCCTCCGAGGCTTCGGTCAATTGCCGGCCTAAAACCGGGAGGATCCATTTTTCAGAAACATAGTGGCCAATGCTGACCAAGGCCATGCCCTCCCCCGAAAACTCCACGGAAGGATGATGTCCGATCTCACCGGTTATGAAAACCTGGGCCTGAGCGGCCAAAGCGGCCGGAATCAAAGAACGCCCGGCGCCCCCGCAGACAGCGGCCCGCTCTATTGTTTCCGGAATCTTTCCGGCAACTTGGATACAAGGCGCTTCGGCAGCCTCCCGCAGGAAAGTGATAAATCGATCCCAGGATAGCGGGGGTTCATACATCCCCAGCCGCCCTATCCCCACCCCGACCGCGCAGTTCTGAAGGGGGTAGAGGTCATAGGCCATCTCCTCATAGGGATGGGCGAGACGCAAACGTCTAAGCAATTCATCGGCTTGCGCCCTTGGGACCTGAACCTCCAACCGGGTTTCCGCTGCCCGGCTTTCAAGCCCGGCTTTTCCCTGAAAGGGATGGGACCCGGATTCGGGGGTAAATCGCCCTTCCCCGCGGGCGGAGAAGGTGCAAAACCGATAGGGGCCGATTTGACCGATACCCGGAAATTTAAGGGCTTCCTGCAGACTTTCTTCATAACCCGCCGGAACAAAGACTACCAGTTTACAGAGATCCCTGACTTTTTCCTCCAGAGGTTTCAACCGGGTTAACCCCAATCGTCGGGCCAGGGCCGTGCTGACCCCTTCCGGGGCCGCATCCAGGTTGGTGTGGGCCACCCAGAGGGCGATCTCCCCCCGGATCAGCTCCCGAACCGTCCGACCGGGCTCCTGATCATACCGGATCCGGCTAATTGGCTGGAATAATAAAGGATGGTGGCAAAGAAGCAGTTGAATGGATTCAGAGGCCGCCCACTGAACCGTTCGGGAGGAGGCCTCCAGGGCGATTCCCAGACGCCGAACCGCTTGCCCCGGATCGCCCACCTGTAGTCCGACTCGGTCCCAATCCTCGGCCCAATGAGGAGGATATTGGGAATCGAGCCAATGGGTGATTTCTTTTATGGTGACCGCCATCCGCTATTAAACAAAAAGGGCGCCCGCTTAGCGTGGCACCCTTTTTAGGTCATCCCATTCCATGCCCGGTTTGGGAATTCGTTTTTTACTGTTTTGATGGAGCATAATTTTATTTCGAATCTTCGCACAATGATCATTAGTGGTGGGCCCACCTGGCCTCGAACCAGGGACCTTCCGGTTATGAGCCGGTGGCTCTTCCAACTGAGCTATGGGCCCACCCAAATTTATTAATGTAGGCGAACTGGTTTAGAAAGTCAATGGATATTCCCCTTTTTTGTCACGCAACGATTTCCTTTTTCCTGGTATAATCCGATCTTGATCGGGTTTAGGATCCGTCCAAAGGGCACGAATTTCCAAAATCCCTCTTGGAATCGCGGTTCGGAGAAATGCCGTATCTTCCAAAAATTTATCCCTCAAACTCCATCACGGTTATTGGCAGCCTCTAGCCCGACAACACCCACAACCAATCCCCTTTAAGAACGAATAAAAGGGATCAGGGGCAAAGAACAAGAAAACGCCCCCGATCCCTTTTTTTCAATTTAAACCATCTTTATGGCTGGGCCTGTTTGGAGCTGGCCTGGGCCTGCAGCGCAGCCCGTTGCTCCGACGTTAACACGTTCCAGACGATTTGGTTATAAAGAACGGCCCGGTTCTCCGCCAGCTTACTGATCTGGGGCACTATATTGGCATCAACCTGGCCCTTGATCTGGTCCTCTGGCAATTGGCCGGACAATATAGTTATTTTAAGATCCCGTCGTGCTTGGAATAAAGCGGTCCGCGCCGCCTTCATCTGTTCGCGGTTTTGCTGAAAAATCCCCTTGATTTGAGTTTTCTGTTCGTCGGTCAATGGGACCCCGGCCTTGGCCAGTATCCATTTGAGGTGCTTCCCCTCAAACCCACGTCCGCCATGCCCTCCAAAGGCGTAGGCTTCGTAAGCGCTGAAGCAAAAAACCATCAAAACAAGCATCGATACTATTTTAGTTCCGGTTTTCATTAGATTTTCTCCTTTCTGGAAAATTCCATGAACTTGACTGGTTGAAAAATTTCAAGGAGTAAGACGACCATCTTTCTCCAAAGATCGATTTTAACAGCGAAGGATCGGGTTGATTCTTTCGAGGGAGAAGGTTTGGGGAAAGGAGTGAAAGGCCAGGCGGCCTATCGGGAGGAAAATAGGAATTAGGGTCGGGATAATAGGAAAAGACTGTTTTTTCATGATGGATGAAAAGCTATCGAGGTCCGGGTTCTCAAATTGGGGTAAGGCGGCCAGGAAATCGGCTTCATTCAACAGTGAGTACCCACTATAGATGGGAATTCCGATGAACCATCCGGCAAAGATAATAATCAATATGGCATTGATCTTATTGAAATGGTGTTTCATAGCTCGTTATCTTAGGTCTATTCTCGAAGTATGGAGTTAGACTTCCATTACCTTACCGTGTACCCCCGGCCATCAAGGCAGGCCCCCAAGGCCCGTTGGTAATCCGCACTTTTTTGACCGATCTGAACAGGAGGCATATCACTGGGCGGCGGCTTGGTCGGGTCATATTCAGTCTGGCCTAAGGCCCAGTTGTGGCAATCGTTGCGATCCATCTCCAGTTTCTCCTGGGTCTGACCCTGGCGAGGGTAGATGAAGAGCTGGACTCCAGGCGGCGGTGCCTGGGCGCTTTCTCGCGGAAGGGTCTCCGGTGACGGTGGAGGTGAACCATAAGCCGGAGGCGGGATAATCATAGGCAGGCGGAGGATAATAATAGGCTGGAGGCGGATAATAATAACGCGGCGGGTAGTAGTAGTGAGGGCTCAGGCCCCAGCTAAGGGCCCCGCCGATAATCAATCCGGGGAGGAACCAGCCGAACCCGCTGTGGGCCTCCGCTTGTTTGGCGGGAATAAAAAAAGTGAGCATCGAACAGATGGTTAACAAAACGATGAACTTTTTCATTTGGATTCTCCTAAGCTCGGATTGCCTGATAAAATATCCTCATCGTTTGAAATGATCATAGTTTTTTAGACCAGGGGGTATTTGATTAGGTTAAATTTGTTTTTATAGTTTTGAATAAGGATTTTCGGTCGGTATTTAACCTTTTTAAGGTCCTGAACCACTAAATTTAATAAGGATCTATTAAACAACACCTCTTATAATTGGCAGATAAGTCCAAGTATTGTTGGCGTCTAATAGGACGACGAGAGCTTCATCCATGACACGTGCTCTGCGATTTGTGAAACAGGTCACCGAGAGAAACCCTTCGGCCATTTGCCTGCTAATCGCGCTGGTTACATTGTCCATTGACTTGGTCACAGGACGAGATATTCGCTTTCCTCTCCTGTATGTTATCCCCATTGGCCTAGCGGCGTGGATGGACAGGAAGACCCTGGCCTATGTCTTATCCATCCTGCTCCCAGTGATGAGAGTCTATTTTGAAGTTCTTTGGCAGGTACCTGAATTGCTTCCCATAGAGAGCATCAATGCCGCAATCGAAGCACTCGCCCTATCATTGTATGTGTACTTGATGGGCCGAAAGGCCATTCAGACAAAACAGATGAAGAAGGCCCTCACGACGAAGGACGAAGAGATGCAGCATCTTCGCGCCTTCTCCCGATTGGTGGGCACGACCCTGCAAGGCAGAGGGATTTCTCCTGGATTGGCGGACGGGGTGGCCGTGGTCTACCTGCCGGATCATGAATCCACATTCGGCGAGCCAAACATTTCTCCCAATGACGTGGAATCGGAGATAGACCGGCTTGACCGCGCCTTGGAGGCGTCAATCCTCGAGTTGGAAAACATCCGGAAGCAGTTTCAGCGCCAACAGGCGGACAATGAGATCGATCTGGTTGAGATACGCCTGGCCATGCTCAACGATCCTTCCTTTCCGCAGAAATGCAAACGGCGGGTGCGTGAGGATCTCGTCGGGGTCGAACACGCCGTGCAGGCCGAGGTCCGAGAAATGGAGCGGCGGTTCCAGGGGTCGAAACAGGAATTCATGCGGGAGCGCAGCGCCGACGTGCGCGACCTCGGTCATCAGGTTCTGCGCAACCTCAGAACCTCGGGGAAGCGGGCCTCGAACCGACTGACCGCCCTCCCGCCGGGAACAATTCTGGTCTCCGAGGAACTCCTTTTGTCCGATGCGCTGCGGATCGATCCCGTCAACCTGGCCGCCATCGTCACCGAGAGGACGGGTCCCGCGTCGCATGTCGCGATCCTGGCCCGAGGCAGACACATTCCGGCTGTCTGCGACATCAAGGACGCCACGTTGCTGCTGGCCTCTGGAGACCGTTTGCTGGTGGATGCGGAAGCGGGAACCGTTACGGTGGCCCCGACCCAGGCGCAGGCGGCGCGCTTTGCGTCGCGCAAGACGCAATCCGCCCTGTTCGCGACCGTCGCCGCGCAGGAGCCGGTCCAGCCATGCATCACGAAGGATGGTGTGGATATCGGGTTACAGGCGAATATCGGCCGCCCGGACGAGGCGCGCCTAGTCCTGGAGCATCGACTGGACGGCGTAGGCCTGTTTCGCTCGGAATTCCTGTTTCTGGAGGCCGAACGGCCGCCGGACCTGGAGACTCAAACGGCGGCCTATTCCGAGGTGGCAGGCATGCTTGATCCGCGGCCGGTCGTCATCCGCACGATGGATCTCGGCGGGGACAAGATGCCGCGCTTTGACGGCATCGCCAACGATATGGCTTTGCGCACCGGCCTGCGCGGTCTGGCCTATTCCCTGGCCGAGAAAGCCATGTTCCGCACCCAGATCCTGGCGATCCTCCGAGCCGCCCAAAGAGGTAATGTGAAAATCATGTTCCCCATGGTCATGGGCGTGGCCGACTTAAGCGAGGCCTGCCGTTTGGTGGATGAAGTGTTGCAGAGCGAGCAACTCAGCAAACGACCACCTATCGGGGCCATGATTGAGACTCCGGCCGCGGCGTTTGATATCCGGGGGATTTTGCAAATCGTGGATTTTGTCTCCATTGGGACCAACGATCTCGCCCACTCCATCTTGGCCATGGACCGTGGATCACAGGGACATTCCGGGGTGCTTTCGTTTCTTCATCCCTCCGTGCTGCGGGCCACGGAGCAGATCAGTCCGGGCCGCCGTGGACCAAGGGGTGGCCGTAGCCGTATGCGGGGAAGCGGCCAGTGATCCCTCGGTCGCCTGCCTGTTGGTTGGAATGGGCGTCAGGGACCTCAGCCTGAATCCATTTCTGGCTGCCCGTGTACGCCACGCTATCCGACAGGTGACGATTGATCAGGCCCAAGCCCTCGCCAAAGAGGCCCTCGGTGCCACCACCCCCAAGGAAGTTCAGGAGATCGTCGCCTCGGCATTTCATTAAAAAAATGAGGAGGGTAGATCTATGTCAAGAAATCGAAACAAATTGCCTTTACGGGCCCACAAAAGAATTTGGATTGTATTTCTAGTTATGCTGACAGGTTTTGTTTCTTTGACAATAGCCAATGAGCTTTTGGATTTACCCCATTACCTGTTTGGTGACGAACCAACAAAATTTTCCCAACGAAAAGGTGAAGTTATCTTTGAGTTAGTGATATACTTCTTTGTTATATTTTCTTCGTATCACTACTTTCGAAAGAAATTAGAGAAGGAAATTAAAATTCTTGAAGGTTTTATCCCCATTTGTGCCCATTGCAAAAAGATCAGACAAGACATCGATTGGAAAGCATTGGAAGACTATATCAGTGCAAATTCCCTTGCGAAGTTTAGCCATTCGATTTGCCCTGACTGCCTAACGAAACACTATCCGGAATATGCTGACAAATTACTCAAAGAGAAAAGATAATCCCTAATGCCCCTCGTAGATCAAGCATAGAAGTCCATCGTATTTTCTTAAGCGAATTCGATCCGTCGTCAACCTATACGCCGAAAGAATTATCCAATACCAGACCTACGCCCACAGTTGTTTGTTCTCTGGCCGGCTCTAGGATTCAAACGGTAACGTTGAGGCTACCGCACGGACTGCACATCCTGTTGCAGTTTGGCTAAGGCCGTCTGAACATCTGATAAGGGAAACAAAATACCGCCCTTGCCGGTTTTCACTGGAACATGGATTCACCAGCACTAAAAAACGAATTCTCAAGGAGAACGCTACCATGCCTCAGCGAAGAATGAACCAGCCGCTCGAAGAGGACATTTGCATCCACCTTTTTTCGGTATCAGCCGCCATGGTCGGTGTCTGCCTGACGGTAATCGGCCTTATTCGCGTTATTATTTCCACCCAGAAGATCGATACCTTGGCCGACGATCTTCTTTCTGTCGACGCCCTTTTCTTTCTCTGCTCCTGTCTTTGCAGTTATTGGGCCTTGCGAATGCGCAGTATTCGTCGCATGCATCGCCTGGAAAGGATGGCCGATGCGGCCTTCGTCCTGGGCTTGATTTTGATGGTGGCCGTCTGCGGGATCATTACCTATTCTATTTTTTAGAAAAGGCGGGCCTAAAAGCACAAGACATCATCCTGGCGGTCAATGGGAGACCGGTGGACAATCATCATCTCTATCACCGAGGGACGGATGATGCCGATGTCCACCCGCCGCCCAGCGCCTTGATGAGCAGTACCGTAGCCGTCATCCTCCGCCCGGCAATGTCTACCGCCGCCCTCTCGTTCGTCAAGGCAATCGTCTGCGCCACAATCACGTTGAGATAGCTCACGATCCCCGCCTGGTACTGATTCATGGTCACCGTGAGCGATTGCTGCGCCGCCTGCACCGCCGCCTCCTGCACCAGCGCCTCGCGTTCAAGAAGGCGCAGCGCGGCCAGGTTGTCCTCTACCTCCTGAAAACCCGTCAGTACGGTCTGGCGGTAAGACGCCACCGCGCCGTCGTAGGCCGCTCTCGCCTGGTCCGTCAGGGCCTGTATCGAGCCGCCGGCAAAGAGCGGCTGCGCCAGGGAAGGCCCCAGCGACCAGAAGTGACTGGGCCAGGTGAGCCACTTTGAAATGTCGCCGCTTTCGAATCCGCCCAATAAGCTTAGGGTAAATCTCGGGAAGAAGGCGGCTGTGGCCACGCCGATCTGCGCGTTGGCCGCGGCCACCCGCCGCTCCGCCGCCGCGATATCGGGCCTTCGTTCGAGAAGCTCCGAGGGCAGGCCGACGGGTACGGCGGGCGGGAGCGGGTTAAACGGGGCCGACGCCAGGGAGAAGGCCGACGCCGGCTTCCCGATAAGGAGCGCCAGGGCGTGTTCCAACTGCGCGCGCTGCACGCCCAGGTCGATCAGTTGGGCCTTGGTGGACTCCAACTGCGTCTGGGCCTGGAGGACATCCACTTTTCCCGCCACCCCGCCGCCATAGCGGTTCTGGGCCAAGTCCAGCGCCTTTTGGTAAGCTCCGACCGTCGCCTCGAGAAGCTTTTTCTGGGTGTCAACCGTTCGCAGTTGAAAATAGGCTTGGGCGAGCGCACTCTGCGCGCTCAAACGGGCGGATTCGAGGTCTGCGGCGCTCGCCTCGGCGCTGTCCCGGCTGGCCTCGACCGTGCGGCGGATGCGGCCCCAGACGTCGGCCTCCCAGGACAGGTTGACGGGTAAGAGAAAATCCGATGTGGTGGTGTCCCCGAAAGCCTGGCCCCTGGAGAGGGTGGAGGAACCATCCGCCCGCGTATAGGTGACGCCGGTGGTGACGAAGGGAAAATAACTGGCCCGGGCGATCTGGACCAACGCCTGGGCCTGACGGACCTGGGCCTCAGCCGCCTTGACGTTCTGGTTCGAGAGGTTTATCTGTTCCTCCAGGTCGTTCAACTGGGGATCGTCGAATACGTTCCACCAATCCCCCCGGGCCACGGCATCTGCTGGCTGAGCCGTTTTCCAACCCGCGGTTTCAGAGGTTTCTTTATAGGCTTCCGGCACAGGAGCGTCGGGTCTTTGATAATCGGGCCCGACAACACAGGCGGCGAACAAGAGCGGCAGCACCGCTATCCACATCCGCTTCATTCCCCTGATCATGGGTTTCACGTTTTCACCTCACACCTTCTCTGGGAGTATGGCCTATCGCAACCGGATGGCGATTCTGGCGCAATCCTTTCATTCGTAACCTGAACCGGTCCAGGTAGAGATACATCACGGGCGTCGTATACAGGGTGAGCATCTGGCTGATGACCAGTCCGCCGACAATGGCAATACCGAGGGGGCGACGAAGCTCCGAGCCCACCCCGCGGCCCAAGGCCAGGGGCAAGGCGCCGAGCAGGGCCGCCATGGTGGTCATCATAATCGGCCGAAACCGTAACAAACAGGCCTGATAGATGGCCTCCTCCGGACTCTTCCCTTCCTTACGCTCGGACTCTATGGCGAAGTCCACCATCATGATGCCGTTCTTTTTGACGATGCCGATCAGCAGGATGATCCCGATAAAGGCAATGACGCTTAGATCCGTGCGGAAGATCAGCAGGGCCAGTAACGCCCCCACCCCGGCCGACGGGAGGGTGGAGAGGATGGTGATGGGATGGATATAGCTCTCATAGAGAATGCCGAGCACGATATAAACCGTCACCAGGGCCGCCAGGATGAGCAGCGGCTGGTTGGCCAAAGAGGCCTGGAAGGCCTGGGCCGTCCCTGAAAAACTGCCCCGGATGGAGGTCGGCATCCCCATTTGATGGGTGGCGGTCTCCACGGCCTGAACGGCCTCCCCGAGGGGTTTCCCGGGCAGCAAATTGAAAGAGATGGTCACCGAAGGAAACTGACTCTGGTGGTTGACGGCGAGCGAAGTGGCATTGCGCTCGAACCGGCTGAAGGCGCTTAAGGGCACCATAGCCCCATTGGCTCCGCGGACATAGATGTCTTTAAGTGTTTCCGGCTGCTGCCAGTATTCCGGGGCCACCTCCATAATCAGGTGGTATTGATTTAACAGCGTGTAATTGATGGCCACCTGCCGCTGCCCAAAGGCGTCGTAGAGGACGTTGTCGATCATCTGGGAAGTAATCCCCAGCCGCGAGGCCGTAGCCCGGTCGATCTCCAGCCGGGCCTCCCGCCCCTTGTTCTGCTGATCGCTGCTCACATCCACCAGCCCCGGCAGGCTGCGGAGCCGCTGAAGGATACGGGGGGCCCAGGTCGTCAGGTCGGCCAAATTGTCACCCTGGAGGGTATATTGATACATGGCATTACTGAGCCTCCCTCCGATGCGCAGGTCCTGGACCGGCTGAAGATAGGTCGGGGCCCCGGGCACCTGGGCCAGCTTTTTACGGAGCCGGGCAATCGCCTGCCCGATATCGGATGTCCGCTGCTCGAAGGGTTTCAGGGTAATAAACATCCGGCCGGTATTGGCCGCCGTGCCTCCGCCT
Organism: uncultured delta proteobacterium; assembly: GCA_963746605.1. Classification (GTDB taxonomy): domain Bacteria; phylum Desulfobacterota; class RBG-13-43-22; order RBG-13-43-22; family RBG-13-43-22; genus CAVQSS01. The sequence goes on from CAVVCH010000009.1 coordinate 37,711, forward strand.
CCGCCGCCCCCGGTAAAACCCGCGGAATAGACCACTTCCGGGTCGGATTTGATGATGTCCAATATTTGAGCCAACTTGGCCCGCATGGCCTGAAAGGATATGTCCTGTTCGGCCTGAATGCTGCCGGCGATCCGGCCGGTATCCTGCTCCGGGAAAAAGCCCTTGGGAACGATAACGAAGAGGACGCCGCTGGTTACCACCGTGACCAGCATCAGCAGGAGCATCAATCGAGGGTGTCGAAAGGCCCAACGCAACGTTCTTTCATAGAGCCGGTGCATCCCGGTGAAAGCCGCTTCGCTAATTTTATAAAGATGGCCGTGGGCACTGGTTTTTCTGGGTTTTAGGAGGACGGCGCACATCATGGGCGTGGTGGTGAGCGAAACAACCAAAGAGACCATGATGGCCGCGGACAGGGTGACGGCAAACTCGCGGAACAATCGACCCACCATGCCGCCCATCAGCAGGATGGGAATGAAAACGGCCACCAGGGAGGTGCTCATGGACAAAACGGTAAAGCCGATTTCCCGGGCTCCCTGGAAGGCGGCCTCCCGAGGGGGGACGCCCTCTTCGATGTGGCGGGTGATGTTTTCCAGGACCACGATGGCGTCATCCACCACAAATCCCGTGGCCACGGTCAGGGCCATAAGAGAAAGGTTGTCCAGGTTGTAGCCGAACAGGTACATCACCCCACAGGTGCCTATCAGGGAGACGGCCACGGCCACGCCCGGAATGACGGTGGAGCGGAAGCTTCTTAAGAAGCCGAAGACCACCAGGATGACCAGAAGGAAAGAGACGACCAGGGCCCGCTCCACATCTCTCAAGGAACCCCGGATGGGGGGGGTTCGGTCGGAAACGACGGAGAACTCCACTTCTCCGGGCAGGGCGGCTTTAAGCTGGGGAAGCAGGGCCTTAACCCGATCGACCGTTTCGATGATGTTGGCCCCGGGCTGTCGAAAGATAACCGCCATAACTGCCTGGTTTTCCGTTGACCATCCCGGCGGTGCGCAGGTCTTCCACCGAGTCAGTCACCCGGCCCACATCGGATAGCCGGAGGGCGGCGCCGGCCCGGTAATTGATGATCAAGGGTGGATACTTATCCGCCGTTCGGAGCTGGTCGTTGGTCTGGATCTCCCAGGTCTTTTCCCGGTTGGACAACTGGCCTTTCGGCCGATTCACCGTGGTCCGGCTCAAGACGCCCCGGACGTCTTCCAGGCTGACCCCGTATTTGTTCAAGGCCGAAGGGTTCAATTCCACCCGTACGGCCGGGAGGGAACTGCCGCCGATAAACACCTGGCCCACCCCCTCCACCTGGGACAGTTTCTGTTGCATGATGCTCGAGGCCGCGTCATAAAGCTTGGCCGTGGTGATCGTATCCGAGGTCAGGGCGACAATCAGGACAGGGGCATCGGCCGGGTTGACCTTGCGGTAGGTCGGGTTGCTGGGAAGGTTGGCCGGGAGATAACCCCGGGCGGCATTGATGGCTGCCTGGACGTCCCTGGCCGCCCCGTTGATATTGCGGTTCAGGTCAAACTGCAAGACAATGCCCGTAGAGCCCCGGTAGCTGGTCGAGGTCATCTCGGTGACTCCGGCGATGCGTCCGAACTGGCGCTCCAGTGGGGCGGCCACCGATGTGGCCATGGTCTCGGGATCCGCCCCGGGCAAGGCCGCCGACACCTGGATGGTGGGGAAATCCACCGGCGGCAGAGGCGATACCGGCAGCAGGCGAAAGGCGATGATTCCGGACAGGGCCAGTCCCAGGGTGAGCAGGGTGGTGGCTACGGGTCTATTGATGAAGTGGGCTGAAAGATTCATTCTTACTGGAATCCTTCATTATTCCGTCTTTGTCTTATTGGTCCCACGTTCTTTGATCCTTCTGGCCAACCGGTCGAAACCCAGATAGATGACCGGCGTGGTGTAGAGGGTCAGGATCTGGCTGATGATCAGACCGCCGACGATGGATATGCCCAGCGGGTGTCGAAGCTCCGATCCCACTCCTCCGCCGATGGCCAGGGGAAGGGCCCCGAGCAGGGCGGCCAAGGTGGTCATCATGATCGGCCGGAAACGCAGCAAAGAAGCCTGATAGATGGCCTCCTCCGGACTCTTTCCCTCTTTTCGCTCGGCCTCGAGGGCGAAATCGACCATCATAATCCCGTTCTTTTTGACGATCCCGATGAGCAAGATGATACCGATCAGGGCGATGACACTGAATTCGGATCGGAAGATCAAAAGGGCCAGGAAAGCCCCCACCCCGGCCGACGGCAGGGTGGAAAGGATGGTGATGGGGTGGATATAGCTCTCATACAGGATTCCCAGGACGATGTAGACCGTTATCAGGGCCGCCAGGATCAGCAGGGGTTCGCTGGCCAGGGAGGCCTTGAAGGCCTGGGCCGTTCCCTGAAAACTGCCCCGGATGCTGGGGGGGAGGCCTAATTGGTGGGCCGTCTCCTCCACCGCTTGAACGGCCTTTCCCAGAGAGGCCCCTTTTTTCAGGTCGAAGGAGACGGTCACCGAGGGGAATTGTCCTTGACGGCTGATGAGCAGCGGCCCGGTCGTCTCCGAGATCCGGGTAAAGGCGCTGAGCGGTACTTGACCGCTATTCGTGCCCTGGAGGTAGAGGTTCCCTATTTGTCTCGGATCTTGCTGAAACTCCGGCTTAAGGCCCAGAATGACCCGGTACTGGTTCAATTGGGTAAAGATGGTCGAAATGATCCGCTGCCCATAGCCATTGTAAAGGGTGTCGTCGATGAGTTGCGGCTGGATGCCGAAGCGCGATGCCGTGCTGCGGTCGATGTCCACGGCCAGCCGCAGCCCCTGGTCCTGTTGATCGCTGCTGACGTCCTGAAGTTCGGGACGCTCGCTTAAGGCCTTAACCAGCTTGGGGGCCCAGGCATACAATTCCTTGGCGTCGGGGTCTTCCATGGTATATTGAAATTGCGTGCGGCTGACCCGGGCGTCGACCGTGAGGTCCTGCACCGGCTGGAGAAAGAGCTTGATTCCTTCGACTTGGGCCAGTTCCGGCTGGAGTCGGTTGATCACCTGGGTGGCGTTGATCCGGCGCTCCTCCAGGGGCTTGAGATTGATCAGAATACGTCCGCTGTTAAGGGTGGCATTGGTCCCATCGATGCCGATAAAAGAGGACAGGCTCATGACTGCCGGATCCTTCAGGATGACCTTGGCCAGGTCCTGTTGCCTTCCGGCCATCGCGGAAAAGGAGATCGATTGGGGGGCGTCCGATATACCGAGGATGACCCCCGTGTCCTGGACCGGGAAAAACCCTTTCGGAACGATGAAAAACAAGACCACGGTCAGGACCAGGGTGCCGACGGCCACCATTAACGTCGCCTTCTGGTGTCCGAGAACCCAGCGCAGGGTCCTTCCGTAGGCTGCGATAATACGGTCGAACATCTGTCCGGACACTCGGTAAAATCGGCCCTGTCGCTCCACGGGCGTGTGTTTGAGGAGACGGGCGCACATCATGGGCGTTAGGGTCAAGGAGACGGCAGCGGAAATAATGATGGTCACTCCCAGGGTGACGGCAAATTCCCGGAACAACCGGCCCACCACGTCCCCCATGAACAAGAGGGGGATGAGCACGGCGATGAGCGAGACGGTCAGGGACAGGATGGTAAAGCCGATCTGTTTGGAGCCTTTGAGGGCGGCTTCGAGGGGATCGTCCCCTTCCTCGATGAACCGGGAGATATTTTCGATCATGACAATGGCGTCATCGACCACGAAGCCGGTGGAAATGGTCAGGGCCATCAGGGAGAGGTTGTTCAGACTGAATCCCAACAGATACATCACCCCGAATGTGCCCACCAGGGACAAGGGGACGGCCACACTGGGAATGGTCGTGGCCGAAAAGTTGCGCAGGAAGATAAAGATGACCAGGATCACCAGGGCCACGGCCAGCATCAGCTCGAACTCCACATCCCGGACCGAGGCGCGAATGGTCGTGGTTCGGTCGGTCAGGACCGAGACCTGTACGGCCGTCGGCAGGGAACTTTGCAGTTTGGGCATCAATTTTTTGATCCGGTCGACCACTTCGATGACATTGGCCCCCGGCTGTCGCTGGATATTTAAGATCACGGCCGGATCCGTGTTGGTCCAGGCCGCCTGCTGGATATTTTCGGCATCGTCCACCGCCTCGGCCACATCGGATAATTTAATGGGGGCCCCGTTTTTGTAGGCGATGATCAGGGGGCGGTATTGACTGCTGGTGAAGAGCTGATCGTTGGCCTGGATGATATAGGCCTGGCGCGGGCCGTCGAAGCTGCCCTTGGCCAGATTGACGTTGGCGTTGGTAATGGCCGTCCGCAGGTCTTCCAAATTCAACCCATAGGAGGCCAGGGCCGTCGGATTGGCCAAAATCCGCACCGCCGGCCGCTGCCCGCCGCTGATGCTTACCAAACCCACACCGGGCAATTGGGAGATCTTTTGGGCGAACCGAGTGTCAGCCAGGTCTTCCACGGTGGGCAGGGGTAACGTCTTGGAGGTCAGGGCCAGGGTCAGGATCGGGGCGTCGGCCGGATTGACTTTACTGTAGACCGGCGGAGACGGCAAGTCCCGGGGAAGAAAGGTAAAGGCCGCATTGATCGAGGCCTGGACCTGTTGCTCGGCCACGTCGAGACTCAAGTCCAGGGTGAACTGCAAGGTGATGATCGAACTGCCGCTGGAACTGGTGGAGGTCATCTGGGTCAGACCGGGCATTTGACCGAATTGGCGTTCCAGAGGGGCGGTCACCGACGAGGCCATGACATCGGGACTGGCGCCGGGATAAAAAGTCCGGACTTGAATGGTGGGGTAATCCACCTGAGGCAGGGCCGAGACGGCCAGCTCGCGGTAGGCCACGGCGCCGGCCAAAAGAAGGGCCACCATCAGCAGGGTGGTGGCCACCGGCCGAACGATGAAAGGGCGGGAAAGGTTCATCAGCGACTCCGCCGGTTATTTCCGCTCCCGTTGCCCTTTTCCCGAAGTTCCACCTTGGCCCCTTCCCGCAGCCGGTCGGCGCCGTCCACGACTACCCTATCCCCGACGGTCAAACCGGATGTGATAGAGGCCTCTCCACCCTGTATCTCGCCCACGCTGACCGGACGGACGGACACGGTCCGGTCGGGGTTGACCAAGAAGACGAAGGCGCCCTTGGGACCTTGCTGGATGGCCGCCGCCGAGATAATGATGACGTCCTTTTTGACCTCCGCCAGCAAGCGGGCATTGACAAATTGGTTGGGGAACAGTTGATGTTCCCTGTTTTCAAAAAGGGCCTTCAGCCGCACCGTCCCGGTGGTGGAATCGATCTGATTATCGATGGTCAGGAGACTTCCCACGGTTAGCTTTTTCTTCTGATCACGGTCAAGGGCCAGAACTTGAGGCCGCCGGCCGGCCTTGAGCTGGCCGAGCACCTGGGGAATGTTGTCCTCGGGTAGGGAAAAGATGACCGAGATAGGCTGAAGCTGGGTGATGACCAGCAGCCCGTTGGGGTCGGCGGCATGAACGATATTACCCGGGTCCACCAGACGCAGACCGACCCGACCGCCAATGGGGGCCGTGATCCGGCAGTAAACCAATTGCAGCTTGGCGTTATCGATCTGGCCCTGGTCGGCCTTAACCGTACCTTCGTACTGCCGCACGAGGGCCTCCTGGGTGTCGAGTTGCTGTTTGGGAATAGAGTCCTTCTGCCAGAGATCCCGGTATCGCTCCAGGTCGAGGAAGGCGTTCTTCAGGAGCGCCTGGTCACGGGCCATCTGCCCCTCGGCCTGCATCAACTGAACCTCGAAAGGTCGCGGGTCGATCCGGAACAGCAGTTGACCCCCGGCAACGGTTTGTCCCTCCTGGAAAAGGACCTCCATGAGCTGCCCGTCGACGCGGCTTTTTACCGTGACGGTATTGAGGGGAACGACGGAACCCAGCCCATTAAGATAAATGGGCATATCCCCTTGCTTGGCGGCCACGGCCGCCACCGGTACGGCGCGAACGGGTGGGCCGGCCTCCTGTTTGGCAACCCGGGGTCTCTTATTCTCCGCCTTCACAAAATAGGCGACCGTCCCGGCCGCAACCAGAGCGATCAACAGTATGACGGCCCACCACCGCCTGTGCCCTGCCCGGCGGGGGCGGTCCGGTATTGCCTGCCTTTCCGAATGTTCTTCAACCATCATGACCTCACAAACTAAGGAATAGAAAAGCGTTCTCGTGGAAAAAAATATAGTTTACTGGGCCGCTTAAGTCAATAGACAGGATGGAAACTTTTATTTCTTGTCTAAGACACTATAAAATCCCGAATGTTAAATATCCCCGAGAGATAGATCCGTTCTGCCGAAAGAGTGTGCCGTGAGGTTTGGAGGTTTTAAGTTGAGTTTTTTGCCCTTTGAAGTTATTCTGCCGGCTTTGAAGAGGGGAGCACCACGGGGCCGGACATCCCCCAGGGAGGAAGGCTACCGATGGAACTAAAGAGAGGTTTGGATGGTAAGAGGGAAGAGATTGACCGTATTCTCTAGGGTATCCGTTCTCCTGCTGTTGGGGATCACCCTTCTCAGCCAGGGATGCCGTAAGACAGCGACCAAAGAAGCTGCGCCGACCATGACCGTTGAGGTGTCGGACGTCCTGGTCAAGGATGTTCCGATTTATTCCGAATGGACCGCTTCGACCGACGGCTTCGTCAATGCCGCTATTCGAGCCCAGATCCAGGGATATCTCATTGAACAGGATTACAAGGAGGGGGATCTGGTCCGGAAAGGCCAGATTCTTTTCAAAATCGACCCCCGAACCTTTCAGGCTGCCCTGGAACAGGCCGAAGGACAGCTCACCGAACAGCAGGCCCGGTGGGAAAACGCCCGGGCCAATCTCGAACGGATCAGACCCCTGGTGGAACGAAGAGCCGTCAGCCAAAAAGACCTGGATGACGCCCTCGGAACGGAGCAGGCCTCGCGGGCCGCCGTGATCGCGGCCCAGGCGGTGGTCGATAAGGCCAGGGTGGACCTGGGCTTCACCCGGATTACCTCTCCCATTGACGGCATCGCCGGCATTGCCAGAACCCAGATCGGCAACCTGGTCGGTCCGGGAACCCCGGGGGAATTGACGAACGTTTCCACGGTGGATCCGATCAAAGTCTATATTCCCATGAGCGAGCAGGAGTACCTGCGCTACCTGGTCAAAGACCACAAACGGGTTCAGCACATGCCCTTAGAGTTAGTCCTGGCTGACGGAACCGTTCATCCCCACCCGGGGGCCTTTGCCTTTGCCGCGAGATCCGTGGACGTCAGAACCGGCACCATCAAGGTGGCCGCCTTATTCCCCAATCCGGGAAATGTCCTCAGGCCGGGACAATTCGCCAGGGTTAGAGCCAGGATTATGATCAGGCCAAAGGCCCGGTTGATCCCCCAAAGGGCGGTTACGGAACTTCAAGGCGGTTATCAAGTCGGTGTAGTGGGTTCCGACCATAAGGTGGTCATCCGTTCGGTTAAGGTGGGGGAAAGGGTCGACAATCTCTGGATCATAGAAAAAGGCCTCAATCCAGGCGAGAAGGTGGTCAGCGAAGGGCTCCAAAAAGTCAAAGAAGGCCTGGTCGTGAAGACCAAGCCCTTCAACCCTGTTTTCGGGACGTCCCTTCCGGTAAACCCTCAGGGGACTTCCGGGGTCTCTCCAAAATCAGGGCCGGGATCGGCTGCCCCGGAAATCATCCGAAAATAGGGAGGGTTTCCGGATGTCCAAGTTCTTTATCAACCGTCCCATCGTGGCCATGGTCATTTCCATCTTGTTTGTCATATTAGGAGTGGTGGCCATGGTGGGATTGCCCGTGGCCCAATTCCCCGATATCGTCCCACCGGAGATTCAGATCTACGCCACCTATACCGGTGCCGACGCGGAGACCGTCGAACAATCGGTGGCCACGCCTATCGAGCAGCAGATCAGCGGCGTGGACAACATGAATTACATGTATTCCGTCAATGCCAGCAACGGCACCTCGCGCCTATTCGTCAACTTCGATGTCAAAACCGACCCCAATACGGACCTGATCTTTACCCAGATGCGGCAGAACCAGGCCCAGGCCCAGTTGCCGCTGGATGTGCGCAACTACGGGGTGACCATGGTGAAATCCCGGGCCGCACCCATGATGCTCATCGGCCTGGTTTCCCCCAAGGGAACCTATGACGCCACCTTCCTGGCCAACTATGCCAATATCAATCTCAACGATCAGCTCCTGCGTGTTCCCGGCATCGGCCAGGTGGCCATCTTCGGGGCCGGCCCCTATGCGATCCGAATCTGGGTCAGACCCGACACCCTGGGAAAGTTGGGCCTCACGGTTTCCGATATCGTCAACGCCGTCCAGAAAGCAGAATACGGTCAATCCGGCCGGCCAGATCGGCAACGAGCCCGTACCACCCGGCCAGGAATATACCTATACCGTCACGGCCCAGGGCCGACTCGTCTCCGAGGAAGATTTCGGAAACATCGTGCTCCGGGCCAATCCCGATGGGTCGATCGTCCGACTGAAGGACGTGGCCCGCATCGAATTGGGGAGCCAAAGTTATAGTATCAAGGGCCGTATCGACGGCAAGCCGGCCGGGATCATGGCCATCTACCAGTTGCCCGGTTCCAATGCCTTGACCACCGTGGAAAATATAAAAAAACTGATGGAAGAGGCCAAGAAACGATTCCCGTCGGATCTGGATTATACCATTTCCTTAGACACGACCAAGTCCATCAATGAAGGAATTAAGGAAATCGTCATTACCCTTTTAGAGGCCCTGCTCTTGGTCATCCTGGTGGTCTACCTTTTTCTTCAGGGATGGAGGGCCACCCTGATCCCGGCCCTGGCTGTTCCGGTCTCTCTCATCGGCACCTTTGCCGTCTTTCCCTTGCTCGGATTCTCGATCAACACCCTCTCCCTCTTCGGCCTGGTCCTGGCCATCGGTCTGGTGGTGGATGACGCCATCATTGTCGTGGAGGCCGTGGAGCGGCACATCGAAGAAGGGTTGCCCCCCAAAGAGGCGGCCTTTAAGGCCATGGAGGAGGTCTCGGGGCCGGTCATGGCCATTGCCCTGATCCTGTCCGCGGTCTTTATCCCCACCATCTTCATCCCGGGAATCACCGGCCGGCTCTACCAGCAGTTTGCCGTAACCATCGCCATCTCGGTCCTTATCTCGGCCTTCAATGCCCTGACCCTCAGCCCGGCCCTCTGCGCCCTCCTGCTCAAACCGGGGAAACAGACGCGGGGTCCTTTGGGAATCTTCTTCGGATGGTTCAACCGCTCCTTCGGGAAGGCCTCGAGGGGATATATCCGTCTCTGCGGGTCGCTCATTCGCAAAAGTGCCTTGAGTCTTATCCTTCTGGCCGGGATAGCCCTCCTCGGCGGACTTCTGGGTGAAAGAATTCCCACCGGGTTCCTGCCCGAGGAAGATCTGGGATACATGTACGTCAACGTGACCCTCCCCCAGGCCGCCTCGCTTCAACGGACGGACGACACCTGCCGAAAAATCGAAGCCATTCTCAAAAATACACCGGGCGTGGAGCACTACCAGGCCATCATCGGCCTCAGCCTCATGAGTATCGCCCAAAATACCTATAGCGGTTTCTTCTTTGTGACTCTGAAGGAGTGGAAAGACCGAAAAAGACCGGAAGAGCAATACCAGGCCATCATGAATCACTTGAATACCGAATTGGCGAAATTGCCCCAGGCCGTGGCCTTTGCCTTTCCCCCACCGGCCATCCAAGGCATCGGTCTGGCCGGCGGGGCCACCATGGTGCTCCAAGACAGGGCCGGGAAGCCCATTTCCTTCCTGGCTGAAAACGTCAACAAGTTCATCGAGGAGGCCCGCAAAAGGCCGGAACTGGCCCGGGTCACCACCACCCTTCTCCCGGCCGTTCCACAGCGCTTTGTGAAGGTGGACCGCGACCAGGTCCTTAAGCAGGGGGTGGACCTGGGAGAGGTCTACCAGACCCTTCAGACCTTCATGGGCGGCTATTTCATAAACTATTTTAATCGCTTTAGCCGGCAATGGCAGGTCTTTGTCCAGGCCGAAGGGGAATACCGGACCAAGGCGGAAGATGTCCGGCAATTTTCTGTCCGCAATAACCAAGGGGACTTTGTGCCGCTTTCCGCCTTGACGACCATGGAGTCCCGTCCCGGTCCTGAGTTTACCATGCGCTACAACCTGTACCGTTCGGCTCAGATCAATGCCATGGGTAAACCCGGATTCAGTTCCGGGCAGGTCATGAAGGCCCTCGAAGAGGTCTTCCACCGAACCATGCCGGCCGAGATGGGATTCGACTATATCGGCATGACCTTTCAGGAAAAAAAGGCCCAGGAAGGGATACCGGCCTCAGCCATATTCGGGTTTTCCCTGCTCTGTGTTTTTCTGATCCTGGCCGCCCTCTATGAGAGCTGGTCCCTGCCCTTCAGCGTTCTTCTCTGCACCCCGGTGGCGGTTTTCGGGGCCTTCGCCGGAATATGGATTCTGGGACAGGTTAACAATGTCTATGCCCAGATCGGCCTCATTGTCCTCATTGGTTTGGGAGCCAAGAATGCCATCCTGATCGTAGAGTTTGCCAAGACCCGCTATGAGGGGGGAACCCCCCTGACCGATGCCGCCCTGGAAGGGGCCCGTCTGCGTCTGAGACCGATTCTGATGACCTCCTTCGCCTTCCTGTTGGGCGTTCTTCCGCTGGCCTTTTCTAAGGGAGCCGGTGCCGTGGCCCGCCGAATCATGGGGACCGCCGTTATGGGAGGGACCACCGCCGCCTCGGTGATCGCCATTTTCCTTATACCGGTAACCTTCTATGTTGTAGAAAGAGTGGCCCATGGACGAAAGAAAAAGGAACCGGTCCAAGAAGGGAGGAAGGAGCATGACTAAGCCGATCATCGCCGCCCTCCTGATCTTTTTGACAACATCCTGTACCCTGGGACCCGATTACCGGCGCCCGACCATCGAAACCCCTTCAGGCTGGCGTCTGGAAGAGGGGGAATCCAGGGAAGTGGTCAACACGCGTTGGTGGGAACAGTTTGAAGATCCGGTCTTGAACGGCCTGATCGTGACGGCCCTTCAGGAAAATAAAGAAATCAGGCTCGCCGCCTTCAGGGTCGAAGAATTCCTGGGCCGATACGGATTTGTCCGCTCCTACCTTTTCCCTCAGGTCAATGCCTTGGCCCTGGGCCAACAGAAAAGGGTGACCGAATACTCCAATCCTCCCTGGCCTTCCACGGCCGACAACCCCTACAGTGACTATCAGGCGCTCCTTTCCGCTTCCTGGGAAATCGACCTCTGGGGGAAGCTCCGCAGGGCCTCCGAAGCGGCCCGGGCTGAACTGCTGGGCACCGAAGAGGCCAGACGAGCGGTTATTTTAACGATAGTAACGGCGGTGGCTGCGGCCTACACGGATCTTCGGGACCTGGATAAACAGTTGGAAATCGCCCAACGAACAGCCCAAAGTCGACAAGATGCCTTCGACCTCTTCCAGCTTCGCTTTGATCGGGGGCTGATCTCCGAGCTGGAATTAAAGCAGATCGAATCGGAAGTGCAGGCCACTCTGGTCACGGTGGCTTCCCTGCAAAAAGCCATTGTCCAGCAGGAAAACGCCTTGAGTCTCCTCATCGGCCGTAATCCGTCACCGATCCTCAGAGGTAAAACCGTGGATGACCTGGTCCTGCCCGCCGTTCCGGCGGGAATACCCTCCCAGCTTCTGGAAAGACGCCCGGATATCCGTCGTGCCGAACAGGACCTTATCGCCGCCAATGCCCGGATCGGCGTGGCCAGGGCCCTCTATTTTCCGACCATCTCCCTGACCGGTTTTCTGGGTTTGGAAAGCAACGACCTGTCCAAGCTTTTCAGCGGAGCAGCCCGGAACTGGAACTACGCCGCCTCGATTACCCAGCCGATTTTCACGGCCGGCGGGATTGCCGGGACCGTCAAGGCCACCGAAGCCGTCCAGCAACAGGCTTCAATCCGTTATCAGCAGACCATTCAGAATGCCTTCCGGGAGGTGGAGGACGCCCTCATCGATCAGGCCAAATCCCGGGAGCAATTAACGTTCCAGAAGAAACAATTGGAGGCGTTGAGGGGCTACTTCAGTTTGGCCAAAATACGCTACGCGAACGGCTACACCAGCTTTCTGGAAGTCCTGGACGCCGAGCGGGGCCTCTTCAATACCGAGCTTTCCTACACGCAGACGCAAGGCCTCCTCTTCCGCGCCCTGATCAACCTTTACAAGGCCATGGGCGGGGGCTGGGTGGTCGAAGCGGATACGCTTACCGGATTGGATCAAACGCGCCTCAGTCCTTCGGAGGTCAATGGGCCTTGATGGCCCTTTAGGATTTTGGTGGTTCGCGCTTGGAGGGGCGCGGCCGCGATAAGGGTGGCTCGGCTGGAGAACGGGCCTTGGTGACGCCGGGCCTCAGCGGCCGGACCGGATAGGAAGGACTTCACCCAAAAGGGCGAAGCGACGATGACTGACACTTTATTGAAAAAGGAGAACGGCATGAAACTTTACGTTGGAAATTTATCGTACGAGGTTACCGAAGAGGATCTAAGGCAAATGTTCGAACCCTTTGGGCAGGTTGAATCCGCCACCATCATAAAAGACAGGGCCAGCGGTCAATCCAAGGGATTTGGATTCGTGGAGTTCCCTTCCCAGGCGGAGGGTCGGTCGGCCATCGAGGGCCTGAACGACCATGAGCTGAAAGGAAGAAAGATGAATGTGAACGAGGCCCGCCCTCGCACTGAAAGTCGCGGAGGCCAGGGCGGTTACGGCGGTGGCGGTCGGGGAGGACGCGGGAGGAGCAGAGGGTAACAGGTGCCCCCTGCATCCTTTTCCGGCAAATCCCGGAGACGTGCATGATTCCTTGGCAGTTACTCGACAGCGCGCCGATACCCGGGAGCGGCAAATCGCTTAGCCTCTATCAGCGGGGCGGGGAGTTCTCGATCCGGATAGAAGGCCGTGAAGTCATGAACAGCGCCGTTCATGAATCGGAAGAAGCGCTGGCCGAACGCGCCTTGGTCCGAATCGCCGGTCGGCCCCGTCCCCGGGTCTTGATCGGCGGTCTGGGGATGGGGTTTACCGCGGCGGCGGCACTGCGGACCCTGGGCGCCGAAGGTCGCGTGGTGGTGGCCGAACTGGTCCCGGCCGTAATCCAGTGGAACCGGGGTCCCCTGGGAGAGCCGGCCGGCCGGCCGCTTCAAGATCCCCGGGTCACCGTTCGCGAGGGTGACGTCGCCTCCTTCCTTTTGAAGGAACGCCGGACCTACGACGCCATCCTGTTGGATGTAGATAACGGACCCGAGGATCTGACGCGAAGAGGCAATCACTGGCTGTACACCGAGAGCGGTCTGGAGGCCGCGGCCGAAGCCCTGCGAACGGAAGGGGTCTTGGCCGTCTGGTCGGCCGGTCCCGATCGGGCCTTCTCCCGGCGTCTCCGCCGTGCCGGTTTCGAGGTGGAGGAAATGCGGGTGGGGTCGAAAGGCCCTCGCGGCCGAAGCCGGCATACCATCTGGCTCGCCGGCCGCGGCCCCTGCACCGCTGGAAAACCATTTCCCAGAGAGCCAGGCGGCCCTACCAGATCTGGGGGTCCCCATTGAAAAGGGCGAAGCTTCAAAAAGGAAGGGACGTCTTCTAATCCACGAAGCTCTTTAACCGTTTACTCCGGCTGGGGTGACGTAGCTTACGGAGGGCCTTGGCCTCAATCTGGCGGATTCGTTCCCGGGTGACGTCAAAATCCCGGCCTACCTCTTCCAGGGTATGATCGGCTTTTTCCCCGATCCCGAACCGCATACGCAACACCTTCTCTTCCCTGGAGGTCAGTGTGGATAAGACCTTGCGGGTCTGCTCGGAGAGGTTCAGGCGGATCACCGCTTCCGAAGGAGACAATATTTTCTTATCTTCGATGAAATCCCGCAGATGGCTGTCCTCCTCCTCGCCGATCGGTGTTTCCAGAGAAATGGGCTCTTTGGCTATTTTTAAGACCTTGCGCACCTTATCCAGAGGGAATTCCATCCGCTCGGCGATTTCTTCCGGGGTGGGTTCCCGTCCCATCTCCTGGACCAGATAGCGGGCGGTGCGAATCAGTTTGTTAATGGTTTCGATCATGTGCACCGGGATGCGTATGGTTCGGGCCTGGTCGGCGATGGCCCGGGTGATGGCCTGACGCACCCACCAGGTGGCATAGGTACTGAATTTATACCCCCGCTGGTATTCAAACTTATCCACCGCCTTCATCAGTCCGATGTTACCCTCCTGGATCAAATCCAGAAACTGCAAGCCACGATTGGTATATTTCTTAGCGATGCTGACGACCAGGCGCAGGTTGGCCTCAATCAGTTCGGATTTGGCATTCTTGGCCTTGTATTCCCCATGATCGATTTGCCGGAGGATTTTTTTCAAAAACTTGGAGGTCATTTTCGATTCTTGCTCCACCCGACGAACTTTTCGCTCCCCGTTGCGCACCCGGCGGTCCAGTTCCAGGAGCTCTTCCTTGGAAAGACCGGTCTGCCGCATTAAGGACCGGGACTGGCCGTCTTGCTTAAACTTGCGGAGGGGCTTTTTCAGATCCGCCAGCGGAATCGAGATTCTTTTTACGGCCTCCTGAATCTCCGCTTCCCCCTTTTCGATGCGTTCGGCGAAAGCCCGGAGTTTGTTGACTACCCGGTCGATCTGTCGTTTGTCCAACCGTAATTCCTTCAGGCGCTCGACGATCCGGTGTTTGTTCTCGTCGATCTGATCCTTGATCTTCTTTTTTCGCGCCGTCACCAAATCCTGACCTAATTTTTCCTGCAACTTGATGTTCTTCTCATAGATGGTCTTGACCTCTAAAAAAAGCTGCAGGACTTTTTTTCGGTGGGCTTCGGTTTCGATAAAAGGTTCTTCGTCGTCGCTGTCTCGAACGATCTCCCGCAACTTAACGATTCCCTGTTGGAATTTTTCCCCCAAGATAATAAATTCCTTAATGCCCACGGGGGATTCCAGCAAGGCGTTGATGACTTCGTGTTTGCCCTCTTCGATCCGTTTGGCGATTTCCACCTCTCCTTCCCGGGTCAGCAGGGAATAATACCCCATTTCCTTCAGATACATCTTTACCGGGTCGGTGGTTTTGGCCCCCACCTCCGCCCCCCAGCGAATTTCAGCTTCTTCATCTTCCTCGGTCCGTTCCTCCTCCAGCTTGTCTTTGGATCGGCCCCGGGGAGCGGCGTCCAGGAGTTGAATATCCGTTTCTTCAAAGATCAGCAGCATATCATCGATGGGTTCGTGGCCCACTAATTCTTGGGTCAAAGCTTCCCCGCCCTCCTCCAGATCCAGATATTCCTTTTCTTTGGCCAGAGAAATCATCTTAAAATCTTCCAGAGTGGTGTTCTTAGACATTAGGACTCCTTAATTCTTCATTGGGGCTAATAGTTGCTTCCGCTGTTTAAGCAGGTCTTGTTTTCTCTCCAGCAAGGTCATCAATTCAGAAGTCATCCCTTGGCGTTCTTGATCCTGAATCGCCTGGAGTAAAGACCTTTCTTGACGACGCATGGCCCTCAGCTCAAGGGTCTTCAGCAAGTCTTGCAAAAAGGATTCCTGATCGCGTTCATCGATAAACTCCTGAAGGGCCAGGGCCGCCACCCGGCTTTTAAGGGTCTGCTCCTCCACCCGTTCCAGCAGCCAAACCAGATCCATCGCTCCCTTTTCTTTCACTGTTTGGGTGATGGCTTCAAACACCTGGAGGGCTTCCGGGCCGACCATGACGTCGTGCAAGTCCTGGTTCAAGAGCCGTTCCGGCGCTTGGGGGATTCGCAACAGGGCTTCGATGATCCGCCATTCCAGTCCTTTAACCTGCTCACCTTTAATTTTTTCCGCAATCCGGGCCGCCGGGTTAGTCTGTCCTTTGGCCCTCAGCATCTGGTTGATCGCCGTTTCCGACAAGCTTAAGCGTTCCCCGATCAGCTTGACATAATACGCCTGCTCGGCGGGGGCCAGGGACTGGATCGTCGGCAGGACTTTTTCCAAAGCCCGAAGCCGATCCTGAATGTCGCCCGATACCCCCGCCAAATACTGGTCCAGGAAAAAAACCATCATGGGCAGGGACTGCCCCAGTTCCTGCGTAAACCGTTCGGCCCCGACTTGAAACAAATAACTGTCCGGATCGGCCTGGGGTGGCAGGACTTTAATCCGGGCGGAAACCCCCTCTTCCTGGAAAACGGCCACACTGCGCAGAGCCGCTTGCCGGCCAGCCGAATCCCCATCATAGACCAATATAAGTTCTTCGGCCGCCCCCTTCAAGCGTCGAACCTGATGCGCCCCCAAGGCCGTTCCCAGGGTGGCCACCGTCTGTTTAAAACCATGAAGATGGAGGCTCAAACAATCGAAATAACCCTCTACGATCAACACCTGTCGCTTCTGCCGGATGGCCGGCAGGGCTTGAGGCAGGCCGTAAAGGGAACGCCCCTTATTAAAAATGATGGATTCCGGAGAATTCAAATACTTGGGACTTTCATCTCCCAAGGCCCGCCCCCCGAAGGCCATCACCCTCTTTTTTTCATCCCAGATCGGAAAGATCAGACGGTTGCGGAATCGGTCATACCCGCCCCTTTGGTCTTTTCTGATGATCAGCCCGGATTGTTCAATCCGGGACGGGTCGAGCCCCTGTTGCTGTAAAAATTGGGCCAATCGGTCCCAAGCCTCCGGGGCATAGCCCAGGTTAAATTCTTCGATAATTCCGCGGGTCATCTTCCGCCGGCGCAGGTATTCCCGGCCCGGTCGCCCTTCCGGGGAGGACATCAGTTGGCGATGATA
Source organism: uncultured delta proteobacterium (assembly GCA_963746605.1). Classification (GTDB taxonomy): domain Bacteria; phylum Desulfobacterota; class RBG-13-43-22; order RBG-13-43-22; family RBG-13-43-22; genus CAVQSS01. The sequence continues at coordinate 54,466 of CAVVCH010000009.1, forward strand.
AAAATCCGCCGCCAGTTGATAGAGGGCCCTCAGTTCATCCCGCTGACGATTTTCCGCCGCCTGTTCCCGGGAGAGTACGGCGGTTGGAATCGCTATCCCCAGGAATTGGGCCAATTCATTCACCGCCTCCGGAAAGCTCAGGCGCTGATAGTGCATGAGAAACGTAAACACATTGCCGCCTAACCCGCAACCGAAGCAATGAAAAATCTGTTTTTCTTCGTTTACCGTCAAGGAAGGCGTCTTTTCCTGGTGGAAAGGACAAAGCCCCAAAAAATTACGTCCGGTCTTCTTTAAGGGGACAAATCTGGAAATAACCGAAACGATATTGGACGCCTCCTTTAGCTGAGTGACAAACGATTCGGAGATGAAGGCCATCGGTTTATCCGTCGGCTCGCAGGCTCGATAGGGGGTTGGCGGTCAATGATGCGGAGACGCTGCAGACTCAGGATTGGACCAAAACGCTTTGATCCGGAGGATTCCCACTGTTTCCCGAAAGTTTTGAAGCTCCCGCCGATACCTTGGTGGGAGCTTCATGGATTCTGGGCAAATATCGGGACGGTTTTCAATTTCCAACCGCCGATAATTTTTCCTTTTGAAATTGTTCAATCCGGTTTTTCAACGAAGTGCGACAGGAGCGCCATCAGGAAAGCCGCGCCTTATCTTAGGATGTAAGAGCCTGGGTAATAGCGGCGTCGATCCGCCCGGCGAACAATCATGATTCAAACTTCCGCATTCTCCGGAGCGCCCTTTTTTTGGCGGCTAACGCCTTCTTTTTTCGCTTGACGCTGGGCTTTTCATAGTATTCTCTTTTGCGGACCTCTGAAAGAATTCCGGCCTTTTCGCACTGTTTCTTGAACCGTCTTAAGGCGTTTTCAAAGGATTCAGCAGACTTGATCCTTACGCCCGTCATTCAATTCCCTCCCTCCCGTCGAAAATTTATTTAAATTATTTTTAGTCAAACTTTTACTATGATCATGATAATTAAAGAAGTCAATATAAATTATTCAAATAGACGGTCGCCCTTCGAATTATTCTTTAGCCAGCGGATGGCCTCCGGCAGGCGTAAGGAACCGCTGTAGATCGCCTTCCCGGTTATCAGCCCCGCCACCCCAAACTTTTCCAAACGGGCCATCTTTTGAACATCCTCCAGGGTGGCAATCCCACCGGCGGCAATGACCGGGACTTGCAGCCCTCGGGCCAGACGTTGGGTGGACCGCTGCGCCGGTCCTTTCTGGGTCCCATCCCGACGGATATCAGTATAGATGATGGCCCGCACCCCCCAGTCTTCGTAATTCCGGCCCAAATCCAGCGGGTCCTGGGAAGTAACCTCGGTCCAACCTTCGACGGCCACCCGGTTGTTCCGGGCGTCAATTCCGATGATGATCCGGCCGGGGAAGAGGCGACAGGCCTCCCGGGCCACCGAAGGCTGTTTCTGGGCGATGGTTCCCAGAATAACCTGGGAGACACCGGCCTCCACATACCGCTCGATGGTTTTCAGATCGCGAATCCCCCCACCCAGTTGAACCGGAATGGAGACGGATCGGACTATCGTTTCAATGAGCGAAAAATTACGGGGACCCTTTTCGAAGGCCCCGTCCAGATCCACCACATGGAGGCGTTCCGCCCCTTGAGAGACCCACTGGCGGGCCATCTGCACCGGGTCATCGGAAAAGATGGTAACCGCTTCCGCTTTCCCTTCCCGCAAACGGACGCACTGGCCCTGTTTGATATCGACTGCCGGAATAATAATCATCGGATTCTTGGCAGAGGCGCGGCCCCCCCAAAGCCGGCGATCGGTTGGGTTTCCCCTTTCATTCCAAAGCTTGGGGGCCGGGAAGACTCTTGATCATCTCGACCAAGCCCGCCTTGGCCAGTTCTTCCGCCGTCATCCAGCGCAAACCCCTCTTGGCAACCTCACCCAGTTGGAACAGATCCTCCGAGAGGGATTTCTGGGTCTGGTTGAATTGGTTTTTCCAAACGATAGACCCGTCGCGGACCCGGAGAAGATGCAGGTCCAGGGATACGGAAGCCGGTTCGTTGACTCCGTAAGAGGCCCCTTTGCGATTCTGATAACGGAAAACTCCTCCCCAAATCACCCCATCCGCCTGCAGCTCCTGCCCGAGAGCCTTCATCAAGGCCTTGGGGTCTTGATCAATTTTTTTAGCCAGGTGGGTCTGAAGGACCCCTTCCGCCTGCCCGGGGCTGATCAATTCGTACCCTTTGGCCTGATCCTTCAGGATGTCCCAAACCATTTGGGTCAGGATGGGGCTGGGATCCCCTTCCACCTTTCCGGCGCCTAAGATATTGCCGCAAGCCCGACAGCGGACGATGTCTGAATAGTCGGTTCTCTCCAACTGGAAGGGTACCAGGACCAGACGTTTTTTAGCCGTCCCATCGACGGCCCAGGCGCCGGTCCACAGACCCCCCAAAAGAACCAGGCCGGCCAGAGTTCCCCAAAGTCGAACCATCAAAATTCGCTTCATCCCAATATCCCCTTAGTCGAAACGACTTGTAGCCGCCCTGGCAGGCGGCGGCCGGCTTGCTGCAGGGCCCGGCCTAACCCTTTAAACATGGCCTCAATGATATGGTGCAGGTTTTCTCCGTGCAGCACCTGGATATGCAGGGTCACCCCGGCGCGATTAACCAGAGCCTGAAAGAATTCCTTAATAAGTCCGACATCAAAGCCTTCCACTCGGATTTTTCTGGTTTTCCAGCCATAGTGCAAGTGGGGACGCCGGGAAATATCCAAGGCCACTAATACCAGGGCCTCATCCATGGGCAAGAGGACGCTCCCGTAGCGATTCACCCCCGTTAAATCATGGAAGCATTGATTCAGGGCTTCACCCAGACAGAGCCCGATATCCTCAACTGTATGATGAAAACCCACCTCAATATCCCCGGAAGCCTGGAGGGTCAAATCCATCCGGCCGTGATGGGTCAGAAGCTCCAGCATATGATTCAAAAAAGGGACCGGGGTTTGAATCCGAGTCTTCCCGGTCCCGTCAAACTGCAAGGCCAGGCGAATCTGGGTTTCTTTCGTCTCTCGGTCTACTTTTCCGATTCGCTTCGGGGGCATCCTTTAAACCTTTAGAAAAACCGTTTCATCGAGAGCAAGCGACCGGGAAGGCTCAATTTCAAACTAACCCCCCCTACCCAGGGCAGGTACCCCGAGGCATGAAGATAAAAGGGATAAATAACAGCTTAACTGCATTCATTAATAATTAATAATCAATTGTTAATTATTAACTATTGGTGGAGATGGGGGGGATCGAACCCCCGGCCTGTACGTTGCGAACGTACCGCTCTCCCATCTGAGCTACATCCCCGCCGAGTCAAAAAATTCGTTGACTTTCTTAATGAAAATACATACTATACCCTTTTTAAAATTTTTTCAAGAAAAAGGAGACCCTTTTGGCCAACCATCCCTCAGCCTTGAAACGGGTGAAGCAGTCCCAAGCGCGCCGCGTGCGTAACATAAGTACCAAATCACGCGTTAAAACAACGATTAAAAAATTCTATACCGTCTTGGAGGCCGGCTCCATGGAATCGGCCCGTCCGGCACTGATTCAGGCCATAGCCCAAATCGACCGGGCCGCCTCCAAGGGAGTCATCCACCATCGTACGGCCTCGCGGAAAATATCCCGGTTGTCGAAAAAACTGCACAGAGACTCCGTCCAGCCCGCTTAACGGCAGGTCGACCCCCGCGCCGCTATCCGACCGATGGCTGGTTGTCGCTCTGCCCGGACGGTGATCAGAAGTTCTCTAAAATACTGCTGTAAATCCTTTCGGCCAGGTCCTTGGCAATCTTTCTCAGGGCCTCCTCGCGATTCCGATCGGTCTGATTGGGGTCTCCCCCCACCCGGAAAGTCTCGGAGCGGATCATATCCAGATTCTGCCAGAGTATTTTCTGGTTGTCCGCCCGCCGGAAAATGATTTCCAAGTTCACGGTCACCTTCCGGTCCACCGATTGGGTCTGGCTGGTATAAATCACCGAATCCACCGTGGACGATTTAATCCTTCCGGAGATGATCCCCTGCGCGTTGGCCTCCGAAGCCACCCCGATAATCCCGCCGCGGGTGAATTCGTAGATTAAGGCGTTGGCAAAAATGACCTCGGCCCCCGTTTCGGTGGTGTTGTTGACAAAAACCGGGATGTGAACCGCCTTAATATCGGGGGGCAGGTTGTTCACCGTTCCCCGGAATCCATAGCCGCAGCCGCAAAAAAACATCACCCCCAAAAGTCCGATCAGCCGGATCATCCTCCACCTTACTTTTCTAGGCATCCTGTTCCTCCCATCCGGACGGTGCGGACCGTTTCCGGACGACCCGCGTTCTTAAACCTCGGGGTTTGCCGGCCGGCCTGATTAGCGAATGACGATATTGATCAGTTTATTCTGAACAACCACTGTCTTAACGATTTCCTTACCCTTCAGCCAGACCTGAACCCTGGGGTCTTCCAGGGCCTGTCCTTTTACTTCCTCTTCCGAGGCGCTAATTTTCACGGTCAGCCGGCTGCGCACCTTCCCGTTGACCTGCACCACCAGTACCCGTTCATCTTCACTCAAGGCTCCGGGATCCCAGGGGGGCCAGGGCTGACTCTGGGCCTGCCCCTCTTTGCCCAACATCGCCCAAAGCTCCTCAGCCAAATGAGGCACCATGGGGGATAGCAGTATCAGCAGGGTTTCCATGGTTTTAGAAAAAATAGAACGGCTGGGGGGATCGTTCAACCCTTCCCCTCGAAAGAGATAGAGGGCATTGACCAGTTCCATAATGGCGCTGATGGCTGTGTTGAAGTGAAAACGGTCTTCGATATCCTCGGTGACTTTTTTGATGGTTTGATTCAGTTTGATGTGCAGGCTCCGATTTTTCCCGCTCAGGGCGCCTGCCTCCCCGAGGGATGCCGGTCCTTCCAGAAGGGTCAGGTCTTCCTGGACCAGATTCCAGACCCGGTTCAGAAAACGATAGGACCCTTCCACCCCCTGATCGCTCCAGTCCAGGTCTCTTTCCGGCGGGGCGGCGAAAAGGCAGAAAAGGCGAACGGTATCAGCCCCGTACTGGCGGATCAAGGCATCGGGATCCACCACATTTCCCTTGGATTTGGACATCTTGGATCCGTCTTTGATCACCATCCCCTGGGTGAGGAGATTGGTGAAGGGCTCGCTGACCGTCACCCAGCCCAGATCCCGGAGCACTCGGGTGAAAAATCGGGAGTAGAGAAGATGCAGAACGGCGTGCTCGATGCCCCCGATGTATTGATCCACGGGCATCCAATAGCCTACCCGTTCCCGGTCCAAGGGTCCCTGATCGAAATCAGGGCAGGTATACCGCTCAAAATACCAGGAAGATTCCACAAAAGTGTCCATGGTATCGGTCTCCCGTCTTCCCGGCCCCTGGCATTTCGGACATCGGGTCCGAACGAATTCGGGAAGCAGCGGCAAAGGCGACCCTCCGCCGGACGGGATTTGGGCCTCCAGGGGCAACACCACCGGCAGATCGGCCTCGGGCACCGGAACGATGCCGCATTGCTCACAGTACACCATGGGGATCGGCGCCCCCCAGTAACGCTGACGAGATACCCCCCAGTCCCTAAGGCGGTATTGGACCCGACCACGCCCCCGCCCCAGTTCTTCCAGATGCCGGGTGATGGCGCCCTTACCGGCCTCGTTGTCTAAACCGTTGAAGGGGCCGGATTGGACCAAATACCCGGGGCCCTCGTAGGCCGCGGTCATAGACTCCGGAGTCTGCGAAGGGCTTTCTGGCGGTTGGACCACCACCCGGAGCGGAAGCCCGTATTGGCGGGCGAATTCAAAATCCCGCTGGTCATGGGTGGGGACGGCCATGACCGCTCCGGTTCCATAGCCCCAGACGACGAAATTGGCCGCGTAAATGGGTACCCGTTCCCCGGTCAGCGGATGGAGACAATAGGCCCCGGTAAAAATACCCTCCTTGACCAAGTCCGCCTCCAGTCGCTGGGACGGATCCTGGGCCTGCACCTTCCGGATAAAATCCAGGACCGGGGTTTCCTGCGACGTACCCCGGATCACTTCCCGGATCAGGGGATGTTCCGGGGCCAGGCTCATAAAGGTGGCGCCGAACAGGGTGTCCGGACGGGTGGTAAAGACCGACAGGACTCCGGATCCCTTTTCCAACGGAAAATCGATTTCCGCCCCTTCACTTCTGCCGATCCAGTTACGCTGCATGACCAGGACCTTTTCCGGCCAGCCCGGCAGGTTTTCACAACCCTGAAGCAGCTCATCGGCATACCGGGTGATGCGAAAAAACCACTGTTCCAGTTCTTTGGAGCCCACGACCTGATCGCAGCGCCAGCAGCGTCCGTCGCCTACCACTTGCTCATTGGCCAAGACCGTTTGGCAGCGATCGCACCAGTTGACCAGCGATTTCTTCCGAACCACCAATCCCCGTTCCCACATCTTGAGAAAGAAAAGCTGCTCCCAGCGGTAATAGGAGGGGTCGCAGGTGGCCAGTTCCCGGTCCCAGTCATAACTGAATCCCAGGCGTTTCAGTTGGACCCGCATGGCTTCGATATTGTCGTAGGTCCAGCGAGCCGGATGAATGCCGCGGGCCAGGGCCGCATTTTCCGCCGGCATCCCGAAGGCGTCCCAGCCCATGGGATGGAGGACATTAAAACCCCGCATCCTTTTATAACGAGCCACCACATCCCCGATGGAGTAGTTGCGCACATGACCCATGTGGATCTTCCCGGAGGGATAGGGGAACATTTCCAGGAGATAGTATTTCTCTTGATCCGGGTTTTCTCGGGCCCGGTAGGGTTTTTCCTTTTCCCAGCGGGCCTGCCATTTGGTTTCAATCGCTTCCGGATTATATTTGTTTTTTATGACCACTCCCTCTCCCCCCATAAACGCTACGTTGTTTCGTGAACATTCAAAGGCTTCATTTATATCGTATAGGGGTGTTTTAAAAGATGAACGTCGAACGTCCAACATCGAACGTCCAACATCGAATGAAAAACAAACATCCACATTCGGCGTTGGATGTTGGACGTTCGATGTTCGATGTTCATGTTTTCCAGTAACCCTTCCACAGTCGATCCGGGCAAGAATAACTTAGCGCTTATGCCCTGCCCTTCCTCGGTCGTCCCTTCGCCTTTCCGGAGTCCGGAGGAGGTGTTTTATTCCCCTCCCGGTCTATTTCTTCCGGGCCCCCCGCGTTCGGGGCCGGCGTTTGGATCTCGGCTAAAATACTATCCAATATGCCGTTGATGAAAGCGCTGGATTCTTCGCTTCCGTACCGTTTTCCCAAATCGATGGCTTCATTGATAGCCGACTTGGGAGGCGTATCACCGCCGAACCGCAGTTCATACACGGCCAAGCGAAGGATATTTCGATCTACCGGCGACATGCGTTCCAACCGCCAGTGCTGAGAATGACGGCGGATCAGCAGATCAATTTGTTTCTTTTGTTCACAAACCCCCTGAACCAATTTTCGGAAGAAGGGATAGCCCTCCTCCTGGGGGGGATAATTTTTCTCGAAAACCATCAACCCCTGTTGAAAGTCCCCGGGGTTTAGGTCCAGTTGGAACAGGGCCTGGATGGCCGATTCCCTGGATTGCCGTCGACTCGCCATAGCGTCTGAAGAAGTTTTTCGGGATTTTCTAAGAAAAGTTAGTCGTTCAGACGGCGAAGAAGGTCGACCATCTCAATCCCCGCAATGGCCGCGCTCCAACCCTTTATTGCCGGCCTTGGATCCGGCCCGTTCAATGGCCTGTTCCAAGGTATCGGCCGTAATGACGCCAAAGACCATGGGCACCCCGGTTTCCAAAGAGGCATTGGCCACCCCCTTGGATACTTCAGCGCTGACATATTCAAAATGGGGAGTGGCCCCCCGGATCACCGCCCCCAGGCAGATCACGGCGTCATACTTGTTGAGCAGGGCGATTTTCTTGGCCAGGAAAGGGATTTCATAAGCCCCGGGAACCTTGAAAACGTCCACATCCTGCTCTTGGGCCCCGTTTCGGATGAGGGCATCCAGGGCCCCTCCCTGCAGGTGATCACTGATGAAATCATTAAAGCGGCTGACCACCAACGCGAATTTCATTCCTTCCGCTTGCAGTTTTCCCTCATAGACTTTGGTCATGTTCCCCTCCTGATAAATAAATTCAAATCCGAAACCTAAACCCGTCAGAGGGGCAGATTCAGCAGATGCCCCATTTTTTCGCACTTGGTTTTCAGATAGTTGATATTTTCTTTTTGGGGAAAGACCTCGATCGGCACCCGTTCGGTTACCTGGATACCGTATCCCTCCAGGCCGATTATCTTTTTGGGATTATTGGTCATCAGGCGCATTTTTCGCACCCCCAAATCGGCTAAAATCTGAGCCCCGATGCCGTAATCGCGCAGGTCGGCCTTGAACCCCAAGGCCTCATTGGCCTCCACGGTGTCCTTACCCTGATCCTGAAGCATATAGGCCCGCAGCTTGTTGACCAGCCCGATCCCCCTACCCTCCTGGTGCATATAGAGGAGAACCCCTCGGCCTTCTTCCTCGATCCGCTGCAGGGCGGAAATCAGCTGGTCTCCGCAGTCACAGCGCAACGATCGGAAGACATCTCCTGTCAGACACTCGGAATGAACCCGGACCAGGATTTCCTCTTTCGATTTGATCTCCCCTTTTACCAGGGCCAAATGCTGGTGTTCATCCACGTCATTTTCATAGACGATGGCCTTAAAAGCGCCATAGGCCGTGGGCAGGACCGTCTCCGCCCGCCGGTGGACAAAGGACTCGTTCTGAAATCGGTATTCGATCAGGTCCCGGATGGAAATAATTTTCAACCCGTGTTCCCGGGCGAAGATCTCCAGGTCCGGGAGCCGGGCCATGGTCCCGTCATCCTTCATGATCTCGCAAATCACCCCATAGGGCTTTAGGCCGGCCATGCGGGCCAGGTCCACCGAGCCTTCGGTTTGGCCGGTACGCACCAGCACCCCGCCCTTTCGGGCCCGCAACGGAAACACATGGCCGGGACTGACCAGATCTTCCGGAAGGGTATCATCGGCGATAGCCGTCCGAATGGTCGTTGCCCGGTCATGGGCTGAAATACCGGTGGTCACACCCCGGCGCGCCTCAATCGATACAGTAAAGGCCGTCTTAAACGGGGAGGTATTGTTTTGAACCATCATGGGCAATTGCAACTGCTCAATCCGTTCGGCCGTCAGGGATAGACAAATCAAGCCCCGGCCGTACCTGGCCATAAAACTGATGGCCTCCGGAGTGACCTTCTCGGCGGCCATGGTCAGGTCCCCCTCATTCTCCCGGTCCTCGTCATCTACCAGGATGACCATTTTCCCGGCTTGAATATCTTCCACTGCCTCTTCAATCGGTGCCATGGGCATACGCGCTACTCCTTATTTTCGAAATTCCTTCCACATTATAAAAAACCGTGCCGGGCCAAGAAATCCGCGTTCAGTTTTGATTCCGGTTTGGCCCCTTCCGAGCGGGCCCGGTTGAGAATATGAACCACATATTTGCCGATCAGGTCGGTCTCCAGGTTAACCGCCTCCCCCGCCTTTTTAGCGAGCAGCGTCGTCTGGTCCGCCGTATGGGGGATAATTGTCAAGTCAAAGGTAAGTCCGGAAACCTTATTCACCGTTAAACTGATTCCCTCGACGGCGATGGACCCTTTCTCCACGATAAAAGACCTCAAGTTTTCGGGAAAGGCGATCTGAATCCACCAAAAATCCCCTCGGATTTCTCTGCGGCGGATCTCCCCCAGTCCGTCCACATGACCGGTAACGAGATGGCCGCCCAGTCGGTCGGAGAGCCTCAAGGCCCTCTCCAGATTAACGCCGACTCCGATCTTCAGGTGCCCTAAGGTGGAACGGGAAAGGGTTTCCCCGGAAACATCCACCGAAAAAACCCCGTCCTGCCAGGAAGCGGCCGTCAGGCAGACTCCATTGACCGCGATGCTCTCCCCCAGCCGCGGATCGGGCCAGGGAAATCCAGCCTTAACCCAGAGACGGAGGCTCGGACCATTCTTTTCCAGACGCAGGATCGTCCCCAGCCCTTCAATTAATCCGGTAAACACTTTTTATCCTCTGGCGCCCCTAATATTGATGGTTTCGCAAAAGCCTATAGAGAGAGTTTGTCATTTTGAGCCCTTCGCCTCCCGTCATCCTGAGCAACGCGAAGGATCTTGTCTTTCGGCTCAGGGTAAACTCCGCGAAGAATCCCGTTTTTTCAGCTAGTTCTGAGATCCTTCACTTCGTTCAGGATGACAGTTCGGGATTTTCTGCGAACACATCAATATTAAGTCTAAATTAAGTCTAACACTTTTTCAGTGCTTAAGATAGCCTTCGACAAAAAAATCGCCCCCCAGGGACTGCCATTTCAGCCGCTCACATCTTAGGGCCTCGGCCACCGTGGCCGCCCCGCTCCCCCCGATCATCCCTTTGGCCGATCGGCCGCCGATGAGTAGGGGAGCGTAAAACAGCCACAATCGGTCGGCCAGTCCCTCGTTCAAGAAAGAACTGAAAATCTCCGAACCGCCTTCCACCAAAAGAGCGGTGACCTCTTTTAGGCCCAAATAGGCCAGCAGAGCCTTTAGTTCGAACCGTCCTCCCTGCTCGGGGAAGAAAACAATGTCGGCCCCTATCCGCTGCAGGTCCGTCGCCTTCTTGTTCGGGGCGCCTTCAGCAGCGGCCAGCAGCACCGGTCCCGGGTCTGAAAACAACCTGGCCGATAGAGGGATCTTCAACTGCGGGTCCACCACCACCCTCAAAGGGGGACGTGAAATTTTTCGAGAGCGCCGGGGAGTCAGGAGCGGGTCGTCGGCCAGGACCGTTCCGATGCCCGCCAGGATTCCGTCCACCCGGCTCCGCAGCAGGTGCACCTTGGCCCGCGACCGTTCATTGCTGATCCATTTGGAATCGCCGTTCCGGGTGGCGATCTTCCCGTCCAGGCTCAGGGCCGCCTTCAAGGTAACAAAAGGGAGACCGGTAGTGACCCATTTCAGGTACACTTCATTCAAGATGCGGCATTCTCTTTCCAAGAGGCCGCCGGACACTTCAACCCCCCGGGAACGCAGATACAGTCCGCCACCGCCGGCAACCCTCGGGTTGGGATCCTCCATTCCGAAAACCACTTTCTTGATGCCGCTCTTCAGGATGGCTTCCGTACAGGGAGGGGTTCGACCGGTATGGTTACATGGTTCCAGGTTGACGTACAAGGTGGCCCCGCGGGCCTTCCGGCCGGCCTGAGCCAGGGCGATTCGTTCGGCATGGGGGCCTCCCGCCTTCTGGTGATACCCGGCTCCCACCACTTGGCCGTCCCTGACCACTACCGCCCCCACCAGGGGATTCGGCGAAGTCCGGCCGGATCCTTTGCGGGCCAGACGCAGGGCCTGCCGCAGGTAGGCGATGTTTTTTTCGGTTTTCCCGGTCATTGGCTGTCCGGTTTCTTGCCTTTACCGGCCTTCTTCCCCCGCTTTTTGCTCTCCAGCAGTTCCTTCAATTCCTGCATGAAGTCGCTGGTATCCTGAAACTGCCGGTAAACCGAGGCAAAGCGGACGTAGGCCACGTCGTCCCATTCATGGAGCTGTGACATGACCCGTTCCCCAATTTCCGAGCAAGAGATCTCTTTGCGCCCCGATTCCTGCAGGGCTTGTTCCAAGGTCTCCAGAAAAGCTTCGATGTCCTCCATGCTGATGGGCCGCTTGCGGCAGGCCCGATGAATCCCTTCGGCCACTTTGTCCCGGTCGTACGGCTCCCGACGGCCATCTTTCTTGATGACCACCGGATTGATCTCCTCCACTTTTTCATAGGTGGTAAAGCGTTTTTGACAATCGTCGCATTCTCTTCGCCGGCGGATCAACAGCCCTTCCTTACTCAGCCGGGAATCCACCACCTTGTTGTTGAACGAACCGCAATAAGGACATTTCATGGCAACCCCTTTTCCGTCCGCGGGTTCCGGCCGAACTTCTTACCGGGCAATCTGGATTAAAGGCACCCGGGCGGTCTTGAGCATGGCTTCAGAGAGGCGGTCCGCGTACCCTTGCCGATAGAATATTTCCCGAATCCCGGCATTGATCAGCATCTTGGAACAGATAAGGCAGGGCAGGTTGGTGCAGTACAGTGCGGCCCCCTGGATCGCTACCCCGGAATGGGCCGCCTGGATGATGACGTTTTGCTCGGCATGAATCCCCCGGCAAAGCTCATGCCGTTCCCCCGACGGTATCCCTTCCTGCTCCCGCAGGCAACCCACATCCAGACAATGGGGAATACCGGACGGCACTCCGTTGTACCCGGTGGCCAGGATCCTCTTATCCTTAACCGCCACGGCCCCCACTTGCCTTCGAAGGCAGGTGGAGCGCTTGGCCACCAAGTCGGCGATATCCATAAAATACTCAATCCAGGTAGGTCGACCCACGGCATTCATCGGTCAGCAAGCCATTCCTTTTTCCGACATCTATTTCCGAACGTAGGGAGAATTGGAAGCGGGTCAGCCGATTTGAGGAAACAAGGGGAATCCCCGGCAAAATTTTCGAACCTCTTCCCGGATAGTCCGGAGCGTTTTGTCATCCGCCTTCCGCTCCAGGGCTCGATCGATGAATTCCGCGATGCGTTCCATTTCGGGCGCTTTCATCCCCCGGGTGGTAACCGCCGGGGTCCCGATGCGGATCCCGCTGGTGATCTGGGGGCTTTTGGTCTCAAAAGGAATACTGTTCTTATTCACCGTGATCCCGGCCGTTTCCAGGGCCTTTTCCGCCTCGCGCCCGGTCAGATCCTTGGTGCTCAAATCCACCAGCATCAGGTGATTGTCCGTGCCGTCGGCCACCAGTTTAAATCCGCGATTCATGAGTTCGGCCGCCAATTTTTGGGCATTGAGGACTACCTGTTTTTGATAGACCTTGAACTCCGGGGTCAAGGCTTCCTTAAAAGACACGGCCTTAGCGGCGATGGTGTGCATCATGGGGCCACCCTGGATCCCCGGAAAAATCTGGCTGTTTAGCAGCTTGCCGTATTTTTCCTTGGCCAGAATCAGCCCGCCTCTGGGGCCGCGCAGGGTCTTGTGGGTGGTAGAGGTGATGAAGTCGGCATGGGGCACCGGGGAAGGGTGAACTTCGGCCGCCACCAAACCGGCGATATGGGCCATATCCACCATCAGGAAGGCCCCCACGTCCCGGGCTATTTGGGCAAAGGCGGCAAAATCGATGATCCGGGAATAGGCGCTGGCCCCGGCAATAATCAGCTTGGGCCGAACGCTTCCGGCCAACTCGGCCACCTGATCGTAGTCGATCCGCTGGGTCTGACGATCCACCCCATACGAGCGAACTTTAAAAAACCGCCCGGAAAAACTAACGGGACTGCCGTGCGTCAGATGTCCGCCGTGGGCCAAGTCCATGCCCAAAATGGTATCCCCGGGTTCCAGGACTGCAAAGAGAATGGCCATGTTGGCCTGAGACCCGGAATGGGGTTGCACATTGACATAGTCGGCCTGGAAAAGCATTCGGGCCCGTTCCATGGCCAGGATTTCCACCTGATCGACGAATTCACACCCCCCATAATACCTTTTTCCAGGATAGCCTTCGGCATATTTATTGGTTAAGACGCTGGCTTGAGCCTCCATTACCGCCCGGCTGGTGAAATTCTCCGAGGCGATCAATTCCAGCCTCTCGGTCTGTCTTTTCAATTCGCCACGAATGGCCCGGGCGACTTCAGGATCCACCTGCGCCAGGGCCGGCCCTTTGCCTTTCCTCATTTCCCCCACGAGCAACCCACCTCCAGTTTCCGGATTCTTCTCAAATGACGGCCTTTTTCAAAGGGCGTGTTCAAAAAAATCTCCAGGATTTCCAGGGCCAGACCCGGCCCGAGTATTCGCCCGCCCAAGGCTAAGATATTGGCATCATTATGCGCACGGGCCATTTTGGCCGAAAAAAGGTCGTTACACACTGCCGCCCTTACCCGGGGAAAGCGATTGGCGGTGATAGCCATCCCGATCCCGGTCCCACAGATCAGGATCCCCCGGGGGATCTTCCCTTGGGAGACAGCCCGGGCCACTTTTCCGGCCGGATCCGGGTAGTCCACTGCTTCGCTCCCGAATGTTCCTACATCCTCCCAGATAATTCCCTTGGCCGTCAAGGCGGATATCACTATTTCCTTTAAGGCCACCCCCCCGTGATCGGCACCGAGGATGAGGTCGACTTTCACTTTTTTAGGGCACATATTTTTTAAAAATCAGCACGGCGTTGGTCCCCCCGAAGCCGAAAGAGTTCGACAAGACACAGGAGAGGTCCGCCTTCCGGGCCTGGTTGGGGACATAATCGAGATCACAATCCGGATCCGGGGTCTCATAGTTGATGGTCGGCGGAATCGTCCCGTTCAGAATGGCGAGGACCGAGATAACCGCCTCTACACCGCCCGCACCCCCCAAGAGGTGACCGGTCATGGACTTGGTCGAACTGACCGCCAGCCGGGCGCTGTGCTCCCGGAACACGGCCTTGATGGCCATCGTCTCGGCAGCGTCGTTCAACTCGGTGGATGTGCCGTGGGCATTGATGTATTGGACTTCCTGCGGGGCCAACCCGGCGTCGCTCAGGGCCATCTGCATGCAGCGGATTGCCCCGTCTCCATCCGGAGAAGGGGCTGTCATGTGATAGGCGTCCCCGGTCAATCCATACCCCGCGATTTCGCCCAGGATCGAAGCCCCTCGTTCCAGGGCGAATTCCAGGTCCTCCAGCAGCATTATTCCGCTGCCTTCGCCCATGACAAACCCGTCTCGTCCCTGGTCAAAGGGACGGGAGGCCTTCTCCGGCGCGTCGTTCCGGGTGGAAAGGGCCCTCATGGCATTGAACCCGCCGACCGCCAAAGGAGTGATGACCGATTCTACCCCGCCGCAGAACATGGCCTTGGCGGCCCCCCGTTGAATCAGCTTGAAGGAATCCCCAATGGCATGGGCCCCGGCGGCACAGGCCGTTTCCAGCGAAAGATTGGGACCTTTGGCCCCCAATTCGATCGCGATTTGGCCGGGAGCCATATTGGCGATGATCATCGGGATAAAGAACGGGCTGATCCGGTCCGGACCTCGGGAAAGCAGGACCTTATGGGTTTCTTCAATGGTCCGCAATCCCCCCAGCCCGCTCCCGGTTATGACTCCGACCCAAGGGGCTAATTCCGGGGTGATCTGCAATCGGGCCTGTTCAGAGGCCATCCGGGCGGCCGCCAGGGCGTAGTGGATAAAGACGTCCAATCGCCTGATCATCTTCTGGGGAACAAAGTCCTCGGGTTTAAACCCTTTAACCTCGCCCGCAATCCGGGTTTTGTAACCGCTGGCGTCGAAACGGGTAATCGGCCCAATCCCGGATTTCCCCTGGCAGAGAGCTTCCCAGCTCTCCTGTACCCCGATTCCCACCGGGGTTACCAGTCCGAGTCCGGTTACCACTACGCGTTTTTTCAAGACCTACCTCCTCACTTAGGGGAGCAGGGGTTTTGCTTCCCGTTACTTGGAATGTTCCTGAATATAGTTAATGGCGTCTTGAACGGTTTTTATTTTTTCGGCATCTTCATCGGCGATCGAAATATTGAAAGCCTCCTCCATGGCCATGATCATTTCCACCAGGTCCAGAGAATCCGCTCCCAAGTCATCCACAAAGGAAGCCTGAGGAACCACGTCCTCCTCGGAAACACTCAACTGTTCACGAATAATGGCCTTTACTTTTTCCTCGACAGTCATGGGTGATTACCCTCCTTTACTTGCTTACGTGTTTTATGTATGAAAATAGAATTCGGCACCACAAGGCATTTATTAATAGTTAATAATTAACAATTGATTATTAATTATTAATATGTCAGTCAATCAGAATTATGTCGCCCCACTTATTTTCAGGTTTCGAAAATCGAATGGGAGGGTCTCGGAAGAACCCCTCACATATACATTCCCCCGTTGATATGGACCACCTGGCCGGTGATATACCCGGCCGCGCCCGAGATCAGGAAGGCCACCAATTCGGCCACCTCCTCGGGTTGCCCGCTGCGGCCCATGGGGATGGATTTCAAAAACTCCTGCCGCACCGTCGCCGGCAGGACGGCGGTCATTTCCGTGTCGATAAACCCGGGGGCCACAGCGTTGACCGTGATGCCCCGGCTGGCCACTTCTTTAGCCACCGATTTACTGAACCCGATGATCCCCGCCTTGGAAGCGGCGTAATTGGATTGCCCGGCATTTCCTATGGCCCCGACCACCGAGGCGATATTGACGATCTTTCCGAATTTATTCTTGATCATGGAACGAATGACCGCCTGGGTGGAATTATAAACGCCCTTGAGATTGACGTTCAACACCAGGTCCCAATCTTCTTCCTTCATGCGCATCAATAGGGTGTCCCGGGTGATGCCGGCATTATTGATCAGCACATCCAGGCGGCCCCATTCCGCCAGCATCCCCTCCACGTGCGTTTGGGTTTCCTGGAAGTCGGCCACATTGTAGTAGTAGATTTTTCCTTCGGCGCCCCGCGTCCGAATATCCTTCAGTGTTTGCTCGGCCGCGTCGGGTTCACGGTCGTAATGATTCAACAGTAGGACCGCCCCCGGCTGAGATAGCCGCAAGGCGATGGCCCGGCCGATCCCCCGGGAACCCCCGGTAATCAATATGATCTTCTGTTCCGTCATACGCTCCTCCATATCCTCCTTACCGACCCACCGCCGCTTTTAATTGCCGGATCATCTCCGGGACCACCTCAAAAAGGTTGCCCACTATAGCATAAGTCGCCACGTCAAAGATAGGGGCATGCGGATCACTGTTCACGGCCACTATGGTTTCGGAGGACTGCATCCCCACCAGATGCTGAACCGCTCCGGAGACGCCGATGGCCACATATAATTTAGGGGCCACGGTCTTTCCGGTTTGACCCACCTGGTGGGCGTAGGGAATCCAGCCCGAATCCACCGCCCCCCGGGAGGCCCCTACGGCCCCGCCCAGGCAATCGGCCAGTTCCCGAATCAGGGAAAAATTCTTTCCCTCCTGCAAGCCCCGGCCGCCGGCCACGATAATATCGGCTTCGGCCAGCCGCACTTTCTCCGTAAGTTCCTCGACAATCTCCAGAAGCCTGGTTTTGCCGGCCACCCTGTCCCAATCCACTTCAAAGGGGATTACTTCCCCGGGCCGTCCGGGCTGAACCGCCCCTCGTAGCATTACCCGGGCCCTGACCGTGGCCATTTGCGGCCGCCGCAGCGGGCAGATAATGGTGGCCATAATGTTGCCCCCAAAGGCCGGACGGGTCTGCAGCAGGTGCTTTTTCTCCGGATCGATGGTTAAATCCGTGCAGTCGGCCGTCAACCCGGTGCCCACCTGGGTGGCCACCTTGGGGATAAAGGAACGGCCGACCGAGGTCGCGCCGGCCAGCAGGATTTCCGGATGAATCGCCCGGATGATCTGGGTCAGGGCTTCCCCGTAGTATTCGTCGGTAAACCCCTCCACCCGGGGATGATCCACCGTATAGACCCGATCGGCTCCCTGGGCCACCAGTTCCGCCGCCAGAGGAGCCAGATTTCGTCCCAATAAGGCCGCCGTCAGGGACACTCCCAGGATATTGGCCAATTCCCGGCCCTTATGAAGCAGTTCAAAAGCGACTTCCGCCAATCGCCCCAGACGCTGTTCGGCAAAAACCATCACCCCCTGATAGCCGGTATCCGGTCCGCTCGCCGCAGCCTTTTCCGGAAGAGCAATCGCTTCTTCCGGGCAAATCTCCGCGCAAGCCCCGCACAGCGTGCATTGGTCGTTGACCGCCGGTTTTCCGTCCCGCATTTCCAGCGCGTTGAAGGGGCAGACCCCCAGACAGCTTTCACAACCGGAACAACGGTCCAAGTCGATTAAGATTTCAGAACCCATGCACGGACCTCGATCAGCAACTATCAGAGAGGAATGAGTTGCCGGGCAGATAATTTATGAAGGAGCTGTCCCACCTGGTCCTCCACCGAACCCGTCAACCACTCCTTTTCCCGGACGCGCACCGGGGCAAAAACCCGAATGACCTGGGTGTAGGAACCGGCCAGACCGATCTGCGGGAGACCGGCCCCGATATCGGCCGCACCGTACATGGGGATTTTTTGGCTCTTGGCCCGCACCTTCCCTTTTAATGAAGGCACCCGAGGTTCGTTGATTTCCTTGACCACGGTCAGCAGGGCCGGGAGCGAGAGCTCCAGACGATCATAGCCGTCATCCATCAGGCGCTGGACCCGGACCAACCCCTGCTCCAGGGCTTCGATCTTTCTGACCCAGGCGACATAAGGCAGAGACAGCCGTTCGGCCAACCCGGGTCCTACCTGGGCGGTGTCCCCGTCCACGGCTTGCTTGCCACAGAGGATCAAATCAAAAAGGCCGATTTTTTCAATGCCCCGGGCCAGGGTATAGGTGGTCGCCCAGGTATCGGCTCCGGCAAAAGCCCGGTCCGAAAGCAACACCGCTTCATCCGCCCCGTAGGATATGGCCTCCCGTAAAGCAGCCTCGGCCTGTGGAGGGCCCATGGTCAGTACGGTCACAGTGCCCCCCAACCGCTCTTTGATGCGCAGCCCTTCTTCCAGGGCGTACATATCATAAGGATTGATAATGCTTTCCACCCCGGAACGAATCAGGGTATGGGTCTCCGGATCCAGCTTGACCTGCCGGGCGTCTGGTACTTGTTTCAAACAAACTATGATATGCATAACTAAATGATTTTTTTCTTGTCTTCTTTGGTTAAATCCGAAATTCAAAATCCGAAATCCGAAACAAATCCAAATGACCGAAATTCAAAATTCTAAACGTTCTTGTTTTGATCATTTGGGTTTTGAACATTGGTGTTTGTTTCGGATTTCGTGCTTCGAATTTCGAGTTTACTTTTTCCGGCCGCCTTCCTTGTTCAATTCCTGCCCGATAATGTTGCGCTGAACCTGATTGGTCCCTTCGTAGATTTGCAGGATCTTGGCATCACGCATCATCTTTTCAACCGGGTATTCCCGCATGTACCCCGTTCCACCGAAGACCTGGACGGCATCGGTAGTCACTTTCATAGCCGCGTCACTGGCAAAAACCTTGGCCATGGCGGACACCTTGGATACATCCTTGGCCCCGCTGTCGACATACCGGGCCGCCGAGTACACCAGGGCCCGGGCCGCCTCAGTCAGAGTGGCCATATCGGCCAGCATGTGCTGAATGGCCTGAAAGGTGATAATGGGTTTGCCGAACTGGACACGGGTCCGGGCGTATTGAACGGCCTCATCCAGGGCACCTTGGGCCACGCCGACGCCCTGGGCTCCCACCCCGGGTCGGGATTGGTCGAAGGTTTTCATGGCCACAATAAACCCCATCCCTTCCCGGCCGATCAACCGCTCTTTGGAAATCCGGCACTGGTTGAAGATCAGTTCCCGGGTGGCCGAGGCCCGGATCCCCATCTTGCTCTCTTTTTTACCGAATTCAAAACCTGGATCGCCCTTTTCCAGGACAAAGGCGCTGGCCCCGCGCGGCCCTTTGCTACGGTCGGTGATGGCGATCACCGTATAGATCTCCGCCTCCCCCCCATTGGTAATCCATTGTTTCGTGCCGTTTAAGATGTAGTCGTTCCCCTTTAATTCCGCCGTCGTCATGATGCCGCTGGCGTCGCTCCCGGCCGTGGATTCGGTCAGGGCAAAGGCGGCCAGTTTCCGCCCGGTGGCTATCTCAGGCAAATAACGTTTCTTTTGCGCTTCGCTCCCGTATAACAGAAGCGGATAGGCCCCCAAAGCGCTGGCCGCGTAACTGGTCGAAACGCCCAGACAGGCTCGAGACAACTCCTCCACAGCCAGACAATTTTCAAAACTTCCCCCTCCGAACCCGCCGTATTCCTGGGGAATATAGACACCAAACAGGTCCGACTGCCCGATCAATTTTAGAATTTCCCAGGGGAATTCCTCCTTTTCATCCAGTTCGGCCCGTACCGGTTTGATCCGTTCGTCGGCTATCTTT
>CAVVCH010000010.1:0-16751 GCA_963746605.1 uncultured delta proteobacterium
TGAATCGCAGGGGGAATATGGTCGACCTTCAGGGACGCACGGTGGGGAACATCAGGGGTTGTTCGCTTACACCATCGGCCAGCGTCGGGGCCTGGGGCTACCGGGGAAAGAACCCTATTATGTGGTCCGGATGGACCCTCAAAAAAATGAGCTGGTTATCGGAACTAAAAGGGCCCTGGAACAAGAAGGCTGCCGGGTTGGAAAGGTCCACTGGCTCTGCCGCCCCACGGAAATCGATGGGTTGAGGGTCCAGGTCCAACTCCGTTCTCGCCACCGTCCGGCGTCAGCCGCCCTATCCCGGCAATCGGATCAAAGCCTCCGGGTTCGCTTCGACCATCCGCAGAAGGCCGTCACCCCAGGCCAGGCGGCTGTTTTCTATTGGGACGGCCTGGTGCTGGGCGGCGGCTGGATAGAACCTGACCCTGGGTAAAGAGAAGAAATGAAAAGAGTCGCCATCCACACGTTAGGCTGTAAAGTCAACCGGTTTGAATCCGAGGCCCTGATTCAGGCCTTTCAGGAACAGGGCTGGCATCCGGTGGTTTTCCAGGAAAGCGCCGATCTCTATATCGTCAATACCTGCGCCGTGACCGCCGAGGCCCAGCGCCAGTCGGCCCAGGTTGTCCGCAGCATCGTGCGCCGTTCGCCGGAAGCTCTGATCGTCGCCGCCGGCTGTGCCGCTCAGCTCTTTCCGGAATATTTCAGCCGAATATCCGGTCTGGACTACCTCTACGGGACGGGCAATAAATCGGAGATCCCTGGCATCGAAGATTTTCTCAAAAACCCGGTTCTCCCCGAATTAGGATTCAAGCGCTTTATCCCCCCAACCCGTTATCTCTCGAATGTCCCCATCCGTCGCTTCGGACCCGGGCCCTTCTTCGCATCCAGGAAGGCTGCGACGCCCAGTGCAGTTATTGCATCGTCCCCCAGGCCCGCGGGCCTTCGCGCAGCCTGCCGCCCGAACGGGTCCAGGAAGGCCTGTTCCGTCTTGAAGCGGCAGGAATCCGGGAGATTATCCTGACCGGCATCCATTTGGGTCAATACGGACGGGACCTTTACCCCCCCCGGAGCTTAACCGGATTACTGGCCGAGATCCTGAAAGATCCCGGCAGGCCTTTTCTGCGCTTAAGTTCCCTGGAGATGCATGAGATAACGCCGGACCTGATCTCACTGTTCAAAAAGGAACCAAGGCTGTGTCCGCACCTGCATATCCCGCTGCAAAGCGGCGACGATCGTATTCTTACTCAAATGAACCGACCCTACTCGACTGCTGAATACGCAGACCTCCTCCACCGACTCCACTCGGAACTTCCTTTAGCGTCTTTGGGGGCGGACGTCATCGTGGGTTTTCCCGGGGAAGATGAAGGCGCCTTTCAACGAACCCATGATTTTATCGCCGCTCTGCCTTTGGCCTATCTCCACGTCTTCCCTTATTCTCCTCGGCCCGGCACGCCGGCCGCCCTTTTTAGCGGACAGGTCTCGGCCGGTGAGAAGAAAGAGCGGGCCCAGCGCCTTCGGGCCCTGGATCAGAAGAAGCGGTCTGATTTTTTCCAGCGGTGTTCCGGACAAGCCTTTTCGGCTTTGGTACTCCGCCCAACCGGCCCGGATGGTTGGTGCGAGGGATTGACCGGCAATTATCTGCCCGTTCGGTTCCAGGGCCTTTTTCAGAAGAATACCCGTCTCAAGGTCAGAATCTGCGGACGGGACGGAAAAGGAATACGGGCTGAGCCATTGGATGAATGAATTTGATAGTCCGAGCTGTTTTATGGTATTAGATTACATACAACGAACGTACTGGATAACGACCGAACTCCCCATCTTTCGTAGGGGCGGGGTTCATCCCCGCCCGCGGGCCAGCAGAGTTCATCTAGGCCTGTTCGGGCGGGGATGAACCCCGCCCCTACGAAAAAATAAATGCGTGTGGTATTTTTATACTTCGTAGGCGCCCACCCGGGGCCTAGAGGTACGAATGCAAACAAAAGGAATTTTTTCTGGAAAGAGGAGCCGACCTATGAAAGTCAGAGATAGAATGACCACCGACGTCACCACCCTGACCCCGGAGACCACCATGCTTCGAGCCATGACCTTGGTTCAGCAGAAGGCGATCCGCCATTTGCCTGTCATCCAAGGGAAACAGGTGGTTGGCATGGTTACCGAAAGGGATATCCGACGGGTAAGCGCGTCCGATTCCTCCACCCTGTCGGTCTATGAACTGAACTACCTGCTGGACAAGATTAAGGTCTCCCAGTTTATGACCAAGAAGGTCTTTACCGTGGATCCTGACGAACCCATCGAAGTGGCGGCCAAGCAGATCTACGACCACAAGATCGGTTCCCTGCCGGTGGTAAAAAACGGCGAACTGGTGGGGTTGATCACCAGTTCGGACATTCTGGAGACTTTCATCGAGGTCCTGGGCATCAACGAGCCCAGTGTCCGCATCGAACTGGAACTGGAGAACCGCACTGGTTCCCTGGCCGACGCGGCCAAGATCCTTAAGGACCTGGGACTCTATCTGGTCAGTGCGGTCACCTTGCCCAAGACCGAAGGCTTAACCCGGTCCACGGTCTTCCGCGTTCAGCCCACGGATTTGAAAAAATTAAAGGAGCAACTCAGGGCCGCCGGTCCCCCCATCGTGGCCGTAATCGACTGAGTCGTACCTTATATTTTTTGGGTTGGGTCTGAGAGGATCACTGCGAGCCATCCCGGGCTTTAATCGCCCCCGTCCTGGCAGAGATCGTTCGTACCCACGTAAACCACCCCATATTCCCCGTTTTTGCCGCCCAAAAGTATTGGGACCTTATCGTCCACGATTTCAATTTTTCGCATTTCCGGGTGGTCGAAGACCTTGAGCCGGGTCCATTCCTTCCCATCGACCGTCCGATATAAGGCGGAGGTCCCTTGACCGCTTTCCCAGCCTGAGTCGACCAGGGCCAATAAATACCGACCGCAGGCGGCCAAACTGGTAACCCCGTTCATGTGAATATTGGCCAGGACTTCCTGACGCTTCAACCCATCGTAACGGTAGATTCTGGCGGTGTTGGGGGACCGGCGATCGTTGCTCCACCCGCCGGTCCCCAGATACAGATACCCCTTCCAGGAAAAGGCGCATTGATATTCAGCCCCCCCTTCCAGGGAAGGAACAGGGTCATAACGGCGCCCATCCCCGGTCCTGAAGGCCGTGGCCTTCCCCTGGGAATAAGGGGTCCCCTGGTGCCCTAAAAGATAAAGCGATCCCTGGAAAACGACAGGAACCCAGGCCCAGTCATCCAGGGCGACGACTTCCTCGAACCGTTTTCCATCCGCAGACCGCAACACCTTTATCCCTTTTTTGAAACTACCGGTCACGTAGAGTTGATTTTGAAAAACCTGCGCGAAAAAAATTCCCTCCACGGGCGGAATGGGCACCGGATCCCAGGCCCCGGTCTCCCGATTCCAGCGTCGAATTTCTGAGGGACTTTTTTCAACCAAGGCGTAAAGGGCATTTCGGAAAACGATAAAATCCAGTACCGCTTCCGCCGGATCATCCGGATGAGGGAGGACGGTTCCTTTCACCCCTGACCCCAATTGATCCAGTTTCGCGGAATACACCGCGCCCGGACTGTGGGTTCCGGCGAAAAGCAATCCTTCGTAATACGTTCCGGAGACAAACCGCGAGGCCGGTTTGTCCCTGAAGTAATAGGCGTTCCATCCTGTTTCCCCGGAAAAGCCTGAAAATCCTGTTGAAAAAATAAAGAGGAGGACCAGGGAAGGCCTAAAAATGAAACAAGCAGAAAGTCGGCACATGGGATTATAGGGTATTTATTTTTTCAAAGTCCTTTATAATTAAGCGGAGAGGGCTTCTTAAAAGTCCCCTTCCAACTTTTTTATCAAGCGCCATTTTTGCGGAAAGGAAAAAACATTATGGAAGAAAAAATCAGTTGGGAATCGGAGTTCTCTGCCGCTCTGAATCGAGCCAAAGCTGAAGGAAAAGCGATCCTCTTGTCCTTTCATAATCCGGGCTGAATCGGATGCCAACAGATGGATGCGGTTACGTATCCCGATGCCAGAGTAACTGATTTTATCGAAAAAAAGTTGATCCCGCTGCAGGTTCCTTACAATCACCAGCCTTTATCCATCGACTTTAACGTCAAATGGACCCCTACTCTGGTAACCCTGGACGCGGAGGGGAAAGAACACCATCGGACCGTGGGTTTTCTGGCCCCGGAGGAATTGATCCCTTCCCTCATCCTGGGGATGGCTAAGATCCATTTCGACCGGGAACAATTTGACCCGGCCTTGGCCAACCTGGAGGCCCTACTGACCGGGTACCCCAAGAGCGATGCGGCTCCGGAATCCATCTATTTGCGGGGGGTAACCCGCTACAAAAGCACCCATGAGGCCAAACCTCTCAAAGAGGCCTATGAACTGCTCCAGGCCCAATACCCCGGGAGCGAATGGACCAAAAGGGCCTCTCCGTATCGGCTCTTGTAAGAGCCAACCACCCCCCCCTGCGCGGGGCGTGCACCCCGAAGCATGAAAATAAAAAGGGCGAGCTGATAGCTTTCATAATTATTTTGTACGGAACTAACCAAGACCTTCCTGATCCAGGATCTCCCGGATTTTTACGGAAACCTCCTTCAGATTAAAGGGCTTCTGAATGAAGCCCTGGCATCCCTGGTCCATGATCTCCCGGGGCAGACCGTTGATGCTGTAGCCGCTGGAAAGAAGCACCTTAACTCCGGGATTCAGTTTTTTCAGGTTTTGGAAGGTTTCGCCGCCGCCCATGACCGGCATGATCAGGTCCAGAATCACCAGATCGATCTCCCCCGCTTTTTGAGAGTAGAAATCCAGGGCCTCTCGGCCATTACGGGCTAAGAATACCGTATATAAAATTTGAACTTTCCAAGACATTATTGTATTTTATTTGCGTTGTCAATTATAGAGGAGGACCCCTATGGAAACGACCGAATGGAATCCGGGAAAACTTTTGGAAATTTCGGGAAGCTACTGGAAAGCCTGCACCCTGCACGCCGGCGTCAAGCTCGGGATCTTCACCCTGATCGGGGACCGGCCCCGCACGGATCAGGAAATTGCTGAAGCCTTGGGGGGTGATCTCAGGGGAGTGACCATGCTGCTGAACGCCCTCTCCGCCATGGGCCTGTTGTCCAAGACAGAAAACGCCTATGCCAACACGGATATCAGTAAGACCTTCCTCAAAAAGGATTCGCCGCAGTATCTCGGCTACATGATTATGCACCATCACCACCTGGTGGAGTCCTGGAGCAAGTTGGATCAGGGGGTTCTCAGCGGGAAGCCGACCCGGTCCCGGGCCCGCTTCAACGAAGCGGTGGTGCGGGAGAGTTTTTTGATGGGCATGTTCAATATGGCCATGAACCTGGCCCCCCGAATCGTCCCGGAGATAGACCTCTCAGGTCGAAAACACCTGCTGGACCTGGGGGGAGGCCCGGGAACTTACGCCATCCATTTCTGTCTGCAGAACCCCGGGTTGAGGGCCACGGTCTATGATCTGCCCACCACCCGGTCTTTTGCCGAAAAGACCATCAACCGCTTCGGCCTGTCCGATCGCATTGATTTTCAGGAAGGCGACTATCTGGAGGGAACGATCCAGGGAACCTTCGACGCGGTCTGGCTTTCTCATATCCTGCATGGGGAAGGGCCGGAGGATTGTCAGCGGATGATCGGGAAAGCCGTATCCACCTTGACGCCCGGCGGTTTGATTCTGATCCACGAGTTTATTCTAAACGACGCAATGGATGGCCCGCCCTTCCCGGCCCTCTTTTCACTCAATATGCTGTTAGGCACGGAAAAAGGCCAGTCCTATTCGGACCGGCAGCTCCGGGAGATGCTGACCCGGGCCGGGGTCCGGGATATCCAACGGATCCCTGTTCAGACCCCTAATGATTCCGGAATCATTCAGGGAAGAATTTAATCAAGAATATTTGATTTTGGAACATCGTGCTTGCTTCGGATTTCGTAGGGTCGGCGACCCCGCCGACCTCACCGGGCCTTGCGTCGACCATCTTAGCCATGGCCATACCCCTGTTCCAAGGACGGCCTGACCCCTCACCAAGCCGGCAGGCGGGTCGTCTGCCCTACAAAAAGTGGTTTAAAGCCACGGAATTATAGACCTGAAAAAACTAACATGGAGAAAAGACGCCAAAATATTCGGCTTCCCAAAGAGCTATACGAAAATCCCTTTCAAATCTTCAGCATCACGATATGCACCCATAATCGCCGTTCCAATTTTTTGAATGAATTATGGGCGAATACGCTCTTAGGATCCCTGAATACAGGAGCGCTCGATAAAGAAACCGAGCGTTATGCCTGGTGCCTTATGCCCGATCACCTTCATCTGTTAATCAGTCCATCCAAAGGGAACCTTATCCAAATCATTGGTCGCTGGAAAAGTTTTACCGGACATCTATTGGGAAAAGCTGGTTTGGACAAACCTTGCTGGCAGAGGGGTTTTTATGATCACGCCCTGAGGAAAGAGGAGGAGGTTAAAAAAATAGCGGCCTATATCGTGAACAATCCGGTACGCAGAAAGTTGGTTGATAATTGGCGGGAATATCCTTATTCCTGGCATCGATGGATGTGAGGTCGGCGGGGTCGCCGACCCTACGTAACCAGGATTGCCTTGTTTTTTTTCGTAGGGTCGGCGACCCCGCCGACCAAACCAGACCTCGCGGCGGCCTCCTTAGCCGCAGCCTTACACCGGCCCTAAGGATGACCTACCCCTAACCAAACCGGCAGGCGAGTCGCCTGCCCTACTTTTCCTTGTTGATCCCAGCCGGATATGATAATGGAGGGGGCATGTCCAAAAATCGTTCTCTTCCTTTATACTTCTTGTTGATATTTTTTTTCCTGACTCCCTTACCGGCCTCTTCCTTTGAAGGCCCCTTCCGAGTTAAAAACCAATTCCCTCTTTTTCTTCATCTGGACACCCCCATCCTGGAAAAGGCGGCTCAGGAGGACTCGATCTCCCTGAGTCTTCATTATTCCAGTGTCTTCATGAAAAAAAATTCCTCCGACTGGCTGGTTGACCTCGACCTGGAATCGGCGGAATTAAATATTTCGTATAAAAAAAATCTGCCCGGCCTGATCGAACTGGGATTCGAGGTCCCCCTGCTGGGCTTCAGTCCCGGGATCCTGGATCAGCCGCTGGAAAGCTACCACAGCGCCTTCGGTTTTCCCGATTACGGCCGCAGCCGGTTTCCAAAAAACGAGTTTCACTACCGATTGTTTCGAAAGGGAAAACTCCTGGTCGAGGGGGAAAGCGGCAAGGTCGGTCTGGGTGACCTGCGACTGACCGGAAAAAAAGAATTCCCTTTCGGGGAAACGCTCTGGGCCGTGAAGGCGGACCTGGAATTTCCGACCGGGGACCCCAATACGGGTTTCGGGAACGGCAGCCTGGACTGGGGACTGGCGGTCATCGGAGAGCGGAAACTGGGCCAGTCGTTCAAGCTGACCGGGACCCTGGGCCTGGTGCGGACCCGGCGATCTAAAAGCTCTGGATACCGTGGAGCTACAACCCTATTATTATGTGGGGGCGGCCGTGGAGTGGGCCCTCTTAAAAAACTTCGAAGTCCTGGGCCAGTTTCTGGTCCAGACCTCTCCCTTCCCGGATACCGGGATAGCCGAAATCGACCGGACCGGCGTCACTCTGACCCTGGGAGGCAGGTACCTCTGGGGACGGAATTCACTGGAATTATCTTTCACCGAAGACCTGAACACTACCGGGGCGCCGGATTTTACGTTTCAGCTTGGCTTCAAGCACAAGTTTTGACCACTAATTGTTTTGTTGGGACTATAATGAATTCCCTAGTAACCCCATTCCCGGAGCCGGCACCCCGAAGCCTTAAAATAAGGATTGCCCAAGATTCGTCATTCCGGACAAGTCACGCCTAAGGCGTGACGCGATCCGGAATCCAGCCTCGGATAAGCTCCGGAGGTGCTGGATACCGGATCAAGTCCGGTATGACAAAAACCCTAAAAAGCGGTGTTCGATCTTAATTTACATACTCAAGGAGAATAACCATGAAATGGATTGATGCGCTTACGGAAAATTCGGTCCGAATTCTAAAACTCAACCACGGCGTTACCAACGCCCTCAACGCGGAGCTACTCAAGGAACTGGAAACCAGCTTGGGGGAGATCAGAAGCGATCCCGGAATTTCCGCCCTGCTGCTGACCAGCGCCAACGAAAAGTTTTTCTCGGCCGGTTTTGACCTCCCCGAACTTTATCCCCAGGAGGTCTCCGGGTTCAAGGATTTTTTTCACTCCTTCAACCAAATTTGCCTTGACCTCTATACCCTGCCCCGGCCCACGGTGGCCGCCCTGACCGGTCACGCCGTGGCCGGCGGCTTTATTCTGGCCTCCTGCTGCGACTATCGTTTTATGGCCCAAGGGAAAAAATTGTGCGGGTTGAATGAGATTCAGATCGGGGTCCCGGTACCCTACATCGCCGATTTGATCCTCCGCCAACTGGTGGGGGATCGGGCGGCCACCGAGATCATGTACACCGGCGCCTTGGTGCCGGCCGAAGACGCCTTTCAAATGAAATTTCTGGACGCCTTGGTTTCTTCCGAAGAGCTCCTGAAAGAAGCCCTTTCCAAAGCCCGGACCCTCGGCCGTCTGCCCCGGGAAGCCTTCCAGATCATCAAAACCAATCGGACGTCCGAGATAGCCGGCAAGGGCCGGCAAAAACTGGAGGAAGACATCCAGACCTTTTTGAGGATGTGGTATAGTGAGGATGCACGGAATCGTTTGCAGGAGGCCATGAAAAAATTTTAAACTGGTGGAGCACAGAGCGCTGAGCGCTGAGCGAAAGAAGACAAATCAAAACCTGGTTATCGGTCTAATCTTTGCTTTTATCTCTTCTTTTACTCTTTGCTCTTTACGCTAAGGATCTGTAAACAAATAACCTTGACAAAGCGACACTACAACCGTTCGCCCTGAGCTTGTCGAAGGGTGAACGATACGGCCAGGCTTCGACAGGCTCAGCATGAACGGAGATACCGCGTCATTGTAAAGCTTATTTCTTGACGGGTTCTAAGCGCGCTGCGCTCAGCGCCAAAAGGGAGGACTAATGGAAGTTAAATTCGGAGAGACCTCATTCTTCCTGGAGGAGGGCGATATTACCCGGCAGGAAACCGAGGCCATCGTCAACGCCGCCAATTCCCGACTGGCTGGAGGAGGCGGCGTGGACGGGGCCATCCACCGCGCCGGCGGACCGGCCATCATGGAGGAATGCCGAAAAATCGGGGAATGCCCCACCGGACAGGCCGTTATCACCACCGGCGGAAACCTGAAGGCTCGGTACGTGATCCACACCGTGGGTCCGATTTACCGGGACGGACTCCGTGGTGAAGAGAAACAATTGGCCAGCGCCTACCGGGAAAGCCTGAAACTGGCCCAGAAAAAAGGAATTCGCTCCCTGGCCTTCCCGTCGCTCAGCACCGGCGCGTACGGATATCCCCTGGACGAGGCGGCCGCGATCGCCTTAAAAACCGTAGTGGGGTTTATCCGGGAAAACCCGGTTTTCGACCGGGTCGGCTTCGTCCTTTTCGGCCCCTCATCCTATCAGGCCTATGAAAAGGCGTTAAGAAAGGGGACGATATAATATCAATGATGAGCAACCCGATCCAATTCTTCACGGATTACCTGACGGATAACCGTCTCGTCAATTGGTTTTCCACTTTTCGAAAGATATTCTCTAAGGGCCTCATTGATCATGGTCTGGTAACCAAATCCGGCTTTATCCGATCGTACACGAAACTCCTCCAAGATTTCCGTATCAAGGTAAATAGTTATTCTGGTTTTTCCTTTCAATGGAAGGACCTGACCACTTTTGGCGTTTTCAAAATTATATTCCTTTTTCATAGTGTTTCCTTTCCGTTGGTGTCGCCTTTCTGGCTGAAATAAAGCGGATTGTATCGGTACGGCATGAGTAAACAACGGTGATTATTCGACCAGCCACATCAGAACCAACGGTCACAAATCGTTGTTCCTTGGCGACAACCTGCTCTTTTAAAGTCAAGGCAAAGGGATCATAAAGCACCATCTCAGCATCGGAGAAGCGTATCTTATGCTTTTTAAAGTTAGTATCAGCTTTACTTGGGTCCCATGTTACGCGCATAGTCAAATAAATACATATATTATATGCATATGTCAATAATCTTTTCTAGTAAGGAAACGGGTAAGCTGGTGAAAAAGAAATCCATCGCGGCGATCATTGTCGTCTTGATGCTGGCCATAGCCGGAACTGCCGCCTGGTATGCCCACCATTCAGGGCAGAAACAGGCGCAGATCGTCGGTTCCATCACCCTCGGTTTCGCTGGGGGTGAGGCGGCCTCGGCCATCTATATCGCCGATACGTTAAATTTTTTTGCTGCTAAGGGGTTAGAGGTGACCTTGTATCCTTTTGAAGTGGGCATGGCCTCGTACCAGGCCATGCTCAAGGGCGAAGTCGATATTTCAGGGCCCACCGAATACGTGATTGTTGGCGGTGCGTTCAGGAACGAGAAGATACGAGCCGTCGCCGCCATTGTCAAGGCCGATTTGATCTCTATTATCGGAAGAAAGGATCACGGCATCGAAAAAGTATCGGATCTGGCCGGAAAGAGGATCGGCCTTCCGCGAAATACCATATCGGAATTCTATTTGGGCCGGTTCCTCAACTTGCATGGCTTGAGTATAGATGATGTCAACCTATTAGACAAGAATCCTTCCGAAGCCGTGGGATCTATCAAGAACGGGGCGGTCGATGCCGTCGTCACCTATCCGCCATTTTATGATGCGATCAAGAGCGCCCTGGGTGCCGGTGTGGTCGCCTGGCCGGCCCAAAGCGGTCAGATGCTTTACGGGGTCCTTACCTGCCGGAAGGATTGGGTCGGCCATAACCCGGATCTGTTGGTCCGACTTCTGAAAGCGCTCGAGCAGGCCCATATCTACATGGCCCAGCACCCGAAGGAGGCCAAGTCGATCATACAGAAAAGGCTTAACGTAGACGCCGGAACCGTGGATCGGATCTGGCAGCGAAACGTATTCTCTCTCTCACTCGACCAATCCCTCATTACGGCCATGGAAGATGAAGCCCGCTGGATGATCAAGAACGGTCTGACCAGGGAGAAAAATGTGCCCAATTTCCTGAACTATATCTACGAGGATGGTCTGAAGGCCTTAAAACCGGAAGGGGTGACCATCATCCACTGAATTAACGTCCTCCCCCTCGATGGGTGAGGGTTTAGGTGGGGGGGTTCCGGTCGGGACCATCCTGAGATGGATTTGCAAAGCCTTTCACGCCGTCACCCCGGCGAAGGCGAGCTGGATTTATCATCGTTCCCATGCTCCAGCGTGGGAACGCAAGACGGCGACGCTCCTGCGTCCCGATAAAGACATTCGGGAATGACGAAAAAAAAGCGCTGCAGTACTAACAATCGGACGGAAGAATTTATGCGGAGTAAAATCATTCTTTTGGTGTTGCTGTTCCTGTCGACCGGTATTTGTTTCTGGTCCTGTTCCCGGGGCGAGCATTCAGGGAAGGTGGAGACCTTAACGATTGCGACTGTCCCGACAGAGATTAATGCGCCGCTCTACATCGCGGAAGCTCTGGGTTTTTTCGCTCAAAACGGTCTTCGGGTTACCATCAAAGAAGACTATGATTCCGGAGCGACTGCAACCGCCGCGATGTTACATGGTGAGGCGGATGTGGCTACGGCGTCTGAGTTCGTGACCACGAGGCAGATACTTAATGGAAAAGATCTCGTCAACGTTGGAACCATAACCAAGTACGAGAACACTTTCATCGTCTGGCATACCGACAGGGGAATCAAGACCTTTCAGGACCTCAAGGGGAAAAAAATCGGCGTTACGCTAAAAACGATTTCAGAATTCTACCTGGGAAGAACCTTCGGCTTGAATGGTTTGAACCTGGAGCAGGTTACGCTCGTTGACGTCAGGGCGGCTGATGCGGAAAGGGCTATCGTCAATAGGGAGGTTGACGTTGTCGTCACCTGGGAACCCTGGGTAACCCGAATGGATCAACACCTGGGTAAGGAAATAATCATAAGGGCCTTACAGAGCAGCCAGCAGGCCTATTGGAATTTAGTCAGTGCCGGTAAATGGGCCAAGAACCGTTCCCCTATCGTAACACAACTTATGAAATCGATCGTCCAGGCGGAAGACTATCTCGCTCATCACCCCGATGAAGCCAAAACTATCGTCAGGAAGCGGCTGAATTTCGATGATGCCTTTATGGAGAGGGCCTGGCCACGTTACCAGTTCGCCCTTTCTCTTGACCAGTCGCTCATAGCCGCCATGGAAGATGAGGCCCGTTGGATGATAAAGAACGGTCTGACGACAGAAAAGCAGGTTCCCGATTTCTTGAACTACGTCTCTCTGGACGGATTGTATAAAGCAAAACCGGAGGCGGTGACCATCATCCGCTGAGGGAAATTTATCATCGTTTTATCATCGTTCCCATGCTCCAGCGTGGGAACGCAAGACGGCGACGCTCCTGCGTCCCGATAAAGATTTGATACACCTGATCCGACAACCGGCAAAGATCAACCGTTCATTCAGCTTTTATCCCATCGTTCCCATGCTCTCCGTGGGGACGATAGACAAAACACCCTGCCGGATTTTGGGACCTATTTTTACCCGGAGGCCCTCAAGGCGATAAAACCGGAAGCGGTCAGTATAATACGGTAGGGCACAGCGCATCGGCTCTGAGGAAAATTTATGAGACTAAGGACGCAATTCATCATCACCATACTTCTATTCGCCATTATCCTGGTCGTCATTGCCACGTCGGCGATAACCACGAGTCACCAGGTGGAGAAGACCCGGCGGCAGGAAAGGATGGCCGCTGCTATCGCCCAGGGGGCCAGCGAGCTGAGCTATCTGGCCAATGATTTCCTGATTTACCGGGAAAGTCCGCAACTCAAGCGCTGGCAATCCAGGTATGCCTCCTTTTCCGCGGAAGTGGCTGCTTTGCGCGCCGACCGACCTGAGCAGCAGGCCCTCGTTACCAATATGCAGGCCAACAAAGAGCGGTTCAAAGAGGTATTCGCGGGCGCCGCCTCTGCCCTGGAAAGCCCCTCAAGAAATCGGGGTGCCGCCCTTGACCCGGCCTTTTTTCAGGTTTCCTGGAGCCGGATGGCGGTCCAATCTCAGGGGTTGGTGGCCGATGCTTCACGGCTGTCCCAGTTATTGCGTCAACAGATGGACCACCTTAACGAAACCAGAACCATGCTTATTTACGTAATGGTTGGGTTGTTCGGTCTGTTTCTCCTGGTCAGCTATAGGCTGACTTACAACCGTATCCTAAGATCGATCGTGACCCTCCGTTCCGGCACGGCCGTCATCGGCTCCGGCAATCTTGATTTTGTCATCGAAGAGAAGGGCCATGATGAAATCGGCGAATTATCTCAGGCCTTCAACCGGATGACCGCTGACCTGAAGAAGATTACCGCTTCCAAAGCGGACCTGGAAAGGGAGATGACCGAGCGCCAACAGGCCGAAGAGGAACTGCGCGCAAGCGAAGAGCACTATCGCTCTTTGTTCGATAACATGCTCAATGGTTTTGCCCACTGCAGAATGATTTTTGAAGAAGGGAACCCCCAGGACTTTATCTACCTCAATGTCAATCAGGCCTTCGAAACCCTGACCGGGCTGAAGAATGTGACCGGTAAAAAAGTATCCGAGGTCATCCCCGGCCTACGAGAAGCCGATCCGGGATTATTCGAAATTTATGGCCGGGTGGCCACCACCGGCGTCCCCGCGCGATTTGAGACTTATGTGGAAGCACTTAACATGTGGTTTTCCATCTCCGTCTATTGCCCCCGGAAAGAGCACTTCGTGGCTATCTTTGACGTCATTACCGAACGAAAAGAGGCGGAGGGGAAGACCCGGGAACTTCTCGCGGCTGTGCAACAAGAGCGGGACAGATTATCCGCATTGGTAAACAGCATCACCGACGAGGTCTGGTTTGCCGACACTAAGAAGCAATTCACTTTGGCCAACCCATCGGCCCTTCAGGAATTCGGCCTCGGGTCTTCCGACGGAACGATAGATGTGGAAAAACTTGGCAGCCAACCTGGAAGTCTATCGGCCGGATGGCAGCCCTCGACCGGTCGAAGAGGCTCCAACCTTGCGGGCGCTCCAAGGAGAAACAGTCAGGAATCAGGAGGAGATCATCCGCACTCCATCAAGGGGAGAATTGCGGCATCGTCAGGTCAATGCTTCCCCGGTTAGAGATGCCCTGGGTACTATCATCGGATCGGTATCCGTGGTACGGGACATCACCGACCGCAAGCAGACGGAGGAGGCGCTGCGGGAGAGCGAAGCCAAGTATCGCAACCTGTTCGAGAACATGGCCGAGGAGGTGCATTTCTGGAAGCTCGTCCGCGATGAGGCCGGTCGGATCAAGACCTGGCGGCTGGTGGACGCCAATCCCCCAACGCTCAAGACCTGGGGCAGGACCTCGCGTCGACGAAATCAAGGGAAAGACCACGGACGAGATCTTTGGCCCCGGTGCTACGGATCATTACCTGCCGGTCGTGCAGAAGATCATGACCGAAGGTGTCCCCTATTCCTATGAGGATTATTTCCCCAATCTCGATAGATATTTTCGATTTACCAGCGTTCCCTCTCGGGGACTACTTCATCACCACCGGCGCGGATATCACCGGCATCAAGAAGGCCGAACAGGCGCTGAAAAGAGCCTATGCCGAGTTGGAAGTCCGGGTTATGGAACGAACCGCGGAGCTGGCTCAAAGCAACCGAGAACTGACCGTCGAAATCACCGAGCGGCTGAAGGTGGAGCAGGCCTTGCAGGAATCCAAACAGCAACTGCGCATCCTGGCCTCCCAGATCCTCTCCGCCCAGGAGAATGAAAGGAGACGGATCGCCCTGGAAGTGCACGATGTCCTGGGATCGTCTTTGAGTGCCATCAAATTCATGGTGGAAGAGGTCGTCCACCAGCTTCCCAAAGACGTTTCCTTAAATATTTCCAAACATCTGGAGACCCTCATCCCCCTCATCCTGAATACGATCGGCGAGGCCCGCAGAATTCAAGCCGATTTGAGGCCCCCTCTTTTGGACGACCTGGGCCTCCTGGCCACTCTTTCCTGGTTCTGCCGGAGATTTGAAACGATTTACTCGGGCATCCAATGTGAATCGACGGTTACCCTCCGTGAAGAGGACGTGCCGGATCACCTGAAAATCGCCCTTTTTAGAATCATCCAGGAGGCCATGAACAATATCGGCAAACATGCCCAGTCCGATCGGATCGACCTGGAGTTTCAAAAGACTGGCGCCGGTTTGGAATTGACGATCAGGGACAATGGAATAGGATTTGATCCGGAAGCCATCTCCTCCAGGGAAAGTTCGAAAAAAGGCCTTGGGCTTACCAGCATGAAGGAGCGGGTTGAATTTTCCGGGGGCTCCTTTTCCATCGAGTCCGCCAAAGGAAAAGGGACGGTTATCCGGGCCGTTTGGCCCGTTTAAAAACGGGACCGTCCGGGTTAAAATACTGCCCTTTTCACGAAAAAATAGTGTTTTTGCATTATTTTCCCCCCCTACGGACTTTGATAGCGTCCATCCTATCAGAGATATTAGAAAGGAACCTCATAATGCTATGGATAATCCCCACCGCATCCTTATCGTCGATGACCATCCCGCTCTCCGGGCGGGATTAAGATCCCTTCTTTCCCCCTTCTACGATATCGTCGGTGAAGCCGGCGATGGGCTGGAAGCCCTTGATTCCATGGAAAGATCGCTTCCCGATCTGGTTTTGATGGATCTATCCATGCCCCGGATGGACGGCATAGCCGCTACCAGGGAAATCAAGAAAAAATGGCCGGCAACCAGGATCCTGGCTTTTACCGTTCACGATAGTCCTGAATACCTGGCCGCCGTCATGGAGGCCGGTGCGGACGGATATCTTTTAAAAGATTCTTCCCGAGATGAATTGCTTCAAGCTATTAAAGATATGCTGGACGGGAAGCAGGAGCAGATCGAATAGCGCCAGGGAACCGGCTCATCTGCGTAACCCCTTCGGATCGGGTTATGGCGCGGGGAAGTTCTCATCGTTCCCACACTCCGGCGTGGGAACGCAAGCGCCAGACGCTCCGGCGTCATTCCTTCCCTCATCTGTCGGCCATCCCCTTAAGCCGTAATAAGCCTTGATTTACCGGCGTAATCCATTTATTTCTTGAGGGCTCTAAGTCGCGGGTAACCGGCGAATCGGGTTGAATAAAAAAATCAACTCATCTGGTGGGGACGCAGGAGCGTCGCGGTCTGGCGTTCCCACGCCGGAGCGTGGGAACGATAATGGTAGATCCAGTGCCGGAAAAGAGGGAACTTATGAGGTTTTTGGCGGCAGTTTAGCGCTTCGCTTGACCTGGGGCCGGCGGTAATGGCGGTAATACTCGGTGAGGAAACGCTTGATATCCGGCCGCCCTTTGAGCGGCCGGTCCAATTTTTCAACGGCCCGGATCACGTCCCCGGCCGAGGCCCCCGTGGGAAAAAGGTTGGCCAATACTACCAGGCTCAGCCCCAGCGTCTCGTCATCGGTGTAGAGAATGAAAGGGTATTGGTCACTGTCGCGGATAAACCGGGTGAACTTGACTACCCAGGGTTCATCAATTCGACAGGAAGCGAGGTCGCAGGATTCCACCGGGATGGCGGTATATTTCATCCCGGCCGCCTTCACCCGTTTGGCCAGCCCCTTGTCCCGCAGTTCAGCGGGC
>CAVVCH010000011.1:0-36764 GCA_963746605.1 uncultured delta proteobacterium
TCTCCTGTTACAACTGCTCGATCAAACCGATCATCTCCCTCACCGCCTGATCCAACCCTACGTAGATGGCCCGGGCCATGATGCTGTGGCCGATGCTGTATTCCTCGATCTCCCCTACCCCGGCAAAGCGCTTGATGTTGACGTAGTTCAATCCGTGGCCGGCGCTGACCTTCAGCCCCAGGCCGTCGGCCTGTTCGGCCCCTTCCCGGATGCGCTCGAAGAGCTTAACGGCTTCCTTTTCGTTGCGGGCGTTGGCGTAGTGTCCGGTATGGAGCTCCACGATATCGGCCCCCACATCCCGGGAGGCCTGGATCTGAGCGGGGTCGGCGTCGATGAACAGGCTGACGTCGATGCGGGCGCGGTGAAAGCGGCCGATTATCCGGGAGAGGTTCTTTTTCTGTTTGACGATTTCCAGCCCCCCCTCGGTGGTCAACTCCTGCCGCTTTTCCGGGACCAGCGTGACAAAATCCGGTTTGGTCTTGAGGGCGATGCGGATGATCTCCTCGGCCGCGCCCATTTCCAGGTTCAACTTGGTCTGGACGGTTTCCCGCAGCAGACGGAGGTCCCGGTCCTGGATGTGCCTCCGGTCTTCGCGCAGGTGCACGATAATGCCTTCGGCCCCGGCCAGTTCGGCGATGCCGGCGGCCAGCACCGGATCGGGTTCGATACCCATGCGGGCCTGCCGCAGGGTGGCCACATGGTCCACGTTGACGGCCAAACGCGCTTTCGACATAAAAACATTCCTCCTTTGTTCTTTCCCCATCCGTTCCACGATCTCCCCGGTGCGGAGTTCCATGAGTCGTTCCTCTTGATTCGATCGTTCATGATCGTACCCCTGAAGGTGCAGCCAGCCGTGGACGATCAGGAAAAGAACCCGATCCATCAGAGAGATCCCGGCCTGCCGGGCCTCGCGGGCCGCTGTCTCCGTGGAAACGACGATGTCTCCCCAGAGTCCGGGATTAATTTCCGGGAAAAGCCCCTCGCGCAGGGAAAAGGCTAAGACGTTAGTCGGGCCGGACCGGTTGAGGTAACGCCGGTTGTAGCGCTCGATCTCCCGGTCCTCCACCAGCAGCAGGCTCACTTCCCCCGGTTGAGGACCGAGGGCCCTTATCAGCGGCGACAGCCTTCGCTGAAGCTCCTTCAAGGGAATCCAATTCTGTCGGTTGTTTAGTTGAATCTCCATTGTTTTTCTTTTTAGGGTGGACGGCCTTACCCGGCGGTTCCGGGTACTCGATCCGATGATGAAATATCCCATTTAGAATTTTATTGAAACTGCCGGCGATCTGATTCAGATCTTTTAAAGTCAACTCGCATTCGTCCAGTTGCCCGTCGGCAAAAGCGTTATTAATGATCCTGCTCACCAGACCTTGAATCCGGGCCGGGGTAGGATCGACCAGGGTTCGAGAAGCCGCTTCGATGGCATCGGCCAACATGACCAGACCGGCTTCCCGCGTTTGGGGTTTGGGACCGGGATAACGGAAGTCTTCGGTGGAAACCTGACTGGGATCATCGCCTTTCAATTCCAGGGCTTTCTTGTAGAAATACGAAATCAAGCTGGTGCCATGATGCTGCTCGATGATATCGACAATAGGCGATTCCAATTTATAGCGTTTGGCCTTTTCCACGCCGTCTTTGATGTGGGAGATCAAAATCAAACTGCTCATGGAAGGCGCCAGTTTTTCATGCTTATTCTCACCCCCCATTTGGTTTTCGATAAAATAAAGGGGTTTGGGAGCCTTGCCGATATCGTGGTAATAGGCGCTCACCCGGGCCAGCAGGGGTTTGGCTCCGATGGCCTCGGCGGCCGCCTCGACCATATTGCCGACGATAATGCTGTGATGATAGGTCCCGGGCGCCTGGATCATCAATTCCCGGAGCAGCGGCTGGTCCATATTGGCCCTCTCCAGCAACCGCATATCGGTGGTATATCCGAACAGCTTTTCCACCAGGGGGCTGAATCCGGTCACCAGGATTCCGGAAAAAACGCCCCCCGAAAAACCCAATAGCAGGTACGCAATCGTTTCCCAATGTAACAACCTGCCCTGCATCATCTGCAGGATCAGGGAACTGCCGATATTCAAGAGACCCAAATAGAATCCCAGACGGATCAGGTCCCAGCGGTTGTGGCAGGACCGTTGGCTTTGGGCCGCCCAGAGTCCGGCAATGGCAAAATAAAGGGAAAGGCCCGGGCCGACATCTAAAAACAGGGCGGTCAAAGAGGCCTGAACCAATGTAAAAAGGATGGCCAGGCCCGGCCCCAAAACCAGGCTGACCATCATAGGAGCGGCCGCCAGGGGAACGGCCAGCAAGGCATTTCGCGGGGTGAGACCGGGTATCCCACCGACAAAAACCTGGGCGATGAAATCGGCGGTTCGAATTGTCAGGAAGGAAAGGGCCAGCATGATCGTCAAGAAAAGCAGGTCCCGCCAATTATTCAGGCTGGACTTGACGTTGTCCAGCACCAGGCGCAAAGACATGTAAACGAATAGTCCCCAGAGCAAGACCAGACCCAAAGAGGTCAGAAAAATCTCAAGCCCCTGCTGTTGCCTGAATTGGAGTTGAATTTTGGCCAGGGCCGCCTCGTCGATCTTTTCTCCCTCCCGAACAATCGTCTCTCCTTTTTTTATCTGAAAGAAAACCGGCCGGGTTTGCTGGACGGCCTTCCCGCGCCTTTGATCGGTCTCCATTTTATTAAAAGTAAGGTTGGGAACAATCAGTTTTTGAGCCAAGGTAATGCTGATCGGCCGCAGCCCGCCCTGGACGCCGGTCAGCAGGTAAGCGGCCTGTTTCTCCAGACGGTCCCGGGCCTCGTTAAGGTCCGGGAATCGCTCCACGTCTTTGACCTGTAATTCACGGCCCGAGGGCAGTTTCCGAACCACAATCCCCCGCTGGTGTTCACTCATCAGGGTAAGCTTATTGCCGACAACTCCCACGGCCATGATCGATTGGATCATCTTGGTCAGACCTTCTTCCAAGGAAGCGGAAAAGCGGTCTTGGGCCAGGGCGTTGATTTCCGCCGGGGTCAGCTCAATCCTCCAGGTCTTTTCCAGTTTTTCCCGGGCCACATTTCCCGCTAACGCGGTCCTCCCGCTGCCTTTTCTGGCGCTTTCTCGGAGTTGTTGAAAGCCCTGATGAATACCTTGGGCCAAAGCGGGAACCGCCTCCTCGTCGAAATCGTAAACCGCCGGGGAGGCATTAGCGGTTTCTTGTTTTTTTAGTTCGGTGGCGGCCTGATCTTCCACCAGCAAATCCTGCTTGGCCTTGATATCAAAGGGCGCCACCTCCCCGACCTGGAAATGGCGCGGGGGAATGAGCAGGCTGGGGGTATTCACGAGCATAATGAACAGGCAAAGGCCGACCAACAGGATCGATTTCCCCCTGGCCAGATCTCGAATCTTTTTCCATTGCTCTTGGAACCGATCCTTAACGGAACCCGGTTCTTTCTCCAGCGGACGGGAGATGCGGAAGGATTTGGTTTTCTTATCTCGATCAGAGCGTTCCATGATTTTGGTCAGTTCCGGGGCGGCTTAGAAATGCCCGGTTCCCCGGCCTTTTTTTTCCAGTTCCTCATAGGCCTGGATGATTTCCTGAACCAGGGGGTGGCGAATAACATCTTTTTTGGTAAAATAGATAAAGTCGATACCCTTGATCCCTTCCAAAACCTTCCGGGCTTCCACCAGCCCCGACATTTTTCCTTCCGGCAAATCAATCTGGGTGACATCGCCGGTAATAACCGCCTTTGAACTGAAACCCAATCGGGTCAGGAACATTTTCATTTGCTCCGAGGTGGTATTCTGGGCCTCATCGAGGATAACAAAGGAATCATTCAGCGTCCGGCCGCGCATGAAGGCCAGGGGAGCTACCTCGATGACCCCCCGCTGCACCAACTTGCTGGCCTTTTCAAAATTCATCATGTCGTGCAAGGCGTCATAAAGCGGGCGAAGATAGGGGTTCACTTTTTCATAAAGATCTCCGGGAAGGAAACCCAGCTTTTCACCGGCCTCCACGGCCGGGCGGGCTAGAACGATCCGGATGACCTCGTTTTTCATCAAGGCCGCGACGGCCATGGACATCGCCAGATAGGTTTTCCCGGTCCCGGCCGGGCCGATGCCGAAGACGATATCGGTTTTCCGGATGGATTCAATATAATCTTTTTGCCGTTGGGTTCTGGGGGTGATGACCCGTTTTTGAGACGTCACGTAGACCGTATCCAGGAACACCGCCTGCAGAGATCCTTGGGGGGTTTCCTGCAGGAAGCGGATGGCGAACTCCAGGTCGTTGGGGTAAAGGGGAAATCCTCGTTTTAACAACTCATACAGTTCCCGAAATAATTTCTCGGCTAGAAGGATGTTCGGACTTTCACCCCTGATTTGGAGGGTATTTCCTCGGGTGGCGATCCTTAACCCAAGTCGCTGTTCAACTAATTTGACGTTCTGGTTATGCTCGCCGAATAGGTTCTGAGCTATCTGGTTATCCTCAAAACTGATCCGATGAATGTTCTCCTGGTCGGACACGTGTTCTTCCAAGGTTTCCGTGAGCCTTTCCTCCCTCTCGATAAATAGTCGTCATTATATCATCTTTTATGGTTTCCCAACATTTTTTTCTCTTCCTACCCTTTTCGCAATCTCATGAATTTACTTGACTATTGATTTATCCTTTGCTACCACCTTTCCAAGATGCTTTTTCTCGTTCGATTTTTAGAGGTTGTTCATGAACCTGCTTGACTTGGCCATCCTGATCATCGTTGTTTTGATAGCGGTCCGTGGCTTTATGCGGGGGATCATCCAAGAGGCCGCCACCCTCATCGGGATTATCGCCAGCTTCCTCCTGGCTTTTTATTATTACAATGATTTAGCCCGCTTTCTGCTGCGCTATTTCCAGGACTACCGGGTAACGGTCTATTTTTTCTCATTTCTCATCCTTCTCGGATTGAGCTTTTTTTTGTTCCGCGCCCTTGGCCTCCTGATAAAAAAGACGGTTCATTTCACCTTCCTCGGTTGGGCGGATCGGGCTTTAGGTGGATTATTCGGCCTGCTCAAGGGGGTGGTGGTGGTCTATTTCTTGATCACCCTGCTGATCCTCCTGCTGCCCAAGCAGCATTCGCTCGTCAACCAGTCCCGTCTTTTTCCCTGGGTGATCTCCGTGACCGACCAAATCACCCTCCTGATCCCCAGCAAAATCACGCAGGATTTCCAGCGGAAGAAACAGGAATTTAGGGACTACTGGGAAGAAAAGCAACAGTCTATCAAAAAATTACAGAAATACCCCAGCCATGACGGTTCCCGGTAAACCGCCCGTTGGCCTCGAGGTTCTCCAAGAACTCCTGGTTCGTCTGCGAGGTCCCCAGGGATGTCCCTGGGACCGGAAGCAGGATCCGGAAAGCCTGAAAATCTATCTTTTGGAAGAAACCTACGAATTGGCCGAGGCCCTGGACCGGGAGTCCCCGAAAGACATCCGCGAAGAATTGGGCGATCTCCTGTTTTTGATGCTGTTCATCTGCCGGATCTACGAAGAGCGGGGGGCCTTTGATCTCGC
This sequence comes from uncultured delta proteobacterium, assembly GCA_963746605.1. Classification (GTDB taxonomy): domain Bacteria; phylum Desulfobacterota; class RBG-13-43-22; order RBG-13-43-22; family RBG-13-43-22; genus CAVQSS01. The sequence goes on from CAVVCH010000011.1 coordinate 5,536, forward strand.
GCAAGTAATAGAAAAAATCCAGGAGAAGATGATCCGCCGTCACCCCCACGTTTTTGGCGAGGTGCAATGGCGGAAAGCGGAGGAAGTGGTCCGGGGTTGGCAGGGCCTTAAGGCCGAGGAAAAACCCGATCAGAGTCCCTTTGATTCCATCCCGGCGGCCCTGCCCAGTCTGTTAAAGGCCCATCGCCTTTCCCAGCGGGCGGCCGGCTTGGGCTTTGACTGGCCGGATATTCGAGGGGTTCTGGAAAAGGTGCACGAGGAATTGAGGGAGCTGGAGGAGGCCATCGAGGGCCCTGATCCGTCAGCGGCCCGAGAAGAGCTGGGGGACCTGCTCTTCGCCCTGGTAAACCTGGGGAGATTTCTGGGCCTTCATGCTGAAAATGCCCTCAGAAGCGCCAACCAAAAGTTCCTCACCCGTTTCCAGCATATGTTGGCTGCCTGCCGGCGGAAAGATGTAGCTCCTGAATCGCTGTCACTGGAAGCCCTGGAAGCCTTGTGGGCAGAGGCCAAGGAAGCCTTTTAAGATCTAAGAACCCGTCAAGAAATAAGCTGTACAATGCCGCGATATCTCCGTTCATGCTAAGCCTGTCGAAGCATGGCCGTATCGTTCACCCTTCGACAAGCTCAGGGCGAACGGTTGTAGTGTCGCTTTGTCATGGTTATTTGTTTACAGATCCTAACCAATACTTTCTGTTTTTTTGGCCAAAACTCGAAATTCGAATTTCGTGCTTCGAATTTCGGATTTAGGGATCCTAAAAGTCTCGGCTTACGGGAACGGTAAACGAATTTTCCCTTTCTTCTCGATACGAAGCAACAGAGGTTTTCCCCTCCGAAGGCCGTAGTCACCCGCGCTTTTTCCCATCCCAGGCCTAGAAACAAGGTTACCATCTCCAGCCTTCCGCCCCCGGTCTTTTCGGAAATGGTCTGAAGGTCCTGGGGGCCCGAGGTCTCTTGAAGCCCCCCCGCTTTTTCATCCGGCTCAACGACCCATAAAATCCCCCGGGAAAGAGGCTGATTTCCCCCTGCCGCCAACGGCCGTCGCTGCACCCCATAATCCTTGAGGATGTGCCAACGCAACGCTCCTTCCTGGTCGGTCGGACCCTGCACGTGATCCACAATCACTACCGGACCGTCGCGATAAAAGAGGACCTTGCGCCGGTGCTCCCAACCATGCCAGGCCGGAAGAGAGGTGGTACAGGCGTCCAATAGCGTGCCGGTTTCAAATTGCTCGACGTGGGCATAGGCCGGCGGATCTTGCGCCCAGGGACTGCCTAACGCCGTCAGTCGAAATATCCAGGAATCCAGCCCGCCCTTCTGAACCACCAGCCCGTTTAGGTTTTCCCGGGGTATCCTTTTGTCGCGAAACAGGCTCCTTCCTTCAGGCAACCAGCCGGAGGACCGGCGAAAAATGTCCTCCACGACCACCGGCCGTTGCTGATAGAGCTGGGTAATCGTATTCGAGGCTTTATAAAGATGCCAGCCGGTGAAACGCAGATTGAGCAGGAGGTATTTCGAATCCTTGGACCATCCGTCTCGAAAGACAATCTTATCCGGCGCCAAGGGCCCGACTGGTTCGGCAACCCGGAATCGCCGAAAAGCAGACATGATCCCTCCCGGGGAGAGGTTCCGTTTCCGGTTAAGGGAACCTCGGCCCCCGGTTGGGCCGCCAGCGTTTCTCCCCGCGATCGAAGCTGTTGGAGGGAATTCCCGGCCAGCCAGAGAAATCTTTCATCGTTCAGGATTCGTGCCCCCAGGTAGGCAATCCCGGCAAAAGATTCCCGGCCGGGATGGTTATACCCCAGCCGGCCGCCGTCCGGCAGAGCCTGCAGCAGCAACCATTCAAAGGAACGTTTTTGATTTTCTTTCGAAACCAGGCCGCTATAAAGCGACTGAAAAAAAGCGTTGGTAATCCATTCCGCCTGATAGACCAGGGCGTCGTCCGTATTGCGGAAACGGGCGTTCCACCCCCGAAGGTTTCGGCCCAGATAGCTTCGATTAAGGCCGGAGCTGGAGGGATCGGCCAATCCGCTGGTTTCCAGAAGACTCAAAAGACCCGCTCCGTTTTCCTGGTTTTCGTAAGGTCCTTCCGGCCTTTTGGAAAAAGCCAGGGCGTAGAGCCAATCCACCCATTCGACGGTCAGCGCCCGGCGGTTGACCGCCGCCAACCAGCGCCGGATTTCCTGATCCTCCTGAGCCGAAAACAGATGGGGAAACCGCTGTTTCGAGACGAAATAATAATAGACCCGGAGCGCGGCCTCGTATTGGACGAATTTGACACTATGGGCCGAATGGGTGTAAACCCCTTGTTGAGCTTCGGACAGGAGCCTGGTTTTAAAGCCCTGAAGCCATTCCGGCAGTCCGGTGGCCAGGCCCAACATGCCGAATTCCGGGGTCCCCTTACGGGGGTTGGCCGCCACCCGCTCCAGCATTTGCTGGAATACCGCCGCACCGTCAAAGGATCGAGGGCTCGAGGGTACCGACCCGCAAATAAACGGCTGAGCCGAGGATATTCCGGGGAAGGAGGGCGCCTGCGGGGGATAAAAACTTTTTTGATAGGAACGGAGGGCCAGGAACAACACCCCCCCCACCAAAAGGCTGACGCCAAGTCGCCATCCCCAGCGGCGCCGGGGATGGACCGTGGGGAACGAGGGCCCTGGTTCGGATGGCGTTGACGCGCCGGAGCTGACCAGGATGATGAAGGTCAAGCCGCTTAAAACCAAGACCTGCAGGGCGGCAAAAAATTCTTCCTCCGAAAACCGGATCTCCATCTGATTGAGAAGAACCGGGAGCATTCCACCCAGAAGAGACCAAGACAGCCAAGTCGCCCATTTCCACCCGAAAGAGCGATGCGGAAACAGGCCCCTTGCCCGGCCTATCAGCCAGCCATAGAACAGGACCAGCGTCAACCCGGCCCAGTGAGAGGATTCGGTTCGCCAGGCCACCCAGGCGGCGGCGCCGGCCAGCCCAATCAGACCCAGGTTCAGCCAGAAGGCCACCGCTTTTTTCTTCCCGTAGAAGCGGGATTGCTGGGTCCAGCCCAGGACCATCGCTCCCCCGATCAACATCCAGCAAGCCAGCGTGCGTTTCCAGGAAAAACCAACCCCTCCCAACAGGCGCACCCCTTCGAGATAGCCCAGGGGGATCAAGGTCTGCCCTGTTCTTCGGGAAACCAGGCGGATGAGGTTCACCGGTCTTTCTCCCGCAGGGGCGGATGAAAAGAAAAAATAGCGGTCCGATCCTGCCGGTAAACCATTTGAAACGGGGAAGGGGTCGGTTTCCCCGACAAGGAAGTTAGCTCGTCCATCCAACCGGAGGAAAGACCCTGCCGCTGACCGATATACACGTGGGTAACCCCCCAATCGGTCAGGGCCCTTATGCCTGCGGGCGAGGTCAAGGGGTACTGCTCCAGAATTTTGACCAGCTCCACCACCCTCCGGGAGTAGCCTGAAGCGATTGGTTTCTCCGTCAGCAAGGCGTATTGGGGGGGAAGGGTGTTCTCCCGTCTGGCCAGCAAGGGAATCCACCAACCGGCATCCACCCCGACAACCGATCGTCCCTCATGTATGACCGCCCCTTTCACCAAAAATCGGGCCTCCGGAGAAGTATGGGTCCGGATCCATTCCAGTGCCCTTAAATCGGGCCGGTTCACCAGGGCAAAATCCGGAGGCCGTACCACTTCCCGTTGTTTCCAGGCGCCCCCAAAGGATAGCAGCAGCAATAGGACAAACAAGAACCCATTTCCGAAGAACCCGAATTTGGAATGGAGCGCCCCCTCCAACTCTCCGAAAAGAACCCCGCTTAGCAGGCTGAGCGGGATATAGAGGGCGATCAGGACGGCGAAATTCTGCATTAAATTGGATAAAGGCAATCGAACGATCTGTCCGCCCACAATCAGCCCCAGGACGATAATCCAAAGGCCGATAACCGGGACCCGTCGATTTTTCTTGATCAAAGCCCAAATCAACCCGCAGGCCGCCAAGGCGATAAGGGGCGCGGGGGCAAAAAGAAATAAATTTCGCCACATCTGGTAATCCGCGCTTACTTTTTCCAGGCTGGTCCCCGTTTGTACCCCCTGGCCGATCCACTGGCCCAATTTACCTCCCCAGACTTGAAGGCCCCTGGGAAGAAACGCCAAACCGGCGATCAGACCGACGAGCAGGATGTAAAAAATGAGCTTAAATCCATTCCCGTTATCGCGTCGACGATTATAAAAAAACCAACTCCCGAAAAGAGGCAGGAACAGGGCCAGGGCGAACACGGGCATCCGGTAATAGTTCAACGTCATCCCGGCCAAAACCAAACCGGTCAAAATGATTTTCTTAAAGTCCGATCCACCCATCCACAATCGGGAACCGGAAGTCTCCTTTTCCGTCGAAGAGACGGCTTCCATAATTTTCCAGACCAGCCAGATGGCTACCGGCAGAATGGCCTGTCCGGCCAATTGAGCGTAGCGCCCCCAATTGACGTACCCGGCCGGGAGAGGAGAAAAAAGGCCGGCCACCGCCACGGCCCCGACCCCGCTCCAGCGATTACCACCTTGAAGATGGACGGCCAGGGGATAGAGCCCGAGGATGGAAAGGGTATTAATCAATTGACCGGTGATCAAGGTGGCCTGGGCGGCCGGAGCACCGGTCACCCAGGCATACAGGGCAGCGGCGGTATGGAAACCGAAGTGGGTGGTAAAGCTTTCATAGGGGGCATAAGGAAGCCAGGAGTTGAAAAGCCCTCCATGATCGAGGAGCAATTGGACGATCACGGCATGCTGATAGGAATCTCCCCACAGGGGGACCTCCAGGGAACGGATGCCGTAGAAACGACTGAAAAAGATCAAGCCGACCAAAAGGCCCAGGGCCAGGTCCGGATAAATGGAAGCGTTTCTCACCGAAAGATTAGAAAGGGGGGTAGGCCGATCGCCGGCAGCCGGAGCGGCATTTCCAGGCCAGAATCCCCAGGGCCGCCAGCGGCGGGACCCAGGCGAAGACCGGTCCGGGATGCAGGGAAAGCAGGTCGGCCCAGAGCAGAAGGAGCGGGTAGAGGGCCAGGCTGATTCCTCCGGCCAGTCCCCAGCGTTCGCCGGCGGAAAGCGCCTCAGGCCACCCTATCTTCAACACCGCCCAACCGGGCAGGACAAAGAAAAAAAGGGCAACGGCCATGATCCCCAGCCAGGATAAGCTCTCCCCGGCCAAACCCCAAGCCATTTGAATTGGCGCGTAAAGAAGCTGAAAGCTGCATTGTCCGTCCTGCGGTTTTTCGTTTTGGTAAAGCGCGCCTTCCGAATAACTGTCTCCCGGCGCCGTACCCACTCGCACCCGGCCGCTGCCCTGCAATTCCAGTCGCAGGGTATAATCCCGCAAACTGGAATCCTTCCGTGGAAAAAAGGAAAACGGGTAGAATCGCGGAGCGCCAAGGCTTTCAACCGCCAAATCGGCCACGGCCAGGGGTTCAGCGGACTTCGGCTGCGGGTATAATTGTAACCGAACGCGCCCTTTTCCTTCGGTCTCACGGGTGAGGTGGATGGTAATGCCGTTCAGCCCCCGCTGCCGGGAAAAGAAGGTTTGTTCGACGGTCGTTCCGGGTTCCAGGACCACCCCCCGGCCGCTATAGGAGGATTGGCCCATTCCGACCATCGAGTTGCAGCCCCCGAGGAAAAAAATCGAAAGGAGCAAAATAATTTTGCTTTTCATGGATTTCAGGGGTTGATAACCGTGGGGATCAATAGTCGGATCAAGGGTCTTTTTTTAACCGGCGAAGCTGGTAAAGGACTTCTTCCAGGATTTTTCGGTTGGACCCGATCAAATCGGCCAGGAGTCCGATCAACAAAACCTGAAAGCCCACGATCAACAGGATGGCCGCGAGGATTACCGACTGGACGTGTCCTCCCCCTTGACCGTGGAGGTAAAAAAACAGATAGCGGAACCCGAAAAAAAATCCTCCCAGGAGCAACAGCAGGCCCCCTAGGGAAAACACTCGCAGCGGCCGATAGGTGGTATAGGCCCGGATGATGGTTGCCGAGGAATACCCTAAATAGTGCGAGAGGTTGCGCATCAGCCGCGAGGGACGCGTAGGAGGATTCACTCCGACCGGAACATAGGCAACGGCCATCTTGCGGGCTCCGGCCTGGATCAACGTTTCCAGGGTATAGGAGTATTCGCTTAATACCAGGGTTCGCAAGGCACCCTCCCGGCTGAGGGCGCGAAAACCGCTGGTGGCGTCGGGGATGGAGATGCCTGCAGCCTTTTCCATTACCCAGCTCCCGAGCTGCTGGAGACGGCGTTTATGCCAGGGGAAGGACTTAAGCTGCCCCACCCCCCGGTCGCCGATCACCAGATCGGCCTTTCCCTCGACGATCGGCTGAATGAGGCGGGCCATGTCCTCACCCCGGTACTGGTTGTCGGCATCGGTATTCACAATCACCTCGGCGCCCAGAGCGAGGGCGGCTTCCAATCCGGCCACGTAGGCCTTGGCCAGACCCTTGTGTCTTTTCAGTCTGACGATATGGCGAACCCCCAGGGCCTCGGCCACGGCTACGGTTCGGTCGCTGCTCCCGTCGTCGATCAGTAGATACTCCACCTCCCAACCGCCCGGGAACGCCCGGGGGAGGTCACTCCAAGTGCCCGGCAGGGTTTTCTCTTCATTATAACAAGGGATTTGGACGATGATTTTCATACTCAATGCTCATACTCCCTATCCGTTTAATATGTCAAACAATTTTAAAAATATAGACTCGTCCGCGGTGATACACCATTTTCAATCCGGGAAGGCTTCAGTAAGGATTCCGGGGGTAAAGCCTCGGCGCCCGAATGGGAATAAATATACGTGATGCCCTCTTCCCGGATCAAACGCCACCAGTTGGGTTCACCGGGCCTGGCTTGAAGCGTTAGGACAGCCCGCCGGTTAACTTCCTCTATCAATTCCTTTTCTCCAAAACCATAAAGAAGAGGAGGCAAGGAGGTCCAGCGCCCGGTCAGGGGGGTGATCCACCAGCCCCCATCGGTCCCCCGGTAAAGGTTCCACTCCCAGGGGGTCACATTAATCAGAAAACGGCCTTCGGACGGGGTCTTTTCCTTGATCCAGCGAATGGCCTGAAGGTCATTCGCTTCCGCCAGAACGGTAACCGGACGAATAATCATGGCCGTCTCCAATAGCCCCCAGAGGCAAAAGAGACCGAGGATCATCAAGCCGATTCTCTTGGCCCCTTTCCCGGAAGGCCCAAACCTGCCCAGTATTTCAAAGGCCCCGTGGGAGACAGTCAAACAGACGGGCAAGAACAAAATGATGGCAAAATGGTCCGGACGGAAGGGAAAAAGGTGAAATCCCCAGGACACGATCCCCAGGCTCAAAATGACTCCCCAAACCGCTATGGCCCGCATCCGCGAATCCCGGAGTGCCCAGACACACCCCACGAGGGCCCCGGCCAATAAGCAATAATTTCTCCAGGGACCGAGCAGCTCGAAAAGATACTCCACATATCCGGGAAAATAGAGCTGGTCCATTGGAGGCCCCGAAGGGCTGAAGGCCACCCCCACAAATCTTTTAGCCGGGTTCCGGATGTCCAGCAACCAGGGGGATATCAGCAGCAGGCCCCCCAACAGACCGGCCAGAGGGGTCTTGAGGACTTGACGCCATCGGCCTTTCCCGAGATAAGCCGAACCGATCCCTTCCCCGAAAAGGACCAAGGCGAATAGCAGCAGAAGAAAACCCGCGAAGTAATGGGCTAACATGACGCCGGCTACCAGAATCATCTGGAAAATCATCTTAAAAAAATCCCGGCCGGACCCCTCATTTTCCAGGAAGGAGGCCATGGCCAAAGGAAGCAGGACCAGTCCGCTGATCAGGGTATACCGCCCCCAGGTGGCGTAATAGGCCGGCATCTGGGAAACCAGGGCGGTGAGCAGCGCTGCCACCCCGGCCCGGCGCGGATCGCTCCAGACCACCCTCCCTAAAGAATAAACGGAAAGGGAGACGGCGGCATTTAAAATCTGGCCCATCCCGAGCGCGGCCTTTTCCAGGGACAACCCGGAAATCCCGGCGAATAAAGCCGCCGCCACATGGAATCCAAAATGGTAATAAAAGGTGACCGGGAGATAGGGGTTTAAATCTGCCGGCAGGATGCCGTCTTCCAGGATCTTTCGAATGATCAGCACATGATGGGGGGCATCCACCCAAGGAGGAAAAGCCAGGCCCCTGACCTGAAAAAAACGCCAGGCGATTAAAGCGCCAAACAGGGCGAACAAAGCCGTCCCCCGGCTGTTCGGCTTTGGGATTGGTCTGTTCCGCAACCAACCCGCCAGGGCCGTTCCCCCCGCAACCGTGTAAAAAACCAGCATTCCCCGGGCGGAAAGGGGCCAACGGAATTCCAACAAGGTCAGAGCCAAAAGGGCGTTCAAAGAAATACTCAGGCCCAGGGCCAAGCCCAGTCGCTGCAGGAAGTCTTTTTGGGGTTCGGGCCGCCAGATGAGTAGGGCATACCCGGGAAGGACTAAAACCAGCAGGGCGGCACAGAGGCTTCGTCCAAAAATCAGGATCGAGGACTCCAAGGGGATCATCTATCCGCTGGATACGGTTTTACTGACGATGGGAGGAGGATTCTTGGATAAATCGTTGGACGTCGGCATTATAGGTGTCCGCATCTTCCATCAGAAATAAATGTCCCAGGCCTTCATAAATGATCAGCCGCACGTGGGGAATCTTTTTTTCAAGCCCTACGGCATTTTCAACGGGCAGCAACCGGTCGGCCCCTCCGTGTTGAATCAAGGTGGGCTGGCTCAACTCTTGGATCCGGCGACAACAATCAAATCCCCGCATAGCCTGACTGTGGCGCAGGAAGGTAGTCAGCGGCGGCCGCTGGGCCAGGCTCCGCCGCACGTATTCATCAATAAACTCTTTATCCTCCAAGGTCCGGGCGCTGAAAAAGGCCGGCAGAGAGCGCCGCACGTTTTCTTCATCCGAGAGTTCCGGCAAGGTGGCAAAGAGGGCCAGCACTTCCGGGTCGGTGGTCAGTCCTCGATCGGCGTTACAGGCGGTCCCGGCCAGGATCAGGGTCTTGACCAGGGAGGGCTTCAGCAGAGCCGCTTCCATAGCCACCATCCCCCCCATGGACAGGCCCAGCAGGTGTACCGGTCCAAGATGTAACGATTCTATTAAGCTGAGGGTATCCTCGGCCAGATCGGAAATCGTATAGGGTTCCGCCACCCGGTCGCTGTTCCCGGTATCCCGGTTGTCGAAGGTGATGACCTGAAAAGCCCGGCTCAGGGTGGGGACCTGGGAATACCACATGGACCCCGCGTTGCTGTAGCCTCGAATCAGGACCAGCGGTTCCCCCTGCCCTTGCAGGGTATAGGCGATTTTTATCCCCCGCCGGGTAATGTGCAACCGAGGTTGCTCGCCGGCATGATTAAAAGGCAACACGTGCCGCTCTCTTTCAAATCAGGCCATCTATTTAAACAAACCCCGCTCCATGGCAATGCGGGTGAAGGTTTCCACCACGTTAGCGGGCGGGACATAATGGTCTTTCTCGTCCTTGGGAAGGAGGTCAATGGCCACCCCGCTGCAAGTGGGCACGCAAAGGCCGCAGCCGATGCAACGGTCTAAGTTGATCTCGGCCTTTCCGTCGACCATCTGGATGGCATCCATCTGGCAGCGGTCCAGGCAGACCTCACAGCCGATGCAATCCTCCTCTCGGACCTGAGCGTAGAAATTGGAATGGACAACCTCGGCGGGTTTAGGATGGCGACGGATGTTTTTCAAAACCTGGCAGCAGTCCCCGCAACAGAGGCAGATATTGATAATCTTCTTGGCGTTGGTCGGCTGCAGTACCAGACCTTCCTCTTCCGCTTTCTTAAGAATCCCCAGGGCCTCTTCCTGGTCGATAACCCGTCCGATTCCGTTCCTTTCATAGTAGTGCGCCCCGCCGGAAAAAATCAGACAGGTCTCCACCGATTTCCCGCAACCTTTACCGACCAGGGTATGTTCCTTTCGACAAATGCAGGGAGCGACCAGAATCTTGCTCTGCGCTTCGATCAGGCGCCGGGCTTCATCATAGGGCAGGACCGCCCCCTCCCCTTGGAGGCTGGCCCCGATGGGGATGGTCCGCAACTGCTGGGTCTTCAGGCTGGTCATGGACCCAAATAGAGTCGGAATGTATTCATTCATGTCTTTAATGAGTTCGGTATCCAGGTCATTGACGTGGTACTCCCAGATGCCGATCACATACTGGGCCGCCATGTAGAGGGGTCCCTCCGGCCGATCGGCCCGAAGAATCAACCCCTTGCGGGACATCTTGGATAGCTTATCGGCCAGGTCCTCAGCCGGGCGCCCGACCCGCTCGGCGATCCGCTCCGACGTTTCCGGTGCCATCTGGAGCAGACAGGCCAGTTCGGCCTCCTCCTCGGTAAATAAACGCCTGAGGATACGCAGTTCTACGCCGGACTCCGTGCGGGGGAAACCCGCCGGTAATCGATCCAAATGATTGGCTAACTTTTCATACAGGTCCTCTGCCATAACTCCTCCGGAGCAATGAATTTTCATCAGGTTCGCACCCCTTAAGAACTACCGCCTTTGCCCTGAACCGTCAAGGAATTTTTACCCCCGATGCAACCTGGGACCATTCGAAATTGTTTCGACCTTAAATCAAAACCAGTACTATTTTTGGTTAGGCTGGAAGGGCTACTCTTGTTATAATGAGTCTAAAAATCTTTTTAAGGAGGAAAGCATGAATCACGCCGCCTTGGATCCTCGGTTACCCTTGATGCAGGAGGCCGATCTGCGAGACAAGGTCGTCCTGCTTCGGGTCGATCACAACGTGGTCAAAAAAGGCCTTATTCGAGACCCCTATCGGATCGAACAAACCTTCGGGACCCTGTATAACATCGTCGAGCGGGGCGGACGGCCCATTCTGATGACCCACGTGGGGCGTCCCAAAGACAAAAAGACGGGGGAAATCACCTGTACCCCGGATAGCGCCGTGGAACCCATCGTCTCCTACCTGGAACAGAAGCTGCACACCTCCTTCCATATCCCCTCCTTCCCCGCGGAAGGAACCAAAGGGATCCCCCACCTGGACACCTCCATCAACCTGGCTATCAAGGAGCTTCGGGGACGCAAAACCGGGGGAATTTATCTCCCCAACACCCGCTGGTTTCAAGGTGAGGAAAGCAAGGGCCCGGAACGGGAGGCCTTCGCGCGGCAACTGGCCGGGTTGGCCGATGTCTATATCAACGACGCCTTTGGCTCCTGGCAGTCCCACGCCTCCACCGTGGACATCACCCGCTATTTGCCCTCCTATGCCGGTTTCCTGATGCAAAAGGAGATCAGCAACCTGGACCGGGTCCTTAACCCGGACCGCCCCTTCCTGGCCGTGGTGGCCGGGGCCAAGTACGACACCAAAATAGGGCCCCTCACTAAACTCTATGAAAAAGTCGACCACCTGATTCTGGGAGGGGTGATCTACAATACCTATCTGGCGGCCAAAGGGGGAGTTACCATGGCCGGGGTTTCCGACAGCGATGTGCAGGCGGCCCAAACCCTGGTGACCATGGATGCCCGGGAGAAAAAAATCGTCGAGTTGCCCCAGGTTGTCGAGAGCCAGTCACTGGAACCGCCTTTTCAGGGCAAAACCCGCACTCTTCCGATCAATGAATTGAAGCCCGGACAGCGGTATGGATACCTGCTCGATATTGCCCCGGAGTCGTTTGAAGACCCCCGGGTCAAGGAAGTCCTCCTGGCGGCCAAGACCATCTTCGTCAACGCGGTCATGGGATTCACACCCCATTTTACCGAAGGCTCCAAGGCCCTGGATCAAGCCATCGACAAAAACCGGACGGCCTACAAGATGTACGGGGGCGGCGACACCCTTCAGGAATTCAAGGACCTCAATCCCGGTCTATACCTGAGTGTGATCGACAATACCCAGTATTACTTTTTCACCGGCGGTGGAAGTGTGCTGACCGCCATTGAAACCGGCACGCCCTACGGTCTCAAACCGGTGCAGGCCCTGATGGAAAACGGCGGGAAGCAGCCCTGAAAAGTTGAAGATCGAACATCGAACTTCCAACATCGAATGGTTAATGGGAAGGATGAAGAAACAGAAATAGCTGCTCCCTGTTCGGTCAGGGAGGTCGTATTTCATTCGAGATTGGGCGTTCGATGTTCAATGTTCGATGTTCATTTTTTTATATTGAAAAAATCTTCCCCTGGAGGTCCCGAATGAATGTCTTAGTCGTCTACGCCCATCCCAATCCCGAGTCCTTTAACCATGCCATCCTGAAGAGATTCACCGATGGTCTGCGATCCAAAAATCACACGGTGGAAATTCTGGACCTCTACGCCGAGGGCTTCGATCCCCTGCTTTCGGCCGCCGACTTGACCTCTCTGCAGGCCGGAAAAACCCCGGCGGACATCCAGTCCCAGCAGGCTAAAGTCGCCTGGGCGGAAGGGCTGGTCTTCATTTTTCCCATCTGGTGGTCATCCATGCCCGCGCTATTGAAAGGCTGGATCGATCGGGTTTTCTCCCTGGGGTTTGCCTATGCGTTTGCCGAGGACGGCCCGAAGGGGCTATTGAAGCAGCAGAAGGCTTTATTGATTACCACTTCGGGTGGAGACCAGGCCTTCTTTGATCACAGCGGGATCCAGAAGGCCATCCAAATGACCATCGACCTGGGTATTTTCGGCTTCACCGGGATTCCAAAAATCCAACACGAATTCTTTTATAACGTGGTTCAGATCGATCCGGCAGCCCGGGAAAGCTATCTGCAGAGGGCCTACTCCCTGGGGTTGGAGTTTTAAGGGGGCTCGCTCCTGGTGCTCGAACATACTTTCGTTCACATCCCGGGCATTGGGTCGAAGACCGAACAGGGGATCTGGTCCAGGGGGTTGTTCACCTGGGAAGATTTTTTGCGTTACGACCGGGAGGTCTTTTCCCGGGAACGGGACCGCTTCATCCGTAGTGAACTGGAGTCCTCGCAGGTCCACCGGGAAGATCTTGATTATTTTTGGCAACGCCTGCCGCCGGCTGAAAAATGGCGGGTCTTTCCAGCCTTTCAGCGCCAAGCGGTTTATCTGGACATCGAGACCACCGGATGTTTTCAGGGAGGCGATGAAATCACCCTGATCGGAATCTATGACGGTCAACAGGTCCGGACCTTCATCAACGGCAGCACCCTCGATGAATTCGAAACGGCATTGACCCCTGATGCTTTACTCGTCACCTACAACGGGACCGGTTTCGATCTTCCTTTTATCCGCCGCTGGTTCCGTCACCTGCATTTGCCCCCGGCCCATATCGATCTACGCTATCTGTTCCAGCGTTTGGGTTATCGGGGAGGGCTCAAGGCTATTGAAAGGCAGGTGGGGATCTCCCGGGCCCCTGACCTGGACGGTTTGGACGGCTTTGACGCGGTAATGCTCTGGAAGGCTTATCAGTGGGGCGACCAACCCTCTTTGGAACGGTTGATCCGCTACAACACCCTGGATGTCATCAACCTGGAACCCCTGATGGAAATTTGTTTCCGAAAATTGAAAAACGCCCTGGGGGCGTTTCTCTAAACCAGCATCAAATAGTTGCCTACCAGTCTAATACGAAAATAGCTTTATTATATCTGCCGATAATCCCCTCACTCCATAAGCGAAAAGCTATTCTTCCGCTGGATAAACTGGGGGAGGGTCACGAAGAAGATGAACGTCGAACATCGAACGTCCAACATCGAATGCTAATTGAAGTTTTGTTACTCATTCGAGGTTGGACGTTCGATGTTCGATGTTCGACGTTCAGTTGGTTTGTAAAAGGTATTCCCCGCTTCTACGGGTTAGGCAGAGAACCCAGCACCCGGCTTAATTCTTCCAGGGTATAGGGTTTGGCCATAACGCCTTTGAACCCATACGCCTGAAAATTGGACATGACCGGATCGGAGGAATAGCCGCTGGAGGCGACGGCCCGCACCTGCGGATCGAATTCCAATATCCGCTGTAACGCCTCCAGGCCGCCCATCCCGCCGGCCACGGTCAGATCCATGATCAAGAGATCAAAGGGTTGATCGATCTTCTTAGCCACCCGGTAGATTTTAACCGCCTCGGCACCGTCCCGCGCGTATTCCACTTCAAAACCCAGACGGGCAAGCATTTCTCCCAGGACTTCCCGGACGATGGCTTCGTCATCCATCACGAGAATTCGGCCCTGTCCTTTGATCAAAGAAGAAGCCGCCTCTTCCTGGAGCGGCGTGGTTTTCCCGGAGGCCGGCAGCGTGAGGCGAAAGGTCGCCCCTTTTCCGACTTCCGATTCCACCGTGATCAGACCGTCATGCCGCTTGACAATCGAATAAACCGTAGACAACCCCAGGCCGCTGGCCCCCGGTCTGGTGGTAAAAAACGGATCAAAAACCTTGGAAAGATCTCCTTTGGGGATTCCGATTCCTTGATCGGTAAACCAGATCTGGACATATCGCCCCCCCGGGAGCGAGATCCCTTCACCGGCGGTTATCGTTTTATTTTTCAGGCCCACCTGGAGGATCCCCCCTTCGGGCATTGCCTCGTCGGCGTTAATCACCAGGTTGTGGATGACCTGCTGGAACTGCCCCTGGTCAAAATCGACCGGACAGATATCGGCCGGAATGAAAAACTCCGCTTTCAATTTTGAGCCGCGCAGGGCAAAGTTCACCGCCTCCTGAACATATTCAGCTATGGAGGCCGTGGTTTTGACCGGCGCGCCTCCCCGGGAAAAGGTCAGTAACTGCTGGGTAAGTTCCCGGGCCAGGTAGGAAGCCTTCTCGGCCTCATCCAGACGCTTTCGGACTTTTTCCGTATCCTGAGCGAACATCTTGGCCAGCGAAATATTGCCCATGATGCCCGTTAAAATATTGTTGAAATCGTGGGCGATGCCGCCGGCCAGTACCCCTATGGATTTGAGTTTTTCATACTTGAGCAATTCCTCCGTTAATCGCTGTTCGTCGGTTATATCCCGGAAGACCAGGACCACCCCGATCATGTTGCCATTCTTGTCCCGGATCGGAGCCCCGCTGTCGGCGATTATTCTCTCGCGGCCGTCTCGGTTGATAAGCACGGTGGGCGCCGCCAATATTTCCGTTTTGCCGCTCAAAAGTACTTTTTCCACCGGGTTCTGGCACCGGTCCCGGGTCTTTTCATCGACGATGCAAAATACTTCCTGCAATGACCGGCCAAAAGCCTCTTCCTGGCTCCAACCGGTTTGGTTTTCCGCCACCTGATTGAGCAGGACTACCCGCCCCTCCATATCCGTGGTGATCACCCCATCTCCGATGGAGCGCAAGGTAACCGCCAGTCGTTCTTTTTCAGCCGCCAGTTCCTCTTCAGCCTTTTTCCGTTCGGAGATTTCCTCGACAATGCCCATGGCCCCCCGGATCCTACCCTCCCGGCTAAAAAGAGGGGCCGTTCGCATAGAGACCGAAACGATGGCCGGGCCGGAGGTGGCGGAATAAGGTCCTTCGTAATAACCCGGCCTTCCGGCGATGGCCATCTCTAAGGATGGCAACACCCTCCGATCTTTCAAGGTGTTCATATCCAGGTTGAGCAGTTTTTCCCGGCTTGACTGGAGAATGGACACAAATCGATTGTTGCAGTCCGTGATGCGTAAGCGATGATCGTAATGGAAAATGCCCACCGGCGATTGTTCGAAAAGCAGGCGGTAGCGCTCCTCCTTCTCTTGCAGATCCGATTCGGCCTTCCGGTAATCACCGATGACTTTCATTAAGGTCCGGGTTTCCTTGTTAATCAGCTTCCCGAGTTTGGCGATCAGCTCATTATTGGAATCTTCGTTAGCGGTTACCGCCAGATTGCCGCCGGCGATGCGGTTCAGGGTGTCGTAGTGCTGGCAAAGTCCCATGGCCATTTCATGGCTCTGGTCGACCATCTCCTGCAGGCTTTCACCCATTTGATTGAGGACTTCCGCCAATTTCACCAACATTTCATTCGGGCTGCTGATATTCAACCTGGCGCTGGGATCGCCCAGGCAAAGTTTTCGGACCATCTCGACGCTTTGAGAAAGGCCGACGCCCAAATCCAGGTTGATTTCCTGCAATTCCCGATCCCGGTCCCGCAGCGTTCGATTGGCCTCCTTGAATTGAAGGCCAACGATCTGCAGGGTCTCCTCCAGGTCCGAAGGATCGATAACTTGTTTGAAAAAATCACACGCCAGGCACATTTCCATTTTTTCTATAAAAAGCCCTTGGATCTCCTCCCGGCACGAGGTGCCGGAAACCAGCCAACAGCGGGGCTCCTTTTGAATAAATACCGGACATATCTTTTCCGAACAGTTAAAGAAATCCCAACAGTTTGTTCTATCGGCCATGGCCGGCCTCCTTTTATTCGGGCCTGACAACTGAAACGTGATCCTCTTGCAAAAAGTGAACTGTTATCCTGAACCCTTCGTCTTTCTGTCACCCTGAGTGAAACGAAGGGTCTCGTCCTGAGCAAGGTCGAAGGATCGGCTCAAGGTAAACTCCCTGAGGATCTCGGAACTAGTTGAAAAAACGAGATTCTTCGCATTCGCTCAGAATGACAAGCTCTCTCTGACGGACTTCTTGGAAGACCATCAAAATTGAATCTGAATCCTTTTCTGATAACCGCCTTCTTCCCGCACCGAAAGCAAGGTTTTCTCCAAGCGTTCGCACCAAACCCGCACATCCCGTTCAAAGGTGGGGCAATCGCCCACTATTTCCAGAACATCCCCCGGATCCAGATCCGGGGAAAGCACGGCGATTTTAAGCACCGGCTGCGGACATTTTAAACCTAACGTATTTAGAACCACAACGGCCATTTTATCCTCTCTGTGTCTCCCGGCGATGACAAAGGAAGATCAGTATACTATTTCCACGGCCAAGGGCGCCTGGCCGGGCAGGCAATGGGTGGCGCAGGCCAGGCAGGGATCATAAGCCCGGTAGGCCATTTCAATCTGGTTAAGCAAGGCCTCCGAGACCTGTCCCTGGTGAATCAATCCCTTAGCCGCCTTCTCAATGGCCAAGCACAAAGCCGCCATGCTGTTCTGGGTGGCGACCAGCAGTTTCATCTCTTGCACCACTCCTTGATCATCGGTCCGATAGTGGTGGATCAGGGTACCCCGTGGGGCCTCGCAGACCCCGACGCCTTCACGGGGAACGGCCTAGGGATCCGCCGGACATCCGGGTCGGTGAGTTCCGGATCAATCGCCAACTCCCGCATCCGCTCGGCGGCATAGAGGGTCTCGATCAGCCGGGCCCAATGGTAGGCCAGGGTATGGTGGACCGGCCGGGTTCCAAACCGTTCCATCATCCGTTCATATTCGGTCTGAGCCTCCGGGGTGGCCATTCCCCGGGAGACGTTTAAGCGGGCCAGCGGTCCCGCGCGATAGACCCCGTTGGCCTTTCCTTCAAACCAGCCTTTCCAACCGACGGCCTTGAGATAAGGTATCCGACTGTAGGTCCAGGGTTCCACTCTTTCGGCCAGGTGCTGCGCATATTCCCGCGGCTGGAAACAAGCCAGTTCCCCGCCTTCCGGATCCACCACCCGGAGCCGCCCGTCATAGAAATTGAGTCGCAGGTCGTGATCGACCAGACCCAGATAATACGTGGGCTGAATAAAAACAGGGTCCAGGAATTTGGCCCAGATTTTTCTATTTTCCAGGGCCCGGAGATGGAACAGCTTCAGGGTATCCCTGGCCAGGTCCAGTGCCAGGGGGACCACCCGGAGCACTTCGGCCCGATCGCCCTCCCCCAAGGGTTTGGAAACCCCGCCCGGAAGGCCCACCACCGGATAGAGGGGGCCGCCGCTCAATCGCGTTTGAAGGTCCCGGACTTCTTTTCTGACGTGTAGTACCTTTTCACCCAGGGATCGGTCGATCCGCTTCAGGACCCCGAGGAAGTTTCTTTCGGCGATAGGGACCTCCTCGTCCAGAAGCAGATCACATCCGAAGTAAAAAAAACAGATGGTGAAAATATGAAAATTCCCGATCGAGGACCGATCACCATCGAGAAAAATTTTCGCCGCCGTTCCGGTCGAATCAAGGGGTCGATATCGATGCGTTTTCACCGATTCCAAAGGACCGAAAGCAGCCCCGGCAGGGCATGTTGGCGGCGATACAGCGGCTGGCGCACCCCCCCCGGGTGGCCGGGCCCAGGCAAATGAGGCCTTCAGCCAGAAAACAGCGGGCCGGGTCCCAGGTCTTCTGATGCAGGCGGAAAAAATGATCCCCAGGAATTGTAAGCGGCTGGCTTTCCTTCCGGGCGCAATAATGGCACAGCGCTTTCGGTTCACCGAAAACCCAGCCTGGGGGAGGAAGCCGGTTTTCCAGGATGGCCGTTAAGGCCCGGCGGTTCCATTCCGGGGTGGGCGGACATCCGGGGACGTAATAATCCACCGGGATCACCTGATCCAAGGTCTTCACCCGGGAAGTGAAAACCGGCAACAGCGGGTCTTTCGCCGGACCTGGCGTTTTCCTGGATGGGCTTTTGAGGCGCTCCTGGCCCCCGGCCATCCAGGATCTCTTCCGGGTCGAACAAGTTCGCCAGCCCCACGACGCCCCCTAAATGGGCGCAGGTTCCGTGGGCCACGATGATTTGTGATTTCTTCCGCAACAGCCGAACGGTTTCCTCGTGTTCATCCAGGCGAATGGCCCCATTGATCCAGGCGGCGGATAAGTCGCCGTCCCCGAGGCGGTCCAGACGATCTTTTTTATAATCCAGGGCAATCGGCCAGTAAATGATTTCCGCCTCCCGGGTTCAAGGACAGAAGGTCCGGCCCCAGGTCCAAAAGCGATTCTTCGCAGCCGCCGCAACTCGAGGTCCAGGTGAAGGCGATCTTGGGTTTCCCCATACTATTCCCTATCCCGAACGACCCTTTCCGCCCGCTCCAGCGATGACTCCCAAAATACTAACCGTCCACTTCCAACGGCCCGGCTTCCTGGATTTCTTCGGCCCACCGGGAGACAACCGTCGCAAATCTTTCGCCCTCCTGGGCGCTGATCCAGACCACTTTCAAGCGGGTTTCAGCAAAACCCAATTGTCGCATCAGGGGTTTCAGGATTTCCGTCATCCGGACCATCTGCGCGTTTCCTTTCTGGAAATGGCAGTGGCCCGGAGCGCAACCGGCGATCAGCACCCCCTGAGCTCCCTGGCGAAAGGCCAACAGGACCCAAGCCGGATCCATCCGGCCGCTGCAAGGGATGCGGACAGACCTAAAAAAAGGGGGGATCGTTTTACCGGCCCGGCCGGCGGCATCCGCCCCGGCATAGGCACACCAGTCGCATAAGAATCCAATCAACCGAGGCTCGAAGCGTTCCTTCAACAGAGCAACCCCTTCACTTCCGCCGCTACCTGATCCTCCTGAAAATGACGGGCCTCAATAGCTCCGCTAGGACAGGCGGCGGCGCACAAGCCGCAGCCCCGGCACAGGGCCTCCCGGATTCGGGCCGGGCCTTTCTCAGAAACAATCTCAATCGCCTGGTAAGGACAGAGGTCGAGACATAGATGACACCCGGAGCAGTTTTCTTCCCGAACGACGGCCGTGGCTGCTTCCAGGATCAGTTTCTCACCAGGAATCAGTCGGGATAGAATCCGCCCGGACGCGGCCTGACCGTCCAGAATCGACTCGGCGATAGTCTTCAGACCCCGGGCGCATCCGGCCGCTAAGATCCCCTCCACGACCGTTTCCACCGGCGCCAGCCGCATTTCCTCGGTAAGAAAAAACCCATCTTCCCCGAGAGGGATCTTCAGCTTTTCGGCCAACTCCCGCGATCCTTCGGACCCCTCCGGAAAGCCGCCGACGATAAGCAGGTCGACATAATCCACTTGGAAATCCCCCCGGCCGTTCGAGTACTCCAGCCGCACCTGTTTTTCTTCTTCAACCCACTTAATCCCGTCGGGGTCATTCAGCCGGATGAAGGTAATCGCCGTATCCCCTGACAACTCTTTATAGGCCCGAAAAGCCTCCGGCCCCCATCCGGAGCGGTCGTCCAGATAAACCGAAACCCGGCTCTCGGGAATCTGATCCCGGATCATCCTGGCAAATTTCAAGGAGAACTTCCAGACAAACCGGAGGCACAACGCCCGACCCGCCCTCGATTTTCAGGCCGGACCCGGGGAAGATCCCAATGGACTTGGGGACCCTATTGGAGGAAGTCAGGATCTTGCCCCCGGTCGGGCCGTTGCTATTCAACATTCCTTCCAGCTCCAGGGCGTAAAGAATGCGCTGGCTTTCAGACCCCGGATTCGGCTTTAGGGAGTGTCCCGCGGACAATTCAAACCCGGTAGCCAGGACGATGGCCCCCACTTTTATTTCCATTGTCCGCTCTTCTTCTCCCAAGGCAATGGCGCCAAAGGGACAGGCGTCCTGGCAGGCCCGGCAGGGGTCCCCTTGAAAATGGCGGCAATGGGCCTGGTCGATGACCGCGGCATTGGGCAAAGCGCCGGGCAAGGGCAGTGCGATGGCTTTTGCCTTGGGCCATCCCTCCAGCGGCGTCTGATCTATTTCAACCGGGCAGACTTCCAGGCAGGCCCCGCAGCCGAGGCAGTTTTCCAACTTGACCCCTCGGGCCCGGCGCTGAATGACCACTTCAAAATTCCCCCAATAACCCCGGACCCGCCGCACCTGGCTCAGCAGGTGTACCTCGATCCGTTCCTGATGCAAAACCGTATCCAGTAGGGGGCTCAAGAGGCAGGAGCCGCATTCCATCTGGGGGAAGATTTTTTCATAAAGAACGGCTTTACCCCCCACAAAGGGGGACTGTTCGACAAGGTAAATCCGGCGCCCCTTTTGGGCCAGGTTCAGGGCGGCGGTTATCCCGGCCACGCCGGCGCCGACCACCAGGACATCCGGGTTCATGACGATCTCTACGGACGGGATCGGCTGATGGAGCCGGACCCGATCCACCGCTGCCCGGACCAGCGATCGGGCCTTTTCCTCGACCGCCGCCGGATCCTCGGTCACCCAAACGCACTGCTCCCGCAGATTGGCCATCTGCAATTGGTAGGGATTGAGTCCGGCCTGAGCTAGGACACCCCTGAACGTCTTTTCGTGTTCCTTGGGAGAACAGGCGGCGATCACTACTTTTTCCAAACAATGATTTTCAATTTCCTGCTGCAGGAATTGCCGTCCTCCGGCGGAGCAGAGCAGCGAATGGGATCTGGTCTCCGCCACGCCCTCCAGCGGACCCGGAAAACTCCTCCAAATCAGGAATTGACAGTTTATCACTGATATTCGGACCGCACCCACAGACAAAAACGCCTATTTTAGCCATCACTAGTTCTTTTTCGGAAGATTAGAGGAAATCTTTATTTCGATGGGGGCGGTCGCCCGATACATAGATTAAATCCCTGCTTTCTTTTGAATTATGATCCGGGATTGATGGAATGTCAATCCCGTGGTAGGTCGGCAATAAGGTCAACAAGAGAATTAATTTTGACCTGAGTTTTTCTATTAGGTATGATTAACTCATTCTAAAATTTGGAGATTACCGATATGAAAATTTCAGACCGCCTGCAGATCGCCATCCCTGGGATAAGATGATAGCATGACTCCTCCATCATCTCCCGGAACCATCAAAACCTGCTGCTCTCGTATGGATCACGGGGGCTGCGGCCTGCTGGTCACCACCGAAAACGGAAAAATTATCCGTATCCAAGGCGACCCTCAGTCCCCTATCAGTCGCGGGTACATCTGTCCCAAAGGACTGGCCGGAGCCGCGCGAAACACCCACCCCGACCGACTGACCTCTCCGCTGATCCGGGAAGGTGCCCGAGGCGAAGGCCGCTGGAAGACCGTTTCCTGGCCCGAAGCCCTAAATTTCATCGCCGGCCGTTTGAATAAGATCCGCGATGAATACGGCCCCCAGGCCGTGGTCTTTGCCCAGGGGGCGCCTAAAGGACTGGAACATTTTGTCCTGATCCGACTGGCCAACGTCTTCGGCTCCCCCAACGTCTGCGGCCCTCAGAACGTCTGCCACATGCCCCGGGAGCTGGCCGGGGTGATGACCTGCGGTTTTTTTCCGGTCCCGGATTATGATGCCCCCACGAGTCTGATTCTTAACTGGGGGAGCAATCTGCTGAAAACCAACGAGGAAGGCATTATTGCTTCTCGGCTGGTTCGCTCCCTAAAGGGCGGGGCGGATTTGATCGTCATCGATCCCCGGCGCACCCATCTGGCCGAAATCGCCCAGAGTCATCTGCAACTCCGCCCCGGGAGCGACGGGCTTCTGGCCCTGGGCCTGCTGCAGGTCATTATCCGAGAAAACCTTTTTGACCGAGACTTCGTGGATCGGTGGACCGTTGGTTTCGAGGAACTGAAACGGCAGGTGGAACCCTATACGCCCGAGCGGGTCGCCGAACTGACCTGGCTTACCCCTCAGGAGATCCTCCACACCGCCTGGACTTATGCCACCTCCAAACCGGCCCTCATTCAATGGGGAAATGCCATCGAGCACATCGAGGTCGGTTTTCAAACCAGCCGGGCGCTCCTCTGCCTCATGGCCGTAACCGGAAACCTGGACGTTCCGGGCGGGAATATCCTTCCGGGAATGCCCCCGGTGGCTCGCCTGGCCGATTTCGTCAAGGCCTCGCTCCTGCCGGACAAGGTTCAAAAAATGATCAGCCGGCACCACAAGCTGGCCCCCAATTTTATGATCGTCCCCCCTCCCCTGGTCGTCCAGGCTATTCGTCAAGCCCGGCCTTATCCGGTACGGGGCATGTATGTCCAGGTTTCCAATCCCTTGCTGACCTACAGCCAAGCCGGTGAAACCTATGAGGCCTTAAAAGAATTGGACTTCCTGGCGGTGGCCGACATCTTCATGACCCCTACCGCTGCCCTGGCCGACGTGGTCCTGCCGGCCGCTACGGGTTTCGAATTTGACGACCTCGGCCACTTCGGACTGGCCCACGGCTGGATTTCGGCCCGGCCGAAGATTGTCGATGCTCCGGGAGAAGCCTGGCCGGACACCCGGATTCTAAGCGAATTGGGTCGGGCACTGGGACACGGCGAGCATTTCTGGGAGGATTACCACCAGGCCTTGGAGGAAGTCTTGGCCCCTTCCGGCCTGAGCTATGACCGTTTCAAGGAGCAGGGGCTGCTAAAAGGAGATATAAATTACTTTAATTATCAAGCGAAAGGATTTAAAACTCCATCAAAAAAAGTTGAGCTCCATTCGGCTCAACTTTCCAATTGGGGTTTCGCCCCGCTGCCGGACTGCCCGGACCCGGTTCCCCCCAGCCTGGAATATCCCCTCCTGGCCACGAGCCGGAAAAGCCCTTATTTCTTCCACTCCGCCTATCGTCAGATCGACTCTCTGAGAAGAAAACACCCGGACCCGGTCGTCGAAATTCATCCCCAGGCGGCTCGCATTCTCGGCCTTCAGGAGGGTGAGTGGGCGGATATCATCACTCCTCAGGGACGGATTACCCAGAAAGTCCGGCTGACCGATGCTATTGACCCCCGGGTGGTCTATGTCGATTACGGCTGGTGGTTCCCCGAAGCCGGCCCGGAACGACTTTATGACTGGGACCGGTCCAATATCAACGTTCTCACCGCCAGCAGTCCATTGGGCAGAGAAATGGGAACGGCCCGTCTCCGGGCCTTTCCCTGCCGGGTGGAGAAGATAGGCCAATCAGAATGAGAAGAATCGGATCCGGCGGTCTGGTAGGATGGGTTGAAATCAGGTTCCATGGTCGTTCCTTGGTAGGGAAAAAAGGCAATCGCAGAAATTATTTTTTCCAAAAGATTGAACTTCCCCTGAAAAGACCTAACAGGCTATGTCGGTTTAATTGCTCCAATGAAATCGGCACTCACGCAGACCCGATTCCGGCCCCGGCGCTTGGCCTCATATAAGGCCTGGTCGGCGAGTTTGATTAAGTCGCCTTTGGAGAGTAGGGATTCCGCTTGGAAGAACGATAGTCCGAAACTCATGGTCACCTTGATGGCTTTCCCCTCGTGCTCCAACACCAGGGACTCGACCATCTTCCTCAGACGCTCTATCACGGATACCGCTTCAGCGACCGGGGTTTCCGGCAGCAAGATGCCGAATTCCTCCCCTCCGTAACGGGCGACGATATCCGAAGTCCTGAGGAAGCTGTATAGACCGTGAGCGATTTGACGCAGCACCTCGTCACCAGCGGGATGGCCAAAGGTATCGTTGACGTTTTTGAAGTAGTCGATATCGGCGATGACCAGTGTCAAGGGAAGATGGTACCGAAGGGACCTCTGGTATTCTTGGTTCAGAAAATAGTAAAAACTCTTGTAATTTAACAAACCGGTCATACCGTCCCGCATGACCTCGTCTTTCAGCGATTTGACCCGTTGCTGATGTTCCAGCAGCTCCTGCAAAAATCGGTCGGAGATATGGATCAATTCCGTACGGGCTTCATCGATCAGATCCAGGTAAGCCCCGTCGGTCTCCAACTGGACCTCAAACAGACCGGAGATTTCATTTATATGCCGGAGCGCTTCTTCCATTAGGTTATCCATCAGGATCTTCCGATCAAACCCCCATTTGGCCAGATAACTTTTCATTATTCCCAGCGAAAGGAGTTTATTCCTGCCGGAAAAGAAATCCACCACCTGGGAGGCAATGAACAGGGTCTTGCCCAGGGTGTTGGCCGGTTTCGTAGTTGGTTCAATCTTTTCGGGAAAGTGGTGCATCTGGACCGGTTCATAAAAAAACTCGGGCAGTCCCCACTGCTTGATCAAGGCCCCGCCCAATTCCATATGGGTGAAGCCGAGGATCAGTTTTTCCGCCTCATAATAGTCGCACAGCGTATCCTTCCGCTCTTTGAGGACCAGGTTGTATTGTTGCGGCAGGGAACGGTTCAGACCCAGCCGCCCGATTTCGTGAAGCAATCCCAGGGTGAAGGCATCTTCGGCCATGGAAGGAATTACTTCCATGGCCAGCATTCGGCAAACCACGGCGGCCATCACCGAATCCCTCCAGAATTCGGCGTAATTGAACTCATCCTCCGCGTTGGGCTTCACCAGACGCAGCAGAGAAAAACTCAAGGCCACTTTTTTCACTGTATTCAGGCCCAGCAGTTTCACCGCGTGGGAGACGGACGTGACCTTTACCGGCAGGGCATAGAAGGCGGAGTTGATCAGTCCCAGGATTTTTCCGGATAGCGGCGGGTCCAGGGAGAGGATCTTCCCCAGTTCATCCAGATTGGTGTTTTCGTTCTTGACCGCCTCAAGAATTCTCAGGGCGATCCCCGGCAGGGTAGGTAGATTCTCCAGGCGTTCCAATAGATCTTCCATTGGTAACGGGTTCATGGCGTTACCCTTATGATGGGATGCGCTGAATAGACATCTTCTTCCCCCCGACCGCTGAGACGGAGGGAAGGTTCCCTGGTATGGGTCTCGAAAGAGGACCTTTTTTTAGTTGAGCCTTCCTGCACCATGAAATGATTGATCCTCCACAAATGGATTTCAGCAAGCAGCGATTGGTTCATACCGGATAATATGCACAAAATTTGCCAAACTCCGAAAAATTATTCGGTTTTTGCAAAGATGACCCAAAGCTAAGGAAAACTTAATTTATCATGTAAAAATAAGGTGTTGTTTGTTGTCGCCCTTTTGGCTGATGCCAATTGAAACGATTCCCTGATCAAATAGAACAGAGAAAGCCGATCAATCGGTCATTATTATGACAGCGCCCCCTTTCAGGGCACCAAAGCGGTTTCCGGGGTCAAGCCAAATGTTCTGGCCTGGAAGGATTACGAAAGCCTTTTGCCTTGATCTTCCACTACTTTTCCTGCACAATCCGAACGTTAAAGGATCCCTCATGGCCAATACCCTTAGAAAACGATCCCAGAAAACCGGACTGCCTCCCGGAGCCTTGATCCATGTAGGCGAGCAGAAAAGCGAACGGACCCGCATCACCTTGCTGGATTATGACGAAGAGCGGGTTGAGGAAAAAGAGCTGCCGGTGGTCGACGAATGTCTGCTCTTCAAAGAAAAAGAATCGGTCACCTGGATCAACGTGAGCGGCCTGCATCAGGTCGAACTCCTGGAAAGGTTAAACGACTGCTTTGGGCTCCATCCCCTGGTCCTGGAGGACATTTTAAATACGGATCAACGCCCCAAGACGGAGGACTTCGGCGACTATCTGTATATCGTCCTGAGGATGCTGGACCTGGACAAGAAGAATGAAAACGCCATTGTCAGCGAGCAGATCAGCCTGATCCTGGGTAAGAATTTCGTTCTAACTTTTCAGGAAGAAGAGGGGGTCCTGTTTGACCCCATAAGGGAGCGCATCCGCAACGGCAAGGGGCGGTTGAGAAAAATGGGCCCCGATTACCTGGTTCACGCCCTTTTGGATGCCATAGTGGACCAGTATTTCGTGGTGCTGGAAATACTGGGGGAGCGGATAGAATTCCTGGAAGAGGAACTGGTCACCCGGCCTACCCCTTCGACCTTGCAGGTACTTCATAAATTAAAGCGGGAGATGATCTTTTTACGCAAGTCGGTCTGGCCCCTGCGGGAGGTGATCGGGACTCTCGAACGGGGGGAGTCTCCCCTGATCAAAGCCTCCACCAATCTGTATTTGCGGGACATCTACGACCACACCATTCAGGTCATCGATAATGTCGAGACGTTTCGCGATATGCTTTCCGGGATGCTCGATATTTATCTTTCCAGCATCAGCAACCGCATGAATGAGATCATGAAGGTCCTGACCATCATCTCCACCATTTTCATTCCTTTGACCTTCATCGTCGGGTTGTACGGTATGAATTTTAAATTCATGCCGGAATTGGAGTGGCCCTGGGGGTATCCCGCGGTCCTGCTCCTGATGTCGGGGGTTACGGTCTTTATGCTCTTCTATTTCAGACGAAAAAAATGGCTTTGATTTGAAATTCCTGAAGATCATCTTCAAAAACACCCTGCGTCACAAACTGCGCACCGGTCTGACGGTGCTTGGCATCGCCATCGCCCTACTGGCCTTTTGCCTGCTGCGAACCGTCATCCAGGCCTGGTACGCCGGGGTGGAGGCTTCTTCGGCCAACCGGATGATCACCCGGAACGCCGTCTCGCTGATCTTTACCCTCCCCTTATCCTATCTCCCCAAGATCCGGCAGATACCGGAGGTCGGCAATGTTTCCTACGCCAACTGGTTCGGCGGGATCTATATTGATGAAAAAAATTTCTTCCCCCAGTTTGCCGTGGACACCCAAAACTTTTTCAACCTTTATCCCGAGATCAGCATTCCGCCGGACCAGAAGGACGTCTTTTTAAGAGAGCGGAATGCCTGTCTGGTCGGCCGCAAGCTGGCCGCCAAATACAAATGGAAAATCGGGGAGGTCATCCCGCTCCGGGGGGTCATCTTTCCCGGCAATTGGGAGTTTGTCCTGCGGGGAATTTATCGGGGGGCCCAGAAAAACGTGGATGAAACCCAGTTTTTCTTTCACTGGGATTACCTCAACGAGCAAATTAAAAAGGTCTCCCCGGTCCGGGCCAATCAGGTGGGCTGGTACGTGATCCAGTTGAAGGACCCCTTTAAAGCCCCGGAGGTGACTCGGATCGTGGACCAAGGCTTCAAGAATTCCCTGGCCGAAACCCTGACGGAAACGGAAAAGGCCTTTCAATTGGGCTTCGTGGCCATGACCGAGGCTATCGTGGTCTCCATCCAGGTGATTTCCATCGTAGTGATCGTTATCATTATGATCGTTTTGGCCAACACCATGGCCATGACCGCCCGGGAGCGGATCGGGGAATATGCCATCCTAAAAACCATCGGATTCGGACCCGGCACCATCCTCGGACTGATCGCCGGAGAATCGTTACTGATCGCTCTGTGCGGCGGGATGCTGGGGATTATTCTGACCTTCCCCACGGTTCAAGTGGTGGGTAAACCATTGGCCACTTTTTTCCCGGTCTTTATTGTCACCCCTAAGACCCTTTGGCTGGCCCTCGGGGCTTCGCTGCTGGTCGGCCTGGCGGCGGCCGTCTTCCCGGTCTATCGGGCGTCCACCATCCGCATCGCCGACGGCTTGCGGGGGATCGGGTAAAACCGAAATAACCAATTATTAATAATCAATAATTAATTGTTAATTATTAACCGTTCGTTTCTTTATTCAGGCTAACGCAAACTAAAACAGTTGCCTAACTCCTTACGCCTTACGACTAACGTTTGAAAAGGAGTTCTCATGACCCATCCCTACACTCCCTTTGCGGAAGTTGATTTTTCCCAGATCGACCAGCGGATTTTTTACCCTCGGCGCGACCCGCACGCCCGACCTCCCCTTGGGGCGGAAGATCATTCTTATCCGGTTGCGCCGGGCCTTGAAATCGGAGCTCGCTTTTACCTGGGTGAGCCCTCCGGAGCCCACCTGCTGTTCTTTCATGGCAACGGGGAAATCGCCTCCGATTACGACGATATCGGTCCTCTGTACAACCGCCTGGGCATCAGCTTTTTGGTGGCGGACTACCGGGGCTATGGGAAAAGCCAGGGCACACCCTCCGTGACCACTCTGCTCCCCGACGCCCTGGCGGTCTTTGACCGGGTGCTCGACTGGCGAAAAGAACAGCAGCGCACCGGCCCCCTCCTGGTTATGGGCCGCTCCCTGGGCAGCGCCCCGGCCATTGAAATCGCCTACCGGCGTAAGGATAAAATCGCCGCGCTGATCCTGGACAGCGCCTTCGCCTACTCCCTGCCCCTCCTCCATTTGATCGGCATCCCGGTGGCTGAATTGGGGCTGCGTGAGGAAGACGGCTTTAAAAATTATGAAAAAATAGTTTTCATCTCCAAACCGACTTTGCTGATCGCCGGACAGCAGGACGAACTCATCCCGCCCAGCGAATCGGAAACCCTCCTGCAGAATTCCGGGGCCCACCGGAAAGAACTAATCCTGGTCCCCGGCGCCGGTCACAACGATATCTTTGCCCGCTGTGGAGAAGGCTATTTTGAGATGGTGGCCCGTTTTGTAAAGCCGTTTATGAGGAAACAGAAAAAGTAACCCTTTAATAAAAATCATTTTTTAGGCCTGTGTGCTATAGTAAATGCTTATGTCATTTGAAGAGTTCCCCATGGTCCCCAGATTCCCCCTGCCTTCATAATCAGACGGGCCAAACGGCCCGGATAACCGTCCCTTTTCCTTTGGCGGACTCGATGGAAAAAGATCCGCCGGAAGATTCAACTCGCTCTTTCATGCTGGAGAGCCCCAGGCCTTTTTTTAAACTTTCCCTGTAGGACAGACTTTCCGGATCAAATCCCTCTCCATTATCTTTGATACGCATTTCTATGGCGCTGTTATCGATTTTTTGCAGCCCGAGATACACCGAGTCTGCCTTGGCGTATTTGCCGATATTATTCATGGCCTCTTGAGTAATTCTAAAGAGGATGATCTTAAGATGATCCGGCACCTCCTCTTCCCGGATAGTAACCGCCTGTTCAACCTTGACGGTAGAGTAAATCATTTCAAATCTCCGGCAGAACCAGGAAAGGGTGGCTACGATACCCAGATCGTCCAAAAGAGGAGGCCGCAAATTGGCCTGAATTCTACGGGCCTCTTCGATCGTATCCTGAACGAGGGGAATGATGGCCCCCAAAGGTTTGGATATTAATATGTTCAAGGTCCCGTTCTTGGGGAGGCGTTGCAAGGCTTCCTCTGCCTTATATTTGATGGCACTCAAGGAGGATCCCAAGACATCGTGCACTTCTATGGCGATCCGTTTTCTTTCGTTCTCTTGGGCGGTGAGGATTTGGGAGGCCAGGATTCGCAGTTGTTTTTTTGATTCTTGCAAGGCCTGCTCCATCTTCAGTCGTTCCGCGATTTCGATGGTCAGCTCTTTGTTGCTTTGAGCCAATTCAATTGTTCGTAGTTGAACCCGAACTTCCAGTTCTTCCTGCGATTTGCGTAGCTCTTCCTCCATCTGTTTGCGTGAGGTGATGTCTATAATGAACCCCCGTAAGCCGACGGACATGTCGTCACGAATAATAGGCGTTGAATAAACCAAGGAGGGAAAAACGCTCCCATCCTTTCTTTCCATTAGGTACTCGTTTGAACCGATATAGCCATCCTTCGAAATTCTTTGGATGTTTTCCCGTGCCCGACCCCGATCATCGGGGGTAACCGCGTCCAACACATTCAAACCTGCCGCAAAGTCCTCTTGGGTGTACCCAAAGCTCTTAAAGGCATTCTGGTTCCAAAAGGTCAGAATGCCCTGTTCATCCATTTCAAATACGATTTCAGGCAACAATTCAGCCAAATCCCTGAAACGTGCCTCGCTCTCTCTTAGCGCTTCCTCGGTTCGCTTGATCTCGGTGATGTCGCGGATCACGCTCACCCAACCAATCCTCTGGCCGCGTTTATTTTCCAGGGGCGTCACCCTATGCTCGGTGAGAATAACCGTCCCGTCCTTTCGCTTCATCTTGAACTCAGGGAGAAACAGGTAACCTTTCTCTTCTACGGCAGAGTACAAGCGCACCCTGAACTCTTCCAGCGAAGCTTCGTCAACGTGCAGAAAAGTGGTCGTCCTCCCCAACATCCTCTCACGGCTGTATCCAAATATCTCAGAGGCAGCTGTATTACAGTCCAGAATCTCGACGTTGGTGGCGTCAATGATGAAGACAGCCTCATGCAGGCTAAGAAACATCATCTCCAGCAATTGTTTGTTCTCTCGCAGCGCCTCCTCCGCTTGCTTGCGATCAGTGATGTCAACTATCACGCCGATCAGACCGGCCACTTTGCCTTCAGCATTCATGAAAGTTGACTTGTTGAAGATAACGTTGCGGCGTATTCCACTTGAAGCTGCGACTGAAGTTTCGTAGATTTGGAAGCCTGGGTTATTCAGCAACTCTTTGTCGGCCCTTTCGTATATCTCCGCCAAGTCCGGAGGTGCAATGTCATACACGGTCTTCCCGATGATTTGATTCAGCGGTAGCCCCAAATATCGCTCGAAGGCCTTATTGCCTCCAAGATAGACGCCTTCTGCATCTTTATAGAAGATGGGAGAGGGAATCGCATCCATCAACACCTGCCGGAACGACAAGTTCTTTTGGATTACTTCTTCCGCCGGTTTGTGCTTGGTTTCTGATTTTTCGAGTTCAGCAATCCTCCGACGAAGATCTTCCAACTCCTGGATCAGTAACTTTTTGGTCTTCCTGTTATCGTTCATTCTTAAAATATCCGGGTGGAAGAAAGTCTTCGGATAGCCCCTGGTGGAAATGTGCCAAGAAAGGCAGGACCAAATGCCCTGGCCCTGCCTTTGCTCTCGTCTGGACTTCGAAGACGTTTATGCACCAATCAGGCGAGTTC
>CAVVCH010000012.1:0-52457 GCA_963746605.1 uncultured delta proteobacterium
CGACTTCGATCGCGGGGAGAAACGCTGGCGGCCCAACCGGGGGCCGAGGTTCCCTTAACCGGAAACGGAACCTCTCCCCGGAGGGATCATGTCTGCTTTTCGGCGATTCCGGGTTGCCGAACCAGTCGGGGCCCTTGGCGCCGGATAAGATTGTCTTTCGAGACGGATGGTCCAAGGATTCGAAATACCTCCTGCTCAATCTGCGATTCACGGGCCGGCATCTTTACAAAGCCTCGAATACGATTACCCAGCTCTATCAGCAACGGCCGGTGGTCGTGGAGGACATTTTTCGCCGGTCCTCCGGCTGGTTGCCTGAAGGAAGGAGCCTGTTTCGCGACAAAAGGATACCCCGGGAAAACCTAAATGGGCTGGTGGTTCAGAGAGGCTGGATTCCTGGGATATTTCGACTGACGGCGTTAGGCAGTCCCTGGGCGCAAGATCCGCCGGCCTATGCCCACGTCGAGCAATTTGAAACCGGCACGCTATTGGACGCCTGTACCACCTCTCTTCCGGCCTGGCATGGTTGGGAGCACCGGCGCAAGGTCCTCTTTTATCGCGACGGTCCGGTAGTGATTGTGGATCACGTGCAGGGTCCGACCA
This sequence comes from uncultured delta proteobacterium, assembly GCA_963746605.1. Lineage (GTDB taxonomy): Bacteria > Desulfobacterota > RBG-13-43-22 > RBG-13-43-22 > RBG-13-43-22 > CAVQSS01. Next base: position 601 of record CAVVCH010000012.1, read on the forward strand.
ACCAGGAAGGAGCGTTGCGTTGGCACATCCTCAAGGATTCTGGGGTGCAGCGACGGCCGTTGGCGGCAGGGGGAAATGAGCCTCTTTCCCGGAGGATTTTATGGGTCGTTGAGCCGGATGAAAAAGCGGGGGGTCTTCAAGAGACCTCGGGCCCCCAGGACCTTCAGACCATTTCCGAAAAGACCGGGGGCGGAAGGCTGGAGATGGTAACCTTGTTTCTAGGCCTGGGATGGGAAAAAGCGCGGGTGACTATGGCTTCGGGAGGGGAAAACTCTGTTGCTTCGTATCGAGAGAAAAGGAAAATTCTTTCCGTTCCCGTAAGCCGAGACTTTTAGGATCCCTAAATCCGAAATTCAAAGCACGAAATCCGAATTTCGACTTTTGGCCAAAAAACAGAAAGTATTGGTTAGGATCTGTAAACAAATAACCATGACAAAGCGACACTACAACCGTTCGCCCTGAGCTTGTCGAAGGGTGAACGATACGGCCATGCTTCGACAGGCTCAGCATGAACGGAGATACCGCGGCATTGTACAGCTTATTTCTTGACGGTTCTTAGATCTTAAAAGGCTTCCTTGGCCCTGCTGACAAGGCTTCCAGGGCTTCCAGTGACAGCGATTCAGGAGCTACATCTTTCCGCCGGCAGGCAGCCAACATATGCTGGAAACGGGTGAGGAACTTTTGGTTGGCGCTTCTGAGGGCATTTTCAGCATGAAGGCCCAAGAATCTCCCGAGGTTTACCAGGGCGAAGAGCAGGTCCCCCAGCTCTTCGGGCCGCTGACGGATCAGGGCCCTCGATGGCCTCCTCCAGCTCTTTCATTCTTCTTTACGCACCTTTTCCAGAACCCCTCGAATATCCGGCCAGTCAAAGCCTCTTTAGCCGGCCGCCCGCTGGGAAAGGCGATGGGCCTTCAGTAGACCGGGCAGGGCCGCCGGGATGGAATCAAAGGGACTCTGATCGGGTTTTTCCTCAGCCTTAGGCCCTGCCAACCCCGGACCACTTCCTCCGCTTTCCTCCATTGCACCTCGCCAAAAACGTGGGGGTGACGGCGGATCATCTTCTCCTGGATTTTTTCTATTACTTGCGCGAGATCAAAGGCCCCCCGCTCTTCGTAGATCCGGCAGATGAAGAGCATCAAAAACAGGAGATCGCCCAATTCTTCGCGGATGTCTTTCGGGGACTCCCGGTCCAGGGCCTCGGCCAATTCGTAGGTTTCTTCCAAAAGATAGATTTTCAGGCTTTCCGGATTCTGCTTCCGGTCCCAGGGACATCCCTGGGGACCTCGCAGACGAGCGAGAAGTTCTTGGAGATCCTCGAGGCCGACGGGTAGTTTACCGGGAACCGTCATGGGTGGGGTATTTCTGTAATTTTTTGATAGACTGTTGCTTTTCTTCCCAGTAGTCCCTAAATTCCTGTTTCTTCCGCTGGAAATCTTGCGTGATTTTGCTGGGGATCAGGAGGGTGATTTGGTGGGTTCACGGAGATCACCCAGGGAAAGAGACGGGACTGGTTGACGAGCGAATGCTGCTTGGGAAGCAGGATGATCAGCAGGGCGATCAAGAAATAGACCACCACCACCCCCTTGAGCAGGCCGAATAATCCACCTAAAGCCCGATCCGCCCAACCGAGGAAGGTGAAATGAACCGTCTTTTTTATCAGGAGGCCAAGGGCGCGGAACAAAAAAAAAGCTCAATCCGAGAAGGATGAGAAATGAGAAAAAATAGACCGTTACCCGGTAGTCCTGGAAATAGCGCAGCAGAAAGCGGGCTAAATCATTGTAATAATAAAAAGCCAGGAGGAAGCTGGCGATAATCCCGATGAGGGTGGCGGCCTCTTGGATGATCCCCCGCAGAAAGCCACGGACCGCTATCAAAATAACGATGATCAGGATGGCCAAGTCAAGCAGGTTCATGAACAACCTCTCTAAATCGAACGAGAAAAAGCATCTTGGAAAGGTGGTAGCAAAGGATAAATCAATAGTCAAGTAAATTCATGAGATTGCGAAAAGGGTAGGAAGAGAAATAAATGTTGGGAAACCATAAAAGATGATATAATGCCGACTATTTATCGAGAGGGAGGAAAGGCTCACGGAAACCTTGGAAGAACACATATCCGACCAGGAGAACATTCATCGGATCAGTTTTGAGGATAACCAGATTGCTCAGAACCTATTCGGCGAGCATAACCAGAACGTCAAATTAGTCGAACAGCGACTGGGGTTAAGGATCAACACCCGTGGAAATACCCTCCAAATCAGGGGTGAAAGTCCGAGACATCCTTTTAGCCGAGAAATTATTTCAGGAACTGTATGAGTTGTTAAAACGAGGATTTCCCCTTTACCCCAACGACCTGGAGTTCGCGATCCGCTTCCTGCAGGAAACCCCCCAAGGATCTCTGCAGGCGGTGTTCCTGGATACGGTCTACGTGACGTCTCAAAAACGGGTCATCACCCCCAGAACCCAACGGCAAAAAGATTATATTGAATCCATCCGGAAAACCGATATCGTCTTCGGCATCGGCCCGGCCGGGACCGGGAAAACCTATCTGGCGATGTCCATGGCCGTCGCGGCCTTGATGAAAAACGAGGTCTATCCGGATCGTTCTAGCCCGCCCGGCCGTGGAGGCCGGTGAAAAGCTGGGTTTCCTTCCCGGAGATCTTTATGAAAAAGTGAACCCCTATCTTCGTCCGCTTTATGACGCCTTGCACGATATGATGAATTTTGAAAAGGCCAGCAAGTTGGTGCAGCGGGGGGTCATCGAGGTAGCTCCCCTGGCCTTCATGCGCGGCCGGACGCTGAATGATTCCTTTGTTATCCTCGATGAGGCCCAGAATACGACCTCGGAGCAAATGAAAATGTTCCTGACCCGATTGGGTTTCAGTTCAAAGGCGGTTATAACCGGCGATGTCACCCAGATTGATTTGCCCGAAGGAAAAATGTCGGGGCTGGTGGAAGCCCGGAAGGTTTTGGAAGGGATCAAGGGTATCGACTTTATCTATTTTACCAAAAAAGATGTTATTCGCCACCCCCTGGTTCAGGAAATCATCCAGGCCTATGAGGAGCTGGAAAAAAAAGGCCGGGGAACCGGGCATTTCTAAGCCGCCCCGGAACTGACCAAAATCATGGAACGCTCTGATCGAGATAAGAAAACCAAATCCTTCCGCATCTCCCGTCCGCTGGAGAAAGAACCGGGTTCCGTTAAGGATCGGTTCCAAGAGCAATGGAAAAAGATTCGAGATTTGGCCAGGGGGAAATCGATCCTGTTGGTCGGCCTTTGCCTGTTCATTATGCTCGTGAATACCCCCAGCCTGCTCATTCCCCCGCGCCATTTCCAGGTCGGTGAGGTGGCGCCCTTTGATATCAAGGCCAAGCAGGATTTGCTGGTGGAAGATCAGGCCGCCACCGAACTAAAAAAACAAGAAACCGCTAATGCCTCCCCGGCGGTTTACGATTTCGACGAGGAGGCGGTTCCCGCTTTGGCCCAAAGCATCCATCAGGGCTTCCAACAACTCCGAGAAAGCGCCAGAAAAGGCGGCGGGAGGACCGCGTTAGCGGGAAATGAGGCCCGGAAAAAACTGGAAAAGACCTGGAGGATTGAGCTGACCCCGGCGGAGATCAACGCCCTGTCCCAAGACCGCTTTTCCGCTTCCATGGAAGAAGGTCTGACCAAGATGATCCAATCGATCATGGCCGTGGGAGTGGTCGGTAATAAGCTTACCCTGATGAGTGAACACCAGCGGGGGATTGTGGTTCGGAAACTGCCCTCGGGCCGTGAATTGCAGGTCAAAGACGTGGAGCGGTTCCCGGACCTTAACGAGGCCCGGGACCGTCTGGAGAAACAGGCCGCTTACCTGCTGACCGGCGTCCAGGGTGGGCTGCGGCCGGTCAGCATTACCTTGGCTCAAAAACTAATTGTTCCCAACCTTACTTTTAATAAAATGGAGACCGATCAAAGGCGTGGGAAGGCCGTCCAGCAAACCCGGCCGGTTTTCTTTCAGATAAAAAAAGGAGAGACGATTGTTCGGGAGGGAGAAAAGATCGACGAAGCGGCCCTGGCCAAAATTCAACTCCAATTCAGGCAACAGCAGGGGCTTGAGATTTTTCTGACCTCTTTGGGTCTGGTCTTGCTCTGGGGACTATTCGTTTACATGTCTTTGCGCCTGGTGCTGGACAACGTCAAGTCCAGCCTGAATAATTGGCGGGACCTGCTTTTCTTGACGATCATGCTGGCCCTTTCCTTCCTGACAATTCGAACCGCCGATTTCATCGCCCAGGTTTTTGTCGGTGGGATACCCGGTCTCACCCCGCGAAATGCCTTGCTGGCCGTTCCCCTGGCGGCCGCTCCTATGATGGTCAGCCTGGTTTTGGGGCCGGCCCTGGCCATCCTTTTTACATTGGTTCAGGCCTCTTTGACCGCCCTGTTTTTAGATGTCGGCCCGGGCCTATCCCTTTATTTTGCCATTGCCGGACTCTGGGCGGCCCAAAGCCAACGGTCCTGCCACAACCGCTGGGACCTGATCCGTCTGGGATTCTATTTGGGTCTCTTGAATATCGGCAGTTCCCTGATCCTGCAGATGATGCAGGGCAGGTTGTTACATTGGGAAACGATTGCGTACCTGCTATTGGGTTTTTCGGGGGCGTTTTTTCCGGAATCCTGGTGACCGGATTCAGCCCCCTGGTGGAAAAGCTGTTCGGATATACCACCGATATGCGGTTGCTGGAGAGGGCCAATATGGACCAGCCGCTGCTCCGGGAATTGATGATCCAGGCGCCCGGGACCTATCATCACAGCATTATCGTCGGCAATATGGTCGAGGCGGCCGCCGAGGCCATCGGCGCCAAGCCCCTGCTGGCCCGGGTGAGCGCCTATTACCACGATATCGGCAAGGCTCCCAAACCCCTTTATTTTATCGAAAACCAAATGGGGGGTGAGAATAAGCATGAAAAACTGGCCCCTTCCATGAGCAGTTTGATTTTGATCTCCCACATCAAAGACGGCGTGGAAAAGGCCAAACGCCATAAATTGGAATCCCCTATTGTCGATATCATCGAGCAGCATCATGGCACCAGCTTGATTTCGTATTTCTACAAGAAAGCCCTGGAATTGAAAGGCGATGATCCCAGTCAGGTTTCCACCGAAGACTTCCGTTATCCCGGTCCCAAACCCCAAACGCGGGAAGCCGGTCTGGTCATGCTGGCCGATGCCATCGAAGCGGCTTCTCGAACCCTGGTCGATCCTACCCCGGCCCGGATTCAAGGTCTGGTGAGCAGGATCATTAATAACGCTTTCGCCGACGGGCAACTGGACGAATGCGAGTTGACTTTAAAAGATCTGAATCAGATCGCCGGCAGTTTCAATAAGATTCTAAATGGGATATTTCATCATCGGATCGAGTACCCGGAACCGCCGGGCAAAGCCGTCCACCCTAAAAAGAAAAACAATGGAGATTCAACTAAACAACCGACAGAATTGGATTCCCTTGAAGGAGCTTCAGCGAAGGCTGTCGCCGCTGATAAGGGCCCTCGGTCCTCAACCGGGAGAAGTGAGCCTGCTGCTGGTGGAGGACCGGGAGATCGAACGCTACAACCGGCGTTACCTCAACCGGTCCGGCCCGACTAACGTTTTAGCCTTTTCCCTGCGCGAGGGGCTTTTCCCGGAAATTAATCCCGGACTCTGGGGAGACATCGTCGTTTCCACGGAGACCGCGGCCCGTGAGGCCCGGCAGGCCGGGATCTCTTCGCTGGATCGGGTTCTTTTCCTGATCGTCCACGGCTGGCTGCACCTTCAGGGGTACGATCACGAAAAATCGCTTCAAGACGAACAAACCATGGAGGCCCGATCCCGGGAAATACTGTCCCGGTTGAAGGCTGAACAGAGGAGGGAGATTGTCATGAACAAACCGCGTTTGGCCGTCAATGTGGACCATGTGGCTACCCTGCGGCAGGCCCGCATGGGTATCGAACCCGATCCGGTACTGGCCGCCGGGATCGCCGAACTGGCCGGGGCCGAAGGCATTATCGTGCATCTGCGCGAAGACCGGCGGCACATCCAGGACCGGGACCTCCGTCTGCTGCGGGAAACCGTCCAGACCAAGTTGAACCTGGAAATGGGCGCGGCCGAGGAGATCATCCGCATCGCCCTCAAGACCAAACCGGATTTTGTCACGCTGGTCCCGGAAAAGCGGCAGGAATTGACCACCGAGGGGGGGCTGGAAATCGTCAAGCAGAAAAAGAACCTCTCTCGGATAATCGGCCGCTTTCACCGGGCCCGCATCGACGTCAGCCTGTTCATCGACGCCGACCCCGCTCAGATCCAAGCCTCCCGGGATGTAGGGGCCGACATCGTGGAGCTCCATACCGGCCACTACGCCAACGCCCGCAACGAAAAGGAAGCCGTTGAGCTCTTCGAGCGCATCCGCGAAGGGGCCGAACAGGCCGCCGGCCTGGGTCTGAAAGTCAGCGCCGGCCACGGGTTGAACTATGTCAATATCAAGCGCTTTGCCGGGTTGGGGGAGATCGAGGAATACAGCATCGGCCACAGTATCATGGCCCGGGCCATCTACGTGGGGTTGGATCAGGCGGTGAGGGAGATGATTGCCTTGATCGAGCAGTTGTAACAGGAGACCGTAATACGAAAATTGAATGCAAAATGTAAAACGATTTTATTCATGTAGCACAGCCGCCCTCGGCTGAGCTCTCACGAGTTGCTATTTACATGTTTTGCTGGTTTCCTTCCGGGATAAGGGGTTTAGTATGTAAAAAAAAATTATCACCGCTTTTCAGGCCTTTTCCCTGGGTCGTCATACCGGATTCGATCCGGTATCCAGGACCTCCAGAGCTTCTCCGAGGCTGGATTCCGGATCGCGCTTCGCTTGTCCGGAATGACGAATCTTGGCTGGTCCATATTTTCAATGCTTCGCGGGTGCCCCGCGGGGCATGGGGGTTTAATAAGAAAATAAAAACGAATGTCGAAAGTCGAACGCTGAATATCGAATTTCGAAGTTTTTAACGCAGGGCTGGGGACTTCGGCGAGCTGAGTCGAGCCGTTCATCCCCATCCGCCCCTGGGTGGCCCGGATCGGCTCAGAGGCGCTGGTTTTTGAGAATTGGGGACTTCTTAGGGTTTGCGCCAAATCAAAATAACATCATTATGCTAAATTATAACATTATAAAGTTATTTAGAGGTTATAAGCATATTTTCTAAAATCATATTATTTATAATATTTCAATAAGTTGTGATATATTTATGATGAAAAAATAATTGGTTGAATAATGTTATAATTCGGCCTATACTAATTCATAGGAGGAATTATAACATTATGAGAACCACTACCTATTCCTTGGATAGCCTGCGCCTTTATTTTAAGGACCATACCATGGCCACCATGGAACAACTGAAAACAGTTTTGGGAACAGCGGTGGACATGACCGTGTACCGCAAACTGCAGCAGCTTTCCTACCTGACCAGTTATAGCCATCAGGGCCGGTATTATTCCTTGCGAGACCTGGCTCGGTTTAATCCGTTCGGGTTGTGGTGGCATGAAGACGTCCGCTTTTCCCAATATGGAACGCTAATCAACACGGTACAGGAACTGGTCTCCACGGCGGAGAGTGGCTATACCCTGGTGGAACTCCGCCAGGTTCTCGGTTGTGAAGTCAAAGAAACGCTGCTGACCTTGGTCAAGCAAAACCGTATTCATCGCGAAGTGCAGGATCCCGGGTATGTCTATTTCGCGACGGTGCCCGCCAAGCGCCGGGAACAACAACTAGCGCGGCTGCTGAAAGGACCAAGCCCTCACGTGGTTGGCAGCCCCGATGTCTTGCCCCATGAAATTCGGGCCGCGATCCTGCTTTTTCTAAGTTTGCTCGATGAAAAGCAACGTCGTATCTACGCCGGCCTGGAGTCCCTGCGTATCGGGCAGGGCGGGGACGCGGCCATCGCGCGTCTACTGGGATTAGACCCCCATACTGTCGCCAAAGGGCGTCAACAACTCCGGGATCGCGACTTGGAGATCGACCGGGTACGCCGTCAAGGCGGTGGGCGGCCGGTCATTAAAAAAAACTCCGCAAATCATTAAGCGACTGCAAAGGCTCATGCAATATGATACAGCGGGTGATCCCCAGACCGGTTTGAAGTGGACGCGGAAAACGACCCGCAAGATTGCCCAAGAACTACAGCAGGAAGGCATTCTGGTCAGCGCCCAATCCGTCGGACGGATTCTCAAGCAAATGGGTTATTCCTTGCGAGCCAATCGAAAAAAACTAGCCCTCAGCGGCAACGGTTCGCAAGCGGAAAGACAAAAACGGGACCTACAGTTCCGCCATATCTGCCGGCTCCGCGATGATTATTCCCGCCGCGGCCAGCCGATTATCAGTGTCGACACCAAGAAAAAAGAACTCATGGGCAACTTTAAAAACCCGGGCCGTGTTTGGCGTAACCAGGATCGCGAGGTGGCCGATCACGACTTCCCCTCTTATGCCAAAGCCAAAATCAGCCCGTATGGCATCTATGATACCCAAACCAATACCGGCATGGTTTGTGTCGGTATCAGCCACGATACACCAGCTTTTGCTGCCGCCTCCATCGCCACCTGGTGGCAAGGCTATGGTGCCCGCCGATACCCTAACGCCGGAGATCTCCTCATCCTGGCCGATAATGGTGGCAGTAATCGACCCAATTCCGTCACCTTAAAATATCACCTCTGGAAAGCGCTTTGTGTCCAGCATGGTTTGACCGTCCAGATCTGCCATTACCCAACGGGTGCCTCAAAATGGAACCCGGTCGAACATCGTCTCTTTTCTGAAATTACCAAGAACTGGGCCGGTGCACCTCTCGACAGTGTCCAAACCGCGCTCCATTTTATTCGCAACACCCGTACGACTACCGGTCTGCGTGTCTCGGCCGTATTTAATCGCAAACACTATCCTTGCAAAGAAAAAATACCCAAACTGGAAGCCGCTCAGATTTTAATGAGGAAGGACAAGATCTTCCCTGATTTAAACTATACGTTGCTTCCACCTAAATGAGAATTTATTTTGCTACAAGTACTTAGTAGGCCGATTATTGCGGGACCGGGAGAAGCCTGCTCGGAGACGTACTTGGTCGCCGGACGATTCGACAGCAAGACGACAGGCGGAGCGATACGCGGCATATCTACGGACGCGCTTTGTTCGCTTCCTCGTGTCATTGCGAAAGTCAACACAGCATGCTGCGAAGGGATGTCTATGCCTTCGTCCCCGATATTCCCCTGAACCGCGAATGGACCGACGAGAAGCTCTATAAGCGGTACGGCCTGACCAAAGACGAAATTGCCTTCATCGAGTCCATGGTCCGCCCGATGCCTGCCGAGCGGAGGACGCAGACGGGAGGCGAGCGATGAGTAACGAAAAGGCCTTGGCGGTCTTTGAAAACTTCAAAATCCGCCGCGTTTATGACGAGAAGACAGAGACCTGGTATTTTTCCGTGGTGGACATCATCGCGGCGCTGATTCAGCAGCCGGATTACCAGACGGCCCGAAAGTACTGGAACAAGCTGAAAGAGCGGCTGAAAAAGGAAGGAAGTCAGTCGGTGACAAATTGTCACCAACTGAAATTGGCGGCCGCCGACGGCAAAAGCGTACCTGACCGATGTGGCTGATCCCGAGACCCTTCTGCGGCTGATTCAGTCGGTTCCCAGCCCCAAAGCGGAGCCGATCAAACTCTGGCTGGCCAAGGTCGGCTATGAGCGGATGCAGGACATGAGCGATCCGGCCCGTTCGCTCGACCGCGCCCGCGAATACTGGCAACAGCACGGCCGCAGCGAGAAATGGATTCAGCAGCGGATGATGGGGCAGGAAACCCGCAACAAGCTCACCGACTACTGGAAAGACCACGAGATCAAGGACGAAGAGGAATACGCCATTCTGACCAACATCATTCATCAGGAATGGAGCGGGGTTTCGGTCAAGAAGCACAAGGAGATCAAGGGGCTGAAGACCCAGAACCTGCGCGACCACATGAGCGAGGCGGAGCTGATCTTTACCGCGCTGGCGGAACTTTCCACCCGCCAGATCGCCGAGAGCGTCGAGGCAACCGGCATGGCCGAAAATGCCGAAGCAGGAAAGAAAGGCGGCAGAATCGCGAAAAAAGCGCGCCTGGAACTGGAGCAGAAAACCGGCAAAAGCGTGGTGACCGGCGAAAACTTTCTGCCGCCAGCCGCGGCGAGGAAGAAACTTGAGGGGCCGGATGATGAGTAAGGATTTCTTCCCGCCGCGCCCGGCATCGCGGCCCACGATCTACGCCTACGAGGATACGAATCCGCAGTATGCGGGTCTGCTCAAGGTCGGCTACACGACCGTGGACGCGCAGAGCCGCGTCGCCCAGCAGTATCCGACGATGAGACCCGGCAAGCCGCCGTACCGGATCGTTCTCGAAGAGTCCGCCATGCGGAACGACGGCACGGTGTTCACCGACCATGACGTTCACCGGATGCTGCGGATCAACGGCGTCAAGAACCCGGAAGGCGAGTGGTTCCGCTGCACGGTCGCCCAGGTCAAGGCGGCCATCATCGCCGTGCGGACCGGCCAACTGAACGAGGAGAACCGGTCGCTGGATTTCAAGATGCGGCCGGAGCAGGAAGCGGCGGTCGAGAAGACGGCGGCCTACTTCGCCAGTTGGCGCAAGGAGAAGGGCAACCGGAACAAGCCGCCGCACTTCCTCTGGAACGCCAAGATGCGTTTCGGCAAGACCTTTGCCGCCTATCAGTTGGCGAAGAAGATGGGCTGGCGGAAGGTGCTGGTGCTGACCTTCAAGCCGGCGGTGCAAAGCGCCTGGGAAGAGGACTTGAAGTGTCACGTGGACTTCAAGGGCTGGCAGTTCATTTCACCCGGCGGCTTGTCCTACGAGGAGGCGGACAAGAAGAAGCCGTTCGTCTGTTTCGGTTCGTTTCAGGACTATCTGGGCCGGAACCCCAGCACGGGCGGCATCAAGACCAAGAACGAATGGGTTCATACGACGAACTGGGATTGCGTGATTCTGGACGAGTACCACTACGGCGCATGGCGGGAGAACGCGAAGGAACTGTTTGAGGCGGAGGACAAGAAGGAGGTCGAGTTCGGCGAGGGGGAAGGCATCGAGGACTTCGACGAAGACATCATGCCGATCACGACGGACGGCTATCTCTACCTGTCCGGCACACCGTTCCGGGCCATTGCTTCCGGCGAGTTCATCGAGGAGCAAATCTTCAACTGGACCTATTCCGACGAACAGCGGGCCAAGCGGGACTGGAAAGGCACCGACAATCCCTACGCCGCGCTGCCCCGGATGGTGCTGCTGACCTACCAACTGCCGGACGCGATCCGGGAAATCGCCATGCAGGGCGAGTTCAACGAGTTCGACTTGAACGTCTTCTTCTCCGCCGAGGGCATCGGCGACAAGGCGAAGTTCAAGTACGAGGACGAGGTTCAGAAGTGGCTGGACCTGATTCGCGGCGCGTTCATGCCGACCAGCGTTGACAACCTGAAACTCGGCGCGCAGAAGCCGCCGATGCCGTTTTCGGATGCGCGGCTGCTGAACGTGCTTTCGCACACGTTCTGGTTCCTGCCCAGCGTGGCGTCGTGTCACGCCATGCGCAACCTGCTGGCGAAGAAGCAGAACCGCTTCTACCACGACTACAAGGTCATCGTGGCGGCGGGGAGCGCCGCCGGAATCGGCGTGGCGGCCTTGCCGCCGGTGCAGGAGGCGATGGACGATCCGCTCACGACCAAGACCATCACCCTGTCTTGCGGGAAGCTGACCACGGGCGTGACGGTGAAGCCGTGGACGGGGATTCTCATGCTGCGCAACTCCTCCAGCCCGGAAACGTACTTTCAGGCGGCCTTCCGGGTGCAATCGCCCTGGACGGTCCGCAACCCCGACGGCGCTTCCCCGAACGAAGAGCAGATCATCAAGGAGGAGTGCTACGTCTTCGACTTCGCCCCGGACCGGGCGTTGCGGCAGATCGCCGACTACAGTTGCCGGTTGAACGTCAACGAGGCGAACCCGGAAAAGAAGGTGGAGGAGTTCATCAGCTTCCTGCCGGTCCTGGCCTATGACGGCAGTTCCATGAAGCAGATTGACGCCGCCGGCATTCTCGACATGGCGATGAGCGGCACGACGGCAACCCTGCTGGCGCGGCGCTGGGAAAGCGCCTTGCTGGTGAATGTGGACAACGACACCTTGCGCCGCCTGATGGACAACAAGAAGGCGATGGATGCCCTCATGAGCATCGAGGGTTTCCGCAATCTGAATCAGGACATCGAGACGATCATCAACAAGTCGGAAGCCGTGAAGAAGGCCCGCAAGGAGGCCAACGACGAGGAACTGTCCGCGAAGGAGAAGAAGGAACTGACCGAGGAGGAGAAGGAGTACAAGAGCCTGCGGAAGCAGATTCAGGAGAAGCTCATCAAGTTCGCCACGCGGGTTCCCATCTTCATGTACCTGACCGACTACCGCGAGCGGACGCTGAAGGATGTGATTACGCAACTGGAACCGGGCCTGTTCAAGAAGGTCACGGGCCTGACCGTGAAGGACTTCGAGTTGCTGGTCAGCCTGGGGGTCTTCAACAGCGCCCTGATGAACGACGCGGTCTACAAGTTCAAGCGCTACGAGGATGCCAGCCTGAGCTACACCGGGATCAACAAGCACGAAGGCGAGGACATCGGCCTGTACGACACCGTTTTGAGCCGTGCCGACTACCAGGCGACTTTCGTCAATGAGCCGGTTGAAGCGTACCAAGGCACGAAGCAGACCCAATAGAGGCTAACAACGAACGGCATTGGGTCCGACCCCAATTTGCTTCAATAAAATAATCGTGGCGTGGAAGCCATTACAGTCAACAAAAATTGGGCAAGTAAAATTAGATAATAAAAAGACAACATAGGAAGACAACACCAACCAAGCAATCCAGCCGATTGCTACGCTCCGGCTGATTTTTTCGTTGGCGGGGTTTTCCCGTTGGCCCCCAAAGAAACAGCATCGTTACAATTTCACAGCAGGGTGTGGCATATGACAGAGCAAATACCGACTTCTCCTGCCGAGTTTTCTCACACAATGCTCCCGGTGGAAAATGCCTTGCAGATTTTATCTTTGAGAAATTTAAAGTACTAATTTAAATTTCTCAATAAGGATTGGAGGTCGATTTTATCGTTCCGACCGGTGACCGGCAGCTTTTGTTGCTGGAAGCGAAAGCCTCCCGAACCGTCGTCCCGGCTATGGCTAAACCCCTGGAACGGGCTGAATCGATTCATTTTTCTTATTCACTGCGCCGCCGGAAGCTCAGCCAGACGATGTAGACAATCATAAAGACGGTGGAAACGGTGGCCGGCAGGGCCGTGCGCTCGCCGAGGAGCGTCAAAGCCAGTCCGGCGGCCAGGCCGGTGTTTTTATGGGTTCCCAGGAGGACCAGGCTGAGCCGTTTTGGGGGTTCGATCCGCAGGAGGCGGCCGATTCGGTCGATGATGAAACCGAGCAAAAATATGGAGACCAGGGCCACCAGAAACACGGGCAGGATGCTCAGCGGACGGTCGAGAAAAACGGCTCGGTTCAGGCCGACGATGGTGTAGGTGACCAGGAAGAAACCCCAGTTGGTGACCGCTCCCTGATAAGGTTTCAACTTATCTGAAAAACCCGACCAACGCAGAAGCCGGGAAACCGCCAGGGGGGCCAGAATCAGTTCGATCATGACCCAGACCAGTTTTTCCGGTGCGGCAAACCCGGCTCCCAGCAGGCCGAAAGTGATCAGCGGCATCAGGAGCAAGGCCCCCAGATAGCAGCCGACGGTGGCCACCAGGGAAAAGGGACCGTCCCCTTTGAGGATCACGGTGAAGGGGATTACGGCTACCGCCGGCGGGGCGGCCGCGACCATGACGAAACCGGCCCGAAGCGCCTCCTCACCGATCAGCAGATAGCTGAGCCCCAGAATTACTCCTCCGTGCAGCCCGTAATTCAACGCCAGGCCGGCCAGGGTCGGCCAGATCAGAGACCGGGGCGACCGGAAGATGCTTCCCGGGATGCCCATGACGGCCAGGGTCATGACGACCGCCAGGACGGGGATCACCAGGTCCCGGGTCCACCGCGCCCCCTGACCCAGGAAGAGCCCGAGGACGATGGCGAGCACCAGGAGAAAGTCACGGTTTTTTAAGAGCTTGGGCACGGGCGTCCTGGGAATAGGGGTTTGGACAAGTAAAAAATCAAAGCTGCTTCTTTGAGAAATTCGAAATTCAGAATTTGATATTCTTTGGCTGATTCGCGCATCGCCGCGCCTATCCGGGTTCGGTCGGGAGGGTGAAAACCCGCAGCAGGGTAAGGAAGGCCAGGGCGGACAGAAAGAGAAAAGGAACCGTGAAGGTCCCGGTCAAGTCCAGTAGGTATCCAAAGACTATAGGAAACAGGAAGGCCCCGATACTGGCGATAAAATTTATCAGCCCGATGGTCGTCCCGGCGACCTGGGGCGGGGAGTAGCGGTAGCCCAAAGAAAACACCGATCCGAAGGTAACCGAACTCATCAAGGCCGCCACTCCCAACAAGAACAGCCCGGAGCATGTTGGGGCGAGGACCGGGGCCGTTTCATGCGGCGAACAATCAATCCCTCGAAAATGGGGATTTAGGCGTTATTAAGGGTTTTTTTGTATAAGTGGCAAATACAACCTCGGATCTACGGTTAATGAAACGGTAACTGTTTGCGTGGTATTTATCGCCCCGGGAGCAGTTATCGTGATGGTTTTGGTATAGTTGCCTGGGAGCAGGCCGGCGCTGTTCACCGCTACCGTGAGGGTAGCATTGCCCGTGCCGCTTGCCGGATTTATGGACAACCAGGCCGGCGCCCCGGCCTCGACTACGGCTGTCCAGGGCATTGAACCTCCGCCTCCGTTGGAAAGAGCTATGGTCTTATCCGCCGGATTGATTCCCTGAAAGGTGCTGAGGGATAAACTCCCGGGATTCAAAACGATCACCGGGAAGTTGGCCTGGAAAATCATTATCCGGTTGTTGTTGTCGTCCGACACCATCAGCAGATTATTGCCATAATCGACGGTTAATCCGCTTCCTAATGAGTCAAGATTCATTCCACTTTGCGTAGTGGCTACGGTCGGGGTGACAAAGTTCTGCTGCCCTAAGACAAAGTCCGCCGGACCTCCATTTGGCTTATGGGCAGCATCCGTAAAGATCAGGACCCGGTTGGCCCCAGGTCCTTCACTGACATACAATCGACCACCCGGATCAACGGTGACTCTAAGCGGCAGCACCATCCCGTTCTGGGCAAGAACTGGGGTGGGGGTATTAAAACCGGGCTGGCCCAGGACCCCATCGGCAGGAGCCCCGTCGGCCTTTCCGGGGGCATTATCGAAGCGTAAAACCCGAGAGTTACCCGTGTCGGCTACATACAGAGTGTTCCCATTCAGAGCGACACCTTGAGGAGAGTCCATTTCGTTTTGACTAAAGCCTGGATTGTCGCTGTCGAAATCCGGCTGGCCCAGGACCCCGCTGGCACTAACTCCGGGGGAGAACAGGAAAAGAGCATTATTGAAGCGTAAAACCCGATTATTGCCGGTGTCGGTTACAAATAGGGTGGCATTCGAGGACATGGCTATTCCCTGAGGATCACACATTTCGTTCAAGGAGACGCCACAACCCCCACTGACAAAATCTGGCTGACCCACCACCCCGTTGGCGTTCGGCTGATTGGCCGCGATGTTGTAGGCCTGATTGAACCAGACCACGCGGTTATTTCCAGTGTCCGCAACCCAGAGTCGCCCGCTTTGATCAACGACTATTCCTCTGGGATCGTCGAAGGTGTTGCTCGTAGCGCTCCTTATATTAGAATTAAAATTAGGTTGGCCGAAAACCAGTTCGGCAGCCGGCTGATTCGCGGATACCGGGTAGGCGAAACGAAGTACCCGGTTATTATTCCCATCCACCACATACAATTTGCCGTGGGTCGCATCGACAGCCACGTCTCGGGGGTTTAAAAGGGTCGTGGCTGTAAGACCCGGGGCGCTGCTGGTAAAATCGGGCTGGCCGATGACCAACGAGGCGTTTTGCCCGTTGGCCCATTGGGCCTGACCGGGTGATGCCAAAAGATTTACCATAATAAGCATCAAAAGCGAGAAAAAAAGTTTTTTCATATTAAGCCCTCATTATCCAAAGTTAACATTGACTAATTTAAGGAATCTTTTAAAAAAATCAAGAGTGGTGGACATTCCGTGCTAGTGAATTGTGGATTTGATATAGGGGTTGGTCCTGATGTCTAGGGCGTGGAAATCTGCGACTACCCTTGAAACGGGGTGTGACAGGAGCATTCCAAACACCGGATGAGGACTTCCTGTCGGTGTCCTGCCTGAACGCCCACGCCCGTGCGGTGGACCTATAGGAACGCGGCCAAGCGATCGAGGAGACTAGAGCGGATCAATATGTCTGGTTAGGCAATGCTTTTTTCCATTTGCAGACTCAATCTTATCGTGTTTGCAGGTTTCCTGCGACCTTTTGAGGGAAAGAGTGGCCGGGAGGGTGAAGACCCGAGCAAGGTGAGGAAGGCCAAGGCGGACAGAAAGAGAAAAGGGACCGTGAAGGTCCCGGTCAAGTCCAGGAGGTAGCCGAAGATGATAGGAAACAGGAAAGCCCCGATGCTGGCGATAAAATTTATCAGCCCGATGGTCGTCCCGGCGACCTGAGGCGGGGAGTAGCGGTAGCCCAAAGAAAACACCGATCCGAAGGTAACCGAACTCATCAAGGCCGCCACCCCCAACAGTATCAGCCCGGGGGTCAGGGTCCGGCTGACCCCCAATCCTCCGTAAGCAACCACCAGTAAAACCAAAGCCCCGATGATCAGGGTCCGGGGGGATATCCGGGGCGGGACCCAGACCCCTAAAAACCTTCCGACGGCGCTGACGGCGATGACCAGGCCTCCGATCCAGCCTATCCAGGGCAGCCAGAAAGGGCCGGGCGCCGTTTTAAGCAGGTAGGAAGTAATCCAGGTCCCGATGGTCATCATCCCGCCGAAGAACAGGGCGTGACTGAAACCCAGGGTCCAGGCCGGCCCGGCGGTAAAGACCCGGCTCACCTGCATTTTGGAAACCACGGCCGCCTTTCCCGGGTTTTGGCCCCAGATCCAGACCGCTATCAGAGGCAGGAAGAAAAAGAGGGCGGTCAGGAGATGAATCAGCCGCCCGTCATATTGCAGCAACAGGGGGCTGGTAAAAAAGGGGACCACGCTGCCGATATTGATCAGGCCGCCGAAAATGGCCTGGACCCGCATTTTCTGATCTTCGGGGGCGTGGGCCGTGGCATAGTGGAGCCCGGCGACAAAGGAGAGGCCGGTGCCCAGACCGGTGAGCAACCGCATGGTCAGGAGGAAGGAATAGCGGTTTGAGAAAATGGATAGAAAGGAGCCCAGAAAACCCAGGCCCAGGGCCAGCATAACGCCCTTCCTGACCCCCAGCTTGTCCACCACCAGGCCGGAAGGGATCTGCACCAGGGAGTGGGTGAGGACCATGGCCGTCACCAGCATTCCCAGGCGGGCGTAGCCGACCCCGTAATAGACCTGAAGCGACGGCAGGACCGGGGTCAAATTTAAAAAGGCCACCCCCATCCCCAGGCTGGCGGCAAAGGCTATGAAGGCGTGGCGGTTCAAATAGGAACGCTTAAACCATAGCCGCGTTTAGGAGTGGAGATCCCAGGTGACGTCTTCACCCTCGTAAACGATGGCGACCACCCGCAGGGGAGACCCGGTCCCGCCCCGGATTTTGAGCGGCAGGGCGACAAAGGTAAACCGTTTCCCGACGATCTTATCCAGGTTGCACAGGTTTTCGATGTGGGTAATCCGCCGCTCGGAACAGACCGTGTGGCAAGGGTACGTCTTGTCATACCACATGTCCGGACTGGAGGAATCGACGCCGAAATTGATGCAGCCCTGGTCGATAATGAATTCCGTAGCCTCCCGGTCCAGGCCCGGATAGTCGGTCATGTATTCGGGTTTTCCATAATAACGATCGTAATGGGCGGTGTAAAAAAGAACGGTATCCCCTTTCCGGATTTCCAGGTTCCACCTTTTAAGCTCGGCCTCAATCTTGGCCCGCCCGAACTGGGTCTTTCGGGGGACATCGCTCACATCCAGGCAAACGGCCGAGGTGATGCAATATTCGAGAGGGATTTTATCCACCGGCGGTGCATCCGGATCGGTGCAGAGATGGCTGACCGAATCGATATGGGTAGGCCCGTGGTCGCAGAGCATGATCCCCCGGGTCTCGTAGGAAAAGCCGGTGCCCAACTGACGTCCCACCTCCTCATGGGAGGCATGGGTCCAGATCACGGTCTTAAGGTGGCCGGGATAAACCGGCATGCCCTGGTAGATCTCCTGGCTGAGATCGATGATTTTTCCGCTGAGCTTCATGGGCCACCTCCCGGATTTTTATGATTTCCCTGAAATTTTTATATCTTTTTTCAAAAAGGGATGCAACCATATTAAGCCCCGCGGGCGGCCCGCGAAGGATGGAAATTCAATATTGGGGTTGGTTTCGTAGGGGCGGGTTTTATACCCGCCCGCCTGAGTGGCCAGAGTCACCAGTTGCGGGTGGGGGTGAACCCACCCCTACATCAAAAACAAGGCCTGTCGGTCCCCTGTTAGGATCTGCAAACAAATAACCTTGACAAAGCGACACTACAACCGTTCGCCCTGAGCTTGTCGACGGTGAACGATACGGCCATGCTTCGACAGGCTCAGCATGAACGGAGATACCGCGGCATTGTACAGCTTATTTATTGACGGGTTCTTAGATAAATAGCCGCGGTCTGAGTGATAAGTTTCGTCTCGCTCTGCCCAACCTACATTTATGCATTGCTTGGCAATGACCCAATGACTAAATGACGGGTTGAATTTATTTACGTATTAAACCCCCATGCCCGGGGCGGGCACGAAGCATGAAAATATTCAAGCTCTTCGTTTTTTGAGGGGAGGGGTTAATCCCCTCCCGACCTTGGGAATTGAGGATTCAAATTTCTTCAGGAGCATGATTTATGCCCGGTTGGATGCGGGAGGGATTAACCCCTCCCCTACACCCGAACTGGATCCCGGATCAGGTCCGGGATGACGACCAAGGACAAATGCTTGACCGCTGGTATTCCACTTTATTTTGGCTATTAAAGGAAAAGACCTTCTTGTCCCTCCAATTCATCTGGTTTATTGTCCTCTCCGCTTTTTTACACGCCTTCTACAACTTCCTCATGAGAAGAGCCGGTGGAGATGAGGGGTTTCTGCTGACCATGTTCTTGGTGGCCACCGGATTGGCGGCCGGCATCGCGGTTCTGACGGACGGACTGACCGCCATCCCTTGGCGACACCTTCCTTATGTCTACGGGGCCTCATTTTTTTATATCCAGTATCAAATTCTGGTTTCCAAGGCCTACGAATCAGGGAATATCTCCACGCTTTATCCGCTCACGGTATTGAGCCCCATCTTTATTCCGATCTGGGCTTTTTTCCTGCTCTCCGAGACGATTTCCTTCGTCACCGGCGCCGGCATCGTGTTGACGGTCGCCGGGGCTACCCTGGCCAAAATCCAGGCGGTCAACCTGCGGGAGTTCAAAAAAATGATTCGATTCCATAAAGAATATTTCGGGGCGCGGCTGGCGCTGGGGGCCTCTTTCGTCTATTCCTTCGGCGCCATTTTCGACAAATCGCGGATTGCCTCTTTTCCCCTGACCACGTATCTTTTTTTTATCATCGGTTTCATGACGGTCAATATGATCGTCTATTGGCATTTCTGGAAAAAGCAAACGATCGTCCCCGTGGTGTTGCATTATTGGAAGGCGGGAATTTTGGGCGGTTTCATCGTTTATTTTTCGTTTCTTTTGTTTCGCGTCGCCCTGAAAGAGGTATTTGTCAGCCTGGCCGTCCCGGTACGTCAGGTGGCTATCATTTTTGCCATCCTGCTGGGGGTGCTTTTCCTCAAGGAAAAAATTGAACTGCGTAACGTGATCGGGTCGCTGATCATTATTTTAGGGATTGTCCTGATCAACGTCGGTTTTTGACAGGGGATTACAACGTGATGATTGAGGCCGGTTTCGTGAAAAAGAAAATATGGGTTTCCCGGCGGCTCCCGGAGGCTGTCATGAAACTGCTGGAGAAGAACTTTGTATGAATCCTAAACCCTATGGCCTTGAACTCCTGCTGGACCTGAAGGGCTGCGACCTCTCCGACTTGTCGCGGGAAAAGCTGACGGACTACTGCGTCCGGCTCTGCGAGTTGATCCAAATGAAGCGGCACGGCGAGCCCGTGTTCTGGGAGGACCACAGCGGCCTGCCGCACCTGCAGGGGATATCCGCCGTCCAGTTCATCGAAACCAGCAACGTGGTCTGCCACGCCCTGCCCTTGCTCCAGGCGGTTTATCTCAACATCTTTTCCTGCCGGGAGTTCGATACCGAGGCCGCCAAACGGTTCAGCGCGGAGTTCTGGGGGGCCGAGTCGGTCGTCTTCACCGTGGTCACCCGGACCTGACCGAGGCTCAAGTCTACGCAGGGGCATTCCACTTTTCCAAAATATGAGCCAAATCTTTCTTAGTTTATTTTTCGGTTGTTGATTTTTTCCGGCGGCTTGCTCTCAATCAGCAGCCGCACCCGGCGCGGTTCAATATCCTCCACCTCCATCCCCGGAGGAAAAGACAGTGCATGGGTGCTGACAGAAATATAGTGTTCCCCGTTTCTTAAATCCCAGAGGTTCAATTCAAGTTTAAGGTCGTCGGGCCGGATAAAGGCGAAAGCCCGGCGATGCCCGGAGAAGGTGACCTGGACTTTGCCGGGAACGATATCGGCTACCAAAAGGTCCCCAGGGAGGGCACCATAGCGGACCGGGACTTCAAAAGTTCGTTGGACCATTTGGGATCCGTACCCCACGACAATCCAAAGGACTGCCGCCAAACCAAAGGACAGGGCTTTTTCTCGATAATTTTTTCGAATCAATTCCGCCCAGAGCCTGGTTCTTGTGGGAGGGTCAATTTCATCGTAAAAGGCCTCAAGGGTAGACGCCAGTTCCGAGCCCGTGGACACCGGTTTAAGTTCACCCTGTCGGGATATGGAGATGGTCCCCTGTTCCTCGGAAACGACTAAACATAGGGCATCATTTCGTTCCGTTATTCCCAAGGCGGCCGCATGACGGGTTCCGCTGCGCGGCAATCGGTCGAAATTGTTGGACAGGGGCAGGTGACACCCCAATTTCTCGATACGCCCGGCGCCGATGACAACGGCGCCGTCGTGCCCGAGTGAGTGGGGGTCGAAAATACTTTTCAACAGGGATTCGCTGATCAGCCCGTCGACGTCCTCACCGCCTTCCAAGTGCCGGGCGATCGAGTCCTTACCCCGAAGGACGACCAAAGCGCCGATTTTCCCCCGGGCCAGATCCTCTAGGGTCCGGGCCAGTATTTCCACTTTCCGGCGGGGCGGGCGGGTTCTTCGCTTTTTATAACCGGGCAAACCCCGCTCCAGCCACAGAGCAGCCATCCGTTCGAAAAAAAAGCGCAGATCTTCCTGAAAAATAACGATCAAGGCCACCAGAATGACGGCAAAAAAGCCATGCAACAAGGCTACCGTCAGAAACAAATTGAGTTTCCGGGCCAGCAGGTATATGGCTCCTACGATAACAATGCCGGTGAAAATCAAACCCGAGCGACGGGTTCGCTTGAGGACCACCAGGAAGGTGTAAATCACTAGGGTCACGATGAGGATGTCCAGCAGCCCCGAGAGGCCGATCTCGAAAAGAAGCGCAAGCCATTGTCGAATTTGAGCCATAATGGTTATCCTGGAACGGTGGCGGAAAGCCTGTTATATTTCAATCGGTGGTCTTCACTGAGTCCACCCGGAGCGGACCCCGACACAGGTCCAACAAAAAATATTTGAATTTCTGGTTCCAGTGTTAGAAACAGGTCCCCAGATAAAAAAAGGGAATTCATTTGCCGATCCCCGGCCAATCATATTCCATGTACCGGGCTGTTTTTAGGGCTTCGGCTTCCCCCAGGAGCTTGGCGACCACGTAAAGGGACATGTCGATTCCGGCCGAGATCCCGGCGGAGACGATTACCTTCCCGTTGTCGATAAAGCGTTTCTCCGGGCTGATCCGGGTCCGGGGCGCCACTTCGCGGAGAAGGTCGATCGCCCCGTGATGGGTGGTGGCCTCCAACCCGTCCAGCAGGCCGGCCGTGGCCAGCAATAGCGCCCCTGTGCAAACCGACAGGACCAGTTCCGCGTGCACCGCCTGTTCTCGAATCCAGTCCATCAAGCCCGATTGGATTCTTTCGCGGTTTCTAGCCCCAAGCCAGCATGAGCTTGAGAACAAGGCGTATTTAAAGGAAAAGGAAATAACCGTTATCGCGGTTCTGACGGGCGGATCGGCCGCCATTTCTTGGCGCTAAACGATTCCGCGTAGAATTCTGGGGGGCCGAGTCGGTCGTCTTCACCGCGGTCGACCCGGACCTGATCGGGGCCCGGTCCAACCAAGAGTATTTGAATTTTTGATTCAAATGTTAGGGACGGCCCCTCTGATTAATAAAGGGACTGTTACCCGCTAATCCCCTTCCAATCGTATTCCATGTACCGGGCGGTTTTCAGGGCTTCGGCTTCCCCCAGGAGCCTGGCTACCACATAAAGGGACATGTCGATTCCGGCCGAGATCCCGGCGGAGACGATCACCTTCCCGTTGTCGATAAACCGTTTTTCCGGGCTGACCCGGGTCCGGGGCGCCACTTCGCGGAGCAGGTCGATCGCCCCGTGATGGGTGGTGGCCTCCAGCCCGTCCAGCAGGCCGGCCTTGGCCAGCAGCAGCGCCCCCGTGCAAACCGACAGGACCAGTTCCGTGTTCTCGGCCTGATTTCGAATCCAGTCAATCAAGCCGATATTGTGCATCTCTCTTCGGGTCCCGAGGCCTCCGGGGATCAGCAGGATATCCGGGGCGGGGCAGTCGGAAAGTTGATACCGGGGATTGACGCTCAAGCCGTTCCGGGCGATGACCGGTTTGAGGGTTTCGGCCACGGTGTAAACCTGGAAGGGCTGGGGCGGTTCCAGAACCCCGGTAACCGAAAAAACCTCGAAGGGGCCGCAAAAGTCCAGCACCTCCACCTCGTCAAAAATCAGGATAGCCACTCGGCGCTGCCGATTTTTTTCAGGCATGGAACACCTCACGGGATTTTCATTTTCTCCGCCATGGTTATGAAAAGAAAAAGGACCAGGCCGATCAACACGATGATGGCGCCGGAATTAAAGATCAGCAGGTAGGCCATTATTTTGGCCTGCCGTCCGGTCTTGACCCGGGTATCTTTAACCACCTTCATGCCCGGCGGCGGGTAGCGGCCGGCTTTCAGAGCCCGAAGGGCGATAACCAAAAGATAAACCCTGGTACGGGAAAATCCATTACCAAACTCTCAAGACCAATTGTCGTAACAATGTCACGACAATTTCTTCTCCGTTCCGCTTATCAATTGATGCAGCCGTGGCTGAATTTGGTGGAACCGGATATAGGGTTCCAAGTTGCTTGCGGTCCAATTCAATCGCGGAGCTCATGGCTATTTTTATTCATTACTATTTTGGTTGCTTACCTTCAAAAGGACTAGCCGTCCATTTTCATAAACCACGAGCGGAGTGTTGGTTTTCTACTGCCGTCTTCCTGGCTTGCCTGGCTGCGCGACGCAAAGCCACGCCCACTTTTTGTAAATCTGGATCACTCGGTTTTTTATTATCTTTTATCATGAGTTGCCCCCGGCATTTAATAAAAACGGCCTGGCCCCTGAATTGTCATAAAGAACCCAGACGTAAGAACTTATCTCTTGCAGCATTAAACGACCGGCGCGAAAATCGGCTCTATCCGGAGCAAAAGGTGACAGACCTGCCGCGATAAGATCGGCATTGATAAATAAGGGGCAGTCCGCTTCTTTGGGAAGAAATTCCCTGGCAAAATTGTCTTGCCGGCTCCGTTCGGACCGGCAATAATAATGATTTTTCTTTCTAATTTTACCATTAATAGTCGTATTCAATTTACTGTATTTATTTATAAAATTGTTTTCGGCACCCGATTCTTAAAACCAATATCTCACCCTAATCATTGCATTACGATAGTAGCATTTCATTTCCTCAAGCGCAATATAAAAATCGGGATAATCGCATTACAAAACCCTTCGATCCAAACTGCGGTATTGGATGGCCTCGGAGACGTGGCGTGACTGGATGTCCGGGCAGGCTTCCAGGTCGGCGATGGTCCGGGAGATCTTGAGGATGCGATGGTAGGCCCGGGCGCTGAAGCCCAGGTATTCCATGGCCTGCTCCAACAAGCGATGGGCCTCCGAATCCAGGGGGCAGAACTTTTTGATCAGTCGCGGGCCCATCTGGGCGTTGCAGTAGACATTTCGGCCAGGAAGCGTTCTTTTTGCCGCTCCCGGGCGGCCTGGACCCTGGTTCGGACGGTTTCCGAGGATTCTCCGCCCGAGGGTTCGGTCAGGTCCTTGAATTTTACCGCGGGCACCTCGATATGGAGATCGATCCGGTCCAGGAGGGGTCCGGAAATCTTGGACTTGTAACGCTGGATCTGGGGGTAGGTACACTGGCATTCCCGCTGAGGATCGGACAGGAAACCGCAGGGGCAGGGATTCATGGCCGCCACCAGCATGAAACGGGCCGGATAGGTCAGGGAGGTGATGGCCCTGGAAATCGTCACCTGACCGTCTTCCAGCGGCTGGCGCAGCACTTCCAAAACATTCTTTTTAAATTCCGGCAGCTCATCCAGGAAAAGGACGCCGTTGTGGGCCAGGCTGACTTCGCCCGGCCGGGGGATCTGGCCGCCGCCGATCAGTCCGGCGTCGGACACCGTGTGGTGCGGGGAGCGGAAGGGCCGGGTGGTGACCAGGGCCCGGTCGCCCGGCATCAGGCCCATGACGCTATAGACCTTGGAGGTTTCCAGGGCCTCCTCAAAGGTCAATTGGGGCAGTACCGAGGGAAGCCGCTGGGCCAGCATGGTCTTGCCGGATCCCGGCGGCCCGATCATGATAATATTATGGCCGCCGGCCGCGGCGATTTCCAGGGCCCGTTTGACCTGTTCCTGTCCTTTTACCTCGTTGAAGTCCAGGGGAAAGACCGGCTGGCTGGGAAAGAGGTGCTCACGATCGATCGTAAAGGTGGGAAGGACGGTGACACCATTTAAAAACTCCACCACTTCACCCAGGGTCTTCACCGGGACAATTTCAATGCCCTCCACCACCGCGGCCTCATAGGCATTGGCCTCGGGCAGCAGCAGGCCCAGGTAGCCGTTATTTTTCAACGACAGGGCCGTGGGCAGGGCCCCCCGGACGGGCTTGACCTCACCGTTCAAGGACAATTCCCCCAAAAGAAGATATTGGCCCAGAAGGCCGGGGGGGACCAGCTCCGTGGCCGCCAGGATCCCCACGGCAATGGGCAGATCAAAGGCCGACCCTTCCTTCTTGATATCGGCCGGGGCCAGGTTGACCGTGATCCGGTGGCTGGGGAACTCAAACCCGGAATTCTTGATGGCCGATTTGACCCGGTCTTTGCTTTCTCTAACCGCCCCTTCCGGCAGCCCGACCGTGGAAAAGGAGGGCAACCCCCGGGCGATATCCACCTCCACCTGCACGATATAGGCGTCGATGCCCAGAATGGCGCTGCTGTGGACTTTGGAGATCATGGAATATACTTTTAGGGTCAACTTTCCTGGATAATAATTAATTGAATTAACAATTGATTATTAATTATTATTTTTTCCTTCTAAGAGCAGTTCTTACGCTGGCGCTTATAATCCTGCACAGTTCATCACACGCATTTTGTATTTCAGTACATTCATCGACAGAAATCATTTTGCTTTGTCTGATGATTTGTAACCAAACCTTGGTTTCATTCAATTCTTTCAGGGCGACCTTCAACTTATGAATAAAATCATTCGAGCTTTCCGCAGAACGTGCCTCCCCATAATTGGGCGCCGGAGAGGTGCCGCTTCTTAAAATCTGGCCGGCAACATGTTTTCCGGCAGGGGTTTTGGGCAATTTGGAGGAGAGCTTTATAATTTGCACGGCGAAATTGATAAGCCTTTCCTGAATATCATCGCCTTTGGCCATAGGACTTCCCAATAATCAATAATCAATTGTCAATTATTAATTGTTAACTGAATAAAACCTCCCCATACCTCTACTCCAGGGAGATCTTAATTACTTAACAAGATTGCAACAAATATGCCCGTTAGGGGAGGAGGAAGGCTCAGTCTTTCGGCTTGGCGCGCAGGACCCGTCCCACTTTCACTCTGAAGGCCTCCATGTAAATGAAGAATACCGGCGTGATGTAAAGCGTCAGCAATTGAGAGAATACCAGGCCGCCGACCACCGCCAGGCCAAGAGGACGGCGGGATTCGGCCCCGGCCCCGAAACCCAGGGCAATGGGCAGGGTCCCCATCAGCGCGGCGCTGGTGGTCATCATGATGGGCCGGAAACGGACCAGACAGCCCTGATAAATGGCCTCGTAGGCGCTCTTGCCCTCGTTCCGCTGGGCCTCCAGCGCGAAGTCGATCATCATGATGGCGTTCTTTTTGACGATACCCACCAGCATGATGATGCCCACAAAAGCATAAATACTCAGCTCCTGCCCGAAGATGAGCAGGGTCAACAAGGCCCCGATGGCGGCGGAAGGAAGACCGGAGAGGATGGTCAGGGGATGGATGAAACTTTCATAGAGGATCCCCAGAATGATATAGATCAGCAAAACGGCCAGAATCAGCAGCAGCCACAAACCCTTGAGGGAAGCCTGGAAGGCTTGGGCCGTGCCTTGGAAACTGGTGCTGATCGTGGAAGGGAGAGTGTTCCGGGCCATTTTGTCCACCGCGGTTACGGCACTGCCGAGGGCCACTCCCGGTCTCAGGTTAAAGGAAAGGGTTACCGAAGGGAGCTGGCCTGAATGGTTGACCGAAAGCGGCCCCACCCCCCGGGTGATGGTGGCGACCGAGTCTATGGGCACCAGTTGGTTCTTGGCGGAGCGGATATAGAGCATGGAGAGGGCCGCCGGGTCTTTCTGGTATTCCGGCTGCAGCTCCATGATGACCTGATAGGCATTGTTGGCGGTATAAATGGTGGAAATCTGTCGGGAGCCGTAGGCGGTGTAGAGGGCGTCCTCAATTTGCTGGGCGGAGACGCCGAGGGTCGTCGCCTTATCCCGGTCAATATCAATATTGAGCTGGGGATTCTTGAGCTGGATGTCACTGGTGACGTCCTGGAGGTCCGGCAAGGCCCGCAACCGTGATTCCAACAGAGCTCCATAACGATACAGTTCCTGGGTATTCGGGACTTTGCAACGTGAATTGATAGAGGCCCTTGGTTATCCGACCTCCGACATTGATCACCGGAGGGTTGGTAAGGAATATCTGAATCCCCGGGACCTTGGCCAGCTTGGGCCGCAACTGTTGAATGACCTGATCGGCATTCAATTTCCGTTGGTCGCGGGGTTTGAGGCGGATGAACATGCGTCCGGTGTTGCCGGTCAGGTTCGGGCCGCCGGCGCCGACCGTTGAATTATAGGCCTGCACATTGGGGTCTTCCCGAACGATCTTGGCCAGGGCCTGCTGATGGCGGACCAGGTCCTCAAAGGAAATGCCCTGATCGGCCTCGGAGGAGGCTATGATCTGGCCCGTGTCCTCGCTGGGGATGAATCCCTTGGGGATGACCTGAAAAAGAAGCAGGGTGACCAGCAGTGTGAGCAGGGTAATCCCCATGGTGATTCGAGGATGGTTTAAGACCTTTTTTAAACTCCAGTCGTAAGCCTTTAACATCCCGTTGAAGAATTGTTCCGAACCGGGAAACATCCGCCGCTGTTTCTCGGGGTTGGGCGGATTCAAAAACCGGCTGCAGAGCATGGGAGTCAGGCTCAGCGAGACAAACCCGGAAACCAGAATGGCTACGGCGATGACCACGGCGAATTCGTGAAGCAACCGGCCGAGGATCCCACCCATAAACAGAACCGGGACAAAAACCGTGGCCAGCGAAAGGGTCATGGAGAGAATGGTGAAGCTGATTTCCCTGGATCCGTTCAGGGCGGCTTGAAAGCGAGGCTCCCCTTTTTCCATGTGGCGGACATTATTCTCCAGCATGACGATGGCGTCGTCGACCACGAATCCGACGGATAGAATCAAGGCCATCAAAGAGAGGTTGTCCAGGCTGTAATCCAGCAGGCTCATGACCGCGAAGGTGGCGATGATGGACATGGGCAAGGCCAGACTGGGGATGATGGTGGCCGAAAGATTGCGAAGAAAGAAAAAGATGACGAAAACGACCAGGAAAACGGTCAAGATCAGGGTAAACTTGATATCATTGACGGAATCCCGGATGGATTCGGACCGGTCGTAGAGGATATCCAGGTTGACGGCGGCCGGCAATTGGGTCCGAAAGGTGGGCAATAATTTTTTGATGGAGTCGACCACCTCGATGGTGTTGGTGCCGGGTTGACGTTGGATGGCCAGCACAATAGCCCGGCGGTCTTTATACCAACTGGCGATCTTATTGCTTTCGACGCTGTCGATGGCCTCTCCCACTTCCTGGAGACGGACGGGAGAACCGTTCCGGTAGGCTACAATCACCGGGCGATAGGCCGCCGCATCGTTTAATTGGCCGCTGGCCTGAACCGTGAAGGCCTGGTAGTTCCCGTAAAAGGTGCCGGTCGGCAGATTGACGTTGCTGTTCTGGATGGCGCTGGAGACCTCATCGATTCCAATGGCCCGGGAGGCCAGGGCCTGGGGATTGAGCTGGAGACGGACGGCATATTTCTGGGAGCCGTAGACCAGGACCTGGGCCACTCCGCTGATCATGGAAATACGTTGGGCCATGATGGTCTGCCCGTATTCATCAATGCTGTAGAGGGGGAGGAGCGTCGAATTCAGCGACAGGTAAATCACCGGTTGATCGGCCGGGTTGACTTTGCGATAAAATGGAGGGATTGGCATGCTCTGGGGAAGCAAGCGGGCGGCCCGGGCGATCGCCGACTGGACATCCTGGGCCGCGGCGTCGATATTCCGATCCAGGGTGAACTGGAGGGTGATCTGCGTGAACCCCAGGGCATTGGCGGAGTTCATGGAATCCAGACCGGCGATGGTGGAAAACTCTTTTTCCAAAGGGGTGGCCACAGCCGAGGCCATGGTCTCGGGAGCGGCGCCGGGCAATTGGGCGGAGACCAGGATCGTCGGAAAGTCCACATTGGGCAGGTCGCTCACCGGCAGCCGCAGATAGCCCATGATCCCGAAGAGCAGGATGCCCATCATGACCAGCGTGGTCATGATGGGCCGGCGGATAAAGGTCTCCGAGAGATTAAACCCTCCCAGTCCGCCGGGTGCGGACGGGGAGTCTTCAGGATGCAGGGATTTTTTATCCATGTACTAAAATCGCTCTCTTTCCCCCAACCTTCCGGAAATCCTTCGGCCGCGCCTTTTCAGGGGCGGGTTGTACCTTTGTTTTCCAGCTCATTTTTTATCTGGACTTTAGTCCCGGTAATCAGTTGAAATTGGCCGTCGGTGACCACTTTTTCCCCTACCTGCAAACCCTTCTCTACGACGGTCTGACCATTAAAGGGTCTGCCGATAACCACCGGTCGGGCTTCGGCCGTCAGGTTGGGACGGACAATAAACACGTATTGTCCTTCCAGGCCCGTTTGAAGTGCCTGGGAGGGGACCACCAACGCATTGGACTGGGCGGTCAGGTCCAAGACCACGTTGACGAATTGTCCGGGCCAGAGGCGTCTTTCCTTGTTGGCAAAGGTCCCTTTCAGCTTGATCGTTCCGGTCGTCTTATCCACGGTGTTATCCATAAAAGAAAGAACCCCTTCCTCAGGGTACTCCCCGTCTTTGGAAACCATGGCCTTTAACTTCAATTGCCCGGCGGCGGCATACTTTTTGATCTCATTCAGGTCTTTTTCAGGGACGGCAAAGGAAACATAAATGGGTTGAATCTGGTTGATTACCACCAGGGATTTGTTGTCGTCCTGGGCCTTGATCATATTCCCCTTATCCGCCAGGAGGTCTCCAGTCCGTCCCGAAAGCGGGGCGCGGATGGCGCAGTAAATAACCTGGAGACGGGCATTGTCAACGGCGGCCTGGTCGGCCTTGATTTGAGCCTTAAGGGCATCCACATTGGTCCGGGCCTGATCGTACTGTTCCTGGCTGATATAATCTTTTTGAACCAGGTCGGCGTAACGCGTCCTGTCCTCCTCGGCTTTCTTTAACAGGGCAATACTCTTGGCCAAGTTGGCCTGGGTTTGTTTGAGGGCGGCCTCATACGGGTCGGGATCGATGGTGAAAAGAAGGTCTCCCTCTTTGACGTCCTGGCCTCCCCGGAAGTAGACTTTCTTTAATTCTCCTCCTACCCGGGATTTGATCGATACCGTGGCATAGGCTTCCACATTTCCGATGGCCTTGATCTGAACCGGAATCGTTTTTTCCAGGACCGGACTTACGGTTACCGGTATCGTTCGATCTCGACGGGCCTTGGCCGGATCGACCTTTTTTTCCGAACCGCAAGCGGAAAATACCAGGGCGGCGGCCAGTGCCAACGCAAGGAAATGAAGAAGGGGAAATGAAACCGAGGACCGGAAGAGGGGTTTGCGGGATTTCAACCTAAACGGAAATTTCATAGAGATCCTTGCCTGACTAAATTAACGGTGGGTAATGGGTTTCAATCCCAAGGCCAGCAGGCCGCCGAGCAGGGATACCACTGCGGCCAGTAAAAAGGGGGCGGTGAAGGAGCGGGTCAGGTCAGCCAGGTAGCCGCCGATCCAGGGCCCGACGGCCTGCCCTCCGGCGAAAAAGAGCGTTACAAAGCCGAGACCGGCCGGGGCCAGCCGGGGCCCCACGAAATCACCGGCCGTGGCGGCCATAATCGTGGGGATACTCCAGGCGCATAAACCGAAAAGGATGGCGGAACCATAAAAACCGGCATCGGTTCTGACCAGGGCAAAAATCAAATAACTGGCCGACAGGGCCACATAAACCAGAGCGGCGCCTTTGGCCCGACCCAGCCGATCGGAGATCCCCCCCCAAAGAACGCCGCAGAAGATGCTCACCCCTCCCACCAGGGCCCAAAGCGCGCTGGCGGCCCCCGGCTTCCAGCACATCTCTTTAACTAAACAAGCGGCAAAGAAGGTCATGTAGATAATATAAGAAAAACCATATAAAGAATAAACCAGACCGAGATACCACATTTTTTTTTCCTTGTAAACCAGGTTCCAGTCCAGGTTCCGGACCGCCGGGGCGGCCGAGGCCTTGGATGGCATCGCCTCCTCGGCCCCTACGGGCAGCAAGCCCAGCTCCTCCGGCCGGCTGCGAATAAATACAGAGGCGATCACGGCAATGAGCAGGACCGCGGAACCCAGGTAATACCAGGCATAACGCCAGCCATCCTGACCGTAAGCGCTCAAAGCCAAGGGGACAATGAAACTGGCGATCATGGTCCCGCCGCCGATGCCCGCCGAAACGATCCCGGTGGCAAATCCCCGGCGCTTCATGGCAAACCAGGCGGAGCCCAAGGCCATGGCGGGCACGTAGGCCCCTCCATGACCCAACCCGGTGACCAGGCGCAGGAAAAAGGCCGACTTAAAATCTTGGGCCAACCCGGTGAGGATCATGGTTACCCCCATCAAGGCCAAAGAGAGGCTGATAACCCACCGGGACCCCAGCCGGGCGGCCAGTATCCCGCCGACCAGGGCCATGGCTAAATAGCCGATCAAGTTGCCCGTACCGATCAGACCGAGCTGGGTATAATTCAGATGGAGGCCGTCCTTCATGGCCGGCAGGATGATGGTGTAGGACATGCGCCCGAACCCATGGGCCCCGATGGTCACCAGCAGGCCGGTGAAGACTACGACCCAGCCGTAATGGATTTTGGAAGAGGACATAACGCTCCTTTGGATAAGGGGAAAATCAGCCGATTGAGGTACTTATACCATGAATAATGGTTGTTGAAACCATATAATTTTTCCGGATTGGAAATTCGGCGGCAGATAAAAATCCCTTGATTTTTACAAAAACCTTGGTCATACTATGTATGACTGAGAAAAGAGGTGGCGCGTGCGGATATCCAATTTTGAATGGGACGAGGGCAACGCCCTTCATCTGGAACTCGGCCATGGCATTACGACGGACGAAGCGGAAGAGGTTTTTCTTAATCGACCACTTTTCAGGAAAACTCGAAAAGGCCATTATGCGGTGTTTGGATCAACGGATGCGGGTAGGTATCTGACCCTTATTTTTGAACTAAAATCGAAAAATCTTGTGCGAGTCATCACGGGATGGGACATGAAACCGGCAGAAATCAGGTATTATAAAAAGACCAGGAGGTAAATTATGGGCAAAACCAAAGACCGGATTGAAAATTGGGCGGATTATTACGACCATTCCGACATCCTTGGGGAACTGTTGGAAGAACCCGTCC
The DNA here is from genome assembly GCA_963746605.1 of uncultured delta proteobacterium. Classification (GTDB taxonomy): domain Bacteria; phylum Desulfobacterota; class RBG-13-43-22; order RBG-13-43-22; family RBG-13-43-22; genus CAVQSS01. The sequence goes on from CAVVCH010000012.1 coordinate 33,050, forward strand.
ATTTTAGCCTGGATCCGGAACTCCAAAAAGAAATTCTGGCCGGCAGCAGGGCAAAAAAACTCAAGAACATAACCATTAAGATGGACCCGATCCAAATTCAGATGATCCGGAAATTAGCGACCACCAAATCCCTGCCTTACCAGACCTTGATCCGCCATTGGTTGTCCGAGAAAATCAAGAGCGAGTTGAGAGATTCAGTTTCCTAGTTGGAAGTTCATTGCACTCCCTCAGCAATCGCCTTGTCATACCCCCTCTTTTGGATATAGAGAGAACTCAACAAGCTATTGATTGATTTTTAACTTACCAAGGTTTAGATCGGTCTATACAAAAAAGGAGGATTAATATGAAAAAGCCTGTTTTCTTTTTGCTGATCTCGTTGTTTGCTTCTATATTTCTGGCTGGCTGCTTGGCTTACGTGCCCGGGCCTCCGCCGATGGACTATGGGGTTTATGCCCCTGGTCCCCCGCCCGAGCCCATGGTAGAGGTGGTGCCGGTGGTTCCCTACCCCGGGGCGGTTTGGATCGGGGGCTATTGGGGTTATGGCGGACACGGCTGGGCCTGGAACCGGGGCTACTGGGACCGGCCTCCTCGACATGGTGCGGTCTGGGCGCCAGGTCAATGGCACCACGCCGGTCCCCGCGGATGGGGCTGGCGGCCGGGTTATTGGCGATAAATCATTCGGAGTGTGTTTTGAAAGCCCACAATTTGCTGCCTACAAAATTACTCAAGGTGGTCACGAGAATGGCTACCAACTGGGAATAAATCTTGTGCCAGTAAAAGCCGTCGATAAAGACCCATAAAAGGGCCATGTTCACCGTATACCCGAAGAGGGTGACCAGAAAATACCTAAAGTACTGGCCCCCGAAGCCCTGGTCCGCCGATTGATGGCTCTTAAAGGTCCAATAGCGGTTAAGCAGAAAATTGTTGGTCATGGCCACCATAAAGGAGAGGGTCGCCGCCAGGAGGTAATGAAGGTTGAAAACATAAATGGCCAGGGTGTACACGGCCAGGTTGACGACTACCCCGCTGGAGCCCACCAGAGAAAAGCGAAGGAACTGGTTGCCGGTCCGCCCGGTGGTGATCAGGCTTTCCTTGATATAGGCCAGGTTGAGATGGGAATAGTGTTCTATGAGTCTTTTCATTCGATGCGTCTATTTCTCCAGAAAGGGCTCCAGCAGGACCCGTAGTCGGGAGCTGTTCTTTTCCAGAGTCAGGTCCTGAAGCCGTGCTTTCTGGCCGGCGATGATGTTCGCCCGAAAAGCGGGGTCTCCGATGACCAGGGCCAGGATTTCGGCAATCTCTTCCCAGTTTTTTTCCTTTAGACCGATACCGGCCCCGCCTAGGGTCTCGGAGATGCCGCCGGTCAAATAGGCGATCACCGGCAGACCGAAAAACATGCTTTCCATCAAGGGAACGCAGAAGCCCTCGTGCTCACTTAAACAAAGATAGGCCTGGGCCTGGGAATAATAGGTGACCAATTCCCGGAAGGTGGCGAACCCGGCAAAGGTAACCTTTTCCCCCAGACCCAACTCCTCGGCCATCTTCTTAAGCGCCCGCCCGTAATTGCGCATGCCGCTGTCGGTACCGACCAGTATCAGACGGCTGTCCGGCCGGTGCCGCTTTTGAAACAAGTAAAAGACCCGGATCAGGTCCTCGATTTTTTTCTGCGGGGCGATGCGACCCACATGGAGAATGTTGATCCGGCCGTCGGTCAGGTCCTTTTTCAGCGTTTCCTCCGGAGTCAGATAATAGTCCTGGAAGTCCAAGAAAATGGGCAAAACGCCTGTTTTTTTGAATCCCGCTTTTTCCAGTTCCTGCCGGTTATACTCGGAGACTCCTAAGCCCAAATCGAAATAAGGGGCCAGGAGCTTCAATTCCTCGATCCCTAAGGCGCAACGTCGTTCCACCTCCGGGTTGATACCCCGGAAAAAATGTGGCGGGGTGATGTTGTGGTAGATGAGAATCTTGCGGTCCGGCAACCTTCGGACGAATTCCGACACTTCCGACCCGATGGAGAAATGAAAGAGGAGCACCCGGTTGAAGCCGCTCACCTCCCGGTATTCCCAGACCGGGCGCGCCACTCCGGCCAGCTTGGTATGCACATGCTGGGCGTAGATCTCCGAACCCAAGCCCCAGGACCGCAGCACCTTCTGAATGCCCAGGACGTCGTTTCCGATGGCGTCCCCGTAACTGAAATCGGGGAGGATCTGGTGGATGAACCGGGTGGGGGTCGTTTTGAGCGGTGAGGCCATGGAAGTCTCCTGCGCGGCCAGGGATCGGGAGGTTCCGATCTCCTCCCAGGTCCGCCGGAAAAGGTGGATGAATTTATCGCAAACCCGATCCCAGTGGAAATGGTCCAACACATACCGCCGTCCGTTATCGGCCAGGTGTTGGGAGAGTTCCGGTTGTTCCAGGAGCGCCTGCAGACAGCCCTCAAACTCCAGGTAGTCGTCAAAAAACAGTCCCCCCTGGCTTTGCAGGCAATGCTCCGCGGTGACCGGGCAGCGAGCGTTGACCAGGACGGGCGTTCCGCAAAGCCAGGCCTCCATAATCACGATGGAGAAACTCTCCATGACCGAAGGCTGGCAAAACAGGGCCGCCCCCCCATAGGCGTCGATCTTGTCTTGCCGGGGGACGAAGCCGAAATCCAGGATATCCTCCCGTCGCTCCAGAGGGATCCGGACCGGGATATTGCCGATCAGCACCAGTCGGAGCGCAGAGGGGAAGCGTTTCTTATACAAGGCGAAATAGTTCATCAACAGGGGGGTGTTTTTGCCGGCATCCCGTCGACCGGCATAGAGGACATAAGGGTCTTTCAGGGCGTATTTCTGCCGGAATCGCTCGGGTTCCGGCGTGATCTCCGTGTCGATACCCTCCCCGAATAAATGGCACTGGTCCGCCCGCAGCCGAAACCGGTCGATGCCCAGTTCCATTTCGGCCCGGGTATGGAATATCAACCCCCGGACGTGATGATAACATTCTTGCAGCAGGGGCAACCGGGAATACCCCTCGTCGTGCAGGCAGGGGATGATAAAGGTCCGGTCCGGATGGATCCGGGCCCCGAAAAAGGTGGTACTGAACAGGTAGGGAATAAAGACCAGCAGGGCGTCCGAACCGTGCCGCTCGATGTGTTGACAGAGCCCCGGACTGTTGATCATGTGTTCGAAAAAAAGGTTTTCCTCTTCCCCGCTGACCGGCTCCCCATGCATGATCTGCTGATTCAGGCGGCCGAATAATTCACCGTTCCGGCGGCTGACGGCGAACCGTTTAACCGGGACCCCTTCCACGTGATAATCGCCGACCCGGTAGTGGTTCAGAGACCAGTCGCCCTCGAAATCGCGCAGGCAGGTGGTCCAGACTTCGACGGCGACCCCCCGCTGATGCAGGTTCTCCACGGTCCGGCGGCATTCGGCCTCCGCCCCGCCGGCGATGTCTTTGCCGTACCAGGGACAAATGAAGGCGATTTTCATCAGGGAAACCTTTTTCTACTTGATTCCGATGACGGCATAGTCCTGGTATCCGTAGAGCAGGTCGTTCAGCCGCCGAACGTTTTCATTCAACACCCGGGCGGTTTCGTCTTCATAGGACTCGTCATCCCGGCGGACCATTTCCTTCAGCCGCATCTCCGGGGGATAAGGAGAGACATAGAGGATCTTCACCTGACGGAAGCCTACGGATTCCCATAAGAAGCGGGCCGCTTCCGGGTGAATGGGATTATGATGGGAAAGGTCCACGTAAAAAGCGCCGCTGAAGGTCGTCAGGCATTGGGGATTGACGGTCTCGGCCAGAAGGACTCCTCCGGACGCCAGCTTAAGGAAGGCCGTCCGGACCAGTTCCCTCAAGTTCTCGGGTCCCAGATGTTCAATCACCTGGGAAAGAAAGATCCCCCCCAATTTCCCTTCGGGAAGCGTCCGTAAGTGTTCCAAACCGTCCCCCTGAATGACCGCTACTCCCTTCTGTTGAGCCGCCTGAACCATTTCGGGGTTTAATTCCACCCCCTGGGCCGGGATACCCGCCCCTTTTAACAGCTCCAGGAATTCACCGCGACCGCAGCCGATATCCAGTACCGACTCGGAATTCTTAAAGTACGGCAGGTAGATCTGCTGTCTGCCCTTGATCTCCGCCTCGGAACCCCGGTGTCGGTTTTCAAACAACAGGTACTCAAAAGCCCGAAGGCGTTCGGCGCCATCTTCCGGTACGGTCGAGCCCGTTCCCGCGGCCCCTTTCCCGGAACGCAACTCGGCCAGGAGATCCTCGACGGATATTTTTTGGGCCCGAATTTCCTGGACCAGGTCGGCGAGCCGGCGGCTTAGAGCCTCCGACCCTTCCTGCTGGGTCCGCTGCTCCTCGGTCATTTTTACGAGTTGCTGTTCCAGGGTGTTGACCCGGTAACGATAATCACCCACCAGTTGGTTCAGCAGCCGCACTATTTCGGCGTTGAAATCCACCTGCCGCTTCAACAGCATCTGCCTGTAGGGCTCACTGATCCGAAGGAAGGTTTTTTTCAGGCCGGTGACCAAACCGCCCAGCCGTTTTCGGTGGGAGCTCAATTCCGGCGGCTGAAGGGTGTCGAACAGGTAATTGACCAGGGACAGGTGGTGCCGAAGATCTTCTTCAGGGGTGTTGTATCCCTCAGACTCGATCTGCAACACGTAGCGGTCGATCCGTTCCAGTTCCTCCGGGGTGTATTCGCCGGTCTTCTTCTTTTCGTCGATCCTCTGGCGGATACGTTCCATTATTTCCTGAACGTTCCCTTCCGGGATGGAAGCTGCGGTCTGTTCCATGGTCATGGTTTATCCTGTTAACGGTTAATGATTAACAATTGATTATTAATAATTTGTCTTTAATCAAATATCCCCTCCGGGGAGGATCCAGCGATGGGGGATCCGGTAAAACCCCGTGTCTTTTAAGGACGAACGAATGGCCAGGGAAACACAGCGACTCTGATAATCGTAGGCGTGCCCGTCCAGGGCATGGGCGGCCACATCCAGGAAGTAGGTCCCTTCGATGAGCTGGGGTTTTTCCAGCTTGAAACCGATGCGACCCCGGGATCCCAGTTCCGGCAAGGGGATTTGATCTGAATCCGTATTGGTCCCGTAGCCGCAGGTTCCCTCTCCATTAAATATTCCAATTCCGAAGACCACATCGCGGGTGGGCCGGTGGACCTCATATTCCATTTCAATCGTGATATCCTCGCCGTTTTGGAAGACGTGGCGATCCTGACCTTGGTCATCCAGGGTCCGGACCCGGACAATTTCCAGATCTCCATTGCCCCAGCGGTTCTTGGACAGCAGACCGGGTGGGGAGAGGCACACTTCTTCAGAGCGTTCTCCCTGGAAGCGGGTTTCTTCCCAACGGGCCACTTCCTGCCGGTAGGCGTCGATCACCTGACGGGGATCGCCCTGGGCCCGCAGGCAGCCCCCATCCAACCAGACGGCCTGCTCACAGAAGCGTTCCACAGTGGGGAGATCATGGGTAACCAGGACAATGGTCTTACCGGCCTTTTTGAAGGCGCTCATTTTGTCGATACATTTGTGGGAAAAGGATTCATCCCCCACCGCCAGGACCTCGTCCACCAGGAGGATGTCCGGGTCCACATTGACGGCCACCGAAAAACCGAGGCGAATATACATCCCGGAAGAATAGGTCCGGACCGGGGCGTCAATAAAGGACTCGAGTTCGGCGAAGCGAACGATTTGATCAAACCGGGCCTCGATCTCCTTGCGGCTCAATCCTAAGACCGCCCCGTTGATGAACACATTCTCCCGGCCGGTGAACTCGGGGTGGAAGCCGGCGCCCAGTTCAATCAGTGACGATATCCGGCCGTTAATCCGGATGGTCCCGGTGTCGGGCTTGTAAATGCCGGCCAGCAGCTTCAACAAGGTGCTTTTCCCCGAACCGTTGCGACCGATGACCCCCAGGCTGATGCCCTGAGGAATATCCAGGTCCAAGCCGGAAAAGACCTCCAGCCGCTCGCCGTGGGATTTCGACAACAGCGAGTACGGTTTGAGCAGCCAGGTCTTCAGCGTGGTATGATTCCCGCGCAGGATGATTTTCTTAAAAGACTTGGAAACCCCTTGAATGGTGATGGCCGAGTTCGTCATAACTTAGAGCTTTTCCGCCAAGGTCTCCTTGTAGTGTTCAAAAAGAGTGATTCCCAAACCCAGCATGAAAAGCGACAGGATCAAAGCGGGAATCAGGTGCCAGGGGTCCGGACTGCGCCGGTAAAAAAAAATATCCTGATAGCCCAGGGTAAAAAGGGCTGCCGGGTTGACGAGCACGAATTTTTTGAAAGACCCCGGCACCTGGGAGAGCGGATAAAGGATCGGGGTCAGGAAGAACCAGAGCGTCAGGAGGTTGGCCAGAATATGCTGGATGTCCCGCAAAAAGACATTCAAGGTGGCCAGGCCCAACACCAGTCCGGCGATGAAAGCAAAATGAATAAGAAGAATCAGGGGCAGCCAGCAAAGGCTCCAACCCGGGAAGATACCCATGAATCCCAGAAAGACAAAGAGAATCGGTAGGCTCAAGATGAAGTTCATCAGATTGGAACCGACTTTGACCAGGGGCAGAAGTTGCCCCGGGAAAAGGACTTTGGTGATCAGGCTGCCCCCGGAAGTAATGGCGTTGGTGCCTTCTATCAGGGAGGAGGAAAACCAGATCCAGGGAAGCAATCCGGTAAACATGAAACCGGCGTAGTGTTCCATCTGGATGCGAAAGTAGACGTTGAATACCAGGGCATAGACCCCCAAGAGCAGCAAGGGGTTGAGGAAGGTCCAGAGAAATCCCAGGACCGATCCTCGATAGCGGGCCTTTAGTTCCCGGAGGACCAGGCTATGGACCAGGCTGCGGTAACGGAAAACTTCCTGGAGATGGTGGCGGATGGACAAGAACATGGAATCAATAGGCTTCCCGGTTAAAAAAACCTTTCCACAGGGTCTTGATCAGGATCTTCAAGTCAAAGACCAGGGACCAGTTCTCAATGTAGTACAGGTCATGTTCAATGCGCTTTTGCAGGGAGGTATTCCCGCGCCAGCCGTTGATTTGAGCCCAGCCGGTCATGCCGGCCTTCATTTTATGACGAAGCATGTAGTTGGGAATTTTGTCTCTGAAGCTGTTGATCAGTTCCGGGCGTTCCGGCCGGGGACCGACCAGGCTCATCTCCCCCCGCAGTACATTGACCAACTGCGGCAGCTCGTCCAGGCTGAGGCGGCGGATGAACCGTCCCACCGGGGTCCTTCGGGGATCCCCTTTCCGGGCCCAAACCGGCCCCGTTTGTCCTTCGGCATCAGCCACCATGGAGCGAAATTTCCACATTTCAAAAACTTTGCCGTCCAGGCCCATCCGGGTCTGACGGTAGAGGAGCGGCCCGGGAGAGGAAACCTTGATGGCGAGCCCGATGAGCAGCAGGCAGGGGGACAAGAGGATCAAAACCAGGGCGGCCAAACTGAAATCCATGGCCCTTTTAAAAAAACGGCTCCAGCCCACCATGGGGGATTCCCGCAGGTTAATAAAAGGCAATCCTTCAAACTCTTCCATCCCCCCCCGGAGCGTGATCAAGCGATACAAGTCCGGCACGATTTTTATGTCCACCAGTTCATCGCGGATCTGGTTTAATAGCGACTCCAGTTTTTGTTGGGCCGTCAGGGGCATGGCGAAGATGACCAGATTGATATGCTTTTCCCGGATCACCCGGTCGATATCCTCGTATAACCCCAGCACTTCCAGGCCCTCGATCCGGGTCCCGATCTTCTGCGGAGCCCGGCTGAGAAAACCGGAGACCACCAGTCCCAATTCCGGATGATCCCCGATGGTTTGGGCCACCCGTTGGGCCAGTTCCCGGGCACCAACAATCAGGACCTGCTCCAGGTCAAAATAGCGACGCTGCAGGGTTATATAATATTTTTTTAAAAACAGACGGGTTAAAAGCAGGGCCACATAACCCATCAGGCTGAAATAGAGAAAGACCAACCGGGAGTAGTCGGTTCGTTTAAAAAAAAAGGTGATAAAGACCAAAATCATTAAACCCATGAAAGAGGCCTTGAAGAGGGCCAACCATTCCTGGGTCCGGTTAAAAAATCGGGTATAGATGCCGGTCAGATAAAAGGTTATCGAACAGGTCATCAAAACAAAGGGGAAAAAGAACAAATAATCGTGCAGGGGAGGAATGCCCTTGGTGACGGGGATGAGCGGGATGAAAAAACGTAGGTAAAAAGCGCCAAACCAGCATGCCGTAAGAACCAGAAGGTCATTCAGCAAAAGAAAAGACCGAAAGACCTGGATGCGCTTTTTAAACATGGGGTGCAGGCCTCACGACGGCGGAGTTAAAGGAAAGGCCGGTCCAAGGCCGCCCGGGGAAACCGGTTATTCTCCACGCGCTTTTTCTATGGCCTCTTCCTTTTTTTTACAATCGATACAATGGGTGGTCACCGGGCGGGCCTTTAAACGTTCTTCTCCTATTTCCTCTCCACAAGTGTCACAGATCCCGAAAGTACCGTTCTCGATCCGTTCCAGGGCTTCTTCAATCTTCAGAATAAGCTTCCTCTCCCGCCCTCGGATGCGCAACATGAAATTGCGATCGGATTCCAGCGTCGCCCGGTCGGTGGGGTCGGGGAAATTCTCTTTGGAATCGGTCATGCCGCTGACCGTTTTCTGAGCCTCCTGAATCAGCGTTTTCAATTGTTCGTTTAAGAGTTTTTTGAAACTGTTTATTTTCCTGGCATTCATGGGAGTCCTCCTTGGGTGCTCCTGATCATTGGCCGAAAACCGGTACCGATTTTCGCTTAAACCGGCCGCTTTTCCCCCCGGTTTTTTCCAGCAGCCCGAAGGGGCCCAAAACCATTTCCCGATCAATGGACTTGCACATATCATAGATGGTTAAAGCGGCCGTGGTTACCGCGGTCAAGGCCTCCATCTCCACACCGGTTCGGTCCTGGGCCTTCACCTGGGCGGTTATTTCAATGCGCGCGGGGGCCTGCCCCGGACAAAAGAATAGATTCACCTGGGTAAGCCTGAGCGGGTGGCAAAGAGGGATCAGTTCCGGCGTTTTTTTGGCCGCCAAAATACCGGCTACCTTGGCCACCCCCAATACATCCCCTTTTTGAATCGCATTGGTTTGGATTTTTTCCAAAGTCCCGGCCTGCATATAAACGGCTCCAATGGCCCAAGCCTCACGCCGGGTGATTTTTTTTGAGCCCACATCCACCATGCACGCCTGGCCCTCGGAATTTACATGGGTCCAGTCAACGGATGGAACCGCTCTTTTGGTATTATTCTTCATTCAGTTGCTTAAGGTCCTGTCCCTCCGGCAAAGCGGGTTGGGCCTGTTCCAGTGTTACCAACCCGGCGGCGATTTCCCGCAAAGCGGCCACGACCTCTTTGTTTTTCGTCTGGACCAGCCGGGGCGCCCCGTTTCTCAACTGTTTAACCCGCTGAAAGGCCAATTGAATTAAGGCAAAACGATTGTTTACTTTTTCCAAGCAATCTTCAATGGTTATTCGGGCCACGCGGTTCCTCCCCAGAGGATGAATTTATTAAATAAACTTTTTCTTTTAACATAAATATTTTCTTTTGTAAATAATTAAATTACCAGGTCCAGTGAATCTTTATGCTTCCGAACAAGAACCACGGACCGGCAAGGGACGAAACGATCTATAAGTATTGTTTTATAAAGTACTTATCGAACAATAGCCCGCCTCACTTAACGAGATTATCAAACCTGGATAGTCGCCCGGCAGGTATTAAATACTTGTTCGAGAAGTAAGGCATTCGGAAGGTCGCGTTTCCGGGTTTGACAATGAAAAAAAAATGTGGGATAGTCTGATCAAGCCGGCGTAGCTCAGGGGTAGAGCAGCTGATTCGTAATCAGCAGGTCGCGGGTTCAAATCCCATCGCCGGCTCCAATTATATCAATAGGTTAGTATACGATGGAAGGTCGTTCGTCTCTGGCTATGTGAGACTTTTGGGTGGCCTTCTCATAAACTTCAATTGCCTCCGTCTCAGGCTGCCCAATCAGGCTGCTTCCAAGTTCATGGTCAATCACCCCTTTTCTTGTCAGTTCCCGAACCCGCTGAATGACTTTCTTCAGGCCTCGGGGTTGTCTTCCTTGTCGGTCAACCGCTTCATCGCGGTTACCCAGGCCAAGGGGGCTCCGATTTCGGCATTGGCCAGGGCTTCAAGGGAAACTTGTCGTCCTGGTCGGGACGAAGAAAGGCGATGGCGATTGTAGTCAAAAATGACAAGACCGAGAAGAGGTACACCCGGTTGAGGGAGAGATTGGTGGCCCATTAGTTAAATTTTAAGGACAAATCTCCTATGTACCGTTCCCAACATGCAGTATAATTTGATTAAAAGGGATAGGTTACCAACGGAATGTCCTCTAAGACAATCCTTTCCAACTCGGAAGGAAGCCGAATCTGGACGCAGAACAAGCGATAAAAAAATAGAGGTGTGTTGTGACGACGAATGAGATCAAAAGCTTTCTTCTCTGGTGTGTCGGTCTTAACTATGCGGTTCTATTCATCTGGTTCGGCGCCTTTGTCTTTGCCCATGACTGGATGTACGGAATACATACTCGTTGGTTCAAACTCTCGTTGGAGACCTTTGACGCAGTTCATTACTCAGGTCTAGCTGTCTACAAGATCGGCATAATTTTGCTTAACTTGGTGCCATTAATCGCACTCTATTTGGTTTTGTGACGGAGTAGCGAACGGGTTCCAACCACTCGCTCAAAGCCGACGCCCCTGACGGTAGGGAACTTAACGCGAACATTGACATCAACTGCATCGTCGCCAACTCAGCTTTGCCCTTGTCAGTGCTTGATCTGGCCGTCGCCGAAAGGGCAGGATATTCAAAAATCGAAAGGGATGAACTCCATGAAAAAATCATTTGGCGCAAAAACGCTCATCTTTCCGGCACCGGTCTGGTGCGTGGGATCGTACGATACCGACGGGAATCCAAACGTGATGACCATTGCCTGGGGCGGCATTTGTTGTTCCAAACCGCCTTGTGTAACCATTTCCCTTCGCAAGGCCACCTATACCTACGGCAATATCATTGAGAGACAGGCGTATACATTGAATGCTCCGTCAGTCCAATTTGTTCAAGAGGCCGATTATTTTGGCATGGTATCCGGCCGGCATGTGAACAAATTCAAGGAGACCGGTCTTACACCCGTCAGATCCGAATTGGTCGATGCCCCGTATGTAAAGGAATTCCCACTGATTTTAGAATGCAAAGTCATTCATCAATACGAGATCGGCCTTCATACACAATTCGTGGGTGAGATTCTAGATGTCAAAATAGATGAAAGTATGCTGAGTGATGACGGGAAACCAGATATCGAAAAAATTCGCCCCATTGTCTTCAGCCCAGAAATACAACAATATCATGGTATCGGGGCATTTATTGGAAAAGCGTTTGAGATCGGGAAGAAACGGTGATGGGCGAAACATAAATTATCGGAGACTGGTTGGCGGCCCAATAGTCATTCGACTTGTTAGCTGGGATTTGTTAAAAGGAGGGTTCTATGCCTAAAGGCGGGGTTTCCTTGAGGGGGTCAGGTACTGTCCATCCCAAGGCCAGTTTGAAAGGTAACCCGTCTCCCAACCTCACCCGCGCGCTAGAGCCAAGAGGCAAGAAGGCGGGCAAAAAGTTCCTTGACTCGGTTCAGAAACGGCCTCTCCGACCATTTTTCGCCTTTTACCTCGTCCGATGCCTTCAGGTCCTGCTCGAACAGTTCTCCCATCTTGTCGGCGAAGTCCTTTCCGATCACGAGGACATTGATCTCGTTGTTGTAAAGGAAGCTCTGCAGGTCCATGTTGGTGGACCCTACCGTCGACCAGACCCCGTCGATAACCGCGGTCTTGGCATGAAGCATCCGGTCGCGCAGCTCGTAGAGCCTTACACCGGACTTAAGAAGATCGCAGTAATAAGAGCGGCTGGCAAAAAGGGCGATATTCGAATCGCTGGTACTGGGAAGGACGATCCTCACCTCGACTCCGCGTTCTGCCGCTTGAGCGATGGCCTCCCTCATCTGATGGTCCGGCACGAAATAGGGCGTTGTAAGATCGATAGAATACCGGGCGTTCTTGACAGCCGCCACATACATGACATAGGTGAGACGATGGGGCTCTCCCGGGAAGCTCGGTATTACCTGGGCGAGTGCCTTTCCCTGGGCATCCAGATGGGGGAAATAGTTTCTGTCGGCAAGGGGAGGGCCTTCTTGGTGACGCCAGGCTTGAACGAAGGACTTCTGCAGTTCGGCCACGGCAGGGCCTTCGATCTGCATATGGGTATCCCGCCAGCCCTCCTTGGAATTGCTCGGTTCGTCGCTTCGGAAGGAGGAACTGCCGTAATAGACGCTGCTGATATTCACGCCCCCGGTAAAGGCTATCTTTCCATCGATGACTACCACCTTGCGGTGGTCCCGTTGGGTGGTGAGAAGCTTCTTCCGCATCTTCAAGGGGTTTATGGGATTGAACTCGAGAACATTCAGGCCGGCATCGCGCAGGCTCTGGAAGAAGGCGGCCGGCGTGCTGATCGAACCCACTGAGTCATAGATGAGGTTTACTTGCACCCCCTCCTTCTGTTTCCTCATCAGCAGGTCGGCGAATTTCCGACCGACCTCGTCGTCGCTGAAAATGAAGGTCTCGAAATTGATATGATCCTTAGCGCCTTCGATGGCTTTGAACATGGCCTCGTAGGTGACCGGCCCATCTACGAGGAGAGTGATCTTGTTTCCTGCCGTCAGGGGGTGACCGCCGACGGATCCCATGAGGGTGACCGTATTCTGTATCAGCTCTTCGGCGTTCGCACCTTGCTTTTCCCGGGAAAGCACGACCCGCGCCCGCGTTTCGGTGAGCTTGCCCTTCGGTCCGACTATTTCAGGAGGGGTGATCGTAGTGCTTTCCGTGAGCGCGGGGACGTTGGGAAGCGAGCCGGCACATCCTCCCAGAAAGAGTACGCAGAGGGACCCAAGAAATGAGAGTATGGTGTGCCGCATTTCTGCTCCTTTATCGCTACTACGGCTTCAATAGTAACGTCTCTCTGGGGACTTCGTCAAAGAGAAAATCGGAATACCATGATTCCCCTTATTATCTGTAGAATACCCCCGGTATCAAGCCTCAAGGAGATTTAAACCCTTGCCGAGACAAACCAGAGGCCCCGCCTAAAGCCATCGAATTTCAGAAAGACTCGTCGGATTCCCAGCTCCTCTTCTACGAGGCATGTTCGGATCAAGATGACCTTAGCCTCTTCGTCCAGCCGATCAGGGCAGCAAGCAATTCCCTTATTTTACATTTTCGTCCTGTCTGCCGTGAGCGGCAAAGACAAAGATTCCTGGTGAATCCGGCCTGGTATCGGTTGGCCGAGATTTTGTTAGGTCCAGCAGCTATTTCGACATTATTTCACCTCAACTCGCGACAGGTACTTCTCTAATCCCTCTTGTCTACCCTCCTTTCCTGTGACCACTATAAATGTCAGTGATGGTTTATGAAGATAAACATAGGCATGCACCCAAAGTGTCTGCCTGCCTTTCGACAACAGCACGCAAGTATACTGGGTTTTGGACAAACCCAACCAAAAGGACCTCGTATTGATCTAAGCAAAAGCCTTTTTCTCCGAGGGCTGAAGTCGGGGTAACCCAGGACCTCAAGGCCTCTTCTCCGGAGGGAAGGTGATCACCTATGAGGGTTTGTCCCTTGACGGGCAACTCAAGCTGACTCAGGCCGAAATCGCTGCCGGGAACCCAGTCCTCTACGAACCGGCCTTTGATTCGATAAAGTTTTCGTCAAAGCGGATATCCTGAGAAAAGCCGGGGAGGAGTGGGACCTATATGAAGTCAAGGGAAACACGGGGATTAAGGACGTTTACCTCAACGACATTGCCCTCCAGTACCACATCCTGAAGAACTCGGGGTTGCCAACCGGAAAGCCTACCTGGTCTATATCAAACAACCAGTATGTTAGAAGCGGGGCTTTGGACTTGGATCAGTTGATTTAATTTGAAGACCTTACCGGGATGGCGGCTGAACGGGAAGGATGGGTCCGGGAGGAAATTGGCAGGCTGAGAGGGATCCTGGACGGTGGGCTTCCCATTACCGATATCGGGGAACATTTGTCTGACCCTTATCCCTGTGATTTCCAGGGCCACTGTTGGGATCATCTCCCGGAATATTCGGGTCTTGGATTTGGTCAAAAGAGGCGGGGATCCGGCGGAGGTGGAAAAGGGTAGGCAGGCGCTATTGGAATACTGCGGGATGGACACCCTCGGGATGGTCAGGCTTTATAAAACAATAAGTTGTCCTAATTTTAGGAAGTTAGGAAACTCGCGGGTTCAAATCCCATCGCCGGCTCCAGAATAAAAACAGCAACTTATCCAATTTTAGGGAAGTTGCTGTTTTGCGTTTGGCGGAGATCTGGCGGAGGAATACCACTGATTAAGAGGCCGTCGCTTTAAAAAGGTGCGTCCAAAATTTCTCGTATCTTTTTATCTACCTCAAAAAGATTTTTGAACCATTCAAAAACTCGTCCGGCCCTTTCCCCTCTAAGGAATCTTACTGAATAAGCATTTGATTTGACCGTGACGGGTACCCCTACCCATAATTTCTACCTATGCCAATCAAAACAATCATCAATATTACCTATTTGACATATTAAGGTTCTTGATAAAGAATCCACCTCGATGATTGAGGAGGAAAATCGTAGAGGGATTCAGCGGTCGGCAAGCCTGATTTTTTCTCGGTGGCCCTCCCGGATAATCCGCTGGGGATTGGCCTTGGTCTTTCTCTATGCCGGGACGGTCAAACTGATGGACCCCAAGGCCTTCGCCCGGTCCATTTCCCAATATGACCTGGCCCCGGATTTCCTGTTGCCGGTCCTGGCCATCGGATTGCCTATAGTGGAAATCCTGGGGGCTGTGGGCCTGATCTTCAAGGTTCGCGGGAGCTTGAGCCTTATTTTTGGCCTGCTCCTCTTTTTTGTGGCGGTCCTCTGGTACGGCCTTCTTAAGGATCTGCGCATTGATTGCGGCTGTTTT
This sequence comes from uncultured delta proteobacterium, assembly GCA_963746605.1. Taxonomy (GTDB): domain Bacteria; phylum Desulfobacterota; class RBG-13-43-22; order RBG-13-43-22; family RBG-13-43-22; genus CAVQSS01. Next base: position 48,086 of record CAVVCH010000012.1, read on the forward strand.
TCCCCGGAAGAACTCCAGGCCCAGGCCGGTCTTTGGCAGTCCTTTTACCGGGACCTGATGCTGATCGGCGCGGCGATTTACCTTTATCTGTCCCGCTGGCTCCAAAAGGACTTCAACCGGCAGAACCTGCCCTTTTGGGCAAAAATCAAATTAACCCTATAAAGGAGGAAAAAGTAGACATGAAGAAAGCAAGCGGTGTGAGGATGGGCCTATTAGTCCTGGTTTCATTTTTATTATTAACCAGTCCGGTGTTGGCCGCCTGGGGCAGCAAAGAAATGGACACCGAAAAAATCGCCGTCACCTTCGCAAGGGAAGTGGAGCGGGGGGGTTATAAAATGGTGACCACCGAGGAACTCAAGGGCTGGATCGACCAGAAGAAAGAGATGCTGATTATCGATACCATGCCTTTTGAAGACAGCTACAAAAAACAGCACGTTCCGGGAGCGGTCCAAATGGAGTTTCCCATCCCGGAGATGACCCAACTGGACGACAAGAAGAAAGCGGATTTCGAAAAAATGCTCGGTCCGAACAAAGACCGGCTGATCGTCATCTACTGCGGCTTCACCAAATGCACCCGCAGCCACAATGGGGCCATGTGGGCCGTCAAAATGGGTTACAAGAACGTCTACCGCTATCCAGGCGGCATCAAGGCCTGGGATGAAGCGGGCTACCCGGTAGAAAAGGTGAAGTAAAACACCACATGCAAATATTTCTGACAACGAACTGACAACCTTACCTTCCTACCACCGCGTAAGGGCCTTCAGCCATGGCCTTACATCGCTTGAAAACCCTTACGGTCGGGGTGGTCGCAACCCTGATCCTCTCCTGGGCGGGACCCGTTTCGGCATCGGACCGGGACGTGCCCGCCCTGCCCTCCCGCACGGAACCCCTCCGGATAGATACAATAAACAAGCAGGTCCTGGTCTATGCCGAGGTCAATCCCAAATCTCTCCACCAATACAACCCTCACTGGGGGGTCGTTTATCAGGGAGGAAAATTAAACGACCAGGCCATCCTCCGCGCCTTCTGCACGCCCCAGGAATTTCACGACGCCCTGCTGCAGATCGGCGCCAAGCCGGGAAACAATCTGACCCTCCGCAGTTCGGGGGAAGTCATCGGAGGCGATGAACTCCTGGTCTCGGTCACCTGGCCCGGCCTTTCCCGACCCCTGGGGTTGACCGATGTCCTGGAAGATTCCTCCGGCAAGGGGTTCCGGATCCGTTTCGGCGGTAACCGGCAGCGGGCCGTCGAAGAGCAAACCGGCTGCGTCACCTGTTTGGAAAGCTGTCCCGTCGGGATTACCAGCAACGCCGCCCACCCGGCCATCAGTTCTTTCAAAAGGATGATTTCACCCAATTCCCAATTCAAAGGAAAGGCCGAGAAACTCCCTCGTCAGGGAGGGCTGATTCTTATCTACAGTTTAGGAAAAAATCCGACTTAATAGATCTCAACATGAAAGGAGACAAACATGGAATACGGAGCGCGAAACAAGATTGCGGCCGAAGTTACATCCATCCTAAGTTGGAGCGACAATTTACCCTATTCGCAAATTGATCTTTGGACTTCGGCTTTCGCCGGAGTGACGACTCACCGCCAGTTTTTTTCGTTATGCCGGCGAAAGCTGGAATTAAGAAATTCTCAAAGGAGCAAGCTTATGGAAGTGGCCTACATATTCTCATCCTAAGCATATTTTGCTTTGTTGGAGCTGAGGCATTTTTGGAGGAAGAAAAAGCAAATGGAAAAAGAGAAACTTCAGCCCAGGGATGTATCGAAGCTTGAAGTCCGGGAGTCACTCCGCGGTGCGCTGGGAGCGGTCTCAGAGACCTGCATCAACTGCCAGCTCTGCCAAAAGGAGTGTGCCTTCCTGCGGAAGTACGGCAAGCCCAAAGAGATCGCGGATATTTATGATCCCTCTGCCCAGAGCCACCAGGGGATGCCTTTTGAGTGCAGCCTCTGTGAGCTCTGCCATACCGTCTGCCCGGTTGGGGCCAAACCGGCGGACATGTTTCTGCAAATGCGGTGCGAAACCGTGGACCGAGGCAACGGATCCTTTGCAGAGCACGGCGGACTCCTGGCCTACGAAAGAAGGGGGACCTCAAAGAAGTTCAGCTATTATGGGCTGCCAAGGGGTTGTGATACGGTCTTTTTCCCTGGATGCACCTTGCCGGGTACGAGGCCGGATAAGACCTACGCCCTCTATCAGGAGCTGAAGACGCGGATGCCCTCCCTGGGAATTGTGCTCGACTGTTGCACCAAGATCTCCCACGATCTGGGCCGGGAGAAGTTCTTTCAGTCCATGTTCAATGAGATGAAATCCTATCTTCTTGGAAAGGGTGTGCGGCGGGTCTTGGTGGCCTGTCCAAACTGTCACAAGATCTTCTTAAATTGCGGCGGCGAGTTGCAGGTCAAGACCGTATACGAAATCCTGGCCGATGACGGCGCCCACTCGGGCCGGAAACTAAGCGGTGTTGTGAGGATTCATGATCCCTGCGCGGTTCGCTCTGAGGAAAATGTGCACACTGCGCTGCGGGAGTTGGTTCGCCGGAAAGGTCTTGAGATTGAAGAGATGTCTCACAGCGGCAAATTAACCCTTTGCTGTGGTGAAGGGGGCTCAGTGGGGTGCGCTGCGCCATCGTTTTCAGAGAAATGGGGAGAGCTCCGAAAAACAGAAGCGGAACAGAAAAGGGTTATCACCTGTTGCGCCGGCTGCGCCGGCTCCTTGAACAGGAAAACGCCAACGAGCCATGTACTCGATCTCCTGTATGAACCGGAAGCCGCCCTAGCAGGCAAGGCGAAGGTTTCAGGCGCTCCCATCACCTACCTCAACCGGATCCGTCTAAAAAAGCGATTCAAAGAGGATAACAAAGGGGAGACCACCCGTGAAAGGTCCTTTTGGGCAGGAGAAAAAGCGAAGTCAGGAATACTCATCCGGCTGGCCATTCTGGGTTTAATCGTTACCGCCATTGTGGCCATCCGCGTCACCGGCGCTACAAAATATCTTGACCAAGAAGCTCTGAGGGGACTGATTACGGGATATGGGGCACTGGCTCCGATCATTTATATGCTGATTTACATGACAGCCCCGGCGCTTTTCTTTCCAGGACTTCCCATCACCGTCGCGGGGGGAATCCTTTTCGGCCCTTTTTGGGGTGTGGTTTACACTATCATCGGCTCAACCCTCGGGGCCTGTTTGGCTTTTCTCGTTTCGCGATACCTGGCCAGGGGCTGGATTTCAGGCAAGCTCCGCAGTCCCCGATGGCGAAGACTCGATGAGGCGGTGGAACGCCAGGGGTGGAAGGTGGTAGCTTTCACTCGGCTGATACCCGCCTTTCCATTCAACCTCCTGAATTACGCCTTCGGTCTTACCAAGATCAAGTTTGCTCATTACGCCGTGACCACCTTTTTCTGCATGCTGCCGGCCTGCATCGCTTTCATCGTTTTTTCAAGTTCCCTGCTGGACATCATACGAGGCAGGATTTCGGGTGGATTTCTTAGTGTAGGGGGTGGGTCTGATCGTTCTCGGTGTCATTGATCCCACTATTCTATAGACGCTATAAAGCAAAAAGGGGCACGGAAGAACCTTTCTAAATGGACAAGAATATAATAGCCGGGATCGACATCGGTTCCCGGTCCATTGAACTGGTGGTCCTTCGGGGGATCAAAGGATCGATGAGGCCAAGGTGCCGACGACCTTTGATCCCTGGGGCAATGCCGAAAAATCATGGAGGGGCTCTCCGTGGACCGGATCGTGGCCACCGGGTACGGCCGAAAGCTATTGGCCGATGCACTGAATGGCGAACTCCCGGTCACGACCATCACGGAGATTCAGGCTTATGCCCTCGGTGCCCACCACCTTTACCCGGAAACCCGGACCATCCTGGATATCGGCGGACAGGACACCAAGGTCATCTCCCTCTCCGGCCAGGGGAAGGTGGCCAAATTTGAAATGAACGACCGCTGCGCCGCCGGGACCGGGAAATTTTTGGAATTCATGGCCGCGGCCCTGCAGATTCCCATCGAATCCTTTGGGGACTACGCCTTGCAGGCCGATCGGCGGATCAAAATCAGCCAGCATGTGCACCGTATTTGCCGAAAGCGAGGCCACCTCGCTCGTGGCCCGGGGAGAGCGACCGGAAAACATCGCCCTGGGGTTGCACTTGGCCATCGTGCAGCGCACTCTTTCCATGTTGGGCCGAGTAGGGAAGGAATCTCCCCTGATGTTTGCCGGGGGGGTGGCCCATGACCCTTGCATTCGAAAACTGATTGAAGAAGAAATTAAAACGACGATCATCGTCCCTGAAAATCCGGATTTGGTTGGGGCATTGGGAGCCGCCCTTTTATGGAAAAGAAAAGTTTCTATCCTGATAAAAAG
>CAVVCH010000013.1:0-23541 GCA_963746605.1 uncultured delta proteobacterium
TAACTTGGCCTGTGGCTGGGTTCCCGGGGGAATTTTGACTTGCAGCGACTTCCCTTCCAGGGTAGGGACCTCCAACCGGGTTCCCAAGGCCGCCTGACTGAAACTGATTGTCTTTTCCACGACCAGGTTATGGCCTTCCACTTTAAAAAGAGGGTCCTCCAACACTTTAATCTGAATGTACAGATCTCCGGGTGGGCCCTTGAATAGTCCGGGTTCTCCCTTGCCGGGAATCCGCAACTTCTTCCCCGCGGTAATCCCCGCAGGGATTTTGATGGAGACCTTCTCCATTTTGTTGTCGGACGGGAAGGTGAGGGTTTTTTCTCCCCCTTTGACCGCTTCTCGAAGGGTGACGGCCAGTTCATATAAACGGTCGGCCCCCTGTTGCGGCATACCCGCTCCTCCGCCATATTGCCCAAAGGGATCCCCGTATTCATAGGCCCGCTCGCCTCCGGGCTGGGCATAGGTCCGGTATTGGCGCCCGCCGCTGCTCCGTCCCCGGCCTGAAAATATATTTTCAAATCCCCCCCCGCCGCTACCGCCGAATCCAAATTCCCTGAAAATATTATTAAAATCAAACCCGCGGAAGATGTCCTCCTGGCTGTAACGCTGCTGGAACCCGTCGGCCCCATAGGTATCGTATTGTTTTCTCTTTTCCTTGTCGCTCAGGACCGCATAAGCTTCGCTGATTTCCTTAAATTTTTCCTCTGCTTTTTTATCCCCTTTATTCCGGTCGGGATGATATTTCATGGCCAGTTTACGATAAACCTTCTTGATCGCCTCTTCGGAGGCCTTTTTATCCACCCCTAGTACTTTGTAATAATCTTTTTCAGGCATAACCTTCCTTCGCTCGGGTCGAGACGCTCAAAGATCTCCGGCAGGTAAGTGCCGGATCGGAATAAAAACATTCATTTCCCTTTATTTATTGATAATATAACCTGATCCCCCGGCTCTGTCAATGACATTGAAACAAACGGTTCTTCGCCCTATTGGGCGGAGGCCGCTCCTATTCAGAGTTTGCGATGGCCTCAGGAAGAAAATACTGATTCAGGAGGGTAAATTGATTTTGAAAAAGCGGATGGATTAACCGGGGATCAACCCGGCCACCACCAGGAGGGTTAATTCCTCTTGACCGGTATTGAGCAGTTCATGGTATCGGCCGATGGGAATATGGATGGCATCACCGGCCTGAACTTCCTGCCGCTCTTCTCCCACCTGCATCCTTCCCCGGCCGCTTTGAATAATGTAGATTTCTTCCATGGGGTCCCGATGGCCGGACAATTTTTCTCCCGGGGGCACGGCGGCCTGGGCCAGAAACATGAGGGTCTGCAGGTGGCGGGTGTCCAGGACCATGTGAGCCACACCCCCATCGTGGGCCCGGTAGCGGGTGGCCTGGACTTCGGGGTGCGTCAGATTCCTAATGACCATAACTGATAACCTCGCAGTGGGTGGAATCGCCGTTCGAACTCGGTGGTTCAAAAACCTGACAAAAGCTCTTAACCAAATAGGGATCGAACTGGATCCCGGAGTATCTTTGAATCTCTTCCAGCGCTTCCCCGTGGGACATGCCTTTTCGATAAGGACGATCGTTGGTGATAACATCATAGGCGTCCACAATGGCCAGGATACGGCACTCCAGGGGAATTTTTTCCCCTTTCAGCCCTCCGGGGTACCCCTGGCCGTTCCACCACTCGTGATGCTTCAGGATCCAGTCGGCGATAGGTACCAGGTCAGTCGCCGCCAGAGCGATGCGGTAACCCACCTCGCAATGCCTTTGCATCTCAATGGCTTCTTCCGGTGACAAAGGACCCGGTTTCATCAATATCCGGTCGGGGATCCCTACCTTGCCGATATCATGGAATTGGGCCAGAAGTCGCATATCGATGACGCTGCGCTCAGGCAGACCAATGGATCGGGCCAACTTTTCCGCTAATTCCCGGATCCGCTGCGCGTGCCCCCCGGTAATAAAATCCCGCATCTCCAGGGCCTTATTCAAGGTCTGCACCACGGAACTATGGATACTCTGATTACAAAGGAGTTTCTCCCGGAGCATGTTGTTTTCGGCCTGGGTTAAGATTTCATGAACCTGCGAAGGCACCGCATCGTTGAGGGCAAACCCGATGGATAAACTTAGATGCAAGGCCGGGTTTTCCCCGTTGTAGCGGTCGACAGCCTCACGGATCTGTTGTCTGGCCTTTTCAAATATAGGGCGTTCGGTTTTTACTCCCAAAATCGCAAATTCGTCTCCCCCGACCCGGGCCATGAGGAAGTCTTCGGAAAAGGCCTTGCGGATCGTTTGGGCGGCGGCAACCAGGAGCCGGTTACCTGCCTCATGTCCCAGGGTGTCGTTGACAAATTTTAATCCGTCCACATCACCAATCATAATCCCCACCGGATCGCATTGCCCGGTGTCATTCCTTTCCATTTCCCGCTCAAAAGCCCGACGGTTTAATAATCCGGTCAGGGGATCGCGATCCTGTAAATTTTTCAGGTCCTCCTCTATCGATTTGTTTCGGGTGATATCCTGCAGGAATCCCTGGACCTGAATAATCTCCCCTCGATCGTCCGTTACCGCCAGCATTTTTCCGGAGGCGATCAGGGTTGCCCGATCCCGTTTTTTCCACGGCTGTCCTTCAAATACGAGCTTTTTCTTTTCTCCCAATTCCTGTCGCCAGTGATCCCACTGGATCGCCTCTAGCAGCACAGACCTCAGGCTGACGCCGGTGAGCGCATTGACCGAATCAAATCCCAGAAGTTGGGCAAAAGTAGGGTTGCAACGCAGGATCTCGCCCTCCGGAGTGGCCCAGTAATTTCCAGTAACCCCCTGATTAAATAAGCGCTGATAGTCTTCTTCCACTTCACTTCTTTTATGTTGCACCGTTTCCAGATTTTCCAATAATTGGTTGAAGGATTCTGCCAATTGGGTGATCTGATCCGCCTTGCCGGGAAGGCTGATGCGACGCTTGGCCGGACCGATCCTCCTGACCTTTTGAGCCAGCAGATCCACCCGCTGGAATGTCCTTCGCATGAACAGCCAACAGGCCAGAACCCCCAGCGCTCCCGAAGCCAGAACTAAAATAACCCAAAAGGTGTTCATCCGCGGACCGATCCTCCCCGTCCACCCGCCTTCGTCATTGAGGTCTCGCGCCTGGTTTTAATTTTTTTCACCAAAAAAAATATAATAGGTGCCGAGATTGAAAACGCAACAATGGAGGAAGTGCTTTTCCGACAGACGATCAAGAAAATCAAGACTGGATTCCTGATAATTGACCAAACCGTGCGCGGCGCCCCGGAGTGGGGGTTTTAGAGGAATGAAGTCCGGAAATCCTAATTTTGCCAAATCCCCGGAGGCCACAAATTCTTTCATATTTTTACCCAAAGGCTTCTCGTCCAACCCGAATTCACGCAAGAACCCCTTATTACAATCCAATATGTTTTTTTCCTGATCCAGGAGCAGGATAATGATACGGCTTACCTGGTCCAAGTAATTTTGAAAAATCTCCGGAAATTCGGCACACAGGCGGTTCGGATTACGGTTAAGCATAGCCCCCCCAAGAAAATTGAAATATAGCTTTTCAATCGGATGATTCTCCGGGAACCTTTAATCCAACAAACAATTTGATATTTTACGGCGGTGCGCTAAGATTGCGGGATTGGCAGAAACCAGATGCTCAGGCTTCGCGGGGTGCCCCTCGGGCCTGGGGGATCATGTAGATTAAGACCGTACAAGGAGGAAAAAATGGATTAGGGTATCTTTGAGGCCATGGAGGCGCCGCAATTGCGCAGTTATCTGGAATTTCTGCTTTGGCATTATCGGGTGGTCGATGCTTTCTGGTTCCTCTATCTAGCCGAGACGTTTGACCAACCAACCGCCGAACGCATTAATGAACGAATTCGTCTGGAAATTCATGCACCTGGGCGAGTTTCAGAGTTTTGCCGCGGCCGTGGACCCGACCATCAGAGTAGAATGTCTGTTCGCCCCGCCAGACCCCATCCTGCTGACTGCTATTGCCGGTGGCGTTTTACCTGGGGTTCGAAGATGGCATTTCTTAGGAGGAGGACGGATAATCGTGATCAATAATGACCACGGTCATCCGCCCTGGGGGGAGGGGATGCGTTAGAAAGAACGGTCCATAGGAAGGGACGTTCTCATCCTTCGCCGGTAAAAGCCTCTCTGTTCGGTTTTTTCCATTTTAGCCGGGCTGATCGCATTTCTGTTCTCAACGGCAGGCATTACGACCTGGCTCCCAGCGGGCAACTGCAACCCGAGGGGAGAATGCAAGCCTATTTCCTTTATCATATTGAGAATATCCTGATCCGATTCCAAACCCGCGTTCACCACGCCCTTCTGGGGGCATTCCCGACACGCCTCCAGCTCCAAATACGTAAGGGCTTTTTTTTGCCTTTTTTGGCAGGCATTGACCGTCATGGTCGCCTGCAATCGTTTACAAAACATGTCTATCTTCACCTCAACGTTTTCTAATGAATTTAAGTAAATTATAAATCCTTTTTTCTGAAAAAAAATAAGGCGAAACCTGTATTTCCTGCGGAACTTATCAGTATTTTTTAGGATACCGTTTCGATTTCCTCCCCCGGCGCCCCCTGCTTCAATTTACTTGATTCCCCTGCCCCGAAATGCTAACCATCATCCCGAGATGAAAACCAGGCCGGGACAGCTGCGAACCAAAAATATCTTTCTCTTCTGGTTGCCTTTGGAGGTAACCTGGTTGATGATGGCCGTTGAAGGATCCTTCTTAAGCGCCGTCATCGCCCGGTTAGCCGAACCCAAATTCAATTTGGCGGCTTTCGGAGTCGCCTTTGCGATTACACTTTTCATTGAAGCCCCGGTGCTTATGCTGATCAGCGCCTCCAACTCCCTGGTCCGGGATTGGCAGGGGTATATCAGAATGCGCCATTTTTCCCTGGGCCTCATCACTGTGGTGACCGGCGTTATGGGTCTAGGCCTTTGGCCGTCTTTTTTTTATTTCATCACCCGGGAACTTATAGGCCTTCCGGAGCGGGTCGCCCATTTGACTCACCAGGCTTCTCTTATGCTGATTGCCGTTCCCTGGGCCATCGGTTATCGCCGCTTTTACCACGGCATCCTGATCCAGCACGACAACACCTGGCTGGTGGCTGCCGGTACCGTAATCAGGCTGACCGCCATGGCCCTGACCGGGATCCTGCTCTTTTTCTTCTCCGCCTGGCCGGGAGCCTGCGTGGGCGCCTGGGCCTTGACCACCGGGGTGGTGATTGAAGCCCTGGCCAGCCGATTCATGGCCGGAGGCATCCTCCGGGCGATGCGTACCGGGGCTGACGCTTCATTCTCGGCCCCCCGAGTCTTGACCTACCGGGCCATCAGCGCTTTCTATTTCCCTCTAGCCCTGACCTCCATGCTGGCCCTGGGAATTAATCCGGTGATCTCCTATTTCCTGGCCCAGGGACGAATGGCTATCGAATCCTTGGCCGTCTGGCCGGTGCTTCAGGCCCTGCTGCTCATCTTCATGAGCTTCGGTTTGTCTTTCCAGGAAGTCACCATCGCCCTTCTGGGAGATCACCTCGAGAATTATCAAAAACTGCGCCAGTTTGCCCTAGGCCTGCTGTTCCTTACAGTCGGCCTCTTTGCGCTTTTTAGCTTTTCCTCGCTTTCCCTGTTATGGTTTCAACGCATATCCGGTTTATCCCCGGAAATGGCTTCTTTTGTTCAAAATCCCCTTCAAATTCTGGCTCCGATGCCGGCCCTCTGGATGGTGCTGACCTTCCAACGATCGGTGCTGGTCAAGGCCCGCCGCACCGCCTACCTTACCTGGGCTACGGGATTAGACATCCTGCTCATGGTCATCATCCTGATTCTGGGCATCCATTATTGGACGCTCATCGGTGTGGTAGCCGCCGCCCTGGCTTTGGTCGTGGGGCGATTGGGATCGGTAGTTTTTTTATCCCGCCCTTTTTCGAATACTATACTTCAGACCCGCCTTCCCTCTGAAAGTTAAACCTTCCTATACCCCGAAGTTTTTTTCTTGCCCATACTGCTACTTTGTAGTATACTACATCGTAGCATAAAGGGCAAGAGATTTTTTGTGTTTTAGAATTTTCCTATAATTTTCCTATAATAAATATGACCCCCAAAGAATTCGCTGTTTTTCGGAAAAAAATAGGGAAGTCGCAGAGAGATATGGCCCGATTACTTGGCCTGTCCATCAAAGCCGTGCACAGTTACGAGCAGGGTTGGCGGGAAATCCCGTGCAGTGTCGAACGGCAGATGTTTTTTCTTTATTTTATGCATCGAGATACCCACCGCCGGCCCGTCATCTGCTGGTCGGTCAAGAATTGTCCCCCGGGCCAAAAACTTCACTGTCCTGCCTGGGAGTTTCGGTGTGGGCACCTTTGCTGGTTTATCAGCGGGACTTTCTGCTTGGGATCAGCCCAAAAAAACTGGAAGGATAAAATAAAGATTTGCCGGAACTGCGAGGTTTTTCAGCCTCTCTTTGCGGGGGCTTTAGAGACGATGGGGGATGACGGCCCCCAAGGACAGTCCGAGACGGATGAAAACCGCCACCCCGATGAGGAATAACCCTCCGGCCAACATCCCGTAATCTTTGGGCCCCATTTTTATCTCCCGATACCAGGTCCGCGGATGACCGGGATCGAACCCACGGCACTCCAGGGCCATGGCCAGCAAATTGGTGTAACGAAGGGCGTAAATCAAGAGGGGAACCGCCTGAGGGATAAACTGCCCGATCCGCCGAAAAATATTCCCCTTTTCCAGGTCCAACCCCCGGGAGCGCTGCGCCTGGATAATAGCGGCTCCGGCCCCCACAAAGGTGGGCACCAAACGCAGGGCGGTAGAAAGCGCAAAGGCCACCGGGTAGGGTACTTTTATCCGGATCAGACCTTGGGTGATTTCTTCGTTTCGCGTGACGGAGAGGAAAAGAACGCCGCTACTGACAAAGGTGACCAAACGAATTCCCATGGCCAGGCCATACCCCAAAGCCTCTCTACTGACCTGAAACGGCCCTGCCGACCACCAGACTGGGAAACCTTTCAAGGTTAACGACCAGATTATGCTACTAAAAATAAACAAAAGCCCCAGAAGCCAACGGAATCGCCACAACCTTATCCAGGTTTTCGCTACGGCGAAACCCAGGCTCACCAACAGGCCGACTCCGGCCGTATAGAGGGGATGATTAAAAAGTAGGGCCAGGGTAAAAAGGAAGATCAGGGAGGCCATTTTGGTCCGGGGATCCAGGCGATGGATCAGGGTCTCTCCTTCTGAATAAAGGAAAATATTCAAGACAGTATTTCCCGGGCCAAGGTAGTCGGGATCAGCCCCTGGAGGTCCAACCGGTTGGAAAGCCGCGCGATCGGGGGAGGAACCAGGGAGGCCTCCCTCAGGAGCGTCTCCTGCCGGAAAACGGATCGTGTGGCCCCTTCCAGCCACACCCTCCCTTCTTTCAGGACCACACAACGCCGGCAATATTCGACGGCCACCCAGAGATGGTGGGTAACCACCACGATGGTGTGGCCCTGCTGATTCAGACGATTCAGCATCGCCAGCAACCCCCGCTGGTGGCCGTAGTCCAGACCGGTGGTGGGCTCATCCAAGATCAACAGCCAGGGGCGCGCCGCCAGCATGGAGGCCACGGCCAGGCGCTGTCGCTCCCCTTTGGTCAGGGAAAAAGGCTCCTTGTTTTCATATCCTTCCAAATCGACGGCTTCAAGGGCTTCCCTGACCCGCTGCCGAATCGTTTTAGCCTCCAGGCCCAGCACCTGGGGGCCAAAACCCACCTCTTCCATAACGGTCCGGGCAAAAAGCTGGTGATCGGGATTTTGAAACACATACCCTACTTCTTTGGCCATTTCCGGGGGACTGAAGGCCGTGGTCGGACGGCCTTTCACCAGGACCCTGCCGGCCGTGGGCTTCAGCAGACCGTTGATCAACTTGGACAGCGTAGACTTCCCCGAACCATTCGGCCCCAAAAGGGCGATGAATTCCCCTTCCCGAATCTCCAGAGTGACCCGGTCGAGAGCCTTGGTTTCCGTCTGGGGATAACGGTATTCAACCCGGTCAACCAGTACCAAAGACTGACCTGTCTGAATCTGCTCTTCCCGGATCTGCATATTTTTTTCAGCGGAAAAGAGGATCTTCCCTCTGATCAAGACCTCGGCTTCATCGACGGTCAGCGGTCTTTCCGGACGTCCTAACAGGTGGAACAGCTCCATCAGGGTCGGGAGTTGGAGCCCCTGCTCGGAAAAGGAACCTTCCTCTAAAAGGGGCTGGGGGAGACCGTCAGCCTTTAGCTCCCCTTCGTGTAGTACCCAGAGCCGATCAGCCCCCAAAACCACATCCGGGTCCTGCTCCACCAGTATCAGGGTCTTACCCAGGTTTCGCCAATGCGTCATAATGTCATAGACGGCCTGTCGGCCGGCGGGGTCCAGATCGGTAGTCGGTTCATCCAAAACCAGAAAATCAGGCTCCATGGCCAAGACCGCGCCGATGGCCAACCGTTGCTTTTCCCCGCCGGAAAGGCTGGCGGGTTCCCGCTGTCGCATCTTTTCCAGGCCGACCCATTTCAAATAATTCTGGATCCGGGCTTCCATCTCTTCTCGAGGAATTCCCAGGTTTTCCAGTCCGAAGGCCATTTCCAATTCTACGGAGGTCGAAAAGAGTTGGGCCTCAAAATCCTGAAATACCAAGCCCACCAGCCGTGCCATTTCGGAAACCCTGGTCCGAGCCGGATCCCGGCCTCCGACCATTACCCGGCCCTGATACTTTCCTCGAAAAAAATGAGGAATCAACCCATTCAAGGCAAAACAGAGGGTTGATTTTCCGGCCCCCTCCCTTCCCATCAGAACGGTCCATTGCCCCGGATCGATGGAACCGCTTAGGTTTCGCAGGGCCTGCTGATTCTGTTTCGGATAGGTAAAGGATAGGTCTTCGATGGTAACAGCCGGGGGCACGGGGTTCTCCGGTTTAGAGGATCAGGCATCCCAGGATAATAGCCAGTGAAGATAGCCCGCCGATGGCGCCTGGACCGAAGGTGGTGAAATAGCCCCCGAAAAGCCCAAACAACGTGGCCAGACCAACCACCCAAGCCCCCAGGGGGCCGGCGATTGGACGGCCGATATCCTCTTCATCCAACACTTCAGGCCAAAAAAGATGAAGCCCATCTTTAATGAAACCAAAGACCGTTGTCAGCAGAATAACCCCGATCCAGCCGGCCACCGTATTGTTTATGGTGATAATCTTGGTCAGCACCAGATACGGAACGATCCCCAGGGCGTCCACCAAGGTCCCGATGATGACCGCGCAGGCCCCACCGGAGATAAACGTTACCAAAAAGTATGTTACCCAGGGCCCTATTCCGCCGGGTTTCCATTCCCGGGTTTTCTGGTGGAAAGGGACCCACTGGGTCCAAAGGGTATACGGAAGGTAGGCCAGGAGAAAGTTGCCTGCGAATCCCCCGGCCGAACCCGGACCCAGGGTTCCTCCCAGCAAATCTCCGATCAGATTCCCGAAGGCCGCCCCCCAGGCGCCGGCCGGGCCGAAAAGCAGGCCGAAGGGAACAGGAAGAATGGCCCCCACGCGGACCTCGGTGATCCCCGGGACCAAGGGGATGGCCGTTTTGAAGGCGATCAGGGCCGCGCCGTATATGGCGGCGCAGACTGCCGTCAGGATGATCATTCGGGTATTCTTCCACATGGAAAATACAGCTTTCATCCTTGATAACCTCGCAAACGGACGTTTGTCGAATCCGTCATCCTTCGGCTATCTCCCGCTCTCCAGTTTAAACTCCTCCTCCCGATAAACGCCGATCCCCCCTTCGTAGATAAAGGCCCGGGTCCTTTGGGCAATGACTTCGGGATCTACCTCGATTCGAGCCACTTTGGTTTCCACAGCACTTCGGGCCACGGCAGCCGCCACGGCCGGCGGAATCCGAAAGTCCATGCCGTGGGGTATCACATGATCCAGCCTCAATTCTTTTTCTGAAATCATTTCGGCAATGGCCTGGGCGGCAGCCACTTTCATGGGTTCATTGATGGCCCTGGCCCGAACATCCAGCGCTCCCCGGAAAACACCCGGAAAGACCAGGGAATTATTCACCTGGTTGGGGAAATCCGACCGGCCGGTGGCCACGATCAAAGCCCCCGCCTCCTTGGCCTGATCAGGATGGATCTCCGGTGTGGGGTTGGCCAGGGCAAAGATAATCGGATCCTTGGCCAGGGAACGAACCATCTCCTGGGTTAAGGCCCCGGCGATGGAAAGACCGATGAACACATCGGCCCCTCGAATAACCTGGGCCAGCTCTCCCTTTTTCTTTTCCCTATTGGTAATCTCGGCCATTTCCTTCTTGATCCAGTTCATCCCCTCCTGTCCGTTCCTGATAAATGGCGCCCTGCGTGTCGCAAAGGATAATCTGCCGGACTCCCATTTCTATCAAAAGTTTGCTGACGGCGATAGCCGCCGCTCCGGCCCCGTTGACTACCACCTGGATTTCTTCCAGACGGCGATCGGAAATCTTAAGGGCATTGAGCATCGCGGCGGCCACTACGATGGCCGTCCCATGCTGATCATCATGAAAGACAGGGATATTCATCTCTTCCTTCAACCGCTTCTCGATATAGAAACAGCGCGGCGCGGAGATGTCTTCCAGGTTGATTCCCCCGAAGGTCGGCTCCATTCGCTTGACCATTTCCACAATCGCATCGGCCTCCTGGGTGGCCAGGCAAATGGGAAACGCCTCCACCCCGGCGAAGGTTTGAAAGAGGATGGCCTTCCCCTCCATGACCGGCATGGCGGCTTGGGCCCCAATATTCCCCAGGCCCAGGACCGCGCTGCCGTCGGTAACGATGGCCACCAGGTTCCCTTTGCAGGTGAGATCATAGATCATCTCGGGGTGTTCCCGGATCAGCCGGGCCGGTTTTTCCGCCAGGGGGGCCAGGTAGAACTGGCCTAAGATGTAATTGTCTCGAATGGCAATCTTATTTTTGATCTGCAGGACCCCTCGGTACCGCCGATGCAATTCCAGCGATTCCTCTTTAAGTGATTGAACCCGACCCGACGGGACCGGGACGGGCCACCGGCCTTCATAGACATAGCGGCGGGTATTTTCGGCAATTTGGGCGGGATTAATCTCGCCTTTGGCCTCGCCGGTTTCGATGGCCGCCTGGGCCACTGCCTGGGCAATACGCGGGGCCGTTCTAAAATCAAATATCTTAGGCATGACGTAATCCGGAGACAGCTCTTCGGGACTGACGCAATCCGCCAACGCCTGGGCGGCTGCAAAGGCCATGGTGTCATTGATATTGCTGGCCCGGCTCTCCAGGACCCCGCGGAAAAAACCGGGGAAGACCATGGCCACATCGGACTGATTGGGGAAATCGGCCCGGTTAAAGACCATGACCCGGGCCCCACCCTGGCGGGCCTCTTCCGGCATGATTTCCGGGATGGGCGTGGCTAAGGCAAAAATCACCGGGTCCTTGGCCATGGACCGAACCATGTCCACGTTCAAAACCTTGCCTGAGGAAAGGCCAATAAAGACATCGGCCCCTTTTAAGGCCTTTTCCAAAGTTCCCTTAAAGTTATCCGGGTTGGTCTCCTTGACCACTTCCCATTTCGACCAGTTCATTCCCCGGGGACGATACTTATAGAGCGCCCCGTCGCGGTCGCAGACAATAACCTGCCGGATGCCGGCCTTAACCAACAGGTCGGCGCTGGCCAGACCCGCCATCCCGGCCCCGTTGATCACCACCCGGGCCTCCAACAAATCCTTCCCGACGATTTTCATGGAATTGATCAAAGCGGAAAGGACCGGTATGGCCACCCCCAAGCCATGGTTATTGAAAACCGGGATGTCCGCCCCTCTTTCCAGGTGATCGGCAATGGTAAAAATTTGAGGGCTGGCGATATCTTCCAGGCAGAACGCCCCAAAGGATGGAGTCAGATTTAAAGCCGTTTCAATAAATTCGTAAGGGTTTTCGGTTCGGAAACAAATAGGAATGGCATCCACCCCGGCGAAGGTCTTCATGATGACGGCTTTTCCCTCCATGACCGGCAGAGCCGCCTCCGGTCCGGCATGCCCCAGACGGAAGAGCCCCGACCCGTCGGTCAGGATGCCGACCGTATTTCCCCGGCAGGAAAGAGAATAGGACTGAACCGGGTCCCGGGCGATTTCCAGGCAGGGCTCGGCTACCCCCGGGGTATAAACCAGGCTCAAGATCCTGGCATCTTTAATGGGTATCTTGGAAGTGATTCCGATGACACCCCGGTACTTCTTGCGGTAAGCTAAGGCCTCTTCTCCCGCTCCATTGTCAAACAACATAGTCTTCCTCCGTTATCGGCTGACTGGAATATCCTGAAAGAAATGTATCTTACCTTATTTTCCAAGAGAATGGTCCTATTATCTAGATTAAAAATTCGATGTTGGAAGTTCGATGTTCGACGTTCAACTTTTTTGGTACCCTTCAGTAGTCCATTTACCGCATCAATAACTTGGCGCCTATCCAGTATCGTTTCTTGTCCTTATCCAGTAACATCCTTTTAACCGATTAACCGACAGAGGTTATTTTCTTATGAAACCCTTCCCCTTTAAGGTATAATCACCTCTGAGATTAATTTGGGGAGGACCTTACCTCCCAGGATGATATGATCTATTCTGAAAAGAGTACCCTATGCACCCATCCTATCGCCGCCTGAGAGAACATCTGAAGGAATGGGCAATCGGCTTTCCCGATTCCCCGGTAATGGAAGCCCTCCTGGAGACCCGATTGAACCCTGAAGAGGCCGAGCTGTTGGCCGACTTTCCTTTTTTTCCCCATACCCTGGAGCAGCTTAGCCTTCATTATGGACTCTCCTCCAAAGAACTATCCGAGAAACTCGATCCTTTAGCCCTTAAGGGAATCGTTTTCCGGCACGAGTCAAAGACCGCGATCCGGTATGCCCTGAACGATTCCATGTTTACCTTCTACCGGAGCCCTTTCTGGGCCGGGAAAGACGATGATTCTACCCGTCACCTGGCCTCCCTGTCCAATACCTATTTTTCCGGTCCTTACGGACCTGAATTCGGGGCTTATCCTACCATGGGTCTACGGGCCATTCCCATCGGGAGAACCATCAAGGATACCCGAAAGGTACTGCCCTATGAGGACCTGGTCCAGGTGCTGGCCCGGGAAGAAACCTTCTGCACCTCCCACTGCCCCTGCCGGCAGCGCAAAAATCTGGATCCCGACTCCCCTCATTGCCGTCATGAAACCTTCAACTGCTTGCATTTCGGCCGCCTGGCCCAATACATGATCAAGAACGAGATGGGAAAGGCCATCTCCCGGGAAGAAACCCTGGAAATTCTCCAGGCCGCCGCCGAGGCCGGGTTGGTTCACGGCATTTCCAACACTCGGGAAGGAATGGACACCATCTGTAACTGCTGCTCCTGCTGTTGCCTGTTCCTGGAATCGGTCCATAAACACCATTTGTATGGTCACCAACCGTCCAATTATACGCTGGACATCCATCCCTCCCGCTGCAAAGGCTGCGGCCTGTGCGTGGAACGCTGCCCCATGAAGGCCCTCGTCCTCCAGCCCCACCCCGAGGCCCGGAATAAAACCGGACAGGCCCCGGCCCTGGAAGCCGATCGCTGCCTGGGCTGCGGCGTCTGCGTTTACAAATGCCCGACCAACTCGTTAGGATTGTTTTTGCGCGTCGAGGAGCAGGATTTTCCCCTGAACTTCCGCGATCAAGTCCTGCGCATGGGGCAGGAACGGGGCCGGGATATCACGGCGCCGAGGATTAGGAAAGGTTAGAATTCCAGCCAAAAATAAAGGAGTGCCTTCATGGCCGGACCTTTACAGGGCTTAAAAATATTGGATTTCACCACGTTGCTGCCGGGCCCCTACGCCACCATGATGCTGGCCGATATGGGGGCTGAGGTGCTGCGGGTGGTTTCGGGAACGCGCATCGACCTGACCACCCTGATGCCCCCTTTCATCGGGAAGGAAAACATCTCGGCCGTCCTGGCCTGCCTGGGCCGGGGTAAGAAATCCATGACCCTGAACCTCAAGGACCCCCGGGCCGTGAAAATCGTCCACCAGCTTCTAGATGAATATGACGTTGTGATTGAGCAGTTCCGCCCCGGGGTGATGGCCAAGTTTGGTCTGGATTACCCGGCCTTAAAGGAGCGCCATCCGCGACTTATCTACTGTTCCCTGACCGGCTACGGGCAGACTGGGCCTATGGCCGACCGCGCCGGGCATGACATCAACTACCTGGCCCGTTCCGGGCTGATGGCCTATTCCGGCAGAAAAGAAACCGGTCCGGTCCTTACGGGTATGCAGATCGCCGATATCGCCTCCGGTTCCTACAACTCCGTGGTCGGGATCTTGGCTGCCGTGGTCCACCGACAAAATACCGGACAGGGCCAGTATCTCGACGTGGCCATGACCGATGGGGCCATGGCCTTCAATGCCATGGTAGGCGCGGCTTTTTTGGCCGGCGGGCAGGAACTCGGTCGTGAAGAGCATTTGTTGAACAGCGGATCTCTATATGATTTTTACCAAACGGAAGACGATCAGTATTTGAGTTTCGGCGGCCTGGAGCCCCAATTTTTTGCCGCCTTTTGCCGGGCCATCGACCGTCCGGACCTGATCCCCGGGCAGGTGATTACCTCCGATCTCCCGAAAATAAAACAGGAAGTTCGGGAGATTATTCGATCCAGGACCCGGGATGAGTGGCTGGAGATTTTTGAAGAAACCGATGCCTGCTTGGAACCCGTCCTGTCCCTGGCCGAAGCCTTCTCCGATCCGCAGGCCCGGGAAAGGGAAATGGTGGTCGAATTGCCTCTGCCGGGAGGCGGTTCGGTCAAACAGGTGGCCCATCCGATCAAGTACTCGGAAACCGCCCCCGAATACCGCCACATTGGAGTTTTGGCCGGCACCCATACGGTACCGATTTTGAAGGAATTGGGATATACGGAAGCGGACATCAGAGAATTCGAAAAAACGGGGCTCTTTCAATAAGCCGGTTTCCCGGCCGACCGCATCGTGAGGTTGGGCATGAGCTCGAACCCTTTGAATCGATCCCTCAGACTTCGGCTGTTCCTATTCTCCTTTCTCGTTTTTTCCCTATCTTTCAGCCCAATAATTCAAGCGCAGGAGGATCAGCGGGGATTCCTCCCCCGGGTTCAATTGGGAAAAGCCTCCTTTTACTGCCCCTCCTTTCATGGAAACCGCACGGCTTGGGGAAATTACTATGATGAAAAGGAACTGGTGGCCGCCCACCCCTATTTCCCCTTCGGCACCCTGCTGCGAGTCACGAACCTGGCCAATAACCGCCAGGTGGAGGTGGTCGTTTTTGATCGGGGCCCCTCACGCAAGCATCAGCAAAAGGGAGGGATCATCGATGTGTCCCGGGGCGCGGCCCGGGAACTGGGAATGCTCCGCCAAGGAAGGGCCCGGGTCCGACTGGAAGTCCTGGAATGGGGTCCCCACAAAGCCAGATTTGATAACTAATATTGAGAATTTTGTATTACCGGTTGTGATTGAATCGGCCTTATATGATCGGGAGTGTTTTTACATTTAGAGATAAGCAAGGGTAAGATGCTTAGATATTCGCTTCGCCTTGATCGGCCGCACGCGGTGAATTTAGACGTAGGGGAACAGATATGACCAGATTGAAACGATTCCGGATCAAAAACGCCATGTTGATTGCCAACGGGATTTCTAATCTCATCGGAATTCTTGTTGTCCACTTTCTGAGGTCGGGTCAGACCTATGAAATTTCCAGGGACGTCTTCAGGGTTGCCTTTTTCATGAACGTCGTATTCGCTCCGCTGAGCTTCGCTCTGGTGATTCTCCTCACCCTTTCTTATGAGAAGCCCATCCGGTGTTTTCTAGACAAGAAATTCGATGATGGCCCCCTGCCCGAAGGCCTGGAGGCCAAGGCCGGGAGGCGGCTGCTGAACGAGCCCTTTTTTCTCATAACCCTGGACATGGCCATCTGGCTGTCTGCGGCCGTCCTCCCCCCGCTGATCCTCTGGAATAAGGAGGCCGGATGGGATCTCATGCTCCGGTCCTTTTTTCTCAGCTTTCACACCGGGCTGATCACCACCACGGTGGCATTTTTTGTTTTCGAGTTTGTCCTTCAGCGGCGGGTCTTTCCTTTCTTTTTTCCCAAGGGCGGAATCTATGCCGTGTCCGGCAGCTTCCGGATCAGCATCCGGGCCAGGCTGATCGCCATGCTCTTCGCCTGCAATTTGATCCCATTCTTTTCGATCCTGACGTACCTCTGGCAGGCAACCCGATCCGGCAGAGAGGCTGCGGTCAGCCTGCAGGAATTGGAGGTAGCCCTCGCCGGCCAGGCGGTCCTCTTTATCGGCGTGGGTCTCTGGGTTACCTTCCTGGTGAGCAGCAACCTAACCCGGCCCCTGCTGCAGATTATTAAGGTTCTGCGAAAGGTGAGAGAGGGGAGGTTCGACGCAAAGGTCCGGGTTACGTCCAATGACGAGATCGGCTACACGGGAGACGTGATCAATGAGATGAGCGAAGGCTTGAGAGAAAGGGACTTCATCAAGGACACCTTCGGCAAATACGTGACCCAGGAGATCCGGGACGAGATCCTGGCCGGAAAGGTCTCTCTGGACGGGGAACTCAAGGAGGTCACTGTGCTGTTTGCCGATCTCCGCAACTTCACGCCGATGGTGGAGAAAACGCCGCCCAAGGAGGTGGTGAGAATCATTAACAGCTATTTCAAGGAGATGGACGAGGCCATCAAGCAATATCACGGACTGGTGCTGCATTATATCGGCGACGAGATCATGGCCGTGTTCGGGGCGCCTTTGTTCAGGGAAAACCACCCGGCCCTGGCCGTGCAGGCGGCCCGAGAGATGCAGCATCGGCTTCATTCCGTGAACCTGGCCCTTGAGCAGGCGGGGTACCCGAGGCTGTCCCATGGCATCGGGATCGATACGGGCCAGGTGTTGGCCGCGAACATCGGCAGCCCGGACCGGCTCTCCTATACACTGGTGGGGGACACGGTCAACGTGGCCTCACGGCTCCAAGAACTGAACAAGGAATTCAACACGGAGATCATCCTCAGCGGCGATACCAGGGCGAGAGTGAATGGAGATTTTCCCCTGAAAGAGCTTCCCGCAACCCGGGTAAAAGGAAAGAGCGAGTCGATTCAGATATTCTCCCTTGATTTAATCAGTTAATTGTTTAAATCTCCTGCCGACTCGATAACGATTACCGTTTGACCTCCGTTTTATTAGGAATGAAGATTTGAAGGAGGAAGAAGCCTTCACTTTTTCCCCAAAAATTGTCTCTTCACACGAATTTAATGATGTCACCTACCTATACGTAATATAATCTGTTTTTACCATCCATATTAGGTAAGTCAAATGGTTGTTATTTTCTCGATAGTTATTGTGATTAATCAAGGATTATTTAGTTGCCAGCCGTTTGTTGCAAAATCACCTCCATGGCTTTGTAGCAATCGCTGCTGTACCTTCAGGTCGGATACCCGGCAGTATCGTTGAGTCGCTTGTATCGAGTTGTGACCCAACAGGTCCTGGATGGTGGAGAGATCCGCATCGGCATTGAGCATCTGAGTGGCCATGGTGTGGCGCAGGTGATGACAGGAGATGCTTAAGTGGGCCTGGCGGGCATAATACTCCATACGCTCTTGGATGCCGCGGATCGATAAGGGTTACGGTCAATGGTCCCTTCTCCACCAGGAAGACTTCTTTCTTGATCCTTGGGGCGGGGTCTGCGGACACGCAGGTAAGCCACCAGGGTTCGCCCGGCATCCTGGCTGAGATAGACCATCCGGTCCTTGGCGCCCTTGCCGTCCTGGATGAGCAGGGTCCTCCGTTTCATATCGATATTGCCCAAGGAGAGACGGGCCACCTCCTTCACCCGCAAGCCGCAGCGGAGCATGAGCGTAAATAGGGCCCGATCCCGGTAGCCTTTCACCCGCTCGAAGAAAAGGGCCAGTTGCTCTTCCGCAGATGCCTGGGGCAGCGACCGGGGGAGTTTCATGAGATCAACCTTTCTCACGGATTATGATGGTTAGGCCCTCCTCCGCGAGTATAGTGGTAAAACTGGGCAGATGGCGTTCATATAACAGTTGATGGTCTGGGCCTACTGTTTGCTAATCAGGTAATCGACATACTCCATGACTTCCGATGGGCGACCTGTTCGAGCCGCACATCGATCCAGACCACAAAATGCTTTAACCCGTTCAGATAGTGCTTAACCGTGTTGGGAGAGACGTTCCTACGCTTCAAGAAAACGCCGGTAGTGGATGATCGCTTTGGTCATGGCCATCAAGATCCCCCCTTTCGATAATTGCCATAGCGCGGAGTATTCAGACTCCCGGGTCTTGTCTGAAAGCCGGCATAGCGCCGGGTGACATCCAGCGAACTGTGCCCCAGCAAGGGTTGGGCAGGCATTCGATCCGCATGCCGGCATTCAATAGTTCCGTGGCAAAGGTATGCCGCAAGGCATGCAGGGTATAGCCTTTGTCACCCAGCCCGGCCCGCTGAAGATAGGTTTCAAACAGGAGCCGCGCCTTACTATAGGACATGGTCGGGCGGCCCGCCGCGTAAAACAGAAAGGCTGAATGAGGGCTCTGATTGCCAGCCATTGTTTCAGCGCGCCTAAGGCATCCTCACTGAGGTGAACCACCCTTTACAGGCGGTTCTTCTCGCCTTCGTGGATGTCTCTGATCTCGCGCTCATTCAGGTGGACATCAGTTAGGCAGGTGTTCAGGAGCTCCCCGATGCGCAGGCCGGTTCGCAACAACACCAGAACCAAAGCCCGATCCCGGAGGGAACCGATCACCGTCAGCAATTGCCGGACGTCATCGGGATCAAGGCCCGCGGCAAGGTGTCGGGTCGCTTCAGGCGGATCTTGCGTGTCAGGACCTCCGCGTTGATAATCCCTTCATCGATCCAATGGCGTACGAAGGCGTTGACCATGTTCAGCTTCGTCCGCACCGTGCTAATCATCAACCCCCGATCCTGTTCCTGCTCAATAAAATTTTCCAGATCATCTTTGGTGATCTCCGCAAACCGGTTTTCCCGGAATTTTTAATGCCGGTCAAAAAAGTATAAACCGCAAATAACGCTCCTTGAAACGTGGAAGGTTTGCAGTTACGCCGATACATGTCTCAGATATTCCACCACATACTCTTTCCCGGGCAGTTCCCACGTAGCCACCCGATTCAACGCCCGACGAAAAGCTTTGGCCTTCTTCTCATAGGCGCTGGAATATCTTGCTTTGTCTCTGGAATTGCGGCGGGGAATACAGCCGTCTGAGGAATCTTTTTCCAACGATTTATTCTCTGAAAATGCGGCGGGGATGCACTCGTCAAAGGAATTCCTCCAAGTTCTCGATATCGAAGAGTCGTCATGCCCTCCTTTTCCTAATTTCAACAGGAAGAACATATAGATGATGACCTTTATTGCCTTATCTTACAATCATCATTTTGTTACTGTAGGTGAGTGGCGCAGGGGAGCTTCCCCCCTGCGCTCTCTCAGAACCGGACTTGAACCTCTCGACTCATCCGGCTCCCATCATCCAGCCGTTGGTTTCAATCCCCATTGCCAGTGCGGAAACAGCTCGGGTTGCCTATGGGCTATTCGCCCCAGCCAGTATACCGCCTTGGTCAGATGGCGTCTCAACCTTTTAAATTTCCTCATCGCCCATTTGACCAAAATATGGTTCAAATGACGTAAAGCGGGGTAGAGCGCTGATTTGTAAAAGCTCCCGTAGTAGTTTATCCATCCCCGGATGATGGGGCTGAATATTCTGGACAGGTCTTCCAGGGAAAAATCACTTTTCAAATGGAGATTCCAACGCCGGCTCTTTTGTCTTATTTCTTTACTGGCCGTGTTGCTTACGGCCGGACCAAAGTTGACGAAGAAATCCCCCCGGTGACTCTTGGCGAGTCGCGGCCGAAAAGTGAAGCCCAGAAAATCAAAACTGGTGACTGGATGATTTCCTCGGCGATTGCTGTCTTGACAGTACGCGATCCGGGTCTTTTCCGGGTGCAGTTCCAACTGACATTCCCGAAATCTGGAGGTCAGCTCTTCCTTCAATGCCAGGGCTTCTGACTCCGTTCGACAGTGAACAATCCCATCATCGGCATAACGGCAAAAGGGCAACTCCGGATGGTTCCGCTTCATCCAGGCATCGAACACATAATGCAGAAAGAGATTGGCTAACACCGGGCTGATTACTCCACCCTGCGGCGTTCCTTTCCCTCGCTCCATTAAGGTGCCATCCTCCTGCTGAAACAGGGCCTTCAGCCACCTCTCCACATACAAGAGGATCCACTGGCTGACCGTATGCTTCTTCACCGCTCGCATCAGAAGTTCATGGTCAATGTTGTCAAACAGACCCCGAATATCGAATTCCAGCACCCAGTTATAACGCCAACAACGCTTCCGCGTTATCGCTACGGCCTGCAGGGCCGATTTGCCGGGCCGGTATCCATAAGAGTCCTCATGAAAATGCGGCTCTACCCCGGGTTCGAAATACAGCTTGACCACCATTTGGGCCACGCGATCGGCCACGGTGGGAATGCCGAGAATCCGCTTCCCGCCTTTCTTCTTCGGTATCGCTACCGTCCTGACCGGCGGGGGAAGGTAACTTCCCGATGCCATCCGATTCCAGATCTTGTAGAGGTTGTTCTTCAGGTTCCTCTCAAAAACCGTTATCGACTCTCGGTCTACCCCGGCCGCTCCCTGGTTCGCTTTTACCTGCTTCCACGCCTTTACCACTACCCACTTGGAAATCTCATACGGCTTCGCCTTCGTCACCGGTTCCTCCCATTATCTGGTTGACCTCTGAGTCCGGCTGGATAATCCACCCCCTTCGCTCCAGGCCCGTTACGGCCCTTCATCGCTACTACGGAGTGGTCCGCCCCTGTGTTCCGCTTCGGTACTCTCATTCTTGTGGGTCCTCCACTTGAATTTCTCCCTTATCATCGGAACGACAGGTTCCCACGTTGCCCATGAAAGCCTGAATCAAGTTCACGCCGCCTCCATACCGGATGCCATTCAGCCTGTAAACAGGTACCATCTGAACTTATCCCGAGACAGTGAAACCCCTCGGTTTTGACATCGCCTTTTAGTTTTCGACACGTGATCAGCGGTTCACTTTTGTTCGTCTCCTTGATTCTTACCTGACAGGGTCTCGCCCTGCCTTTTCCTTAATGCTCACCACAATGGCTCTTGACCAATGCAGCTTAAGGTGGTTTGGAGCCTGTTCCTGTAAACCGGCTCCGAGGGGCCTACCCTCATCTTTCATGCGCCTTCGTGGCGCACTATCACCTACTAATCTTCATGCCGGAGTGGAAAGATAAATCAAGGATTACGGTTAGAAATATGTACAAAAAAAGGCAGGGCCATTTCTGACGAGCCGATCGCTTAACGTGTTGAAGAAAAGTGAAAAAGGACTGCTGATACTCACTCGGCAGTCCTTTTTCTGGGGAAGATATCTTCCCCGGCAGCATAGTGAATAATTGCAGTCAGTTTTGCTGCTGATAATAGACAATGTCCTCGACCGTTATCTTGCCCTTTGCCAGCCCCAGCCGCATAGCTGGGGTTTGTTTGTTCTTTCCCACTTCCACAAAATTATAGAAGACACGAAAGATGTCCAGTAGTTTGCCGACCATAACCGGTTTGTAGGGGCCGTAGCCAAACCAGCGGCGCCCCGGGCTGGCCGAACTGCTGATCGGTCGCTCCAGCAAAGACAATCTCCTTCGGACCTGCATGAAGAAGCGGTCAATAGCGTGGAGGCTGGCCTTGTTGTAGAGCCAGGCAAGATGGTCCTCATCATACCCCTGGATATCCGTCAGATAGCACATGGCCTTCTCGGGCTCTCCCATATTCGGGAAGGGATGTTCCACCCAACGATCCTGCCACGTGCCGATGTTGACCACCTGGGCCATCTTCTCCTTTATCATTAAGAGTTTTATCTGCCAATCCTTCAGGTCGGGATACAGCTGCTTCATTGCCTCCATATGGCGTCGATTCTCTGCCAGGATCTGGCGCTTTTCATCGATGGTCGCCTCGGCGTTGATTCGCACGTAAAAAGGCATCACATCGTCCCTCCTTGATCCTATCGGAGAATGCCGACAGACAGGCAGCCCGGAAGGCTGAGTCCTGATCAAGAAAAAAGCGAACCTTCTCTGTATTATCGAGAAGTTTCCTAAGAAAGAAAAAATGCCCGTACATGGTGTATTCTCCACGCACTTGCATGCCATCTCTCGGCAGAGAATGACCTGGTAAAGTAGTAACGGACACCTCGAAGAGCATGGTAAAATGACCCTGCAAATGGAGGTGAGCCATGAACGAACAGAGCAAAAGAACCTACACCCCGGAGTTTAAGCAAGAAGCCGTACGGCTGGTAACCGAACAAGGCTACAAGGTAACCGAGGCCGCCCGGAACCTGGGAATCAATCCCAGCGTGCTGGCCCGATGGAAAAGCCAGTTGGCTTCCGAGGGAACCAACGCCTTCCCGGGCAAGGGGCGTTTAACCGCTGAAAAAGAAGAACTGCAGCGACTCCGCAAGGAGAACCAGCGGCTGAAGATGGAGCGCGACATCTTAAAAAAAGCCGCGGCCTTCTTTGCCAACGAGTCGAAGTAAGATACGACTTTGTCCGGCAGCAACAGAAGGCCTATCCCATAACCGTTTTGTGCCGGGTTATGGAAGTCAGCCGGAGCGGGTATTATCACTTTTTGAAAAAGAACCAAGGGAAACAGATAGATAAGGATTTTGAATTGTTGTCTCAAGTGCGTCATATTTTTCAAGAAAGCCGAGGGACCTATGGATCCCGTCGTATGGCTAAGAGCCTGAAAGACCTGGGCTATAACGTCGGCCGCTATCGGGCTCGGAGTCTGATGAAGAAAGCCGGTTTGGAAGTCAAGCGGCCCAGGAAATTCAAAAGAACCACGGATAGTCGTCATAAGCTGCCGGTAGCCCCCAATTTGGTCAAGCAGCAATTCCAGGTGGAGCAGCCGAACCAGATTTGGTGCGGCGATATCACCTATCTCTGGACCCTGGAAGGCTGGCTATACCTGGCCGTCATTATTGACCTGTATTCCCGCAAAGCGGTCGGTTGGGCCTTAAGTAGCCGCCTGACGAGTCCGTTGGTCCTGGAGGCCCTCAGGATGGCCTATTGGAGGCGGAAGCCGGCCCCGGGTTTGGTCCATCATTCCGATCGGGGCAGCCAGTATGCCGCCGAGGACTATCAAGGCCAATTAAAAATCTTCCAGATGATCCCCAGCATGAGCCGTAAAGGGGATTGCTATGATAATGCCGTGGCAGAAAGTTTTTTCCACAGCCTGAAAAACGAACAAATCGGAGACCGAGTATATTTGACCCGGGAAGAGGCCCGGCGTGCGGTTATCGATTACATCGAGATGTTTTATAACAGCCGCCGCCTTCACTCCTTTCTGGGATATGCTTCCCCCAATGACTTTGAGAAGAAAGTGCCTTTGGCTATGGTTGCTTAACCGGGTGTCCGTTTTCGCTTGACCAGATCAG
>CAVVCH010000014.1:0-63787 GCA_963746605.1 uncultured delta proteobacterium
GCTCCCGTGGAAGAAGAACTGTTGCGGATCCGGTCGCGGGAAAGGCGGAAAGGACGAAATCCTCTTTCACGGGCTATTTTTCCGTTCCGGCTTCCCGCAGCGCTTTTTTAAGAGCCGCCGCCTGGATGGCCGCGGTGCCCACTTCCCCTACTACCAGACCGGCCGCCGCATTGGCGGTTCGGCAGGATTGAAGTACATTGAGCCCGGAAGCCAGAGCCAGCGTCAGCGTCGCGATCACCGTATCCCCGGCCCCGGTGACGTCGAAGACCTTTCGGGCCACAGTGGGTATCAGGGCGACCTTATTGTTTTTGGAGAACAAAGCCATCCCCTCCCGTCCGCGGGTAATCAACACGGCATCGCAGAGCAGCCTTTTTAAAAGCCGCTGCCCGGCCCAGCGCAGGTCGCTCTCGGACACAATCTTCCGGCCTGCGGCCAGACCGGCCTCCAGATGGTTGGGGGTGATCAACGTGACGCCTCGATACCAGTCCACGTGCAGGGGCTTGGGATCGACGGCCAGCGGGATGCCCTTCTTTTTGGCGATCTTTTTCAAGGCCGTCATCAACCGTTGGGAAATGACGCCTTTGTCGTAATCGGAAACGATGATCCCGTCCAATCCCTCGGCATTCCGCTCAATCCCCCGGATCAGCAGCTCCTGGACCCCGGGGGATAAGGGATGGTTATTTTCTTTATCCACTCGCACCACCTGCTGCTGATGGGCGATGACTCGGGTCTTTACCGCCGTAGGGCGGGAATCATCGATAATCAGCCCATCGATGTTTACCCCCTGGACCTTGAGTTGTCTGAGGAGGCGCTTTCCCATCCCGTCCGGGCCAATGACCCCGGCCAGGACTACCTGGGCTCCCAGGCCCAGGAGGTTGTTCACTACGTTGGCCGCCCCGCCCAGCAAATAGCTTTCTTCCTTCACCTTCACCACCGGCACGGGGGCCTCCGGAGATATCCGGGACACCTCCCCCCAAATAAATTGGTCCATCATCACATCCCCTACCACCAGGATGCGGCGTTCGGGAAAGACCTCGAGGGCCTTCAGCAGCGGATCGGTTTCCTGGTTCACCATCATCTTCAAGAATCGACTCCTCAACACCGGCCGCACAGGCCGGACTTATTTTTTCGCCTCGAATAGTATCCGCTGGGAATCACGGAGTCAAGCAGATACCCAATGATTATAAACGGTCTCAACATAGTAACAACCTTATAAAGCGTCATTCCCGTAGCGTTTCTGAGCGGGAATCCAGGCTTTTCTTAAGTAAAACTGGATCCCCGACAAAGGCATTCGGGGATGACGAGAAACTACCTGGAGATTCAATAAAGAGATCGTTACTATCTCTTCCCGATCGCTAAGCGCTTGGGAATAACGGACCTTATAACTTACCTTTCCCGGTTGGACAACAATCCCTCAAATCGCTCTTCAATCACCTGGAGCACTTCCTCAGGCCGGATCTGTTTCAGACACCGGTTGTCCCTGCATTTTTCATTCAAGCAGCGGGGCAGGTCGCAGACTTCCTCTTTTCTATAAAGGCTGACCGAATTCCCGGCCTGGTAGGGGCCGATACGCCGGGGGCTGTCCGCGCCGATGAGGGCCAAAGTGGGTACCCTTAAAGCCAGGGCCATATGCAAAGGACCGCTGTCGTTGGCGATGAAGAGCGAACAGCTCCGGATCAAGCCCCCGGTGATCGCCAGATCAAAACGGCCCTCTGTGGTCAGGACCGGGGCTTTCAGCCGGGAAGCGATGGCCCGGGCGGCCAAGGTCTCCGCCTTGGAGGAAAAAAGGATGAACCGGCAGCCGTAACGGTCGAAAAGACGATTTCCCAGTTCAATGAAATTTTCGGCCGGCCACCATTTGTAACTCCCGGAGCCGGTAGGGTGGAGTCCGATCACCGGCTGATCCGAACTTCCCCAAAAATCATGTAAAACCTTGCGGACCTTCGGCTCCCATCCGGCAGGCAAATGGAAATCCATCCTCCGGTCGGCCGTATCGGCTCCGGCCGCCCGGACCAGATCCAGTCGCTGTTCGATGGCATGGCGATTCTCATCCCGACAAACAATCCCCTGCGAAAGAAAGGCGGCGAACCGACTGGTTCCGCTGCCGATAAGATAGGGGGCCCGGGTGGCCCAGGCGAGGGGAACAGCCTCCGGATCATTGCTGTGGAGGATAACGACCAGGTCAACCCGCTGCTCCCGCAGGCGGCGTATCAACGAGAGCAGGCCCCGTGTTTTCCCGTGGTATAACCAAAGGCGGTCTATATGGGGGTTTTCCTTGAGCAGCAGGGCATTCCGCCGATGACAGAGCACCTGCACTTCTTTATCGGGATAGGTCTCCTTCACGGCCCGGATGGCCGGGGTGGAAAAAAGGGTGTCTCCGATGGCCGTGGTGGTCATCAACAAAATTCGCCGGACCCCTTCCATGGCCGAAAGGTCAAAAGACCGAGGCGGCCTTTGTCCGGCCCAGCGCCGCATCAAGATATGAAGAATTCGGTCTCGAAGATGGTGGATCATCGGCTCAGTTAAGTATGTAAATAAAGTCGAACACCGCTTTTTAGGCTTTTTTTCGTCATACCGGACTTGATAAGCCTGCCCCGGCAGGTAGTAAGCCGGGGGTATCCAGGACCTCCAGAGCTTATCCGAGGCTGGATTCCGGATCGCGTCACGCCTTAGGCGTGACTTGTCCGGAATGACGAATCTTGGTCAATTCTTATTTTCATGCTTCGTGTGTGCCCGCCCCGGGCATGGGGGTTTAATACGAAAATAACAAAAAATAGATTTCAAGGTCAAAGATATAAGATTTCCCTGTAGGGGAGCGGTTCATCCCCTCCCGCATCCATCCAGGCCGACAACACGAAATCTGAATCCATGATTCCCAAGCCCGGGAGGGGGTTAACCCCTCCCCTACAAAACAATTGATGGGAAAATAGAAACGAAACGGTTAATAATTGACAATTAATTATTGAGTATTAATAATTTATTTTTTTCGTACGAGCAGGGAATCATACAGCCTTTCCGTCGTTTCGGCAATCCGGGTCCAGGAAAAATGATCCTCCATGGATTGTCTCCCCCTCTCGCCCAGTTGTCGCCTATACTCCGGCTCTCGCAAAAGGGCCAGAATTTTTTCGGTTAATTCCGAAACATCCTCTTTTCTGGTCAAAAGAAGGCCGGTCTTTTCATGGACCACCACTTCCGGAATCCCGCCCTGGCGGGTGCTGATGATGGGTAACCCGACGGCCGAGGCCTCCAGAAAAACCAGGCCCAAACCTTCCTGCAACTGGGAAGGAGCGACAAAGACATCTCCCAGAAGATAAACAGCGGGCATCTCCTGGGGCCGGATGAAATCCAGAAACCGGACCCGATCCCGCCAGGGAGCCAATTCCATTCGAAGGCGTTCCGAGAAGTCCGTCTTTTTATTCTCCCGCTGGTACCCGAAACCGGTCCCCCCGGCCAGGACCCAGACGGCCTCCGGGTCCCGCTGAAAAACCTCCCCCATGGCCCGGGCCAGGACGCCCACCCCTTTGGCTTCCCGTATCTTTCCCGCGTACAGCACCACCTTTTTCCCAACCAGCCCCTGGCGCTCTCGGGCCTTCCGGGTTTCTTCCGGATCCAGCCAGAGGGGACGGAAGGCCTGGGTATCCACCCCGTTGTAGAGCACCGCCTGGCCGGGCGTTCCAACAGCCAGACGGTTTTTTTCGGCCTCGACCACGAAACGGCTGCACCCCAGAAAAAGATCCGCCTCGTTGATAAAAGGTCCGGAGGGTCTTTCCAGCCGCCCCAGGTAGTTATAGAGGTTGTGCATATGGAGGATGATCTTTTTCCGGGGGAAGCGCTTCCTGAAATAGGCTACCAGCAAGGGACGGTTATGGATATGAACGACGTCCGGATCGATCGTACCCAGGAAAGCGGCGATTTTCTTTTCGTAATCCCTTGGAAAAGCGTTGAACCAGCCGTACACGGTCCTTTTGAAACGATGCACAGGAATCCGAAAATAGTCCACTCCGCCGCTTTGTTCCTTGAGGGGAAGTTCCGGATCGGCCGGGGAGAAAATTATCGGTCGGTATCGTTTCAGCTCCCGGGAGGTCTTTTCAATCCAGAGTTCGGCGGCCCCGCCCCGGATGGGCGGAATGGGATAAAGCTCGGGACCGATCAGGGCCACTTTTTTCATGACCGGTTTCGGATGGGGAGCAGCCCCTTTTGGGCCAATACTTCCAGATAGAGATTTTGGAGCCGGGCCAGGTGTTGGGCAACTGTGAATTTCTGATGAACGGTCTCTTGGCCCTTCCGACCCATCTCCGCATATTTCCGCGGATCCCGGATAGCCCCTTGCACCGCGGCCGCCAGGCTTGACTCCTCCCCGGGAGGAATTAGCAGTCCGTTGTGACCGGAGCGAATGACCTCGGAGGCGCCCCCGACGTCCGTGGCAATGACGGGTGTGCCTACGGCCAGGGCCTCGAGGATAGCCAGGCTGAATCCCTCCCAAAGGGAGGGCAGGACAAACAGATCCAGGGCGGCCAGGATGGCCGGGAATGTCTTTCCGGATCCCCGCGAATACCACCTGTTCCGATAGCCCCATTTCCCTTACCTGGGCCTCCAAAACAGGCCGAAGGGATCCCGTCTCCGACGACCAGGACTTTGATCTGCGGGAAATCCGGGATAAGTTGCCTTAGGGCCTTGAAGAGATAGATATGCCCCTTCTGCTCTTCCAGGCGAGCGACGACCCCCACCAGAAAATCATCCGGCTTCACCCCGAATTGCCGCCGCACCTCCTGAATCCGTAAAATCCCCCATGAATCGTGAGGGATCAATGCCGTTGTACAGCACCTCAATCTTCTCCGGCGAAATCCGATCGTGCCGGACCACGCTCTCCTTCACCGCCTGGGAAACCGCCAGGATTCGATCGTTCAGAGACGACAACACCCGATTGATCAGATGATATTTGATTCTTCGGCGCGAGTAGACGTTATGGTAATGGGAGATGAGGGCGGGGACCCGGGCCAGAGCGGCGGCCAGGCGGCCGTATTTGTTGCCGTCATAGAGATGGGTGTGGACCACGTCCACTTTTTCAGTTTTGATCAACCGGTACAGGTCTTGAATGATCCGCCGATCAAAGCGATGGCTTTTCATCCGGTGCAAGGCCACCACCGGAAATCCCCGGTTTTCGATCTGTTCCCCCACAGGGCCCTTCTCCGAGAGGACGCAAACCAGGGGATCGAAACGGGTTTGGTCCAGACCCTCCACCTCGGTGATCAAAACCTCCTCGGCACCGCCCACCGGCAGGGCCGCGAAGACATACAGCACCTTCACCCGTCTATCTGCGGCCTGATTTACGTCGTTCATGCCGGCGGGTCTCCCAGTGATAAAGGGCGGTCAGGTAGTATTTGAATTTGAGCCACGGAGTCCGTCCGTTGAGCTTAACGCAGCGCAGGGTCAGCAGGTCCTCCCGGCAATGGGTGTTATCCGTATGGACTGTCCGGGCGGTGGTGAATCCCGCCTTCCGGACCAGTTCGATCACCTCCGGGTTAAAGGTCCCGAAGGGGTAGGCAAAAGAGCATACCGGCCTCTGGAGCAGGTTCTCCAGGTCTTGCTTGCCTTCTTCCACTTCACTCCGGGCATCCTCGGGAGGTATCGCGGTCAAATCCCTGTGGCCGCGGGTGTGGCCGCCCAATTCAAATCCCTCCTGGATCATGATCTGGAGCTGTTCTCTGGACATTAGCGGGGCCACATCCTCTCCCGTGCAGCCGGCCCACTCACTCCTTCGGCCGATATAATCGGAGACGAGGAAGATCGTGGCCCGGAATCCGTTTTCTTTGAGGATGGGACGGGCCCGGGTGAAATTATCCAGGTACCCGTCGTCAAATGAAATGATTACCGGTCTGGAGGGCAAGGGCTGGTCCTTCATGAAATAATCGGCCAATTGTTCGAAAGATATGCTCCGATAGTTTTTTTTCCGGAGGTATCCTATATGGGCGGCGAAGGCCTGCGGGGAGACCCCTTTGGCGGGGGGAAGATGGTCCTCTACCCGGTGATAATACAGGATCGGGACTCGTACGGCCGCTTTCACAATATCCCCCGAACCCGGCTGTATAGTTGCCCCATCCACCGATGGGAATAGATGTTTGTCCGTTGCGAAAACCACTTCCGTTTCCCGGAGGCGGTCACCACCCGCTTGATGGTCCACTCGTCCGAACCGGGGAAGTTCACCCCCTTCTCGGTCGTCGCCAGGGCCTCAAAGCCCAATTCCTTGGCCAGTTCAATGGCCTGTGAATCGTACTTTCCCCAGGGCCAGGAGAGGAAGCGGCAGGGCTTGTTCAGACGGGCTTCGATCAGGGTTTTCGATTTTTCCAGCTCCAAGCGCAGGGAATCCTTTTTCAAGGGATCGAGCCGCAAGCCCTGGTTGTTCCCCAAAAAATAATCCTGGTGGAGATGGGTATGGGATTGGATGTCGACCAGGCCCGACTCCTGCATCTTCCGAGCCTCTTCCCAGCGCAGTCCTCCTTCAAAATCCCCGGCAGCGGCCATTTCCTTGGCCTGCCGGTGGCTGGGGATCCGGGGTAAATCCTGTTCCTGCCCTCCGTCAGGATCCCATTGCGCCCGCGGGACTCCTTCGGTCAGCCAGGAAGTAACTACGAAGATCGTGGCCTTCACTCCGTATTTTTTCAGCAAGGGGAAGGCATAGACCCAGTTGTCCAGATGACCGTCATCAAAAGTCAGGGCCACCGCCGGTCGATTAAAACGCTTTCTTCCCCGAAGATATTCCAGGAGGTCATCCAAAAAAATCGTTTGGAGGCCCTTTTCCGATAAAAAGCGGAGATGGTTCTCGAAGCCTTCCGGGGTGAGCGTTACCAGGTCATCCGCGTGGCGGTTGATGTGATGGTACATGAAAACCGGGACGGACCTCACGATGCATCCTTCCCGGACGGTATCGCTTTCCTATCGTTTAAATTTTTTATTCCAATAACTTGGCGATAAATTTTCAACAATTCCTCGATATGTTTTTCCCAGGTATGCCGGGCCAGCATCTGCCGGTGAATCGGACCGACATCCTCTCGATTTAGACTCAGGGCCAGAATAAGGGCCTGGGCCAGACTCTTCAGGTCAGTCGGATCCCGAACCACCACCCCGTTTTCACCGGACAGAAGGGCTTCCGAGGCCCCGTTCATTTCGCTGGTGACCACCGGCAAACCGCGGGACATCGCCTCCAGACAGGCGTTGCTGAAGGGTTCGTAGAGGCTCGGAAGCACAAACACATCCGCCCCCTGATAGTATGGCCCGGGGTCCGTTACCGGTCCGATAAAGGATACCTGAGGATCAACTCCTAAGCGGGCGGCCAGGCGCGCCGCTTTCCCCTGATCCCCCTCCCCCACCACGACCAGCCGGACCTTGATTTCCTTTAAAACGGCTGGAAGGGCTCCCAGAAGGGAATAAAGCCCTTTGCGCTCGAATCCCGAACCCACAAACAACAGAATCCGTTCTTCACTCTCCCGACGAACCGCCCCGGCCGAGACGGCTGATGCGGAAGGAAATTCCACGGCATTGTAAATGACCTTGATTTTCTCAGGCTCCGTCCTGTAATGGGTCAGGATCTCCTGCCGGCCCCTTTGGGAATTGGCGATAAAAAACCGGGTGTCGCTCCGTTCAAAAAGCCTTCTTTCCAAGGCCAATGTCAGCCAGTGGAAGGGGTTGAGGACCGTCCCCATTCTTTTAGAAAAGGGCTCGAATTTTTTCCGTTGCCGAAGCCACTCCCGATGGCAGCCTTCCCCGGCCCGGTAGATATCCTGGCAGGCGGTTTTCTCAAAACTCTGGATCACTTCGAAGGCCTTCCGATCCACGGCCTTTTCCACCTTCCGGTTAAAATGGAACAGCTTAAACAGCCCAGGTCCGGGAAAAAGTGGAAGGGGGTGAAGAATCAACCCCGGTCTCTGTGGCCATTTCGCACTGAACAAGTGGACTTCATGGCCCAGGGCCAGCAGTTTTTGGGCCAGACGATCCACATACTTCTCGGCCCCGCCGTGCGGAGAATAGCGGCGCCGAATCAAGGCGATCTTCATCCCGGAATCCTGCTCAAAAGGGATTCAATTCCGGAAATCGCCTCCTCGGCAGTGATTTCTTCCAGGCAGCGGCTGACCTTGCTGCCCTCGCAGCCGTCCCGTCCGCAGGGACGGCAAGGCCAATTTTTTTTGAGGACCCGATGTCCTTCTCCCCAGGGCCCCCACATGATATCCCCGGACGGACCGAAGAGGGCCAGAACCGGCGTTTCCACGGCGGCGGCCATATGCATGGGAGCGCTGTCCACACCGAAAAAAAGGCGGGCCCCGCCGATCAGACACCCCAGTTGCTTTAAGGTCAACCGTCCGGACAGATCCAGAGGACGAGTCCGACATAGGGAGAGGATGGCTTGAACGGCCGCTCGTTCCTTGTCTTCCGGCCCCCCGGTGACCATAACGTTTAGGCCGCAGGCCTCCTGAAGGTGGTCGATGACCCGGGCATAGCCCTCCAACCGCCAGGTCTTGAACATCCATCGGGATGTGGGGTGGACCACCGCGTAAGGTTTATGGTCCGATCCCTCCTGTCGGGACAACATGATTTTCAAACCCGCTTCATCTTCCGGAGACCAGGTAAAACGCAGTTTCTTTTTCTTCGGCTTTAAACCAAGGAGACGGAGCATATCCAGATGGGATTCGACAATGGGTTTGTTGGGCTCAGGCTGCGGCCAGGTCCGGGTATACGCCAGCCTCCACCACCATTGTTTCCCTCTTCTGGGGGTAAACCCTAAACGTTGAGATGCCCCCGACAGTAAGGAAAGGATCGCCCCTCGATCACCAATAGTAAAATCTATTGAAATATCAAAATGTTTATTGCGAAGAACTTTAATAAACTTTAACTGAGAGGGCAGCTCTTTCCTGAAGTCAGGGTGCTGATGCCGGGGCAGGGTCAGAACCTCCGCCAGATCCGGATGCCCCCGGACCATATCCTCGGTTCCCGGATTGACCACCATGGCGATCCTCGCCTGAGGATAGGCCTCCCTTAAGGCCGACAAAACCGGTGTCGTTATCAATACATCTCCCAAGTGCCTTAATTTAATTATCAATATATTCATTTCGTCGAAATTGCTTAAGCTTGGAATACTTAATAAAAGTGTATTGACTGTATAGAGCGGCCAATATCAGCCCGTTGGCGCCATCCAGGAACCCCCTTCTGAGAAGCCACATTTGAATGAAGGTGAACCAGGAGCGGAGAAGGATCGCTGGCCAGGAGACCCGACGCCCCTCTTTTAGATACTGTTTGGCGGACAGCTCGGAATAGCGGTCCATCCTCTTGATATAGTCCGAAATGGAGCGGTAGGTGTAATGTTCGAGGGGCCCGTTTAAAGTCCCCACCGGGCCTTTGACCTCCACCTGTTCATGGACCTCCCGGAAAGCAAACTTCCCGGCATCCTTTCGATAGAGCCGCATCTGGTAGTTGGGATACCAGCCGCCATGCCGAATCCATTGACCGCAGAAAAAATTCTTTCGGGGTATCGCGGAAACCGTCAACCAGGAGGATCCTTCTTGGAGGACCTTTTGGATTTCAAATCGCAATTCTTCCGTTACCCGTTCATCGGCATCGATATTCAAGATCCAGGTCCCCTTGGCCTTTTCCTGCGCGCTGTTTTTTTGCTCGGCAAAGCCTTTCCAGGGTTCCTGAAAAACCTGGGCCTTAAATTCTTTCGCGATGGATAGGGTCAAATCCCGGCTGCCCGAATCCAGCCACGATGATCTCATCGGCGAACCGCACGCTTTCCAAGCAAGGCCCGGAGATTCCGTTCCTCGTTTAAGGTGATGATGGTGACGGAAAGCACGATGGGGAGCCGTTAATGGAGCTGGGAGTTATCCATGAACTGGTGCACTGCTTTTTTCATACCACTCACTTACCCAGGCCTTAATGGTTTTTTTACGGTCTTCCAGTCCAGCGACCAAATCATTACCGGTGGGCGCTCCTGATCAGCGTCATCAAAATAAGTCAGGGAATACAGCACATGGCCAATTTCCCGGGTCTTAAACTTGGCCTGGTAGGCCGAAAGCATCGCGGTTAAATCCATCCCGATCCGGCTCAAGGCAAAAATGTCTATAGAAATCCTTTTTGGATCTCTTCGAGTGATGGCGGAAAGTTTCATTGCCGCCAGATCCGGGATGGAAGCGATGGACATCCCCATTTCGGTCCAGTGGGATACGGCCTGCAACAACGGATACCGATATCTCGAACAAACTCACCCGGATCCCCGAAACAGCACCTTCGAGAGTTCCTCTGTCGATCTGGAGGACCCTGAAAGGGATTCCTATCTCCTCCAAGTCCTTTCCGAACTGTAACGGGTTCTTTAAGGGGACTTTTCTAAACCAATCGAAGTCCTTGGACTTCCGATGACCCAGGTAAAGGGCCAGAGCTGTCCCGCCTCCCAGGTAAAAATGCCGGTCATCGAGGTAGTGGCTGATTTGACTCAAGACTTTCCGGGCGGCAGGCGATAGCGCCACCGAGTGGAAAGTCAGTGGCTCGCGCGCTGATCCCATATCATCCGCTCGGGGCTTCGAAGCCAGGTATTCACCTGCCTCCGAGGGCAGCCCCAAGATGAGTTCCCAAAAACGGAGTCGTGGCGGATTTAAACCGACTCCCTCATGGGCCACGATCCATTGTTTTAAATCTTCAGCTTTTACATGTGCCCTCAGCCATAAAACACTTTCCCAGTCCCCAACCGCCAGGATACGCCCGATGATCAAATCTCGGTCCCGCTCCCAGGTCAGGTCGCTGAACCGGTAATCCCAGAAAAGAGGTCGTAAGGAATGGGGTAAGCCGGTCCGTTTCTTCATAGGTGCATATTAGAAAAAATTATATAAATAATCAATGCTTATATCTTTAGAGATTGATCATTTTGCCCCAAGCGGAGTTGCGGGGGCACAAAATGAATGCCGGGGAGGTGGTGTTGTCTCGGGTGGTTGGGATTAACAGTCCTACTCTGGCGGCAATTCAGCCAGAAGAATTGGTGGCTAAAAAATTGAGCACCTTATCAATTCAATAGGATTGGCAGATAATTCTTGAAATTTGCCGGAGGCTTAACATCAAAAATGGCCGTAAGGAAGATGTCATTGCTCATGGTTATTGTGCATTGAAGGTCCTCTCCTACACAGGCTCCCGACCACCCGACGAAAATCGAATCCCCATCCGGGGTTGCCGTAATGGTCACTACCGTATTGTCATTAAAGGTGAATCCTTCGGGGCTGTTTTTTACTGTACCCTTTCCGGACCCCTTTTGGGAAATGTTCAGCGCATGAGTGGGTGAATTATTTGTTTTAATGGTAAATGAGGCGCTTATCTGGTGATCAGCCATAATATTTTGAAAAGAATAGGAACTGACCGCCCCCACGGTAGCTCCGTCCACCTTAACTTCACTAATTTTGTACCCTGAAGCGGCATTGATGTTGTAGGTCTGGTTTGTGCCGTAGGAGACCGTGCTAATACCCGTAGGTGTGATGAGGCCATTTGGTCCGACTAGGGCCGTAATGTTGTACTTTTTCAGGCTGAACGAGGCGGTCACCGATTGATTGGTGTTCGTGGTCACGGTGCAGGTTTTGGCTTTACCGCTGCATGCTCCACCCCACCCGGTAAATATTGAATTAGAATAGGGGGAAGCGGTCAAAGTCACTTTTGTACCTTTCTTAAAGGTTTCCCCCCCGGGATTATTGGATACATTTCCCTGGCCGTCTCCGATTTTGGAAATGGAAAGAGCGTACCCGTCGGCGGAAGTTCTAGGCGAAAAGGTAGCGGATATGGTGTGGTTGGCCGTGGCGGAGGAGAAGGCGTAAGAGGCGACAGCTCCGACCGATACTCCATCCACCAGTACATTGGCCACTTTGAATCCCGTGGCGGGGGTAATGGCAAAGGTCTGGCTGCCACCGTAGTTGACGGTCACCGATCCGGAGGGACTTATCGTTCCGTTTGCCCCGGCCGAGGCCGTCAGGGTGAACGTTTTCAGGGCAAAAATGGCCGTCACCGATTGGCTTCCGTTTACGTTCACGGTGCAGGGATTGGCAGTCCCGCTACAAGCCCCGCCCCACCCGGTAAAGGTGGAATTTAAATTCGAGGCCGCCGTCAGACTGACCGAGGTAGCGCCGCTGAATGACTCGCTGCAATCGGTTCCGCAGTTGATCCCGGTCCCCGTAATCGTACCCACGCCGGTACCGGCCCTATTGACGGAAAGAGATAATTGTGTCGTCCGGGGTGTATAATTTACCTCATTGGAAAAGCCACTTTCCAATCCTTTGGTATTATAGGCGGTTACCGAGAGGAAATAGGTGGTATTCTCATCCAGGTTCCCCACCGTGGCTTGGGTTTGGTTCCCTGTATCCAGGATCCAGGAGTACTGACGCGATTGAACCCCGAGATAAATTTTATAACCGGCCAAGTCAGGTTCGATATTTTGATCCCAAGCTAGGGTGACTTCCGCAGAAAACCCGATGGATGAACAGACAAGGTTACATAAAAAGACTAGGGAAAAAGGACCTATTATTAAACGGGAGGATAAACACCTTTTTGAATTGGACATTAAGACCAATGTTCCCCCCTGAACGATGCTCCTGTTACGATGGCTTATTGCTTTTCTGGGTTAGACAAAACATGTGCCGTTTTTTTGGCTAAGAATATCTTCAGGAGGACAGGAAATAAATAAGTGGAAACCGTTATTTTATGGAGCAAATCCTAGTATTTTTGATTTGCTTATTGATCTATTATAACGAAAATCGTGAAGTATAGGATCATCCGATTGAACCAAGAGGATTTGCCCTGAGCCCTTAGGGACGCCACTCCGCCCGCAGAGTTACTACTCCGTAGGCGGGCACCTCAACCGGGCCGGTCAAACGGCGCCCGGGTTTTTCGCCGGTATCGCTCAGCCAGAGGTTTTCCGGTTCCGGACGGGACCAGAGCAGGGTCGTCCTGACCGTCCGGCCGGCGACCCCGAAAAGCCGAACCATCAAGGCCCGGCCGTCGTCGCTGGGTTTCAGGGACGTTATCAGAATCTCGTCAGAGGATGTCCGGAGTAAAGGCCCCGGCCACGGCGGGGCATCGCTCCGGGAGGGAGTGACCAGGAGCGGCTGGCTGAATCCGATGGCCAGGCGGGAGGCCTCTGCCGGATCGGAAGGTCCATGGGGGCGCAGAAGAAAACGAAAAGTCACCGGTCCTTCCTGATAGGCGCGGTAATTCGTGCCCCAGTGATTATTCATCACCCAGGCGTAAAGTTTTTGGGTAGGTTCGATTTTCTTTCGCCAGACTTGAGGGTTGGTCTGGGAGTTGAGCAAAGTCGCGGTGAGGCCGCCAACCTGGATCAGCGGGGCATCCCGGGTGACCCAGGTGATCCCGAATCGACTGTTGGCAACGTCCACCCACCGGCCCACGGTGAGCCAGTTCTTGCAGGACCCGGGCAACTGATCGATTTCCGGTCTCATGACGGCCAGGGGCAGATCGAGCCGCATCTGCCCCTGGGGGATGTTAAAGGGGAAGGCGAAATTGACGCTCTCCTTCCCCCGGGGTTCCAGATAATTTTTGACCTCGAGACGCTTTTTGTCCACCGTATTGATCAACTCCAGGACATCCGAGCCGGCGCTCAAGCGCAGTTCCCGGATCAGCTTCGTGCACCCCGGGGCATCGGACTCGATCAGCAGGGAAGCCAGGAGCGGTCCGGGTTCTTTGACGGTTATTTTGACCGGCCCGTTACTTTTCAAGTCGGAGAGGTTATTTCCTCGAAGGTAGAGGTAGTCGTTCAGGGCCTGACTGGACGCGGTATCGACCAGGTTGCCTTCGGTAAAAGGGGCACTCAAATCCACGATCCCTCCGGTCCGCTTATCGACCCGGAGTCGTAAAATCCCATTGTCCAGGACCGTCCCCTCAGCCGTGACCTTCCCTTCCCTAAAAGGGGGCCCCGTCGAAAGAAGGTATCGCCGTCCGCCCAAAGAAGGCACCTCCCGGGCGAGGAAGGCCAGCTCTCCGTTCTTCAGCCGTTGCGAGGGAACCGGACGCCCCCGGTCGTCGGTGACCCGGTCCCCGAAGGCGGAAATTTCTCGGGACACAAAGACCAGTTCCGTGCGCGGCCAGGAGGTGGTGTTGAAGACATCGACCTTTTGCCCGGCCTTTCCAGGATCCTCCGAAAGGTGCGGCCTGTTCGAGCCGGGGGATCTTTTCTTGGCTCCCCTGCTTTCCAGGGCACGCGCCAACAGGTCTCTGGACTGTCGATCGGCCTCAAGGGCGTAAGAACGTTTGATCCTCCATTGTTCCCGGGTCATGGGGGCCTCCGGATCGGTCACGCTGCCCATGGCCCCCCAGGAGTGCTCGGAGTAAAGCAACACCTGGCGCCAGGCCTCCTCGAAGGAGGCGGCCGGATATCCTCGAGGATAGAATAAGGCCCACAGGGCCTCGGCCTGTGTCAGGCGGTCGGAACTGTTGCGGTTCATGGCCGTTTCCAGGGCGGAAGAGCCGGCGCCGTCTTCCCAGTAAGGGGTCCAGTCCCCCCCTACTCGAGACAGTTGAGGACCATAGCGCCGCTCAAAGGTCCGGAAAGCCTCGCGGGTCGAAGCGATCACAAACCGGGGCCAGGTGTTTCTGGCGTTCCAGTCTTTTACAAAATCGCAGATGGAAGCGTCAGGGGGAGCGTTATCGCCCGGTCCGCTCCAGCGCAGATAGGCCAGATCATACGGATAGCCCGTCTTTTCCAGGTGAGACACATAGGCCTCGACAAATTTCGGCGTCATTTTTTCTTCCAAGTGGGAAAGGGCGTATCCTTTATAGGGGATCCAGACCAGGACCTCTTCCTTTCCCGAAGGGGAAACCCAGTAGAAGGGCTTGTTTTCCCATTGCTCCAGAATATTCCCGATACGATCGAAATAATTGGGGGCGGTGGAAAAATATTTAATGCCGGCCTGAGCCATGGCGGTTACGGTCCCCCAGGTCTGCCCGGGGATATCGCTGGTCATGGCCGAATCGATCCGGACACCGCACCGACTGGCTAATTG
This sequence comes from uncultured delta proteobacterium, assembly GCA_963746605.1. Lineage (GTDB taxonomy): Bacteria > Desulfobacterota > RBG-13-43-22 > RBG-13-43-22 > RBG-13-43-22 > CAVQSS01. The sequence goes on from CAVVCH010000014.1 coordinate 15,033, forward strand.
GGTGGAGAAGCGGAACAGCCGCAGCAGTTCCTCGGGTCGGCAGAGACCTGTTAATTCGTTCAGGTACATCCCGTTGAGGGCCACCTGACCTTTCCTGACCGCCTCCCGAAAGGCCGCCCTTTGCGGGGGAGCCATTCGGCGGAGATACAAATCCACGGCCCAGAGGACCTCCACGTTCCAGATGAAACGGGCGCCAAGAGGATATTGGGCCGTTTTTCGGGCGGTTTCGATCCCCAAACGGAGGTTGTCCACCTGTCGTGCTTCGATCTCGGTCTGAAGGGCGGTGTAGCCGATATCGGTGTGAGAATGAGGCAGAAGGAAAATCGTCAGGGGGCGAACCGGTTTCAGGATCACTCCGGCCGTGTCCAACAGCCGACCGGCGGATTCGATACCCACTTGCAGTTTCGTTTCCCGTTTGACGGCCGCCACCGGCACTTCCATCGTTTCGGATACCTTTCGGAACCGCGCCGCCCGGGGTTCGTTTCCCTCCACCCGGATGACGGTCTCCAGGGGATTCCCGAAGTGCCGGACCTCAAGGCGGATCCGCTGCCAGGACCGGCCGTTCCGCTCCTGGAGGACGGGCAGAGGCTGAACAGCCTTGATCCAGGTGCGGTTGGCAACCGGGATGGATTGAATCTCCGGGGGCGCTTCCAATCCGATCCAGTCATACAGCAGCCAGCTCCCGGAGACCGTGGTGATCCGGATGACATTGTCGCCGGCTTGCAGCCGGCTGGTCTCAAAGGGGATTTCAAATTGATACGGATGACCCTGCTCAGGCCGGCCGTTGATGGATTGGTCTCCGGCGCCGGGAGGCAGGATGGTTTCATAACCCCGGCCATTGATTTCCACCCGAAGCCTCGGCGGGTTGACCCTCACCCGATCGAGCAACCTGAACTTGAGTTTACACCAACCCGCGGACTTCGGGTCCTTGACTCCGAACCAGATGGTAAAGGTATGAGACTGCTTTCCCGCGAAATCATCTCCGGGGCCAGGATGGACATAGGGCCAGTCGGTCCGACTGTCGGACTGGCCGACGACAAAAAGCCCGTCCTCCTTATATCGTCCGTAATCTTTGGGGGCGAGCGCGAATTCCCGGTCCTCATAATCCGGCTTCCCGATTTGCCAGAGCAGGGCGGTCTTCTCTTCCACCCTGACCGAAAGCAGGCTCAGCAGGACCGCCGTCACTAGAAGGGCGAGAATGGTCCTAGCAGGCAGAGGATTGGAGAAATTCCTTTTCGCTCCTCCGGAGAGATCTCCCGAATCCGATGGAAACTGTTTTATAAATTGGAATCGGTCCGAGGGGTGGCTCCAGCGAGGCGAATCCAACACCCCTATTCCGTTTCCGGGATGGCTTCTACCCGATTCCTTCCGGATCTTTTGGCCAGGTAAAGGGCTTGATCCGCCCTCTTTATCAGGGCTTCCCAATTCTCCCCTTGCGGAGAAAGCTGAGCAACTCCGATGCTGATCCGAATGGATATTTCTTTCCCCTCTGAAATTATTCGATGTTCTTCGATGTTTTTTCTCAATCTTTCGGAAACCGTTTTGGCATTTTCCAGGTCACACTCTATCAGGGTTATGGAAAACTCCTCTCCTCCGAACCGCCCCAGGATATCGCCTGGCCGCATCTGACAGTTCAGCACCGACACCAGTTCGCGGAGGACCAAGTCCCCCACGAGATGCCCGTAGACGTCATTGATCTGTTTAAAGTGGTCTATATCGACCATGGCGACAGACAGAGGAAACTGGTATCGCCGGGCGCGGAGGATTTCCAGTTCCGTCACCTGGATAAAATGCCGACGATTGTGGACCCCGGTCAGCGAATCCGTGCAGGCAAGATATTCCAGGTCCTTCTGCAGGGTTTTCAGTTGGGAAATGTCAAGGAAACTCTCAATAAGATGGGGCCGGCCGTTAAGATTGAACGACGCCACCGTCTTCAGGATAGGGGTGGTTCGGCCATCCGGAGCGATTAAAAGCCTTTCCGAATTGTCCACCAATTGACCCTTGTCGGTGATCGGGCAGTTTCCAATCTCGGCCGGGCAGATGAATTTGTGGCAAAGCTGGCCGATGATCCCGTTTTTCTCTACACCGATCAGTTCTGCGGCCGTGGGATTAACATCGACGATCGTATGGAGTTCCGCATCGAGAATGATAATGCCCGCATGAATTGAGTCCAGCATGACCCGTGTCTGGTCCTCAAGAGAATGGATTTTCTCCTCGGCTTGATGAAGCCTGTTTAGCAACTGTTCTTTTTCAAGCTCGGCTGGCATTGGGTCTCCGTAGGGTTAATGCATTTCTTCTATGAAACCATCCTTAGTGGGTGCCCGCAACGGACATGGGAGGTTAGGATGAATATAATGAAAGAAAAAGACAGGGTCAAGAAGAAATGTAGAATACAGATGTGAGACCAGAAGAACCTTTAAACCTTAAAATGCTTGACTTTCCCTGCTAAACCTGTGAATGGTTTTTTATGTGTATACCAGAGATCTTTTGAGCACAAATCGCCAAAAGGGGACGGATGAAAGAGAACGTTTATAGAACCATTGTCCTGCCTTTAGTTTTTCTGTCTATCTTGATGGCTCAAGGTTTTGCAGAGGCCCAGGGGCTTCCGATCTTCGGCGCCCAGATGAACAATGCGATCGATGAGGCGCAGGGACTTACTCAAGCAGTAAACGGTAGGGTGTACTGGGTTCGGTTTGATGCCTTCGAATGGGACCGGATCGAACCGGTGCAGACCGTTCCACCCACTTTCCACTGGGAAAATGTCGATGAAGGCAGCCTCCAGCAGGCCAGCCAGAACGGACTCAAAGTCATTGCCGTGGTCAAATACACTCCCGACTGGGCGCAGAAATACCCCGGCTCGGTCTGCGGTCCGATAAAGAGCACAGCCTTCGCTGCCTTCGCCGAGTTTTTGACCGAAGCGGTAAACCGCTACAAAAACCCTCCTTACAACATCAAATATTGGGAGTTGGGCAATGAGATCGACGCCCCGGTCTATTACGAACGGAGCGTCTTCGGCTGCTGGGGGGATGTGAACGATCCCTATTTTGGGGGAGAATACTATGCCCAGATGCTCAAGGCGGCCTACCCGGCCATCAAAGCGGCCGATCCCCAGGCTCAGGTGTTGCTCGGCGGATTGGTCCTGGACAATCCCAGCGAGATCCCTTTTTCTATAACTCTATTTTTCGAAGGTGTGCTCCGGGGCGGCGGGGGTCCTTTTTTTGACCTGGTAAACTTCCATTCCTACTCCTATTTCACCGGGATCCCCGGCTTGCTCTATAACCCCAATTGGCCCGGTTCACCTACCTCCCTGCCGGAAAAGGTGTCCTTTCTTAAGAGCGTCCTTAACCGGTACGGATTGGGAAACAAACCGCTGATCAATACCGAGACCGCCCTTTATTGCGATGTCAATACCGATCCTTGTTTTGAAACCCAGGCCGTGTTCACGGCCAAGGCCTACGCCGAAGGGATCGCCCTGGGCTTGCAGGGATTGGTTTATTATGCTTTAAAAAGCGAGTGGCGCCTTACCGGCCTGCTCCGGCCCGATAATACCCCACGGCCTTCCTACCTGGCTTTTAAAACCGCGGCCGACTTTTTGACCCTCGCCCAGTACCGCGGTCCGGTTACCGGGTACCCGGGCGGGATCTTCGGTCGCTCGTTCTCGCTATACCGGGGAAGGTCCATCGACGTGATCTGGTCCACGGACGGCGCCCCGCAATCGGTCGCTTTACCCTTTGGGGCCACGGCCTTTGACCGCTACGGGAACCCTCTCCCCCTGTCCGGGAAAAAAATCACCGTCGACTACGGGCCGGTCTATGTTAGAATACCTTATAACCTATTCCTCCCGGTCATTCAAAAACCTTATAAGCTGTTCCTCCCGATAATTCAAAAACCCTTGCAAGGGACCCCGGTCAAATTGGAACCGATCACCACCTCCGACCTCAACGTCTTAAGACAGAAGATGGTCGGCAATCAGGTCGATTTCGCCAGCGCCCTTTGGGAACCCTACATAACCCCAAGAGGCTTGGGAATGACCGGGTCGATATTTTAATGTCAAGTTTAGAGATAAAGCCGGGAATATTTCTATAATCTATTCCGAGTCCACGCCTTGAAAATTACAAATAAATCAATAATCCAAATAGAATTTAACTAAATGGATCTTTAATTGTCCATAAAACGATTAAGCAATTTCGCCATTATAGAGAAAGTTGATTAATCTGCAAAAAATCAATATAATTACGGCCTAGTAAAACAATATAAAAACATGGAGGAGGAATGGTATGCATTTAAAAAGTTACAAATGGTTGGCCCTGGTTCTGCTGTTAGCGATGGGGATGGGTTGCGGTAGCAGCGGGACCAGCAGCAGCAGCGGGGGCGTCGCCAGCGGAGGAGATGCTTCATTAGTCGGCACCTGGAACCTGGCTTCCGGGAATGGGAATTTTCCTCAAAAAGTTGTCATCAATGCCAATGGAACCGGATCATACATATTCGCAGCGGGAACCACTTCCAGCTTTACCTGGAGCCAATCGGGGAACACGGTAACTATCAGCACGGGATCTTCCCAGGCCGCCGTTATCAATAATCTATCCTCTCCGGTCGGCAATACGTTTATTCTTAATTCATTAGGGGGAGCGGCTACTTATAGCCGGGCATAAGAGGTAGAACAACCATCAGGCCGGCCCGGATTATCGAACCGGCCTGATGGTTGAATGTTTCTTGGTGATGATTTTCGCCGGAGAGGATGTTCCTTGCGTCCCGAACGCGGCAGAACCGAAAGGCCAAGCCTCTGGAAGCCGAATGTTAGTCTTCCAGAGGCTTGGCCTCCTCGATCAACATGATCGGGATGTCATCTTTGATCTCATAGATCAGTTTACAGCTCTCACAAATTAATCCGTCTTCTGCATCGTTCAGGCGAAGATCGCCCTTGCATTTCGGGCAGGCTAAAATATCCAACAATTCTTTACTGATAGCCATACTACCTCCGGTACCGGTTCATTCCCTTGCTAGGGTTGATTTGTTTGTTAGGGATATTTATCTATTACTCCCCAACCCCATTCACCTTACGCTTCGGACCTTATTTTTTATATAGGGCTTTGATCCACTCCCATTCCCGCTCCAGACCTTCCATCATGGAAACCTGAGGTTGGTATCCCAGCTCTTTCTTGATTTTCTCCAGGCTGGCCCCGGTATGGCGAACGTCCCCCTTCTGCACCGGCTGATAGTTGACTTCCATGGGTTTTCCGGTGATCCGGCGCATAGCCTCCAGGATCTCGTTCAAAGTGCGGCGACTCCCTCCCCCGATATTATAGACGGTCCCGTCAGGCCCGGCCTCCAGGGCCCGGCCGCAGCCCTGGACGATATCGTCGATATAGGTAAAATCCCGGGACTGTTCGCCATCACCCCAAACTACCAGCGGTTTCCCCTCCATCCCGGCCTTAAGAAAGCGATGAAAGGCCATGTCCGGCCGCTGCCGGGGTCCATAGACGGTGAAGAACCGCAAGGACACGGTCGGCAGACCGAAATTTCTAGAGTACAGATAAGCCAGATATTCCCCCGCCGCCTTGGATACTCCGTAAGGGGACACCGGTCGCAGGATGGACTCTTCCCGCATCGGCAAATCGTCCGTATCCCCGTAAAGCGATGACGAGGAAGCGTAGATAAATTTTTTGATCCCCTCCCCCCGGCAGGCCTCCAGCAATCGTTGCGTAGCCAGGACGTTGTTATCCGAATAGGTGCGAAAGTTCTCTCCCCAACTGGCCCGGACCCCGGCCTGAGCGGCCAGATGAATGACCCCCGTCAGGGGCTTCACCAGACTGACCAGATCGGTTTCCAGGAGATCTGCTTCAATAAATTCAAACCCCGGTCTGGTATGGACCTCCTCCAGATTTTTTTCTTTCATCCAGCGAGGGTAATAATCCAAAAAGTTGTCGATCCCGACTACCTGATGCCCCTGGGCCAGCAGCTTCTCGGCCAGGTGCGAGCCAATGAATCCGGCGGCGCCGGTTATCAATATTTTCATCTTCTTTACTCCTTGGTTTGTCCGCAAAAAGTCGTCCGGAGAGTGCTTGTCATTCTGAGCGAATGCGAGGAATCTCGTTTGCATTTAAGAACTGACAAATTGTTGGCCCTGAGTTCTTTTGTTAGCGATGGGGATGGGTTGTAGCAGCAGCGGGACAACCACCAGCGGAGGCGTCGCCGCCGGAGGAGATGCCTCATTAGTCGGGACCTGGAACCTTAGTTCCGGAAGTGGGAATTTTCCTCAAAAAATTATCATCAATTCCAACGGAACAGGGTCATACATATTCGCTGGGGGGACCACTTCCAGCTTTAATTGGACCCAATCGGGGAACTCAGTGACTATCAGCACGGGATCTGTCCAGTCCGCCGTTATCAATAATCTATCTTCCCCGGTCGGCAATACTTTTACTCTGAATTCATTAGGAGGATCGGCCACTTATAACCGGGCATAGCAGGTAGAAAATAAATCGGGCCGGCGCGGATTATCGAACCGGCCTGATTTATGAAACGTTAGTCTTCCAGAGGCTTGGCCTCCTCGATCAACATGATCGGGATGTCATCTTTGATCTCGTAGACCAGTTTACAGGTCTCACAAATTAATCCGTTCCCTGCATCGTTCAGGCGAAGATCGCCCTTACATTTCGGGCAGGCTAAAATATCCAACAGTTCTTTGCTGACAGCCATACTACCTCCGGTATTGGTTCATTCCCTTGATAGGGTTGATTTGTTTGTTAGGTATAATCTACTACTCCCCACGCTCTACACCTTACGCCCCGGACCTTATTTTTTATACAGGGCCTTGATCCACTCCCATTCCCGCTCCAGACCTTCCATCATGGAAACCTGGGGTTGGTAGCCCAGCTCTTTTTTGATTTTCTCCAGGCTGGCCCCGGTATGGCGTACGTCCCCCTTCTGCACCGGCTGATAGTTGACTTCCATGGGTTTTCCGGTGATCCGACGCATGGCATCCAGGATCTCGTTCAAGGTCCGGCGACTCCCTCCCCCGATATTATAGACGGTCCCGTCAGACCCGGCCTCCAGAGCCCGGCCGCAGCCCTGGACGATATCGTCGATAAAGGTAAAATCCCGGGACTGCTCGCCATCGCCCCAAACTACCAGGGGTTTTCCCTCCATCCCGGCCTTAAAAAAGCGATGAAAGGCCATGTCCGGCCGCTGCCGGGGTCCATAGACGGTGAAGAACCGCAAGGACACGGTCGGCAGACCGAAATTTCTATAGTACAGATAAGCCAGATATTCCCCCGCCGCCTTGGATACTCCGTAAGGGGACACCGGTCGCAGGATGGACTCTTCCCGCATCGGCAAATCGTCCGTATCCCCGTAAAGCGATGACGAGGAAGCGTAGATAAATTTTCTGATCCCCTCCCCCCGGCAGGCCTCCAGCAATCGTTGCGTAGCCAGGACGTTGTTGTCCGAATAGGTGCGAAAGTTCTCTCCCCAACTGGCCCGGACCCCGGCCTGAGCGGCCAGATGAATGACCCCCGTCAGGGGCTTCACCAGACTGACCAGATCGGTTTCCAGGAGATCTGCTTCAATAAATTCAAACCCCGGTCTGGTATGGACCCCCTCCAGATTTTTTTCTTTCATCCAGCGAGGGTAATAATCCAAAAAGTTGTCGATCCCGACTACCTGATGCCCCTGGGCCAGCAGCTTCTCGGCCAGGTGCGAGCCAATGAATCCGGCGGCGCCGGTTATCAATATTTTCATCTTCTTTACTCCTTGGATTGTCCGCAACGGTTGACGAGATTCGCGGAGTTTACCCTGAGCCGAAAACCGAGATCGCTCAGGATGACAAGCAGGCGAAGGGCTCAGGGTGACAGAAAAGCGAAGGGCTCAGAATCACAGTTTGGGACTTCTTATTAATCGTCCTGCGTCTCCGGCGAATTCTTCTGCTTCCGCTCATATACTTGTTGATAAACTCTATAAACCTTTTCGGCCATTTTTTCCACCGTATATTCCTGTTCAACCAACCGGCGGCCTTCTTCGCCCAGTCGCCGGGCCAATTCCGGATCACCCAGCACCTGGATCAGGGCCTTTGCCAGAGCCGCCGGGTTTTCCGGGGGGATCAATAATCCGTTTACCCCGGAAGTCACGATTTCCGGGATCCCGCCCACTTCGGTGGCGATGACGGGCTTCCCCATGGCCATAATTTGAAAAAGGAACTGGGGAATCCCTTCCGCCACCGAGGAAATAATCCCTAAATCGGTAAAAGACAGGATGGCCGGAATATCCTCCCGATAGCCGGTCATGAGGATCTGGGATTCCAGTCGGGCTTTTTTTATTTCCTGTTCCACCCGATTTCGGCCGGGACCGTCCCCCACGAAGATAAACCGGGCCTGGGGGAACACCTTGATGACTTCCGCGGCGGCGGCAATCACCAGCTCGTGGCGCTTCTGGGCCCGCAAGACCGCCACCAGCGTAATGACCGGGCTCTCCAGCGGAAGCCCCAACCGTTGCTTCAATTCCAGGTCCGGGGGGCCGGGATGGAACCGCCCGGCATCCGCCCCGGTGGGGATGGAAACGATCCTTTCGGCCGGGATCTTGTGGGTCTGGAGCAATTCCCGGCGGATATGTTGTCCCGTGGTAATAATGGCATCGGGCAGATAATAGATCCGGTTCAACCACGGCCGTCTCACCCGCACGGAGATATGGCGGGTGCGGATCAGGACTGGGACCCTGGCCCAGCGTCCGGACAACCCCCCGGCCCAACTGTCCACCGAACTGTGGGTATGGAGGACATCCACTTTTAGTTCCTGAACCAGATTTTTCAGTTTCCGAATCGATCCTGGATCCCAGGAGGTTCGTATCTTGTAGGGGATGACTTCGATCCCCGCTTTCCCGGCCTCTTCAGCCAGCTTCGTCCGGGGAGGACAAAGCAGATAAAGCCCATGGCCTTGTTTCCGGTGTTCTTTCATTTCCAGCAAGATGCGCATTTCCTGCCCACCCCACCCTTCCGACCACTCGGTATGGAGAATGGTAAACTTCTTTTCCACCCCTTTTTCCATGACTGTTCCTTACCAAGGCAAGAAGAATAATTAATAATCAATTGTTAATTATTGATTATTAATGGGTACGGGATGTTCCCCGGGCTTCTTTCCCTTCCCTCTTCCCTCTTCTATCTTCCTATCTCCCCGCGTCAGCCTTTCCCTTCCTCCCTCGGCCAGGGCTGATAGGGCCGGGTCTTCCAGCGCTGGTGGACCCAGAAATATTGATCCGGGTAGCGGCGGGCCATGGCTTCGATAACCCGATTATACTGGGCTGTGTTTTCCTCGATATTCTTGGTCCGATCGCCGAAATCCAGCCAAGGCACAGGAGGCTGGAGTTCTAACCGATAGTGCCCGTTTCCCTCATAGACCATGAAACCCGGCACCACCGGCGCCCCGGTGCTCATAACCAGCAGGGCCAGGCCTTTGTTGGTGCAGGCCCGCCTGCCGAAAAAATCCACAAAGACCCCGTCCTTCCAGTCGATGTTCTGGTCCACCAAGATGCCCAGGTTTTTTTTCTCCCTCAGGAGCTTGATCAAGACCCGCATAGACCGTTCCTTGGAAACCACCCGGTTGCCGCTGATCTCCCGCAGGGTCCGTGAAAGTCTCTCTGCCGGTTCGAAATCCAGCGGTTTGACAACCACGTAGGTCGGCTCAAAAAAATACCCGAAACTGATAACCATCAGTTCCCAACACCCGAAATGACCGGTCAAAAAGGCGATTCCCTTTTCCTGAGCCTTGGCCTGCTGGTAATGTTCGACGCCGGTAAAGCGAACATATTTTTTAATGCGGTCGGGGCCGTAACGGAACAGATACACTACCTCGAAAAAATGCCGGCCGATACCCTGGAAGCATTGCTTCACCAGGGTCCAGCGTTCGGCTTCGGTCTTTTGATTCCCAAAAGCCGTGGTCAAATTCTGAAAGGCGATTTCCCTCCTTCTTTTCAAGAGGTAAAAAAACCCGGTCCCTAACCCCTCGCCGAGACGCAAACCAATTTTTCGGGGGATCAGGGAAAGCAGGATGACCAAACCGTGGAGTAGTCTATACATGAGGCCCGACCTCCACCAGATCCCGGATGGATTCGAACACTTCCTCGGTCTCGATGGCCTGCAGGCAGTCAAAGCGTCCCTGGCAGGTCGGATTTTTATAGCAGGGGCTGCACATCAATTTTTTATAATGAATTCTGTTTCCAATTCCGTACGGTCCGGTAAACCGCGGGGCGTCGGGTCCGTAAAGCCCCACAACCGGTACGCCTAAGGCCACCGCCAGGTGGAGCGGCCCGGTGTCGGACCCGACTACCAGCCGGCACCTTTCTATTACCGCCGTCAAGTGTCGCAGGGACAGCCGGCCCAGGCCGTCGATGATCCCTCGACCGGGCATTGGCAGTTGTCCCTGGAACCGCTGTCGATCCTGGGCATCTCCCAGGAGGACTACCTGAGCATCTTCCCAACAGGAAAGGCGTTCCAGCAGGGAGACCCAGTTTTCAAGGGGCCAGCATTTTTGGGGCAGGGAAGCCCCCACCTGCAGGCCGATGATTTTTTTTCCTTCCTGGTACCCCTGGGTCCCCAAAAAATCGTCAGCCCAGGCCCTTTCCTCCGACCGGAGGCCTATCCGGAAATCCGGTGGTCCCGGGGGACAACCCAGGAATTCAGCCACTTTCAGATTGCGGTCCACGGCGTGCAAGCCCTCTCCTTCCGGGATCTGCCGAGAAACACAATAACTGAGTTCTTTTAACCCGGCGCACCCCCATCGCTGGGAAGCTCCGGCCATGAGCGCCATCAGGCCCGATTTGGCCAGCCCCTGCAGATCGATGGACAGGTCAATCCGCAGGTCCCTCAGGGTCCGACGTAATCGGCCCAACTCTCTCCCGGCCTCGCCCCAAGCCCTTTGGGCCAGCAGGGCTTGAATCTTTTTCCGGGGATAGACCACGACCCCCTCCAGCAGGGGATGGGCTTCCAGGATCGGGGCGCACCGGTCTTCCACCGCCCAAAATAATTTGATCCGGGGAAAACTCGTTTTCAGGCGGGAGGCCACCGGCAGGGCATGGATCACGTCTCCCAGAGAGGTCAACTTGATCAATAGGATCCGTTGGGTCCCTTGAGGGTCAATGAAACCCGTGAACCGACCGGACCGCTTCCAGAACATCCGTGACCTCGATGGCCTTCATACAGGTTAACTCCGAACAATTGCGTTCCCGGCAGGGACTGCAGGAAACCGGCTTTCGAATGATCCGGGCTTTAGGGCCGAAAGGTCCGGTCAACTCCGGCCGGGTCGGCCCGATGATGGCTACCACGGGCCGATCCAAAGCAGCGGCCAGGTGCATGGGACCGGCCTCGTTGCCGATGAAAAGGTCGGTTTCCTTAAGCAGGGCGATCAACTGGGTGAGGGTCAACCGATTAACCAGATTGATGACCGGCACCCGGATCAGGGAAAAAAGCTGTTCGAACAGACGACCTTCCTGGCTGCCGCCCGCAGCTCCTCCGATCACAGCCAGCCGCAGACCGGGGGTCAATCCCAGGGTATTGATCAATTCGGCGAATCGGTCTGCCGGCCAACGGCGGGAGAGCCAACCGGCTCCCGCATGAATGACCGCCAGCCGTTCCGGCTCCCGGCGGCCGCCCGATCCCAGGATTTCCCGAACTTGACTTTGAGCGGCTGCGGAAATCGGTAATTGGAACCGAATCTCCTTGGTCGGTCCTCCCAGGAAATCAACGACGGCCAGGTTTCGCTCCACGGTATGCCGATCATTGGGGCGGGGGGAGATCTCCCGAGAGAAAAACCCGGAACATTCTTTCATCCCAGTGGTATTGGCCGAACCTATCCGAAAGCGGGCCCCGGCCATCCACACCAGCAGGGCCGATTTGGCGAGGCCATGCAGATCGATGGATAGATCAAAGGATCGGGAGCGCAACTCTCTTTTCAAGCGGCTGAACGTCTGCCCCACCCCTTTCCAGGCCCTCTTTTTCAGGGCCTCCTCTATCGCCTTGAAAGGAACCACCAGCACTTCGTCCAGGTCCGGATGCCCCTCCACCAGCTCCTGGCAGCGGTCATCCACCAGCCAGGTGATCCTGGCCCGGGGGTACGTCCGGCGCAGAGCGGACAGGGTGGGCAAACTGAAAACAATGTCCCCGATCCGGCTCGGCTGAATCAGGAGGACCCGCTTGATCTCCCCTTTGGGGGGAGGTGAGGACGGGTTTCTAAATAGACCCATTTTTAGCATGAAGAAAGAACTCGTCACCACAAGGCATTTATTAATAGTTAATTATTAACAATTAATTATCAATTATTAATGTCAGGTCTTCCAAGGCCTCCCAGACCTCATCCACGGAGATGGCTTCCATGCAAAAGCGGGACTCCCGACATTCTTTTCGAAAACAGGGGCTACAGGGAAAGGACTTCCGGATCACCCGGGAGGTTCCCCCCCAGGGCCCGGTCCTTTCCGGACTGGTCGAACCGAACAAGGCCACCAGGGGCCTATTCAGAGCGGCCGCCACGTGCATCAAGCCGGAGTCGTTACTGACCACCGCCCGGCAGCGCTCCACCAGGGCCAGGGCCTCTCCGAGGGTGGTTTGTCCCAATAAATCAATGAACGGCCCCCTGGGAATTTTCCCGCCCCCAGGTACGGCGCCCAACGCATCGCGGGCGGCCCCCAAGAGGATCACTTTGGCGCCTCGTTGGTCTTGAATTCGCTCGGCTAATTTTTTATAGGCCGAAAACGGCCAGCACTTGGCCGGCCCGTACTGGGCGCCCGGGGCCAGCCCGATCACCGCATCATCGGGTGTGACGCCCAGGGAGTCCAATCGCCGGTCGGCCTGAATTTTCCAATTTTCAGCCACCCGTCAACCGCAGGGGAGCCCTTCCCGGGTCTGGAATTTCCCGAATCCCCAAACCCTCCAAAAGCTGCAGAAAGGAAAGTACCTGGTGCTGTTCCTTGAATCCCGGAGGCAGGGGTTTGGACTGGGTCAAGAGCCGTCCCCGTCCCTCCGTGGCGTACCCCACCCGAACCGGGATACCGCTTAAATAGGAAATCCAGGCCGATTCAAAGGAATGGGGGAAATGCACGACGATTTCAAAATGCTGCTGTTTCAGCGCCTTCGCCAGGAGCCACTTGCCACGAATCCCTCGATGGCGGCCTTTATTCTCATACATAATCACCTGCCGCACATCGGGATTGGTTTCAAAAACCTGGGCCACACCCGGCCGGGCCAAAACCGTCAATTCGGCCTCGGGAAAATGGGTTTTTATACTATGAATGGCCGGGGTGGTCAATAAGGCATCTCCCAGCCAGTTGGTGGAGCGAATTAGAATTCTATGAGGCACGAGACATATCTTCCGAAAGCAATCTTGGTTTCCAATACCTCCCAGAAAGCCCTATCCGGGATCTCCACCCCGATAGCCAGTACCAGCAACTCCGCCCGCCCTTCAGGCCACATTCCAAGCTTCAGGGCATCCTTTTCGGTGGTCATCAGCACCTCCGCCTTTAAAGAGGCCGCCTCCTCCAGAAGACGGCGTTTGTCTTTTTCCTGATATACCTGATGGTCCCTGAAAGGCCTCAGGCCCACCAATTCCACCTCCAGGCTTTTCAAACTGTGACGAAAGGACTCCGGCTGACCGAGCCCGCAAAAGGCCAGGACCCTTTTTCCTTTTAACCAGGACAACGGCCGGGATTCACCCCCCGGATATTTCCAAATCCCTTGGGAAACATGACGGGAAAAAAAAATGGGCATCTCGGGATGCACGGCTTTAATCTGTCTTTTCAGCGTGGACTGCTCCTCGGGGGCGATCATTTCCGCGTGACTGATGATGACCATATCGGCCCTTTTGATCTGGTTACGGGGTTCCCGGAGTGTCCCCAGGGGAAGCAGCCCCCCTTTCCCAAAAGGTTGATGGGCCGGAATTAGCAGGATATCGACCTCCCGTTTCAAGCCGACATGCTGGAAGCCATCGTCCAGGATAGCCAGGTCCACTCCCCAGCGTTCCCGGGAGAGCAGGCCGGCCTGATAGCGGTTTTTCCCGATCACCACGGCGACCCCCGGCAAATGTGTTGCCAGCCAAAAGGGCTCCTCTCCCCCTTCCCGCCAGGTTCCAATTATTTGTTCCGGGCTGGAAATGACGGCCCCTTTGGTACTTTTTTCTCCTCCGTACCCCCGGCTGAGGATGACCACTTTTCTTCCCCGACGTTTGAAATGATCGGCGATCAAGGCCGTATGGGGGGTCTTGCCGCTTCCCCCGACGACCAGGTTTCCGACGCTGATGACGGGAAGCGGTAAGCGGTGAACCGGCAACAGCCCCAGTCGGTAAAGGAGGAGGCGCGAGGATACACCCAGGCCGAAGATTCCCGAGGCCAGGACCCCCAGTGGGGTTAGAAATAATTTAATCCACCCGAGCTTGTTTCGGATTTCGATATTCGGATTTCGGATTTGGATCTTATATGTTTAGTTAGGATCTTCTTACCCTTTCTATTAACCAGGCCACCACCTGTTTCAAACGAATCAGCCAGGTGAGCTCTCTTTCCAGATAGGTCATGCGGAACAGATAAATGCCGATCAGTCCCACGATGATATTGGGCAACCACAGCCCGATGATCGGCGGCAACGCCCCTCGTTCTCCCAGGCTGAAGGCTAGGGATAAAAATAAATAATAGATAAAAAAGACCGCTCCTCCCAGAATAATGGCCCAGGGACGCCCGGCCACTTTGGACTGCAAGCCCAGGGGCAAGGCGATCAGACCCAGGACCAGGCAGGCAAAGGGGAGGCTGAATTTTTTGTAATATTCGATCTGGTAGTTGTAATATTTTTTTTCGTTGGGCGAGGTTTGGCGGATTCTTTCCTTTAGCTCCGGGAGGTACATTTCGGTTTCGCTTTTTTCCCTCTTTTCCTGGTCCGAAACGATCTGCTCCAAGGGGAGAAACAGGTCATAACTCTTAAAGAAAACGGTCTGGGCGCTTTTGGAATTCAAGGAAACGTTATAGATATGCCCGTCTTCCAGACGCAGGTTCAAGGAACGTTCTTTGGGATTAGGGATCAGCCATCCCCGTTTGGCGATAATCGTCTGAGGAAGTTCTTTTTCCCGCTGGTCGTAAATAAAGACATCTTCCAATAAACCGTCCCCGTGCACCTTTTGAATATAGAAAACCAGCTCCTTAAATTCGTTATAAAAAACCCGTTCTTTTAAACTGACTTTGGCCTGAACCACGGCGACCTGAAACAGTAGATTTTTCAGCGAATGCTCCCCCCAGGGCTGGGCCACCATGGCTGCAAATCCGGTGAGGATCGTTCCGCAGAAGCTCAAAATCAATACGGGCGGCAACAACTGAAAGAAGCTTATTCCCGAGCCCTTCAGGGCCGTGACTTCGTTATCGCTGGCCAGGCGCAAAAAGCCCAAAAGGATCGAGATAAAAAACGACATGGGAATAATATAGACCATCAAGAAAGGAAGCGTATACCCCAGCAGACGGACGATATTGAAGATCCCCACTCCCTTTTGAACGATCATCTCGATGAGCTGCATTAGGTTCCCTAAAATAAAAATCAGGGTAAACACGGTCAAGGTGATCCCGAAGGGTGTCAGAATTTCCTTGAGGATGTATTTGGTGATGATCTTCATCGGCTGGTCTTCGTCTTGATCGAGCGATCAGTTCCTAACATAATAGACTTCGAAGGTCTTGGCCACCTTTTCTTGCCGGAAGAAATGGATCTCTTGGAGTTTTTCGATTTTTGAAAAAAGACGCCGGGCTTTTTCCCGATCATCGGAACAATGTTCCGGGAGACAGACCAGCAAGGCCCCCTGGCTTTTGAGTTCGGGCACTGAGGTCCAGATGTTGCGCGCCGATTTGCCGAAGGAATAAGGCCAGGGATGCTGCGGCGTATAGAAGGAAATAGCCCCGGCCAATTGGTATTCATCGGTGACCACGAATACCTTTTTCTGATGCGGAAAGATCTGCGCGTATTCCCGCCCTAAACCCTGCCCCAATTCCCTCCAGCCCCGCATTTCCAGGGTCCGGTCCCGGGAGACGGCCACCGGCAGGTACGGAAAGAAGATATGGACGGCGATCAGGATCACCGGAAACCAGCCGGTCAAAAACACCGCCCCGCCCATTACCCATTTTCGGACCCTGGAGATCCGCGGCCACCTTTCCGCCAGGCTTTTTCCGAGCAGGACCGCCCCGAAAAGCCAGGCGATGTTCGCCCAGCTGGGGTCGGTGTACTTTCCTTTAAAGGCCGCCAGGCTGAAAACCAGCAGCGGCACTCCGGTCAAAAATAACAGGTAGGCCGAAGGGTCATCCCGCCAGCCGCCTTGGCGGCCAGCCCGGATCAAGGCTCCGGCCATGAGAAAAAACAAGGCCGGTCCCAGGATCAGGGGTTGGCCGAACACGAACGCCAGGACCTGGATTCCGAACTGACCCCCGGTCAATCCTTTTTCCAGTTGTGATCCCAGGGAAGTCCAGCCGTTCAAGTAGTTCCAATAGAGAAAGGGGGAGAACAAAACGAATCCCAATACCAGGGCCGCCCAGAGGTGCGGATTGCGGAAGGCCTTTCGTCTTTCCCGGGAAGAAACCAGAAACAAAAAGGCGGCCGCCAAAAACAGGACGGCGGTGAATTTGGACAGGAGGGCCAGCCCCAAGGCGATTCCGGCCCGGTAAAAGGCCGCGTTTTTTTTCGTCGCCCAGCCCCGCCAGAATTCCACGGCGGCCCAGCTGTAAAATACCATCAGGGGCGTATCGATGATAAAGATCATACTGCCCACGGCAAACAGGGGGGCCGCTTCCAACAGCAGCACGCTGAAAAAAGCCGCGCGGACGCCGAACTGCCTTCGGGCTAATTGAAAAATCAGGACAAAAACCAGCACGGTCAATCCCTGCGATCCGATCTCCATGGCCCACTGGGTATCTCCCAGCAGGGTGGTGCACAATCGGATCACCCAGGCGACCATGGGCGGATGTTCGTAGTACCCCCAGGAGAGGAAACGCGACCAGACCCAGTGGTCGGCTTCGTCCGGGTGCAGATCCAGCATCATTCCCAGAGACAGCCAAATGAGCAAGTGGCCGGCCAGCAGGGCATAAAAACCCCATTGATAACGCCGATCGTCAGGGGACGACATACCCCCCCAGCGGATCCGCCGCCCCGGCCCCCTGCTTCAAGGCCGGCAAGACGTCGGATAAGGATTGCGGCTGAAACCGGGCCAGCAAGGCTTCAAATTTTTTTCGGGGATCGCCCAGGTGCAGGTGCAGCCAATGGGCCTTTAATTGCCGGATCAATGCCTTCGGCCGGGGCCAAAGATCCCAGGGATGGAAATAAAAGAGATTATAACGGCCCTGGCGAAGAACCCTACGGGCAAAAAACTGAATAACCGCCCAGGGCCAGAGATTAAAGTAAAGCCCCCCTGAATAGGGCACCCGGCCGGGTCCCCAGGCATAGACCGACACCGGGATTTCCAGGAGTTTGAGGGACCGCCCTTGAACCCGGGGATAAAAAGGGCGCAGCGGGGCGGTGGGAATCCCGTACAGAAAATTCTTGACTGGGAAAATGGAAGCGTCGTAAGCCAGGCCAAAGGATTCGATGATTTCCAGGGCCCAGAGGGTAGCCGGTCCGATGGACCAGGAAGGGGCGCGAAATCCTAAGGGCTGATTTCCGGTCAGATCCCGGAAAACCCGGAGCGCGACTTCCAGGTCTCGGCGAAAACCCTCGGGCCCCAGGTCCCGCAACAGATGATGCTCATACCCGTGGAGGGCCAGTTCCTGTCCGGCCTCCAGAATCAGCTCACCGATCAGGGGACGCTTCTCCAACAAGCGCCCCAGGACAAAAAAGGTCCCCCTCGACCGGTAAGTGCGACAGAGCGCTAAAATTCCCCGCAGACGCTCCACCAGAGAACCATGGTCCTCTCGCCGATCGAAATTCCCAAAATCGGTGAACGGATAATTGATATGATACCAGTCTTCGATGTCAAAGGTGAGGAGGTTCATTACAGCATAAACCCATAGCCCTAAAATTTTGGGTCAGAAATTGTTTGGTAAACATTCAAGGGCTTCATTGATGCCGTTTAGGATGTTATAAGAGATGAACGTCGAACATCGAACGTCCAACATCGAATGAAAAACAAACATCCAATCGCGGAGTCTATCCTGAGCCGAAAACCGAGATCCTTCGCTTCTCTCAGGATGACAGTCAGGCGAAGGGCTCAGGGTGACAGAAGGTGAAGGTTCAGGATGACAGTTCGGGACTTTTTTCGAACTCATCACCATTAAACATTCGATGTTGGACGTTCGACGTTCGATGTTTATCTTTCTTATTGCCCCTTCCGCAGTCCATCCGGCACAGAAATAGCTTAGCGATTATAGGTCCGGACCCCCGGCCCGCCGGGACAGTTCATCCACCTGGTTCCGCAGCAGGGCCACCTCTTGGGCCAGGATGCGTTTCTTGGTTTTAAAATCCGAGAGTTGGATGGAAAAATGAATAAGAATGAAAATGGTGACTACGTTGAAGAAAAGGAACAGGGCGGTCGGGCCGTAGTCAATCCCCAGCCAGTAAGCGACCCGGTCGATCAGGGGATGAAAAAACGACAACCCTGAGAATACTCCGGCGATCATAATCCACAAAAAAGCATATTCCTCCATCAGCTTT
Source organism: uncultured delta proteobacterium (assembly GCA_963746605.1). GTDB lineage: Bacteria > Desulfobacterota > RBG-13-43-22 > RBG-13-43-22 > RBG-13-43-22 > CAVQSS01. Next base: position 33,670 of record CAVVCH010000014.1, read on the forward strand.
CTTCGCCGGATCAGGGAGAAAATCCAAAAAAATAGAAACAGAGAAAGCAACAGGGTGCTGATTTTCAATAGAACAAAATTCATGGTTTACCTCCGCCGCCGTTTCTTGAAGGAAAGGATGGAGATCAGGACCCGAACCATGTAGTAGATACTTTTAATAGGAGTGATGGAAGAAAATCCGGCCGTACGGGTGCGCATCTTGACCGGTATCTCCACCAATCGGCAGTCCTGGGCATCCAGGTAACTGATCGATTCCGGTTCCGGATATTCACCCAGATAATTTTGGGCCAGGATTGAGATGGCGCGTTCCGAATAGGCCCGGAATCCAGAGGTATTGTCCACGATCCGCTGTCCCACGATTAAGGCGTTGGCCCCTTGGAAAATAAGATTTCCCAGGCGGCGGAGCCAGGATCCTCGGTAACCGGTGGGGGCCATGAAACGAGACCCGATCACCAGGTCCGCTTTTTCATCCTCCAGAGTCTTTACCAATCGGGGGGCCTCTTCGGCCGGATGTTGATAATCGGCGTCGATCTGGATAGCGGCCGTGTACCGGTGGGCCGCGGCATATCGAAATCCGGTCTGCATCGCCGCGCCAATCCCCAGATTGAAGGGCAGGTCAATCACGTTGACCCCCGCCTGCCTCGCCCGGGTGGAGGTCCGATCGGTGGACCCGTCATTGATGACCAGGATGTCCGTCCCGGGGAGATAGACGCGGATGTCTTCCAGCACGCGGAGGATATTGTCCTCCTCCTGATAGGCCGGAATGATAATGAGGACGTTGGTCAATCTTGGGTTATTCATCAGGCGATAACCAATCGACGGATCAACCGACTCCCCAGCCATTGCGTCCAGGACAAGGGCAGTCGGGGCCAGATCGTTGCCGCCAGATGGTAGGTGAGGGACTGCCGGGCTTCCTCCACCGAGCAAACCCTCCCGCTGTCTTTAATCCGGGGATAGAGGTAGCGCAGGGGACGGGGCTGGGCTTTCCATTGCCTTTTGAATTGATAGGTTCCCGAACCCGACTGGCTGCGGCAAAAACTAAAATGAGTGGCCCCCGACTCCCAGGTGTCCCGCAGAGCGGCCTGGTATAACAACTGATTCGGATGTTCGTTTTGATAGGCCGTCATACTGGCCACATACGGGGCGCTGACACTTTCCCGAAAATGAAAAAGAAGCATCCCGGCCAGCGGCACCATCCCTTTATAGACCAGCAGCAGCCGGCAGCGGTCAGGAAACACCTCCAGGATTTTTTGAAAAAATCGTAAGGGATAGACGGGGAAAAACAGTTCCCGCATCCTCAGGGAAAAGACCCGATAGAAATCTTCGAGCAGCTCTTCTTCCACCCCCTGCCGCACCACCAGACCCGACTGCCGGGCTTTCCTGGCCTGGCGCAGGCGGGGGCTGACCTGTTTTTCAAAAACCCTCCAGTCGCCGGGCAATTCCAGGATCATTTCCAGATGTTCCTGATTGGCCGGGAGCTCGGGGTCCTGAAGACCCTCCAGTTCCCGCAATTCCACGGTTTCGGCCTTCAGGGATTCCGCCTGGGCGCTGACGGCCTCCAGCATCCCTGCCCGTAGCGCGGGGTCGAGGGTCCATAACCCGGCCCGGGTCTGAAATGGCAGGGAAATGAGATGGCGTCCGCCACCAAACCAGGGGCTTTTCATCAGGACTAAAGGGCAGAGACCCCGAACCTGGCCTCGGTCTTCGACCAGGAGATAATAGGTTTTGAGACCCAGGGATTCCTCATAGACCCGGCGCCAGCCATAGAGCAGCGAATAAGGGGCGTCCGCAAACAACGCCAGTCCTTGATCCCAGGCCGTTTCTCCCACCCCTGCCGGAAGCCACTTCCAATCCACCGACTACGCCTCGCCGCCGTTATCCCGGAACTGAATCTCATAAATCCTCCGGTATTCCCCGCCCAATTGCCACAGCTCTTCGTGTCTCCCCTGCTCCACGATCCGGCCGTCGGCGATGACGATAATCCGGTCGGCCTTGCGGATGGTGGAGAAGCGATGGGCGATGACCAGGGTCGTCCGTCCGGTCATCAAATTTTCGAGGGCCCTTTGAACCTCGGCCTCCGAATCGGAATCCAGGGCCGAAGTGGCTTCATCCAAGATCAGGATGGGGGCGTCCTTCAACAGGGCCCGGGCAATGGAAATCCGCTGGCGCTCCCCGCCGGACAGGCGGACTCCCTGTTCGCCGATGAGGGTTTCCATTTGTTCCGGGAGCCGCTCGATGAAATCATAGGCGTAAGCGGCCCGGGCCGCCTGGATAATCTCCTCCTCGCTTTTTTGGGGCGATCCATAACGGATATTGTTGCGGACTGTGTCGTTGAAGAGGATGGTTTGCTGGGTCACGATACCGATCTGCCCGCGCAGGGAGGCCAGGGTAACCGACTGGATCGGCCGGCCGTCTATCAGGATCTCTCCTTCCGTCCTCTCGTAAAAACGCGGGATGAGGTTGACCAGGGTCGTTTTCCCGCCGCCGCTGGTGCCGACCAGGGCAATGACTTCTCCGAATCGCACCTCCAGATTGAGGTGGCGGAGAACCCACTCCCGGTCGTAACGAAAGGAAACGTCTTGAAAGACGATGCCCTGCCGTACTTCCTGGAGGGGCGTCGCCCCGGGCTGATCCTGAATCTCCGGTTCCAGATCCAGAATCTCGAAAACCCGAACGGCGGCCGCCATCCCCTGCTGGATGGTGTTGTTGACCCCGCTTAAATGTTTAATGGGTTCGTAGAGCATCAACAGGGCCGTCAAAAAAGAAAAGAAGGTTCCGGGAGTGGATGTTCCCCGGATCACGTTATAGCCGCCGTACCAGATAATGGCGGCAATCCCGATGCCCCCTAAGAATTCCATGATGGGGGAAGACATGGATTTGACCGAAACATCCTTCATGGTCAAATCAAAAAACGTTTGATTCTTTTTTTGGAAGCGTTCCACTTCCCGATCCTCCATTCCAAAGGCCTTGACGATACGGTTGCCCGATAAGGTTTCGTGGAGGTGGATGGAAATCGCCGCCATGGTTTTTTGACTCTGGGTGCTGATTTTTCGGAGTTTGCGCCCGAACTTTACGATCGGCAGCACGGCGATGGGCAGCACCAGGATGGCTAAGCCAGCCAGCTGCCAGTCCCGATAGAAAATGACGACCACCAGACCGATGATGGTAAACAGATCCTTCAGTATCCCGGTGACGGCGCTGGAAACCGCTCCCTGAATCAGGTTGACATCGTTGATGATCCGGGACATCAACAATCCGGTGGAGGTCCGATCAAAATAAGAGAGGGACAATCGCTGAAGGTGGCGATAGAGTTGTTCGCGGAGGTTGGCCACGATCCGCTGACCCACGAAGCTCATCAGGTAGGCCTGGCCGTAACCGAACCCCCCCTTAACGATATACAGCAGGATAATAAAGGGTGGCAGCAGGGAAAGAGTCGCCATACTTTTCTGAAAAAAGATGTCGTCCAGCACCGGTTTGACGAGATAAGCCATGAGGGCGGTGACCCCGGCCACCACGGCCATACAAATCATGGCCAGGACCAGGCGGACCCAATAGGGTTTGACTAAGTTTAGGAGTCGTTCCGTCATCATCCGTCCAGCATTTCCAGGGCCAACCGGGCCACCCGGCGCGAAGCCCCCGGACCTCCCAATTTTTGTCGGACCCGAGCCATTTTCGTCCGAAGTTCCTCCCGTTGAACCGGATCGTTCAGCAAGGTCAAGGCCTCTGCGGCCAGGGCCTGGGGAAGGGCCTGATCCTGAACATATTCGGAGATAATTTTTTCTCCGGCAATCCAATTCACCAGACCGATGTAGGGCACTTTGATCAGTCGTTTGGCAATCCAGTAGTTGACCGCCGAAACCTTGTAAACGATGATCATCGGCACCCCCAAAATAGCCGCTTCCAGGGTGGCGGTTCCTGAAGCCACCAAGGCCAGATCGCATCGTTTCAGGGCCGCCGGAGACCCGCCGGAGACCAGGCGAAGGGAAAGACCCCGCTCCTGATAGGGAGCGACCTTTTCCCGGATGGCCGAGGGATCGAGCGAAGGGGCTATGGGCAACCAAAACACCAGCGGCCCCGAAAAACGTTGTTTCAAGATCCAGGCGGTGTCCAGCAGGACCGGCAGGATTTGATTGACTTCCGTCGGCCGGCTTCCCGGCAACAATCCGATTATGGTACTTTCCGGTTCCGCCCCAGAGAGCCCTGGATCTTCTTCCCGCGAGAGGGCCTCCTCCAGGACATCCCAAAGGGGGTGACCCACAAATTCCACTGCCAGCCCTCGGGCCCGGTAAAACTCCTCTTCAAAGGGAAGGATGACGGCCATCCGGTCCACTACCCGGGCAATGGTTTTGACCCGGCCGGCGCGCCAGGCCCAGACCTGGGGACTGATATAAAACAGAACGGGAATGTTCCGCTGGTGGGCGAAACGGGCCAGGCGCAAATTGAGTTCGGGATAATCGATCAACACCAAAAGATCGGCGGAACGATCCACCAACGTTTGTTTGACCCTTTGAAAGGCCCGGAAAATATGAGCGATCTTGGCCACCACCTCGGTAAAGCCGACCACGTTCAGCGGCGGGGGGTAAACCATTTCCACCCCCGCCTCCCGCAATCGCGGCCCGCCCAGTCCAAAAAAAACGAGCGATCTCCCGGATTCCTTCAAGGCCTTCACCAGGGAGGCCCCGTGCAGGTCCCCGGAGGCCTCGCCCGCGATAATACAGATTTGCTTGATCGGTTTCACCCGGCTCAGGATTCGAAGCCGTTCGTTCCCGAACCGAGCCAGGATTGGAAGGCCTCTAATTCCGGCAACCCTTCCGGAATCCAGGAGGCACCGCCGGGGGAACAATTCTTTTCGATCTCCCGGTTGACTTCCAAGGCCAGGGCCAGGGCCTTCCGGCCGTCTTCTCCGGAGACCAGGGGCGGGGTTCCTTCACGAATGGACCGGATAAACGATCGAAGCTCCAGCTCCAAGGCGTCCTGTTCGGCAAAGGCCCCCTCTTCGAAAACAAAGGGCATTCCAGGCTGTTCTTTCTCAGGGCCTTTTTCCAGCCGCACCAACCGGTAGGCCTTGGCCCCCAAGTCCAGGGAGAGGTAGGCTCCCGGCTGGAATATCCGCAGCTTGCGCATGGCCGTGATGGATATCCGACTGGCGGTAATATTGGCCACACCGCCGTTTTGAAATTGAATCCGGGCGTTGGCGATATCCACCTGGTTGGAAATCACCGGCACCCCTACGGCCTGCACATTTTCCGGAGGAGAGCCGATTAGATGAAGGATCAAATCCAAATCATGGATCATCAGATCCAGGACCACATTCACATCGATTCCCCGCTCTTTAAAGGGCGACAGACGGTGGGTCTCAATAAATAAGGGACGCTGGATAAGGTGCCGGACTTTTAAATAGGCCGGATTAAATCGCTCCAAATGGCCGACCTGGATCAGGCATCCCTTTCGTTCGGCTAAGGCGATCAGTTCCTCGGCCTCAGCCAAGGTAGAGGTAATGGGTTTCTCAATCAGTATCGGAACTCCGGCCTCCAGGCAGTCCCTGGCAATGGGGCCATGGTCTTGGGTAGGAACGACAATGCTGATCGCTTCCACCTGAGGAATCAGGTCCCGGTAATCCAGGTACCCGGGGATCTGGAATCGATCGGTGATCTCCTTTAAGCGGTCCGGTCGGACCTCCGCGACACCGCCTATTTCCACGTCCGCCATCCGGGCGTACTTTTCCAAGTGAAACCGCCCCAGGTACCCCACACCGATAATGCCAACCTTTGTTTTTTTCAATCGAAAAAATTCCATCTGTCAACTTGTTTTTGTTTCGAACATTGGGCTTTTGGACCTTCGAGTTTGTTTCGGATTTCGGGCTTGGAATTTCGAATTTGCATTTTCTGGTTTAGGGGGATTGGGTTCGGACAAAAGAAGAACGGGTTTATCTCGAGACGATAACCATCCGGTAACGGTCGGCCAGCCGGATAGTGGACTCCTGGTCGAAGATTAAGGTCTTCCGCGCCTCAATAGCCAATACCGAGGCTTTCACCTCCTGCATGGTGCGGATAGTCTGCTCCCCAATAGCCGGCAAATCAAACCGCAGGTCCTGAATCGGTTTGGTCATCTTGATCACCACCGCTTTTTCCTTGGCCAACCGCCCCCCCCGACGGATGGTTTCATCGGTTCCTTCCATGGCTTCTACTGCCACCACCGCTCCATTCCGCACCACCAGGCACTGCCCGATATCCAATTTTCCCAATTCCTTGGCCAGGGGCCAACCGAAATCGATATCCCTTTGCTCCTCTGCCGTGGGCCGGCGGCGGGTCAACACCCCGGGCGGGGCCAGCAAGGAAGGCAGGAGCGCGGTGGACGGCAGCACTTCAAGGCCTTCTTTGGCCAGTTCCCGGGCCACGGTCCTGAGGATCAGGTCGTCCTTGCGCTGCCCCATTTTGGCCATCAGCAAGAGCCCTTTCAAATCGGGGCGGACCCTGGAAAACATCTTTTTTTTGTCGATTCCGCCGGCCAGGATGACCTGGCTGACCGCCTCCTTTTGAAAAATTTTGACCAGCTTGCCGAATTCCCCCAATCGAATCCAGTGCAGACTTTCCACCCAAGGTTCCAACTCCGGCTGAGTCTCCCCCAGGTGAGCCACGGCGATCATTCGTTTCCCCGCCTGCCGGGCGGCCTGGGCGATTAGAATCGGAAACATCCCATTCCCGGCAATGAGGCCGATGGGCAGGGCTTCCTTCATCGACGTGGGATCCCCCGCTTGGAATTACGCACAAACTCCAGGAATTGTTTCACTTCGGGAAAAACCGGAACTTCTTTTTCTACCCGGATCATCGCCTCCTGAATGGTCAAATGGGAACGAATCACGGTCTGGTAGGCTTTTTTCAGGGCCTGGATGGCCTCATTGGAAAAATTGTGCCGTTTCAGCCCCACGATGTTCAGGCCGAACAGCTTGGCTCGCTCTCCGGAGGCCAGCACAAAGGGGGGGATATCCTGAGAGACCCCGGTTTTTCCTCCCACATAGGCGTGGGCCCCAATACGGACGAACTGGTGAACGGCAGCCAGGCCCCCGATAACGGAATAATCCTCCAAGGTCACATGGCCGCCCAATGTGGCGACATTGACCATGGTGATCCCGTTTCCGAGGTGACAATCATGGGCAATATGAATATAGGCCAAAAGCAGGTTCTGATTTCCAATGCGGGTGACGCCTCCCCCGTCGGGAGTCCCCCGGTTAATGGTGACGTATTCCCGGATCACGTTTTCGTCACCGATCACCAATTCCGTTTTCTCCCCCTTGAATTTCTTGTCCTGGGGTGCCGTCCCGATGGAGGTGAATGGAAAAATCTGACAGTCTTTGCCGATCCGGGTATATTGGTCAATAAAGACGTGGGACCCGATCTGCGTCCCGGAATCGATGGTTACACTCCCCGCGATGATGCTGTAGGGGCCTACCGAGACGGTCTCATGCAGTTCGGCTGTGGGGTCAATAATGGCCGTGGGGTGAATTGTGGACATAAAACGTTAAGCCTCCTCGAGGACGGTATTTTCTTTTTCGTCGGAAACAGCCGCGGTCAATTCGGCTTCGGCCACCAGCGTGTCTTTGACCAGGGCTTTCCCCTGCATTTTCCAAACCCGCTGTCCGCTGCGCAAGGCCGTTAATTCTAAAATCAATTGGTCCCCGGGCACAACCGGTTTGCGGAATTTCACCTTGTCCATGGCCATAAAATAAATTAATCTTCCCTTAAGTCGGGGGAGTGATTTGTAGGCCAGCAGGCCGCCCACCTGGGCCATGGATTCGATTATCAGCACCCCGGGCATGACGGGTTTTCCCGGGAAATGGCCCGGGAAAAAAGGCTCGTTAAAGGTCACGTTCTTCAACCCGACAATTTTTTCATTGGCCACCCAATCCAGGACCCGGTCGACCAATAAAAACGGATAGCGGTGAGGCAGGAGGGTTAAAATTTCTTCATGACTGATCTCCATGACGGGCACTCCTTCCTTTTTCGATTAAGGCTTCCAGATTTCGAATTCGATCTTCCAGGGAGCGGATTTGCTGCTGCATTTCCGGCAATCGCTGAATCAGCATTCGGGTGCGCAAATAGGTTTGATGGGGCATCGTGGGGTTGCCGGAAACGATCTGGCCGGGCGGAATCGATTTGGCCACCCCCGACTTGCCGCCCACCATGACGCCGTCGCCCACGGTGATATGGCCGGCTACTCCCGCCTGTCCGGCCAGGATAACATTTCGACCAATGACGGCGCTGCCGGAAATCCCCACCTGGGCGATCAGCAGGGTATTCTCCCCCACCACTACGTTATGGGCGATCTGTACCAGGTTGTCGGTCTTAACCCCGGACTGAATCCAGGTTCTTCCCAAGGCCGCCCGGTCAATGGTATTGTTGGCCCCGATTTCACAATCGTCATCAATCTGAACCGTCCCGAGCTGAGGAATTTTTACATGGCGTTCCCCATCCCGGGCAAACCCATAGCCGTCGCTGCCGATGACCGTTCCGCTGTGGATGATCACCCGAGCACCGATTGTTGTCCCGGACAGGATGGAGACATTGGGATAAATGATCGAATCCCGACCGATCCGGACCCGATCCCCCAGGTAAACCCCCGGGTAGAGACAAACGCCTTCCTCCAAGGTCACCTGGTTTCCGAGAAAAACAAAGGGATAGACGGTTACGCCCTCACCCAATTGACAATCCTCTCCCACGTGGGCCAGGGCGCTGACCCCTCCCGGATGATCCGGCAGCGGGGCGAAATAAGCCGCGATCCGGGCGTAGGCTAAATACGGATTCGCGGTGATGAGCACGGGTTTTGAAGTCTCCGGGGCCTGGAGGCCCACGATAACGGCCGAGGCCCTGGTCTTTTCCAATTCCGGGGCATAACGGGGATTCACCAGAAAGCTGATCTCTCCCGGAGCGGCCTCTCGAAGGCTGTTTATCCCTGAAATCAATCCTTCGCAGGGGCCTCGAATTTCTCCTCCCACGATCTCGGCTAAACGGGAAAGTGGAACCCCCGGTCTTTTGGCGGACGGCGGCTTCATGAACCTATTTTTTTTCTTTAGCCTTGATTTTACCTTCGTTGAAAAGCTTGATTACCTTGTCGGTAATTTCGATGGCTTTGCTATAAAAGACCACCCCGCTTTTGGCCTCCAGGATTAAGGTATAGCCGTCATCCTTGGCCACCTTGGTGGTCACTTCAAATAAATCATTCAGCAAGGGCTGCATGGAATTGTACTCATCCTTGCGCATCTCCTCTTCTTTCTCCTGGACCTGGTCACGGAAATCTTCCTCTTTCCGGACCATCTCCTTTTCCTTCTCCCGCCGCACATCCGCGTTCAGCACACTGCTCTTCTTAGCAAATTCTTCCCGTGTTTTTTTCAACTCATCTCGTTTCAGGCTCAGGTCTTTTTTGACGCGCTCCGACTTGTCCTGAAGGATTTTTTTGGCCTTTTTCCCGGCCTCGGATTGATCCAGGCATTTTTGTAGATCCAAAACGCCTATTTTTACCGGTTCACTGGCCAGGACCGGTCCGGTGCCCCATAGGCCGCAAATCAATAGCCCCGCTAACATCCCCCTCACTAAAACGTTGTTCATGAAATCCCTCCTGCTGTAATATTAAAAAAAGGTGCCAATAGTGAATTCCCAGTTGTTGCTGTCTTCCCCGGGTTGAGGATTAAGGTTCCAACCCCACTCCAGGCGCAGGGGTCCCATGGGGGAGTACCAGCGCACCCCCATGCCCGCGGTTCTTTTAAAATTTCCGACATCAACACCCTGGCCATGGTTATAGACGTTGCCCGCATCAAGAAAGACCACTCCCTTTAACCCGAAGGAGGGGAAGACCGGGAAAATAAATTCCCAGTTGAATTGGACCATTTGATCCCCACCCTCAACCTGCCCGGTAACCGGATCGATCACCCCGATGGTGTTATATTTAAAGCCGCGGATGGAATTGATGCCCCCCAGGTAAAACTTTTCATAGTCCGGGACCTTTCCGTTTTCCGTAATGTACCCGGCCTTGCCGTTGACGAAGAAAGTGGTCCCCCAGAAAGCGGGAAAATACCATCCGGAGCCGACCAGGTAGCGCGTGAATTGGCTGGTACCGCCCAGCGGTCCGCCGGCATACTCCACCGAGGCGCTGTTCAAGGACCCTTTATTGGTATTGAACAGCACATCCCGGGAATCCCGGCGCAGGGTAAAACGCATGCTGCTGGTGGTATTCCTTCCGGCGCTGTTCTGGATCTGACTGGGCGCATTGGCCTGCACGGCCGTCACGTTGGCATCGTCATAGGTATACGTGAGATACCCTCGGACATAGTCCCCCCAGAGCAGGTAGCCGAGATCGAGGTTACCGCCGTAGCTATCCTTGTTGTAGGAGTCATATTGGCGGATCCAGTTGTACAGAGTGGCCCCAAACGAGAGGGGGATATCGAACAACCAGGGTTCGACAAAATTCAGGCTGTAGCGATTGGTGTTGCCGCTCAGATAGGCGTCTAAACTCAAACGCTGTCCCCGCCCGAAGAGATTCCGCTGGGCAATCGACCCCATCACGGAAAATTGATCCACGGCGCTGTAGCCCGCCCCCACGGAAAAAGACCCCGTCATTTTTTCCTTCACCTCCACCTTCAGGTTCATCCGGTCTTCCTGGCTGCCCGGGGTGGTGGAAATATTGATTTCCTCAAAGTAATCCAAACGGTTTAAATTCTCGTTGCTTCGCCGCAGCGCGGCGGCGTCGAACAAGCCCTGTTCGGCCACTTTGAATTCCCGCCGGATCACTTTATCCCTGGTTTTGGTGTTGCCGACAATATCGATACGTTCGAAGTAGACCTTGGGTCCCTTCTTAATCTCGTAAACCAGATCCACCTTGGGTACCGAGGGGTCTTCGTTGATTTGAGGGACGATCTCGGAGAAGGCAAACCCTTCCAGGGAATACCCTTCAGACAACTTAAGGACATCCTGCCGGATGACCTCCCGGTTATAAAATTTTTCTTTTCGAATCGCCAAATCGGCCAGCATTTTCTCTTTGGGTTGCCGCAGGTCTCCCCGGATATCTACTTCACCCATTCGATACTGGATCCCTTCGTCTATGGGGATAGTAATATACAGCCAATCCCCCTCGTGTTTGACTTCCGGATCCCCCACCTTGGCCTTAAGATAGCCGTGGTTGTAGTAAAAGGCGGAAATCTTCTCCAGATCTTTTTCCAGTAGTTCCTTTTTATAGAGCCCCGAAGAGGTGACCCAATAGAGAAAATCCTTCTCGTTGGTTTCCATGAGGCCCTTCAATTGTTTTTCTTTGAAGGATTTCAAGCCCTGAAAGGCAATGGTTTTAATATAGACTTTTTTTCCCTCGGTAATATTGAAGGTGACGGTAACGGACTGTTTTTCCTCCGACTGAATGGTATAGTTGATCTGGGCGTTGTAATAGCCCTTGGACTGGTAGAAGGTATTCAGTTTTTCCAGGCTTTCATTCACGGTATTTAGATTCATAATAGCGAAGGGCTTGAGGGTCAACTGGTCCTTGAGTTCCTCCTCCTTCAGTTCTTTGTTTCCTTTGAGTTCGATTTTCTTCACAAAGGGCCGTTCGGTAACGACGAAAATTACCCGACGCCCTTCCGGGACCGTCTCCGTTTCCAGGCGGACATCGGAAAAGAAGCCCATCTTAAAAATGGCTCGGAGATCCTGATCGAGAGCCTCCTGCTGGAAGGCGTCGCCGGGTTTGGTTTTCAACTCCCGCTCGATGGCCTGGCTCTCAATGCGTTGATTCCCTTTAATCTGAAGGGAGACGATCTTTTGCAGACCGGAGAGTTTCAACGTCAATTCTTTGGAAAACCGCTCGGTCAGCTTTAGAATATTTTCCAGCCCTTCTTCAGAAAGCGAGAAAGTCAGCGGCGGTCGGTCGGTGCGGACTTCCAGGAGATTTCCCGAAAGGGTCAGCCGCTGTCCAATCTTGGTTAGACTTCCGAAAATGATTTTGTCGGCCCCCAGATCCTTTCCCAGGGATCGGAGTTCATCCCAAGCGGTGGGGATCGGTTTATCCAGCCAGGGCTCCACTTCGGCCAGCGGTACGAGGGAGATCTTCTGCTGGCTGAGGTTTCCGTGCAGGGTTTCCAGCACGTTTTTCCTTAAATAGGCCAGATCTTCCTGGCTGTAAATAACCAGCGGCAATACGGCTACCCGTTCGGCGGCGGCGGTCGCCTGGGTTGTTGCTCCCGACAACAGGAAACCGAAGATCACCCCAAGAATCGTTCCCCACCTCTTCCCCTTCATAACGCATTCCCCCTGAAAAAAGTTTTACTGGACGCTGAAACCTTCCCTGACTTTCGGAGCATCCGGTAAGCCTCCGGCAGCGCTCTTTTTCAACCTTAGGCTGATTCCCGGACCCGTCCGTCCCTGATTTCAATCACCCGCTGAAATTGCCCGGCCAGTTCCAGATTGTGGGTAACCATGATCAGGGTGATCCCCTGCTCCCGATTCAGATCCATAAAGAGCTTCAGGATCTGTTCGCCGGTTTTTCGGTCCAAATTCCCTGTAGGTTCATCGGCCAGCACCAGCTTCGGCGCTTGGACCAACGCCCGGGCGATGGCCACCCGCTGTTGTTCTCCGCCGGAGAGTTCTCCGATCCGGTGGGTCAATCGATCCTGGAGCCCTAAGCGGATCAGGATCTCCTCGGCCCGGGTCCGGGCCTCGGCCTTCCCACCCCGGTCGATCAGGACCGGCATCATCGTGTTTTCCAGCGCATTAAATTCCGGTAGCAGGTGATGGAATTGAAAAACAAAGCCGATCTTCCGGTTGCGAAATCGGGCCAGCTCCGCGGGGCTCAATCGAAACATATCCCGGCCCTCGAAAAGAACCTCGCCCCGGGTTGGATGATCCAGCGTTCCGAGGATATGCAATAAGGTTGATTTCCCCACCCCCGAGGCGCCTACCACGGCGATAGTATCCTGTCTGAAAACCGACAACTCCAGCCCCTTCAACACCTCTATCCGGTGGCCGCCGATTTCATAGCTCCGGTCCAGGTTTGTTACGGCCAGGAGGGGTTGATCGGTCGGATCGTTTTCCCGGCCCCCGTCCATCATGATAACCTCGCAAACGGACTTCGGACGATTCCGTCACTCATAACGGAGGGCCTCAACCGGATCGAGCCGGGAAGCCTGCCAGGCCGGGTACAAGGTGGCCACAAAGGTAATTCCGATGGCGGCGAACACGATCAGCAAAATATCCGGTCCCTTCATCAATACCGGCAGGGAGGAAATGTAATAGACATCGCTGGGCAAATGGATAAATTGATATTTCCTCAGAATTTCGCATAACCCGACCCCGCCGATGAGGCCCAGGGTCGTACCTACTATCCCGATGATCAGGCCTTCCAGAACAAAGATTTTCATAATGCTGCCGGCCGTGGCCCCCATGGATTTAAGGACGGCGATATCCTTGGTCTTTTCCATGACCACCATGATAAGCGATGAGACGATATTGAAAGCGGCCACCAAAATGATCAGAGCTAAAATAATGAACATCACCAGTTTTTCGAGTTTCAGGGCCGAAAAGAGGTTCTTGTTCATGCGCATCCAGTCCTTGGTCCAGTAGGGGAATCCCAAACGGGTCTTGATCTCTTTGGCGATCCGATCCGCTTCGTAGATATCCCGGGTCTTAACCTCCAGACCGGTGACGCGTCCGGGCATGGCTAAAAAGGCCTGGGCCTGGGCCAGGGAAATAAAGGCGATGGTGGAATCATACTCAAACATGCCGGATTCAAAGGTCCCGGCCAGCCGGAAGGGCCTCGCTTTAGGAACCCGACCCAACGGCGAGACCTCACCCAGGGGAGAGACCACGGAAACCGGATCTCCTAAGGAAAGGCCCAACTGTTTGGCTAATTCCTGCCCCAGAATGATCCCCGGCAGAGACGCCCCGGGTTCCGGGTGATCCCCGGACGGGGCCTCCAGGGCCTTCCAGGATCCGGTCCGGATAATCCGGTCCAGGATAATCACCCGTCGGGCGCTGTTGACCTCTAACCCCCGGAGGACGGCCCCGGTCACCTTCTGCGGCGTATTCAAAAGGACTTGCGTCAGGATAAAGGGGGTCGCCCCCGTAACCCCGGGCACTTTCTCCACCTGCCCGGCGAGCTGTTCATAATGCTCTACCTGGTTGTCCCAGCTCAGAACCAGCACATGGGCGTTGAGGCCTAAGATTTTATTCTTTAAATCGTTTTCAAAGCCGCTCATAACGGCCAGGACAACGATCAAGGCCGTAACGCCCAGAGTCACCCCGCCGATGGAAATAAACGTGATGATGGAAATAAAGGTCTGCTTTCGTTTGGCTTTCAAATAACGAAGGCTGACAAAAAACTCAAAGGACATCGATCGAAACAATTCCAAATCGTGTTAACCTTCAGGCCGAAGTTGGGGGAATAAAATCACCTCCCGGATGGAAGGGGCATCGGTAAAGAGCATGACCAGCCGATCGATTCCTATCCCCTCGCCGGCCGTGGGAGGCATGCCGTACTCCAAGGCCTGAATAAAATCTTTGTCCATGGCCTGGGCCTCCTCATCGCCGGCTTCCTTGGCCTTCATCTGGTCCAGAAAACGATCCCGCTGGTCTTGGGGGTCATTCAGTTCGGTGAATCCGTTCGCTATCTCCCGGCCGCAGACAAAAAGTTCAAAACGATCGGTCAGTTCCGGATTGGCCGGGCTTCTCTTGGCTAAAGGCGACACTTCCACCGGGTAGCCGGTGATAAACGTGGGCTGACGCAATCGGGGTTCCACCACCTGTTCAAAGATCTTGGTCAGCGCTTTCCCTGGACCATCCCCGGCCTGAAGCTGGGCACCCTGCTCCTTGGCCAGAGCCAAGGCCTTGGAGGGATTTGTCAGGACCTCGGGATCGACCCCCCCGAGGGTCCGGATGGCTTCCAGAAAGGGAAGTCTTTTCCAGGGAGGGGTTAAATCGATAGACTCCCCCTGATAGGTTAAGGTTAAGCCTCCCTTTATTTGTTCGGCCAGCAGGGCTACCAACTCCTCGGTAAAGGACATCAAATCCTCATAGGTGGCATAGGCCTGGTAAAATTCCATCATGGTAAATTCGGGGTTATGCTGGATGGACAGGCCCTCGTTTCTGAAGTTGCGGTTGATCTCATAGACCCGTTCCAGACCGCCGATGACCAGGCGTTTCAGATAGAGCTCCGGGGCGATCCTGAGGAAAAGCGGCAGGTTCAAGGCATTGTGAAAGGTGCGAAAGGGCTTGGCCGTGGCCCCGCCGGGAATCGGCTGCATCATGGGGGTTTCAACTTCCAGGAAGCCGCGCTGGTTCATTTCGGTCCGGATCATGGAGATCAGGCGGGAACGGGTTTCAAATACGATCCGGGCTTGGGGATTTACCAGCAAATCCAGATAACGTTGCCGATAACGCTGTTCCACATCGGTCAATCCATGAAATTTCTCCGGAAGGGGCAACAGGGCCTTGGCCAACAGCCTCCACTTTCGGACCGCCAAGGTCAATTCCCCGGTTTTGGTCCGGAATAAGGTCCCCTCCAGGCCTATGAAATCCCCCAGATCCACCTTTTTGATCAGCCCGAAAGCCTCCGGACCGACAATGTCCTTTTTCAGGTAGCCCTGCATTCGGCCGGTGCCGTCCTGAAAATGAAAAAAAACACTTTTGCCGAAGTCCCGAATGGTCATTAATCTCCCCGCCGTCTGAATCATCGGCTCCCCGTCCTGGGAGAATTCAGTCTGGGATTCAAATCGGCTGTGGATTTCAGCGACCTTATGGTTCACCTCATTGAAACTCGGATATGGATCGATCCCGGCTTCCCGGAGTTCCTGAATTTTTTTCAATCGCTGCTGGCGCAGGAGATTGCTGTCTTCCATTGACGAAAACCTTTTCCCCTCTTATAGTCCTCTAATGTCCCGGTTTGGCCGTTTGAACCCGGAAACCCTTTTTGGTTCCACCGTCGTTATTGGCCGGAAATAATATAAACTATCTTTTGTAATAGATTATCAAATAATAGTCAAGGAGAAAGCCTCAGGGGGGCCGGATAGGGAAAGGGCCGAATTTGAATATTAAGATATTGATTTTATTAAGTTTAGGGCATCTGGTCACCGATGTCAGTCAGGGGGCACTGCCGGCCCTGCTCCCCTTTCTGAAGGAGGCGCTGGGCCTCTCCTACACCGCCGCCGGCCTTGTCCTTCTGGTTTCCAACATGACTTCTTCAATTATTCAGCCCCTCTTTGGCCTGGTCTCGGACCGTCAGCCCAAGCCGTTTCTTATCCCCGTGGGGATTCTCATGGCCTCCCTGGGCATCAGCTTCGCCGGCCTGGCGCCCAATTATCCCGTCCTGCTCCTGCTGGTGATTTTTTGCGGGCTGGGGGTGGCGGCCTTCCACCCCGAGGGCTTCAAGACCGCCCATTTTTTCATCGGCCGGCGCAAGGCCTCGGGCATGTCCCTTTTTGCCGTGGGGGGGAACCTGGGCTTCGCCCTAGGACCTTTTACCCTGGTCTTCCTGGTCACCCATTTCACTCTGAAGGGGACCTTGTTTTACCTGATTCCCGGTCTGCTCATGGTGGCCACCGTGATCGGATTGCTTTCTACCTTTCGTTATGAGCACCCGACAGGCGAAAAAAAAGCCTCCCCGGCAGACAGGAAAGGGAGGTCTTCTTACAGTTTATTAACCCTCCTGATCCTGATCGTCACCATGCGCTCCTGGATCCAGATGGGTCTGGTCAGCTACATCCCCTTCTATTATATCAATTACCTGAAAGGCGACCCCCTCCTGGCCGGCAAGATGGTGACCACCTTCCTGGTGTCCGGGACCATTGGCACCCTGATCGGCGCCCCCCTGGCGGACCGCTGGGGACACAAGCGCTTCCTGACCATGACCATGGCCGCCGCGACGCCGCTGCTGTTCCTGTTCATGCGTATCGAAGGCTGGGGGGTCTTTCCGGTCCTGGCCCTCACGGGCTTCGTCCTGATCGCCACCTTCTCGGTCACGGTGGTCATGGCCCAGGACCTCCTGCCGGGCCGTCTGGGAGTGGCCTCTGGACTCATGGTGGGCTTCGCTATCGGCACCGGCGGCCTGGGGGTCACCCTGCTCGGCACCGTCGCCGACACCTGGGGCGTGCCGGCCGCCCTGCACCTGCTGGCCTATATGCCCATCGTCGGTCTGATCCTCTGCTTCTTCCTGCCGGCCGCCGCCTTTCACCGAAGGGCCATCAAGGTATCAAGCTGAAGCAGTATCTCATCGAATCGCCCTGGAGGTGTCTCCCGCACTTAGGAGCAGCCTGCGGTTGCTTGGATGTTCCTGCTCTTAAATCAGGATAAACGTTTCTTCAGCTAGGGTTAGTTTTTCCGGTTTGCCGGCGGTAACGGCCACGGTATTTTCCAATCCTACGGCCCCCTGGTCCAGGACGATCTTCAATTCCAGGGCCATCGTCATGCCCTCCTTCAAGGGGTAGCGATGGCCGTCGGCCAGGAAAGGGATTTCGTCGATTTCCAGCCCAACGCCGTGCCCAACATAGTTGACCTGCCGGCCGATCGGTCCCAGAAAGCTATCCCCAAAACCTCGCTTCCCGGCCACCCTGCAGGCGGCATGATACAAATCCTCCGCCGGCACTCCCGGCCGGATTTCTTCGAGGAGAAGGGCCTCGATTTCGGTTAAAGCGGCATAAGCCCTCAACACCTCGGGGTCCGGCCTCCCGATGGAAAACATACGTGTCTGGTCCGATTGGTAGCCGTTCCAACAGGTCCCGAAATCCACCAGGACCGGCTCTCGGGGTTCGATCATTTTCAGACTGGCCCCTACCGGGAAAGCCGGGCCCAGGCCCAGGCCGGCAAATGGGGCGTCGTTTCCGCTGAGATAAGCGCCGTTGGAACCGCTGACCACGTGCCAGTTGAAAGCGGTGTTGTTAAATCCCCGGGCCCGCAGGAGGTTCAGATTGCCCAGGGCCATGGCCCGTTCGTTTAGTTTCCCGGCCAGGGCGATTTCGCTCAGGCCGGGTTTCAATAAATCCGGCAGGGCCTGATAGACCTGACGGCCCATATCCCCCGCCTTTTTCATCAGGGCCCTTTCAAAATCCGATTTCACCGCCCGCAGCCGCCGAACAGACGGACCGACATCGACGGCCTCTTTCCATCGCAACTGCTTTTCAAGAAACTGAAAGGTGGCCACCGGCAGGACATCCAATTCCAGTCCCAGCCGCTCCGGAGACCGAAAACCATGATCCCGCAGGGCTTCGCCCAGTCGGCTCGCTGAAACCAGGGGTTCGATCCGGGCCAGGGGAGATTCCGCCCGAGCCCGCGGCAGGTATTTTTTGACCAAGAACAGGGGTTCGCCCACGGCGGGGATAAACAGAAAGCCGTTGGACATGGTCCCGCTGAAGTAATAAAGATCCACCTGCTGATAAATCAAGGCCGCTTCCAGGTCCAGTTCCGCCAATTTTTTCTGAAAGCCGGAGATCCGCCGAACGGTTTCAGCCTTGGGAGTTAATAGGGATTGATAGAAATCCGGAAAAACCATGGATCCGCTCCTTTCGATAGGCCATGAGCATTTTTTGTTTGACAGACTTACTATGATTTAGATACCAGAAAATCATGAGTAATGATATTTCCAAAAAGATTGGGGAAAGACATGAAAGTCAACAGGATGGATCATATCTGCATCGCCGTCAAAGATCTGGAGGCGGCCAGGAAGGTTTGGGAACCCTTTTTGGGAAAAACCGGTCCGGATGAGGTCTATGTGGACGAACGGGAAAAGATCCGGGTGGCCCGCTACTGGATCGGGGAGATCGGTTTCGAACTCATGGAATCCACCGCCCCCGACGGCGATGTGGCCAAATTCATTGAGAAACGGGGCGAAGGGGTCATGCTCATCAGTTTCAATGTGGACAATACCCGCCAGGCGGTGGAGGAACTCCAGGGAAAGGGCTTTCCTTTTATTCCGGACTCCCAAGGAGAAATCGCCCGACCCTTTCGAGACTGCGAGTTTGCCTTTGTTCATCCCAAAAAACTTAACGGGGTGCTGACCGAGATTATCGATTATAAATGGAACGGGCTAAAGGACAAAAAATAAATAAATAGATATTAAACTCTAAGTTTTTTATTGACATTTCGTATTTTTTTTAATATAAAGCTTTAACTTCATATCAAAAACTCTGGAGGTACAATGCAAAAGAAAAAATTAGGCTGGCTATTACTTCCTCTGTTTCTCCTCATGGTATCGGCGACCGGTTGTCAATATTGGGACAATATGACGAATTCCGGCTCAGGCTCCAGCTCCGGCTCCAGTTCCACTGCCGCCGGGACCGGTACCACGACCCAGGCGGAGCAGCCCGCCCACGGGCCGGCAACGGTCAATTTAATGGCGCAAACCCCTTTTAGAGGTCAAGACCTCGATCCCTCCTACTGGAGTAAACTGGAAGGCTACTGCAAGGCTGGACCAACGCACCTCATTATAGCGGACCTTGAGCTGGTTCCGGGTCAGATGAGCCGGGCCGGGTTCAACGGGCGCTGGGGGGCGCAGTTGTACGCCCTGGCGAGCACTGTGGCGGGCATGGGTTGGTCCCCTGTGGATGGTGAAACCCAGGAGTTATCGAATAACCGGGGGCAGATTTCTTCCTGGTGGGGCCGATATGTGCAAGCGGTCGTTCAGGTTATGCAGAAAGCCCCTCAGACCACCGCGCTCGTCATCGCCAACGACGATGTCGATCGGTTGGGATTTAGACTCGGGCCCCCGACTCAACAAGCCATGGGATCGGTATCGGGCCGCATTCAGATGGGAAGCCTCTATACGAATTATAAGACAGGCAGGTGATCTGGCCGGCTCACCCCGGCCGGGCAGCTCCATGATCTCTGGCTCCCATATTTAAAAGATGAACGTCCAACATCGAACCTGCTTCCACATTCGATGTTGGTTCGATGTTCATCTTTTTCAGTGACCCTTCCAGAGTCCATTCAGTGCCAAAATAACTCAGCGCTTATGCCGCTTCGCGCTCTGCGCTCCGCCCCCTACAGCGCCCGCATCCATTCCGGCCTTAATCCAACCTCCCCTTTGATGGCCCTGGCAATCAACCCTAAGGCCGGTTCTTTCCCTTCGGGGAAGCGGACTTTTATGGGCAGATAGTTGGAGGCATGGTTGGAATAGAACAGCCCTCTGGAAAGCTGGGTGGCCGAAACCATCTCCCCCAACTCCAACAGGAATTCCTGCACCTCCAGAGGCTGAAAGCCGCCTTCCGCGTATTCCCGACCCAGTTCGGTGTTCGGTAAAACCATAACCGACAGGGCGCCCACAAAGTCAGGGTCCATCTCGGTCAGCAGTCGGCCCGTTTCCCGGGCATGTTCCCGGGACAGGGCCTTTCCGCCAATGCCCAGCAGCACCGTGACCGAGAGTCGGATCCCGGTCGCCTTGATCCTTTTCCCCTGCCGGATCAGGTTTTCAGCCGAAGTCCCCTTGCAGATCTTTTTCAGCAGTTCCGGATGTCCGGTCTCCACCCCCAGATAAACAATCCCTAACCCCAGATCCTTCAATTGCCGCAACTCCTCGTCCGTCTTCATCTTGATGCTCTTGGCATTGGCATAAAGTCCGATCCGTCGAACCCAAGGGAGGTGTTCCCGGATCCGTTCCAGGATCCAGACCAGGCGCTTCTGGGGGATGATCAGGGCGTCCCCGTCCATCAGAAAAACCCGATCCTGCCGGTGACAATACCTGGAGGCGAACAGGATATCCTTCAGGATTCGTTCATCCTTTTTAATCCGGAACCGCTTTTCCTTATAAGTCCCGCAAAAAGTACATTTGTTATGCGAGCACCCTACCGTCACCTGTAGCAGGATGCTGTCTGCTTCGCTGGGGGGACGGATTACCATCCCCTCATATTCCAGCTCGTCTTCCTCGATCAGATCAACCATTAGACTATCTCCCGGGCTTGTTTAACATTTTTTGATAAAAAATGACAATTATTGACGATCATCCGGCCGAAAGGATTGGGGAGTACCGGACAACCATCTAATAAAAATAGCTTTTTTTATTTTGCCGTTTCTTGATCCATGGCACTGAATTTGCCTTACACTATTTTGACATTGATCTAAAATAACTTCTTTTCTAAATTTAACCTAGAATAAATTTCAATCGATAACAAATTATGGCAGAGATCACCAAACACAAATTTTCTCCCGTACCCTCCGATAGCTCTCAGACCCGGAGATTTTCCCCTAGACCTAGGCCTCCCCTTGCCGCGGACCCCGGTTCTCTCTTCGGGCGGAGGAGACTTATCAGGGGAAGTCGCGCGGGCTTTACCCTCACCGAAATGGTGATCGTCATCGCCCTGTTGGGCATCCTCACGGCCATCGCCGTTCCCGCCTTCCAGACTTTGACGGCCTCCTCCAATGTCAAGGGAGCGGTTCAAAACCTCACCACCGATCTCCAGTTAACCAAGATGCGTTCCATTTCCCTCAGTAAGACCTGCCGCCTCTTATTCCTGGATGACCATTCCTATAAGCTCCAATCCTACAATAATGCGGCGGCGCTGTGGGAGGATATGGCCAATGAAGTGGTCCGGGATTTCAACAGCAACTCCAACCCCTATTATCACCAGGGAGTCACCCTGACCGCCCCCGCCGGGAACCAGGTGGCCTTCCAATCCTGGGGTTCAACGGCCACGGCCACCATTACCGTCCAGAACACAGAAAAACAGGGAACGATCACCGTTTCCCCTACCGGAAAAATCTGTTCTCAGGTGAGCGACATATGACAGACTCGCAAAAAAATCAGTCCAGTCAAGAAAAAGGATTTACGCTTATCGAATTGTTCATAGCCTTGACCATTCTTTTTGTCGGATTATTTGCGTTGACCCAGTTGGGCATCTCGACCATCCATACCAATCAAGGCGCTTCGGAAGATACCATGGCTACCCGCCTGGCCCAGAACAAGATCGACGAACTCAAAAAGGAAAACTACGTTTCGCTGTTCGTCAACAATTATTCCGATCCCAATAATCCCATCAACTCCGAGGGGAATCCCTGGTCCCAGGGGAATTCCGGGGGAAAGTACACGCGAACCTGGTCCATTGTCGCCGGTCCGATAACCGGTACCAAGAAGGTTTCCGTGCGGGTGACCTGGGCCGGGTCCAAATCATTGACCTTGAACACCCTGGTGGCCGACGAAGGGTAAATAGGATGGATGCAATCAGAAAAACGTCCGGCTTTGGCCTAATCGAACTTCTGGTCACCCTGACCTTGTTGATCCTGGTCATGGGGTCGGTTTACAGCCTTTTTGCCTCCAATCAAAAGGCCTACTCCGTCCAAAACCAGATCCTGGAAAGGGATCAAATGATCCTGGCCTGTAACGAGCTGTTGGGCCGCGAAGCCCGCAGTGCAGGGTTGAAAGTAGCGCTGGACGGTGCCGGAAAATTGGGTCCGGTCGCCCTGATGATCTCGTCCGGATTTTTGCCGTCTTCGCCGGCGCCCCTGACCGTTTCCCTTTCGGCCAGCGATCCTCCACTCAAGATCACTCCCGGCAGCGGGAGCAACCCGGATGCCATTACCATCATTGGAGCCATGGGGGACAAAACCAATACCACCAAAGTGACCAACGTACCGACGATCGGGGACACTACCATCACGGTTAACCTGACGGCGGTTCAGACCCAGGCCCTTTATAACGTGGGGGATGTTATCTACATCGGCGAAGAAGTGGAAAACGCAAAAATTACCGCCATCAACGGAAATCAATTGACCATTGACACCGACCCCAGCCTTTCCGGCAATCAGGGCCTGACAAGAGATCATGCCCAATGGTCGGAAGTGGGGAAACTCAGCGTTATCAGCTATGAAATTATTACGGTTGGAGGCATCAAAACCCTCCAGCGAAAGGAAACCGCCGGCAGTTTCGAGGCCGTGGGCGAGAATGTTGTTGACTTCCAGGCCACTCAGACCGGGGTCAACACCAATATCGTGCTCACCGCCCAGACGGCACATCCCGATTCCACCTATTCCCCCAATGGCGGTTATCGCCAAAAGGTTGTTGCCATTAATGTGGCTCCGAAAAATATCAAATAGCGGAGGGTTCAGCAATGAGGACCAAAATTAAGGATCAACATGGAATAGCCCTGGTAACGGTTATGGTGCTGATGGTGCTGATTTCGCTCATCGGGACCACCCTTTTATTCAGTTCGAGCACGGGGAAAAAAATCTCTTCCAACTACCATTACGCCGCCGATGCCCTGCAAAATGCCGATGCCGGTATTTCCGACGCGGCCCGCCAATTGGTCAATAATACCATTGTGGGCAATGGGAACACCAGTTGGAGCTATACCGGCAGCACCACCGGATTCAATAACAATTACAACGTTTCCTATGTGATCCGAGAGGACAATAGCGGAAACCGGACCATCGCCAAAGACTCCGCCAATCGTCCCTATTATCAGATCGATTCCACCGGCTACTCCTCCGGCGCCGCCGGGGTCCAACGGAAGCTCCGGGCCATGCTCAAAATGAACGGCACCGGCGGATCATCAACCTTTGACACGGGGGTCTTCGGCGACGAGGGCGTGATTTTAAAAGGACAGGGCTACGTTGACAGCTACAATTCCGCGAATGCCCCCTGGGTGAGCCAGGGGCTGATGAAAAACGGATCCGTCGCCACCAACGCCAAGGGCACCGGATCTATCAGTGTAATGGGGCAGAGCGAGGTCTATGGAAACGCCAGCGTCGGCCCGGGGGGGAATCCGACAACGGATATCACCCTCTCCGGGCAGGGGGAAATCACCGGCACCAAAGGCGCCGTCTCGGAGAAAAAAGACATGACTGCCAAACAAGCCCCGACAGGCGGGATTCCCTTAACCCTTTCCGGGACCATGACCATCCCCGGGGGGACCTATCGGGTAGATTCGGTCAACCTGGCCGGGCAAAACGTGGTGACCCTCAACGGGGATGTAACCCTGATCGTGGACCACACCTTCAAGACCGCCGGCCAATCCAAGCTGTTGATCAATGAAGGGGCGTCCCTGACCATGTATGTAGCCGGAAATATCGACATGGCCGGACAGGGTATCGTCAATCAGAACCAAAAGCCGGAAAAAGTGCAGGTTTACGGTACCGACACCTGCACGGACGTGAAACTCGCCGGGCAGTCCGTGCTGTATGCCGCCCTCTATACCCCCAAGGCCGTCGCCACCTTCACCGGACAGGCAGACATCTTTGGCTCCGTCGTCACCAAAAAAATAACCGTCACCGGACAGGGGAGCATTCATTACGACGAAAGCCTCAAGGGCCAGGGCGGGGGTGGGGGCGGCGGGACCATCACCGGCTACAAGTTGCTTTCCTGGAAAGAATTATAACATTCCGCTATCCCACCTTTTGTCCTGACCCTTAAACCGCCGGGGGGGCACTACCCCCCGGCATCTCTATTTATTGACCCCTCCCCTTATTTCCTCTATAATTCGAAGAGCATAAACACGAAAATAAACTCAGTGCCACTTAGGCATTCGTTAATTATTAATAATTGACAATTGATTATTAATTATTAATATTATGCGCTTAGATCGTAGTTTAGCTCAGGTAATCCCTTTATGACCACCCAAGATCAATCCCCAACTGCGCTGCTCCAGGCCCTTCAGGAAAGCTCCCGGCAGATAATGGCCCACGACGACTTTAAAGAGACAGCCCGGGCCATTTACACCATTTTGAAAAAATATATAGGGTCCGGGGGAGGTTATGTGGCGCTTCTGTCCAAGGATGAAAAAGCCAATGAACTGCTTTTTCTGGATGCAGGAGGGTTATCCTGCCGGATGGACCCGACCCTGCCCATGCCGGTTCGGGGAATGCGCGCCGAGGCCTACCGCACCGGTCAGGTCATTTATCGTAACAATTTTCTGGAAAGTCCTTGGGCCGACTTTCTGCCAAAAAATCACGCTCGGCTGGAAAATGTGCTTTTCGCCCCCCTTAAAATCAAGGAAACGGTTGTGGGAGTGATCGGTCTGGCCAATAAACCCGGCGGGTTTACCGAACAGGACGCCCAGGCAGCGGGTATTTTTGGAGAACTGGCCGCTATCGCCTTTGATAAGTTGCAAACCGCCGAGCACCTCAAGATCAGTGAGGAGCACTTTCGAGCCGTGGCTCAAACGGCCACGGACGCGATCATTTCAACCGACCGAGAAGGCCGGATCATTTATTGGAACTTTAAGGCCGAAGTCCTTTTCGGTTATTCCGAGCCGGAGATCCTCGGGAGCCCGATGGGTAAACTCCTTCCCGAAAGATTCCAGGAGAGACATGCCGCCGCCATGGAAAGAGTTCGGCGCGATGGGATCCTGCACCTGGCCGGCAAAACAATGGAGTTCATCGGAAAACACCGGAACGGCCATGAACTTCCTATTGAAATCTCCCTTTCCTGCTGGGAGTCGAACGGGGGAGTTTATTTTACCGCCATCATCCGGGATATCACCAAGCGCAAGCAGGCGGAAGAAGCCCTGAGTCAGGCCCAAATCCGTCTGGAGGATAAGGTCCTGGAGCGCACTGCCGAACTGACCCGGGCCAACGAAACGCTTAAAAATGAAATCAAGACCCGCGTTCACATGGAAAATGCCTTAGCGGAAAGTGACCGGAAATTCCGGGCCATTTTCAACCAGACCTTTCAGGTCATCGGTCTCCTCGATCCGGATGGGACTGTCCTGGAAATCAACCAGACGGCCCTAGACTACTTTCATATCGATTACCGGGACTCGCTGGGTAAGCCCTTATGGGAGCTCCGGCGGGAATCCGCCACCGAAACCAACCGGAATATTTTCAAAGACGCCATCGCTCAAGCGGCCAAAGGCCAACTGGTCCGTTTTGAGGTTCCGATCCTTTTTGCGGGGGATGTTATTCGAACCATGGATTTTTCGATCAAGCCTGTCCTCTCCCCGGGAGGCCTGGTCCCCCTGCTGATCATCGAGGGCCGGGACATCACCGAACGGAAACGGATCGAACTGACCCTGAAGGAATCGGAGAATCAGCAGCGCCTGCATTCGTACCAGGTGTTACAGGCCCAGGAAAAAGAACGGAAGAGGATTGCCCAGGAATTGCACGACGGGATCGGGCAATATCTAAGCGCTATCAAATACCGGGTCGAGCATCTGATGCTGACCCATCTCGGACGGGAAGAAAAGGTTTCCTCCGGCAGCTCCTCATTGGAAAATGTCATCCCGGTCATCCAGGGGGCCATTGAAGAAATCCGCCGGATCTGTATGGACCTGAGACCCAGCATCCTGGACGATCTGGGGATTCTGGCCACTATTTCCTGGTTCTGCCGGGAGTTCCAGACCACCTATTCCGACATCCGGATCAAACAAAAAATTCAGGTGCAAGAAGAGCAAATTCCCGCCCTGTTGAAAACCGTAATCTTCCGCATCATTCAGGAAGCCCTGAACAACATCGGAAAGCACAGTCAAGCCGGTCAAATCAGGCTGAATTTGGTCCAAAAAGACCATCACCTCCAGTTGGATATCCGCGATAACGGTGTGGGGTTCGATCTTAAGAGTATTTTTGCTTTGAATGGCTCCACTCGGGGCATGGGTCTAGCCGGCATGGAAGAGCGGGCGAAACTCTCGGGGGGAACCTTTGCGATCCGCGCCCAACCGGGAAAAGGCACCCGGATTCAGGCGGCCTGGCCTTTGGAAGAAACGGATGCTGGATAAAGGCCAGAAACAATGCTAGATGCTGGATACCGGTTCTTGGTTGCTGGTTGCTTGAAAAGGTAGGGGAGGGGTTAATCCCCTCCCGACTTTGGGAATTTAGGATTCAGATTTCGTGTTGTCTTTCTGGGTGAGTGCGGGAGGGGATTAACCCCTCCCCTACCGGGCGTTGGGGGAGTAAAGAAAAAAACGTTCGATGTTCGACGTTCTGCATCCACTATCGTCTCTCGTTATTGTCCAGCATCGGCCTTACTCAATCACGAACCCCTTTACCATGGCGTAAGCGGTCAATTCCGAGACACTGTGTAAGTTCAATTTTATCATCAGGTTGGCCCGGTGCTTCTCAACGGTTTTGGGACTTATGACCAGCTCGTCGGCGATTTGCTTATTTCGATACCCCTCCGCAATGAGCTTCAATACTTCCCGTTCCCTGGTGGTCAGGTTATCAAAGGCGCCCTGGATCTTGATCGTCTGTTTCCCCTCCAGATACCCCTCGATGATCTTCTCCGATACGCCCGGGCTCAGATATCGTTTCCCGCTCAGGACGCTTTTGATGGCAGTCATCATCTCCTGGTAGTTGGCATCTTTTAACAGATAGCCGTCTGCCCCGGCCTTCAAGGTGGTCAGAACATATTCTTCGGTTTTGTGGACAGTCAGGGGCAAGATCTTCGTCTGTGGCCAACGTCGCTTGATTTCCCGGATGGCCTCCATGCCGTCCATACGCGGCATGGACAGATCCATCATTACCAAGTCCGGGGTTAATTTTTCCACCAGATAAATGGCCTCCCGGCCGTCTCCCGCCTCTCCCACAATCTCGAGCTCCGGATTGGTGGACAGGAGTGACTTCAACCCTTCGCGGAGAATGGTGTGGTCCTCGACGATGAGTATTTTCTTTTTTTCCATGGAAAATACATCCTTCCCCAGTCCAAAATACTATAAAAACCCTATTTATTATATTCACCGCTCTCTATATTGTAAATATAATTCGCAGCTCTCAAAAGAGCCGAGGGGTGGAATATCTCTTATTTTTTCTGCCCCGTGATTCCACATTGGTATGAATCATTTTTTTATTATAGGGGCTTTGGGCCGCCCTCACGGCCCTGGGGTGGAATGATGGTCACGTCCTTACTAGTTGAAGATAATAAATTTTTTCGTCAATCCTTTAAGAAGATACTGAAAGACCGCTTTCCCATCTTAATGATTATCGAGGCGGGCACCTGCCAGGAGGCGCTGCAAATGTGCGTGGACTGTCTTCCTGACCTGGCCTTTGTCGATATCAATCTTCCCGACGGCAATGGGTTAGAATTATCACGAAATCTTCGGTCGAAACACCCTAAAATCATTATTTTGATTCTGACCAGCCACGATCTTCCGGAATACCGTCAGGCCGCTTCCGCCTGCGGGGTCAACTATTTTTTTCCAAAGGATTGCAATCACGAAGTGCTCCTTTCGATGGTGGAAGCCGAACTGAACAAAGACCTTACAGCCGCAAGACCGCTCTCGACCGGATAGAGGGCAAAATCTATTGCCTCCAGCCTCAAAACCCGACAGGAAAATACTATCTTCCCCCCTTCAAAATACCGTCTTTTCCCCATTCTTATTGATAAATAAATATATTATTATTATAGTGTACTATCAAATTATTAGGGGACTAGTTTCTTGATGCGGTAAAAGGGCCGCCGTGAGGAAGAAGAGGAAGAAATGGAGAGAAGGGATTTTATCAAACTCGGATTATCGGCCATCACCGCAGGCTGCGTCAGCGGCCTTCCTCCCATATTCAAAGTGACCGAGGCCCTGGCCGCCAGGCAGACCCTGACCCTCAATATTACCGAGGTCTTCCATGAAATGGTGGACCTGACCCAGGTGTATTCCTGGGCTTATGCCAGCCCCGTTACCGGCCCGAATATTCCCGGCCCGGTTATTTTTGCCACCGATGGAGAATTAATCCGGATCAGGATCAACAACACCCTGGATGAACCCCACGGCTTTGCCATTTCCGGCCTGTTTGAAGGCGCTTTTTTGGTAGACAGTGGGCCGATCCCTCCCGGGCAAAGCCGAACCATCGCTTTTCCCGCGCCTCCTCCCGGAACCTATACCTATGAGGACCCGGTGAACTTTCCCGTCAACCGGGTCCTGGGGCTCCACGGCATGCTGATCGTCATGCCCCGGGCCGCCGTAACCGGAAACGCCCTGACGCCCTACCGCGACCCCGCCCCGGACGTCCAGCAGTTGTTCAATGACCTGGGCAATTCGGCCCATTTCCCGCCGCCGGGCATACCCTGGAAACCGGAACGGACGACCCTCTGGGTCTTCAGCGAAATCGACCCGATCTACAATGAGATGGCCTCGCTAAACCAGGTGATTAACCCGGAAGATTTCGTCCTGAATTTTTTGCCCCGCTATTTCACCATTAACGGGAAGAGCGGCTACTTCGGGGCGAATGACCCGGATATAGCCCTGAAGGGCCTGGCCGGCGAACCTATCTTGATTCGAAACATCCACGCCGGTCTGGACATCCATTCGCCCCATATTCACGCCAACCATGGTTATCTGCTCGCTGTGAACAATGCCCAACCGACAGCCGCTTTGGGTGGTGTTTTCCTGGTAGACACCTGGACCATGCTGCCCGGGGAGCGCCGGGACATCCTTTTCCCCATGGTCCCCCCGCCCGATATCCCGGCGGACACCTGGGCCAAGCTGAAAAACGGCACTTCCCAGGAGGGATTTGACGGCAATCCCCAACACCCGGGTCTGGACCCGATTACCGGCCTGCCGCGGAAGGGCTTTCCCCTCGCCTATCCCATGCAAAGCCATCAGGAGTTATCCCAGACCGCGGCCGGAGGGAATTACCCGCAGGGGCTGATAGCCCATATTGAATTTGAGGGAACGTTGATTTAACTTATGGTGACGGATTTGCAAAAAGTCCTTGAGAGAGTGTTAGTCATTCTGAGCGAACGCGAAGAGATCTGGGTCTTTCGAGCATCGAGATCCTTCGCGGAGTTTATCCTGAGCCTGAACGACGGAGGATCCGGTTCGAGCTTCGCTCAGGATGAACAGGCGAGGTCCAAAGGATTCAGGATGACAGATGAGGACTTTTGGGGAGATATCATCGGTGAACCCAAAATGATAGCACAGTCCCGCGTCTCGGTCTGTGACTATGAGTAATAAAGGAGAGGCCGCCTTTATGTATATATTGAGAAGGAAAGGCCGGACTTCAGCGGAACCTCTGAATCTGTCCCGGGGGTCCGTGCGGGCCAAGTTTCAATCAGAGCCCGGGATTGACCCCGCGGCGCAAACCTCCCAGGCCGCTCCGGTGGTCAGCGGTTCATCGCCGGCCCCCTTGGCCAAAAAAAAAGGACCGGTAAGAGCCCCGACCATCGTCTTGTCCCGGGACCCCAAGAATCTTTCAATCCGACTTTTTTCGCGGCCTTTGCCAACAACGTCCCGTTCGGCGCCCCGCAGACCC
>CAVVCH010000015.1:0-154864 GCA_963746605.1 uncultured delta proteobacterium
TTATGCGATTGTCAAACAATTTCTATTCCTACACCCGACCGACTGCATCATTACCTTTAAGAATTGATGATTCATAAAGGCAGTGCTAAAATTAAACATACCATTAAAAACGGAGGGGTGGTCATGGAAACCGCAGCCGAAAAGCTGGCCGAAGAAATAAAATCTTTGACGGATTTGGAATGGCGGAGATCATGGATCAGGATCCAATAATATCCTTTGGGGTTGGTGATTAACCATGCCACCCGCTTACGATGTCATCATTATCGGGACCGGGCCTGCGGGGATATTCGCTGCTTTGGAGCTCATCAAGAATCCCCGCCTGAAAATCCTCATGATCGAGAAAGGCAGCGATATCAAGGCCAGAAGGTGTCCCGTTGCCGAGACGTCAGTTCCCTGTGTCCAGTGTGACCTCTGCAGCATCCTCTGCGGCTGGGGAGGGGCCGGGGCCTATAGCGATGGGAAACTCACCCTGACCTCGGAATTCGGGGGATGGCTTAAGGAGTATGTTTCCGAGGAAGATCTGGCCGCCCTGATCGAATATGTGGATTCGGTTTACCGCTTTTTCGGGGCCGGAGGAGATATTCACGGCCAGAACAAGGAGGCCCTGGTCCGTCTGAAGAAGAAAGCCGCCGGGTACAACCTGGAGCTTATTCCGGCATTGATACGGCATATCGGCACAGAGGTATGCGGAGAGGTGTTGCGCAAAATCCGAGACGCGCTGGACGGTAAGGTTGAACTGGTCTTCGATTCGCCGGTAGAGCAGATCCAGACTGCCCATGGCTTTGTTTCCGGGGTCAGGACAGAAGACGGGCGGACCTTTGAGTCCCGGTTTGTTATCACCGCCGTTGGCCGGGAAGGGTCGAGCTGGCTTTCCGGAGAAGCAAAGCGGTTGGGCCTTTCGGTCCAGAAGAATCCGGTTGATATCGGGGTCAGGGTCGAACTTCCGGCAGCTATTCTGAAAGATATTACGGATGTGGCTTATGAGGGGAAGTTCGTCTATTTCTCAAAAAGATTTCACGACAAAATCAGAACGTTCTGCATGAATCCCTATGGAGAGGTGGTCAAGGAATATAGCGAAGGCATCTTCAGCGTCAACGGGCACAGCTACAAAAACAAGAAGACGGAAAATACGAACTTCGCCCTCCTGGTGAGTACCGATTTCACCAGACCCTTTAATGATCCGATATCCTATGGGAAGTACATCGCCGGCCTGGCCAACCTGCTTGGCGGCGGCGTCATCGTCCAACGGCTTGGCGATCTGAAAATGGGCCGACGGTCTACGCCGGAAAGAATAGCCGAAGGCTCTGTGCGCCCCACCCTGGAAGAGGCCACCCCGGGAGACCTGAGCTTCGTGCTGCCCTACCGGCATCTCAGCAACCTGATGGAGATGCTCGAAGCGCTCGATAACGTGGCCCCCGGAGTGAACTCCGGCGATACGCTTCTTTACGGCGTAGAAGTCAAGTTCTACTCCATGAAGCTCAAGCTCACCCCCGGCCTTGAAACGGAAGTCAGGAATCTTTTCGCCGTCGGGGACGGTGCGGGAGTAACCCGTGGGTTGATCCAGGCCTCGATTTCAGGAGTCGTGGCGGCGCGCGAGGTTTTGAAAAGCGGCAAGGGGTATTCTGCCACGTCACCTACCGGGGGGGATTAGAGGCGTTTAATTTTCACTTTTGAAAACCTGGTCCTACCCCGAAGAAATTGAGCCCTTAGAAAAAGCCACGGCAGACGAAAAGAAGGCTTTTCCGATTCCTTAAAGACGCGGCCCGGCCGGACAAAGACTTCATCGCCTTAAGGATGATGGAAAATCTTCAGGTCGGCCGGCGACGATCCAGCCAATAGGCCAGGGCGGCTAAAGCGGTCGCGATGGTGATCATCAAGGCGGTGGTGTGAAAGGTCGCTGTCAGCCCG
Organism: uncultured delta proteobacterium; assembly: GCA_963746605.1. GTDB lineage: Bacteria > Desulfobacterota > RBG-13-43-22 > RBG-13-43-22 > RBG-13-43-22 > CAVQSS01. Next base: position 1,909 of record CAVVCH010000015.1, read on the forward strand.
TTGACCAGGTCCTGCGGCGGGGCCAGGGAAAGATCGGCGGCCGATCGGACCCGGCCGGAGGCCATCATCCCGGTGGTGAAAAGCACACCGGCCAGGGGGATCCCGGTGGTGTGTCCCATGGTTCGGGAAAGGGCCAGCAGTCCCGAGGCCACACCCAAATGCTCCTTGGGGGCCGCGCCCATGACCGCGCTGTTGTTGGGGGCCAGAAAGAGTCCCAGGCCTAACCCCAGCGGCAATAAGTGGAATATATAGCCCCAGACGGTCGTTTCAACGCTCAGGCCGGCAATGGACAGGCAGCCGACGACCAGCAGCAGGAGGCCCGCCAGGGTAATCCCCCGGGGACCGAACCGGTCGGACAGGGCCCCGGCGGCCAAAGAAATCAGCCCCATGGACACCGGCACGACCATCATCAGCAAACCAACCTTCTCGGTGGGATACCCTTTAACCAGTTCCAGATAGAAGGGCAGGATAAACGTACCGCCCAGCACAATAAAAACCAGCCAACCCATGATCAGGTTGATGGAAAACAGGGTGTTCTTAAAGAGCTGCGGATTCAGCATAGGCGCGGACGATTTTTTTTCCACGCGAATGAACAGCCCGAGACCCAGGCCGGCGCCCAACAGGACCATTAAAACTTGGGCATTCCTGAAACCCAGATGTTGGCCCATCGTCATGCCCAGGGAATAAGCGATGATGGTGGCCAACAAGACCAGTCCGCCCAGGATGTCGAAGCGGTGCTCTCCCCTTTTTGTTTTAAGGGAAGGAATGAACAGCCCTGTAGCCCCGAAGGCCAGGAAGCCGATGGGAATATTGATCAGGAAAATCCAGCGCCAACTGGCCAATCCGATGATCAGGCCGCCGACCGGCGGCCCGAGGGCCAACCCGACCGAGACGATCCCGCCCATCACCCCCAGTGCCCGACCGCGCTCCCGCGCCGGAAAGGCCTCGGTAACCAGGGCGGCGCCCAGGGATTGAATCATCACGGCCCCGCAGCCTTGCAGGGCCCGAAAACCGATCAACCAATAGACGCTGGGAGACAACACGCACAAAAAGGATCCAAACGTGAATATGATCAAACCCAATAGGTAAATTTTTTTCTTCCCCACCAGGTCGCCCAGACGAGCCATGCTCAGCATGGTCGAAGTAATTACCAGGACATAGGAAAGGACGACCCACTGGATGGTGGGAAAATCGGTCCGAAATGCCTGGACCAGGGTGGGCAGCGAGACATTGACGATGCTGATGTCTATCGTGGCCATGAGGACGCCCAACCCCACTGCCGCCAGGGAGAGCCACTTGTAGCGCACCCCGGTTATTTCCGATTTAGGATTTTGGCCGGGAGGATTGGTCTCCTTCCCGGCCAGGGTCTTGGGTGGCAAATTCGGACTCATTCCTGAATGGTTAGTGCTGGATCAGCGGCAGAAACAGTGCCGGCAATTTGGTGGCGACCAGGTTGTTGCCGAACTCGGAGGTAGAGTTGTCAGGGAGAGTCGAAGTCGCGGTAAAGATGGTACCGCTACCGGCGGTGCAGGCCACCTTACCTGAGAAGAAAAAGGTCCCGGTAGCGTCGGCGGTGGTGCTGGCGCAATAGGTTTTACCGCTGCCGAAGTTGGAAGGACTGGGATCGGATACAAATAATTCGATCGTGGAATTGGGACTGGCGCTGCCCTCGAGGACGGCGACATTGCTGAAGGCCTGGGCCATGGTCAGCGTCGGACGCAAAGCCAATCGATTGGGGCCCACGCCGCCGCCGCTGATGCCTGCGGTGGGAAGCTTGTCATCCAGCAGGTCAATGCCCAAGATGGTGTTTTGGAAGATCTGAATTGCCGGCTGAATTGGTTGCCCGGGTATTGTTGCCAACGGCGACGATCCCGGATTGGGTATTAAAGGCGATGATATTCGCCTGCCCCGGACCGGTGCCGCCGATGATATTGTTGATCGAACAGCCGTCGAAGACAATCCCCTGGACATTGGGTAGGGCGGTCAGGCCATTGGCGGTCGTTCCGATTCGGTTGCCCTTGGACGATATTACCGGTTACACTGACGGAGGACCGCGTGCCGCTAAAGTATATCCCCTGCGAGGGTATTGCCCGAGATCAGGTTGCCGGTGATACAATTATTGATAGGCGCCGGTAAATAAGGCAATGCCCGGCGCCGGTATTAGGGGCCGCGATTGTTCCGGCCGCGTCGGTGCCGATCCGGTTGTTGCGAATGGTGTTGTTAAAGGCCCCCGGCCGGTTGACGACGATTCCCAGCGAGGCATTGTTGCCGACCGTGCAATTGTTCGACCATGTTCCAGTCGGCATTGCCAAATTTACCCTGAATAAAAATGGCAAAATTGACGGACTGGCGTCACATCACACTGTGAAATCAGGGAAGTCCGGGCCGGATTCAGGAGAATGCCGTACCGCTTGGCACCGCTCACGATGAGGGAACGAAGGGTGATGTCGCTGACTTGGATTACTTGACGGCATTGAGGCGCTGAATCGGTCCAGCCCGAGCCAGAAAATGTTGCTTCCCGCCGGGGCCCCGAGCCATCCACCGTGATGCGTAATCCGGTCGCCGCCGCCACTCGGTACCGTCGATAACCACGCCCGAGGTCATGATCGGGGGGAGGCTTTCTCGTGATGGAAAGCGTCGGTTCCACTGGGTCAGGGCGATGACCGAAAGGCCGGGAAGGTCGGTAAAGACGATGTTCGCGGCGACCCCGGTCGCCCCGATGGTGCCGCCGGATATCAGGCCGGCTTCAGTAAGGCTGAGAGCCCGTCCCAGGCCGGTCCGTAGGCCATCTCCCCCGGTGCCCCCATTGACCAGAAGAATCGCTTCGCGTAAGGAAATGGATACCATCTGAAAGATTGTTGTCGGCCGTAGTGTTTACCCGGATGGTGATGGCCGGGGCCGCGTCGGCCGAGCCGCCACCCATGAAGAAATCGATAAAGACTCCCAGCATTGAAAAAAAGACGATGGAAATGGAAAACAAGATGATCCGACTAATGGTGTATACGGGGTTTCGGCTCATGGCAGAACTCCTTTCTTGGTAATAGAAAACAGTTGATGATCAAGAAAATATTTATATTGGCTTTGGTCCTATTCAGGGCCATCTCACAGGGAGAATAGTATAGCGAATCTTTACATGCTCCGCAATGCGAGAAAGGGCTACCGATCTAATACCGGCGGGACTTAAAGTTGCCTGACACATTCGCCAATCTGTCATTAATCTGGTAACAAGTCAATATTCCAGACCAATCAAGATAAGGGTTTAAGTAGAAAGGGGATTTTTGCGGCGGTGTCTTTGAGTAAAGACATGAAAAACGTTGTCGTCGGAAGAAAATTAATGGTAAGATAAAAAATTGATGAAACCTGTTATTCGGAAAGTCGGAGCAATGTGTTTTTTAGCGGGGCTGGCGGTCCTGCTGTCCGGCGGGCTTCCTCCAGCATCCGCGCTGGCGGCCTCGTGTGAATCGGCCGTAAAGGAACTGAGCGGGAAGCTGCAGCCTAAAATCGATGAGGCCGAGTTGGTTGATATCCTCCGCAATCTGAACCGGACCGGTAATCGCCATTTGCCGGCGAAGTTTGTGACCAAACAGGAGGCCAAAGCGGCCGGATGGAGACCGGGCCAAAATCTGTGGGCCTTAGGGGAACTCCGGGGCAAAAGCCTGGGTGGCGATCGCTTCGGCAATTATGAAAAAAAGCTGCCCAACGGCAGGCGAAAATGGCGGGAGGCGGATCTCGACTACCAGGGCGGCCACCGCGGCCCGAAACGTCTTATTTTCTCGACCGACGGACTGCGAATGGTCACGGTCGATCACTACCAGACCTTCAGGGAGGTACCGGCATGTCAGTAAAAAAATATGTGCTTGACGGTCAAGCCATTCAGTCGCTTGATTCGTTCTATGAGGTAATCGGGAAGGTGCTGCCTTTGCCGGACTATTTTGGTCGGAACTTGGATGCCCTGTCGGATGTGTTAACCACCGATCTGGACGGGCCGTGTGAGATCCTTTGGGAGCACTCGGCGGATTCGAAACAGGCCATGAGTCGGGACTTCCAGAGAATACGCACGGTCCTGAAGCACGTGGCCCAGGAACGGGAAGATATCAAGGTTATTTTTCGGTAGAAGAAACGGATGTGCGTCTTTCGTCCATTTCTTTCCAAAAATCATCGTGTGGAATTCCGCCATGCTCCTTGATCTGCTGACGAGCCAAAGTCAGTATTTTTTGGAGCTTAGGTGAATAAGCCATGGCTAATCGATCAATTTCATCCTCATCCTCGACGGAAAGCAACACAGCTGCAGGACGGCCATTTTTCGTAACGACGACAGGGCCTTGTTTGCTTTCTTTGAGGAAGGTGCTGAAATGCGCCTTCACGTCGGCTAGGGATGCAATCTTCACAGTTTAATCTCCTTCCCGCCAATAACCAAACGCTCCCTTATCTTTTCTCCGATGGCCAGGATGTGGATTTCGTGAGATCGTAACAGGAGCCCAACGAAGGCCCTTCTTCCACGGTGTACCGCATGGGCCGCCGGCCGAAACGACTTTTTTAGCGGCCAGTTCCATCGGACATTGTCGCCAGGGAGGGGACAACCGCACCACTCACCGAACCCGGGATTGCTGATAGTACCATTGGAGTTGTCCCGGACTGCTGTCTTCGTCAAGGTTCTCTTCCGCGATTTTTTTCTTCCCTTGTCCCGGCGGCAGCACTTCCTTCAATTTCCACTGATTGTCGAGCCTTCCTAAAGTCCAATATTCTTCAAAGGGGGTTACATACGGCTGCTGACTCGCGGACCTTTTCCCCTTGATAGGTGACAATCTGGGCGTGGGCGCTGATCCGAACCGTAAACTCATCTTTCGCCTGATCGGCAAAGTTCCGCACCAGGATCAATTCTGCTTTGCGCACGCAGAGGTTGCGGTATTCCACCTTGAAACCCCGGGTGCGGAGGCTTTCCAGTTGCGTGCGGAGGTCCGCGGCCAGGCCCGGGAACAGGTCCGGCGCGGGTATCCGGGCAGGATCCCCGGATTCTCTGGCCAGATAAACACTTAAAAATAGTTGACGGGCCCTCTCCAGCATGGTTTGACGATCCCAGAGCTTATCGGTTTGCGCCAGAAAGTTCAACAGACGCTCGATGCGCGTGGCCTTTTCCTCGGTCTGTTTCTCCAGCCAGGGACCGGCGTCTCCCTTTCCCTGGGCCGCCTCGCTATAAATTCCTTTAAGTGTATCGTCGGTCAACATTTCAGCAAAATTTTCTTCCTTGAGGATCTCCGACTCTCCGGCCTGTTCGATTTCCCGCAGGAGCCATTGATCTTCCCAGCGGTGAAAGGTCCAAAATTCCTGAAAACGCGCCGGCCCTTTATCGCCCCGCAAGAATTTTCCGCTGCGGTCGTCCTCATAGTAATCTTGAGCCGAAGCGGTAATCAGCGCTGTGAACTCCCTTTGTCCGGGCGTATCCGTATAGCGGATATTTACCAGGTCCAGACGTTCCACCTTAAGCCGGCCGATGCGGTTGATTTCGTGGTTTCTCCTGAGTCCCTGCAACTGAGCCAGGTGTTGATTAAAAAGGTCGGCCATCAGAAGAGGCTTCATGGGCGCGTACTCACGGGACTCCCAGCATTCCTGAAGCTTACGAAAGGTGGATTCAGCCAGTTTTTTCAACGCTTCGGGAGATACGGAAGGATCCTGTCGGCTTAGAAAAGTTAACAGGGCCAAGGTTTTGTCGGCCTTGGCGTTTATCTGGGCCGGAGAGTAGACGAAGTCCAGGTTTTCCGTCTTCTTCATCCTTTTCCCGATCTTGGACAAAAGTACGATCAACAAGATGGGGCCCAGGATCATGCCGCCCGTGATGAGCAAAAAAGCGGTCCAGGAAATTTCTTCCCCACTGCCGCTGCTGGAACCGGAACTGGAATGCGAACTGGAAGCTGGAACGGCTGGAGCCGCCCCCCTTGTTGTGTACGAGCAGGCCTTCGGCCATAAAGGTATGGGGTTCCCCCACTTCCAGGTTAAAGACCAGGGCCTCATTCTTTTCCGGGGTTATGGTCCGTACCTTTTCGGCCACTAAGCGTCCGCCTTTCCAGCGAAGGATCGCTCCCCGATTCTAAGATCCCCGGCGGGCCGAAACCCGCCGTTCCAGAGACCGACCGGATGTTCCTCGGTGGCCAGCAACGTTTCCCCGACCCGTTTCGATTCGCAAGAGGGGGCTCCGGCGCACCCAGATGGTTTGGACCTTGGTTCGGACCGTTTGACCGGTATCACTGACGGCCAGGACCTCGTCGCCGAAATGCAAAGATTCGATCGCGAGCGGGCCGTTCGGTCCGGCAATCTTGGTCCCTGCCGGAAAACAGCCGCCGCCTTTGTTGTGAACGGCCAGACCACCAGCGAAAAAGGTGTTGGGGCGGTCCGTCTGAAGGTTAAATACGTGAGCCGGGCCTTTGATTCGTTGAATCGAAACAATTCGCTGCTCCGAAAACCAGCGGCCATCCCAGGCCGTCAGCATGTCCCCAATTTTTAGGGCCTCAAGGGTCTTGAAGGTACCTCGTCCCGTGTAGAAAGGGTGATCGAGGGTCGTTCGCAGGGTCGTGCGATCGGTCTTTAAGACCACCACTTCATCTACCTCGAGACCCATAACTTCCCGAACCCTGGTTCGAACCATTCGGCCGTCAAGCGTAAAAGCCAGGAGTTCATCGCCCGGTACAAGGGCGCTGATCGGGGCTTCCTGTCCATCCCCCTTGAGGATCGGGCTGTCGGGTAAGAAGCAGCCTTTGTTGTGGACGACGACTCCCCCGGCGATAAAAGTTCCTCCCGGGCTGACTAAAAGATTAAAAGCGGCGGGACCGTTTTCAATCTTCCGAATAGACTGGATTTCAGCCGGTCTCAGCCGACTCTGCCCGGCCAGGAAAACCCGATCTCCCTTTTGGAGCCAGCCGGCCTGGCGGTAAAGGCCCGGGCCCGTCATGATCGGGTGTTCCGCCGTGACGACCAGCTTGGACCCCGAAGCCACAATCTCCAGCAAGGCCCCCGGTTCTACCGACTGTAGCCCCTGGACCGCGGCCTGTTGCAGCCGACCGGCGATAACACTCCAGACGGGATCGCCGGTTTTCAGCTTTTGAATGGCGATGGGACCTTGGGGGGTAAAAACCGCCGTCCCTTCGGCCACACAGCCCCCTCCCCCCCGGGCCCAGGAAGAAACGGGAACCAGGCCGAGGAGGAGCATCAAGGCCCAGAAAGTCATTTTTCTCATTTTTCTAGACTCCGAATAAACGGTTTAGTGGAGTGCCGCGATGACGCCGCCCAACACAGCGGCCGCAACGACCAGGCTCATTCCCAGGATGGCGGCGCTGACCAGTCTCCCATAATATTCGGCCACGGCGCTGTTGCCGCGGACGATTTCCTTTTGTTCGTCGATGTTCGGGGTCAGCCGATCGATCAACCGCGGCACCACCAGGGAGGCGATCAGCACCAGGATCATGCCCAGGACCCCGCCGACTATTGAGAATACTACCGACCAACCTATGTTCTGAATGGTTTCCATCATAAAAACCCCTTTCTAAGGAATAGTTATGAGGGATTAATTTATTTTGACCTGAGGAACGGAACGTTCTTCGGCACCCTCCACCTGAAAGAACGGTTCGACCTGGAAACCGAACAGGCCGGCCACCAGGTTGCCGGGAAAGACCTCGACCCGGTTCTTATAGTCCCGGGCCAGATCATTGTAATACTGTCGGGCAAAACCGATTTTGTTCTCGGTACCCGCCAACTGTTCCTGCAAGGCCAGAAAATTTTGATTGGCCTTGAGATCGGGATACGCTTCGGCCAGGGCAAAAAGGGAGCGCAGGGACTGGGCCAGCAGGCCTTCAATTTTGGCCCGTTCTTCCAGGCTGCCGCTGAAGTCGATGGCCTGTTGACGGGCTTGGGTGACGGATTCCAAGGTCCCCCGTTCATGGCCGGCATACCCCTTAACGGTTTCGACGAGGTTGGGGATCAGGTCGCAGCGGCGTTTAAGCTGGACGTCGATCGAACTCCAGGCACTTTTCACATTGTTTCGGCCTCGAACCAAACCGTTATAGATCCGGATAATAAAAAAGCCCAGACCGGCTATCCCGACGATCAAAACCAATAACGTCACCATGGCAGACTCCCTTGACTATATCTTTGAATCTTGCATTAGGCCTTCGGGGCGGTTATCCCTGGGATCCCGCTCATGAGTTAATGGGCCTTAAGGTCACCAGGGTGGCCCCCCAGCCCCCGCCCTCTTCCCCGGCCAAACGAAAGGAGAGCACCTCCGGTATCTTTCGAAGCAGGGCATGTACCGTTTCCCGTAAGGCCCCGGTGCCCTTGCCGTGAACGATGCGCACCTCCTGGATACCCCTTTCTTGGCAGGCGGCCAGGTATTCGGGAAGCAGCTCCTTTATATCCCGGGGATGGAAAGTGTGCAGGTCCAGGACGCCGTCGACGGGCAGTTCAATCAATTCGGATTCGTTCATTTTCTATTCCAGGTCCTTCTTCTTCTCCAGATATTCTTCCTTATTGATCTCCCCCCGGGCATATCGCTTTTTAAGGATGTCCAGGGGCGACTCCGCCGTAGGCCCTGCCTCTCGGCCGTTTCCTTTCGAAGTCCGTATCCTCCGGATCAGCAGGACGATCACGATGATCATCAAAATCCAGAAAAGGATCATACCCAAAGGCGCAAACCAGCCCATGGGCCCCCACCAACCCATCATGCCCGGCCCCCAGCCGCAATAGGAACGGTAGTCGGCCCAGGCCGCCGCCGGCTGGGATCCAAATCCGAGAGAAGCCAAGAAGCACACCCACATCCAACCCCTGAACGTTATCCTCTTCATGATAGGTTTGCCCCTTTCCTCGAAAAATTTGGCAACGGTTAATAGTGACGGGTTTCGTCAAAAGTGACGAATCTTTCCCTCTCCTCCGAAGGGGGAAGAGGGTCGGGTGAGGAAGTTATTTGCATATCCCTGGCAGGCATTTTAAAAACTTTGTGCTGGAATTACAAGATCACTCTTTCATCGGTGGCGGGTTCCGATAATGGCCACAAACCGAAGGTTTAAGAATGGGCCGAAACAGGCTTTTCGCCCGGGTCCTCTTGGGGCGAATCATTGTATCCAGAAGCTCTCCGGTCGCAAGTTTTCGAGGATAAGCGATGGGCAGCCCGCTTATTCTTCTGTCTGGCAGATTGAGTAAGTGCCTCCTAAGCTGAAGGGCGGCTTATTCTCGATAAGGTTTTAATTTTATTTGTTTTTTTATATAAGTTTGCTACTATTAGGCAAAAAAGGCTACTAATTTTCCTGATCGGAGAAACCTTATATAATGGAATATCAGCTTTACGCCACCTGCCCCGATGAACTGACGGGCCTCTTGGCCAAAGAAATCGCTGCCCTGGGCGGAATCGAGGTCCGGACTGCCTACCGGGTGGTGTACTTTTCCGCGTCGCAGGAAGTCTATTACCGGGTCCATCTGCACTCCCGTCTGGCCAGCCGAATTTACCGGATTTTAAAAGAAATCCCGGCCCATTCCCCGACCATCATTTTCGACAAGGCGAAGAAGATTCGATTTCATGAGCTCTTTTCCGCCAGCCAGGCGGTCGGCATCACCGTGGTCGCGGCCAACGACGAAAGTCCGATTCCCACGCATTTGATCGGCAGTAAACTCCGCGAGGCCATTAACGATTGTTTTCAGCATCATCTGAAGGTAACGCCCAACCAAAGCTCCTGGGACGCCGTCATCGGAATTACCGGCTACTTCCACCACAAACGGCTGATGGTCAGCGTCGATACGTCCCTGGAGAGCCTCCACCGGCGGGGATTCCGCGTGGAAGGCCATCCGGCCCCCTTGAAGGAAACGCTGGCCGCGGCGCTGCTGGCGGTCTGCGAATACGATGGGACCACGCCTTTCTTCGATCCCATGTGCGGCAGCGGCACGATTGTAGTCGAAGCCGCGCAGATCGCGATCAATCGCGCTCCGTTGCTGGACAGAAAGAAGGGCGGGTTCGGCTTTGAACATCTGCTGGATTTTGATTCCGGGCTGTGGCAGTCCATTCAGGACCAGGCCCGTGCAGCGGAGCGGCCCGCGCCGGCCGGGATTTTCGCTTCCGATATCGATCCCCAATTTGTCAAGATCGCCCAAAAAACCTTTCTAAATGCTCGTTTGGAAACCCTGGTTCACCTGGAAACCAGAGACTTCTTCCAGACGGAGAAACCGGCGGAGCAGGGACTCCTGATCGCCAACATCCCCTACGGCGTCCGCATGACGGAAAAAGACGTCACCGCCGAATTTCTGCGGGCCGTCGGCGACCATCTCAAAAATCACTTTAAAGGGTGGCGCTGCGGGATTCTCGCGCCCGTCTCCTCGCCGCTGAAGGAAATCGGACTGAAACCTCAAAAGCAGGCGCCGTTTTTAAACGGCACGGTACCCGTTAAACTCGTCGTCTTTGATATCTATTAATCTGTCATGAAATGTCTCCTGGTTACCGCGCATCCCTTGCGCGAAAGTCTCTGCTCAATCTTATCCGACAGGGCGGCCGAAGCCTTGCGGAAAATGGGACACGAAGTCATCCGGGAAGACTTGTATGAAGTCAATTTTAGCGCCGAATTGACGGCAGAAGAACGGCGGACCTATTACGCGTCGTCCTACGATTTTTCCGAGGTCAAAGACCAAGTCGCCCGCTTGTTGGAGGCCGAGGCCATCGTGCTGGTTTTCCCAACCTGGTGGTTTGGTTTCCCGGCGATTCTGAAAGGCTGGTTCGACCGGGTCTGGGGTCCGGGCATCGCCTACGACCATGCCGGCGATTTCGGCCCTATAAGGCCGAGATTAAAAAGACTGCGGCATCTGGCGGCTGTTACCACGCTGGGCTCGCCTTGGTGGGTTGACCGATTTCTTCTCCGGCAACCGGTAAAGCGAGTCCTCAAATCGGCGTTATTGGGCGCCTGCGCCCCAGCCTGCCGATTTAAAATGCGGTCACTCTATAAATGCGAACGGCTTCCCGAGGCGGTTGTCGACCGATTCTCCGCCAAGATGACTCGAATGTTTCGAAATTGGATGTGATACCCATGGAATTCACGGGCCAGGCCATTTCTGTAAAGAATGGATCGTTGGGTTCGAAAATCCGTTGTGAATGGTGCGGCAATGAACCCCTGTATGTCTCCTACCACGATTACGAGTGGGGCGTACCCGTACACGACGACCGGCGCCTGTTCGAAATGCTGATCCTCGAGGGAGCGCAGGCAGGTCTGAGCTGGTTGACGATCCTCCGAAAAAGGGAGCAGTACCGCCGGGCTTTTCACGGCTTCGACGTGGAGCGGATAGCCGCCTTTTCCGAGGTTGATAGTGCAGCGCCTTTTGGTCGATGCGGGCATCGTTCGCAACCGAATGAAGATCGAGGCGGCCATCCGGAACGCGCGAGGAGTACTGGACATACGGGAGTCGTTTGGTTCTTTCGATGCGTTTATCTGGCAGTATGTCGATCACACTCCCCGGCAGAATGCCTGGAAATCCCTGGCCGAACTGCCGGCCCGGACCGAAATTTCGGACAGGATGAGCCGGGACCTCAAGAAGCGGGGTTTCAACTTTGTAGGCCCAACAATCTGCTACGCCTTTATGCAGGCCGTCGGTCTGGTCAACGACCACACGACCGATTGTTTCCGATATAAAGAGGTGGCGCGAATGGGCCGACACGATAAATCCGATGCGGGCCGAAAATCAATCGATTCCATACCGGATAGACCTGCTGATTAGGCCAAAATCTGGTGGCGATACCCTAGTAAAGAAAACCAGATTGATGCGTGACGCCGTTGAACAAAATTTTTTATAGAAAAATGGCTGGGTGTGGTTAACGCTTTGGAACGATCAAAGGCTTCTTTGAATGACGATCTGGAGCGTTTTCATTTCCGGGGTCTTCATCCCCATATTTTCATCGGCACGGCCAGCGACCGCTACGCGGGCTGGATCGGCCAGATCTATTCCGCTGAAAAATACCAGGGCCGGATCACCCACCGGTCCCATACCGTGGGCGGGAAAGTCTTCAGGGAGGAAGTCTTGCCGGTGGACAGCGTCCGGGAATATTTCCAGCACTTTTCCGTCCTGGAACTGGACTATACCTTCTATCGACCCTTACTGACGCCGGAGGGAGAACCCACCTCGAATTACTATGTCCTGAAAAATTATGCCCATTACCTGAAAAAGGACGATCGGGTTGTTTTGAAAGTGCCTCAAGAAGTCTGTGCCGTCAAGATCCGCCAGGGAAACCAAACGGTCGCCAACCCTCATTATCTAAATTCACGGATATTCCAGGATCAGTTTTACCGACCGGCAAATACCTTATTGGGAGCACATCTGGCGGGGATGCTCTTTGAACAGGAGTATCAGCGTCAAGAAGATCGGATTCCCCTCCCGCAACTGGTATCCGGATGGGACAGCTTTTTTGAAACTATTCCCCGGGATACTCGGTATCATCTGGAACTGAGGACCGAAGCCTATTGGTCCCCGCCCCTCTACGAGGTCTTGGAGAAGCACGGGGTAGGTCAGGTCCTTTCGCACTGGACCTGGCTGCCGCCCTTAAGTCGGCAAGTGGCCCGGGCCGGCGGCCACTGGGTCACCGCCGGGCGGGTGGGCCTGGTTCGCCTGATGACCCCCCTCGACCAACGGTACGAAGAGGCTTTTGCTCAGACCCATCCTTTCGATAAACTCGTGGAGGGGATGCTCAGCCCGGGCCTGGTCCATGATACCGTGGAGTTGATGAAACGGGCCGCCGAGAGGGAACGGGATCTTTTTCTGATCATCAACAACCGGGCCGGCGGAAATGCCCCGTTGATCGCCCAGAAGATCGTCCGGGAATTTCTGGACTAATATTTTTGACGCAGGAGATGGGAACAACCGGCAACTTTATAAGACCACCAACAAGTTGACAGACAAGTCCTTTTGGGTCTATACAAGATCAAGCGTGGGACACCATGAAAAAAATTAAGGCGAAACAATGCCTCTCTATCTGAACAAGATTTTTATCCCCCTCATTACCTTTCTAATCATCCTGGTTGTGACGTTAATCCTCCGGGCTCTGGTCCTCCGAGCGCTGCACCACTGGGCAAACCGGACCAATCATCATCTGGATGACCTCATCGTCCAGACGATAAAACTCCCGTCCCTCTTTCTATGCCTGGCCATCGGGTTGCATCTGGCCGTCGAGTTTTCGGAACTCCCCATTCGCTATGGTTTTTATGTCGCCAAAATCATTCATCTGGTCATCGTTCTTTCGGTGGTCATCGGCGCCACCCATATCTCGGGGATGCTTTTCCATTACTATATTAGAAGGTATGATCTGCCGGTCTCCGCTCCAGGATTGGCTATCGGGATCATCAACGGAATTCTCTGGATCCTGGGTTTTTTAATCGCTTTGACCATCCTGGGAGTCTCCATCGCTCCCCTACTTACGGCACTGGGGATCGGCGGTCTGGCGGTAGGCCTGGCACTCAAGGATACCCTGGAGAACATTTTCGCCGGGATCAATGTGCTCATGGAAAAATCGATCCGGGTGGGGGATTTTATCCGGCTGGAAAGCGGACAGGAAGGGACCGTAAAAGACATCACCTGGCGGACCACCCGCATCGAACTCCTGACCAATAATACCGTGATCATTCCCAACAGCAAGCTGGCCCAGAGCGTGGTCACTAATTATCACCTGCCGGAAAAGAGTTTTTCCCTGCGCCTCCCGGTCTCGGTCAGCTACCAATCGGATCCGCAACAGGTCGAAGAGGTACTGCTGGACGAGGCGAAAAAGGCCCTGGGAGAAATCCCGGCGCTCCTGGCCGATCCGGAACCTGTGGTGCGCTTCAGCCCCGGGTTCGGTGAGAGTTCCCTTGATTTTTCGCTGATCTGCCAGGTCGCTGAATTCAGCGATCAATACCTGGTGCAGCATGAACTGCGGAAACGGATTTTCCGACGGTTCAGGGAAGAAGGCCTCGAGATTCCCTACCCGCAACGGACGGTTCACCTGCGCCAGGATGAAAAAAGCGCTTCGTAAGCTGGAATAAAGGATTCAGGATTGAACTTTCTCCAAGGCGTCCGATAATACTTTTTTTAGACCGAGTCAACCCCACCTTCCTGGTTTCCAATATCGGCAAGCCGGTGAGGTCGCTGATCGCCCTGATCCGATCCCGATATTCCTCCAGGTTTCCCAGGGAATCGATCAGGAGGATGCCTTTCAGGCGGCTGAAAATCCGGCGGGTTTCTTCCTTGGTTTTGGACATGATCCTTTCGGTGAATTCGATGAAGGCCGGGGTCAGGAATAAGTAGAGGTGATCCGGATCGATCTCCAGGAGTTTCCCCCCTCCGCCCAGAAGACAGTCGATGCAGTTCAGCGCCTCCACCTTGACCGCCCCGTGACGTTCCAGCAAGATCCGCATTTCATTATTAAAACCCAGGCAGACATCACCGTAGACCACCACCGGCTTCGCTTCGACCCTGGACTTATGTCTTTCGAGGGCCCGACCAAGGGCCTGTTCCAGTTTTCGGTAATCGGAATGAAGTTCTTTGTCCAGAAAAACCACTTCCGCATCGAGCTGGCCCAGGAAAATCAGGGCATCGATTTCTTTTTGCAAAATTCCGCAAGCAATTAAACACGATTTGTTAGCCTTCATGGAAATCCCCGAAAATTCTTTTTCGTCGTAATGGTTGTGTTTCACCCCTCGAAAGGATTTTTTCCCCTCACGAGCGCTTTATATTTTATTAAATCATGACGATAAGAAATAGTCTCGGTATTTTTTTCCATAAGGAATCACGCCATGAAAAAAATAGTATGTTACCTGATGGTGCTGTTGGGCTGGACCTGGCCGGCTGGGACGGAGGAGGCGCCGACGGGATCGCCACTCGCCGGCATTAGGCCGCCGGTTGGGGTTGTATCCGAGAAAGCCGCTACCCGAGAAAGCGGTTATCCCGCCGCGGACTTTCCGCAATTCAGGTCGGGCGGACACGTCCTGGGATTCAAACCGGACCGGGTCTATATCACCGGAATGGGTTTTGCCCTGATCGAAGAATTTGTAGGGACCAAGGGCTGCCGCCCCATAGTCCGGACCGACGGAAAACAGCCTTCGGTCGGAGGCGGGGTCCACTCCGGAAGACCGCCCTGTTCAACGCGTGGAATACCCGGAGTTATGGAGGGGAATTTCGGCGGTCTATGAGGCCCGCCGGGGAGTAGTTGCCGAAAGCACCTTTGTGGTGCAACCCGGGGCGGATCCTGAAACGATACGGCTTCGCTATAATACCCGGATAACCGGACAGGCAGATGGTTCCTTACGGTTCAAGCCGGCGGGCGGGAAGGGGTTTTTTACCCAGGCCCCTCCGCTGGCCTGGCAGGAGATCGAGGGGAAGCGGGTGCCGGTGGCCGCCGCATTCCGGGTGGAGGATGCGCAGATCGTCGGATTCCGGGTGGGCCGCTACGACCGGCGCTATGCCCTGGTGATCGATCCCCCTTACCAGTGGCATACCTTCTACGGCTCCGGAAACGATGACTATGGCCAGGCCATCGCCCTGGACGGCACGGGCAATGTCTATGTCACCGGTGCCAGTTCCGCCTCCTGGCTGGGAGACGGCAATACCGCTCCCAGGCACGCCCACAGCGGGGGAAAGGACCTGGTCGTCCTGAAACTGAACAGCAATGGGGTTTATCAATGGCACACCTTCTACGGGTCCGCCGGTAACGACGAAGGCCAAGGCTTGGCCATCGACAGCAGCGGCAATCTATTCGTCACCGGTTCCAGCAATGCATCCTGGCCCGGGGACAAAAGTAAGGCCCCCCTGCACCCCTATAGCGGGGGCTCGGATCTGGTGGTCCTGAAACTGAACAGTGCCGGGGTCTACCAATGGCATACCTTTTACGGGTCCGCGGGCAGTGACGAAGGCCGAGGCCTGGCCGTGGACACCGGCGGCAATATCTACGTCACCGGCACCAGCCATGCTACCTGGAATGGGGATAGCGGTCCGGCCAGCGGGGCTCCCCTGCATCCCCATGGCGGCGGCGCCGTCGGGGACATCCTGGTCCTCAAGCTCGGCAGCAGCGGCGCCTATCAATGGCACACCTTCTACGGGTCCGCAAATTCCGATGAGGGGCGGGCTCTGGCGCTGGACGGGGAGGCGAATGTCTATATCACGGGTTTCAGTCAAAGCGCCTGGGCAGGCACCGGTGGCCGCGCTCCTCTCCATCCCCATAATGGCGGGTTCGATATCACGGTGCTGAAACTCGCCGGCAACGGCACCTATATCTGGCATACCTTCCAAGGTTCCAGCGGTGACGATTACGGAGAGGCCATCGCGGTGGACCTGACCGGCCATCTGTATATCTCGGGAACCAGCGGCTCCTCCTGGTCGGGAGATCTCGGTTTGCCGTCGCTTCACCCACACAGCGGTGGGGTCGATCTGGTCATCGTCAAACTAACCGAAGACGGGGCCTATCAATGGCACACCTTCTATGGTCCGGTCGGCGCCGCCGGTGATACCGGCATTACCCTGGACCGGACCGGTCATGTCTATGTAACCGGCGCCAGCGACAATTCCTGGCTGGGGGACGGCGGGTCTCCTCCCCTACCATGCCCACAGCGGCGCAGGGGACCTGGTAGTGCTGAAACTCGACATCCAGGGTGCCTACCAGTGGCATACCTTCTATGGCTGCGGGTTTGCCGATGGAGGCGCGGCCGCGGCGGCGGACAGCAACGGAGCTGTCTATCTTGCCGGTTTCAGTAATGATTCCTGGCTCGGCGATCTGGCGGCCATTCCTTTTCATGCCGCTCATAGCGGGACCGCCGAAATCGTTGTCGTCAAGCTGCAGGGAGCTGTGTCCATCACCCTTAAGGCCTCCGGAGAAGGGTCAGGAATCCTGTCTTCCAATCCTTCGGGAATCAGCTATGCTTATCCGACCGCTTCTTCGGCCCAGGCCTGGTTCGATGCTTCGACTACGGTGGTCTTGGCGGGGGCGGCAGTTGGCGACTTCAGAGCCTACTGGGGGGGCTCCTGTAATTCCGCCGGCGGAACGGAGACAGGTGACGGCACTGCGCTAGCCACCTGTACCTTGGATAATCCCGGCAGAGCCAAAATCATCACGCTTACCTTTACGCGGAACCTGTACCTCCCGCTCATCAGGCGTCCGTGATCGGCGGCGGGGAAGGCACCCGCCAAGAATTTTCCGGGGAGCGGATCTTATTCGAAATAACCTTCCAATGCGAGTCCGTCATTCGAAATCCACCTTAAAAAAAATCCCCCCGCCGCTCTGGGTGCCGCCCTTGGTCTCCAAGTCCAGGCGCGGTGTGAGGGCGTAGCGCAGGATGACCTGGTAGGTGTTGCTGAACAACGATCCCCCCAGGCCCAGGTAGAGGCGTGGGTCCAGATATTTTCCCACCGTAACGATGGACCGGGATACATCCCCGCCGCTGGATTCGATATCGAGGGCCCCCAGATCCAGCCGGCTGAGCAGGCCGGTCTCCGCTTTTTCCCCCACCAGGGTGCGGGCCGCCTTCCCCAAAATAGCCAGGTCGGTCCGATCCGTCCCCTTCCCCAGGGGCGTCCCGAACAGGATGTACGACATAATGTCCGACTCGGTCATCGTGGGTTGCGAATAAAGCCGGACCAAGGGGGTTCGGACCGTCCCGGTGACCACGACCCCGGCCTTGACCTCGTCCACCCAATCCTCCAGGCGCTGTCGCCCCCGAATGGTGCGGTAGGCCAGGATATCCAGACCCGGATTGTCAGGGGGACCTTTAAAAATCAGGCGTCCCCGGGTGATCTCCAGTTTGCTGCCTTGAACGAGGTAAACCCCCTGGTCGGCCCGAATTTCCCCTTCCGCCTTCAAGTCCTTTGAATTCTTTAGAGTCACCCGAACGTTTCCTTTCAGCAGGGTATTCAGACCCTCGACTTTCACCCGGACCTTTTCTCCGAATATCAAGCTGATCTCACCCTGGATGGGGAAGGCCTTGCCCGGCGGCAGGGCCGATGGGGCATCCACAATCACCACGTCGGGGCTGACTTTTTTTATTCCCTGGACTGAACCGCCGGCTATCAGGGCTTCGGGGATTTCGATCTTCCCCTTTACCTGGATTTGGTCCGGGGTGCCGCTGAAATTCAAGTCCGGATTGCCCAGGGCCTGGATATCCGGGCGGTTGACAAATTGGAAGTCCTTTCCAGTCAATTGGCCCTCGATCGCGGCAATTTTCCGGTCCTTAATCCGGAAGGCCGCCTTTCCGTTCAAAGTCCCGGGGCCGGAGCGCAGGACCAGGGAGTCAACCCGGATGAGGTCTTCGCTGAAGGCCCCCCGGAGGGCTAGATCCTGGAGGCGGATCCCCAAGGCCGGCAGGTCGGCTCCGGCTTCAGAAAGTTCAAAGGTCCCTCCCGGGACCGGCTTTTCCCAGGTACCCCGGGCCGTCAGGTCCCATTTCAGTTTCCCGCGACTGGAGCGGATTGCCTGGGGAAAGAGGGCGGTGACCAGGCCGCTCTCCCGAAATGTTCCCGACAGAGCAGCATGAACAGGGCCGGAAGGCCTCACCCGCAAGGGAAAGCGGGCCGGCAGGGGCAGGCTGAATTCCCCCGAGGCCTTCCCATAATCATCGAGTTCCAGGGCCAAATTTCCCTGGAGGGAATCATCCTGCCATCGAATCCCCACGTCCGCTCGGCTCAGTCGGGCCTGCAGATCGGCGCCATTGTTTTTCCAGGCCAGGGACCCCCCGGCGACTTTCAGATCGCCGGCCAGGTTCCATTGGTTTCCCCCACGCCACTGACCCTGGAACCGGCCGCCCGCCCGACCCTGGATCGAGAGGCCGGCCGGGAGTACCGTATTCCAGGTTTTTAGATCGAGGTCTTGCAGGACGGAGCTGAACGTACCCTGGGGAGGAAAAGCCAAGCGGGCCTTTTCCGTACTGGAAGCCTGGCCCGACCAGGTTCCCCCCTCGGCCATTTTCACCTCCCAGAAAGACCGTAATCCTCCATCATCCCAGGCCAAATTGAACCCGGCCCGTTTTATGCCCAGGGTCTGCCGGCCGGCCTGGATTTTCCCCATTAGCTCAGTCCTAACCTTTAAATCCAGGCGATCGTCACCGGGAAACCGAGCCTGAAGCAGCCCATCCGTCCATCCCTCCGGCCGTAATTGTTCCAGCCAGGGCCTGGTGCGGGCCAGATTGACCCGCTGCCATTCGAGATGAACGGAGCCGGAAAGAGGTTTGAGGCGCAGGTCGCTGTCGAGGGACAGGCCTTCCTCTCCCTCTCCGGTCAGCACCAAGGATGAAATTTGGAATTGATCGGGGCTGATGACCAGTTCGGCCGGAGACCGGAGGCGGAAAGCCTTATCTTTGGGAAGCTCACCGATAAGCTTTGAAAGGGTTCCCCGCCATCGGTTCTGCTGATAGGCCCCGTTCAAACCGGCCTGAATCCTCCCCAGGGGAGCCTGCACGAAAAGTTCTATCCCCTGCCGGGCCAGCGTGCCGTGGACCTGAAGGGTCAGAGAATCGACCGGTATGGAATGATAGGTTCCTTTTTTAATCCGGGTCTTCAGTTCAATCGCGGTGTCCATTTTTTCCTGGTCATATCCGGCTTCCAGAGCAAAACTACCGGCTATTAACTTCTCCCAGGAGAAATCCCGCCCCTGAAAGGCGACCTGTCCTCCCCACTTCCTGTTCCGCCAGCGAACCCAGCCCCGGCCGGAACCTGTACCTTGGCCGTCGGGAAGCAGTTGGGAAAGATCAGTGATGCGAGCCTCAAATTTCAGGTGTTCGTCCAATGCCCCGTCAGCCGTCAGATTGAACCCCCGGCCCTGCAAGTCGGCTTTTTTAATGGAGAGTCGATCGTCCTCCCAGGCGGCCGTCACGCCGCCTTTCAAGGGTTTTCCCTGAAATTGACTCTCGAGGAGACGGAGGTCCAGGGTCCCCAGGGTCAGGCTGGTCTTTGACCAAAGGAGGTTTCCTTTTAGATCGAGATTGACGATTCCCGGCCACCGGGGATTTATCAGTTCCGGCCTGATCCCCCGGCCTGCCAGGGAACCTCGAAGGGAAAAATCTTTATCCCAGCCCAGTCCAATCTGCCCGGTAAAAACCCCTTTGAGCCAATCGCCTCGATCCAGCCCTACTTCCAGTCCCGAATCATTCCCTTGAAAGGTGCCGGCCATTCGGAAGGTCTGCCAGGTTGGATGGTCGTTTTTCAAGTCAAAACGGCCGCCGTATTGGTCCGGGGTCCCTTCAAAAAGAAAATCACCGGTCAGGCGAACGGGAATCTTTAACTCAGGAGAGAGGTCCACGGCCGCCAGTTTTAAATCGGTTCGATATTGGGGGCCGGCGGCTTTAAAAAGTATTTTTCCCTGTCCGCTGACCGTTCCTTGGCGGTCCTTTTTCTGGAAAGACAAGCTTTGCAGGGAGATCTGGTGCGGGGCGATTCCTAAATCAGAACGTAAGACCATCCGATCCTTGGCCCCCGAACGCCCTTGGAGAATCATCGAACCGGCCAATTGGTCCGGACGGCGGCCTTCCTTCAGGTGGGCCTGCAGGTGGAAGTGATCCGCACCCAGTAGAGGACTATCCGGATAAAAAAGAATATCCAATCCCAGGGAAGGAACCGCCAGGCCGAGCCCCAAGGCGCCTTTCAAATGGCCCTGAACCAGTCCGATCTCCAGGGGATTGATCGCCAGCGTTCCCTGATTCCAGGCCAAGCGCCCGGATATTTTATTAATGGCCCAAGGCGGGTCATCGTTAATCCGGTAGCGGATTTCCTGCAGAAGCAGACTATGGATTTCCAGGTCCAGACGACTCAGGAAACCGGAAACCCTGGGCAGGGTCAGATCAAGCGGTTCAGGCTTGGCCTGCTTTTCCTCCAGGGAAATCTGTTTGACGAGAATCTTTTCAAATACTATTTTCCCTCGCAGCAGGTGCAGAGGCTTGAGGGAAGTCTGGAGCCTTTGAATGTCGAGACGGCCCCCATCCCACCAGACCTGTAGGCCTTCCACCTTGAGATCTCCGGCTATCCGGCCGGTTACTTTGTCAACCTGGATTTTCAAGGGAGAATATCGAGGGGCCTTCCCCAGCAGCCAGTGAACGCCGCCGGGAGTCCAGAAGAGAAAATAGAGGGCCCAGGAAAAAAAGGCCAGCAACAGAGCCGTCAGGACGGAACCAAGGATAATCCAGCGCTTCATAAGGCAAACCCTATGGAGAAGGAGACCCGATACTGGTTATCCGTTTCTCCGAATTGACGGGCCAGATCTAATCGGATGGGACCCACGGGGGTGTATATCCGCAACCCGAGGCCGGCATCCTGTTTCACCTGAAGCTGGCTGAAGTCGTCAAAGGCGTTTCCGGCATCGTAAAAAGCTGCCAGACCCCAGGAGGGGTAAAGGGCTTTTTCAAACTCCAGGGTGCCGACCAGCAGGTTCTTGCCCCCCACTACTTTACCAGAGGGATTCTTTGGGCCCAGGGATTGATAGGGATAACCTCGAAGACTGTTGTCCCCCCCGGCAAAAAACCGGAGTGAGGGAGGGAGGCTCTGCAAGGGTTCGCCCTGAAGCGTCACACCGGCCTGGCCCCGCAGGAGCAGGGAAAAACCATTTCCCAGAGGGACCATGGCATCCCCCTGGGGAAGGAGTTGGAGGAATGACCCGTCCGATCCTAAGAAAGGGGTACTTCCCCGGGCCTCGAGGGAGTAGCGGTAGCCCCGGGTGGGGCGGACCGGGTCATCGTAGCGGCGCTCCCAGAAACGGGCCCCCGGGATCAGCAGGGAAGCCAGGCCGTCCTGACCGGCTACTGAAAAATCTTCCTGAAGAAACTGGAGGTAGCCGGAAAGCAGACGACCCCGACCGATCCGGCGCACGTATTCGCCGGTTGAAAAAAGGGAACGGGTGTCATAGGTATCAGTGATTTCACGCTTGTAGCCTAGTTTAAAGATGGTTTTGTTGTCCAGGTTCTGGGTCCCGGGCAGGATATAGTCAAAGGCCAGACCCTGCAACCGCTCAGAAATCCTTAACTCGGCTTCGGCCTCGTGCCCCCAGCGATTGAAGTTCCGGTCATGATATCGGACCAGCACTCCCAGCCCATTGTCTGTTTCGTACCCGGCCCCGAAGCGGAACCGTTTGGGCTTGGAGGGCGTCAGGCGGATGCGAACCGGCACTTGGAAATCCCGGGCCTCATCTTTGTTGGCCTCGATGGTGACTTCGGAGAAACGGTCGGCATTATTAAAATTTAATTGGGTTCGAGCCAGTCTTTGGGGCGAAAAGGGCCTTCCGGTCCGGAAGGCCAGGTGCCGGCGCAGGAAGGATTCCGGGTAGGTCAAGGGCGGGACGAAAGTGACCTCCCCGAAATAATAGCGGGGTCCGGTCTCCAGGATGAGCTGCAGGTTCGCCGAATTTTCAGCCAGAGAGAGTTGAATGACATGGGTGGAAAAATCGGCATCCAGGTAGCCCAGTTCCCGCGCCGCTTCCAGGAGGCCTTTCTTCCCTTCTTCATAGAAATCCTGCCGGAGAATATCATGGTCTTTCAGCGGGAATTGGGAGAGGGCTTCTTTAAGTTTCTCGTCCTCCGCACCCGGCCCTTGAAGATCGATCTTTATAGAGGCCACGCGCACCGGAGCCCCGGGATCGACCTTGACGTGCAGGAGCAACCGGTCCGTCGGCCTTTCAATGGAGGTTTCCTCCGTAGCGTGGTAATACCCGAACGGCTCCAGGGCCTCCCGAACTTTTGGAGAGATTTCTTTCAGAAAAAGCGCCAGCAACGGTTCATTCATTTGGTCTTTATTCAAGATCCCTTCAGGCGGGGCGAGAGCCATTTCCACATTTTTACGGGCCTCTTCTTCCAGTCCCTCCACCAGGACTTCTAACGTCGTCGCGGCCCCGAAGGAGGTCCCGGAAACAGTGAGGAGCAAAATCATGCAAATAAAACTTGCCTTGAGGAAGGCCCGTAAGGATTTAAATAAATACATGGCTATTTCAAGTTTATCCTAAAGCTTATCCAATTTGAAACAGGAAAAGGCTATGCCTGGAAATTCTCTTAGTCGATAGGGCGTAGCCTCGTTTTCCGCTTGTATTCAAGGTCAAATTTTTCCATACTTCAAGTCGGACGGACTCGCTAAAAGTCGTTTTTTGACTTTTTGCGAGGTCATCAATACGATAAAGGAGCACTCTTTGCCGCAATGGAATTTTCTATTTGGAAGTTTTGTGGGGCTGTATCTGCTTCAGTTGATCTCGGTCCTGGGGATGGAGCGGATGAACCGGGATCATCAGCAAAAGCTAAGCGCGCGGATACCGGAGGGATTCGAAGAATTCATGGATGAAAAAAAAATGAAGCAGGCCGTCGCTTATTCTGCGGAGCGAAGCCGATTCGGTTCGACACACCTGGTTTTTTCCGAACTTCTATTCCTGGGTCTGATTCTCTGGGGCTTCTTTCCCTTCTTAGCTAACCTGCTCGGGCGCCTGTCCTGGAATTCGGTTCTCACGGGCCTGTTGTTTTTTGCGATTCCCGGGGTTTGGAATGCCATCCTGGACCTGCCTTTTGATTATTACCAATCCTTTGTTATTGAAGAAAAATATGGGTTCAATCGCGCTAGCCTCAAAATTTGGATTTTGGATCACCTGAAGACGGGACTGCTTTCGTTGCTTCTCTTTGCTCTGGTCTTTTCCCTGATCCTCTGGCTCATCCAGGCCGCCCCTCAATTCTGGTGGGTTTGGGGATTTCTGTTTCTCTCGTTATTTCAATTAACGTTGGCCGTACTCTACCCGGTACTCATCGCTCCCCTCTTCAATAAATTCGAAGCCATTCAACAGGAGGACTTAAAGGAAAAAATCACCGACCTGATGAAAAAGGCCGGGGTCGGTCTGAAAGGGATATTTCAGATGGACGCCGGCAAACGCAGCGGCCATACCAACGCCTATTTTACCGGACTGGGCAAAACCAAACGGGTGGTCCTGTTTGATACCCTGCTCCAGGCCCATCCCCAGGAAGAAATCATTGGCATTCTGGCCCACGAGTTGGGGCACTATAAAAGAAGGCATATCCTTAAACTGTTTCTCCTGTTTGAGGCCTCTTCCCTGGCCGGGCTCTATCTGGCCGCTCGATTCCTGGGTTGGTCCGATCTCTATTTTTCCTTTGGGTTCGGTGAACCCAAGGCGTATGTCGGTTTTTTTTTATTAGGCCTCATCGGACAGAAAGCGGGTTTTTTCCTGGTCCCTTTTTCCCTGGCACTTTCCCGGCGCTTTGAGCGCCAGGCCGATGATTATGCCCTGGCCAAGATGGGAACCGCAGAGCCGCTGATCGCGGCCTTTAAACGAATGGCGGCCGACAATCTGACCAACCTGAATCCCCATCCCTTCTATGTCCGGTTTCATTATTCCCATCCCCCCGTAGTGGAAAGGATCAACCGGCTTAGAACCTGGACGGGTTGACCATTCCGCACCGATGGAATTATTCGCCGTCTGTACTCCCGGATTAGAACCCTTTACCGCGCAAGAACTGAGGGTTCTGGGGCTCATTCCTCCAGGCCCTGGTTCCTCAACGGCCGACACTCCGGCCGGAGAGGAGATCGGCGGGGTTTCTTTTTCAGGCGCACTGAGGGATCTCTACCGGGCGAATCTCCATTTACGGACCGCTGACCGGATATTGGTCCGCTTCGGGACTTTTCACGCGGCCGCATTCACCGAACTTCGCCGGAAGGCCGCGCAACTCCCCTGGGAAGAGGTACTCCAACCCGGAAGCCCGGTGGTTTTCCGGGTCACTTGTCACCAATCCCGTCTGTATCACCAGAAGGCCGTGGCCGAGCGTCTGGCCGGTGCCATTGGCGACCGGTTGGGTCGACTTCCGCCTGTCTCGCCACGGGATGAAAACGAGAACCCCCAAGAGTCTCAATTGATTATGGCCCGATTGGTAAATGACCGGGTTACCATCAGTCTTGATTCTTCGGGATCGCTGCTCCATCGAAGAGGATATCGGCTGGCTGGGGGCAAGGCCCCCCTGCGAGAAACCCTGGCTTCCGGACTGCTCCTGGCCTCCGGATGGGACAGGGTTTCTCCCCTGGTAGACCCTTTTTGCGGTTCAGGCACCATTCCCATTGAGGCCGCCTTGCAGGCCCTTAACATTCCGCCGGGGATGAACCGGTCCTTTGCCTTTATGAACTGGCCCTCTTTTGAGGCCCGGGAATGGCAGGTTCTCTTGGATACGCCCGCCCCCAGGAAAAAGGCTTTCACCCCCTGCCTCATCGCCTCGGACCGGGATCAGGGGGTTATCCAGACAGCCCGGGAAAACGCCGAAAGAGCCGGGGTGGGCCGTCTCATCGAATTTTCCTGCCGGGCCGTTTCGGCGATTGATGTGCCGGCGGGACCCGGCTGGGTGGTCACCAACCCGCCCTTTGGAGTCCGGGTCAGCCGGCAAAAAGACCTGCGGAACCTCTTTGCCCAATTCGGCAAGGTCCTGCGCTCCCAGTGCCCGGGCTGGCAGGTCACCCTCCTCAGCTCGAGTCTCCCGTTGATTCGGAATATTGGTTTACGATTGGATCAGGGGATAGCGTTATCTCATGGAGGATTGCGGGTCCGGATCCTGCGGGGCAGGGTTGAAGCGGATTGATATCCCCGGCTAAAACGGTTGTTCCCTGACCCGCCGTGTGATACATAGTATCCCTATGGAACCGAAGCGCCCCACCCCCTCACCCCGGGAACCGTTGCTCCCTATCCGGCAATTGGCCGAACAGGTCTTCTCCCGCACAGCCGGTGCTCCCCTGGTCACCGGAAACTCCCTCCGCCTTTTGAAGGACGCCCGGGAAAATTATCCGGCCTGGACGGAGGCCCTGCTTTCGGCTCAGGGGTTTATCCATTTCGAGAGCTATATCATCCACGAGGATGAAGTCGGCCGTCGGTTCGCCGAAATATTGGCCGCCAAGTCCCGGGAAGGGGTTAAGGTCCGACTGCTCTATGACTGGGTGGGCGGATTCGGTAAGACCTCCGGTCGGTTTTGGAAAAACCTGCGCGATGCGGGTGTGGAGGTACGTTGTTTCAATCCGTTTCGCTGGGACAGTCCTTTGGGCTGGATCACCCGGGACCACCGTAAGCTGATCGCCGTCGATGGGCGCGTTGCCTTCGTTACCGGCATGTGCGTGGGGCGGATGTGGGCCGGGGAACCTCAAAAGGGGATTGAACCCTGGCGGGACACGGGCGTGGAGGTCAGGGGGCCGGCTCTGGCCGATCTGGAACGGTCCTTTGACGAAGTTTGGGCTACTGTGGGCGAGCCCCTGCCGCCCGAGGAAGTTCCCTCCCCGGACCGGATCCAGCCGACCGGAAGCGCCGCCTTGCGGGTGATCGGCACCGTGCCGGCCACGGCCGGCCTGTACCGATTGGACCTGTTGATCGCCGCCCTGGCCCGGCGGTCCTTGTGGCTGACCGACGCCTATTTTATAGGGAGCACTTCGTATGTCCAGGCCCTGCGGGCGGCCGCCCAAGACGGCGTGGACGTGCGCCTCCTGGTTCCCGGGGCCACGGATATTCCCCTGCTGCGGGAAATTTCCAGGGCGGCCTACCAGCCTTTATTGGAAGCCGGGGTCCGGGTTTTTGAATGGAACGGTCCCATGATTCATGCCAAGACGGCCGTGGCCGATGGTCGCTGGGCCCGGGTGGGTTCCACCAACCTGAATATCGCCAGTTGGATGGGCAATTACGAACTCGATGTGGCCGTGGAGGACCAGGCCTTCGCCCGGTCCATGGAAAAAATGTACCAGGAAGATCTGAGGTCGTCCACGGAGGTGATCATCAGCCTGCGGGGCAAGGTGCGCCTTTCGTCGTCCTCGCTGCGGCGGCCCTTCTCCGAACGGCCCTTCAGTTCGGGCAGCGTGGGGCGCGCGGGAATTCGGGCTATCCGGCTCAGCGGCACCGTGGGGGCGGCTATCACCAACCACCGCCTCTTGGGCGCCGCAGAAGCCAAAATCACCGGCCTGGCCGGGTTGCTGCTGCTGACCGTTACCCTGCTTTTGATCTTCTGGCCCCGATGGGCCACCCTCCCCTTAATCGTCTTTTGCGCCTGGATCGCTTTGTCCTTATTGATCCGGACGTTTAAGCTGTTCCGTGAAAAAAAGAGCGATGACCAAGACGACGAAGTTTCAGCAACCGAATCCTAAAACCGAAACTCGGAAGGAAACGTCGGGACCTTTTCAGGTGGTGACGTACAATATTCACAAAGGGCGGGGATTGGACCGGCGCAACCGGATCGAAACGCTATGACCCCAGTCATACCGGAAGGGAGGAAAGGGGGTGCCTGCGGACGGACCTCCAGATCTATTTTGAGGAGCGGCTGGAACTGATGCGGGCCGCCCTGACCCGCAACCGGATGAATCTCTTGGCCTCGGACCACCTGCCCATGGTGGCCGATTTTCGTCCTTGCGGGTATTAAAGAGGTCAAAAAGTCATGTTGGATGCGGACCTGGCGGAACTTTATGGGGTGTCGACAAGAAACAGCTATCGTTTTCCCCCTGATTTCATGTTCGAACTTACCAAAGAAGAATATGATTCTTTAAGGAGCCAGATTGGCACCTTAAAAAGAGGAGAACATTCCAAATATGGTTTTCACCGAGCAGGGTGTCGCCATGCTTTCGTCAATCCTGAACAGCAGGTAGGCAATAGAGGTCCGTCGGAAACCCCAAAACGAAAAATCGGCTTCCGAAGAGAGAGGTGGGGTTTATAGTTTCATTCAGCGAGATCTAAGAAAGGGCTGGCCGGATTTAACAAGAATTGGGGATTCCATTGGCTGAGGGTTCTCTAAAGATAAGAGTCGGAACAACAGGGGTGGCCATGGCCTTTAATAGGGATTGAAGCGAAAATCATAAATGATGAGAATGAACAAAGTCCCCTTTTATTGGCTTACGCCCTGTCTTACAGGGGGACTGGCTTATGAGCAGCGTAATCGTCGAAAGCTTTATCAAGGATTGGCTGATGTCAATACCTCCTGCGCAAAACCGCGAACGAGTGTTGCATTATAAGCTTTACGTTGACGAAATCTTTTGGAAACATATCTTAAATGGAAACGCTGTCTGAGACCTTCCACACCGCAGAAATTTCTTCCCGAGCCTGGTATGGGGCATCTATTACTGAATTCCTGCAAACTCAGCCCGATACAGTTATCGGACGACTTGCAAGGAACAGTGACTTTGCTTTCCTTCCAACACAAAAAGATGCTTGGCTAGCTCAGATCAGCTTGCTGCAATCCTGCTTAGTTGGCTTGACGGGTTCGGTGTTTTTTGAGTTCAATATCCCTCGAATGGGCCGAAGAGTTGATACGGTTCTATTGATCGGCCCTGTAGTTTTTGTAATCGAGTTTAAAGTCGGCGAAAGTGTTTTTGAGCGGACAGCAGTTGATCAAGTGTGGGATTACGCTTTGGACCTAAAAAACTTCCATGAGGCCAGCCATTCTGTTTCGATTGTTCCAGTTCTAATCGCCACCGGGGCTACCGCATCGGCATCGTTAAAACTATGTGTGGACGAGGATAAGGTTTATCGCCCGATTCCGGTGCACGCCGCTGTTTTACGCGAATCGATTGACTTGGTTTTGGGAACCATAACGGGGCAAGATCTTGATGAACAACGATGGTCGTGTGCTCCTTATCATCCCACGCCCACAATTGTGGAAGCTGCGCGGGCTCTCTATACTCAGCATTCGGTTGAAGCCATTGCGCGGCATGATGCTGGCGCACAAAACCTGCTGGTCACTTCGCGTCGTATTGAAGAACTGGTTGATGAAGCAAGGGAAAAAGGTCGAAAACTGATCTGCTTCGTCACTGGAGTGCCGGGTGCTGGCAAAACACTAGTGGGATTAAACATCGCAACGCAGCGACGAGAAAAAGAACAACCAACTCATGCTGTTTTTCTTTCCGGAAACGGTCCATTAGTGGCCGTGCTTCGCGAAGCTCTCACGCGTGACGAAGTCGCCCGTCGGAAAAGTCAAGGCGACAACGTGCGGAAAGGAAAAGTTGCCGAGAGCGTCAAAACATTCATTCAGAACGTTCATCACTTTCGTGATGAAGCCCTAATCCATCCCGGCCCACCAATTGATCATGTCGTCATTTTTGATGAGGCACAGCGTGCCTGGAACATGAGGCAAACCGAGGGTTTCATGCGTCGGAAAAAGAATCGCCCTGGATTCTCCCACTCAGAGCCAGAGTTTTTGATTTCATACATGGATCGTCATATGGATTGGGCTGTTATCGTCTGTCTAGTCGGGGGCGGGCAGGAGATTAATACTGGCGAAGCCGGAATCGATACCTGGCTTGATGCCGTGATCTCGAGCTTTCCACATTGGCACATGCACATATCATCGCGACTCACCGATAGCGAATATGTTGCAGGCAAGGCTTTGGAGGCCGTGTCCCAGCGAAAATATACTCACTTCGACGACTATCTGCATCTCGCTGTCTCCATGAGATCGTTCCGAGCAGAAAACGTTTCGGCCTTCGTCAAGGCACTGCTTGATTGTGAGAAACAACAAGCCCAAGAGGCTTTCGCAAGACTTGCTGACCGGTATCCGATCACCGTCACGCGCAACTTGAGTTTGGCCAAGCAGTGGATTCGCACCAAGGCTAGAGGAACAGAGCGATTTGGATTGTTGGCCTCATCGAAAGCCCAACGCCTCAAACCCCATGCGATCGATATCCGAGTAAACGTTGATCCGGTGCATTGGTTTCTCAACGCCAAGGAGGATACGCGGTCGAGTTACTATCTCGAAGACGTCGCCACGGAGTTCCAAGTGCAGGGCTTGGAACTCGACTGGACTGTTGTGACATGGGATGGCGATCTACGTTTCAACGGCTCTGGATGGAGTTTCCATGACTTCAGAGGGGACCGGTGGTGCAATATTGCAAATCCTGACAACCGTCGGTTCCTTCGAAACGCCTACCGGGTATTACTCACTCGGGCTCGTCAAGGAATGGTGATTTTTGTCCCGCCGGGAGACGCGGTAGATCCGACGCGGTCGCCTGAGTTTTATGATTCAACCTTTCACTATCTGAATGAGCTTGGAATTCCCGTATTGCTCTAAACCGTATTTGACTAACATGTATCCGGTTAGGGGCTGTCTGAGGAACATAATAAAATGGCCAGATTTTTAATTTCCCGCCCCTCCCGACAAGCGGGCTTGCTCATGCGTCCGCACTCACACGCAAGCTGAGATTTTAAAAACAGGATTGTTGAGGGCCCTGATAAATGGAGGACTATATGAAGGTCGTCTACCATGAAGATTACAACCAAGTCTATGCCTCCGACCCCGCTTCCGCCCCTGGAAGAATCCGGGCCGTCGAAGAGGAACTGCGGGGGAAGGTCGATTTTGTTGCCCCTGTTGCGGCAACGCGGGAGGATATTCTCCGGGTGCACACGCCGGAACATATCAAATCCGTCGAAGGGGAGGGTGTCTATGATATAGCCGCCCTGGCCGCCGGAGGCGCCATCAAGGCGGCACAGATCGGGTTAACCGAACCTTGTTTTGCCCTGATCCGCCCGCCGGGACATCACGCGTCAGCCTCCAGCGCCTGGGGTTTCTGTTATTTTAACAATATGGCTATCGCCCTGGAAAAATTAAAGCAGGAAGGAAAAATCGAAAAAGCTTTTATTCTGGATTTTGATCTGCACTTCGGGGACGGGAACGTGAATATTCTGGAAGGCAAGGGATATGTTACCATTTTGAATCCCGGGTCGTCAAACCGCCTGGACTATTTAAAGAGTGTGGAGGCCGCCCTGGAGCAGACGGATGCCGATCTGATCGCCGTTTCCGCCGGATTCGATAATCATGAAAAGGACTGGGGGGGCCTGCTGAAAACCGAGGATTATACCCTTATGGGCGGAAAGGTAAGAGAAACCGCCCGAGCCAATAAAGGCGGCTGTTTCGGCATTTTGGAAGGAGGCTACCATCATGGGGTTTTGGGCAAAAATGTGCTGGCCTTTATCGAGGGGCTGAAAGAAAAATAGATCATCGGCACCGCATGAAAGAAATCGATCTCTACGATCCGGTGAAGCAATTCCTGGAAGGCCAGGGGTACGAGGTCAAGGGCGAGATCCGGGAATGCGACGTGATGGCGGTTCGGGGAGCCGAAGATCCCGTGGTGGTTGAATTGAAACTCGCCTTCAGCCTGGATGTGCTCCTCCAGGCGGTGAATCGTCTGAGTATTTCACCGGTGGTCTACATCGGGATTCCCTCTTCCTGCCGGGCCTTCCAAGAAGCGACGCCGTCGAATTATCAAACTCATGAGAATGCTGGGGATCGGCTTGCTGCTGGTTCTGGTGAATTCAAAGCGGAGCCGGGTGGAGGTGGTGTTGGATCCCGGTGAATACCGCCCGCGGATTCACCCGAAGCGGCGCGGGCAATTGCTCGGTGAGTTCGAACACCGGCGGGGTGACCCCATGCCGGGCGGGAGCGGCAGACGACGGGGAATGATGACGGCCTACCGGCAGAAGGCGATCCGGATTGCCCGATACCTGACGGAATACGGACCGACCAAGGCCTCGGTTATCGCCCAGGCGATCGAGGAGCCGGTTCGGCCCATTCTGTATCGGAACGTCTACGGATGGTTCGATCGACTGGGGGAGGGGGTTTATCAAATTTCTCCGCGGGGAATGACCGACCTCGCCACCTGGAATGAGTCCCTCCCGGTTCCATAGATTTTTGGGGGAAGGGGGGGGCGGACCACGCGACGTAGAGGGGTAATCATACATCGGGAGCTTCAATCCCCTATTAATAATTTGACGGTAATCCCCCGGCTTTGCCTGGGGTCATTTGACACAAGGAGAGTGCCATGAAAGAGTTGGATTATCTGAGCATTGCTGAGGAGGATATCAAGAAAATCAAAAAAGGGGCTTTTTTAACAGTAAAGGCCGGCACCGCGCTCAACACCATGACTATTGGTTGGGCCACTTTCGGGTTTATCTGGCAAAAGCCGATCATGATGGTGGCGGTGCGGTCTTCGAGGCACACCTTTGGGATTATGGAAGCGGCGGAGGATTTTACCGTTACCGTTCCGACAGGTGATATGGGCAAGGAAACCGCCTTTTGCGGTTCGAAGTCCGGCCGGGACCTGGACAAGTTCAAAATGTGCCACCTGGAAACAGTTAACGGCAGCAGGGTTGCTTCACCCATTATCAAAACCCCGGGACATCATTACGAGTGTAAAATAGTCTACAAGTCCGCTATGAACCCGGCCTATCTGGCCAAAAACTATGATACGGCTCTTTATCCCCTAAAGGATTACCATACCCTTTATTTCGGCGAGATACTGGCCTGCTACGAAACCGCCTGATATTCAAAAGGTCAGACGAGGGTCAGAACATGGAAATGGACAAACCAGGTTAATGTGAGTTGATCCTCTACCAGACAGAAGACGGAAGGGCACGCCTTGAGGTCCGTTTTGAGGGCGACACCGCATGGCTGACGCAGCTCCAAATGGCCGAATTGTTCCAAACATCGGTTCCTAACGTTAATATGCATCTTCTTAAAACAACGCGCAGGAACGACCCCGGTGGAAAAAGATTTTTTGGAATCGATCAAGAAGATTGAGAAGTTAAAGCCAAAGATTCCGACAAAAAGGAAAACAAGGAAGGAGGTAATTAATAATGGCTGGAAAAAAGATAATTGTTGAAGGGTTGGCCAGGCTGCCAGCTTTTTGCCACGCGGTGATGGCCGGAGATTTCATCTATGTCTCCGGGATCCTGGGCACCAAACCCAATACCCTGGAACTGGTAGAAGGCGGAACCGGTCCTCAGACCACGCAGACCCTGCGTCACATCGAAACGATCCTGCGGGCCTGCGACGCCGCGCTGGAAGACGTGGTCAAGGTCAACGTCTTTCTGGCCGACATGGGGACCTTCACCGAGATGAACCAGGCTTACCTGCTGGTCATGGGAACCGACCCTCCGGCGAGGATCACGGTGGGAAGGGCGGAACTCGCCCTGGGCGGGGCCGTGGAGATCGACTGCGTGGCTTACAAGCCCCGCTAAAGGAAATTATTTGATATTTTAAGGAGGCTTGCATGACCAACCCGAACAACCCGCCTCAGCAGATCCAAATAAATACCGGTGATGAAATGATGCGCGGTCGTTACAGCAATTCCTTGATTGTCTCCCACAGCCCGGAGGAGTTCATCCTGGACTGGCTCTTAAACTCCCCCAGTGGGACGTTTTTGGTTTCCCGGATCATGGTCAGCCCCAGCAACTTGAGGAGGATCATCAACGCCCTGGAGGATAACCTGCAAAAATATGAACGGCAATACGGCCCGATAAAGGTGATCGATCAGGGGGAACAGAAGTTCCATTAGGTTTGAAACCGCAGGAATTTCATGTGATTCTGGGAAAAGGGGGACGATCCCGGTGTTTTCTATTGACAACCTGGTGAGGGAAGATGCTACTCCTCTGTACGATCAGACCTGTGTCAACGGAAATCCGGGCAATGCGTCGAAATACGGGAGGCCCCGGAGCTGATACTGGTAGCAGATGGCTATTGCAGCCTTGGCTGAGATGACGCATAATAGAGATAATGCGTCTTTTTGGGTGGCCCCCTCTATCGGTTAAGGCTGCCCGGGTTCGGGGTGATCCGTAAATACACATATGTCGGAAAAAGAAAAAAATCAGCCTACCGATGAACCCGCCGGGTTTGACGACGAACTTCCTTTCCTCGATCAGAGCTATTTCCCTTCTCCAGAGGAAATTAGGGCCATTTTTACCACGCCCGTAAAGGAACGATTGGAATGTATCTTGAACTCTCCCGATCCCAGGGAATTGGTCGCCCAGCTTTCGGAAACCGATCTGTTCCTTACCATCAAGGAATTGGGGATCCAGGAAAGCGGTGAATTGATTTCCCTGGCCTCCCCGGAGCAACTCGTCCATCTATTGGACCTGGATCTCTGGAAGAAAGATCAATTGAACCAAGAGAAGATTATTGTTTGGCTGGAGACATTGGAGGCCTGCGGAGAGGAGAAACTTAAACAGCTTTTTGATACCCTGGATTCCGAGCTGTTGGTGGCCCTTTTTCAGAAGCTGATCCGAGTCGTCAAGCGGGGAAGTCCGGAGGATGAAATAGACGAATCGACGGATAATAACGGCTTTACCTTGGATGGTTATTATACTGTGCATTTTTTAAGTGAGAACGAGGCGCCTTTAGTAACCCGAATCTTGAAATTCCTGAACGCCCAGGACTCCAGTTTTTATCACCTTTTTTTGGAATGGATTCACCTTCACCTTCCGATGGAAGAAGAAGAAACAGCCCTTCAATGGCGCCGGGGACGATTGGCTGACCTGGGCTTTCCCGGCTTCTATGAGGCCCAGGAAATCTACCAGTATGTTCCCACCGAACAAGTTCCGGGGGAGGAAGTTCCGGACCTGCCGCTACCGGAGGCCTCTTTTTATCCTCCCAGCCACCTCGAATCCGGCGGGGAAGGGTCCTTCCTCTACGCCGCCTTGAACCGGGGGATGGAGGAGGGACAGATCACCCGAATCAAATGGGAATTGGCGCACCTGGCCAATCAGATCTTGGTGGCCGACGGTGCGGAGGTGAATGAAACGGCGCCGATTTACCAATCGGTTCAAAAGGCTTTTCAATTTCTGGATCTGGGGCTGCAACATTTAAGCCGGGATGATTTGGGGCGGGCCGGGGAAGTCCTGAGCCGAATCGCTCTCCTCCGGGTTTTTCAAACCGGGTACAGCCTGGGTTTGGATTTGAAATACCGGGCGGAGGCTATTATTCGAAGAGGACCGTGGTACCGCGATATTCGCCAGCGGGAGGAAGTGCTTGATTCGCCTTTCAAGGAAACGATCCAGGGCCTTTTTTTCAAAAGGCCGCTCTATTATGATCGACCCGGAGGCGGGAATTACCGTCCTTTTCGGGACAGGAGGGAACTTGAGGAGACCGGAGCGACCCTGAATAATCTGGATGAATTGGGCCGATTGATATCCAATCGCCTGGGGGTCGCCCCGGGGGAGATCAGCGGCCTAGCCACGTTGCCTCTTTATCAACCCGACCCCTCGCTAAGCGCTGTTTGTCTCACCGTCTTGGCAAACCGGGTGCTAAGCGGGCAGACCGTTTTACTGCCGCTGACCGTTGAAGATTGGGAGCGGCTGGTGCGTTTGCTGTTTGAGCCAAGCCCGGAGGGTGGGTTTACAGGTGTCGGACCAAGGATGTATGAGGTCGGATATCGCCTCTTTACGGATAACCAGCCGGAGTTATCTCCTACCGAAGAGGAAGCGCTGCGCTGGTGGCTGGATGTTCTGATTAATAAAGTGGAGGCCGAACTGGGGGGGATCGGGGCCGGGGGAAAAGTGGATCCCAGGTTTATTTCCGGATTTATCATCAGGAGGCCCGTAGGACAATAGTCTTTTGCCTTGCCTTTTTTTGCCCGCGGCATTAAAAAAAACTATGCATTCACTGGCGATTATCATTTTAGCGGCCGGAAAAGGGACCCGGATGAAATCGGATCGGGCCAAGGTCCTCCACCCTTTATTAGGCCGGCCCTTATTAGGCTACGTCTTGGATACGGCCAAAGCCCTGAGGCCCGAAAAGACAGTGGTGGTCATCGGCCACCAAGGGGAACAGGTGCGGCAGGTCTTTGACCGTCCGGGTCTGATCTTCGTGACCCAGAGCCCCCAGTTGGGGACCGGTCACGCGGTGCTGCAGACCTCCGGGGAATTGAATTTCTTTCCCGGAACAATCCTGGTACTGTCCGGAGACGTCCCCTTGATCAAAAAGGAGACCCTGAAAGAAATCATTCGAACCCATCGGAGGAAGAAAAACCCGGTCACTCTGTTGAGCACTCGCTTACTTCAGCCGCTGGCCTATGGCCGAATTATCCGGGACCCTCAAGGCGGACTCAAGCGCATCGTGGAGGAAAAAGATGCCACTCCGGAAGAACGCCTGATTGAGGAAGTAAATGCCGGGATCTATTGCTTTGACTCCGGGTTTCTCTTTTCCGTCCTGCCCAAGCTTTCCCGAAAAAACCGGCAAGGGGAATATTATTTGACCGATGTTATTCAACTCGCCCGAGAATCCGGGCATTCGGTTTCGGTCCTGCCCTATCCCCAATCCGAGGAAGTGCTGGGGATCAATGATCGAACGGAACTGGCTCGGACCGGCCTGATCCTGAGAAGGCGAGTCAACGAGGAATGGATGAGGCGAGGGGTTACCCTATTGGATCCGGAAAATACCTATATCGAAAGTACCGCTAAGATCGGCCCGGACACCACGATTGGCCCCTTCACGCTGATAGCGGGTCGAACGCGTATCGGCGCCCGGTGTCTGGTGTCTTCCCAGGTTATCCTCGAAAATGCTGTTCTGGATGACGGCGTCAGCGTACCGCCATTTTCCCATATCAAGGATCAAAGGGTAACTGCTCAAAAAAAACATGTTCCCGTCATTACATTTAAAGTTAAGGAGTCGGTATGTGTGGAATCATAGGTTATTTGGGGCCTGAGGATCCGGTAGGGATCATCTATCAGGGGTTGCAGCGCCTGGAATATCGGGGGTATGACTCGGCCGGGATTGCGGTGATTCAGGACGAAGGGTTTGCCATTCGTCGCAGCCAGGGCAAATTACACAAACTGGGGGAGATCCTGGCCCGTGACCCCCTGGTCGGTCGAATCGGCATCGGCCATACCCGCTGGGCTACCCATGGACGGCCCTCGGAAACCAATGCCCACCCCCATGTGTCCGGACAGATTGCCCTGGTCCATAACGGGATCATCGAGAACTACCTGGAGCTAAAAAATCAGCTCATTGAGGAAGGGCATCACTTTTCTTCGGAAACCGATTCGGAGATCGTGGCCCATCTCGTCGATAAATACGCCCGGGATCTGGACTTTGTCCCAGCGGTCCAGAAAGCACTGGAAGACATTAAGGGATCCTATGCCCTGGTGATCCTCCATCAAAAAGATCCCCGGACCATGATAGCCGTGCGCAAAGAGTGTCCGCTGATCATCGGTCTCGGGGAAGACGCGCTTTTCGTGGCTTCCGATATTCTGGCTTTTTTGCATCATACCGATCGGGTCATTTACCTGGAGGATGGGGACCTGGCCGTCTTGACCTTGCCGCAGCCGGTGATTTTCAACCGGGAAGGGGAACAAATAGAAAAAGAAGGTTCAAAAGATCCCCTGGAATCCCATCATGGCCGAGAAGGCCGGCTTCAAGCACTTCATGCAGAAAGAGATTTTTGAGCAACCCCAGTGCATCATTGATACGTTCCGGGGGAGGATTTCACCGGAAACCGGACAGGTGACGCTGCCGGAGTTCGGGCTGGAGGCCGGAGAACTCCGGAATATCAGCAGGGTGGTCATTGTGGCCTGCGGGACCTCCTGGCACGCCGGACTGGTGGGCAAGTTTCTTATCGAGGAATACTGCCGCCTGCCGGTGGAGGTGGACTACGGTTCCGAATACCGCTACCGGAACCCGATCGTCGATGCCCGGACCTTGATCATACTGATCTCTCAATCCGGCGAGACGGCCGATACCCTGGCTGCCATGCGGGAAGGCCGGGCCAAGGGGGCCCGGGTCTTGGCCATCTGCAACGTGGTGGGCAGCACCTTGGCCCGGGAAGCGGACGGGGTTATCTATACGCATGCCGGACCGGAGATCGGGGTGGCCTCCACCAAGGCCTTTACTACCCAGTTGGTCGCCCTAACGCTTCTGACCCTGCATATCGGCC
This sequence comes from uncultured delta proteobacterium, assembly GCA_963746605.1. Classification (GTDB taxonomy): domain Bacteria; phylum Desulfobacterota; class RBG-13-43-22; order RBG-13-43-22; family RBG-13-43-22; genus CAVQSS01. The sequence continues at coordinate 39,547 of CAVVCH010000015.1, forward strand.
AGGAGTTGGGCTGCGTTTCTTCGGAAGCCCGCATTCGGATCGCCCGGGATCTGTTGCGTCTGCCCGGTCGCCGTCGAGGAGATCCTGGAAAAGGAAGGGCTGATCCAGGCCGTGGCGCACAAATACTTTCAGGCGCAGGACTTCCTGTTCCTGGGACGGGGGATTCATTACCCCATCGCCCTGGAGGGAGCCTTAAAACTCAAAGAAATATCGTATATCCATGCCGAAGGTTATCCCGCCGGGGAGATGAAACATGGTCCCATCGCGCTGATAGACGAGGACCTGCCCACGGTGCTTTTGTTGCCGGAAAACGAGATCTTGGAAAAGGTGCAGAGCAACCTTCAGGAAGTCAAGGCCCGGGGCGGCAAGATCATCGCCCTGACCGATCAGGAGGAAGGGGCCGGGTTCAGGATCGGGGCGGACGATCTGCTCCGGGTCCCCAAGATCCATTGGACGCTTTCGCCGATCCTCTTTACCGTCCCGTTGCAGCTGCTGGCCTACCACATAGCCGTGCTGCGGGGTACGGATGTGGATCAGCCCAGAAACCTGGCCAAGAGCGTGACGGTGGAATAAAAATAAGGTTCCGGACACAAAGCTTATCCAGAGGGTATGAGCAGCGAGGTAAAAACAAAAGGTCCGGGCACAAAACGCAAGACGCCCCGCGCAGAGCACAGGGGGCGTAAGGAGATAACCAAAGAAACAGCCGGGCGAGCCCAAGAGCCGCGATTAATAGCCTTTGAAGCAATCCGTACTTCGGCCAATCGTCCGGCTGGCGGGAGACGAAAAAAATGCCCGGATTGCCATTACTGCCAGGGTTGCTCCCAGGACCGTTGCCGCCTCTGCCGGGCCGGCCGGAAACCTGAGCGGGTGAAACTCTCTCAGGCCGAGCAGATTGCCTTGTTCGAAAAGATCAATCATCCAAGAAGGAGAAAGCCGTCCAGCCTGGGACGGCGGTGACTCATGAAAAACGCCTTTCCCGACATAACCAAACTCATCGGCCATACGCCGTTGGTTAAACTGAACCGGCTCAACCCCAATAAGAAGACGGCGGTCTGGGCCAAGATCGAGTCTTTTAATCCCGGCGGATCGGTCAAGGATCGCATCGCCCTGGCCATGGTGGAAGGCGCGGAAAAAAGCGGCGCCCTGAGCCGGGGCAAAACCATCATTGAAGCCACTTCGGGAAACACCGGAATCGGTTTGGCCATGGTAGCCGCCGTCAAGAGTTATCCGCTGCTTTTGACCATGCCCGAATCGGCCAGCATCGAACGGCAAAAAATCCTTCGGGCCTATGGGGCCAAGATCCTCCTGACCCCGGCCCACCTGGGCACTGACGGGGCCATCGAAAAGGTTTATCAAATGGCCCGGGAAAATCCGGACCTCTATTTTCTGCCGGACCAATTCAATAATGACGACAACATCATGGCCCATTACCACGGCACCGGCCGGGAAATCTGGGAGCAAACCGGGGGCAAGGTAACTATGGTGGTGGCCACCATGGGGACCACCGGAACTTTGATGGGTCTCACCAAGCGGCTCAAGGAGTTTAATCCGAACATTAAGATAGTAGGCGTAGAACCGTACCTGGGCCATAAGATCCAGGGGCTGAAAAACATGAAGGAATCCTATAAACCGGGGATCTATGACAAAAGCCTTTTGGACGAAGTGGTCAATGTGGATGACGAAGAGGCTTTTGAAATGGCCCGAAAACTGGCCCGGGAAGAAGGCCTCTTGGTGGGGATGAGTTCCGGGGCGGCCGTCACGATAGCCCTCCAGAAGGCCCAGCAGCTGAAGAAAGGCCTGATCGTGGTCATCTGCCCGGACGGCGGGGAACGCTACCTGAGCACCACCCTTTTCGAAGAGAAAGAAAAGAACGGTCTGGTCTTTTATAATACGCTGACCCGGGAAAAGGAAAATTTTATCCCCCTCCAGGAGGGACGGGTGTCCATCTATTCCTGTGGACCCACGGTCAGTGCCTTAATCCATCTGGGCAATTGCCGCCGTTTTGTCATGGCCGATCTCCTCCGGCGCTACCTGGAATTTAAGGGCTTCGAGGTCCAGCATGTGATGAATATTACCGATCTTCACGACCGGACGATTCGCGGGGCCGAGGAAGCCAACCAAACCCTGGAGGCGTTTACCGGGTACTATACCGAGGCTTTTTTAAACGATATCGACAGCCTGCGGATCAAGCGGGCCGCCCATTATCCCAAGGCCAGCGAACACGTGGAGGACATGATTGCCCTGGCCCGGGAACTCTTGAAAAAAGGGTATGCCTATGAAAAGTACCGCTCGGTCTACTTTGATATCTCCCGCTTTAAGCCCTACGGTCATCTGTCCCGGGTGGACTTGAAAAAAATCCAGCTTGGGAAAACCGTGGATCTGGATGAATATGAAAAAGACAACCCCCGGGATTTCACGCTGCTGAAGCGCACCAACCTCTCCGAACTCAAGAAAGGGATCTATTTCGTCACGGAATGGGGGAATGTGCGGCCGGGCTGGCACGTGGAATGTTCGGCCATGGCCTTGAAATACCTGGGCGAAACCTTTGACATCCATACCAGCGGGATGGATCTGGTCTTCCCCCACCACGAAAACGAAATCGCCATCAGCGAGGCGGCCACCGGAAAGAAATTCGTAAATTACTGGCTCCACAGCGACCTGGTTTACGTGGAAGGGAAAAAGATCTCCCAGGCTGGAGGGAATATCATCACCTTGCGGGACCTTTTTAGCCAAGGCTACACCGGTCGGGAAGTGCGGTTCTGGTTGCTGTCCACCCACTACCGGAAACCTCTTCATTTTTCTCTCAAAGCCCTGGAGACGGCCCGGAAGACCCTGAAGCGTCTGGATGAGTTCGTCGAGAAGCTCTATTCACAGCAACCGGGGGAAGAAGAACATCCGGAGGTCGGGGAGGCGCTTTATCTTTATAAGAACCGATTTAGGCGGGCCATGGACGACGACCTGAATATTGCCGCAGCCCTGTCCGCTCTTTTCAAACTCGTCCGCGCCCTGAACCCGGTATTCATTGAAAAACGGATTACCCCCGAGGAGTTCCGGGAAATCGATCAGGTCTTGATGCAAACCAATAGTGTGCTGGAAATCTTTAATTTTCCGGACCGGGAACTGCCTTCTGAAGTCCGGGATATGCTCGATCAACGGGAGCAGGCCCGGCAGCGTAAGGAGTTCGGCGAGGCCGACCGGATTCGTGATCAAATCTGCGCCCGGGGATATCGGATTACTGATTTAAAAGACAAAACCCTGTGTACCTTGTGCCGGGTTAAGGATGCCTCATGCCCCGAATAGACGATTACAAGAATGCCCTGGCGCTGGCCCGGGAGGAGTGGGCCCAGCAGGATCCCCAACGGGCAGCTATCCTGGGCGGGGCCGACCAGCAATCGGGACCGGATGGGACCCGTCTTCAGCTTCGGTTTATGAATAAGGAGGTCACCGTTACCTGGCCGGAAGGCCAGGTAACGGGACCGGACCCGGCCAAAGAGCTTCCCCTGCAGGAACAGGTTTTGATCCTCCACTACCTGCTTAAGGCCCCGGGGGCACCTCCGGCCGGGCAATGGATCACTTTCCGGGAGATCCCTTCGGGGGAGTTCTATTACTCGGCTTTTGTCAAGCGAGCCAAAGAGCCCCTGGTCAAGACCTTCGGCCACCGGCCCCGACTTCTGGCCGAATTGGGGGTTCAACAGGGCGGGGTCAAGAGGGAGGAAGGGGATGTCTGTATCTGTTTTCAGGCCTTTCCCAAGATCCCGGTTTGCCTGATCCTCTGGGCCGGAGACGATGAATTTCCGCCTGACGGCAACGTTTTGTTCGACGCCAATATTGCCCGGTATTTGATTGCCGAAGATGTGGCCGTTTTAGCGGGAATGGTAGTCTATCCCCTGATCGGGCTGGCCCATAAAAAAGGATAGAAAAATCCCCCGGGAAGATTGACGCTGATAAGGGGTGGGCGGCTTAACAGGTTGGATCCGTTAAAAAAATAATTTGACTTTTTTGTTTTTTATTCTTAATCTAAAGGAATAAGATGAAAGAAATATAACTTTATTGTAAGTTTTCTGGAAGTTTCGGGGTGAGGCATTTAAAAATATGGCCGTCAATAAAGCACTTCCGGTAGCTTTTTTTCCGATAGCCAGCCACCGGAATGAGCGCAATTATAATTTCCTGCCCGGAAAACTTCGGGCGAACGTGCCGACTCCCAAGGTCAAAAACACGATCGTCCTGGAAGCCGATGCGGTTGTTTTAGACCTCAATTGGTCGGAGTGGCTTTCTAATGATGAACTGAAGCCCATCCACCCTGTCAATCCCGAATCTCCGGACCCTTCCCGTGAGAGTTCCTTTCAGATCCCCGCATTTTTAAGGCAAACCTTTCTTGAAGCCTACCGCCGCCAGGCCGATCCGCGTTCGGGTCTGTCTTCCAAGGGCGAATGGGTGAATCTTACCGCTTAAAAAAAATTAAAGTTTTTCCCCATCCTGGACGATATAGAAGGTGAAAGGCAAGTATCATGGTCATCACCAGCTATCACATACAAAACGTCCTGCGAACCTACAGCCAGCAGATATCCGAAGGCAGTCGGCTGGCGAGAGGCCGGAAGTCGGATAAGGCGGAACAGAATGATTTTGTAAAAATTTCCAGTGAAGCCCGAAAACGACACATGGTGGATACGATCAGCCAGGAAATGCTCAACCATTTGACCCAAACCTCCGAACGGAACGGTACCGCGCAGGAGATATTAAACCGTCTGAGCCAGGAATACGGGAAGCCTTTGGAGGTCGACCTGAAAGAAAATGAGAATCTGGTATTCAAGATAATGGATCAGGCAGGCAAAGAGGTCGTCGATACCCTGTCCCCGATGGATAGCGAGCAACTGAAAAACCGGTTAATGGACATCACCAAGACCATAGTCAGCAATAATCTGATTTAAAGGAGTACGGTTCATGAAAATTCAAGACATCGCCCAAAAGGCGCAAATCCTCCAGTATGTCAATCAGCAGACCAAGCTGAACACTACGGATCAGAGCACGGTCAATCCGGAAACCAAGGTTCAAACCCCGGTCAGGGACCGGGTGGATTTATCACCCTCCTTCAGGATGATCAAAAAAATCGAAGAGGTTGCGCTCTCGGCCCCGGACACTCGGGCCGATAAGGTGGCGGCCCTTAAAAAGAAAGTGGAATCCGGAACGTACCAGGTGAACAGCGAGGAAGTCGCCGGCAGAATGCTGAAGGAAGCTATCGTTGAACTGAACAGATAACGCCCGCTGTTCCTCCCTCCAACAATTAGCCGGCTTTGGCCGGCTTTTTCTTTTTGAGGATGAAGTCATTTTGGTTAATTTTTTGTAGGGACCGGGTGGCGGACGGAATAATCGGTCTGATAGAGGATGACCTGTTTGGCGATTTTCTTTCCGGAATTGATCACCACCGGGGCCAGGAGGTTCGCCGTAATTTCCGACGGCGGCTTTTTGGAGATATTCACGACCACCAGGGCCTTGATTTCCGTACCCGGTTGATCGAGCTGAAGCAGGAGAGAATCTTCAGGGGACAGGTCGATATCATAATCCGTAACCAGGTTCAGAGGGTCCATCAAGACAAAGGCCAGGTCCTGGTTTTCTACAGACTGAAACCACTGGAAGGGGGACCCTTCCCTATGGTTGAGCAGGATGTAACGGGTCCACTCCGGAAAACCGATGATCCCTTCAGGCAGACGGAAGATCTGCTCTTCTTCTACGACAATCGTGCCGAAACGGCTGGTTTCAATCTCCAATGGTTTATATCCTGTTGGCGAGGTTATTTTAATTGATCGGTCAGTTGATCCAACTGGGAAAAATCCAATTGGGCCGCCAGACGGTTCTCCTTCTGGATCTTTTCGTAAATTTCCTCCCGAAAGACCATGGTCTCCTGTGGGGCCTCCACTCCTAACCGGACCTGTTTGCCTTTAATATCGACCACCACGATCTTGATCCGATCGCCGATGGTGATGGTTTCCCCGATTTTCCTCGTTAAAATAAGCATTTTCACCCTCCCTGGCGAAAACGATTGAACGCAAGAACGTAGCGCGGCTGTGTTTGGTTACATATAATTGGTCAGGCTCAAATTCCCAACCCGGGCGGTGGTCATCAAGGCCGCCTGGTAGGCCATCTCCACCTGCTTCAATTCAATGGACATTTCGGCAATATCCGCATCCTCGACCTGGGAAAGCTGTTCCTTAAAATCCAACGTCATGTTCTGCAAAATGCCCTGCCGGGTCTCCAGGCGATTGGCCCGGGCCCCCACATCGGCCAGTTGATTATTAAAATGATCCAGGGAGGTATCCAACCCGGTCATGGCCTGCTGGATCCCGGCAACATTATTGTCCTCCAGGGCCTTCTTCAGCCCGCCCAACGTGTCAAAAAGGGTGGAATCCATAAATACGGTCTGGCCGTTTCGGCCGACGGCCAAGGTCTCGCCTTGCCCTATGGCAACCTGAAAGTCATTCCCCTCCCCGTTGTATTGAGCCGTATCAATGGTCCCATTATTAATTTTTACAAAGGGCGTCGTTCCCGTTTTGTACCCGGCGAAGATATAGTTACCGCCGACCTTGGTGTTTCCCAGGGAGATGGCCTGGTCCAAGAGATGGCCCACCTCCGTAGCCATGTTGCTCCGGGTCGCCGCCGATTGGGTGCCATTGGCCATCTGGACGGCAATCTCCTTGGCCCTGGTCACCACATCCTGGGATTGGGTCAGAGCGGTTTCACTGGAGTCCATCCAGGTTTTCCCGGTATTCAGGTTTCGTCCGTACTGATCCACCTGGGACAACAGGTTCCGGTATCCAATGGCCGAGGCCGCGCCCACGGGGTTATCCGAAGGACGGTTGATCTTTTTTTGGGAAGACAGTTTTTCATTGACCGTATTCAGGCCTTCGGTCAACTGCTGAATCCGCCTTTCCAGGCTATCGAAAAGGGTTGAGGTGGCTATACGCATCGCTGGCTATCCTTTATTTCATTTGTAGTATCGTCGTAAAAAGTTCGTCGGAGACCGTTACCAATTTGGCGGCTGCTTTGTAAGCGCTCTGCATCTCCATCAGCTTGGTCATTTCCTCGTCCAGGTTGACCCCGGAAACGGAAGCCCGGACATCGTTCAAGTTGTCAACCATGGTTTTAGTAAAGTCATGTTGCTGCGTTGCACCCGCGGTCAGAACCCCGATGTCTCCTACCAGGGTGCGATAATAATCATCCAGGGAAGAGGTGCTGGACACCGAAGTAGTAGTAGATCCTCGGTCCGTATAGGTCCATTTCTTGATACTCAACGCGGCATCGGTTTGGATGGAGAGAATTTTTAGTGCGTTTCGATTATCCCCCGGAAGGGGGCTCGGGAGGGCCGGGGGAGGGTTGGGTATATTGGCTTCGGCCGCGGCGATGTTATCAGGATTGTCTTTCACGCCGTTGGCACCGGTGCTTAAGCCGATGAAAGCCGCGGCTCCGGTGTAATCCCCGGTGTTGGGAACGCTCGGGGGGGTCTGAAAATCATTAAAAAAGTTGATCCCGCCCACCCCGTTTATGTTAAAACCGGCCGAATGGAGATCGTTAACATTTTTGATCAAGGTGCCGGCCATTTCATCCAGATTGGCCGCGTATTGGGGGAGCGTTTCATCGCGGAGGTCCAACAGTCCCCCGATCTTGCCTCCTTGCAGGCGGCTACTAATGTTTGTGGGGATGCCGTTCCAATAAATAGCCGAACTGTTTTGAGACAACTTCCAGGATTGGACGTGGTCCACCAAGAGCAGGCCGTTTGTAGTCACGAAGGTCACGGAACCGTCTTTATTTTCAAATGAATTGCCCCCGATTAGGCCGGAGATATTTTTCAGTATCTCGTTCCGCTGATCCCGCAAATCGTTGGCCGTGGTCCCATTGGATTCACTGGAGACAATCCTCTGGTTCAAATCGGCCACCTGCCCTGTCCACTTATTCAAGTCGTTGAGGGAGGCCCCCAGGGTGGTGCCGACTTCGTTTTGGACCCGGGTGAGATCATTCCGGATGGTGTGAAACCGCTCGGTCAGGGCCTCCGCCTTTTGGAGCAGGGCCGTTCGCTCAGGCATACCGCTCGGGTTATTGGCCAGATCCTGCCAGCCGTTCCAGAATTCGCTCAGAACCTGGCTGAGGCCGTTCCCGGCCTGGTCATTGAACAGATTCTGGACGTAAGAGAGGGTGGATTGCTTGGCATCGGTTTCCTGTAAGACGCTCTCCTGCTGTTGCAGGTTCTGGGTAATGAACCGGTCATAGTATTGTGAGACCGAATCCACCACCACCCCGTAACCCAACTTAACCGGGGAAGTGGTATCCGAGGCCAGATTTTCAAAATTAGCCACTTGGCGGGTGTAGCCGGGGGTATTGACATTAGCGATGTTATGGCCGGTCACGGCGATCCCCTGCTGCTGAGCGGAGAGGGCGCCCCGGGCCAGATTGAGGACAAATGAGATTCCCGACATAACGACTCCTATAACCTCCGGCTGATAATAGTGGAGGAACCCCCGGCGTTCAGGGTCCGTCGGTTTTCAAAAGGGCCATAGGCGGGTGGTCTTTCCGGCGGGGGGGCCAGGAGGGAAAAAAATTCTTCGATGACCCTCAAGCTTTCCTCGATATACCGCCGGTTCCTCTCATTCCGGGCCTGGATTTCCACTTTGATCTTCCGGGTGGATTTTTGAATCCTGGCCAGGGGAGCTTTCCAAGAGTCTGAGGCCTGAACCTGCGGCCCGCTGAGGGTTCTCGGGCTTTCCGCCCTTTCGCCCTTTCTTTTTTCCGGAAGCAGAAAAGGCGTGATTTTTTGAGCCAGTTCGTGAAGTTCCAGTATCCGGTTTTCTTTGGCCCGGGTCAGGGGAATGAGCCCGGTGATATCCCGACGCTTAAGACACTCCCATTCTTGGTCCAGAAGGGCCAACAAGGCTTCATACCCTTGGTTTTCGGCCTTTAGCCAATCCAGTACTTGCTGGGCCTTTGAGGTTTCCCGGCTCATGGTTTTTCTCCCGGTCCGGATAAAGGGGCCCCGCTTTCAGGCATCTGCAACCCACCCGACGGGCGGAGCGTCCGGGCCTTTTGGTGCTCCATCACGTTTCGATAGATGATCTTTCCCACGCCCAGCGCCCCTTTTTGGGCCATTTTTTTGCTGATCTCCCGGTCGAACAGGGACTGATAAGCCTCCTTGCCCGGAGCATCCTCCAGGAGTTTGGATTTCAGCACCGTCCGACGCATGGATTGCATGAGCTGATTGATGAACAGGGCCTCGAAATCTTCACTGGCCTTTTTTAGCTTCGCCTCATCGACCTTCTTCCCGGCCGGTACGATTGGGGTCGGGAGGGGTGGCTCACTCACGGCTAAAGTATTAATCGGCATTTTTTCTCTTTTCCTTGAAATTAGATAATTTCCAAGTCCGCCTGTAAGGCGCCGGCCGACTTGATCGTCTGCAGGATGGAGATCAGGTCCCGAGGCGTTACCCCGATGGCATTCAATGACTGGACCAGTTCGCCCAAGTTAGCTCCCTGGGGGACGACCATCAACTTCTTCCCTTCCTCCTTGACCGAGACATCGGAGTCGGGGGTGACCACTGTGGCGCCTCCCGGGGCGACAATCGGCCCCTTAACCCCACCGGGAGATGCGACGCCGCCGGGCGTCACCCCCCGGCCGGACGCTCCCGGCAGGGCGCCCGGGGCAAAGGGCAGGGGTTGGGAAACATTAAAATTTTCTTTGATCTGGATGCTCAGATTGCCATGGGCCACGGCCACCGTGGAAATCCGGACATTTTCGCCCATGACGATCGTGCCGGTTTTTTCATTGACGATCACCTTGGCCGTGGCATCGGGGGTCACCTCTAATATTTCGATAGCCGCAATCCATTCCGCCGGGTTGGCCTGGTGGCCCTCCGGGATGGCGATCCGGATGGTCCCGGAATCGAGCGACCGGGCCAAATCGGCGCCGGCAAACCGGTTGATACTCTCCTTCACCTTTTCAGCGGTGGTGAAATCGGAGTTGTAGAGGGCCAGGAAGAGCTCTTTCTTGTCCTCCAGGCGCACCGGCACCTCCCGCTCGATAATCGCTCCCTTGGAAATGGAAGCTACCGTGGGATGGTTTTTAGTCACGCCCCCCCCGGCCGCACCGGAAGCCACGTACCCGCCCACCGCGATCGGACCCTGGGCCAGGGCGTAGACCTGACTATCCACCCCCTGCAAAGGGGTAAAGAGCAACGTCCCGCCTTGCAGGCTTTTGGCGTCTCCAATGGAGGAGATGACCACATCGATCTTGTTTCCCAGCCGGGCAAAGGGCGGGAGATTGGCCGTGACCATAACCGCGGCTACGTTCTTCAGCTTGATGTTGGAGAAACGCTCCCGCTCCACATGAATGCCCATGCGCTCCAGCATGTTCAGGGTGGATCGGACGGCGAAGTCCACGTTGTTCGAACTGTCCCCGGTCCCGTTCAGCCCCACCACCAGGCCGTAACCAACCAATTGGTTGCTGCGAATTCCTTTTAAAGAGGCGATATCTTTTAAGCGGGCCGACCAGCCCGGAGAAGTTAGGGCCAGGACCAGGAGCAAGGTGAAAACCCATCGAATTAAACGAATTCCGGTTGACGGGCTGCGGGCTATTAACATATTTTTCCATTTTTGAGTTTCTTTCAGTTCGGAAATATTGTTTTTTATCCAGAATCTATTTTCGTATTAAAATGGCCAGATCCAATCCAGGAGCCGGGCCACCAGACCGGGATGCTGCTTGTCGCTGACCACCCCGTAGCCGGTCAATTCGATGACCGCATCGGCGATATACGTGGACAACACCACATTGTTAGAGGAAATATCCACCGGCCGGACCTCACCCTGGATATAGATATACTGATTCTCGTTATTGACCCGCACGTCCCGCGCCCCGCGGATTACCAGATTGCCGTTGGGCCTGACCTTGATCACCCGGGCCGTGATGAAAGCCGTCATATTGGACGACCGGGTGGTGGCTCCCTTGCCGCCGAAGGTATTTCCGAAATTTACGGTATTGGCATTAGCCAATTCTTTGATCATACCCGACGTCTGGAACGTTTCCAGAATCCCGGCCCAACTGGCTTTCACGTTGGACTGGCGGTCCAAATCGGTGGTAGCATTATCCGTAGCCGAGGTCGTTTCCACCACGCTGATGGTGACGATATCGTTAACCCTGGCGGCCTTCAAATCCTTAAAGAGATTGGCCGTATTTGAGACCGACCAGAGGGAACCCTCTTCCGAGACGACCGGGATCTCCGGCGGGACCGATTCAACGGGCGGGGCGTTCAACCGGTGGGAGGTCATGGGCATACAGGCCCCCGTAGCCATCACTATCAGGACGATGAACCCCCAGGCTATTTTCGTGGATTTGATCATGGTTTCGTTCCTTTAATTTATATCCACTTTGATGGTGCTGGCGTCCACGACCCGGCCGAACAACTCCGTCTTGCTCCCGAGATTGACCAGTTTCACCCGATCCCCTTTCCGGCCGGCCTCCTTGATCTCGCCCAGGCAGGAAATCCGCAGGCTGTTTCTTTCCAGGATGATATTTACCACATCCCCCTTCTTAACCAGCGGCGGGATCTCGAGCAGGGACGCCCGAAGGGGTTCCCGTCCGTTGAGGTTGACGAGCAGTCGTTTCCCCAGGACCTCCTGGGGGTTGGTGACCGCATCCGGTGGCAATTGCTGGATATTGACGGGCATGACCCGGAGGTCCTCGGCCTGGATCTCCTGATGCCGTTTCAGGTAGCGGTCGGCCACCACCACCTTTTGAAAAAGGTCTACCAAAGCGTTCACGGTCGTTCGTTTTGTTTCTTTTCCGTTCCCGTAGAAGGCCAAGTTGGCCTGAACCCATCCGCCTTTGCGCAGGGGTTCCGAAATCCAAACCTTGCAGGACCGGGATTCCGGGGACAGGGTGACCTCCTGGAAATTCCGGACTTCCCGGACTTCCACTTGGATATTTCCCCCGGGCAGGTTTTTCCGGATATGGCCTTCTATGATGCGACCGATCTCTTCCGCTCCCAGCAAACGCCCTTCCCGAACTACGGTGATTTCCAAGGGTGCCGGCTCCCAGGGCCGACGAATCCCTTCCGGGACGGCCTCCAGAGCCGATTCGATCTCCCGGCGGGTGACCACCGCGGCCTCCCCGGGTTCGGGGGCCTCTTTGATCGGCAGTCGTTTAATCTCCTCCGTCAAGGCGGTCTTTGCTCCTCTGAGATCGGCCACATCGCCAACCCGGATCACCTCTCCGGAAACCGTGGCCCGGCTTTTAAAAAGCAGTCGCGGGCTGTACTCCGCTCCCCAAGCTCCGGCGACAGAACTAAGGGCCAGCAGCCCGAAGCCCATCATGATCCCCAACATACGCATTGAATGTTTCATAGTCTACCTGAAAGGGTCCTACACGATCCCTTAACGCTTGAGGTTATTCACCTGTTGGAGCATTTCATCTCCGGTTTGAATCGCTTTGGCGCTGATTTCATAGGCCCGCTGGGCGATGATCATGGTCACCATCTCCTCGACGATGTCCACGTTGGACATTTCCAAAGATCCTTGGCTGATGGTCCCGAATTGGTCCGTCCCGGGTGTGCCTTCCACCGGGTCTCCAGAACCGTCGGTTTTGACAAAGTAATTCTGTCCGATGGCCTGAAGCCCGGCGGGATTGATGAAATCATAGACCTTCATCTGGATGTTTCCCAATTCCTTGCCGCTGGCATCGGTGCAGACCAATTTCCCTCCCGAACCCACGGTAACGGTCGTGGTTTGGGAAGGCACGGCAAATTCAGGCTGGAGCCGGCTCCCATTGCTATCCATGATGTAACCGTCCTTGTCGGTTTTAAAGGACCCGGCCCTGGTGTACACTTCCTGATCATTACTGATCAGCTTATAAAACCCCCGGCCGTCTATGGCCATATCCAGCGGGTTGTTGGTATGGGCGTAGTCCCCCTGCTGAAAATTTTTGCTGACCGAAATGACCCTGGTGCCCATGCCGACTTGGATTCCCACCGGCAACTGACTTCCTTCCGCCGTCGAAACCCCGGCGTTGCGGATATTCTGGTACATTAAATCCTGGAAATTGGTCCGGCTTCGTTTGAAGCCGGAGGTGTTTACATTGGCCAGGTTGTTGGCGATAACGGCCACATTCGATTGTTGGGCCGACATACCGGTGGCTGCCGTCCAGAGTCCGCGAATCATTTTTTTTATTTCTCCTTTTTAATTACGTTTTCGTCGAAATTAAATTTCTCAAAAGTTGGTTGCGTCGGCGGCCTTACGTTCGGCCCACTTCGTTGACGGCCTTGCCGGTCATTTCATCGTTAGACTGGATCATTTTCAAACAGGTTTCGTAGGTCCGGAAGGCATCCATCATCTTGGTCATTTCTTCCACGGCGTTCACATTGGCCGTTTCCAGGTATCCCTGCTGGACCTCCAGCCCTTCCACCCCCAGTTCCGGTTGGGGTTCATCGAGCCGAAACAGGGCGTGTCCCTCTTTTTTGAGCAAACCCGGGTCATTGAATCGTACTAGGGCCGGCTTGCCCACGGTTTCCGCTGAGCTGCCGACTTCCACTCCCTGAGCCCGGATGGTCCCATCCGTGCCCACGCTGATCTTCTTTTTGCCGTCCAGGATGAGTTCCCCAGCATCTCCCAGAACCGGAAAACCATTGGAGTTGACCAATCGTCCCTCGGGATCCAGCCGAAAATTCCCGGCCCGGGAGTAGCGGATCCCCAGGGGAGTACTGATCTTGAAAAATCCTTCCCCGGTCAGGGCCAGGTCCAGATCGTTGCCGGTCCGCTGGAGTTCTCCCTGGCTGAAATCGGTTTGGGTGGCCTCCATCTTTTGATTTCTAAGTTGTTCCTGTTCATGGTAAAAAATGGAATTAAAAACAGGTATGTCTTTTTTGAAACCCACCGTCATGGAATTGCTCAGGTTGTTGGCCAGGATGCTGATTCTTCGCTCCTGATGTAAGGCGCCCAGGGGGCCCAGGTTCTCATTCAAAATTTTATCTCCCGTCGTTTTCTATTCATGATTGCAATGCTTGTGCCATATGGTCTGCAACTGGGCTGTATCCCCGGCCGGGGCGGCCATGATCTCGCTAATTTTAACATGCTTAATTCATTATCTTTTTTTAACTTTCCGAGCAACTCTATCGACGTTAGTCCGGCAGAGGGCTTGGATCGTTCCCCTGGAGTCCTTAGGAGGTTGCCATTTTGACCGGATAGGAAATTTTTACCTAGGGTGAAGTGTTTCCGCCCAAACCTAAGGTTTCTTGCCAGCCGCCGAATATCCCTGGTTCAGGGAATATACGAAGGCCAGAATCTCAGCCACTACGACATAGATGGCCGGTGGAATCTCCTGATTGAGGTCGAGCTTTGACAGGACCTGAATTAGGGCCGGATCCTCTTTGATGGGAATGCCGTTTCGCCGGGCCAGATCAATAATCTTTTCCGCCACTAGGCCGGACCCTCGGGCCGTGAGCCGGGGGGCCGAATCCTGGTCCGGACGATATTTCAAGGCGGCGGCCTTAGGGAGTTCCTTTTTGGGCGCCATCAGACCACCAGGCTCACCAAGGAATCCGGAAAACCTTCCAGTCGGGCCGGCAGGATTTCCTGAAGTTGCTCCGGGGCTACTACCCGAATTTCGAGCTCCGCCAAATACCCCGCCATCCCTAAGCGGTCTGCCAATCGGAGCTTGTTTTCTTCCAGATAATCTCCGATTCTGGGGTCCGCCGTTTTAAAACGGCCGAAAAGTCGATTTTGGCGGATTTGGATTTCAACCTGCAATTTCCCCAGGGCCGGCATGTCCAGGAGAAAAAGAAGGCCTCCTTCCCGATTCCCGGCGGGCTCTCCGCCCTCCCGATCCCCGGAAAACAGGACTTCCGTCCAGCGTAGCCCTTCCGGGAAAATCAGAGGGATTAAGAGCAGGAGTCGAGAGGGATCTCCCTCTCCGGCATTCAGCAATTGGTATAACTCCATCTTCTGGATGAGCGGTTGAAGTTCGCGAGCCGTTTCCGGCGCAACCTGTTCCAACTGGGCCTTCATTTTTAAGAGCAGGCCCTTTAGGTCCCCATCCAGCGCGGCCTGGATGGAAGGCTTTCCCTCCGAAGTGATCATTCGCAGCAGTTTATTTTCCAGGTTCAGACCCGATTGATCAATGATCCGGACCAGGGCCTGGGGATCCGCCCCGGATTCCAGTATCCCGGAAAATTGCTTGGTCGCCTCTTGGATCCGGGTCCAGGTCTCCTGAACTTCCTTTGGCAGGGAAGGTTCGTTGATGCTCTTAAGTGCTTCCCAGCTTTCGACCAGGCTCTCCAGCGGCGGATCGCCGATCCAATATTTTTTTAGCAGGTTGAAGGAAACCGAACCGCCGCTGGTCGGCATCAGGAGCTTAAAAATTATCCGGGGTTCCAGTTGCTCCACCCGAACCTGGGATTCAGCCCCCTCGGGAAGGGGAAAAGCCGTTTCGGCGACCATTTCTTTTCCTCTAACCTGGATCAGGACCCGCTGGGGGTCCAGGGATCGGACCCATTTCACCGGGATGATTTCTCCCAGGGTGAACGATTTCGGATCGAACAGCTTAGCGGGTAGAAGGGTTAATCTGGCGGCGTTCAGGAAGGCATCCAAAGAGGGGATCGGCACGTGGTTCCTCAGCGATCTATTTCAGGCAGTAGGCTTTCAGGTCCAGCAGTAATTGGACCTCCCCGTTAGCCAGGTGGAGTTGTTGCTCGATTTCAGGTAGGGAAAGGCCGTTTTCAGCCAGTTCGATAGCCTTAACGTACACATTGGGAGTGTTCTCCGCCGGTTGAGGCCGATCGGCTATTTCTTCGACCCGACCCAGCAGCCAGGTCAATTTGTTGATTTTTTCATCCAACTGCTCCAACAGTTGTTGGGAAATCAGCTTTTTTTCCTTTAGATTCTTGGCCAGATCCTGCGTGAGAACCTGGGATTCCTCCATGAGTTGTCGGAGTTCTTCAATCGGTAGCGCCGGGGGCTGTCCGTCGTCGGCCCCGCCGGCAGCCCACTTTCCGTTTCTTTTGGCCCAGAGCATCCAAAGGATCGAACCAGATAAGATCACAATGGCCGCCCCTTCCACCATCGTCATCCAAAAGATTGGGTTATCCATTTTCATAATTTGATTAGATTACGATGTCCACAATCTTCCCGGACTTCTTGGCTTCTTCCTCGATGTCCGGGGTTTCGGGTTTTTCTTCTTCTTCCGGCCTCGGGGATTGCCCTTCGGGTTTCTTCGGCCGGGGCCTTTTGCCGTAGCGATCTACCACCTCCCGCTGGGAATCCCGCAGGCGGTCCACCGGCGTCGTTTGATTGAGCGGTGTGGAGATGAAGCTGTCAGCCATGGCGATCTCTGGATGGGAAGGCCGGTCCTTGGAACCTTACGACCAGGGCAGGATTTCCAGCAATACCCCCTTGAGCGTTCCCTGAAAAATGTTCTCATTCAAACGGACCGTTAGGTTCTCTTGCAGCCGGTTTTTTCCCGCCGCTTGCAGCAGGTTTTCTTCGGGTGCCCGTAAGACACTCCAGACTGTCTCCCGTAAGGTCCTTTGGCTGGCTGTTTCTTCATCTGGACTGAAGGGGGCGGCTACCTGCAAGGCTACCCGAATCTCCGTCAGGGTCGGCTGTCCCTGGTGCACCAACGGCACCCAAAAAGGAGCCAGCTTCCAACCCTTCGTTTCTTTTGGCCCGCTTCCGGGTATTTCCCGGGCGGGTAAGGGGCTAGCGGCCTTGGCGAATAAGTAAGGGGTTAACCCGCCACCCCCGGACCGTTCCTGGCTGAAGAGCCATCCCCCTCCGCAGATGATCAGCGCCAGGAGGACCAGAACGCCGCCTTTTTTCGAGAAAAGCAACTGTCCGAGTCGGTTCATGGCTTATCCTTTTTCAAAAATTTTCTTAATCTTTTCGGCCAAGGTTTCCGGTGTAAAGGGTTTGACTATATAATTGCTGACCTTGGCCTTGACGGCCTCGATCACGTTCTCCTTCTGGCCTTCGGCCGTAACCATCAGGAAGGGAAGGTCTTTCCACTCTTCGCTGGTCCGAACGGCTTTAAGCAATTCAATCCCGGAAAGGCGAGGCATGTTCCAGTCGGAAATGATAAAATCGACACTTTGGCTGCGCAACACGTCCAAGGCGTTCATCCCATCGTCGGCTTCCAGAATGTTTTCAAAACCCAACTGCCGGAGAATATTTTTGACGATCCGCCGCATGGTGGAAAAATCATCCACCACCAATACTTTCATCTTAACGTCCATAGCAGACTACCCCCTCTGATCCTAATGATGAAACCCTTTGATTATTTTTCCGCATCGAATACTTTTTTTAATTGGGCCCTTAACTTCAAGATAACCTTGGAATGAATTTGGCAGATTCGGGATTCGGTAAATCCCATAATCTGGCCGATTTCCTTTAAGGTCATTTCTTCATAATAATAAAGCGAAATGATGGTTTTTTCCTTCTGGGACAAGCGCTCAATGGCCTGGGCCAATATTTTCTTCAGCTCCAAGAGGCTTAATTGGAAGGCGGGGTCGCGATGTTCATCATCCCGGAGCAATTGCAGCAATTCATCATCTTTTAAACCGGCTAATTGACGCGGGAGGTTTTCGATATCCAGGAGCGACACCCGGTTGGTATCATTGAGCAGTCCATAAAAATCGGACAGCGTTACTCCCAAGGCCTCGGCCATTTCCTCATCTTCCACCGGCCGTCCTTTTTCTTTCTCCAGTTCCCAATAGGCTTTATCCAGGCGGGACATCTTCTGCCGCACCGAACGGGGGACCCAGTCCAGGGCCCTCAATTCATCCAGCATGGCTCCTTTAACACGGTACTCCGCATAGGTGGAGAACTGGACTTTCTTGCCCGGATCAAACTTATTCAGGGCATCCATCAATCCGATGGCCCCGGCGCTGATTAAATCTTCCACGGAGACATGGGCCGGCAACCGCATGGCCAGACGATGGGCGATGTATTTGATTAACGGGGCGTACTTGAGAATCAGGGCCTCTCGCTCGGCCGACTGCTCCGGGTCGGAGCCGTAGGCGCTGAAGGAGACCGATCCGTTCACCTGGTTATAATTTTGTGGGCTCGCTTTCAAAACATCCATCCTTTTCAAGAGGCATTAAAATGAGAATGTTCCCAGACCTGTTTCCAGAAAAACTGAATGTTGCCTTCATTCCGGTTACGAAAGGGCCGTTCCAGCAGGCGCTGCGAGAGGGCCATAAAACTTTTCCCGGCCGGGGACTGCGGAAATAGTTCCAGAACGGCCTTTTGTTTTCTGACCGCCTTCAGGACATGTTCATCCAGCGGAACAAACCCCAGGTAATCCAGAGAGACGCTGCTTAAAAATCGATCGGCGACCAGACTGATTTTTCTAAATACTTCCTTGGCCTCCGGTTCATTGGCCACGGCATTAGCGAGGACAATAAAATGCTTCTTTTGATGTCGAGTGGCCAGCACCTTGATCAAGGCATAGGCGTCGGTCAGGGAAGTGGGCTCCGGGGTAATAATGATGATCGATTCCTGGGCGGCCAGGTTGAAATAGAGTACGTTGGCCGAGATTCCGGCTCCGGTGTCAATCAAAAGGACGTCGATGTGTTGAGACAATTGATCCATCTCGTTTAATAGAAAAAGTTTTTGTCCCTCATCTAAGTCGGCCAGTTCCGGGATCCCGGAACCGGCTGGCAGGATCATCATCCCTTCCGGCCCCGGGACTAATATATCCTGCAGTCGCTTCTGGCCGGTCAGCAGGTGCTCGATGGTGTAGCGCGGGGTCAGTCCGAGTAAAATATCAATGTTCGCCAATCCCAAGTCGGCATCCAGGATGAGAACCCTCTTCCCTAACCGGGTCAGGGCCAAAGCCAGGTTGGCTACAATATTGGTTTTCCCCACCCCGCCCTTGCCGCTGGAAATGGAGATCACCTGCGGGCTGTCGGCCTGCCGCCGCGAGGCGACGGGGGCCGACCGCGAGACCTTGAAATCTACCGGGGTACCGTTGACCATGTTCCTTAAACCTTCCGCTTGATCCATCCGGGACTCCCTCATCAATTCCAATGAATTTGATTGGATAATAATCGGACAATCCGGGACTTGGTAACCTGCTCCAAATCCTCGGGCACCCGCTGTCCGTGTGTAAAATAGGCCAAGGGACGTCGGGTCGGCACCAACTGGTTGAACAGCGGGAGATATTGATCCGTTTCATCGAGTTTGGTGCAGATATATCCTTCCAGGGGGAGGCCGCCGAATCCGGAGATGATTTTTTTTAAGTCGCCCTCTTTCGTGGTGGCGCTGACTACCAGGTGGCTTCCAATAACCGGAGAAACGGTCAGAAAATCCCGTAACTCATCCAGCATTCCGCGGTTATTGGGACTTCGACCCGCCGTATCAATCAGCACCAAGTCCTGTTCGCTCCGCTCTTCCAGACAGGATTTTAATTCCTTCGGGCTGGCCGCCACCTTCAAGGGAAGACCCAGGATACGGGCGTAGGTCGCCAGTTGTTCCACCGCCCCAATCCGATAGGTATCAATGGTCAGCAGCAGGACTTTTTGGGCCAGCTTCAAACTAAAATAGGCCGCCAGCTTGGCAATGGTGGTTGTTTTTCCGACCCCGGTGGGACCGACCAGGGCATAGACTCGTCCTTCGGTCGGTTGCGGGCCGGCTATTTCCACCCTGTCCGCCAATCTACGGACTAGATAATCTTGAATATGTTCCCCCTCGGGATATTTTTCTTTCCCGGAAAGGGTCTTGAGCTCCCGGATCAGCGGACTCACCCAATCCGGGGAAAGCCCGCAGGCCAAGAGTCTTTCCACGAGGCGATCGGTCGGAGGCGACCCCAAAGGGACCTCCGGACTATACGCCCGGTTTCGGGAAGGCGCCCGGGGCGGCTGTTTGGGAAAATCCGGTGCCGGGTCAGGGTCCGTGGCGGCCACGATTTCAAAAATCGACTGCTGCGGTTGGTTGGGATTCCTGATCGACCGGGAGGAGAGGATTAAGGCCTCCGGGCCCAAAACGGCTTTGACCTGTTTCAGGGCCTCTTGCATATTTTCGGCTTCGAACCTTCGGATTTGCATTAGCTGATGGTCACCGTACCTAAGGATTGAATTTTGGTTTTAGCGGTCAGCTCATTATGGGAGATGACCACCACCTGGGGCATAAACCGGTCCAGCAGTTTTTTCAAATGGCGCCGAATCGGAGGTGAACAGAGCACAATCGGCTGGTAGTTTAAGTGAACGGTTTTTTCCAGGGTCTGGTTGATGCTGACCAGGATCCGCTGCGCCAAACTGGGTTCCAAGGAAAGATAGGCGCCCTGATCCATTTTCTGAATGCCGTCGCGGAGAATGTCCTCCAGGTGCTGATCCAAGGTGACCAGCGGCAAAACACCTTCGGCGGTTTCATATTGTTTCAGGATGGAGCGGGCGATTTTTTGACGAACGTACTCGGTTAGGATATCCGGATCTTTGGTGGCCGGGCCGTAATCGGCCAAGGTTTCAACGATCGTCAAAAGATCCCGGATGGAAACCCTTTCTTTCAACAAATTTTGTAAAACCCTCTGAATGACACCCAGGGAAAGCAGATTGGGGATTAATTCATCCACCGACTTGGGATACGTCTGAGCCAGGTGATCCAGCAATTTTTGCACGTCCTGACGGCTTAGCAATTCCTGGGCATGGCTCCGGATGATTTCCGTTAAATGGGTGGCGATGATGGTCGAGATATCCACTACCGTATAACCGGAAAACTGGGCCTCGTCTTTTCTTTTTTCGGAGATCCAAAGAGCCGGAAGCTGAAAGGCAGGCTCCTGGGTGGGGATCCCCTCGATGACGTTTTTTACCTCGCCCGGGTTCAGGGCCAGGCAATAGCCCAACATCATTTCTCCTCTGGCTACTTCATTGTTTTTAATTAGAAAACGATATTCCCCCGGCTTTAACTGCAAGTTGTCCCGGACCCGGAGCGGGGAAACGATAAATCCCATTTCCATAGCGAACTGACGCCGGATGGAACGGATCCGTTCCAAGAGGTTCCCCTGCTGTTCTTCATCCACCAGAGGGATCAATCCGTAGCCCACCTCCAATTCCAGCAGGTCCAGGTGCAGCAGCGATTCGATCTGCTCGGCGGGTTGCGCGGCGGCTTTCTTGGGTTCCGCCGCCTCCAGTCCCTCCGCCACCCGCTTTTGTTCCCGGAAGACCAGAACCGCTAGAAAGCCGATTATCAAGGACAGGCTGATAAAGGGGATGTGCGGCAGTCCGGGTATCAGGCCGAAGAAAAAAAGAATGCCGGCGGAGAGGCTGATAGCCTGGGGTTGGAGTTTGAATTGCCGCCCGAGTTCTTTGCCCATGCTGTGTTCGGAGGCGGCCCGGGTGACGATGATACCGGCGGCCGTGGAAATCATCAGGGCCGGGATCTGGGTCACCAGGGCGTCGCCGATAGTCAGGATGGTGTAGTTCTGGGCGGCCACGGCCAGCGATAAGGATTGCTGCAGGACCCCGATGATGAATCCGCCGCCGATATTGATCAGGATGATGATAATCCCGGCAATGGCCTCCCCGCGAACGAATTTGCTGGCCCCGTCCATGGCCCCATAAAATTCAGCCTCCCGGGCGATCTGACCGCGGCGGCTTCGGGCCTCCCGATCGTCGATCAATCCGGCGTTCAGGTCGGCATCGATGGCCATCTGTTTGCCCGGCATGGCATCCAGGGTAAAGCGGGCCGCCACTTCGGCGATTCGGCCGCTTCCCTTGGTAATGACCACAAAATTAATAATGACTAAGATGCTGAAGATGATAAAGCCCACCAGAAAATTGCCGCCCACCACGAAATTGCCAAAAGACTTGATCACCTGCCCGGCGGCTCCGCCGCCCTCGTTGCCGTGCAGGAGGATCAGGCGGGTGGAGGCCACGTTCAGGGAGAGCCGGAACAGGGTGGTGACCAGCAGGATAGAGGGAAACGTGGAGAATTCCAGGGGCTTGGTTATATAGGTGGAGGTCAACAAAATGACCAGCGAGCAGGTGATGCTCAGGGACAAAAGTATGTCCAAAATGAAAGCCGGCAAAGGGATGATCATGACCAGGAGGACGGCCACTACCCCGATTCCCATCATCAGATCAACCTGGTCTAAACGGATTTTTCCCTTTAGGAGCGGAACAGCCGGGGCTAAGGAATCAACCGCCATGGTAGCCTCCGGGAATCGGCGTTAAGCCAAAGAAAAATGGGTTTCATCGTCTCCTCAGATCCTTTTATTTTTAAGCCGATACACATAGGCTAGAACTTCCGCTACCACCTGATAGAGGCTGGGGGGGATCATCTGCCCCAAATCCACGGTTTTAAAGAGGGCTTGGGCCAACGGTTTATTCTCCAGGATGGGAATGCCATGGCCCCGGGCGATTTCCTTGATCTTCTCGGCCACGAAATTCGCCCCTTTGGCCGACACTTGGGGAGCGACCATTTCTCCGCTGCGATAGGTGACGGCTATCGCCAAATGGGTCGGGTTGGTGATGATCACATCGGCTTTGGGGACTTCGGCCATCATCCTCCGGCGGGCCATTTCCCTTTGGAGACTGCGCACCCGCGACTTGATCAGCGGGTCCCCCTCGGTCTGTTTGAATTCTTCCTTTAACTCCTGATGGGTCATGCGCAGTTTCTTTTCGTGCTGAACCCGCTGGAAAAGATAGTCCAGACCGGCCAGCAGGGCCATCACCAGGGTCGACTTGATGAAGATATTGAAAGACACTCGGCTGATATAGCTGAAGATAGCGGGTAATTCCTGATCCGTGAGGGGCACGATTCCTTTCAGTTCTCCGGCAATGGTGGAATAGGCCACATAGCCGATGATCAGCAGTTTCAGCAGGGATTTGAGCATCTCCATCAAGGACTGGATCGAAAAAAGACGCTTCAAGCCCTTGAAGATGTCAATCTTGGAAAAGTCAGGTTTGATGAGTTCCACGGAAAATAAGGAACCGACCTGGATATAGTTGGCCAGGACGGCCATGGCCAGAACGGCCAGCATGAGGGGAGCCAGGGCCGCCAGGAGAAAAGTGATCATCTCCTGACCCAGGGCCTGGATCGACGAAGGGGTAATCGACAGCGTTCCGGCCCGTCCCAGCATCTGGGACGTGAAATTCGCCAAGTTGATCGTTACATGGCGGCCGATTAAAAAAAGGACCAGCAGTCCGGTCATCAACACCAGGACCGACGGGATTTCCCGGCTTTTGGCGACCTGGCCTTTTTTACGGGCCTCTTCCCGTCGCCGCGGGGTTGCCTTTTCGCTTTTTTCACCGGAAAATTCTTCAGCCATCGTTACCTGCCTAGCAAGGGGAGAACGGTTTTTACCATTCCCTGTCCCGTTTCTTCAAAGAGGGATTGAAAATAGGGGGCGAACAGATCAATCGATAAGGCCAGAAAAACCAGACCCAGGCCGATAGTCAGGGGAAAACTGGCCATCAGCAGATTGATCTGCGGGACCATCTTGGCCGTCAGACCCAGGGCCATATGGACAAAGAGGATAATGGCCATGACCGGGGCCACCAGTTTGATGGCAATCACAAACATCTTTCCGGAAAGTTGCAGCATGTATTCATACAATCCGAACCGAACCTGCAACACTCCCGGGGCAACCTCCCGGAAACTTTCCACCAGGGCCTTAAAAAACCAGTGGTGCCCGTTAATGGCCAGGAAGAACAAGAGGGAAACCAGATAAATGAATTCGGCTGTAACGGTGTTGTTCACACCGGACTGAGGGTCAAAAAGACTGGCCATGGCCAGTCCCATCTGATAACCCATGAATTCCCCGGCCAACTGGATCCCGGCGAGGATCAGCTTGATAGTCAGCCCGAGGATGAGGCCGAGCATCAGCTCGGCGATCAGATACCAGGCGAAGCCCACCGGTTCAAATAGGGCGCCTGACACTTCCACCTTGACCAACGGCAGCAGGATCAGACTGATCACCAGGGCCAACCCGATCTTAACCAGGGTGGGCACATAGCGCGTACCCAGGAGCGGCATCATAAACAAGACCGCGGCTACGCGGGTCAGGACGATGACGAAAGCCTGAAATTGGGTCAAAGACCAGTTCAGCCAGGATATCGGCACGATTCCCTCATTTAGCGTAAGTGGGAATATTGAGGATCAATTGTTCGGTATAGGCCGTCATTTTATTCATCATCCAGGGCAACATGAAAAGCAGGACCAGCAGCGTGGCGATGATCTTGGGCACTAAGACCAGGGTCATCTCCTGAATCTGGGTCAGAGACTGCAGCAAGCCGATTCCCACGCCGATAATCAGGCCCACGGCCAGCATGGGCAGGGAGATCAGCAAGGTCAATTCCACCGTCTCTTTGGCCAGACTGATTACCATTTCCGGGGTCATAAAGGCACCTCGCTCCTTACAGGAAACTTTTTACCAGAGAACCTACGATTAAATGCCAGCCATCCACCAGCACAAACAACAAGACCTTGAACGGCAGAGAGATCATGACCGGCGGCAGCATCATCATACCCATGGACAGGAGGATGCTGGACACCACCAGGTCTATCACCAAAAAAGGGAGAAAGAGGACAAAACCGATTTGAAAGGCGGTTTTCAACTCGCTGATCATAAAGGCCGGTACCAGGACCATGGTCGGGATGTCTTCGGCATTCTTGGGCTTGACGATTTTGGCCAGATTGACGAAGAGGGCCAGGTCCTTTTCGCGGGTCTGTTTGAACATAAAGGCCCGGACCGGCTTGGCCGCTGCCTCCAGGGCCTGTTCCTGGGTGATGGATTTCTTCATATAGGGATCCCAAGCGGTTGTCTTGACCGTTTGCCAGACCGGGGTCATGATAAAAAAGGTCAAAAACAGGGACAAGCCGATCAGGATCTGGTTGGGGGGCATCTGCTGCGTGCCGATGGCATGGCGTAAAAAGGAAAAAACTATGGCCAGGCGGGTAAAGGAAGTCATCATGATCAGGATCGCCGGGGCCAGCGAAAGGACGGTCAGGAGGAAAAGAATTTGAACCAGGACCGAAACATCCCCCGGATTTTTCGCCTCCCCCACGCCGATATTCAAGGCGGGAAGAGGCAGACCGGATCCCTGCCCCCAGCAGAGGGTGGGCGTCAATCCGACCGCCCCGCCTGCGAGGATTACCGCGATGAGTAAGAAAAGGCTTCTTTTTCCCATTCCCTGATTACCTTCGTTCCTCGGAAGAGGAGATGATTTTTCTTTTTTTCAACGGAAAATTCCCCATCCAGGCGGGAAGCGTGCCGACCGGAGCGGGTGGGGTCTCCCGTCTCCATTTTTCCAGCCATTCCGCGTTTTCAATTTTGGTCAGGTAACTGATCTGGGCTTCTGAAATCCCCAAAGCCAGCACTTCTCCGCCGATTTCCACTAAGGAAATGTATTTGCGGGGAGAGATCGGTTTGGTGGTCAGAATCCGAATGTCAAAATCCGTGGGGAGATCTTTTCGAATCAGGGGGGTGCGCTTCAAGAGCCGGACCAGCAAAAACAGCAGGCCCAGAACCAGGCTCAGGGCAAACAACATTTTAAACACTACCCAGCCCATTTCCACTCCCGCTCAGCCTAAACGCTTGACCCGTTCGGTGGGGCTGACGATATCCGTCAGCCGGACGCCGAATTTTTCATTGACCACCACCACTTCCCCCCGAGCGATCAACTTCTGATTGACCAGTACTTCCAGCGGTTCGCCGGCCAGCTTGGTCAATTCGATGACCGAACCTTGACCCAGTTGCAGCAGGTCGCTGATCAACATCTTGGACCGGCCCAGTTCCACGGAAACCTCCATGGGGATATCCAGGATGAAGTCCAGGTTGGTAGGGACCGGCATGCCGGGCTCAGGGGAATGGTTTTCCAGGGGATCCAATTCCATCTCCATGACACCCTGTAGTTCTTCTTCGCTCAACAGGGTCGCTTTTTCTTGCTCTTCCATCGTCAACCTCTCTCAACCATTAGGGGGCAGGGATATCTTATTTTTGACCTGGAAGGCCTTGTTCGCTCCGTACAGTCCGGAGTGTCCCAAATACTTGGGGACTCCCTGTACCTTGGCGATCAGACAATCGTTGGCCTCGGTATTGAGTACCAGGGTGTCGCCTATTTTCAGGTTCAGCAGATCCTTCACTTTTAGCTGGGTTCGCCCCAGTTCCACAACCAGGTCGACTTCCGCCTGCTGGATCCCGGCTTCAAAGCGCCGGATCCAGCTTTTATCGATCGCCAGCCGATCCGGCTGGTATCCGGAATACAGCTTATTTTTTATCGGCTCCAGCAGGGCATAGGGGATGCAAATGTTGATCACCCCGGTAAAGTGTTCCAGTTCCAGCCCGAAGGTGGTCATGATCATCAAGTCGTTCGGCCCGACGATACTGACAAACTGGGGATTGATTTCGCTGCGTACGTATTGAATGCTCACCGGATGCACGGGTTGCCAGGCCTTTTCCAGTTCGGTCAGGATCATCACCACCACCCGGTAGATCAACCGGGATTCAATGGCCGTAAATTCCCTTCCCTCGATGCGGTAGGTCCCTTTCCCCGATCCCCCCAGAAACACATCGATCAACGTGAAAACCATCTTGGGATCCAGCACCAAAATGGCATGCCCGCGCAGGGGCTCCATTTTGAAGATATGCAGACTGCTGGGGACTGGAAGGGTGCGGATGAATTCACCGAATTTAATCATCTGGATGCCCTGGATGCTGACCTCCAGGATTTTCCGCAGCGAAGATGAGAGGGTGGTCCGGATAAAGCGGGAAAACTGGTCATTGATGATTTCCAGGGAAGGCATCCTTTCCCGGATGACGCGGTCTTGATTGGTCAGGTCATAGGGAACCACCCCCGAATCAACCGGCTGACTCGGTTGCGTTGGGACCGCTCCCTCCTCCACTCCAAAGAGGAGGGCATCAATTTCTTCCTGAGATAATATTTTGCTCATTGGATGACGAATTCAGTGAAGTAAACGGCTTTTATTTTGAATTCAGACAGGTTGGGATTAACCAAGCGCATCATTTCAGCTTTCAATTTTTCTTTGCCGGAAGAGGGAAAGAGTTCTTCACTCTTTTTTTGGGATAAAATGGTCAGGATAGTATCTTTGATCAACGGCAGTTTCTTGGCAAATTCCTCGTTGGGCTCCGGCTTCTTGCTTTCCAGGTTGATTCGAATTTTTAAGAAACGGCTCTGCTCGGCATCGGCCAGATTGACGATAAAGGGGTCCATGGTGTAAATGTGGCCTCGTTCCTCTTCTGGAGGTTTTTTATGGGCCGCGGTTCCTTTGGACGCTTTGTGGTCAAAAAAATTAAGCGGCTCGGGCATATACTCCGGGAGAAAGAAGACGGCCGCTCCGCCCCCGGCAGCCAGCAGGATGAACCCCAGAGCTCCCAGGATCAGCCATTTTTTCAAAGACGATTTCTGTGGAACCTGGCCGTCTTCATTAAGAGGTTCAGAGGGAATTTCTGGTTTATTCTTAGCCATCGCTGTCCATTGGTTTTTGTGATAGAGTCGCAAGCCGAAGCCTCCTTGGTGGAGAGGATTACCCCGGGTGCCGACTTCGACTTCCTATTAAGCAAAGCCTATGCCAGGTGGGAATCGAGCCTCTGTGCATTAACTTATTGTTATTTATAAGTTATTTTTTAGAAAGGGGGGCCGGCTGTTGGAGAGGGATCGTCAATTCGAAGGGCAGGCGTCAATCCATTGACAGGTTTAGGGGGGACCCAATTTCTCGAAACTCCTCCCCTGACTGCCGCGCCTTGCCGAGGTTAGAAGAAGGATGAGACGGGTTATGTGAAAAATGTATAAAGGGCTAGATCAATAGGGAAATAACAAAACACGAAGGTCGAGAGGTCGAGTGTGGGGGAGGGGTTACCCCCTCCCCTTCGAAAAAACGA
This sequence comes from uncultured delta proteobacterium, assembly GCA_963746605.1. Lineage (GTDB taxonomy): Bacteria > Desulfobacterota > RBG-13-43-22 > RBG-13-43-22 > RBG-13-43-22 > CAVQSS01. The sequence goes on from CAVVCH010000015.1 coordinate 67,405, forward strand.
TTGGTTAAAAAAGAAACTTATTTCCGTTGGATTAGCGGATATTTTGGACGGCCTGCATCATCTCATCGGCCATGGTGATGACCTTGGCATTGGCCTGGTAGGCCCGCTGCACGATGATCATTTTAATCATTTCCGAGGCCAGATCCACATTGGCCGTTTCCAGCATGGTGGGGTTGATCTTGCCCAAACTACCTTCTCCGGCCTTCCCGTAGAGGGGGTCGCCGGAAGCAACGGTGGATTGGTACAGGGTCAGCCCTTTGCGGTCCAGGCCGCCCAGGCTTTTAAAGGTGGCCAAGGCCATTCGGTACAGGGGTTTATTGGTGCCGTTCGAATAGGCGGCCGTCAGGTTTCCAAACTCATCGATCGAAACCGAGGTAGCGCTCCCGGCCGGAAAGCCGTTCTGATTCATGTCCTGGAGCATAGAGGGGGTAGAAAAGGATACGCTGCCGTCGAAATCAATAGTACTGGCGACGGAGGGGCTCCCATTAATGAAGGTTATCCCACCGGCGTGAAAGGGCACCGCGGCCGCGGGGGCGGTCATTTTTCCGGTAGCGGGGTCAAAGGCCATACCGACTCCGGAACCAAACAACTGTGGTGTTCCGGCGGTACCTCCGGTCACATCGCCGCCATCGATCAAGGCGTTCCAGCTCCAGGTGGAGGCTGCAGTTTTGGAAAAATAGACTTGAATCACATGGCTCGATCCCAGGGAGTCATAGATAGTCACCGGCGCCGAAAAATTATACATATCCGGAGTGGGTGGAATGGCAAAGGCCGTGGCTTTTATGTCCGCGGAGGCATCCAAATTCATTTTCATGCTTACCGTAGTAGTGGTAACGGGGGGGTTGACACTGCCGGGGGTCACCTTTAAATCCGTCAAGGTTTCTTCCAGCGCATATGCACCCGTGATGGGATCGGTGCCGTACTTATATCCCTGGAGCCGGTAGCCCTGGCTGTTGATATAATAGCCCTCATGGTCGATGCCCATATGGCCGTCCCGGGTAAAATACTGCGCCCCGTCGCCGGGATTTCGGACCACAAAAAACCCGTTCCCGTTGATCGCCACATCCGTGCCGGATCCGGTGGTCTCGAAGGTGCCCTGGGTATAATTGACGTCCACTGCCTGGGTTTTGGCCCCGGCCCCCACCCGGTTGCCCCCGGACACTCCGGTGAGGCTCAGGCCCAAGACATCGCCGAAAAAAATGGAGCTGCCTTTGTAACCGGTGGTACCGGTATTGGCCAGGTTGTCTCCCATGACCCCCATGGCCATCCCGTTGGTGTCCAACCCGCTGAGTCCCGTATAAAATGCTGATCCGACTCCCATAACTGCCCTCCTTTTTTTATTAAGCCAAAATGGCTATGATTTCCGACAAAAGAACTTTATTGGACCCTATCTGGAGGTAGGCCTTTCCCTGGTCCAGGGATACACCATCCACCTTACCGACCATCGTCGTCTTGACCCCGATGTCCGCTCCCTGCGCATCGACGGCCGAGACCTGAAAACTGTATTGCCCATCAGGCAACGTGGCCCCTTGCTGGTTTTTACCATCCCAGATGAATTTTTGCTTCTGCGTGTCCCTGACCTGGGTTTCGATGACCCGAACCAAACCTCCCTTCTCATCCATAATTTTGATAGTCGCCTTACCCGGATTATCCAGTTGGTAGCTTCCTTCCGAGGCGGTTCCCTGGCTGAGGGATAGGGAGCTCCCTTTGACCTCCACCTTCTTGCCCACCAGGGCGGCGGCCTGCAGATTATTAACCGCCGTCTGGGAGCTTTCCATACTCTTCATGGACTCGGTCATGCTGTTAAGTGACTGGACCATGCTGAATTGGGCCATTTGAGAGGCCATCTGGGCGTTGTCCATTGGCTGTAAGGGGTCTTGATACTTCAACTGGGTGACAAAAATGTTCAGGAAGTCCGCCTGATTCAAAGTACTATTTTTCGATGTCGGGTTGGTTGCAGCGGCTGTCGTCGCAGTTGCGTTTATCGGGCTGGTTGTCATTGAAATCACCTCATTTTGTGAATTAGACCCAAGTGTCTACGTATTGATTGCCCTGGCTGAAGCGAAGGGTTGTCGTCTCCGCAGAAGTGGCGATCAACCCTTCCGGCGACGCACGGCCCCCCTCGGACCGGGTGTTTTCCCAGGCAGGTTGCCGGCCTCCAAACCAGCGGTCCTCCTGAAACGATTTTAAATCCGGCTGCACCAGGACCTCGAAGCGATCGAGTTTGAAGCCGTCCAATTCCAGTGTCTTCTGAAGTTGTCCCTGACTGAAGTCCAACAGTTCCTTGGTGTGGGGATTGTCGGTCCACAAGTGGGCGGTAACGAAATTTCGATCGCGGTTAATCTCCATTAAAATGCTACCCAATTGAGGGGGGTCGAGAGTCATTTGGATACGTTCCCCGCCATGCTGGAGATTACGGAGCAGCCCTTTGCTGTACTGCTGATAAACGGAGAGCGCCTCTTTGATCCATTCCGGAGATGTTTTCGGTGGCCCCTCCACAACACGATCGGCCGTGACCCCCTCGACTCGGGGTTGGTCGGGAACCTTGGCTATAACTCCCAGGGGAACGTCTTCCTGGACCCGGATCGGGTTATTCATATCCGGCCCGCCCGAACCGGAAAGGTTTTCTCCAGGATTCCGAAGGGAGAGGCCCGGTTCCACTTTTTCCCATGACGCCCGGTGAAGAAAAGACGTTTTCGGATCCAGACCGGCTATGGTCCGGGAGGTCTTCTCAGGGGCCGGCGGTCCTTCCGCCTTCCCTGAAGAGGTGATTCCTCTTTCAGCAAGGATCTCCTTGGAAGTCGCCGGCGAGTTGGCCTTCTCGGAAGACGTGATGATTTTCGAATTTGATGCAGCGGTGTCCGCCTCCGCGATTGGCAGGCCCTCCATCAGTGGTGACGGTGCCACGGCGATCTTTTCCGTCCGGGGTAAAGCCTCTGAAGGGGACGTCTGGAAATCGGGTTTTATCTCCGGGGCCGCAGGGGACGCGCTATTCTGGCCCTTCGCCTCGGACTTCCGGAAAACCAAAGAAGGGGAGGGGTCCAGACCATCGACTATCGAGGTAGTCTGTGAGATGGCTGGACCCTGGGGGGAGAACGACGGACCATTTTCCGTCGCTGTCTGGAAAGATCTTAAGACGATCTCCGTTTTCTCCGGAGAGACTTTTGGTTCACTCGGTAACGATTCCGGGGCAGGGTGAAGGAGCAGATCTCCAACAGCCTTCGAAATCATCGTGTTCTCTTTCGATGTTCCTTCGGGCCGGACCAAAGCCGGTGAAACTTCCGGCCCGGTTTCGGTGGTAATCCGGAAGTCCTCCCTGACCTGGGCCGGCAGGCCTGAAAGAAAATCAGGCCCTCTTGTTTCTCCTAGGGTTCCAGGTTGAATTGAATGCTGCGGTTCTACTAGCGGAACGGCGGTTTTGACAGGAATTTCCCCCGGCCCTGGCTGGATCCTGGAACCGGCATTGATTTGTTCTGTTGCGGCGAAGGCCGATTGGAGGGTCGGGGACTCGCGTTTTGAGGAAAGAGGCGAGTCTTTGAGGTCCACCGGCGGGTCATCGGGTCGATTCGGGGGACTCGGAGGAGCGGCATTCGAGACCGGGATCGTAAGGAAGGGGCTGACTTCCGGATTATTTGCCGGGTCCGAGCCCTCTTGTTTGGCTTTCTCCCCAGGGGCCAAACGATTTTTCGGAGCCGGTCTTTCCCGATCCAAGCCCGCCGGGTTTTCTCTGGGTCGGGTGAATTTTTCTTGACGGGCCATTACTTGGGCAAATCTCTCCGGCGGGTTTTCAGGAAGGACCTCCGGGTGGGAGTCCGCTATTTTTAGTCTGGTTGGAGGGATAGAGGTAATTGTTTCCATGGTCTGACCAGAAGGTACAGCAATGGTCGTGCCATCGCTGAGACCCCCCCCATCCGGCCGAAAGTTAGTTTATTTGATTGTCTTTTCGATTAGTTATAGGTTGTCGAGGATGAGGCCGTTCTTTAAGATCGGGCGGAGCGGCAAATATTTCCAGGCTAGGCAGGACAGAGGGGAAATTTTTTTCCTTAATTCGTCCGGGAGGTCAGCAAGCTCAAATTCGCGCTGATCCTGGCCGCGCGGACCGGGTCCAGATGGGTTAAAATTCCTCCAACTTCTTTGCTGCGCATGATCTGAAACACTTCGGTGACGGTCTTGTCGTCCATCTTCTCAATCATCCGGGCTGCTTTATCCGGCGGCATAGCGCAAAAAATTTCTGAAAGATGCTGAATCTTTTTATCCTGGATCGTCTTGGATTGGTCTATTATCTTCTTCAATTGAACCTGTAATTGACTTAATTGGCTGATCTTTCCCTCGATCTCCCTTTGAATCCGACCCAAATCTTTTTCTTTTTGGTCCAGTTGTTGTTTCTGATTTTCAAGGGCCTGGGACTTTTCCTGCAAAGCCTTGAGGATTTCCGGATCCGGGGCCCAGGCTTCAGCGGCGGGTGTTTGGGGCGTCTTATCGATTCGAACGGTGTGCCGCCCCTGGATCGGAGCGGGTTTTTCCGGTTTATCCGGGGAACTAAGGCTGGACAGGCTGACCTTGGCAATCAACAGGACCAGCAAGAAAACCTGAAGGCCCAGCAAATAATAAAAAAAGGGATTCTTTTTCCTGGTTCCCATATGTCAGATTCCTTTCCTGGAACCGGGGCGCCGCTGCACCACCAGATCATCCGTTACTTTTCGTTCCTTCTTTTCCTGTTCGACCAAAAATTTTCTGAACTGCCGCTCTTTGAGTTTTTCCAATATTTTTCTTTCCCGGGTTAAGTCCATCAGCTTTCGTCGTTCCGCCTCGATCACGATCAGGTTTTTTTTTCGCTCCTGCTCCAGGACTTCCAGTTTTTGAAAGCTGCCGTCGAAATAATCCAGGTAGAGGATCAGGTCGCTGATGGCGGCGCCCTGGCTGGCCTTTAGGCGGCATTCCCCATCATAGGCCTTCCGGGTTTCCCGGAGCCTCTCTATTCGTTCCTCCTGTCCGGCTAAGGCATTAAGGTATCCGGCCAATCGGAGCTGGGACAACTCCTCCAAATTTTTTCGCCAATGGTACAGGGCCTGGAGCCGAAAGGTAAAGGCCATGGATTAACGACCGGCCAGCGATTTCAGTTGGTCCAAGGTAGAGGCAAAATCCACCTTTTCCTCAACCCCCTGTCGAAGGAAGGCATTGATCTCCGGCATCTTTTTAATAGCCTGGTCAATCTGGGGGTTGCTCCCGGTCACATAGGCGCCAAGGTTTATCAGGTCTTCCGCCTTTTTGTAAACGGCCATAGTGGCAATCAGTTGATTGCGGGCCGCCAATTGGTCCCGATCCACCACATCGGGCATAACCCGGCTGATGCTGCCCAGGATATCGATGGCCGGGTAATGGTTTTGATTGGCTAAATCCCGGGAGAGCACGATATGTCCATCGGCCACGGAACGAACCGCATCGGCGATGGGGTCATTGATATCGTCGGCTTCCGTCAGTACCGTATAGATTCCGGTGATGCTCCCGAGACCGGGAGTCGTCCCGACTCGTTCCAGTAGTCCAGGCAATTGGGCGTAGACACTGGGGGTGTAGCCCTTGGTGGTGGGAGGCTCCCCCACCGCCAGACCCACTTCCCGGGAAGCCATAGCAAAACGGGTGATGGAATCCATCATGAAGAGCACGTTTTTTTTCTGGTTCCGGAAAAATTCGGCAATCACCGTTGCCAGGTACGCTCCCCGGATGCGGATCAAGGGCGGTTGGTCGGAGGTGGCCACCACGACCACTGATCGTTTTAACCCCTCCGCCCCCAGGTCTTTCTCGATAAATTCCCGGACTTCCCTCCCCCGTTCCCCGATTAGGGCAATGACGGAAACCTCAGCCGAGGTATGGCGGGCCATCATCCCGAGCAGGGTGCTCTTCCCCACACCGGACCCCGCCATGATGGCCAGGCGTTGTCCCCGACCCAAAGTCAGCAGTCCATTGACGGCTTTGAGTCCCACATCGATGGGTTCCGAAATTCTCTTCCTTAATACCGGATTAACGGCTTTGACCTGGAAAGGGAGCGTTTCTTCCAGAAGGAGCGGTCCCTTCTGATCCATCGGCTCCCCCAAGCCATCGATCACCCGTCCGAGCAGGTTTTCCCCCACCCGGGCCAGAGCCGGAAAACCGGCCGGAATGATCCGGCATCCGGGTTCAATTCCTTGACTCGCCCCGAAAGGCATAAGCAAGATCTTTTGGTCCCGAAACCCAACCACCTCAGCCGGGATCGTTCGGCTCTTATCATTCTTTTCGATATGGCAGATATCGCCCACCGCCGCCCGGGGCCCCTGGCCTTCAATAACCAATCCAATGACCTGGGTAGTGCGCCCGTAATTGCAGATGGTCTCCGTTTCTTCGGCCAGGGCTTGAAAGGACTTCCAGGAACGTGGGAGTTAGACTCATTTCCCACCTTCAGGCAATCGGCATTGGATCTGTTCCACGATTTGGTTAAACTGGCCTTCGATGGTGGCATCGATGACCCCCCATTCCGTTTCCAACAGCCCGCCCCCGGGGGTAATGGCCTCGTCCTCCAGAATTTTTATCCGTTCCCGGTCAGTCAGCACCCAGGGGATCTGATCCGGATGGGCCAGAAGATATTTATAATCCACCGGGTTGACGTGAAGGATGATCCGGCGGTTTTCCTCGGTCTTGGTGAGGGCCGCCGACAAGGTGTCTTTGATGACTCCGGCCGTCAATCGTGATTCCCGTCGGAGGATTTTTTTGATCACGGAAAAGGCGAATTCAACCATATCCTGTTCGCACCGCTGGAAAAGGGTTCTCTTCTGGCTTTCAATTTGAGCCAGAAGGGCGTTGATCTGTCTGATGACTACTTCCAGTCGTTTTTGGCCGCTCTCCAGACCGTCTTTTTCCCCCTGAGCAAAGCCCTTTTCGTAAGCCTCGTGTTCGATCTGCTCGGCTCTCTTTTTCAGTTCCCGGTAGACCTGTTCCTGCATCTCCTCCATATACCGGGTCATCTGGGGATGGAACTGAAATTGACTGGGAGGTGACTGGGGTTGAATAGCGCCCGGGCGGAAATCCGGGGTTTGGTCGTTTCGGATAAAAGCGTGGATGGAAAAACTTTTCTGGGGTGTTCCGGCCGGCATCTGGTTGACTCCTTAAACGAAAGCTTCTTCGCTGCCTTTGCCGGCCAGAACGATTTTGCCTTCGGCTTCCAGTTTTTTAGCGATCTTAATGATCGACTGCTGAGCCACTTCCACGTCTTTGAGCCGCACCGGCCCCATCACCTCGAGGTCCTCCTTCATCATCTGCGCCGCCCGTTCGGACATGTTCTTGAAGATCTTTTCCCTCATTTCATCCGACGCCGTTTTCATGGCCAGGATTAGTTCTTCGTTATTGACTTCCTTAAGGATGGCCATAATACCTCGATCATCCACATTGATCAGGTCTTCAAAGATGAACATCAATTGGCGGATTTCATCGGCCAGGCCCTGTCGGAATTCTTCGATCCCCTTTAAAATATTGCCTTCCAGCGAACTGTCCATTTGGTTGAGCATTTCTGCCACCGAGCGCACGCCCCCGATCTGCTGCCCCTCAAAGCTTTTGACCGCCGCCACTTCTTCCATTAAGGCCTGGTCGATTTCTTCCACGATTTCCGGGGACACATTTTCCAATTCGGCTACCCGATAGACCACTTCGGTTTGAAGGTTGATGGGCAGTTCGGTTAAAATGGCGGCCGCCTGCCCCGACTCCAGGTGGGAAAGAATAATGGCAATGGTCTGGGGATGTTCATTGCGAATGAAATTGGCCAGGGTTTTAGGATCATATTTCTTGATTTTTTGAAATAGTTTCCATTTGCCCTGCTCCTCGATCTCTTCGATCAGCTCCTTGCCCTTTTCCCCCGGGATGGCCCGGCTCACCACGTTCTTGATGAACTGATTGCCTCCCTGGGAACCCAAGAGAAGGGGCTGTTCCACGGTATAGAGGCTGCTGAATTCAGAGAAAATGGTCTCCATGGTTTTGGGACCGATGTAGTTGACCTGGGCAATATGGCTGCCCAATTTTTTGATCTCCTCCTCGTTCATCTGCTTGATAATATTGGCGGTCAATTCTTCGCCCAGGCTGAGCAAAAACATGGCGGCTTTCTGGGGACCGGTTAATTTATCGTTGGCCATGACCTTCGCTTACCCTTTTTCGTGCAGCCAGGATTTGACAATTTCGGCCGCCTTGGTGGGGTCTTCCTCCACGGATTGGAAAATCTGTTTACGGTCCATTCCTTTGGGCAGGCCGATCGCCTCGTTTTGGGCAATCTGCGGGAGCTCCCCGCCTTCCGTCCCCGGGGGCAACGCCGGACGCGGCCGAAGCTGTTCCAACAAAACCTGTTCTTCCGTCCGGAACCCGCTGAAAAGATTTTTCTTCATCATCGGCTTGATCACCAAAAAGAAGAACAACAGGGCCAAAACCAGGCTGATCAACGGCTTATACAGCATCTGGAAATAGTCCTTCCAGGCCGACCCGCTCTCGGTCCGAGGCCCATCCTCCACGGCCGACCAGGCAAAGGGCATGGAGGTGATCTCCACCTGGTCCCCCCGGCTTTCGTCAAAGCCGATGGCTTTTTTTACCATGTTCTCAAAGTTTTTCATTTCTTCCGGCGGCCGGGGGACAAACTGCCGGACCTTGGCCCCTTTGGCGCCCACACTTTCCTTGTACGTCCCATCAATAATCACCGCCGTCGAAATCTTCTTGATTATTCCCGCCGGACCGCGGATCTGTTTATTGATCTTGGAGATTTCATAATTTTTGGTTTCGTTTTGCCTTTCCGAAATACTTTGGCTTCCGCCGGCCGAGGACCCGGAAAGGGTTTTGCTGGTGGGTGCCGTGTTGGATCGGGGAGGGCTTTTGGAATCGGCGGGCAATTTTAGGGAAACAAAACCTTCCCGGTCTTCACCGATTTTGCCGCCGGTGGTGCTGGAGGATTTCTCCAAGGTTTTCTGTTCACTGCGGATTACCGTTGACGGATCGAACCGTTCTTCGGTGATATTGACTTGCTGGAAATCCATGTCCGCCGAAACCCGGGCAATGGCTTTTTCAGGACCGACCACCCCTTCCAGCATTCCCTGGATCTTCTTTTTCAGACCGTCCTCGATGTTGCGCTGATAATCCAACTGGCTGGTGGTCAACTGGCCTATCGGTGAGGCATCGTTTTTCTTGGAAAGCATTTTCCCGGTTTGATCGACCACCGTCACATTGTTGGGTTCCAAGCCTTCCACGGCACTGGCTACCAGATGGATTATGCCTTCCACTTGAGGAGGCCCCAAGGTCATCCCCGAATGGGTTTTCACCATGACCGAAGCCGTAGGTTTTCTCTGTTCCTCCACGAAAAGGGAATCCTTGGGAGTGACGATATGGACCCGGGCCTGGTCAATTTCTTTGAATTGCTTGATCGTCCGGGCCAATTCCCCCGACAAAGCCCGTTGATAGTTTAGTTTCTGGACAAAGTCGGTGGTCCCCAAATTGGTTCGATCAAATACTTCAAAGCCAACGCCCCCACCCTTGGGCAGTCCCTCCGAAGCCATTGTCAGGCGGGTGTCGTACACCTGTTCCCGGGGGACCAGAACCGCCGTTCCGCTGTTTGTTACCTGATAGGGGACTTTCTTTTCCTTGAGTTTGTTGGCAATCTCGCCGGCATCTTCCGGGGAAAGGTTACTGAACAGGACCTGATACTCCGGACGGGTGTTCCAAAAGATGAGGGACCCGAACCCTATCCCGGCCACCAAGAGGATGGCGATCAGGGAGAACAGACGCCCCTTGGATATGGAGCTGACTAACTGAGTGGATTGTTCGACCAGTTTGGAGGCCATCGATCCCTACCCTCAGCGCCCTATACTTGCAGGCGCATAATTTCTTCGTAAGCGGCCATAATCTTGTTGCGGACCTGGACCATTAAGCGCAAGGAGATCCCCGCCTTCTCCATGGCGATCATCACCTCATGGACGTCTTTGGGCTCCCCGGCGGCCATGGTTTCTATGGCCTGATTGGCCTCTTTCTGCAGACCGTCTATCTCGCGGACCGATTGGGAGAGGGATTCTTTAAACCCCGTCGCGTCTTCCCGGCGGCCGACTTGCTCTAGAGGCGCCGGGCGGTACCCCTTTGGATCCAAACCATAAATGGCGTTCATAAATCGGTTTCCTCCTCTTTAACGTTAGCGGCCGATTTCAAGGGCCTTTAGAATCATATTCTTAGCGGAATTGAAGGCCGTAACACTGGCCTCATAATTTCGAGCGGCGCTCATCAATTGCACCATCTCTTCCAAAATATTGACGTTCGGCAAGGTAACATAACCCCGTTCATCCGCATCCGGATGCTGGGGATCAAATTGTGTCGCCAAATCGCTCATGTCGGCCGTTATTTCTTTGACCTCTACGCCCTCCCGGCCCTTTTCCAGCCGACCGGCGAACATTCGGGAAAAATCGGAGGACACCTCCGCCGGTCCCAGGACGGCGATCTTTCTTCGATAGGGTCCGCCTTCTTCCGTTCGGGTGGTCTGGGCGTTGGCGACGTTCGTGGAAATAATATTCATTACCGTGCGCTGGGTATCGAGGCTTGTGCCGCTTATTTTCAGGGCATTAAAAAGGTCCATGCGATTTACCGCCCTCCTTCGGAAATGACATATTTAATGGTTTCCAATTTCTTGGTCAGAGCCTGGACGGCCGATTGGTATTGGAGGTTGTTTTCCGCCAGTTTGGTCATTTCCTGGTCGATATTGACCCCCGAGGAACCGGCTTCCACCGATGCGGCCAGACCGGACTCCTGTCCCGGGGCCGACCCCGGCTCGGGAAAATGTTGGGGATGTGTTTTTTGCACGGAAATAGCAAAAGGATCTCCCAATTTTTGGCGCATGATCTGCTGAAAAGGAATATCCTTGGCCGAATAATCGGGGGTCTCGGCGTTGGCGATATTACTGGTCAGTATTCCCTGCCGGGCGCCCCGGAGATTTAAGGATTGCTCCAAGAAATGCATGGTTCGGTCAAACAGTCCGCCGGATAAAAGATGGTTCATAAGCACCTCGACCTTAATATCCTAATCTTATTCTTCATTCTTTATTCTTTTTGCAAATCCCATACCATGGCCGGGGGATGAATCGGAACCAATCCCTCCTCCGCCCAGGACCCCGTCTCCTGCTTGTATTCCTGCAGTTTGTTCCGGAGGGTTCGCACGCTGATGCCCAAAATAGTCGCCGCCTGGGTCCGATTTCCCTCAGTCTTTCCCAAGGCCCTGAAGATCAAGTCTTTTTCTACTTCCCGCAGGGAGAAAGTCGGCGATCCGTCGATTTGCACCACCTTAGCCGGGGGCTCGGAGTCTTCCAGACAAAAATCTTTCATTTCAATCGTCGGACCGGAGGCGATCAGCACCGTGCGCTCCAAAAGGTTCTCCAATTCGCGGACATTTCCCCGCCACTCCCGCTGTTTGATCCAGTTTAAAGCCTGATCCCCCACTCGAAGCACTTCCCGATTATAGAGTTTGGCAAATTTTCGCACAAAATAAGCTACCAGCAGGTCAAGATCCTCCGGACGTTCCCGCAAAGGCGGAATGCGCAAGGGGATGACGTTCAAACGGTAATACAGGTCCGCGCGAAAATCCCCCTTTTCAACGCTCTGCTCTAAATTTCGATTGGTCGTGGCGATCACTCGAATATCCAGAGGAACCGGATGTCGTCCGCCGATCCGATCCAACTCGTTTTCCTGCAGCACCCGGAGCAGCTTGGCCTGTAATTGGGTATTCATTTCGCTGATTTCATCCAATAGAATGGTCCCCCGCTGGGCCAATTCAAATTTCCCTAATTTTTTTTGGATGGCCCCCGTAAAAGCCCCTTTTTCATGGCCGAACAATTCGCTCTCCAATAGCCCGTCCGGAAGAGAGGCACAATTCACGGCAACGAACGCCTCCTTATTGCGGGGACTGCGCTCGTGGAGATAGCGGGCAAACAGTTCTTTTCCCGTACCGCTTTCACCCTGAATCAATACGGTGGCTTTACTGGCGGCGACCTTGCGGCATAATTCCAAGAGATCCAGCATCTTCCGGTTCTGGGTGACGATCGGGCGCGATACCAGGCCTTTCCCGAAGGGGCTTTCCGGCTCAGCAAACGACCCGGTCCGTTTGGAGGCGACCTGTCCGAGTCGTTCTTGCAGCCAGACTCCGGAAAGGGGCTTGACTACATAATCACAGGCCCCTTGCTTGATGGCCTCGATGGCCTGCGGGATGCTTCCCTGAGCGGTCATGATGATGACCGGGGTCTCCGGAAAACGTTCTTTAACCCGACCCAAAAGTTGTAAGCCGCTACCATCCTCCAGGTCCATTTCGGTAATCACCATATCGAAAGGTCTTTGGCCCAACCAGCGGAGGGCTTCTTCGCCCCGATTGACCCATTGGATCCAAAACCCGTTCTTGGGATTGTTTTCAAAAAAAGCCTCCCGGGCCTCCGGATCGTTTTCCGCAATCAATAGTGCCTTTTCGCCCATGGGTCAGTTTAGCCTTAGATCGCTGATCTTTTTTTCCAGGGTTTGATAGCTCGCCCTCGCGCCATAGACCTTCTCCCAAAAAGGGTCCATTTCTCCGGACGGGTTCGCCGGGCTCAATCCCTGTCCTTTCGGTTCCAAAAGCGATCGACATTGAGTAATTTTTTGACCCAAGAAGGGGGATGCCGGCCGACGGTTTAATTGCTGGGCCTGTTGGTAGGCTTCCCGGGCTTCGGACACTTTTTTTTCACTAAAATAAAGGTCGCCGATCCTCTCATAAGCCAGGGCGGTCTTGGCCGGGTCCTGACTTCTGACGATAAATTTTCTCAGGGCCTCATAGGCCTTGAGGTTCAAACCCGGACTTTCATGATAAAGGGACCCCAGAAGATACCAGCGCTCCGGATAGGCTTCCAGGGAGGGATACCGGGCGACGGACTCCTCCAGGGCCTTCAGGCCCTCGGCATAATTACCTTGCCGATACCAAGTCCGGCCTAACAGCAGGTAAGCCCGTAGTTTTGTATTTTCCGGAACGGAGGGGTGATCAATCATTTTTCGCAATAGAGGGACGGCGGAAGATAGATCGCCTTTTTCAAGAAGTGCTTCCGCCCAATCCACCAGCATTTCCTGGGGCTCTTGGTTCCCCCGTTGCCAGGCCGCGTGGAAATACCGGCCGGCCTGATCAGGCAGTCCCAGGGCCTTAAAACTCTTTCCCAAAAGAACAAATAGTCGGGTTTCCGGAGAATCCGGTAATGCTTCCCGATGCCGGTGGTATAAGCGGATCACTTCCGTATAGTTGGCCTGAGCGAACAACCCTTCCAACACCGGGATCAGGGCCCTTTGGACCAGGGAAGGGAAGATTTCTTTCCCTTCATTTTTTTCTTGAGGAAAAGATTTTAAGTGACTGATGAGCTGAAGGGCCAGCGGATTTTGTTTTGATTCGATGTAAAAATCGGCCAGTTGGTACAATGCCGGCCTGGCAGAGGGGCCGTGAGTCTGGGAGAAGGCTTGGAGGATTTGCCGGCGGATTTTTTCACCCTGAAGGGGCGTTTCCCTCCAAACGATAACTGTGATAGATCTCTTCCACAACCCGCAAGTCCAGTTTCTCCGGGGGAATAACATTCAGATAATGGAATAACTCCTCCCTCCCCTGGGCATATTTCTTTTGCTCCAGGAGGGCTCGCCCGGTTTCCAGAAGCGGCTCCGGAAGAGCGGCCTTGGAAGTAGGCTTCGGAGTCACTGTACCGGCCGCTCTTTCCGCCTCGGATGCCGGTCGGGAGGGCTTTTTGACCGTTCCCTTGGTTTCCCGGGCCTCTACCTTCCCGGATCGGGCGATGGGAACGGAATTTCTTGAGGTTTGGGTCGATTCCAGGATCCTGGGTTTTTTGACTTTATCCTCTAAATCGAACCAAAGTTGAAACAACTCACCTTCCGGGATGGATACGGTATAAGGGACCTTCTGCTTTAGGTCGAAAACCAGGCGTACCGTCTTTTCGTCAAACTGGGAACAGCGCAGTCGTTGAATCGGACCGATTTTAATCTCCGGAAGATGATCTAGTTTCAAGAGACAAGGGGTCAAATTAATAACGACCCGGTCCGGGTTGTTCAAACTGAAGATGGTATGCCTAACCGAGTGTTTGACTTTCACGATTACCCGGGTTTTCTCTCCCAAAGGTTCGGCTTTAATTTGAAAAAATTCCCCTATGGGCGTCTCCGAATCCTGCGCCAGCAGGAACGAACCCGGGGACGCTCCCGCCAATCCGAAAAAGATCAATCCGATGCACAGTAAACAGCCTGGTCTGATTCGAAACAAAATCCGCAGAATCCTTTCCCCCGACCCTAAGGCCAATCCTTTCAGATGGTTCCCATGGGTGCTTGGAGCAAGGAGTATGCCAATAGCTCCCGGGCCAGCATGGTGATTGAAATCAGATTGTTAGAAAGAAGGGGCTTAAGGAGTTGGCTGAAAAGAGTAAAAATATCGACGTTGCCCGTTCAAGGAGTCAAATTTTTGACTTGCTTGCCCAGATATCCTGAAGCGGGGTTGGCGTTACGCCGGAGGGGCTTGGAGGTTTTGGCGTTTGATCTTTTCGATTAAGGTCGTTCGGTTGAGATTCAACAATTGAGCCGCCTTGTTCTTAACCCATCCGGTTTTGATCAAGGCTTGGAGAATTAATTTTCGTTCGAATTCATTTACGGCGGTATCCAGGAAGATACCCTCTTCCGGAATGTCAAGAGGCAAAGCCTGATCTTGGGGAGGAATCTTTTGAATCCTTTCCGGTAGGTCCGAAAGGGTGATCACCTCGTTATTGGTCAGGATCGCGATCCGTTCAATCATATTTTCCAACTCGCGAATATTTCCGGGCCATTCGTAATCCTTAAGCTTTCTTAAGGCCTCCTCTTCGATGCCCTGGATATTTCGTTTCTTGCTTTTGTTGAACTGCTCGATAAAATGATGGAGTAAAAGGGGGATATCGGATTTATGCTCCCGCAGCGGTGGGATCTCAATGGGAATTACGTTGAGACGATAATACAAGTCTTCTCGAAAATGGCCGTTCTCCACCGCCTTTTTTAAGTTACGGTGTGTGGCCGTGATGACGCGGATATCGACATGAATGGTTCGGGTGCCCCCAATGCGTTCAAAGGCCCGGTCCTGCAAGACCCTTAATAATTTGCTCTGCAGCACCGGATCCATGTCACCTATTTCGTCCAAAAAGATCGTGCCCCCGTGGGCCAATTCAAATCGACCGACCCGGGTCCGGATGGCATTGGTGAAAGCCCCCTTCTCATGACCAAAAAGTTCGCTCTCCAATAACTCGGAGGGAATAGCCGCGCAATTGACCGGAACCATGGGACCCTTGGCCCGGCTGCTGTTATAATGGAGCGCCCGGGCCACTAGTTCCTTCCCGGTTCCGCTTTCTCCCAGAATCATAATGGTGCTGTCGGTGTCGGCCACTTTTTCGATGGTTTGAAACACCTTCTGCATCGGCCCGCTGTCACCGATAATATTATCAAATCTATATTTTTTCCTTAACTGGTTCCGCAACAGTGCGTTTTCCCTTTTCAGGTTGCGGAATTCGATCGCCCGTTGAATGGCGATCAGAATTTCTTCCAGATCAACCGGTTTGGTCAGGTAGTCATAGGCTCCGGCTTTAACCGCTTCCACCGCGTTTTTAATGGACCCATGTCCGGTCAAAATGATGCAGATGGTCTCCGGGCAGTGACTGATGACGTGGTTCAAAACGTCCATTCCGCCCAAACCCGGCATTTTTAAATCCGTCAAAACCAGATCATAGGAATCCTTTTCCAGGGCGGCAATCCCGGTGGCGCCGTCCTGGGCGACCGTTACCTCGTATCCCTTCGCTCCTAAAAACTCGGATAACAATTCGAGGATATAGGCCGTGTCGTCGATGATCAGGATTTTTTCGTAATTCAATGGAGCCCCTTGGCGATAGGATTGATCTTACTATTCCTCGACTATTTTTGCCTAACCCGGCCTTTTAGTCAATGAATTTATTTCATTAGGGAAAAAGGGGGAACAGTGGACCGCGGGGAGGGAAAAAACCAGATAAAACAAATAAAGCATTGGCCTCGGCCTTCTTCAAGAAACCGGAACGATCACCTCTGTCTCGCGGATAGCGAACAGGGAATAACGACCTGGAAGGTTGAAAAAAACCGCTTACCGCTTGATGATAATCGCGCTATTCAAACTCTCCAGTGATTTTTCTTGTTTATGGATTTCCGCCTGTTGCCGGGCCTGTTTTTCTTCCGGCGTGGAAACGGAATAATAGATGACATCGCTACCCCCATCAGGGCGGGAAACCTCTCGAACTCCTACCGAAGAAGGCCTATCCATATCCTGGTCCGCCGGCCTGACCGGCGCCGGTTGCTCGACAGGGAGCTGTTTCCGGGAGAGACCGGGGTGATCGAACCCATCGGAAATGGCTTCGAAAGCCACGGCCAGCAGGCCGATCAATGATACAAGAACGATGAAAGATCTTCGGATGGAGATCATAAGATTTCCATTTTTAATTTTCCCACCCCCTGGGTAACCATATCCAGCTTCCTCGCCAGTCCGTAGGAAAGATCCACATCCCTTCCGGAGATGAAAGGGCCTCGGTCATTGATTTTGGCTACGACCCGCACGCCATTCTTAGGATTGGTTAATCGAACCTCGGTCCCCAGAGGTAAGGTCTTATGGGCCAGCGTATCCTTATACATGTCAAATCGTTCTCCGCTGGCCGTGGGTTTAAGATGATAGTCCGCCCCGTACCAACTGGCGGTAACCTCCTGAGACCCGGGATTTTTCTCTTTCCGGATCATTAATTTCTGCCCGGGAAAAATTCGATCCGGATTTTTGATGCCGTTATCCCGAGCGATTTGATAGGGGTCCGCCTGGAATTTTTTGAAGCCCAGTTTCCACAGGGTATCCCCCGGTTGGACTACATATTCGATAGTCGCCTGCTCCGACTCTTCTCCCGCAGGCGCGGGCTTGGACATCTTGGTCTCCAGAATTTGCGGAAAAGAGGATTTTCGGGGTATGGTTGGGGCAATCCCGCGCGGGGCTACTGTCGGGAGTTCTTCCAGGGTCGCTAAGGTCGAGCCTATGGAGATGGTCATGAGCTTCCTCTTAAAGACCTTAGATATAATCTCCGCGATTGAATTTCGCGATCTCGGCAGCCGATACCACCCCAACTTGTTGGATAATTTTTTGCAATGGATCTCCAGGGGAGAATTGTTGGGTCAATTTTTCCAAATGTTCCACCTTTCGGGACAGGGATTCAACCAGAGGGTTGATCTGTTTGAGCGATTGAGCCGGATCAGCCAGGGCCTGCTGATATTTTCCCAGTAAATCCAGCGTCTTTTCGGCAGCCGAAACCCCTTGGGTCCGTAGTTGTTCCGCAGGTTGAACTTCCATAATACCCTTCACCGGGCCGATTTCAAAACCCGGGGCCAGGGGTTGAATGGGGGGGGCGTTCATTATACTCGGATTGACTTTTAGAGCGTCGACGGATTGATTGGCCTTCTGGAGGATCCGTTGAAAATCCGACCCTTTCTTGGTCTCCTGGTTCTGCCCCACTGAGGGCAGGGAAGGAGAAAATCCGATTTTTTTGATATCCATAGTCAATGGCTCCTTGGGTTTTTTATTTAGTAAATGCAATTTAGATGCCGTTCGTCTCCTCTTGGTATAAGTGCTCCCATTTTTTTGTTGAATCCCGGCTAATAACGCGTTTTTTTTAAAAAACCTCATTCCCTTCCAGCAAAAGATCTTTATTTTCCCTGGCAGGATATTTGACCTTGGTTTTCCAGGAATTACATTCTGGCTTCCCCGGAAGGAAAATATTGCCGATTCCTCTCTAAAATGGGTAACGTTTTTTCTTGGCAAGCAAGTTCCGTTTATACTAAAGTGGTTACCAACTGTCTTGACCCCTTCTTGGGAGCCTTATGGAGATTCAGAAACGACCCGCCCTTTGCCCCGCTTGCGGAACCAGGTACCGCGTTCCGGAAACCGCCCTTCATAAAATCGCCCCTTGTTTAAAATGCGGCCAAAAATTCAAAATTGTTTTCGAAGACGGGCCGGTTACCGGACCCCCGCCCGTGGCGACGGAACAACAGGCAGCCGCTGACCCATCGAAAGAGACCGAACCCCAGGAAACGAACATCCCGGAACTCGAATCGTCGGGCTTTAAAATAATAATCTCGGATGACCGATTAAGCGCCAGAATATTTCCCCCGGAGTCTGTGCCGGATTCCATCACCCTGGAGGCCTTGAAAGAGTTTATTTCCCAGAAAGGGATCGTCTACGGATTGATCGGGGATGACGGCCTCGCCAACATCTTATCTTCCCAGAAATCGAAGGAAGAGGGCTGGTTGATTGCCGAAGGAACTCCATCCCGGCCGGGAGAAGATGCGAAAATTGTCTATCAATTTGATGTAGAAGCCCATAAGGTCGGGACGGTTCGAGAAAGTGGAATTATTGACTTCAAGGATAAAGGAGAAATCGAGCAAGTCAAGGAAGGAGGTCTATTGGCCGAAAAAGTCCCTTTGGTCAAAGAAATTCCCGGAAAAGATATCTTTGGGCAAATGATCCCGGTGGACAAGGCGCGGGATGCCCAGTTGCTGGCGGGAGATAACACCAAGGTTTCTGAGGATGGACTGAAGATCTCCGCCAAGACCGGCGGCCGGCCGGCCCTGGCCAAAGACGGCCGGATCTCGGTCTATCCGGAACTGAGAATCGAGGGGGACGTGGGCTTGGAGACCGGCCACATCCAGTTTAACGGCTACATCAATGTCCGCGGGATCGTCCAGGAGGGATTTCGGGTTAAGGGCGGACGTTTGACGGCTTTGGAAATCAACAAGGCCGAGGTGGACATGGAAGGGGATATCGATATTCAGGGAGGCATTCTTGGATCCAGGGTCAAGACCAACGGAAATATTAAAACCCGCTATATAGAAGCGTCCACTATTCGGGCCTTGGGGGATATCAACGTCCGGGACGAGGTGCTGCATGGGGATATTGAAACCAACGGCCTTTTGTCGATGAGTTCCCCGGCTGGAAAAATTATCTCCTCCACTATTTCGGCCCGGAAAGGAATGGAAGCGGCGATTATCGGTTCCGATGCTTCCCGGCCGTGCACCTTAATAATCGGGGTCGATTCTCAGGCCAAGGAATTGATCGAACGTCTCGGTCGGGAAATTGAAAACCAGAAAAAAGAACAAGAGGCTGATAGAAAAGAAATTGAAAAATTGAAACGGGAATCAAAAAACTTTGATGGCCAGATTGCCCATCTGGCCCAGGTTCAGGATCGCGGGATTCTGGAACAAAAATCCCTCAAAGCCCAGATGGAAGAATTGGGGCAAAAAAGCGATTTGACGCGCCTGTCCCAGGTGGAGTGGGAATATAAGAACCTGGAATTAAAAATAAAATCCGCGGAAGAATCGTTAAATCAGTTGATGGAACAACAGGATCAGGTTACCGAAACCATCCTGACCCACCAACGGGCTATTAAGGAACAGGACCAGGCCATCCATGGGCTTAACGATCAGATAGAAAATATTAAGAAAGAGTCCAGCCAGGAAAACATTAAACCCTTCGTCAAAATCAAACAGGTTATTCATGCCGGAACTATGATTAAGGGGAAACAGGCCTCTCTGATCATCCATGCGGATTTAAAGCGGGTCCAGTTCAATGAAAGACAGGCCACCATTACCGACGAATCCGGCCAACCGACAACCCTCTGGGAAATCGCTATGGCTGACTTGTAATGCTCTCTTTTTTTTAACCAAAATTTCAATTTATTTTGGTTAGTCCTATCCCGCCTCAGGATCCCTTTTCCAGGGAATCAGGCACCGTTCCATTTTCCCCAGGATCCAGTTAGCCAGAAGGCCAAGCCCGGAAAGGATCCCTATCCCTACCATCAGCCGTTTGGTCTGCATCAGGTCGGCGGCGGTCAGAATCAGGAAATCCTCAGCAGGTTTGTTACTTCGTTTCCCGGATCAAGGTGCTTGATTTAAAATTTGCTTTTTGTTACATTACGGCTATTCAAAAAGGAATCGAAACGAAATGAAAATAGCCGTGGTGGACGGACAGGGCGGCGGGATCGGGAGTGCCGTGATCAAAAGGCTTCGCGAGGAATTCGGCGAATCCGTCCAGATCATCGCCCTAGGCACGAATTCCATTGCCACGGCCCAGATGATCAAAGCCCGGGCCAACAAAGGGGCTACCGGAGAGAACGCCATTGTTCAAACGGCGTCTAAAATGGACGTCATTGTAGGCCCCATCGGGATCGTTCTGGCTCAAGCCATGATGGGGGAAGTATCGCCGGCCATCGCCCGGGCCGTAGCCGAATGCCCGGCCCTGAAACTGCTCATTCCCCTTTCCCAGGAAAATGTGGAAATCGTAGGGTTTGTATCGGAACCGCTCCCCCATTTAGTGGATAAAATAATTCTTCGTTTAAAGGAGGTTCGGCAACATGTGTGAAGCATCGGCCTTCATCCTGCGGGACGGCCAGGAGGAACTGGTCTTGGAAAGCGTGGATATCCTCGAACAAGAGAACGGGAATATCCGCCTGGTGAATATCTTCGGCGAGCAAAAGGTGCTGCCGGCGAAAATCAAAAAATTGTCCCTGGTAGATCACAAGATAATCCTGGAATCGAAATAAATCGGGCGGCTGACCGCTTTTCCCTTTTAAGGAGGATTGTATGATCGAGGAAGTTTTTAAAAAGCTTTCCTGGCTGGGACACGACGGTATCCTCTATCAGAACAAAAAAACAATCTATTTTGACCCTTTCCAAATTGCCGGAGGGCCTCCGGCGGATCTGATCCTGATCACCCATGACCATTTCGACCACTGCTCACCGGAGGACGTGGCCAAGATCCAGACCAAGGACACCCTGATCCTCACCGAGCCGAACTCCGCCAAAAAACTCACCGGCCGGGTTGAGACCCTGAAGCCGGGCGCCGTGAAAGAATGGGAAGGGATGACCATCGAAGCCGTCCCCGCCTATAATACGGACAAAGATTTTCACCCCAAAAAAAACAACTGGCTGGGTTTCATCGTCACCATCGAAGGGGTCCGGATCTATCACCCGGGCGACGTGGATTTCATCCCGGAAATGAAAACCCTGAAAGCGGACATCGCCTTTCTGCCGGTTTCCGGCACCTACGTCATGACGGCCAAACAGGCCGCCGAGGCCGCCCGGGCGATCAAGCCCCACAATCGCCGTCCCCATGCACTACGGGGCCATCGTCGGTTCGGATAAGGATGCGGAGGAGTTCAAGAAGCTGTTAAAGGGAGAAGTGGACGTCCGGATTTTAAAGAAGATCTAAGTACCTAAGGTGCAGTTCCTCCAAAACTGACCCAGGGGAAATAGTATTTATACATAGTGAGGGCAAACTCGGCTGTCACCGTGATATCCCCTAGAACGTTCTCATCCGTCCGCGGGTTGGCCGCCGACCCGTCGCTCCACTGTACAGAATGATACCCCGCTTCCGACACCACTTCTATGGGGGACCCGTCCTCGCCCTGGTTGACCGTCTGAGGAGTTGTTCTGCTGATCGTGCCGTTGGGGGCCGGCTTCATAGGCCAGGGTGAAGGAACTCAACCGCAGGACCAGATGCAGGGTGCTTTCCTTTTGAATGTTGTAATCGGATAAGGTGCGACCATCCTCCAGTTCCTTCCCGGCAAAAATAAGTCGCTGCTGCTCTGGGGGGATTCCTTCTTTATTCTGAATCTTGGCCTTGACATTCTCGATGCTGTCGCTGGGCTCTACATCGAGGGTAATGTTCTTTCCCGTGAGGGTCCTGACAAAAATCTGCATGGCCCACAAGGAGGAACGTTCACAGCCAGGACCAACAACAAACAAAACAGAGAAGTCTTAAAAAGGTTTAAACCCGCCATTGAACTTTCCTTCGGAAAACCTGACTATGGGATGACAGGAGTAATGCCCTGCCCCGAATTAACTATTGTACGATTTATCGGATCATTCTTATTCGGCCTTTAACCATTTAATTAAATTAAAGCTGGCATTGTAACTGCGAGCGAAGCTAAGGAATCTCCCGGATATCTTAGGGGTGGATTTAAGCGGATTGGGGGATTGCTTCTCCCGGATCATTTCCGGGGTCTCGATGGCGGGCTTTTTGACTTTTGATAAGATCCAGCAATCTATTTTCGGCTCAAAAACTCTATCATCGCCCAGCGGGCCTCTTCTAAGTTGGGAAGGTTTTTATGCAAGGCTACGGGAATATTCAGCAGATCGGTGATCGGTTGAAGCAGTTGCACTGCGGCTATCTTTTTTACCCGGATTTCCCTGGGGACCCCCTCCAGTTGCTCCAGGAGAGATAAAAAATGATTTTGAAAGGCTTGCTCAAACCCCGGATGAGGGAAAAATTCTACGGCCAGAACTTGACCGGATTCCTGAAGAACCCAAAGGACGGTTTGCGGAAAATAGGGACGATCTCCTTCCTGGATTACCGCCGGGCCATAAAAGTAATCCCCTTCCCAGATCTCTCCGCTGCGCTGCATTCTCCCTTTTAATTTTTTCAGGCGCAGCTCATCTACCGGCGGGACCCGCACTTCTTTTTCCTTCAGGACCGGAAACGGCTTTTCCTCATCCCGCCAACTCACATTTCCTTCCTTTAGGTCGTGAACCCGAACCAGACAGGTTCCATGTTCCGGAGGAGGCAGCCTCGTCGCTTGTTCTTTAATTTTAAGGGATAGGTCCACGGCCTGCCCCAGGACCAGGGCCAGGAAACCGGCTTCCCAGGCCTGGATCGGCATGAGTGGAAATCCCGGTTCAAACCGTCGGAACCAGGGCCAGGCTTTTTTCCCTTTGAATTTTAATCCCAGATAACGAATAACTTGAAGGTCCACTGGCGTTAGAGCGGATCGGTCTTCCCAATGGGCCACCAGGGCATCCTGGCTGTAAAGCATATCGGGGTCATCCTGGGTAATCTCTCCGGTCTGGATTTTCAAATAGGTGTCCAACCCCTCCGCCCCCAGATAGACATTCAGCCCCAGTACCTGCCCTAAGGTTCCCAGGACGCAGCAGTACCCGATCTTTCCGGTTTCAGGGTCCTGCACCCCGAAGATGTCACGGTCGGCCATCCACTCCCAGGGAGCCGTTTGTTTAAAAGCCGCAGCCGCTGCATACAAGGCCGCCTATTGTTCGTTGGTCGGTTTTGAATTTTCCATATCGATGCAACTCCAACACCCAGATTTATTACTTCGCTTGCCGAATCAATCTAAGATTCTGTTTCAAGGTAGGGATATCTTTCTTTAGGATCTGCCAGATTATTTCAACGTCGATGTCGAAATAATCGTGGACGATCCTATGTAGTTCAATAGACCTACGTGACATCAATCAAATCCTCCTGAATTAAGTTCCAATGTCTGGGTTTAATAGCTCGCCTGGAAACGACATCCGTCGGTATTCCCAAGATGGTTTCGATTTCTTCCGCCAGGTCCACAAATCCAAGCCCAATAGTGGGGGAGACTTCAACCAAAATATCCACATCGCTATTTTTCTGGTTATCCCCCCGGGCATAGGACCCAAAAAGGGCCAACCGGGTCAGGCCAAATCGTTTTACCAAATCAGGCTTGCGCTCTTGGAGAATGCTGAGAATTTCTTCCCTGGTTTTCATACCGAATCCTCCGATTGAAACGGCTTCCCCGCCAGACTGTCCAGCCACTTAATTCCTTATAACGGGGAGGCCTTGACGGAATGGTCTGTTCCCTTTTTAACTTCTTTTCCGCCAGCTTAACCTGGATTTGCTCTTTAAGGGCCTTCATATCCGCCTTTCTCTTTTTTGTTGAAGTGGTTTGATAGAGGTCCACGACATCGGAGACACGGCCGGCGACCATGAACTGGTCCACCCTCTCCACTTCTTATTTCCCATTGATAGCCACCATGATCTCTTTGAAACTTTCCACCGCCGCCTCGAGGTTCTCGATGATGTCATCGGCCAAGAGGTCCGGGTCAGGCAGATTGCCGAGGTCGGCAAGACTTTTATCCTTGATCCAGGTAATATCGAGGCTGGTCTTGTCGCGGTTGATAATTTCCTCATAAGAAAACTTGCGCCAGCGGCCTTCGGGATTGCTCTCAGGGTGCCAGGTCTCTTTTCGTTTTTTCCTGTTGGCCGGGTTATAACACTTGATAAAATCTTGGAGGTCTTCAAACTTCAAAGGCGATTTCTTGAGGGTATGGCGGATGTTGGTCCGGTAATCGTATATCCAGACCTCACTCGTCCAGTCTTGAGAAGCTTCTCTCTCGGCCGATCATCTCTGGGCCAGTTTCTGATGCCCGCCCCTTTGCTTTTATCCGGCACGTCCCTTTATCCTCTTTTTAGGGCTGAGAACCTAAATTGCATCCCAAGGGAGTTGATATTTTTCCTGATTTCTCTTTCGAATCGGGCCGACTCGGAAAAAAGTTCCATAAGGGGGTATAAATCGATTCCTGCCCATTAAAACAAAATAAAACAAAAAAATCAAAGGGTTTTGCTTTGAAGTGTTATCGTGGTCGGGAATAATCTTTAAGGTCAATCTTGGGGAGGTCTGGCGGACAGTTTCCGGCGTACCAAACAAAAAGCCCCCTATTCGGAGGCTTTTGGGCAATTTCTGAGGAACAAGGGGCTAATAATACTTGGAAGTCTTCTTTTTCCCCCGGCTGGCCAGCCAACCGAGGATAAGCCCGATAAAGAGCACGCCCGAACCGGACAAAAACCACCAGATTTGTTCGTTGAGGTGCTGGTTTTTTCCTCTTTGCTGGTTGGCAGCGGCCTGCTGCTTCAAGTCATTAATCTGCTTCTCGAGTTGATCGTTGCGGGCCTTCATTTGATTCAGTTCCGGGGCCACCCGGTCCTGCTTTTCCTGCTGCAGGTCGTGCAAAACTTTTTTCCCCTCCTCCTGTTCCTTCAGCAGTTTTTCCCGTTCCTGCTTAAAGCTTTCCAGTTGTTTCGACAAGGCCAGATTTTGATCTTTTACCCCTTTGAGTTCCTCCTGCGCCTTGGGGTCCATGGCAGTCGTCGTCCTGAGCTGGTCCACCAGAAAACGGGTGGCCACCCAACCGACGGACCCATTGGGCAGTTTGACTTTCGTCCAATTTTGATCGCCTTCCAGGACCTCCACCCGGTCCCCGGTCTTGACCGAGGCTACAAACTTTTGCTCAATCCCGATCCCGGACCGGACGCCGACCTCTATACGATCGGTAATGAACATGGTTTTAGCCCAGAGGGGTGAAGAGGAAAGGAGCATCAACCCTAACACGGCAGACCACAGGCGTCTCATCATGGCGGGCCCCCTTTTGGGTTATATTAATTTAGCGGCGAATGGATTCTAATGAATTAAAAACGGCAAGTCAAACGAATTAGGCCCGAAAATCAAGCGAAAGCAACTTTTAAAACAAAAAGCCCCCGAGCGGGGGCTTTTTGTTTTTCTGGGATTGATTGAATTTTAATACATGCCGCCCATGCCGCCCATACCACCCATACCGCCGCCCGGAGGCATCCCCGGCATGGCTTCCTTGGGTGCGGGCTTCTCGGCCACCATGGCTTCGGTGGTCAAAAGCAGCGAGGCTACGGAAGCCGCATTCTGCAAGGCAAAGCGGGTGACCTTGGTCGGGTCGATGACCCCGGCCTTCATCAGGTCTTCATAAACGCCGGTTTCGGCGTTGAAGCCGGTCGCGCCTTTTTCGGACTTCAATTTCTCGACCACCACGGAACCCTCAAAGCCGGCGTTGTTGGCGATCTGACGGACCGGTTCCTCTAAGGCCCGGCGAATGATGTTGACCCCTAAGGCCTCCTCGCCTTCCGCCTTGACTTTGTCCAGTCCGGCGATGCTGCGCAGCAGGGCCACGCCGCCGCCGGGAACGATGCCTTCCTCAACCGCCGCGCGGGTGGCGTTCAAAGCGTCCTCAACGCGGGCCTTCTTTTCCTTCATCTCGGTCTCGGTGGCGGCCCCCACATTGATGACGGCCACGCCGCCGATCAACTTGGCCAGACGCTCCTGCAGTTTCTCCCGGTCATAATCGGAGGTGGTCTCATCGATCTGGGCCCGGATCTGTTTCACGCGGCCTTCGAGAGCCGACTTTTCCCCGCCGCCGTCGACGATGGTCGTATTGTCCTTATCGATACTGACCCGTTTGGCGGTGCCTAAGTCCTTTAAGGCTCACATTTTCCAGCTTGATCCCCAAGTCTTCGGAGATCATCTGGCCGCCGGTTAAAATGGCGATGTCTTCCAGCATGGCCTTCCGTCGATCCCCGAAGCCCGGGGCCTTGACGGCGGCACAAGAGAAGGTGCCCCGCAGTTTATTCACCACCAGGGTGGCCAGGGCCTCGCCCTCGACTTCCTCGGCAATGATGACCAGGGGACGGCCCATCTTGGCGATCTGCTCCAGCAGGGGCAGCAGGTCTTTCATGTTGCTGATCTTTTTCTCGTTGATCAGGATGTAAGGATCGTTCAAAACGGAGGTCATTTTTTCCGGGTCGGTCACGAAATAGGGAGAGATGTAACCCCGATCGAACTGCATGCCTTCAACCACCTCCAGGGTGGTTTCCATGCTTTTGGCCTCTTCCACGGTGATAACGCCTTCTTTGCCGACTTTTTCCATGGCCTCTGCGATAATATTGCCGATGGTGGAGTCGTTGTTGGCCGAAATGGTCCCGACCTGGGCGATTTCTTTGTGGTCCTTGGTGGGTTTGCTGATCTTTTTCAGCTCTTCTATCACCTGATCCACGGCCTTTTCAATCCCCCGCTTGATGGCCATGGGATTGCTGCCGGCCGCCACTAACTTGGACCCCTCGCGATAGATGGACTGAGCCAACAGGGTCGCGGTGGTGGTCCCGTCACCGGCCACATCGCTGGTCTTGGAGGCCACTTCCTTCACCATCTGGGCCCCCATATTTTCAAACTTATCCTCTAATTCGATCTCCTTGGCTACCGTAACGCCGTCCTTGGTAATCGTTGGGGAACCGAAAGATTTGTCCAAAATCACGTTGCGGCCCTTGGGGCCCAAGGTTACCTTAACCGCATCGGCCAGGGTATCGATACCCTTGGCCATGGCCTCGCGGGCTTTGACACTATAGCGAATCTCTTTAGCTGACATGTGATCCCTCCTTATTCCACTACGCCTAAGATATCATCTTCGCGCATCATTAAAAATTCTTCACCGTCGATCTTGATCTCGGTCCCGGAATATTTTCCAAATAGAACCTTATCCCCGGCCTTAACGTCCATGGCAACCTTGGTCCCACTGTCCAGGACTTTCCCGGGGCCCACGGCGATCACTTTACCCTCTTGGGGCTTTTCTTTGGCGGTATCCGGAATAATGATTCCACCTTTGGTCACCTCTTCCTCAGCAATCCGCTGAACGATGACCCGATCATGCAATGGCCTGATCTTCATACTGGTACACTCCTTCCTAAATGGTTTGATTTTTTACTACAGGATGGCTTTTTAGCACTCATCATGTGACAGTGCTAATATAAGGCTTAAACTTTAATATTTCAAGCCCTAAAATTAATTTTTTTTTGGTTTATTAATTTCAGTTTTTCCAATATATTAGCCTAATAAAACCATTGACCAGAGAAAAGGACGGCGATCATGATTCCCCGGGTAAGGTTGGAAGAAATCGAAGAAATGACTTTGGCCCCCTATGCTTCGAAGAGCGCCCGGAGTCCGGGCCGTACCCTGCATGGGGACGAGCCGGATGAATTTCGGACTAATTTTCAACGGGACCGGGACCGGATACTCTACAGCAAGGCCTTTAAAGACCTCCAATACAAGACCCAGGTCTTTCTGATCAGCGAAGGGGATTTCTACCGCACCCGCTTGACCCATACCCTGGAAGTGGCCCAGCATGCCCGGACCCTGGCCCGCGCGCTAAAGCTCAACGAAGACTTGTGCGAGGCCATAGCCTACGCCCATGACATCGGCCACACCCCCTTCGGTCACACCGGTGAAGAAACGCTAAACGAGATCATGAAGCAGGAGGGGGGCTTTGAGCACAACCTCCAGAGCCTGCGGATCGTGGATCTGCTGGAAAAACGTTATCCGGCGTACGAGGGGCTGAACCTTTGCTATGAAACCCGGGAAGGGATCGCCCGCCACGCTACCACCTATGACCACCCCAGCATCCCGGAAGAATTCAAGCCGTTGGCTCAGCCGAGCCTGGAGGCCCAGGTGGTCAACATCGCCGATCCCCTGGCCTACTGCGCTCACGATTTGGAAGACGCCCTGAACGCCGGATTTTTGTCGATCAAGACGATCCATGAATTGGATAATCCGCTGGTACAAAGGGTGTTTCAGAAATGCCGGACCAAATACGACGGCTTCGAGAAAGGGGGGACCATCATTCAGGCCCGCCTGCTGGTGCGTACCCTCATCGAGGAAACCAATATCATGGTTATTGCCCAGACCCTGGCCCGGATCGATCAATTTGGAATTGAGTCCCGGGAACAGGTCTGGAAAACAGCGGGGCCCATGGTTACGGCCCCGGAAAAAGACTGGGAGGATTTCAAGGCCTTGAAGCGGTTTCTTTTTGAGCACGTTTACAAAAGCCCCCAAGTCTGCATTATGAACGAAAAAGGGAGACTTATCCTGACCCGTATTTTTCACCATCTGGAAAAACGCCCGGAGATGCTGCCGAAGGCTTTATTCGCTCGGATCGGGAAGGCAGGGGCCGGTCCAGCCCATCGGCGGGTGATCGTGGATTACATTTCCGGTATGACCGACCGCTACGCCATGGACCTTTATCAAATGATGTTCGAGCCCTACGAGAAAGTGATGTTCGGGTTCAGGGATTTATAGGACGGTGAAAAGGCGAAAGGTTTTCCGGTCCCTTACCTAAAGAAAGGCAACCGATCCTATCGGGCAGTGCCGGAATAAATGGTCAGCAACTGGCCGACTTCCGGCCCTGCCTTGGGGGATAAATTGTTCCAGCGGCGAATGTCTTCGGGATCCACGCCGAATTTCTTGGCCAAAGAAGGTAAGGTGTCCCCGGGACGTACTTTATAGATGAAGGTCTTATGAACGGGCTTTTTCTCCTGGACTTTTTCCACCTTTTTGGCTGGAGCCGACTCTACCTTTTTGGCTGGAGCCGATTCCATCTTTTTGACGGGTGTCGCTTCCATCTTTTTGGACAATTGGACCAATTGGCTCTGTAAGCCGGCCAGCTTTTCGGCCGTTGTCTTTTGCTCGGCCTTCAAATCTCCCAAATCTTTTAATAAGCCCCCTAAATCCGTGTTTATTTTCTGTACCTCCCCTCGTAAAGCAACTATTTCCGGAGGTACGGAAGGCTTGGCCGGAGAAAGGGGTTTCATTCCCCAAATAAGCCAAAAGGCGTAGCCCAAGGCCGCCAGTGCGGCGACCAGGATCAGACCCAGCACCCAGCGGGTAATCGGTTTCTTTTCCGGGGTCGGTCTGACCGCCCAATCCGGGCCGCGCCGTTCCTCGAATTCCTCCAAGTCGGGGTCTACCTCCACCCTGGGTTCCACCCGATCCTCCGGGTCATCTTTTCTTTCCATCAGCATCCCCTTAAGAAACAGACAGCTTAGACTTCGAAATCAACCCGGATTTTGAAAATCTTCTCTGCCGGTAAACTAATCAAATCATGCACTCCCGTAGCGGCCTTAATCTCCTCCAGGGCCTGCTCAATGGTCTTGGTAGACTCGCCGATAAAAGTGAACCAGATGTTGTAATCCGCATCCCGCTCGTAGTTGTGGGTGACTCCCGG
The DNA here is from genome assembly GCA_963746605.1 of uncultured delta proteobacterium. Lineage (GTDB taxonomy): Bacteria > Desulfobacterota > RBG-13-43-22 > RBG-13-43-22 > RBG-13-43-22 > CAVQSS01. The sequence continues at coordinate 97,122 of CAVVCH010000015.1, forward strand.
GTAGCGATTGACGGTGTCGATGAAGTCGTCCAGCTTCTCCTCCGGCACTTTGGCCGCGCAAAGGGTGCTGGTAAACCCCAGACGGCGGGAATTGAAATTAGCCCCGATACGGCGAATGATCCCTTCATTCTTTAGCCGGGACACCCTCCGGATGACTTCTTTTTCGGATAGGCCAAATTTTTTTCCCACTTCCCGGAAAGGATGAGACCTTAAGGGAAAGTGGGATTGGATCTCGTTTAAGATCTCCCGATCGATTCGATCCATCTTGACCGGTTTCACCGTCTCAGCGGAGGGGCTCATGAAAGGATCTCGCCGCCCACCCGGCGTTTGGGTTGGTAGCTGCATAGCGGCTCCTCGGCTAAATAATTCCCGGTTGCCGCGAAGGCGCGAGCCCGGCATCCTCCACAGACCCGAAAATATTCACACTGCCCGCACTTGCCCTGGTATCGCGATTTGTCCCTCAGGGCTGAAAAGACCGGTGACTTTTCCCAGATGGTTTTAAATGTTTCTTTTCGGACATTGCCGGCTTCGATTTCCAGATAACCGCAGGGTTGAACCTGCCCCCGGTGGGAAATAAAACAAAAACCGGTCCCGCCCAGGCAGCCTCGGGTCATGGCATCGAGGCCATGGGTTTTAGGTGTAATTTCCTTTCCTTCCTGATGGGCCAGCTCCCGAAGGATCCGGTAATAATGGGGGGCGCAGGTGGCTTTGATGGGCAGAGGAAATTCATCCTTTCTCTGGATCAGCCCGGTTAAGGTTTGCTCATAATCCTCCGCCGAAATGGTCTGCTCCGTTAAAGACCGGCCCCGTCCGGTGGGAACCAGCATGAAAATGTGGTGGGCCACGGCCCCCAGTTGTTTAACCAGTTCCTGGATTTGAGGCAATTCCTGCAAATTGAGCCGCGTGACGGTGGTATTGATTTGAAATTCCAGGCCCACCGCTTTGGCGGCCTCAACTCCCTTAAGTACCCCGGCATAGGCCCCCGGCATTTGGCGGAAATGATCGTGGCCCTCGGCGGTGGCGCCGTCCAGGCTGATGCTGATTCGTTGAATGCCGGCGGTTTTTAATTGTAAGGCCGTGGCCGGATCCAGCAGGGTACCGTTCACGGCCATGACCATGCGCAATCCCAGTTCGTGGCCATGACGAGCCAGTTCAAATATGTCCGGGCGCAACAGGGGCTCTCCTCCGGTCAGGATGATCACCGGCTGACCCACTTCCCGGATTTGGTTTAATAGTCCCAGTCCCTCGTCCGTGGTCAGTTCGTCGTCATAGGGCCCGAGGGCCGCCGAGGCCCGGCAATGGAGGCAGGACAGGTTGCACTGCCGGGTCACCTCCCAGGCCACCAGCCGCACCGGAGGGATCGATGACGATCCTTTCATTGCACTTTCAGCGGGCGGATGCATTTTACCGGTTCTGCAGCAGGGCCGCCGCCTGTTTGGCAAAATAAGTCAAGATCAGGTCGGCCCCGGCCCGGCGAATACTGATGAGCATTTCCATCATCACTTTTTCTTCATCCAGCCAGCCCTGCTGGGCCGCAGCTTTAACCATGGCGTACTCGCCACTGACGTTATAGGCTGCCACCGGCAGGTCGAATTCCTCCCGGACCTTGGCAATCACATCCAGGTAGGCGAGGGCCGGTTTGACCATGAGGATGTCCGCCCCTTCTTCCATGTCCAGGGTAGCCTCCCGGATCGCTTCCCGCACATTGGGGGGATCCATTTGATAGGATTTTCGATCACCGAATTGGGGGGCCGATTCGGCGGCCTCCCGGAAGGGTCCGTAAAAGGCCGAGGCGTATTTGGCGGAATAGGCCATGATGGGGATGTGTTCAAAACCGTTTTCATCCAGGGCCTGACGGATTTCGGCCACCCGGCCATCCATCATATCGCTGGGGGCGACCATATCCGCCCCGGCTTTGACCTGAGAGAGGGCCGTCCGAGCCAGGAGTTCCAAGGTGGCGTCATTATCCACTTCTCCCTGGCGGATAAGTCCGCAATGGCCGTGGCTCATGTATTCGCAGAGGCAGACGTCGCCGATAACCAGCAAGTCCGGGACGTTATCTTTAAGGGCTTTCATCGCCCGTTGAATGATCCCTTCGGCGGCGTAGGCCCCGGAAGCCCGATCATCCTTCTTGTCCGGGATCCCGAACAGGATAATGGCCGGTATTCGGGCCGCCAGGATTTCCTGGGCCTCTTTGATCAATTCATCGACGGACAGCTGAAATACGCCGGGCATGGAGGCTATCGGGCGCCGCACCCCTTTGCCCGGGACTACGAACAAGGGATAAATCAGGTTGTCCACCGATAAGGTGGTTTCTCGAATCATGCGGCGAAAGGATTCGTTTTTTCGCAAGCGCCGCGGGCGATAATCAGGGAAAAGCATAATTCCTCCTGAAAAAACGATTCACCAGAGGTTAACCTTGAGCCCATCCCGGGGAACGATGACCGGGACTTCAAGCCCTTCGTCTCTGAAAAGCCGACTGGCCACCTCCTGCCATTCCGCCTGGCAACTCGGAAGGGGATAGGGCAGATCAGTCTGCGGGTCCCGCTTCGGTTTCCTGGCGGCCACTTTCTTCAGGGCATCATTGGCCGGGTCGCCGTCGATCGGGTAGGCCTCGGAAAGATGGACCAAATAAACCGCTCTTCGGGGTTTCCACAATTTTACAAATTCTATCCCCCGCTCCAGGCTCATCTGATGCGGACGGTTGATTACCGGCTCGTTAAGCCAATGGCACTGCAGGATTAAAATATCCGGGTCCTTTATCCGGGGTTCCTCCTTCGGCAAGTCAAAAAAATCCGAAGTGTACACCAGTTTGTGATGGTTCCCGGATTCGGTTTCTTCCACTATATAACCGACTGAACCGGGGGCGGATTCGCCATGAAAGGTTTTAAAGGGATAGACGTCGGTGGCCAAGCCCGCCAACCGTTCTCCGGGGTTGGCGATCCTCGGTTCCAGCATCGAGTCCAACAAATAACCGAAGGTCTTTTTGATGGAAGTCCAGGAGGCCTTGGTGGCATAGGTCGGGATGGGCCGCCATTTCTCCCTGGGAAGACGGCGACGGAAGGGCAAGAGATCATCCAGTCCGAAGTAATGATCGGCGTGTTCATGGCTGATGAGGATGGCATCCAATCGGTCTAAGGGCCGGTCGGCCAACTGCCGGCGAATATCCGGGCCGCAATCCAATAGTAAGGTTTCCCGACCCGAAAGCAAAAAGGCGCTCCGGGTCCGCTCTTCCTGAAGGGACCGCATCTTTTGACAAATCCGACAGGGGCAACCCAGTTCGGGCACCCCCCACGCCGATCCCGTTCCTAAAAAAACCAGATCCAACTATACTTCTCCTCTTCAGCTCTTCAAGATATTAATCCGATCGCAAAAAGTCAAAAAACAAGGGAAACTGTATTATAATTTGGCCCCCTCGGCAACCTCTTTTAGCAACGCCAGGTTTTGAACGATAACGGCATCTTTCTTGATCTCCAGAAGTCCCCGCTGTTTCATCTTGGCCAGTGTTCTGGAAAGGGTCTCCCCAATGGTCCCTAATCGGCTGGCCAGCAGGTTTTTCTTCATTTCGAGTGGAATTTGGGAGCCGGTGATCAGGTCCACATTATTTTTATGGGCTTGATCCAAAAGATAACGGGCCAAACGGGATGAGACTTCATGGAGGGAAAGGTCTTCCACTTGCTGGGCCAGATTCCGAAGCAGGAGAGAAAGGCCGGAAATCATATTCAGGGCCAATTGGGGGTCCTGCCGGATCAGGCGAACGAAATCGCTCTTTTTAAGATAATAAAGTCGGCAATCCTCCAGGCAATCAGCTGAGGCAGGATAATTTTTTCCTGAAAAAACAGCTGCTTCTGCTAATGTTTCGCCAGGTCCCACAATCCGCAGGATATATTCCTTCCCCTGAGGAGACAAACGGTAAATCTTGATGCGTCCCTGCAAAACCAAATAAAAACCTTTAGCCTCCTCCCCTTGGGTGAAAAGGCTTTCACCTTTCTTACTATCCCGGAGGCCGGCTATTTCCTTGATACGAAGCAATCCCTCATCATCCAACCCGCTGAAAAGGGGATTGATCTTTAATTGATCGGTCATACGGTTTTCCTTCATCCTTCGATATTCGGAATTAGGTCTTTTTCCTGCTATATTAATTGTTAATCCTCAGGCTCTCCCCAAGAAGCGCTAAGCCGAACAGTCCGGGCATTCCGGGTTTCGGTCGATCGGCACCTCGGAAAAGCGTAATTCCTGGCCATTATAAACCAAAAGCCTTCCGGTCAACAACTTGCCCAGCCCCACCAGATATTTGATCGCCTCATTGGCTTCAATCAGACCGATGATTCCTGGGGTGGTGCCCAGCACCGGGAACTTTTTAGGTTCAGGGGCTTGCGGGAACAAGCATTTCAGGCAGGGGGTTTTGCCCGGCCAGATGAAAGTGGTCATCCCCATCATCCCCAGGATGCCCCCATAGATAAAGGGTTGGCCCTTTTTTTGGACAAACCGATTGATCAGATAGCGGGTCGGGAAATTATCCAGTCCGTCAATGACCAGATCACATCCCGCCAACAGGTCGGACAGGTTGTCTTCCCGGATATCATCCTGAATCATCTCGATCGCCACCTCCGGATTAAGCCTGGAGAGCTTCCCCTGGGCCGATTCCGCCTTATATCGACCCAGGTCTTCTTCCCAATGAAGTATTTGACGATTTAAATTGCTTAGTTCCACCTGATCACGGTCTACCAGGCGCAATGACCCTATACCAGCCGCCGCCAAATAGATGGCCGCCGGAGAACCTAACCCGCCCACCCCGGCAACCAGCACACGACTTTTTTTCAATTTTTCCTGCCCCTCAATCCCAAAGCCCTGAATCATGATCTGGCGGTCATACCGCTGAACTTCCCGATCACTTAACATCGGCGGCTCCTTTGATAATTTATTTAAATTATTGATGAAAGATTCAATATGCTTCAGGGTTCCAGTTTATCACAATTATTACGGGGGTCAACGCTTATTGACCCGCTGTTCTAACGGGAAAAAAATATTTGACCTTTATAAAAAAATGATTTAGTGTCTCGTCGATTATCGTTTGACCACCAGAATAAGGACTTTTTCAATCAAGACACCGTTCTTTGGTGAACAAACCAATCAAAAATCAAGGAGGAAACATCAATGTTTCAGGTAACCGTGGACGCGGACAAATGCACTGGGGATTCCAATTGCGTTGATACTTGTCCGGTAGGGGTATTCGAATTGCAGGACAACAAGGCCGTTCCTGTTAATATGGATGAATGCCTGGGCTGCGAAAGTTGCGTGGAAGTTTGTGAAACCGCTGCAATTACTGTAAAAGAAGTCTAAATTTTCTTACGGTAGATTTATGAAAGGCCCGGAATATTTCCGGGCCTTTCCATTTTGTCAGGCTCCGGGCGGCATTCACCCAATCCCCCATTGGTGACGATCCCTCATGGACCAGGCGGCATTAACACCCCGACAACGGCAGGCGGTGACTCATCGCAGTGGCCCCTTGATGGTATTGGCCGGCCCGGGGTCGGGGAAAACCCGTACCTTAACCCATCGTTTGGCGTACTTGGTACTTGAGCAGGGCCTTCCCCCGGAAAACATTTTAGCCGTTACCTTTACTAATCAGGCCGCTGAAGAAATGCGTAACCGGGTGGCGCAACTCCTTCCCCGGGATTCCGATGACGCCCCTCCCTGGATAACCACTTTTCATGGTTTCAGCTACCGGCTCCTCCGGCAATCCTTTTTTTCCAATTATCAGTTATTGTCTGAAAACGAAGCCTTAGAAGTTTTAAGAGGCGCCCTTCGGGACCGGCAGCAAAAATTCCCATTGAAGCTGCTGAAAGAACTATCGCGGCGTATTTCTTTAGCCAAAGGGTCTATGCTCACACCTGATGAGGCGGATCATTTGCCGGAGTGGGACGCCCTACCAGAGTGGCCCGAGGCGTTTCGGGCTTATCAGGAAAAGCTCTCCGATCAAAAACAGTGGGATTTCGATGACCTGATTCAGCAAGCGGTCCTTCTTCTGCAAGACCAACCGGTTTTTCGAAAACAGTGGCAGCTCCAGTATCCCCAGGTGTTGGTCGATGAATTTCAGGATATTAATACCGCTCAGTACCGTCTCTTCCGTCTGCTGGCCGACGACCATCGTGAGTGGCTGGTGATCGGCGACCCGAATCAGGCCATTTATGGCTTTCGCGGGGCCGGGGCGGATTTTTTTGATCGCTTGCGGGAGCAGGTCCCCTTGTTAACCGAAATTCATTTGGAGGAAACCTTCCGGTTGAATCAAACCATCCTGAAAGCCTCCAGCCAGGTCATCTCCGCCTCTTCACAGGCCTTCCCTTACCGAATGAAGACCGCCAAAATAGGAGATCCGACCCTGCCTGTGGCAGGCCTGCCTTCGGCCGAGGAAGAAGCCCGTTATCTGGCCGCCTTGATTGAGCAGCGCCTGGGCGGCTTTTCTTTTCTTACTTCGGGATCAGTGGGAACCGAGGGAAAACCGGTCAGCTTGGCCGACTTTGCCGTCCTCTACCGGCTCCATGCCCAGGGGGAAATAATCGGCCGGGTCTTTGATGAAAAAGGCATTCCCTATAAGAAAGTTCAGGAAAGGCACTGGTCCGATTGCCCTGAAATTAGGGTGTTATTCACCCGACTGAAATCCCTGCTTCCTTTTCAGGGGACAGCGCTGAAGGCGGTGGATCAGGTTATCGCCCTTCCGGGCCGGGACCAGGAACTCCCCCGTCGCCTGTCGCCGGGACCCGGACCCGCTCCACCCACCGAGGCCCTCAAGAAACTTCGGTTACTCGCCGCCACCTTCCAGGGCGACCTGGAATCTTTCCTGGAGATCCTTTCCCTGCAGACCGGTTTGGATTCCTATGAACCGGATCAGGAAAATGTCAAACTCCTGACCTTCCACGCCGCCAAAGGATTGGAATTTCCCTTCGTCATCCTTTCCGGGTGCGAGGACGGCTTGCTGCCGCTTACCTTGTTCGGGGAAACGTGACCTGGAGGAGGAGCGGCGCCTCTTTTATGTGGGCTGCACTCGGGCCACAGAAAAACTGTTCTTTACCTGGGCTCAGAAACGCACCCTTATGGGGCAATCCCTTCATCAGCGCCTGTCCCCTTTTGTGGCCGACATCGATGAAAATATCCTCTCCCAACTCCATCCCGACCCGCCCAAAAAAACCGGCCCCCGCAGGAGCCGGCAGATGTCGCTGTTTAAGTAACCAAGAAAAAAATTATACAAAAACCGCAGGGGAGACTTTGAAACGTTCGCTGAGAAGTTTAACTTGGCGAAGATAGTCAGATGAGATTCGGCTGAATCGGTCCAGTGGACCGTTATTCCGGATACCATATTTTGCCCGGACTCCTGACATCCTGGTCCGCCCTTCTTTGCGTCGGTCAGCCTCCGCTCAATCGTCTCGCGACATCAATGTTCCCGCATCAGATCGTCCCAGGTTGCATTCGCCGGCAGATCTGTCGATTATCTGTGCGCTTCATCTTTTTCCATCAAGTACTGACATGGATTTTCGTCCTCGATGCAATCTATCAAAACCAGAAAGCATACCAAAACATCTTTCAATCGTCTCCAGAAAAGCAGCCACTTTAAAAGGAAGCAAAAGAAAAAATCAGCAGCTAATTTTGCCTTTGTTACGAGGGATGGGAATCATCGTCCAGAGACCCGGATCAAACTATTACCGGCTTTCCATATTTCGATTTGATTTGATCAATAAGGTTCAGGGAGTCTTGTATCGGTCTTGAACAGGCGGAACGGAAAAATCAATGTTGTTTAGCACCAAAATAAAATCTCGGCCAGGTTTTCGGCAATTTCCTTAATTCTTCGCTGAAAATCCATTTCAATTTCTGGTCCAAATCGATTCCTCGATCGTATTCTTTGATGCGTGAGAACATGTCCGTCAACGGGTCTAGAACAGCCGATGATATCCGTGTTGTTAATGAATTGGCGCACTAGACGCACCTTATGCGCGCTTTACCTAACACGGTGGCTGACGGTCCCAGTTCCTCGGCCCGCTGATCATCAGGAAAAGTCTCCAACAGCGTGCTCTTGAATTTTCCCGAGGAACTGTGTGTACGTAGTTTCCACAATCGCTTTCACGTTTTGGTGAGCCAAACGTTGAGCGCTCGGACCTGGGGAGCATCTTCAGACAATCCCAAAATCCCTTGTTTCAGGAATCGCTCTCGCCAAAGCAGAACAGTGGGACGATATCGTCCCATAGACAATGGGCCATTTATGTGCTCTGCCTCTTCTGCATAAGGCACCTCCTACGCCCTGGGCGGATTTGGACGGTTAGAATCGAAATAACTGGATAATGGTGAGCCTTTGGCTAACCCAATAATGTCATTAATCGGTAGTTTATCTATAATCCTAATCGATTCGCTATAATGACACCTGATCCGATGGCATTGGGACTTAAGAGTTTCTAATAAATACTGGATATCCGCTAGGGATGAAACCTCCTGAGACAAATGACCGATTTCCACCAGGTCCAAAACCAGTTTCAAATCAATCATAATATTAAACCTCACCCTGGTTTCATCTGTTATTTTTATAACCAATTAGTATTACTTGTATTTTTACGTGCTATTTTAAATTTACTCGGGCTCAAGCGAATTAACTGATCAGGATATATGTGGATATTTTTGTGTTCCATTTCGGAAATATTTGTTGAAGGATATTTATCTTAATTTTTTTGGTAACATATAAAAAGGCAACCGATCCCAAAATAAAGACCATAACTTTTTTATTCAGTTGTAGGGCGGTTTGACTTACAGGATTAGAAAATAATTGATCGTACTTGGGGAGATTTAGCTGTAAAAACGGAATTAATAGCCACATCGGCCTGATAGAAATCGCTCTATCTCTAAAGATCTACAATACCGCAAAGCCAATCTCCGAAGTGTCAGTGCACCGTTACCTGAAAGCCACTTCGGGCCGAGGCCAATAAGTCGCGTTCAGATAGCGCCTCGTTCCGCAGCCGATATGCCATTTAAGCGCTGAGCCCGGAATAGGCTTCTGGGTGACCACTTCGATAAGATTGCTCAATAACTCCGGCCATGGGGACGTCCTGATCAGGTTGACGTAATTGACGTTTCCTGGTTTGTCAATACGCTGTTTCACTAATTAACGATCTCAATCCACGGTCATTTGACTATAACTCCATAAAGGTCATTTTGGATCATGGCACTGAATTCTGGTTACCACGGTCGATCATCGTAAGGTACCAATTGATCCCAAGGGACCTATGATCGGCTGTAGAACGTCTAATAGGCCATATTTAATATAATCCTTTTTATCGCCGTAATATCGACTGTTCATTTTCTATCCTAAGACTTATATCATTGCCCACGAGGTTCTAACACTTCTTCTTTATCCCTTTTGAACCGCCAAACAGGCGTTCCCGCCGCCGAAGGTAAAGCCGGTCAGCAGGCCCTGATTGATTTCCCCGGGGCGGGCGGGCAGGTAGCGCCGATCCCAGGGAGTTCCCGGTTCCAATTGGTCCGGGTTCACCGTGGGGGGGATCATCCGATCCCGGATAGCTAAAAGGAGTATAGCCAAACGTAGCGCCCCCATCCCGCCATATTCGCCGGCGAAATATTTCAACGGGGAAAGGGCTATCTTGGATAGGTCGTCCCCGAAGACCTCCCGCAGAATCCGGAATTCCAATGGGTCCAGTTCCCCTGAAAAATTGGCCGAAAGGCTGATCAGGTCCGGTGTTCTCCAGCGATCTCCCTTCTTTTTCCAGGCATTCCAGGATTACTTTTTTCATGGCCCGGCCTTCCTTTTCAAAGTGGCCGGCACGGGTCACCCCGCTGTTCAACGCGAAAGCGGCGATCTCCCCATAAATCGGAGCCCGTCGGGAGAGGGCCTGCTCCCGGCGTTCCAAAACCAGAACGCAGGCCCCTTCTCCTAAAACCAACCCCCCGCCCAGAACAGGGTTCATGGAGGGATTCAATCCTTTTAATACCGAAAAGGCGTGCATCACGATGGGAGAAAGCTCATCCACCCCTACCACCAGGATGGCCTCGGCCGATCCGGCCTGCAACTGCCGGCAGGCATAGATCAGGGCCAGTTCGGCGGAGATCAAATTCTGGCAAAAGGTGGTGATGGGGCCTCGCAAGCGATGATAGAGGCTGAGGTGGCTGCCGGCCGTATTGGGAACCGTATCGGCAAATAAAAGGGGATTGGCCCCCTGGGGGCCGCTTTCCATGAAACTGACAAAATATTCGTCCGTCAGCCCTGAATTGCCGTAACCCGTACCGGCAAAGACCCCGATGCGATCCCGATTGAGGTCAGTGATCTCCAGTCCGGCGTCGTGCAGGGCTTCCAGGCTGGCCACTACGGCCAGTCGGGAAGACCGGCCCATTTTTCGGTAAACCAGGGGCGAGAGATGGTCCTTAGGACGAAAACCTTCCACCTCCCCGCCGAAATGGATCTTCGATTCCAGGGGGGCAAATTCTTGGATCGGTTTAATTCCGGATCGGCCCTCCAGAAAATTATTCCAGAAGGTTTCCCGCCCTATCCCCAGGGAACCGATGATGCCGATACCGGTGACGACGATTCCTGTGCCGGTGAGTGCGTCCATCATGATAACCTCGCAAAAAGTCTAAATACGACTTTCTGCTCGGCGGGGGAGAGCACGCCCTCCCCCGCCATTTGAAGTGAATTCAAATGGTCCCACCCCCACCCCAGCCCGGCGCTTAATCGCGCTCGGGCTGTTGACGGACTTCTCGCGAATCCGCCAATCATCTCAGTTTGGAAAAAATAATGGAGCTGTTATTGCCCCCGAAGGCAAAGGCGTTGCAGAGGACGGTATCCACTTCTTTTTCCCGGGCCTGGTTGAACACTACGTCCAGGTCGCAATCCGGGTCCCGCTCTTTGAAATGCAGCGTCGGGGGCAGGACTCCATGAACCAGGGCCAGAATAGCCGCCCCGGACCCCAGCACCCCGGCGGACCCCAGACAATGTCCGATCGATGATTTTATCGAGGTAACCGGGATCTTGGAGGCCCGCTCACCGAAAACCCGCTTGATGGCCTTAGTCTCAATGGGATCATTGGCCGGGGTGGCCGTGCCGTGGGCGCTGATGAAATCCACGGACGACTCCGCGATCCCGGACTGAAGGATGGCCCGCTGCATGGATAAGGCGGCGCCATAGCCTTCGGGATGCGGCGCCGTAATGTGGTGGGCATCGGCCGAGGTGCCGTAGCCCAGGATCTCGGCATATATTTTCGCGCCTCTGGTCCGGGCCCTTTCCAGCGGTTCCAGGATCATCATACCGGCTCCTTCTCCCAGCGAAAGTCCCTGGCGCTGCCGGTCGAAGGGTCGACAGGGTTGGGGATCCAGGGCCTTCAGCGTATTAAACCCGGAAAAGGTTAATTGAGAAAGCGATTCAGTCCCCCCGGTAATGGCGAAATCTACCGAACCGTCCCTGATCCAGTCATAGCCCAAGCCAATGGCCGTGATCGTTGAGGAGCAGGCGGTGTCGATGGTGGCCCGGGGACCGGATAAACCGTAGCGGTTGCCAATCTGATCGGTGAGGCTGCAAAAAGGAAAGGACAAAAGATAGGATGGATGCCGTCTTTTTGTTCGCCGGTAGACTTCCTGCCGATAGAGCTCGGTGGGATAAATCCCCCCGGCGGCGGCCCCCAAAAACACCGCCACTCGCTCCGGGGATTCAAAACCTTTTTCCAGGCCGGCATCGCCAATGGCCTCCCGGGCCGCGATCAAGCCGAACAGATCCGCCCGGGAAAGCCGCTGCATTTCCCGCAGGCTGAAATAATCGGCGCCGGAAAAATCACGTACCTGGGCGGCTATCCGAACCCGGAAGCCGGTGCTATCGAACAGATCAAAGGGGCCGATTCCGGTTCGGCCGGCGATCAGGTTTTTCCAGAATTCAACCCGGTTATGCCCGATCGAGGCAATAATCCCCAAACCCGTAACCACCACCCGACGGGGATTCACGGTTGAACCAGCTTTCTTTGTCGAAAAGGAAGCCAAAAGACCCCTTTGGGCCGCTTGGTCAGCCTGGGCCAGAAGATGCTCCTGAGGACCATGATGCTGATCTGATACGTATCGGCCACGGGTCGAAAGTGGGAACGAGGCCGGTGATCGTCGTAGATAGCCGGGACGGCAATGGAGGAAATCGTAGCGCCTTTTTTAGCCAGCTTGATCAGCACCTCGGTCTCCAGGGCAAAGCCGTCTGCCTTCAAGAGCAGCCCTCGCAACCACTCGGCCTGGTACACGCGAAAACCGCTCTGGGAATCGGGTACATATTGACCCGTGGCCCAGCTTAGACAATAGGTCCCGACCAGGTTGGGGTAGTAGCGGATTTTGGGTATCCGCTCCCGGTCCCCCAGACGCGAGCCGATGATCACTTGGGCCGCCCCCTTTCGATATTCTTCCATCAAGGCCGGAAGGCACTCGGGATCATGTTGTCCATCCCCGTCCATGGTAATGATGGCCTCAACCCCGTGATCCAGGTAATAGGCGAACCCGGTTTTCAACGCCCGGCCCTTGCCTTCATTCGTTGGAAAGGACACCACCTGAGCTCCCTCGATTCGGGCGACTTCTTTGGTTTGGTCGGTAGAACCGTCGTCCACCACCAGGATATCCCGAACCCACTTCCGGGCGCCGCGGATAACCCCGACGAGGGGTTCTTCGACATTATGGGCGGGAATGATCAATCCGAACCGTGGCATAATAAACAGAGCGGCTCAACAAGAAATAACGGGCTCTTCATCCCGCCACAAGGTAAGTTCCCCGCTGACCAGGAGGGTCTCCCCGGCCCGGACCTCGCCGGAAAAACGATGGAGTTTTCCCAAACTATGGGTTTTTTTGATGGCGATCAACATCCGATCCCCATACTGGGGGAGATGAAAAAATAAAACCCGATCCATTTTGAGTAGATATCCCTGTCGATCCTCAAATGCTTCTTCGGGGGGTTGCTGACTGACTAAAATCAATCCCGCCGCCTGGGCCATCATCTCCAGCAGCAGGGATTGACTAAAAGACGGCGGGACCCGGTTGGCAGAGAAAAAACTGTCTGTTGAACAGTTGACCGCAAAGATCCCTTCTTTTCCCGGAACGATCCGCTCGATCCGATCGATGAAGAAAAAGGGATATCTGTGAGGCAGTACATCCAGACGCCGCAAGGTTAACGCCCCATTTGGGTTTACTTAAAAAATATTACCTGCTGCAAAAACCGGTTGTCAATTAATTATCCTGCCTGCCGGGCCTGCGGAGCAGGTTCGAATAGGGACTGCCGGCGCTTGTACTGTTGGATAGCGCGGCCGCCGCGGCCGGCCGGTTAAAAATCGGGAGAGGGGATATGTTGGGATTATCTTAAAAGGCTTACCTATTGTGGGAAAGGCGCCCGGATTTTGTTATTTCACTTTGGCTCCCGGCGGGACTGCTTTTTCCGGAACCACGACCGATAAGCTTTTCCCGTCACCGGCGGCCAGAAGCATGGCCTGGGACTCCACCCCCATCAGTTGGGTGGGCTTCAAGTTGGCCACCACCACGATGGACTTGCCGACCAGATCTTCCGGGGCATAGTCCCGGCCGATTCCCGCCACCAGGGTCCTTTCTTCCCCCAGGTTGATTTTCATTTTTATCAGCTTGTCCGTCTTGGGTATCCGTTCGGCGGACAACACCTGGGCTACCCGCAGGTCCCATTTTTTAAACTCCTCAATCGACATCAGGGAAGAGACCTTTGTTTCCACCGGGGGGACCTTCCTGGTGGGAGGCGGTGGCGTTTCCTTCTTGACCTCGATGCGTGGAAATAAGGCCGGACCCCGCGCTACTCGGGTTCCCGGCGCCAGTCGCCCCCAAACCAATTCCTCTTCCCAGGAAACCGGCTCCTTTTTCGGCCCATAGCCCAGTTGCTCCAGCATGGACCGGGCCGTTTGGGGCATAAAGGGGCTGAGCAGGATCGCCGTTTGCCGCAGGGTTTCGGCCAGAACATAGAGCACCGTCCGCAGCCGATCCTCTAGGGTCGGGTCTTTGGCCAGGGACCAGGGCGCCTGGGTGTCGATGTATTTATTGGCCCCGTCAATCACCTCCCACAAGGTCATCAGGGCCTTGTGGAAGGCCACTTTCCGGACCTCCTGGATGACAGTCTCCCGAACCTGATCTAGATGATCTTTCATCCCCTGCTCCTCAGGCCCCGGTTCCCCCGGTTCGGGGATGGCCCCCCCGCAATACTTTTCGATCATGGTCAGGGTCCGGCTGAAACAATTGCCCAAGTTGTTGGCCAGATCGGCGTTGACCCGCTGGATCAGGCTCTCTTCGCTGAAGTGGGCATCCAGACCAAAAACCATCTCCCGTAAAAAGAAATAGCGGACGGCATCGGCCCCGAATCGGTCTTTAAGCTGCTGGGGACGGATCACGTTGCCCAGGCTCTTGGAGATCTTGGTCTGATCCAGGTTCCAGTAGCCGTGGACATTCAAGTGACGATAGGGCGCAATTCCGGCGGCCTGGAGCATGATCGGCCAGTAAATGCCGTGGGGCTTTAAAATATCCTTGGCGATAATGTGCTCCACCGACGGCCAGAATTTGGTAAACAACGGGCCGTCGGGGTAGCCCAGACCCGCCAGATAGTTGATCAGGGCGTCAAACCAGACATAGGTCACATAGTTTTCGTCGAAGGGCAGGGTAATGCCCCAGGTCAGGCGGGTCTTGGGCCGGGAAATGCATAAGTCCTCGAGCGGTTCTTTCAGAAAGGAAAGTACTTCGTTGCGGTAGCGTTCGGGACGGATGAAATCGGGGTTTTCCTGGAGGTGCCGGATGAGCCAGTCCTGATAAGCGCTCATGCGAAAGAAATAATTGGCTTCTTTGATGAAGGTCAGCGGGGTCTGATGGTCCGGACAGCGTCCGTCGACGATTTCCCGATCCGTGTAAAAGCGCTCGCACCCGACGCAATACTGACCGCCGTATTCACTGAAATAAATGTCCCCCGATTCATACACCCGCGACAAAATGGCGGTAACTACGGCTATATGCTCCGGATCGGTGGTCCGGATAAAATGATCGGGGTGAATATTCAGTTCCGGCCAGGTTTGCCGAAAAAGCTGACTGATGCGGTCGGCGTAAGGTTTAGGATCCTTCCCTTCTTTCTGGGCCGCCTGGACCACCTTTTCCCCGTGCTCGTCCGTTCCGGTCTGGAAGCGGGTTTCATATCCCTGAGCCCGGTAGAAACGGCTCAGCGTATCGGCGACGATCGTACTGTAGGCATGGCCGATATGGGGCTCGGCGTTGACATAATAGATCGGAGTGGTCACATAAAAAGTTCGATTCATAGTAGTTGATAAGTTCGCAAAAGGTCCCGAACTGTCATCCTGAACGAAGTGAAGGATCTCGGAACTAGTTGAAAAAACAAGATTCTTCGCATTCGCTCAGAATGACAAACTCTCTCTGACGGACTTTTTGCTCGGCGGGAGAGGGCTTCCCCTCTCCCGCCATTTGAAGTGAATTCAAATGGTCCCACCCTCACCCCCAGCCCAGCGTTTAATGGCGCTCGGGCTGCTGACGGACTTCGGACGAGTCCGTCATAGGTCGTTCAACCCTTGTCCTTTTTCGTTTCAGCGACCCCCGGGGTGAGTTCCGACACCTTGATGATTTTTTCCTCTCTCTCGGCGGTCTCCACCAGGATCGTCCCTTCCATCACGTTTTGTCGCAGCACTTTAACCGGTCCCAGCGGGCTGACAATGGTTTTACCCACCTTGGGAAAATCCTTTTTTAGCTGCTGATAGGTTTCATACTCATAGGTCAGGCAGCACATCAAGCGGCCGCAAATCCCTGATATTTTGGTGGGGTTCAGGGGCAGATTCTGCTCTTTGGCCATCTTGACCGAAACGGCCGCGAAATCCGGCAGGAACGAAGCGCAACACAACTCCCGCCCGCAGGGACCCAAACCGCCGATCATCTTGGCCTCGTTGCGCACCCCGATCTGACGCATCTCGATTCGGGTATGAAACCGATGCACCAGATCTTTCACCAGCTCCCGAAAATCCACGCGGCCGTCGGCGGTGAAATAAAAAATGACCTTGCTGCCGTCAAAAAAGCATTCCACCCGGACCAGCTTCATTTGCAGGTTGCGTTCCCGGATGCGTTCCAGGCAAAAGTTGAAGGCCTCTTTCTCTCGCTCCTGGATTTTCTCGTCTTGGGCCAGGTCCTCCGCGTGGGCCATGCGGAATATTTTTTTGAATTCACGGCCCCCCTCGGGTGGATCGATCTTGAAGGGTCCCCGGACCACTTTCCCCAGGCCCAATCCCTGTTCCGTCTTGACGATTACCTTATCGCCGGATTTCATCACGAAGTGGCCGCAATCGAAATCATAGATACAGCCCGCCTGTTGAAACCGGACACCGACTATTTTTAAGGATTCTTTTTCGATAGAAGCCACTTAGATTCTTTCTTTACCCGATCATAGAGCCATTTTTTTATTATACGATAGGAAGTACAAATGTTTAAGCGAAAAATCAGTGCGCGGCCCGGGCCAGGTTGATCCAGAGCATCTCCCAGGTCAATTGGGGGTTGACCTGCCGGAGTAGATCCCGGGCGGCCTGGGTAATCAGGTCGTAGCCTTTGAGCCAGGTTCTTTCGGGGCAGCGGAAGGCCAGCCCCTTAAGTCTTTCTTTATAGTGCGCCGGCAGAAAAACGAGGTCCTCCAGGCCGTTACGAAGCCAAAGGATATCCCGCAAACAGGTACCGCCGATTTCCAGGGCCTCCTGCATTTGCTCTCGGGAGCCCAGCCAATCCTTCACCCCGGCGATTAAGGGGGACAGGCTGCCCTGGGACAGGGACTCCAACTGCCTCAGCCAGGATTCCAGATTCTTGTCCCAGGATTTCTCTTCCGAAAATTTCTTGAAGAAATGAAAGGCCCGTCCCAAACTCCCCCCGGAAACGCGGCTGATGACCTGGGCTTTTTCGGGGTCCGATCCCAGGTCGGTGATCAATAGGCGGCAGATCAGGTCCAGGGATAGGGGGCTGAAATGGAGCGGCAGGCAGCGGGAAACCAGGGTGGGCAAGAGCTCGCCCGGATCATTGACCAAAAGGACAAAAATATTTCCGGACGGGCGGTTCCTCCAGGGTTTTCAAAAAGGCATTGGCGGCCCACACATTTAAGTCCGAGGCCTTATCCAGCAGGATCAGGCGATAGCGGTTTCCAAAAGGCGGGTAGGCCAGTTGCTCCTCCAGTTCCCGAATTTGGTCGATCGTGATCTGGTTTTTTTCCGGTTTTAAGTGCACCAGGTCCGGATGGCAGTTTTTTTCTATTTTCAAACAGGAAGGGCAGGCGTCGCAGCCTCCCTCCGGACCCGGCTGCAGGCAATTTAAAGCCTTGGCCATTTCCAGGGCTGTCTTTTTTTTCCCGATCCCGTCCGGACCGGTAAACAGATAGGCATGGTGGACCTTATCCCGGTCCAAGGCCCGCCGCAGCAGTCCGATGGCCCGGTCCTGCCCCTGAATGTTCTTAAAAGACATGGACGCCGGGGTCCTTTCGAAAAAGATGCCGCTTTATTTCCTGGTGAATTTTTTCAGGGGAATGGGTGGCATCCAGCACCCGGAAGCGCTGGGGCTCACGCCGGGCCAGAAACAAATACCCCTCCCGGATTTTCTCGTGAAAGGCCTGGGCCTCTTCTTCAAAGCGGGACTCCTTGAGGCCCTGGGCGGACCGCCGGATCCTTTTCCAGGCCCGCGGCAGGCCGATAGTGACCGGACAGTCCAGCAACAAGGTCAGATCCGGGACCAGGGAATTCAATACCAGGGGGCGCAATTTTTCCAGGGTCCTCAGGTTCAATCCCCGGGCCCAACCCTGGTAAACCAGGGTGGCATCCCAGAAACGGTCGCAGATCACCCAATCCCCCCGGCTGAGGGCCGGCTGGATTTTTTCGGCCACATGCTGGCAGCGGTCGGCCAGGTAGAGAAACAGCTCCGTTTTCGGTTGGATGCTTTTATTGTGCTGATCCAGCAAAATCGTTCGGATCTGTTTTCCAATAGCCGTTCCTCCCGGTTCCCGGGTTACCAGGCAGGAAAGACCCCGCTCTTTCAGGACCTGTCGCAGCCGCCTGATCTGGGTGGTTTTGCCGGATCCTTCTATTCCTTCAAAAGTGACAAACAAAAGCTACGGTTCCTTTTTGGTTTTTCGTAGGGGCGGGTTTTATACCCGCCCGGGGCACTCGTTCACGGCTGCGGTTCGAAAGGCGGGAGGGGATTAACCCCTCCCCTACACCCGAATCCCGGAATCCTGTTTTCTATCTACCTGCTAAATTCCGGCGGACATAATCGGCGGCGTTTTTGAAAATACGCAAACCCTGGCCTTCTTCTTTTTCCAGACTTTTTCCTTCCCGTCCCAGAGCTTCTTTGATCAGCGTCCAGCGGGGATGGTTGGTCCAATGATGGAAAGCCTCCGGGTGGGGCATTAACCCGAAAATGCGTCCGCTGGGGTCGCAGAGGCCGGCGATATCCAGCAAGGAGCCGTTGGGATTATCCGGGAAGCGGCCCTGGGCCTTTTCTCCCGTCGGCAGGGCATAGGACAGGGCTACCTGCTGCCCGGCGACCAATTGCTCCAGCACTTCGGGGGGCGCATAAAACTTGCCTTCCCCATGGCGGACGGGCAGTTCAATTTTTTCGATTCCCCGGGTGAAAACACAGGGGGAATGGGGATTGCCCCGCAGCCGCACCCAGTCGTCCCGGAAATTGCCGCCGTCATTGGCGATCAAGGCCACCAATCGCTTTCCAAAATCGCCGGCGAAGCCGGGCAGCAGCCCCAGGTTGACCATGCCCTGGAATCCATTACAGATCCCAATGATCAAGTTGCCGGCCGAGATAAAGGCCTCCAGGGCTTCCTTTAACGTATACTTGAGCCGGGCGGCCAGAATAACGCCGGCCCCGTGATCGTCGCCCCAACTGAAACCGCCGACCAGGGCCAGGAGGTGATAGCCCTGAAGGTTGACTTTATTCCGATCCCCGGGGGGGGCGATCAACTGGCTGATGTGGACCCTATCCGCCTGGAAACCGGCCTGGGACAGGCTATACTGGGTTTCCCAGTCGCAATTCAGGCCGTATCCGGTTAAGACCAACGCCCGCGGATCGTTCATACCAGGTCTCCAAAGGGCCGGTGGAAAGCGGCCCGAAAGTTTTTCAGTCTTGTTTTTATCAGGGTTTGCCCTTCATCCTTGAACAGCACCCGCTGGGTCCTGGTCACCAGCCCCACCGGCCGGCAGAGACAGCCGGCCATGAGCCGTTCAAAGGCCTCCTGTTTTCGCGGGTCCACCGTCAGGATGACCCGTCCGCAGGTCTCGGAAAACAATAGTTTGTCCCGCCGAAGGTCAGGCGAGGCCGGAACGCGGGACAAATCCACTTCCAGGCCCAGGTCCCCGGCCAGGGCCATCAGGATCAGATGGATCCCGAGTCCGCCCCGATAGATCCCGTGGGCCGCCGAGACCAGGCCCTGTTGGATGGCCTCCTGGAGGGTCCGATAATGGGCTCGTTCCTTATCTCCGTGGAAGCGGGGCACCTTTAGGCCGACATAGCCCATCATTTCATAATACTCGGATCCTCCCAGTTCGTCCCGAGTTTCTCCTAAAATATAGATGAGATCTCCGGGGAATTTAAAATCCAGGGACAGACACCGAACCACATCGGCCACCACAGAAGTGGCGGTGAACTGCAGGGTAGGCAAGCCGGAGACTCGGTGGGCTTCCCCGTAAGGTCCCTGGATATACCCGTCCACATACATGCTGTCTTTCCCGGAGAGCAGAGGGATGCCGAAATGGAGGCAGACCTCCTTCAGGGCCTGGTTGGCCCGCACCAGTTGAGCGGCCTTCAGCTTCCCATCCGGATTTTCTTCGGGGTGGTACTGGATGGCCGGCCAGCAGAAATTATCCACCCCCCCGATCTGCTCCAGGTCGGCCCCCACCACCAGAAGGCGGCGGACGGCCTCGTCGATGGTCACGCCGACCATGGCCCGGGTATCCAAGACCGAGTAGGTCGGGTTGAGGGCCTGGGTATAGGCCAGACCGCGCCGGGAGGGCAGGTGCGGCCGCAACACCACTGCGTCTCCGGGGATATCCCGGTATTTGCCGACCAGGGGCTTGAGGACACTTCCTCCCTGGACCTCGTGGTCGTATTGACGGGCAATCCAGTTTTTGGAGGCTATATTGGGCCGGGAGAACAGGTTTTTCAGGAGGGCCTCGTAATCCTCCGGTTCCTGAAAAACCGGTTCAAAAAATCCCCTGTTCTCCGGGGGCTGCCATTCCGCCTCAAAGACCCACTGCGGAAAATCGCTTTTCAAAAAATCCAGGTCCACGTAACCGCAGGTCTGGTCCCGATAAAGCAAATGTACCTTGCCGGAGTCGGTATAGCGGCCGATGGCCGTGGTTTCCACATCATGTTTTCGGGCCAAGACCTGGAATCGCTCCCAGTAGGCCGGTTTCAGGCCCACGGTCATTCGTTCCTGGGATTCGGAAACCCAGATTTCCCATTGATCCAGCCCGTCATACTTCAGGGGGACCCGGTCCAGATACACCTCGCAGCCGTTGCTGAAACGGGCCGATTCCCCCACCGAGGAAGACAATCCCCCGCCGCCGTTGTCGGTAAGGTAGGTGATCAGTCCCTCGTCCCGGGCCTCCAGCAGGAAATCGTGCATTTTTTTCTGGGTGTAGGGGTCGCCGATCTGGACGTGACCGGCCGGGGTATCGGCGCTGTACACCTCCGAGGAGGCGGTGACGCCGTGGATCCCGTCTTTGCCGACCCGCCCGCCGCACATGACGATCAGGTCCCCCGGTTCGGTGCGTTTCCGGTCGGTGGGCTCCCCGTTGATTTGGGCCGGCATGAAACCCAGGGCGGCCACAAAGACCAGGCATTTCCCCAAATACCCGGGATGGAAAAAGACCTGCCCGAAAGGCGTGGGGATCCCGCTCTTGTTCCCCCCGTCCCGGACCCCCTCGATGATCCCGTCTAAAAGCCGCCGGGGATGCAGGCGGGGCGAAAGCGGACCGGAGTAATCCCGCGGGCCGACGCAGAACCCGTAACTGCCCATGATGAGCTTCGAACCCTTGCCCGTGCCCAGGGGGTCCCGGTAAACACCCACGATCCCGGTCAAGGCCCCGCCGTAGGGTTCCATATTGGAGGGGCTGTTATGGGTCTCGGCGGTAATCACGTAATGGTGCCGCTCGTCAAAGCGGGCCACGCCGGCATTGTCCCAGAGGACCGAGACCACCCAGTCTTTTTCCCGCTGAATCTGCAGGGTCGGGGCCTCAATAAAGGTTTTAAAAAGATTATCAATCAGGATTTCTTCTCCCGTATCCAGATCCCGGTACTTAAAGAGGCCCTGAAAGGTATTGTGGTTGCAGTGATCGCTCCGGGCCTGGGAGATGTATTCCAGCTCAACATCGGTGGGCTGCGAAAGGCCCACGGCTTTTCGGGCCTCCTGGACCTCCGGCTTATTGAAATAGGCTTGAATAACCTCTAAATCCCCGGCCGGCAGGGCCCAGGACCGTTCTTTATTGATCTTTAACAGGAGGTCCAGGGAATCCACCGGGATCACCGAAACCGACGGCTGGTGCCGAAGGGCGACCTTGGGGACAGGCCGGCCGATCCCGGCTTCCGGGTCCCAGTCCGACCGCTGAAAAAGCTTCCACTGCTGGATCAGATCATTGGCCAGCAATTCCCGGGCGATATTTTCCACCTGTCTCTTCTTCAGGCGAGGGGCTTTCAGTTGAAACTGCCGGGAGGTATAAATGGCTTCCCCTTCCGGAAGACGAATTCCCAGCAGGGCTTCAACGGCTTCCCGGGCCGTGCTGCCCGCATTGTCCCGCACCCCGGGCAAATAACCGATCCAGATCAGCCAGTCGAAATCCCTGGCCAGCGGATGGAAGGAGGAAACCTGGGTCACCGGATTGGTAAAAATGCGAATCCGGACGTCCTCCAACTGCTCATCCGTCAGCGAGGTGTCAAAGGTCAACACCTGGATGGTACGGACCTCTTCCAGGGTCAGGCCCAGATAATTCCGGGCCTTCTTCCGCAGATTCTCCCCTTCGGGGTCCTTTAGATCGGGCTTTAAGGTAATCTCTAATCGTTTGGTCATTTTTTTATCTGCCCTGACGATATCGAAAAAAAGTTCTTCTGCGATCTCTGAGCGTTCAAGTGACCGGAGAAACAAGGGAAAGAATTAGACTTAGCGCTTACAGATATCTCAGAGAGGGTATTGGATTGTTATAATGGGAATGACGGGATAAAGTCAATTTTTTAAGGAGAAGGGAAGGGGCTAAAAGCGTAATAATTTGAAAATGCGTCTAATTTTGTCATTCCCGCACAGGCGGGAATCCGGTCTTACCCTTCAGCCCTGAGGACATAAATTAACGAATTAGCGGGTTTCGAACCACCAGATCGGGGAACCGGTTGAAGTCCCTGTCCGCTGTCCATAATTCACGGACCCCATGAATTTTACAAAGGGCCGCCACCCGGGCATCATGAATTTGGGGACCTGTCACCAATCCGGCCTTGATGATAGAGCGCAACGCAGGCCAATACCCTTCCGGTTCGGCCAGCAAGGCCAGACTCGGAGATTTCAGCCAGGCATCAACCTGTTCCAGAGCCATGGACAGCGGCGTAGGCGGGGCATAAATCCGGGGGTGGGTTACAATGGCCAGAAATTCATGGATACACGGCCAGGGAATTGCCCAGGACGCCCGTCCCTCCGCCAACCCGGCCAGGCGGGTCCAGGCTGCTTCATGCCAAGGGGAATCCTCACGATGGGCATATACGAGCAGGTTGGTATCGACGGCGATCATGATCCCCGGCCTTCATACGCCAGGTCCCTGATTTCCTTCCAGGATCCCCCGGATACCTGAGGCTGAAGTCCGTTGCCCTTGAAAGTGACCTTGCGAAGTTGAAAAGACTTCGTCCCCTTTCGCTCCGCCAAAACCTTGCGTAGTCCTTCTTCCACCATGGCCTTGACCGTGGTTTTTTCCTGGGAGGCGATTTTTCGGGCCTCATCCAGCAGGGCATCTTGAATATCTACGGTTGTTTTCATATTGCTATACATATCATATTAGCAATACAACTGTCAAATAAATAACCTGTTGAGAAATGCCGGCAGTTGCTGGCCAATCCTTATTTTCATGCTTCGGGGTGCCCCCTGGGACATGGGTGGTTTAATACGGACTTGACAATCACTTCATTTATTAATAATTTTTTTTAGTTAATCATAATAATCTATTTTGGGTGGACAGGAGGTGATCTATGCGTATTGGGGTTGCTGCCGATCATGCAGGGTTTCGATACAAGACGCTCGTCGCGGAGCATTTGCGCCAACTAGGCCATCAGGTGCGGGACTTCGGTACCGACTCGGAAGAGCCGGTTGACTATCCCGATTTCATTCGTCCTCTCGCCATCGCCGTCGCCCAGGGCCAACTGGAACGCGGAGTCATCTTCGGAGGCTCCGGCAACGGCGAGGCCATGGCGGCCAATCGGGTTCGCGGCGTGCGTTGCGCGGTCTCATGGGATGAGGAGTCGGCACGGCTATCCCGTGCGCACAACGACGCGAATATCCTCTCCCTCGGGCAGCGCTTAGTGCCGGAGCAGCAGGTCTTGGCGATCGTCGATGTCTGGCTATCGACGCCCTTCGAGGCCGGTCGGCATGTCGCTCAGAATCAAGAAGCTCGACGAGCCATAGCGGGAAAAGACGATGCCGCCAAAAAAAGGGGATGAAGCTGACAAGCCCTGAGCCTATCAGGCTTTTGCTTTTTGTCGTCATCCCGGGCTCGATCCGGGATCCAGGGCCTCACTCGTCCAGACGCCCTTTTCCCCGTCCAATCCATATTTTCATGCTTCTCGGGTCCCGCCGCTGGCATGGGGTTTTCTAATACGGAGATGCCTATCCGCAGGATTATCGGACAGAGTCATCTTATAGAACCAGAAAAAAGTTGATTTACAGTATTGTTAAGAGTATTATTAATAATAAGTTAAAAAACATTAAAGAATATAGATAGGGGAATTAATGGCTGGTATTAGTGCCAATGAACTGAAGACAAAAGGAATATCGGCCCTGGAGTCGATCATCGATGAGCAGAAGGCGGCCGTGATCACCGTAAGGGGCAAAAACAAGTACGTCGTCATGGATTTTGAGACATACAATCACCTGCGAGAGTGCGAGCTTGAAGCGGCGATCGTTGAAACCCAAAAGGAACTCGAACGAGGGGAAATATTTAACGACACGATTGAAGAACACATCCGGCGTATCGCCGATGCCTTATAAAATCATCTTCACCAAAAGCTATACGAAAAGGGCCTCGCAATTTTTTAAGAGGCATCCGGACCTGATCGGCCAATACGAAAAAACCCTCAAACTCCTGGAATTGGACCCCTATCATCCATCCCTCGGGCTTCATCCCCTGAAAGGAAAACTGCAACCGCTTCACTCCGTTTCCATAAATTTTACCTACCGAGTGACCATCGAATTGATCGTTACCGAAAAAACGATCATCCCCGTTAGTATCGGGACCCATGAAGAGGCTTACAGGTGAGCCGCAAAAATCACCACCAGGAGTGATAGCGGAAAGTGCTCAGTCGCTGCCCTGGCCACGAACAGCCCGGAAGAAACGTCCGACGGTACGTGACTTGATGAAGATAGGCCATCCGGACGAATGGGACAAGGAGATCGAGCGGGATTCCCGCGAGGATGGGCTCCTAAGTCCTTTGTTGAGGCGAGTCCGAGCGGACATCGCCTCGAAAAGGACCAAACTGCGTGATTAAGTTATTGAAAACTCCTGACTTTTGTTTCGGATCCGCTCTATTTTTCTATAGGCAGAACGATCACCGGGACCGTGGCCTTTTCCTTAAAGCGCTGGGCGTCGGCCAGGGACCCGATGCCTTCCCCGACGTGCATGGGAATGGCGACCTTCGGCTGGATGGCCGCCGCCGCCTCGACAGCCTCCTCGGCGGTCATGACATAGGTCCCGCTGACCGGCAGCAAAGCCACGTCCGGGGCCAGCCCTTTCATCTCCGGAATAAAATCCGAATCACCGGTGTGGTAGATCCGCACCCCCTTGACCGTGATGACATACCCCACGTGCCCGGCCTCTTTGGGATGAAAAGGCACTCCCGGGCTGCGGAACTTGTTGACATTGTAGGCCGGGACAGCCTTGATCTTAACGCCTTTGACCGTCAATTCATCACCCGGCTTGACGGTCTTGATTTCTCCGGTGAACTTTTCGGCGGCCTTGGCGATGGTCACGATGACCGTATCCGGCTTCTGGATCTTGGCCACGTCGGCCGGCGAGGCATGGTCCTGATGGTCATGGGTGATCAGGATCAAATCGGCCTTGGGCCCTTCCTTGAGCTTGTAGGGGTCCAGATAGATCACCACCCTCTCCGTCGATCCGAAAACTGTCATGCCCCAGCCAGTGGATGTTGGCGGTCATCTTTTTCAGCTCCGCCGCCTCCGCCCCCGTCGGCGTCGCAGCCCTGGCTGGTCCTGAAAACGAGAAACCGGCCAATAAAATCAATAACCCCAAAACCCCCAATATCCCCGCTGGATTTCCTGAAATAAGCTTCATGGTTTTCCCTCCTTTTTCTTCAATTATATCATAGCCAGAGGACTTCTTGCCCCACCTTTATTAAGAACCTGGGCAGCCCACCACCATCCCTTTAAATACTATCCCTTGACGATAATATCCTGGTAAAATAGCGGGGTAATAATGCCTTCGATGTCGAGATCGTTGATTACCCCTGAGGGGTGACATTATGACTAAACGTGATTTTCCCCCAATCCACCCTGGCGAAATCCTGTTGACTGAATTTCTGGAGCCGATGGGGGTGACCCAGTACCGATTGGCCAAAGATATTGGAGTGACCCCGCGCCGCATAAATGAAATCATACACGGTCGGCGCGCCATAACCGCCGACACGGCACTCCGTCTGGGGCGCTTCTTTACTATGGAAGCGGAATTCTGGCTTAATCTTCAGACACATTATGATATGGAAGTGGCGCTGGAGGCTCTGGATGATCGCCTGGATAAGGAAGTGCACCCACTTTCCAGTGCCGCTTAACAACCGGCATTGCCGAACCATAGGCTTTAAATGGCGGTCGGACCAACTATTCAGTTTTGTCGGAACCCACCAGGAGTATGACCGGATAGATGATTCGAAATCTTCATGATGGATTGGGTATTTCCGCCGAAGTGCTGATTCAACCTTATCGGACTTTAAAGGACGCGGCCTAACCATGGCCTGCACCGGAGCGGCCATAAAGCCGGCCTCCCGGTGATAGCAGCCTTTCGGCTGAAAAGAGGTCTCTGCCCATGCGTGACTGGTGGTACGGCGACAAACGGGATGTCGTGAAGTGGGGAAAATGGCCGAAAGCTTCTAAACGGAACATCGATGGAAGTAATGATAGTAACGGATGGAGAGCAAAAGCAGCTGCGGGAGGCCTCAAAGTCATATGGTCTCCGTTTTGACCATGAAAAAAGCCGTTTAAGGCAAAATATTGATCTGAAATAGTGCGTTTTCCCTTTAATTTAAAAGGGTTCGTCTGGGTTCACTAATAACAGGTGACGTTAATGCCACTCCAACAACTCGATACCGAAGATACCGCCTGGATCGATGCCTACGCCGCGGATGTCGTAGGCACCTTCGCCGCAAAGTTCGCCCAGAACACCAATCGGTTTCCGCAGGGTGATCAACTCATCGCTCGCTTCAAGGCGTCCGTTGAGCAAGTGCTTCAACGTGGGCGAAGACACTTCAGGACTGTAAATGAGGCGCACAACGAACTCTGCGTAGCAGATGCGCTGTTAAACAATCAGGGCAAGCATTTTCATGCGATCACGTACGAGGCGCGGCTTGATCATACCGAGAAATCGATCGACTTTCGCGCCGAGGCGGTGGATTGCCCGGTTGTCTTTGTTGACGTCAAAACAATCAAGCCTGTTGCCAAAGATCGTTGGGAACAATATGAACGCGCTATTCATGAGGGTTGGTTTCCCAAAAACATCGCCGTCCTTCTCGACAAGCAATGGCTTGGAGGAGAATTTTGGCACTATGCCTTTGCCGCACGCGGGCGCATACTGGAGTATGCTGTAGACCTGGAGCAAAAGATCGCTGGATCCGGCTTGAGCGGCTCTGGTGCAGTCTTTGTCCTCGCGCTATGCGGCGAGGGGTTCTACTGGCACCAAGACGAACTTGAAGACTTCGTCGCGTTCTATTGCACGGGCACACATCGATCGGATGACCCGTTTTCCCTCGCAGAAGAGAACTACATCAAGGAACGGGGCATTTCTATTTCGCGCACCGTCTCCCGCTTTGCATGTATGCGTCGGTCTCAAGGCGAGATGCTTCACAAGAGGCTTAACTGGCATGTTCAGCCCCCGGCCGATCCGGCCTTCTTCTAAGCCGCAGCGGTCTAACCCTGCCCTGCCCGGGGGGCGCTCCCAAGTGACGCTTCGGTTGCTTGTTCGCGTCCCGGATTGACATCATTACACTTAGAGAGAGGAATAGAAGGTGATTACCCTCAGTCGTCGGGTCCTCAAGAATAAAGGTTGAGAGGAGACGAAACGGTGCTGAAGAGAATCAAGGGTATTTTTAAGAGAAACAATGGCCCTACCGAGGTTGACCCCTTCACCATTTTGCCTAGCTGCATGGGCGACATCTGTACTCAGTTAGTCAAGCACCTTAGTGGCGAACATTACAGGTGGAAAGAAAACGAAGGGATAAAGACCCTTGAGTGCCTAATCCTCCCAAAGTTCCTGATGGATCACGCCCTACTTACTACATTCAGGGGGAGTATCCCGGACATAAGAATCCAATTCTACCTTAAGATGATGGACACAATCTTGGAAGCCATGTTAAAGAGGACCTTCCCCCAACTTGAACCCTCGGAGATTATTAAGAACAGGTTGGAGATGTACTCCAGTAGTATCTCGGAGAATTCTCACCCAAAGTGTTGGCTGCTGCTTGCTGGAGCATGCACCGGGATTGATTACTATTCAGAAAAGGAGCTGCTTACTTTTACCGCGTCATCTCTGGCTCTCCCTGTCCTGTTGGTGCATGCCCAGGATTCATTGAAGATGGTCATCAAGGAATATAAACCATGATCATATTCGTCGACCACTTGATCGGCAGCTTGGATCGTGCTGCCGACATGGACTGGTAGACACCATGTGCCTATCCAGAAACAGGCACCTAACCCCTCGGTCAACGGGGCGTGCCTACGGCACGCCCCTGGAGTTTGGACCTTTTAGGTCGGTATGTTATTAATTTAGTTGACATACACATTTAAAGATGATATCCTCCCGGAAACAATCCGAAGGAGGGCATCATGAACGAATCCCAGGTCAAGGACGTCATTTTTGAAGCGATTGAAACCAGCTTGGGAGCCTGCGAGCCGGAGGGTAGCCATGCTGCTCCAAACCTCCTCGCTGGCCGAAGGCGGCGCCCGGCGAAAGCCGGGGAAGAAAATCCGAGCGCATGTCCGGCTGGCCGGCATGACGCCAAGATCGTGGCGATCGGACGAAATCTGCTAGATTAACGGAATCGGGTCGCGACCCCCGGTCCGCTGGACGTTCACTCGTTACGCGAAGTCGACGTGGATCCAGAAAGAACGCAAGAATACAGGGCCGGTCCGGTGACGTCTGATCGGCGTGAGAGTAATAGGGGATCGTTACCAATGCCGTTAACTTAAAAAGAATCGCCTGTTTTTGCTATTAAGGGTTTCTGGATCTATGGGCTTCAGCTGGGGAGAGGGGTACTTGGTTTACGTCCCCGGCGGCGTTTTTCCAGGCCACGATTTTTTTTTCGATACGGAACCTTTGATCGAGCGGCTGGCTTCCAGCATGGCCAGGCGGATTAGGCCAAGGGCAATCATGTGCATGAGGAGTTCCCGGTGAAGGGAGTTGGGTGTTTAGCAATACCGGGAAGTCTTTAAAATCTATGTTAGGGCTCACCCATGCGATACACACTCGGCATCATTTGTTCAATTATCTTGGTCGGTAGCGCCCTTGCCCAGACTCCTGTTAAATCAATTTTCAAACCTGAGGATGTGTCAGCCTCGATTTCGGCCTTAACGCACCTCATTAGCGATACAACTTCATCCGAAAACACCGATCAAAGAAAAGTCGTCCACCATACTGCAAAAGACGGCCAAGAAAGCCTCATTATTTTCTTCACCATTGAGGGCCAAGGTGGTGGCGGCAACATGTACATGCATTACTTGGCGGTATTTTCGTGCCTAAATTATGGAGTTGACCACAGAGGCTACCGATCGAGCCTGGTAGACTATAGAGCCATTGGTGGAAAGCTTTGGCGTGAAATTCAAACCGAAACCGCCAAAATCAGGGGGGAAGGGCAAACGCTTATAATTGAAGTCGATACACTCGGATATAAGAAAACCGATCCCGTAACCGACCCTACTTTTAGGAAGAAAGCACGGTTTGCCGTCATTACCGTTCCCGGGGCTCGCATTGAGGAGCAGCCACCAACCCTCAATCGAAAGAAGCGAAAACCACCGACGCCCTGACCCTTCGTTCCGATTAAGCTAATTGAATTCGTCGGCCCATAACCGTTCGATAAACAGGTCCCAAAGTATTACTTCGATATCTTCGGAGAGAAAACTTTCAAATTCCATATCCGTCGGGAGGATTTAGTCTTTAAAGATCTGTACCCGGTCCCGCCCGGAAAGGAAGCCGCCGGAAAAGATATATTTGGCCGCCTATCTATTATTTGTTTGCCTGGTCCAACAGGCTTAAAATATAATCCGACATCGGAATATTGATGTATGAAAAAGCGGGCCATTGGAGGCAACCAGGCATTTCATCACGCTTGACGTGGAGGGGGTTAAACGATGGGAATTCCAGTTTCGCTGAAGCAGGTGGCTGAAGAGTTGGAGGCGATACCCGAGGGGTGGACGGCATATGTCCATCGCGAGACAGGCGAGCTATATTCGTTCTCGGATGAAGAGGCCGAGCAGGCCGAGGGCGGGGAAGAAGGGGATGAGGACGAACGGGCGGATTGGGAAGAAGAATCCATTGCCAAAGCAAGAGAGGTCCTGGAAAGCGAGGCCTGGATAGCTCTGCCGGGGAAGTTCGAGATCAACGAGTGGGCCATAATGCGGGATTTCGCCCAATCACAAACGATGCAGGAAGTGGCCGAAAATCTGCTGCGAGCCATTCATGGCAGCGGTGCTTTTCGTTACTTCAAGGAAATGGTAAACCGGCATGGCCTGCGGGACGAGTGGCTTGAATTCAAACAACGGGCACTCGAGAAAATTGCACGTGAAGCGCTTAAGGAAGCCGGCATACCATTCACAGAGGAACCGGACTGACGCCATGCCCAAATAATTAGGAACCGCCGTGCCGATAGCTACCATGCGGGACAGGTTTGGGCAATTGCTGTTGGAAACCGGAACAGAATAACAAAATGGCTTAAGTTAACAGCATTGGGACCGACTCCGGCTCGTGGGCTGGTTTTAGTGAGACAATTTCCTGCAAAGGGATATTGAAAGATCAATATGGCCGTGGCATTAATTAATAAACAAAATTAAAGAATTATACCTGAACGGAATGAATAACCCCCCCTTTTTATACTGCTGGTGTCTTTCGTAGAATGGAGGGAGCTGGCAAGGAAACATAAACCCACAACACCGAGGCGGACCGAGGTACCGTATTGAATTCTCAGGACCGCCCACTTCGTTCCACGGGGCAAGGCCATGATCAGCCGGGGGGCGCTTCCACCGGGGGGAATCGGCACCTTATGACCAAGGACACGATCGAACGCTGGTCCCAGCAGGTCACCGAAACCAGCAACGCTCTCGATCTCGAGCCGGGCGTCTTCTCCTGGGATGATCCAAAAGGGATTGCCCTCTCGCTCCAGCGCTCCGCCGAAGCCAGTAATCGACGCCAGAGCCCCGCCTTTCGGTCCGCCATGTCCATGCTCAACTTCTACATCAACCGAGCGGGCCGTAAGCTTCCCGAAAAGCAGCGGAAGATCCTCGAGAGAGCCAAGGAAGAGCTGCGTGAACTTATACGGCCGGTCCCGTCGCCCTGTCCGCTGATCCGCGTGCTTGAGTCAATCAAACCGACAGTGAATGGAGCTCGGACCAAGCGAGCGGGTTGAATTCTCAATGAATTATACTGGATGTGATTGGAAAATGAGACCTTAGAGGTCTCCTTTTCCCACGAAAAGAAGCTGACTGGAACAACGATGCCGCGCGCCGATCGATATTTCGTTCCGCTAGGTCGGGCATTCAACCAACCGATACCACACGAAAAAAAGGGGTTGGGGCCAATCCCACTTCCATTACAGACCTATCCAAATAGACCAATAAAAAATCGGATGGATCTTTTTTTGGTCACACTCTCTCCCTCAAGGATGTCTAATAGAAATAAAGCCGGTTAACATACCAAGAAGGAGACAACAAAATGAACACAGAATTATTAGCACCCTGCGGTCTTTATTGCGGCGTTTGCGGAGTTTATATGGCCAGTCGGGACAATAATCAAAAACTAAAAGAAAAATTGGCCAAAGCTTATGGCGTCACCCCTGAACAAATAGTCTGCCAGGGCTGTTTGTCGAACGAAAAATTTGTTTTCTGCCAAACGTGTGGTATTCGAAAATGTGTCCTGGAGAAAAATTATGAGGGGTGCCACCAATGTGAAGAGTTCCCCTGTAAATTAATTGACGAATTTCCCGTTCCTGTTGGTAAAAAGGTAATACTCCGCTCCGTTCCTGACAGAAAAAAGTTGGGTTCTGAAAAATGGGCGGAAGAAGAGGAAAAGCGTTACAGTTGTCCTCATTGCAGTGAGCAGCTCTTTCGCGGCGCCAAGCGCTGCGGGAGTTGTAAGGAGTTGGTCGATTTAGATTGAAAATAAGGAATTGTTCGTAGGCCTGAAGGAGACTAAAAGTGGTGGAGCCAACCCTCGAAACCCTGGTGGAAAAAGCCAAAGGGGGGAATCGAAACGCGCTCGAGACCCTGATCGAGAGGATCCAGGATCGGGTGTATGGTCTCGCCCTGCGGATGTTAGGACATCCCGCCGATGCGGAAGACGCCGCGCAAGAGATTTTGATAAAAATTGTAACGCACCTCGTCAGCTTTCGCCAGGAAAGCGCCTTTACCACCTGGGTTTACCGAGTCGCCTCCCATCATCTATTGACCACTCGTAAGCGCCGTGCCGAACGCAAAGAATTGACGTTTGAACAGTGTGAGGGGGAGATTGATAGAATCGCTTCAGGTCCTTGGCTGGCATCTTCCACGGAGGCCGAACAGGGTCTTCTTATGGAAGAGATACGGATCCGGTGTACGCAGAGTCTGTTGCTCTGCCTGGATCGCGGTCTTCGCATAGCCTACATCCTGGGTGAGATTTTCGAATTAACGAGCGACGAAGGCGGCTATATCTTAACGATTACTCCCACAGCCTTTCGCAAACGGCTGTCTCGCGCCCGGAAACGCATCCAGAATTTTATGGGTAAAAATTGTACCCTGGTTAGTCCTCAGAATTCCTGCCACTGCGCCAAGTGGGGTTACAACGCCATTCAAACAAGATTCATCAAGCCGGACAGATTATTGTTTGCCGGGCATCCCCGCCGGGTCCGAAAAGATGTTGTGGCCATCAAGCAACTTCAGGAGGTCGATGAACTTCATCGGGTGGCCGCACTCTTTCGCAATCACCCCGACTACGCTGCTCCGGGAGTATTGGTGGAGAGCATCAAAGGACTAATCGACTCGAGGAAGTACCCATTGCTTATCTGAGAGGAGTTTTAACATGGATGAATGGCTCAAGAAATACATCTAAATAAAGTTGTTTTGTTCTGAAACAAATATTCTTTATAATCTATCTTGAACGGCAGAAGGCTATAGGCTTTACCATCTTTAACCTGGCCCGAAAGGAGGTCTTGATCTGTCCGACTCCCCATCCACACCTGAAAGGTGGGTGGTCCAGTCCGACCCCAGACCCAAGCCACATCTTTTAACAAGCGATGACCCTCAAGAGAAAGGAGGCCCCATGAACAAGAGCACCGTTAGAATTAGACTTATGAAGGCTGATGATTTTGACGCTGTGGTCAGGATTGATGAGAAAGTACTCAAGGCTTCCCATCCGGAGTACTATGAAGTGAAGTTCGAAAGACTTTTCAGATCGAAAGAATATTTGCCCGCCTCGCTGGTGGCAGAGGAAGAAGATGGAACGGTGGTGGGGTTTGTTATGGGTGAACTCTATATGGGAGAATTTGGTATTTTTCAGGAGCAGGCAACCCTGGATACCATCGGCGTTGATCCCTCTTGCCAGCATAGGGGTATCGGTGAGCAGTTGATTAATGAATTTATGGACCACTTGAGAAGTCTCGGCGTCCAAAAAGTAAACACCTTGGTCGACCGGAAGGATTCTAAACTGACCCATTTTTTCGACGCGAACCAATTTAGCCCCTCCGAAACCATTAACCTGGAACGAAGCCTTTGATATCCAGGAGGGATCGGTGCCGGCATTCATAAGAATGAACTGAGGCTGAAAGGAAAACGTAATGGAAAAGATCGAAGTAGCTGCAGAACGGCTGTATTATCCCATGCCCTGTTCGCTGGTAGGGGCGAACGTGGGGGGGAAGGCCAACTACCTCACGGTGGCCTGGTTCACCATGGTCAATCCCAAACCGGCCTACGTGATGGTGACCTTGAACAAGGCCCACCACACCAACGCGGGCATCACGGAGAACGGGACCTTCAGCGTCAACATTCCTTCGACCGGCATGGCGGAGAAGGTAGACTACTGCGGGCTCGTATCGGGCCGGAAAGTTGACAAATCGGTCCTTTTCGAGACCTTCTACGGAAAGTTGCAAACGGCGCCGATGATCAAGGAGTGTCCCTTCAGTGTTGAGTGCAAACTCATCCAGACCGTTGAACTGCCCATGGAACAGCTTTTTATCGGAGAGATCGTGGCCGCTTATTCGGAGGACCGGTACCTTACGGATGGGGCCCTTGATATGACCAAGATGAATCCCCTCTTGCTGATCCAACCGCGGAAAATGTATGCCGCCGTGGGCCCCGATGTGGCCCCTGCCTGGGAGGTAGGCAAGAAACTGATTAAGTAAGGATAGCTGGAGGTCTGGGGCCGGGAGGTCTATTCCGGCGGCTATACCCCGGTGCCTCTCCAGCGCTGAAATATACTGAAGATGGAAACAAAATCCGATCCGGCCTCTCCGGTTCTCATCACCAAAAACGGCCCGGTGCGAACCATCGTGCTCAACCGGCCGGCAGCCCTGAACAGTCTCTCCTCTGAGATGATCGCTTTGATCCGGAAGACCGTGGAACGCGCGGCTGAGGATGAAACCGTGGGGATGCTGCTTTTTTACGGCGAGGGGGATAGAGGGTTCTGCGCCGGAGGCGACATAAAGGCCATGGCCCGGGATGTCCGGGAAGGCCGGGTGGATCAGGCTCTTCATTTTTTATCGGAAGAATATGCCCTGGACCTGAGTCTGCACCGTTTTCCAAAACCCGTGGTGGTCTTGGCCGACGGCATCACCATGGGCGGCGGACTGGGGCTGGCCGCCGGTGCCGATCTGGTGGTGGCCACGGAGCGGACCCGCATGGCCATGCCGGAGACGCGCATCGGCTTTTTTCCCGACGTGGGCGCCACGGGATGGCTCTTTGAAAAATGTCCGGCCGGCTACCCGGAATACCTGGGGCTGACCGGCTATGAAGTCCAGGGGCCGGAAAGCGTGCGCCTGGGATTGGCCACCCACCAGGTTCGTTGCCCAAGATCTGGCGGACCGTTATTCAGCTTCTGGAAAACATCCCGGGACGGACTGGAGGGGAATAAACCGCAGAATCTGAAGCGCGTCATCGCCCTTCTGGATCCGTTCTTCTTGAAGGATATCCCGTCCCAGCCGGAGATGGATAATTGGGTTAGGACCACCCTGGCTGGGAAGAATTCGATCCCGACTCTGCTGGAAGACCTGCGCCAGTGCAGCCTGTTCAGCGATCTCTGCCAGGGGATTTTTCAACGGCTGTCCGAGCGCTCACCCACGGCCCTGACCGTTACCCTGCAACTGCTGCGGCATAACCAGGGACGTCCGATAGAAGAAGTATTCGAAATGGACCTCAAGGCCTCGCGGTTCCTGCTGAATCATCCCGACTACCTGGAAGGCGTCCGCGCCCGTTTGATCGACAAGGATGACCGCCCCCGGTGGCAGCCGGACCGCCTGGAGGATGTCGGGGAAATCCGTCTGGACCCGTAGCGGCGAATTGGATCAATATCAAAGGATCGAAGCCAAAAAGAAATTCCTGTTGAAAATGTGATAAGGTTCTCGTATGTTGCAACAAATAGTCTTATCTGCCAGGCTGTTTCCGGCTTTACGGAGGCGGCGGCTGGGTGGCGCGCTAGGAGGAAAAATGGCCAACGTCTTGGGCAAGCGCGAGACCTGAATGGGTAAAAACCGGCTCGAAGCCTTCAGCGACGGCGTGATCGCGATTATCATCACCATCATGGTGTTGGAGCTAAAGGTGCCGCGTGGCGAGAGCCTCGAGGCGCTCGCGCCATTGATCCCGGTGTTCTTGAGCTATGTGCTGAGTTTCGTCTACGTCGGCATCTACTGGAACAACCACCACCACATGCTGCAGACGTCCCACAAGGTAACGGGGCCGATGCTGTGGGCCAACCTGCATCTCTTGTTCTGGCTATCGCTGTTTCCCTTTGCCACAGGTTGGATGGGAGCGAATCACTTCGCCTCGGCGCCCTCCGCCTTCTATGGCGCCGTTCTGCTGATGGCCGCCATCGCCTACTGGATACTGCAGCAACTCATCATCGCCTCACAGGGGCCTGACTCGCTCCTCAAGAAAGCGGTCGGCAGTGATTGGAAGGGAAAGGTCTCGCCCCTGATTTACCTCATGGCCATTCCGACGGCCTTTTGGGCCCATTGGATCTCCCAAGGTCTTTATGTACTGGTGGCCCTGGTTTGGCTGGTGCCGGATCGACGTATTGAGAAGGCCCTGGCCGGCAGAGAAAAATAACCGATTCAAGATACCATTTTTTTTGATCGAAAATACCGGAATCTGATTATTTACCTCTGGGGCGACTTTTCTTTAAACTTTACTCTGGAAATTATTTTTTGCGGTAAAGGAGGAAAAGTCCCATGGCCGTTTCGGTAAAACAGATCCCCGATGGATATCATACTGTAAACGCTTATCTGACCATACAGGACGCCGCGGGGGCCATCGCTTTCTATAAAAAGGCCTTCGGAGCGGAAGAATTGCTCCGCCTGGACGGGCCCCAGGGAAAGGTGGCCCACGCCGCACTTCGGCTGGGCGATTCCACCATCATGCTGTCCGACGAAATGCCCGGCGGCCAATGCCAGTCGCCCCAATCGTTGGGGGGTACGACGATCACGCTTTTTGTATACGTCCCGGATGTTGACCGGACCTTCAATCAGGCCGTGGCCGCCGGGGCCCAGGTAGTCATGCCGGTTGCGGATATGTTCTGGGGCGACCGTTTCGGCCAGGTGACCGACCCCTTCGGTCACTCCTGGGGGATAGGCACCCATAAGGAAGACCTGAGTCCCGAGGAGCTTCAAAAACGCGTTAGGATCGCCATGGCTCAAATGGGGTAAAGGCAGCAGGCGGAGATTTTAGGCCAGACAACAGGGGCCCAAAATCCGTTGGAGATTGAGACCGGCGATTTTTTCCCGATTAGGAAAAAATCTTGAACAGCTTGGAGCCGCCCTTCTTGGAGTCCAGTTCCTGAAACTCCCGTAGCAACTCCTCCTGCCGTCGGCTTAGCTTGGTCGGGATCTTGACTTCCAGGTGGATGATTTGATCGCCTCTGCCGGACCCGCGGACATGGGGAAACCCCTCGCCTTTCAACTTCAAGGTCTGGCCATACTGGGCGCCCTTGGGGACGGTGAGCTTTTTATTGCCTTTTAAAGTCGGCACTTCCACTTCGGTCCCCAAGGCCGCCTGAACCATGGAGATCGGTATGGAACATAGGACATCATCCCCTTCCCGGTGGAAAAACTCATGTTCTTCCACATAGACGACCACATAGAGGTCCCCCGGAGGGCCGCCGTGAGTCCCGCCCTCACCCTGGCCTCGAAAACGCAGCCTGGAACCGCCGGCAATGCCGGGGGGGATCTTTAAGTTCAAGGTCTTGGTCTTCTCTATCCGACCCTGGCCCTGACAGGCTTTGCAAGGATGGGTGTTAATCCGGCCCTGGCCGTAACAGTGGGGGCAGGGGGTGCTGATCCGGAAGAAACCCTGGGATTGAACGACCTGGCCTCTTCCGCCGCAGGTAGAGCAGATTTCGGGTTGGGTGCCCGGTTCCATCCCGTTTCCCTGGCACTCGGGACAGGACTCCAGCCGGGGGATGCTGATTTCCATTTCTTTCCCCTGGGCCGCTTCCATGAAAGAAATGGATAGATCGTAGCGCAGGTCCGCTCCCTCCCGGGCCCGCGAGGCCCCGCCGCGTCCCTTCCGGCCGAACCCGAAAAAGTCCTCAAAGATATCGCTGAAACTGGAAAAAATGTCCTCAAACCCGCTGAATCCGGAAAAGCCGGTATTGCGCAAGCCCTCATGGCCGTAGCGGTCATACAGTTCCCTCTTCTGGGCGTCGTGCAAGACCTCATAGGCCTCGGCAGCCTCTTTGAAACGCTCCTCGGCTTCCTTGTCTCCCGGGTTGCGATCGGGATGGTACTGGAGGGCCATTTTCCGGTAGGCCTTCTTGATCTCCTCTTCGTTGGACTGCTGGGAAACCCCCAGGATTTCGTAATAATCGCGCTTGTGGTTATTCGTGGTCATTTTTTTTGAAATCAGCTAGCAACTGCTCCATCTCCTGAATTTTTGTTTCGTCGGCCAGCGCCTTGAATGCGGCTAGGGCCTGGTGCCATCGGCCCTGGGAAAGGGCCTTTTCTCCAATCAATTTCCAATCCGCCGAATCCGGATTTTCTTTCAGAAACCGGCAGGCCTGCTTATATAAAAAGGGATCACCTTCTTCCAATCCCTTTTTCTTGAGCGTTTGCAGCCCTTCCGGGTCCGGTGCCCGCTCAAAAAACTCCAGGGCCTCCATCCAGCGTCCCTGCTTCAGAACCTCTTGTCCCAACTTGATCAGGGTCTCGTGATCGGTCGTCGCCTCTTGAATCAAGTCCCGTTTTTTTAAACAGCTTATGAACGCTTTGGCCATCAGGAATCCTTTTTACCCGACAAACCTCCGGGTCGTTTCTCCGGTAAAGGCTTTTCTTCCCATCCGGTGAGATCAGCGGGGATCTTCTTTAAAATCGCTCCCTCAATAATCAGGGTCGAAGGGTGCAACCCACTGCGGGCGTAGAATCCCTTCCCGGCGGCCTCAGTCCCGATCCACAGGTCTTCGGTCTTTTTCTCTTTTTCCCCGCCGGTCAGCCGGATCCGGTAGGCGGGGTCCTTCAACCCCCATCCGGGGCTCTCCGGTTCCCCATCCAGAAACTCCTTGGCCTTGACCCAAGTCAGGTCCAGGACCAGGGATTCCACCCGGTTTTTATCCAACCGCTTCTCGGGTTTCCCTTTCTCCACCCAACCCTGGGGCGTTTTGACCAACTGCAGGCTCTTTTTTCCGATCCCGATTTCCAGGCCTTGAATCTGATCCGGGGTCAAGGAAAAGACTTTTTTCTCCCTCAAGGCTAAGACATCGCGATCCAGCTCCTTGATGGTAAAGGCCTCTACCAGATAAATATCCGGGAGGTGGGAAGCTTTGACGTACTGGGTCTGGCCGGCTACGGTTTTGGAACCCAGAAGGAGTTCGAATTTTTTTCCCTGGGTGGTGAAGTCGATGCGGACCAGGGGCGGGTTCAGGCCGAATTCGTTCAGGTCCTTCCCCCCGGAAAGGAACTTCCGCTCCGGTTTCAGGCTGCCCAAGGCCTGCAACACCCCGTCCACAACCACCGGGTCGGCCGAGGCGGAAAAGGGCTTGACCATCTCCCACGTTTTATTTTTTTTTAGCTCGATGACCGATTCCCCCCGCTGCCAGCGGATTTCCTGAATGGTCCCCGGGGTGAGATTAAAAATGGGGGCTTGCTCGCCTTCTTTGGCCTGGCGGGGAACAAACAACTCCGAAGCGACGAACGCCCCGGCCACCACCACCAGGACGGCCAGATAAACCCAGACTTTCTTCCAGCTCAACGGGCCTTTCTCCTTTGCCGCCAGACCATGATCCCGATGGAGATTATCAGCAAGGGGATCAGGACCAGGGGAATCCAGAAAAATATCTGGCCTTGAACGGCGGACAAGGTCAAGGGCTTGACCGGAGTTTTGGCGGGCCGGATGCTCATGAGCTGGGCTTCTTCGGTCAGGAAATTGATGGTATTTAGGAACAGGTCCCCGTTTCCGGCCTGGTTGAAATAACCGTTACTGGCAAAGTCCGAGTCCCCGAAAACCGCCAGGCGGGCCGGCTGAGGTTGCGGCCCCTCTTTTTTGGCCCCAGCGCCGGCCGTCGAAGGTTTGATATTGATCAGCACGGCTAAATTGAGCGGCCCTTTTTTATCCTGTCCTTCATCAAAAGCCGCTTCTCCTTTTTCCAGCTTGGCTTTGTTGGTTTCCGCCCAACTGGCAGGAGAGGACTGAACCAGCACCTCCGTGGTGATCCCCGGGGGTAGGGGAGCGGTGAAATCCAGGGATCGGGCCGTGGGGAAAAAAGTCGCCACCTTGAATTTTTCCGTGATCGGATGCTGGCCATAGACCCCGGCCATGGGGATCAGATAATCGCCGCCAAAGGCCCGGCTCATGCGGTCGATGATAATATCATTCCCCAAGGTCAGCCCGTAGGCGCCGACCCATTCCTTCAGACCGGCATCCAGAAAAGGCTCCAAGAGGAGGAATACTTTCCCGCCCCCGGCCAGGTATTTTTTAAGGTCTTCCAGTTCCACCGGCATAAAGGGTTTTCTCGGCCCGGCGATAACCAGGCAACCGGTATCCGCCGGCAGGCCCGAACCGGTCAGGAGACTTTGTTCCTCCACCCGGTAGTTTTCCTTTTCCAAGATACCTTTGGCAAAAGACATGCCTTCCCGTTGGGTTTCCTGCAGGCTCCGTTCTCCGTGACCGGTGGTGAAAACCACTTTCTTGACTTTTTGTTGGCTCAGACGCAGCAGGGCGTTGGTGATCCCCTCTTCATCGACCGTATTGGCGCTCTGGGTCCGGCCCGCGGATTCCAGGACCAGGGTGCCGTAATTGCGGACCCCGTACTTTTGGGCCAGTGAGGGCTGGCGGTCGGGATCGATGAATTGATAATGGATCTTGGAATTAATGGTGCTATAGTTGTCCAGAATGTCTTTGGCTTTCTTCCGGGTCGGATGGCCTTCCTGGAAAAAGGCCCGGATCCAGACCTCCTGATGGATGTTCTTGAGGATATTCCGGGACTGGTCGGATAGGGAATGACGGCGGCCTTCGGTTAAATCCGCCCGTCCGGGGAAGCGATATAGTATCAAATTAATCCCCACCAGGATGGCGATAAAAATAAAACTCACTAAGGTGATAAGGGACCCTTCTTTCCAGCGGGTCGAGGGGCGTTCAACCATATCTGCTTCTCTTGTCTCTATTCTTGATTAAGGGATTGGGCTATCGTGTACCCGGACTTATCCCCGGATTTTTTGGGAATCCAGGTAGCGAAGGGTTAAAAAAATAAAAAAAGCCGAAAAGGTCAGGTAATAACCGATATCCCGGGTATCGAGGACCCCCTTGGTGAAGGAGTCCAGGTGTTCCAGAATAGACAGATAATTAACCACCTTGCCCACCGCCGGTCCGGAAACCGCCCCGGCCCAGCCGATCATCCAGAACAGAAGCAGAGCCCCGAACCCCAGGACGGCCGCAATGATTTGATTCTGGGTCAGGGCCGAAACAAAGAGCCCCAGAGCGACAAAACCGGCGGTCATGAGGACCAATCCGCCGTACCCGGCCCAGACCACCCCCCACTCGAAATCTCCTACCCAGGAAAGCAGAAGGACATAGATCAGGGTTACCGCCAGGAGGATCACCAGGACCAGAAGGGTGGCGGCGTATTTTCCCAGCAGAATCGCCAGATTCCGGAGGGGATAGGTCAACAGCAATTCCATGGTCCCGTTTTTCTTTTCCTCCGCGATCAGTCGCATGGTCAACAGGGGAACGATCAGGAGCAGGATGACGCTGATGTCGTCCATCAAGGGTTTAATAACCATCTCGTTCAAATTAACCTGACTCCCCATAAAGGCGTTCTGGGCCGCCTGAAAACTGATCAGACTGTAATAGGCTACGCCGGTATAGAAAAAATATCCGGCGATGGTTAGAAAGATGGTGCCGACTACATAAAATATAGGGGAAGCAAAAAAAGCGTAGATTTCTTTTTTAAAGACGGCCCCGAACCCCTTCATGATTCTCCTCCGGTCATTTCCATCTCCGGTACTTTCCCCTTCGGTTCTTCTGCGGCCGGTTCTTCGGTCACCAACTGGACAAAAATCTCCTCCAGGCTTAATTCCTGGCTGCGCATTTCCAGCAAGTCCCAACCCTGCTGCACCACCGTCCGGCTGATATCCGCCCGGACGTCCAGTTCTTTCTGCATTTCGAGTTCGTAGGCCCCCTCGTTGTCCCGGGGTTCGATCCTCAGAATCCCGTTTATGGCTGCCAGGGTGGGCAGGATGGCCTCCCGCGGCCCTCGGATGGTCAATTGGAGCTTCCGGGAACTTTGTAGCTGGGTTGTGAGGCTCGAAACGGTATCAATGGCCACAATATGCCCTTGATTCAGGATGATCACTTTCTGGCAGATCTGGCTGATCTCGGGGAGAATATGAGAACTGAGCAGGATAGTCCGTTCCCGGCCAAGGGACTTGATCAATTGCCGGATCTCAATGACTTGGGCTGGATCCAGACCGATAGTCGGTTCATCCAGAATCAGCACCGGCGGGTCGTTCAACAGGGCTTGGGCCAATCCCACTCGCTGCCGAAATCCTTTCGAAAGGTGGCCGATAATCCTTTCCCGAACCGGCCCCAGGCCGCAATCATCCGCCACCTTG
This sequence comes from uncultured delta proteobacterium, assembly GCA_963746605.1. Classification (GTDB taxonomy): domain Bacteria; phylum Desulfobacterota; class RBG-13-43-22; order RBG-13-43-22; family RBG-13-43-22; genus CAVQSS01. The sequence continues at coordinate 139,125 of CAVVCH010000015.1, forward strand.
GCCGAGGCGGTTTTTGCGTTTCGGCTGGGGACGCCTTTGGCTTGGGCCGCGAAGGAAAGGAAGCCCTCGACGGTCATTTCACTATAGAGGGGGTTATTTTCCGGTAAGTAGCCAATTTTTTGCCGGACACCCAGTGAATCCCGGGAGATATCCAAACCATCGATCCGGGCCTGCCCCGAGGTCGGGGGGAGAAAGCAGGTCAGGATTTTCATGGTCGTTGTCTTCCCGGCCCCGTTGGGACCTAAAAAACCTACCACTTCTCCCTGGCCCACCTTAAAGGACAGGTCCGATATCGCCGGAACCAGACCGTAATATTTGGTTAAATGTTCAACTTCAATCATAATGAACTATTTTTGGATAAACCTTTCCTTCCCCTGCTGTGAGGGGTGCCTGTTTTTTAATCATTTATCTACGGCTTGTCAAGTTATTACGCCTGGACCGAGGGACCTTTTTGGACCTGCTTTAAATAAAAAATTAGTAAGTTAGGCACGGTTTGAAATCCGGAGTATTTTTGGAAAACCCTTTCGCCGAGACCCGGCGGCCGTGCCAGATATAGGGGGTATCCGCTCAAAGGGACCTGGCGTCAAAAAATGATTTATCCCTTTGTGCAAATTACCATTGAAAGAATCTTACCATTAAAGGATAATCTGAAGCCATGGACGAGCGAAACTTTTACGACGAGACCCCCGAGACGAAGAAAACCATCTACACCTGTCCGAAGTGCCGCCAGGAAGCCGAGTTTCCGGTTCGCTGGCTCAGGCGCACCAAGAAGAAGAAACTGCCGCCGGGCGCCGGTGAACTGGACCGGGCCAAATTCGCCAAGGCCCGGGATTACCTGGTGCGGGTGGACGATTTCCTGACCTGCCCCAACCCCCGTTGCCGGCGCCGGTTTGAAATTCCCAATTTTCAAACCGTTGCCTATCTTTAACATTAAAAAGAATCCGTCCGTGGATCATAACTGCCTCTTTGAGACGGGGAAGAAAGTAGGCGACGAAGAAATGGCGCCCGTTACTTTTGACTCTATTTGCCGGGCGGCCGAGCTGATCAAGGGGCAGATCATAGAAACCCCCTGTGTCCCTTCCTCTACCCTTTCCCAAATCACCGGGTGCGAGGTTATTTTAAAATTTGAGATTTTTCAATTTACCGCCTCCTTCAAGGAACGGGGGGCCCTGGTAAAACTGCTTTCCTTGTCGGCCGAAGAGAGAAAACAAGGGGTGGCGGCCATGTCTGCCGGCAATCACGGGTTGGCCGTGGCCTACCATGCCCGACGTCTAGGCATCCCGGCCGTGATCGTTATGCCGCGGAACACCCCCAATATCAAGGTGGAACAGGCCGTTTCGTTTGGCGCCGAAGTGATCTTGGAAGGTTCCGGGGTGGATGAAGCCGGTATTCTGGCCAAAAAACTGGCGGAGGAAAGAGGGCTTTGTTTTATCCACCCTTACGATGACGAAAGGGTGATCGCCGGTCAGGGTACGATCGCCCTGGAGATGTTGCGCGCCTTCCCGGATCTTGAAGTGCTCATCGCCCCGGTCGGCGGCGGAGGCCTCCTCGCCGGCCTGGCTATCGCGGCCAAATCGCTTCGGCCTTCGATAGAACTATTCGGTGTCGAGTCCGTCCGGTTTCCTTCCATGGAACAGGCCCTGAAATCTCTTTCTGTTGAATGCCACCCGCCCACCATCGCTGAAGGCATTGCGGTCAGGCAACCGGGCCGCTTGACCCTGCCCGTTATCCGGCGGTTGGTGAATGAAATCCTCCTGGTGGATGAGCCGGAACTGGAGCAAGCGGTTCTGCTTTTATTGGAAGTGGAAAAGGCCGTAGTCGAAGGGGCCGGGGCTGCGGGCTTGGCCCCTTTACTTCAAAAAAACCGGCGCTTCCGGGGAAAGAAAGTTGGAATCGTTCTTTCCGGGGGAAATATCGATCTTCAGATTCTTTCTGCCATCATTCAGCGAGGGCTGGTCCGATCCGGACGGTTGGTTCGTCTTTTTATAGCGATCCGGGATATTCCCGGCGCCTTGTCGGAGGTAACCCGTTTGCTGGGGGAATGGGGGGCCAATATCATCGAGGTTCATCATCAAAGGGCCTTCACTACCTTGCCCCTCCAGACCACCGAGGTGGAGTTCGTACTTCAGACTCGCGGCCTGGCCCATTGGAAAGAGATCCTGCGGGAGCTTTACCGCGCCAACTATTCCGTCCGTCTGATGGACAAAGGTCCGGAGATGGCGGAAGCGAATCTGTTGTTAAATCCCATTATTCCTAATCAAGGAGGACCGAATGTATAAAGTAGTGTTGCTGCGGCATGGAGAGAGCGTCTGGAACAAGGAAAACCTTTTTACCGGGTGGACCGACGTGGACCTTTCGGAAAAAGGCCTGGCGGAAGCCCGGGAGGCCGGGCGGATTCTCAAGGAACAGGGGTTCACCTTCGACCTGGCCTACACCTCGGTCTTGAAACGGGCCATCCGGACCCTGTGGATCGTCATGGATGAGATGGACCTCATGTGGATACCCGTCATCCGGAACTGGCGTTTGAATGAAAGGCACTACGGCGCCCTCCAGGGGTTGAACAAGGCCGAGACCGCGGATAAATACGGGATGGACCAGGTGAAAATCTGGCGGCGCAGCTACGACATCCGTCCACCGGCCCTGACGGCGGATGATCCCCGCTATCCGGGAAAAGACCCACGCTACGCCGATCTGAAGCCGGAGGAGCTCCCGTTGACCGAATGCCTCAAAGATACGGTGGAGCGATTTCTGCCCTATTGGCAGGGTATGATCGGACCTTCCGTCAAGGCCGGGAAACGGGTGCTGGTCACCGCCCACGGCAACAGCCTCCGATCGCTGGTGAAATACCTGGACCATATCGGCGAAGAAGAGATCGTGGGACTTAATATCCCCACCGGCATCCCCCTCGTCTATGAACTGGATGAAGATCTTCGGCCGATCCGCCATTATTACCTGGGGGACGAGGAGGCGATAAAGAAGGCGGCCCAGGCCGTGGCCGATCAATTGAAGAAGAAGACTTGAAAATCCAAGGATGAAGAATATCTCCTGCAGCGTTGGTTGGACTATCGAAGAAACCGTTCTTTCTCGCTGAAAATGCAGCCGCAATAGGGTTGGCGATAGAGGCCGAGGGCTTTGGACTCTTTGACCCCTTCGGACCAGCCGTCTCGAAAATCCTGGTAATAAAAGGGAATCTGATAGCGGCTGCCGATTTCCTCCCCCGCTTCGCGGATCCAGTCATGCTTTTGGTAGCGGCTGTAGAGCAGGGTGGTGGTGAAGGCCTCGAAGGATTGCGCGCGGGCTTCCTGCGCGGCGGCCGTGAGCCGCATCCGGTAGCAGGTTCGGCAACGGTCCGGTCCCCAGGGGCGGCTCTGCGCTAGAAATTCCTCGAGGTCGTAGCCCGGATTAAAGAGGACCTCCAGGTCCGCCTTTTGGGCGTACTCCTCTAGGGTGGCTTTCCGCTTGGCGAATTCGCGGTAGGGATGGATGTTGGGATTGTAGAAATACCCGCTGATCTGGTGGTTCTGTTCCCGGAGGACTTTCAGGGGGTAGATGGTGCAGGGGGCGCAGCAGGTGTGCAGCAGCAGTTTCATATAGTTATTTTTACCCCATCAACTCCTTCACCGCCTCACCGACTTTGGTCAGATCCACTACTACCCGGATGCCGGCGGCCTTCAGGACGGCCATCTTTTCCTGAGCGGTTCCCGATTTTCCGGAGATGATCGCTCCGGCGTGGCCCATGCGGCGCCCGGGGGGGGCCGTCTGGCCGGCAATGAAGGTCACCACCGGTTTGGGAAAATGCTCCTTGATGAAGGCGGCGGCCTCCTCTTCGGCGGTACCGCCGATCTCGCCGATCAGGACCACCCCACCGGTTTGGGCGTCCTCGGCAAACAATTTTAAGAGGTCGATGAAATTCAGCCCGATAATCGGGTCCCCGCCGATCCCCAGACAGGTGGACTGCCCCAGGCCCTGTTTGCTGATCTGGTCTACTACCTCGTAGGTCAGGGTGCCGCTGCGGGAGATGACGCCGATATTCCCCGGCTGAAAGATGTATCCCGGCATGATCCCCAGTTTGCAGGCCCCGGGGGTGATGATTCCCGGGCAGTTGGGCCCGATCAGCACCGACGAGCGGCCTTTCAAATAATGTTTCACCCGGACCATATCCAGGGTGGGCAGCCCTTCGGTGATGCAGGCAATAACTTTGATGCCGGCCGCCGCCGCCTCCATAATCGCATCGGGAGCAAAGGCGGGGGGCACGAAGATGATGGAAACATCGGCCCCCTGTTCGGCCACCGCGTCCGCCACGGTGTGGTAAACCGGCACCCCTTCCACCCGTTGGCCGGCCTTGCCGGGCGTCACCCCGGCAACCACCTTGGTGCCGTATTCCAGCATTTGTTTGGTGTGGAAGCTTCCTTCTTTTCCGGTAACCCCTTGAACCACAACCCGGCTTTCCTTATCGACCAAGATGCTCACGGCAGCCTCCTTATCAATTCCCTTGGACCAGTTGGCCGACTTTTTTCGCGGCCTCGGCCATGGTGGGGGAAACCATAAAATCCAGACCGGATCGATTCAACAGTTCCCGCCCCTGCTCCACGTTGGTCCCTTCCAGGCGGATAATCAGGGGCACCTGAAGGACCACCTTGCGGGCCGCTTCGATCAGCCCCTCGGCCAGGACATCGCAGCGCAGGATCCCCCCGAAAATGTTGACCAGTACGGCTCTGACCCGTTCATCGGAAAGGATGATCCGGAAACCGTTGGCGATCGTCTCCGCGCTGGCCCCGCCGCCCACGTCCAGGAAATTGGCGGGCTCCCCGCCGTACAGCTTGATTAAGTCCATGGTGGCCATGGCCAGGCCGGCGCCGTTGACCATCACCCCGATATTGCCGTTCAAGCGGATATAATTCAGGTTGTATTTATTCGCCTCCAGTTCCAGGGGGTCCTGTTCACTGGGATCCATCAGTTCCAGTAATTCTTTATGGCGAAAAAGCGCGTTGTCATCAAAATTGACCTTGCCGTCCAGGGCCATCAAGCGGTCGTCCCGGGTGACCACCAGGGGGTTGATCTCCACCAGGGAACAATCGAGTTGTTCAAAGAGCTTTACCAGATTGGTAATCAGGGCTATACCGGATTTAACCAAGCCGGCGGGCAATCCCAGGCTGTAAATGATATTCCGGGCCTGGAAGGCCTGGAAGCCGACGGCCGGATCGATCCACTCCCGGTGGATCAGATGGGGCGTCTTTTCCGCCACCTCCTCGATATCCATCCCCCCCGAGCGGCTGGCCATGATCGCCGGGCAGGCCCGGGCCCGGTCCACGACGATCCCCAGGTACAATTCCTGGGCGATCGGCACTCCCTCCTCGATCAGCACCGTAAGCACTTTTTTGCCTTCCGGGCCGGTCTGATGGGTAACCAGGGTCATGCCCAATATTTCGCTGACCCGGCTTTTGAATTCATCCAAGGTCTGGGCCACCTTAACCCCGCCGCCCTTGCCCCGGCCCCCGGCGTGAATCTGGGCCTTAACCACATAAGGAGGGGGCCCCAAACCCTGAACGGCCTCCAGGGCCTCTAGAGGAGAAGAAGCCCCCCGTCCTTTGGGAATGGGGATCCCGTACTGGGCAAAAAGGGCCTTGGCCTGGTATTCGTGGATCTTCATGGATGCGCCCCCTGTTCAGGAATTTCCTCAACTTACCCAAAGGGTTTTTGGGTGTCAATTAAAAACAAACCCCCTCGCCCATTCGCTCCTCCGGTCAGGGGAGAGGGTGGGTGAGGGGGGCTTTGTTTTTGAACTCCGAGACCTCCACGGGGGCGTGGAAGTCTTGGCGGGCTTACTTCTTGCGTTCGTCGATGACCCGCTTGGCCTTGCCTTCGCTTCGGGTGATAGTCCCCGGGGCCACCAACCGCACCTTGATCCCGATGCCGATCATCCCTTTGATATGATTTTCTATTTTTTGCTCCGCCCCTTTGATTAGCTCCGCCCCGGCTTCGTAGACCGCCGGCTTGGCCTCCACATGCACCTCCAGGGTGTCCAGGTAGCCCCTCTTTTTCACCACGATGACATATTGAGGCTCTACTTCTTTCTGGTCCAACAGCAGGCTTTCGATCTGGGAAGGGAAGATATTGACCCCGCTGATGATCAGCATATCGTCGCTGCGTCCGTAGACCTTTTCCATTTTTACCAGGGTGCGGCCGCAGGCGCATTTTTCCCGTTTGATGGAGGTGATATCCCGGGTGCGGTAGCGTAAAAGCGGCATGGCCTGGCGCTGGATGGCGGTAAAAACCAACTCGCCTTTTTGACCCAGAGGCAGGACCTCCCCGGTGACGGGATCGATGATTTCAATCAGGATATGGTCTTCGTTGACGTGCAGGTAGCCGTCCTGGACTTCGCAGTCGAAGGCCACCCCCGGCCCCCCCAATTCGGTCAGTCCATAGGCCTCATGGGCCTTGATGCCCATCCGTTCCTCGATTTCCTTGCGCATCTCGACGGTCCAGGGTTCGGCCCCGAAGACTCCTACCCGGAGAGGGAGGGATTTCATATCCACGCCCATCTGGGCGGCTTTTTCGGCAATGGTCAGGGCATAGGAGGGGGTGGAGAAGAGTACCGTGCTTCGAAAATCCTGCATAATGGTGATCTGACGTTCCGTCTGTCCTGAAGAGGTGGGGACTACCGTGGCCCCGATCTTGGTGGCTCCCTGGTGGAAGCCGAGTCCGCCGGTGAACAATCCATAACCGTAGGCATTCTGAATGATGTCATTGGACCGCACCCCGGCCGCCGTCATATTTCGGGCCATGCAATCGGTCCATTGTTCCAGATCGTCCGCCGTATAAGGGCCGGTAATCGGTTTGCCGGTGGTGCCGGAGGAGGCGTGGACCCGGACCAGGTCCTGGACCGGAATGGCGCAGAGGCCGAAAGGATAATTGTCCCGCAGGTCGTTTTTGACGGTGAAGGGCAGTTTGGCCAAGTCAGCCAGGGATTTGATATCCGCTGGTTTTACCCCCAGGTCCTCCAGTTTGTTTTTATAAAAAGGGATTTTCTCATAAACCCATTTGACCGTTTTTTTCAACTGATTGAGCTGGAAATCCTGCATGCCTTCCACCGACATGGTCTCGAATTTTTCGTCCCAGTACTTCATATGCCCTCCTTCAAAAGAATTTATGCCGCTGCGAGCCTTGCGAACGTCCCCATTTTCAGGACGTTGATCTCCTTACGGCCCGATAGCCCCAACCGAACGGGTTTCCGCAGACGATGACTATGATGTGATTATAATATGATTACAATACGGTTATCAAGGAACCATAGGCCTGTCAAGAGATTTCTTAAACAGGCTCCGGCCTCCGGTTTAATCCTTTTTGGGAAGGGCTTTCTTGACCTGCTCCAGATGGGCTTCAAATTCGGGGAACAAATCGGAGATAAAACGCACTCCCTGTTTGGTGAAGCCGGTATACGTATCCGAAACCACGTACTTGCGAAGATCTATATAGCTCTTGCCCTTGTATTCCTTCACCGAAAACAAGAGGTAATCGGTGGTATTGAGTTGCATCCGGGCAATTTCACCGTCTTCTTTTTCCATGGAGCCCCCCTCTTCCTAATAATGAGCGGTTCGAATGACCTTCGGGGCCTTAGTTCTATGCTCAGCCCTTCCTCTCTGTCAAGAAAAAAAGGGGGGGAATCCCTTACTTTTCAAGGCCATAGAAAATCCTAAAAACCCTTGACATCAATTTGGCGGTATGATAGAAGCGGGTGGACTCTGTAAAAATATTCACAATTCAAGCACTCCCCATTTTACAATATCAGGCAGTACAAAAAACGAAGGATAACCCAAATTCGTAAAAAGGAGGTGGGGCCGGGAACCGCGCGGGGGATTCACGTAACGCCATTGTTTTCCAGTATTTTAACCTTAAGGAGGAGAGGAGAGAACGTTTATGGACATTATTGTATTTGCGCTTATCTGCGGCGCTTTGGGGGTTTTGTACGCCCTCGTGACCGCGGCCTGGGTGTCCAAGCAAGACGCCGGGTCCAAACGTATGCAGGAGATTTCAAATGCGGTCAAGGAAGGGGCCTATGCCTTTCTGGCCCGTGAGTATAAGACCGTGGCCATAGTGGCCGTGATTCTGCTGATCATTATTGCCGTGGTCCCGGCCCTCGGCCCCTGGACGGCCCTCGGCTTCATTATCGGGACGGCCGGCTCGGCCTTTGCCGGCTTTGTCGGCATGTGGGTGACGGTCCGGGCCAACGTTCGCACGACCCAGGCGGCAACCAAGGGGATCCAGGCCGCGCTGACCCTGTCATTCAAGGGCGGTTCGGTCACGGGCATCATGGTGGTCGGTCTCGGCATTATCGGCCTGGCGGGATATTTCGCGATTGCCAGGGCTTATGCCGGTGAGGCGGCCTTTCATGCCCTTATCGGCCTCGGCTTCGGCTGCTCTCTCATGAGCGTCTTCGCCCGGATCGCCGGCGGTATCTATACCAAGGCGGCCGACGTGGGCGCCGACCTGGTCGGCAAGGTGGAAGCCGGCATCCCGGAAGACGACCCCCGCAACCCGGCGGTTATCGCCGACAACGTGGGCGACAATGTGGGCGACTGCGCCGGAATGGCGGCCGACCTTTATGAAACCTATACGGTAACGCTGGTCGCCGCCATGCTGCTGGCCAAGTCGGTTTTCGGGGCTGATAGTCCCTGGGTCGAATTCCCGTTACTCCTGGGCGGCGTTTCGATCGTTGCCTCGATCATCGGCACGTATTTCGTCAAACTCGGCGCCAAGCAGTACATCATGGGCGCCTTGTATAAGGGCCTGGCCGTTTCGGGTGTGCTGGCGGCCATCGCCTTTTATGCGGTCACCGTCTGGTTCATGGGGGGCCTGGGTGATAAGACCGGCGGCTTCACCCCCATGAGCATCTTCGGCACGGCCTTTATCGGATTGGCCCTGACCGGCCTCATCGTCTGGATTACGGAGTACTATACCGCCAATCAGTTTCGGCCCGTGAAAACCATCGCCAAGGCCAGTCTGACCGGACACGGCACCAACGTCATCGCCGGCCTGGCCATGAGTATGGAAGCGACCGCGCTGCCCGCACTCGTTATCGTGGGGGCCATTCTCGGTTCTTTCGCCCTCGGCGGCGGATTCAGCGGCAATGTGAACAGCGGGCTTTTCGCCATCGCCCTCTCCGCGGTTTCGATGCTCTCCATGACCGGCATCGTGGTGGCCATCGACTCCTATGGACCGATTACGGACAACGCCGGCGGCATCGCCGAGATGGCCGAACTTCCTCCGGAAGTACGGGCCATTACCGATCCGCTCGATGCGGTCGGCAATACCACCAAGGCGGTCACTAAAGGCTATGCCATCGGTTCAGCCGGTCTGGCCGCGTTGGTTCTGTTTGCCGAATACGCTCGGGAACTCGCCAAGGGAATGAGCAGCGTCACCTTCGATCTTTCCGATCCCCTGGTCATTGCCGGCCTTTTTATCGGCGGTTTGATCCCCTACTACTACGGCGGCCGGCTGATGCTGGCGGTCGGCCGGGCCGCTGGCGGCGTCGTCGAAGAGGTCCGGAGGCAGTTCCGGGAGATCCCGGGCATTATGGAAGGTACCGGCAAACCGGAGTACGGCAAGTGCGTGGATATCGTCACCAAGTCGGCCATCAAGGAGATGATGGTGCCGGCCCTGCTACCGGTCGTGGCTCCTATCATTGTCGGCTTTGTCCTCGGGCCGAAAGCCCTCGGCGGTCTTCTGATCGGATGCATCTTGACCGGCCTTTTCCAGGCCATCGCCATGACCTCCGGCGGCGGCGCCTGGGACAACGCCAAGAAATCGTTTGAAGACGGCGTGACGGACGATAAAGGCGTCGTTCATAAGAAGGGCAGCGAAGGCCACAAGGCCTCGGTCACCGGCGATACCGTCGGCGACCCCTACAAGGATACGGCCGGCCCGGCCATCAACCCGATGATCAAGGTCATGAACATTGTGGCCTTGCTGATAGTCCCGATCATCATTTCCTTGTGGAAATAGTTTTCAGGTACCAATCCCATTGATTCTCTAGCCCGAGGGAACGGGGCCTGTCCCCGTTCCCTCTTTTTTCCCCGGCCCCTCCGGTCAACCCTTCCCCACAATAACTAAATAAGGCTTGACAGAAAATCTTCCTTGTGGTTTAAATAACGTTTATCCTTAATTAAGGAGAAGTATTTCCATGAAAAGAACATTTCAGCCCAGTAATATTAAACGCGCCCGGACCCATGGTTTCCTGGTCCGCATGAGCACCCGGGCCGGAAGGAACGTCATCAATCGCCGCCGGGCCAAGGGACGAAAACGCTTAGCGGTCTGAAACCCGCTTTTTGATTTTTTGCGAGGCCATAGGTGTTGCCGGTTGCGGAATCCCAAACCTTTCGACCGGAAGACCGGATTCGAAAACATCGCGATTTTATTCAACGATTGCCGCAAACCCGAAAACTGCGCCTGGCCCACTTTTTGGTCGTCATTAAACCGAACACCTGGGAACGTCCCCGGTTGGGGTTGTCCGTAGGAAAAGAGCGGGGAGGGGCCGTCGAACGCAACCGGATCAAAAGGCGGTTGCGGGAATTTTTTCGCCAGAACAAAGATCGTCTCCCGCCTTCCCAGGACATCATCATTATTGCCTTAAAAGGATCGAGCCCATTAACATATCATCAGGTTGTGGAAGAGTTGACCCCCCTATTGGTTTGATCAGGTTAGGGTACGGCCTCCTTCAGCGCATTTTTTTAATCGGGATTAGGGGTTATCAATGGGTCATCTCTCCCTTGTTCCCCTCTTCCTGCCGTTTTTATCCCACCTGTTCGGAATACGCAATCCAGGCCATCCAAACCTATGGCCTCTGCAGGGGGATCGTCCTGTCCCTGAAAAGGATTGGACGCTGCCACCCTTTCTCGCCTGGTGGGTTTGACCCCATCCGTTAAGGGCCAGTAATCGACATTGACCCGGAGCCGATCGACATTATGATGGATAAAAAAGTTATCTTGGCCTTTGCCCTGTCTGTGGCGGTTTTTGTCCTGTACTCTTTTTTTCTCGCACCCCAAGAACCGGTTAAACCACCGTCTCCCAGCCCCGGACAAACGTCCGGAACACCGATCGTGGACTCCAAGGTCGCGGCGCCTGCCGTTACGGCCGCCTCGGACATTCCCGCGAAGCCCCCGGCCCCGTCCCTGGCCAAGCCGGCCAAGGACATCACCGTTAAGACCAAGTGGTATGAAGCGGTCTTTTCCGAACGGGGCGGAAGCTTAAAAAGTTTTAAATTGGCCGCCTATAAAGAACGGCTGGGGGATAAGGCCCACAAGGAATTGATCCAGGTCCAGGAGGCCGACCAGTATCCTCTGCAATTGGAATGGATTAAGAAAACCCAGCCCCCCTTGACCATGGCCTTCTTTCAGGCCGATCGGACTTCCCTGGACTTGACCCCCCAACAACCTCAGGGCACCCTGACCTTTCGTTCGGTATCCGATCAGGGGATAACCGTGATCAAGACCTTTACCTTTTCGTATGATTCCTACCGCATCGGTCTGGGGTTGAAGGTCGTCAACGGGTCCTCAAAACCCCTGGATGACAATTTAGCCCTACTATTCCAAAATAAATTTCCAAAAACCGACGCCGCCGCCGCCGCCTTCCAGGGTCAACTGACTTTGATCGATGGCAAGTATGAAGAAAAAAATATCAGCAAGTTCGATAAGGAATCAGTTCTGACCGGTAAAATCGAGTGGGGGGCACTGTCCGACACCTACTTTATGGCCGCCCTCGCGCCCGTGGATAGCGGTGGGATCGTCAGCCTGAAAACCAGCCGACCCGACCCGGAGCAGTTGATGACGGCCTTTACCCTGCCCCCGCTCAACTTGCCGCCCGGTGGGGATAAGACCTTTCAGTATGCCCTCTATTTCGGCCCGCGGGATATCGGTATCCTAAAATCCCTGAACCTGCAATTGGAAAAGGCCGTCAATTTCGGATTCTTCGACATTGTCTCCAAACCCCTGTTGTGGGTGTTGAATTTTTTTTACGGGTATCTCCATAATTATGGCTGGGCCATTATCCTGTTGACCATCCTGGTGAAGATCGTTTTTTGGCCCCTGACCCATAAGAGCTACAAGTCCATGAAGGACATGCAAAAACTGCAGCCCAAGATGGCCAAGATCCGGGAAAAGCATAAAGACAACCGGGAACAGATGAATCAGGAAATGATGGCCCTGTATAAAACCTACAAGGTCAATCCTATGGGTGGCTGTCTGCCCATGGTGATTCAGATACCGGTGTTTTTCGCTCTATACAGCCTGCTGGGTTACGCTATCGAACTCCGACACGCTCCTTTCTTGCTGTGGATCAATGACCTGGCAGCGCCGGACCGCCTGCCGATCGGTATTCAGATTCCCCATGTGGGCAACGGGATCCCGGTACTGACCCTGCTCATGGGGGCCTCCATGTTCATTCAACAAAAAATGACTCCGACCACGGGCGATCCGACCCAGGCCAAGATCATGCTCTTCCTGCCGGTGGTCTTTACTTTCATGTTTATCAATTTTGCAGCGGGATTGGTTTTGTACTGGCTGGTCAATAACGTCCTATCCATAGGTCAACAATACTATATCAACAAGTATACGAACTGATTCAAGCTACGGGGGTACCTATGGCTCAGCTTGAGGTTGAAGGAAAAACGGTCGAAGAGGCCATTGAAATCGCCTGCCGGGAACTCAAGGTTTCCCGGGATAAACTGGAAATCGAGGTGCTTTCCGCCGGATCCACCGGCATTTTCGGCATTGTGGGCACCAAAAAGGCAAGAATTAAGGCCCTGTTGCTGGAAGAAAAGACCGAGGCGGCCTTGGAGACAGGAACCCCTCTCCCAGAAACCCACGGAGCAGAGAGAGAAAACCGACCTGGCCAGGGAGATGGAGACCATTGCCGGGAAAATCCTGGAGTTGATGGAACTGGAAGCCCAGTTGAAGGTGAAAACCGAGGGCAATACCATAACCATTGTCGTGGAGGGCGAAAAGAGCGGCTTGCTAATCGGCCGCCAGGGCCAAACGATCGATGCCCTGCAATACATTCTCAGCCGGGTCCTTTCCCGCTTGACCCCGGATAAAATCAAATTGGTTCTGGACAGCGGCGGGTATCGGGAGCGGCGGAAAAAATATTTATCCACCCTGGCCTTGCGGTTGGCCGAAAAATCCAAAAAAACCGGGAAACCGGTAGTGATGAGCCCCTTGAATGCCCATGATCGGAGGATCGTTCACGTGGCCCTGGAGAAAGACAAAACCTTGAAAACCATCAGTCGGGGTGAAGGGGCCATGAAGAAGATCATTATTTCCTCGACCAACAAAAAGCCCCCGGCGGCGGAGGCTCCTTCCCCGGAAGAATAATCAAGAATCCCTCCCCACAATAATGTAATGGAAAACCGTGAAACCATCGCGGCCGTTTCCACTCCCTTGGGGGTCGGGGGGATCGGGATTATTCGCTTGAGCGGTCCCCGGGCCTGGCCCATTGCTCGTACATTGTTTGTTCCTCACCGGCCTGCCTCCAAACTGCAAACCCGCCATCTGTACCTGGGTCGGATTTTGGACCCCACCACCAGTCAAACGCTGGACGAGGTCTTTCTGAGTTACATGGCCGCGCCGAAGACCTACACCCGCGAAGACCTGGTGGAGATCAACTGCCACAGCGGTCCCCTGGTCCTAAAAAAGATCCTCAATCTGGTCTTGAGCCAGGGGGCCCGTCTGGCCGAACCCGGTGAATTTACCCTCCGGGCCTTCCTGAACGGCCGCATCGATCTGACCCAGGCCGAAGGGGTCATTGAACTGCTCCAGGCCCAAAGCGATCAGGCCCTGATCCAGGCCAATAAACTGTTGAAGGGAGAACTCAAGGAAAAAATAGCCGCGATTCAAGACGAACTCCTTTCCCTATTGGCTCAACTGGAGGCCGCAATTGATTTCCCTGAGGAAGAATTGGAGATCATCAGCCCTCAGACCTGGAACCTGCAACTGGCTCAAAAGGTCCTAGAGCCCCTGGAGATTTTAATCGAAGCCTACGAAGACGGGCGAATCTTTCGGGAGGGGATTAACCTGGTCATCGTCGGTAAGCCGAATGTGGGCAAGTCCAGCCTGCTCAATCGTCTCCTGCGGGAAGAACGGGCCATTGTAACAGCCATTCCCGGGACTACCCGAGACACGATCGAGGAACCCCTGACGATCCAAGGGATACCCTTCCGGCTGATTGATACGGCCGGGATCCACACAGCCCAAGAGGAGGTCGAACAGGCCGGCATTGCTCGAAGCCGCCAAAAAATGATGGAGGCCCATCTGGTTCTGTTCATGCTGGATCGTTCCGCCCCCCTCGATGAAAAAGACCTGGACCTTTATGAGGAGATCAAGGGCCGGCCGCACTTCATAATCCTCAACAAAATGGATTTGCCCGCCGGATTGAAGGAACAGGAATTCCGGAGGACCTTCCCTCAAGACCGACGACTTATCCTGTCGGCCAGGACCGGAGAAGGCCTGGAGGCTTTAAAAAACCGGGTAGTGGAATGGTTTCTCCAGGATCATCCCCTGGAGGCCGCCCCGGCCCTGGTCCCCACCCTTCGGCAGAAAATCATTTTGGAAAAAGCCCGCGAAGCCCTGCAGGAAGCGCACCGTGAAATGAACCAAAAGGTATCGCCGGAATTCATCGCGGTCAATGTGCAGGAGGCCCTGGACGCAATTGGGATCCCTGGTGGGGAAGGCGACTACCGAGGATGTCCTGGAAAAGATCTTCAGCCGGTTCTGTATCGGGAAATAGACCTGGTTGCCGGTTGCAAGTTGCCGGTTAAAAAGACGGCCTCTCTACCCTCGCCTATTCAGCCTGGATTTTTCGTAGGGCAGGCGTCCCCGCCTGCCGCTCGGGCCGTTCCCTTGGGCTCCCTCGCCCCCACGGGGGAGAGGGGGGGGTGAGGGGGAGCTCGGTAGGCAGCGGCTATTTTTTTGCTAATGAATAAACCCCCAAGCAAAAAATTGGACCGGAATCTCGATCCGGCAGAAGCCCGCAACCTCCTGGAGCGCGGGGCCCGGGTCCTGGGCCTGGATCTCGCCCCGGAACAGATCGAGCAGTTCCTGGTCTATTTAGCACTCCTCCTGAAGTGGAATCGGAAGATGAACCTGACCGCCCTGCGCACCCCGGCTGGAAATCATTTCCCGGCACTTCCTGGATTCCCTGCTCCTGCTCCCTCACCTCCCCGAAACCGCCCGTTTGCTGGATATCGGCTCCGGGGCCGGTTTTCCCGGCCTCCCCTTAAAGATCGTACGTCCTGGCGCTGACCATCGATCTGGTGGAGGCCACGGCCAAGAAGGCCAGTTTTCTGAAGGAAGCCGTCCGTCGCCTGGGATTGTCCGGTATAAACGTCATTCCGGTCTTTCTGGGGAAAGAACCGGTGGCCCTCCCGCCGGAAGTTTCCTGGGACTTCTTTGTCAGCCGGGGGGTCAAATTGGAGGCAGTCCTAAGGGCGGTAACACCTTTTTGGGGTCCGGCACAGCGCCTGCTGCTGATGAAGGGACCGGACTGGCGCGAAGAAATTGAAAAACTGGGACCATTGCTTAAAAAACAGCAGGTGGGGGTGGAAAGGACCATCCTTTCAGCAAACCCATTGTCCGCAAGGCAATGGGTGCTGGTGATTTTATGGAAGACCGAAAGGCCTGGGTAATTCACGATGCCAATTGATCCTTATCAGAAGACTTCGATCGTGACCGATCCTTCCGGGATTTACTTTT